>CAVZGZ010000040.1:0-141274 GCA_963774775.1 uncultured Alphaproteobacteria bacterium
CTCGTAGTCTGAAGTCTGTCCGGGATCATGATGTTTTTTGACAGAGCTTTCTCAGCATGAGGCGGATTGAGGCGAGGCGCAATTGAGCCCGCCTCAGCTACGATTTGATGCTCAAGCTCCTCGATCATTTCGGCGAGCATGAGCCGGATCAACGCCTCATCTTCCACTAGGAACACGCGCGCCTGTCGCATTTGAACCCCCTTAAGGGCCTGTTCCGGCCGCATCAAGTCCGACCGTCTCCAATGGGTTCCCCGCCGCAGTGCGGCTTTCCCGATACCGGCGCACCGCTTTGTTGACCTAGCTTGATCATGCCAAATTTCCGGGGCAAGCGCCACTACCGGATTGTGGATATCGGCCGCGATGCTGTGGACGTTGGTGGCGCGTCTCGCGTGAAGTTCCTGGATCGCCGCGCAATTCTTGCGATGAATCGCTGGGTGCTGACTTCCGAGATGGGCCGATATTCGGGGCGGCGAGTTCCTCAATACGTCGGCTCGGCGCCAATTGTTTCCCCGTTCGTCCGAATGGCGTCACGATCAGACGTCAGGGAACGAAAGCTCCGGTCAAGACTTTAGAAGCACGAGACCGTCGCTCGCCGTTAACTACATGGCGCATGTCGCGGATAGCCAAAGGTTCCTACTGCAGGGCCCGCTGTTCTCAAAAACAAGCGCTCGCGCAGATAGCCAAAAGCGGCGGTCTCCGGTTCCGTTCAGAATTGCTAGCCGTGCTCGCAAGCGGGAGGGGTGGGTGCCAATGCTGGCGCTTTCTTACCCGAACGAGGCTTCGTTATGCACAACCGCATTGACATAGACCCCAAACACAGCCGAGCAATCGTTCAAGAGATCGGGGAGAGACTGCGCGCGGTCCTGAAAGAAGAGCCGGAATGCCCGGGGAGCCTTAGAACGCAAATCGACCGGCTCCGCGAATTGGAAGAGCAGTCACCATCAATCATTCCAGCGGCTGAGCGTTGGGACAAGCGTCGCCGTTGAGCCGCTTTGGACAGCACAGACGGTTCGGCCGAACATGGACGAGCAATGCCATCGGTGAAGCGCCGTGCGTCAAAAATTTTGAATGAGTACGGTGCGGCGCAATCCGAATTGATCGGCAAAGCCGTCGTGCTTACCGACGGAAAGGCAGGCACGGTCGAGAACGTTTGGCTGGATGAATTGCACGGGCTTCGGATTTCCATCGAAGGTCATGATGGAAGATGGCCGGTCTCAACCATCAAGCTTGCGGAGTCCTAGACCTCGCATCGGCTGCGCGTTGCCCAGATGGCGCGCTCCTTTCAAAACATTCCAATCAAAATGAAAAGCCCGACCTCGGTCAGGAAAGTGACGCTCATGATCGCGACCGTAAGGAACACGTCGCTCGCCGAGAGAGGGTGCATGAATGCCTCGCATCTTGCGAAGCCCCGGGGGTAAACCATTCAAGCTGGAAAATGTTTCGGTTCCAAACGCAGACGGCGCGAGATGCGAGCGGCGCCGGCATCCGAGGCGGCCTAAGGCGAAGTCCGCTAGGGGGCAATCGCGTCGTTTGACACCCGGCCCGCGAGTTCCGGTCCTCTCCGAACATCGGGGGTGATAAGATCATCTCTCTCCCGGCCACCACGTTGACGGCGGGTCACTCGCTGAAATCCTCCGGTGCCGAGGGCGACCAAGTGAGACCGTTTGTACGCATAACCCCGCACCTGCGAACAGTCCTTGCACCGCATGTACCGCTCCAACTCGTGGATCGGTGTTGCCTTCGGCCTGCGAACAACGTCGAGCGCAACGGTCTGGTGCGTGTCGCATCCTAGACACCGCACTTCGAGATAGAAGTAGCCCGCGTTCAACGCGTCACCCAATGTAGACGAAGGCGGCGCAGGTCCACGGAAGCCCAGCATCGCTTGTTCCATGCATCACACGCGAGCCTATCGGCCTGCTTGCCTGGCCTCCTTGGCGCGCTCGGTCGCCGCACGAACGGATGCGCCGTAAATCGAATGCCGGGACCATTCCGGCCCAATTAGCCGCGGCTGCGGGTGAGGCAGGGACGGAGGTTCAGTTGTCCGTGTATCAAACGGAGTAACGAGGTCGCCTATTGGCACTTTTCGGACCTGGCCCGATGTTCGAGTTGAGTTCGTACTGCGCAGCAAAGCGGACACTCGCGGCCTATCCATCGAGGTCCACAAGATACACAACGTTAGTGTCACTTGATGGCTCGGTCGACTGTGTTGCTCGCCGATAACAATGCTTCTTCGGCGGTAGCCAACCTGAGCTTCATCGCCGCGCTGGCATCGCACAACGGGGTGCCATGAGTTCGTGAATATCGAGAACGTGAAGCGGTGGTCCATTTGATCTCCGCCTTCCCTTTATGGACCTACAGATTAATCCGTGAGCAGATCATAGTCCCGGCGCAAAACAGTTTGGACGTGAACCGCCGCGCGCGCGGCGGTATTGGCATCTGCCGCGCCCGCTGCAAGCACACAGAGCGACCAGTTATTTTCAGCGTGCTTTGCAACGCGATTGATCGCTATTTCCTGGACGTTATGACAGCCGGGCTGCTTTCTCACTTCTAACAACGCTCGACGCTGCAATTCCGGGATTGAAACGCGGATCTTGGGCATAGGGTGCTCGGCAATCTTACTGGTTGGGGGGCCGCGCGGCCTAAACCTAACAGAACAAGCTCAATTCGGGTTCCACTTGCGAGAGGCACGAACCTTCGATCGCAAGCTCGGCACCCGATATCCTGCGGCAGCGTGACGCTCGCGATGTCGGCTCATCGACAAAGTGGACCTCGCAACAGCGCGCGCCCAAGTCCGAAAATGACCGGACTTTGCCTTAGGCCGCCTTGGATGCCGGCGCCGCTCGCATCTCGCGCCATTCTGCGTTTTGAACCGAAACATTTTCTAGCCTGAATGATTTACTCCCGGGGCTTCGCAAGATGTGAGGCGATCATGAACCCTCTCTCGGCGAGCGACGTGTTCCTTACGGTCGCGATCGTGAGCGTCACTTTCCTGACCGAGGTCGGGCTTTTCATTTTGATTGGAATGCTTTGAAAGGAGCGCGCGATCTGGGCAACGCGCAGCTGATGCGAGGTCTAGGACTCCGCAAGCTGGATGGTTGAGACCGGCCACCTTCCATCATGACCTTCGATGGAAATCCGAAGCCCGTGCAATTCATCCAGCCAAACGTTCTCGACCGTGCCTGCCTTTCCGTCGGTGAGCACGACGGCTTTGCCGATCAATTCGGATTGAGCCGCACCGTACTCATTCAAAATTTTTGACGCACGGCGCTTCACCGATGGATTGCTCGTCCATGTTCGGCCGAGCCGTCTGCGCTAAAGTAGCTCAACGGCGACGCTTGTCCCATGGCTCAACCGCCGGAATGATTATGGTGACTGCTCTTCCAATTCGCGGAGCCGGTCGATTTGCGTTCTAAGGCTCCCCGGGAGTTCCGGCTCTTCTTTCAGCAACGCGCGTAGTCTCCCTCCGATCTCTTGACATTGCTCGGCTGTGTTTGGGGTCTATGTCAATGCGGTTGCGCATAGCGAAGCCTCATTCGGGTCCCACCCCTCCCGCAGTAGACCGCCGCTTTAGCTATCTGCGCGAGCGCTTGTTTTTGAGAACAGCGGGTCCAGCAGGAACCATTGGCTATCCGCGACATGCGCCATGTAGTTAACGGCGAGCGACGGTCTCGTCTACTTCTAAAGTCTTGACCGGAGCGTTCGTTCCCTGACTTCTGATCGTGACGCCGTTCGGGCGGAAGGGGAAGCAATTGGAGCGCCGAGCCGACGCATTGAGGAACTTGCCGCGCGGAGTAATCGGGGCCTATTTCGCCGCACTCGGCCGGATTGACGAGGATGCCTTCCGGGCGCGCAAGCAGGCGTTCCAGGGCTAGGGGCAAACAGCGCTCTGGAACCATTTAAGAGAGTGTCCGGTTAGTCCGTGGGACCGATGGAGTGCGCGCTCCGGGGCATGGCGACCGGTGAATCCGGTTGATGGCGACCACTAATTCCGATTGATGACGACCACCTGTTCCGGTCCATGGCGACCAGGGCAACAGGGTTGTGGACGGGCGTGATGAACGCCGTTGGGTGATCCGCGAATCAGCCGGACCTCGCTCCTTTTTCCAGAGGAGCGGGAATGGCCCAATCGAGATTACCCATGCGCAAGATCCGGGATGTGCTGCGGCTGTCGGCAGCCGGCCTGTCCAAGCGTCAGATCGCAGCGAGCCTGGGCATCGGCCCGACCGCTGCCGGGGCGTGTCTGCGTCGGGCGCGTGAAGCCGGTATCGGTTGGCCACTGCCCGACGATCTCGGCGACGCCGCGCTGGAGCGCCGCCTGTATCCGGCGCCTGCGGCCGCGGCCAAGGACTGGCGGTCGCTGCCGGACTGGCCGGCGGTTCATCGTGAGTTGCGCCGCAAGGGCGTGACGCTGCAACTGGTGTGGGAGGAGTACCGCGCCACCCATCCCGACGGTTACAGCCGCAGCCGGTTTTGCGAACTGTATCGCGCCTGGGAAGGCCGCCTGTCGCCGACGATGCGACAGGCGCACGTGGCCGGCGAGAAGCTGTTCGTCGATTATGCCGGCACGACGATCGACATTTTTGACGCGACGACCGGCGAGGTGCATGCCTGCCAACTGTTCGTCGCAGCCCTTGGTGCGTCGAGCTATACCTACGCCGAGGCAACGGCCACGCAGTCGCTGCCCGACTGGATCGGATCGCACACACGCGCGTTCGCCTTTTTCGGCGGCGTGCCGGCGATGGTGGTTTCCGACAATCTGAAGTCCGGTATCACAAAAGCCTGCTTCTACGAGCCCGCCGTCAATCGCGCCTATGCCGAGATGGCGGCGCACTACGGCACGGCGATCGTGCCGGCGCGACCCAGGAAGCCGCGCGACAAGGCCAAGGTCGAAGTCGCCGTGCAGGTCGCGACGCGCTGGATCATCGCCAAGCTCAGGAACCGTCGGTTCTTCTCGCTGCCGGAGCTGAACGCGGCGATCCGGGAGTGCCTCGTAACACTCAACGACCGATTGTCGCAGCATCTGGGCGCGAGCCGGCGCACCTTGTTCGACGCGACAGACCGATCGGCCTTGAAGCCGCTCCCAACAGCGCCTTACGTCTACGCCGAATGGAAGCAGTGCAAGGCCGGCCTCGATTATCACGTCGAAGTCGAGAAGCACTACTACTCGGTGCCGCATGCGCTGCTGCGTGAGACGCTGTGGGCGCGGATCACCGCGCGGACCATCGAGCTTTTCCATCAAAGCAATCGCGTCGCCGTCCATGTGCGCTCGTCATCCAACCGCCGCCACACGACCGTGCGCGAACATATGCCGTCCAGCCACCGGCGCTATGCCGACTGGACGCCGGAACGCATCCAGCGACGGGCGAACGAGATCGGGCCGAAGACATCGGCGTTGATCGAGATCATTCTGCGCGAGCGAACGCATCCGGAGCAAGGCTTCCGCGCCTCGATCGGTATCCTGCGGCACGCCTCCAACTTCGGCCATGAACGGCTCGAAGCCGCTTGCGGTCGCGCCCTCGACATCGGCGCGCGCTCCTACACGTCGGTGACGTCCATCTTGAAGAACAATCTGGATCGCCAAAGGCCCGCCACCGCCACGGACGGGCCTGCGATAGTTCATTCCAACATCCGTGGCCCCCGCTACTTCCACTGAGGAGACGACACACAATGCTGACCCATCCCACCATCGACCAGCTTCGAGCCCTCAGGCTCGACGGCATGGCGGACGCCTTTATCGAGTTGCAAACACAGGATCACGCGAAGGACCTTGGCCCTGCCGAATGGCTGGCGCTGATGCTCGATCGCGAAGCGGCGCACCGCGGCACGCAGCGGTTCAAAAGCCGGCTGCGCCATGCGAAGCTGCGCCACGGCCAGGCCTCGATCGAGGATGTCGACTACCGCACGCCACGGCGGCTCGACAAGGCTCTGTTCCAGCAGCTGGCCGCCGGCCGCTGGATCGCCGAGCATCGCAACCTGCTCGTCACCGGCCCGTGCGGCGTCGGCAAGTCATGGCTCAGTTGCGCGCTGGCACAGAAAGCCTGCCGTGACGGCTACACCGTGCATTACGCGCGCGTGCCACGCTTGTTCGCTGATCTCGAACTGGCGCACGGTGACGGCCGCTTCGCACGCCTGTTCCGCATGCTCACCAAGGCCGACCTGCTGATCCTTGACGACTGGGGGCCGGATCGTCTCAATCCGAACCAGCGCCGCGATCTGATGGAGATCGTCGAAGACCGCTACGGCGCCGGATCGACGCTGATCACCAGCCAGTTGCCAGTCGAGGCATGGCATGACGTCATCGACGAGCCAACCTTCGCTGACGCGATCCTCGACCGCCTCGTGCACAACGCCTACCGCCTCGCGCTCGATGGTCCCTCGATGCGCGATCCAAAGACGGCCAAGTCCGACACTACGGGTCCGGTCGTCGAAATGGTGGATGCGACGGCCACAAAGCCGACCAAGGCGGTCAAAAAATGATCCTCGTTACTAACCGCCCGCCCGCCCGCGGCGCTGCGTCTGACTCGTGGCGGTCACTCCGCGCCGCGCACGGGCTCCACCTGAAGCTTGACCGAAACCACAAATACTGAGATCAAAACCTGCATCCAACGGCGCCATCCAGCTCATGCGCCGCCCTGGTCGTCATCGACCGGATCAAGTGGTCGCCATGCGTCGGAATCCATGGTCGCCTTCACCGGAATGCGCAACCGATGGAGGGACCATCGCCATGAGGATTGAATATCTTGCTGCAATTGCAATAGCTACCGTTGTCGCTGCAACTGGACTGGCGCTTCATTCTGTCGGCTCGCTGCCGACCGAAAAGCAGTCCACGCCTGCCGCCGCCCAATTGGCGACCCTGTTAGCTGAGTCTGTGGATCCGTTTTTGCTTCGGTCCGGTCGGCCGGAGCCCGTGCGCGACGATACTTAGCGCCTCGTCCGGCAAGGAACGCTGTAACGCCTTCGCCTCACATCCCATGGCGCTCGCCTCCATACGTCCGTTCCTCGTCTGTCAGATTGAACGCGAGAATAGTTTCGTTGCTTCTGCCTACACCGCAACATCGCGTCCGGTACTTCCGATATTGTGAAGGGTTTCGGATGCCGGCCGCTTGAGGGACGGCGCCGCTTGTTCGGCGGCCGGCGTCCGACTTTCAAGGGCTTGGCCGTAGTAAAAATACCACACCACACAATCTGAACGTGAGTTCCTCGATATTCGAATCTCATGAGGCAAACCGATCTCTATCGATCTGGAAAGCCGCTGGGGCTACTGAGCCGAAACTGTTTCGAGTTGCTCGTCAAGAGCATCACCGCATTTGTAACTCTGCTTGCGTCGAGGAATTCCTGGGCTGGGTCCAACGAGCGCGATGGTGCACACAATCACGGTCGAGAATGCCGGGTTCGAGTTGGCTCTTGTGCAATGGGGATGCTCCGCCACGAACTTCCAGATCAGCAGGTCCTCGATCATCATCGGATCCTCGCCAGCAACGGGCTAATTGCACCGCGCGTCACGATGAACTGTCGCCTATTGCTTCGCCGTGTCGCCAGCCGCGGCGTTCTACCGCGCGAGCGGTTTAGTCCAATGACCCATAGCTGACGCGGAATCCGCATGCTATGCTGTAATCATGATCTTCGTGAGCAACGGCGGTGCGGTCCTGAGCCTCAGAAGACAATGCAACGAAGCGATTTCTAACAAAGGATCATTGATCGTCACACGCCCCTAAACCGATGAGGGAGATGCGACAATGAAAAAAAGCTCGCTGATCAGCCTCAGCATTTCGGCGTCGATCGCCATCTTGGCAATTGGTGCCGCGATTTCCGCGCAGGACAAGTACACTTTGCAAGTACCGAACGGGCTCGCCTTCTCTGAGTTCAGGGGATACGAGGACTGGCCTGTGATCGCGATCAGTGAGAACGAAGGCCTTATTGCTGTGATCGTGGGGAATCCAGCAATGATCAACGCCTACAAGGAAGGCGTGCCCGGCAATGGCAAGCCTTTCCCGGACGGCGCGAAAATGGCGAAAATTCATTGGACACCGAAAAAACAAGAGGCGTACCCCGGTCAGCCATCCGTGCCAGGTACGCAGCATGACGTTGATTTCATGGTGAAGGACAGCAAGAGGTTCGCGGATAGCGGCGGATGGGGATGGGGCGCGTTCGACTATGACGCGGCGTCCGATACGTTTAAGCCCTCTACCGCAGCCTCCAAACCGCCGCAGGAAAACGACGCGAAGTGCGGGTTCGCTTGCCACACGGTGGTGCAGAACCGCGACTACGTATTCACGGAGTACGGAAAGAGGTGAGTATCCGATAGCGCGAGCCAAACAAGGTTGATCAGTCCGAACCGGTGCTCGTTCTGAATTGTCTGATGTCCGCACATGGCACCTTTGAGACATGGCGACCGGCCCTGACGATGTCCGTTTCCAGGGGAAGACCGGAGTAGTCGGCCCACGACCAAAATGACGCGAATGACCCGGGACGGACTTACCTTGGTCCATCGACTTGACCGGAAGCAACGCGCCGAAGCCATGACACGCGTGGTTGAGGCGGGCTTTGCTGCCGTGCGGGAAGTGCGGTCAGTTTGAATGTGGGCGAGTTTCGGACTGGAAAATCGACGGTCCGATGCGCATATTCCCGGGATGGCGACAATTGTGCAATGCAATTGCGGCGCCGAGTACAGACGCACTGAAGAGAAGTTCTTGGTGCCGCATACGGGTGATGCGGTCTGCACGGTCTGCGGAGCTGCTCTAAAATCGTGGCTGGAAAGCACCCACGTTCCCAAATACGAACTTATTGAACGTCCAGGAAAGCCGGAATGATACTAGCCCAGGCGCCTAATTTGGTTCCGGCAGAAAAGCTAATATTGAAAGTTCTGGCACTTCTCAGGATCAGGGCGCACACTTTGTCATCACCGCCCGATCTCGTGGCAGATATCGGTGATGAGAACGCCGGTCGCGCTCCCGCCAATCCTCAAATGGATGGAGCAGCGTATGCCAGAGCGTCGCCGTTTCACACAAACTATCTCCCTTGAAGAACGCCTTGCAAAGGAAGCAACGCAGTTACGCAAGCAAGCTCAGGGCACCCCACCGGGCGTTGAGCGCGACCTCCTTGCTTCGCAAAGCCCGTCGAGCCGAGACAGCCTCAACATATGACCGAGTGGCTGGCCTCGGGCGACAAGCACCAAGATAAGTTTTAGAAATGGCTATTTATCGCCTATTAAAGAAATCAGCGTTAGGGCCGGAAGAGATCAGCCGCATCACAGAGGCATACGAGCAAGCGTTGCAGACCCTCTGCGTCAAGGATCGCGACGACCCCCTAACGGAAATGATCGCGAAGATCATCATCAAGATCGCGCAAACTGGTACCCATGACGCGGCGCAGCTGTCGGTTCTGGCGATCGCAGAACTACGCATCCGGTAAGGCCGCCTCTGTTGGCGACCTCCTGTGTGTACCAAAAACCTAAACCCGGACGTAGTGATGATGAAGTCCGCCAAGGATGGCGTTTGATTTGATGCTTCCGGTTCGCTGAATTTGGCGAGAGACCGGCGCATCTTTGTTCAATGATCGGTGCGTTCTGACGCCGTTGTAATAGTCAGCATAGGATTTCAGAATCCGGCGCAGATGCGCCTCGCCCAAGACAATGATGTGGTCCACACACTCACGCCGGATCGATCCGATCAGCCGTTCAGCAAAGCCGTTTTGCCAAGGTGAAGCTGGTGCAGTGGGCTTGTCCCGGATGCCCATGGCGCGCAATCGGCGTGTGGCGACCGCGCCATAGATTTGATCCCGATCGCGGATGAGGTATTTTGGGGCATCATCCCACGGGAAGGCCTCCGTTATCTGACGCGCAATCCACTCCGCTGTCGGGTTTGTTGTGACGTTGATCCAGACGAGGTCTCGGCGGTCTAGCCGAATGATGACGAAGGCATAGAGCAGGTCGAAGCCAATGGTCGGAGCAACGAACAAGTCCATCGCGGCAATGTCCGGCGCGTGGTTACGCAAGAAGGTTCGCCATCCCTGGCTGGGCGGCCCCCGCCGTTTGACCATGTACTTAGCGACGCTCGACTGCGCGACCTCAAACCCGAGCTTGAGCAGCTCGCCGTGGATGCGTGGCGCGCCCCAAAGCGGATTTTCAACGCTCATCCGCCGAATCAACACGCGGAGCTCCGTTTCGATCTGCGGTCGCCCTCCCAGTGGGCGCGACTTCCAACGCCAGTAGCAGCGAAAGCCGGCCCTGTGCCAACGCACCAGCGTCTCGGGACGGATGATCGTGAGGACCTCCAGGATCAACGGACACCATCGATACAGCTGGATAAAGAACCAGCGGTCGTTGTTCGTGAGCCGGACGCGACCAGGCAGCCTACGCCCCAAGACAATCAACTGATGTCGAAGCACCGCGTTCTCAGCTTCAAGCCGCAACTTCGACTTGAATGGCGAGGCCAGGACGGCCAGAACGAAACAGAGCAGCCCGATCATTCGGCCAGCTTAGGCGATTCCATCACGTCATCAACTCGGATAAGGTTTTCGGTACACACAGGGCTTATGGCCTTATCGGTCATGGGGGATGCTCCTGTCTTGATGGAGGTTGCGAACCCCTCATCTCAAGACAGGACGCCCCGTCGCGCTATCGTGTTGGACGTGTCGCCCGCCGCAGCGCCCAACCGCGCGAGCGGTTTAGTCCTCTGACCCAAAGCCGACACGAACGATCCATTCTCGTTGAAATATGAAAGATTTGCCGTCATGGTGAGTACCTTCAACTGAGGAACAAGCATGAGGCGGCGCCAGTTTATCAAGTATCTCGGTGGTGCGGTGGCGACGTGGCCGGTCGGCGCCCGCGCACAGCAGGTCAGAACAGTTCGCATCGGCATCCTCAACTTCGACAACCCTGAACCGCTCGGCGCTTTGCTTCGCATCGGGCTGCGCGACCTTGGTTATGAAGAAGGCCAGAACGCGCAGCTCGAGTATCGGACGGCCGATGGAGACCGCGCGCGCCTTGCCAAGCTGACCGCAGAACTTGTTGGCCTCAAGGTCGATGCGATCGTCGCCTATCCGACTCCCGCAGTTGTCGCTGCAAAGCAGATCACGAAGGACATTCCGATTGTGATGCTCGGGGCTGGCGACCCCGTGGGCACCGGTCTCATCGCGGGCCTGTCACGGCCCGGCGGTAATATCAGCGGAACGGCGTCGACAACCGCAGAGGCCGGAGCCAAGACGCTCGAAGTTATCCGCGACATGCTGCCGGCAGTGCGGCGTGTTGCCGTGCTGGCGAATGCGACCGATCCGTTCACGAAATCATTTCTGGAGAAGATACAGCTCGGCGCAAAAGGAATGCATCTGGAAATTCAGATCATCATGATCAGGCAACCCGAGGAGCTGGATGCGGCTTTCGCCGCTATCAAGGGTGCCGGCGCGAGTGCCGTCGTCGTCCAGCCCAGCCTGCCGCGTGTTCGCGTTGCGGAACTCGCCATGCGGGATCGCCTGCCGTCCATCGCCCCGAGCGGCGGCTTCGCCACCGCGGGCGGGCTTGCCGCCTACTCGGGAAATCAGCGGGAAATGGCCCGGCGGACGGCGGCCATTGTCGATAAAATCTTGAAAGGCAGCAAACCGGCTGATCTGCCCGTCGAGCAGCCGACGACATTCGAGCTGGTTATCAATCTCAAGACGGCGAAAGCGATTGGGCTTACCGTTCCCACGGCGCTGCTGTCGCGCGCCGACGAGGTGATCGAATAGCGGGTCCAGGTCCGGCATTGGCACCTTTCGGAAGTGGTGGTCCTGATGCGTGATGTCCGCAGTTGGGCGAAGACCGGAAGTGGTCACCGGCGGGGCGAACCGACGTGAATGACCCCTCTCGGACATTGAGTTCCTATCAGCACCTGAAGCCGATTGTGAGCAGTACTCACCCGCAACCCGATCACAAGTCCGCCGGATGGCAGATGCACGAAATTGAAGCCGCCCGCCTTAGTCAGGGTCACGCTGGTAAAATGCAGCATGGTATCGTTGCGGGCTTGTTGAACTGGTGGTCACTGTGGGAATGGCCACCGCGTCATCACGCGCGAAATAGTAGTCGCCGTAGATAACCAAATACTCGTCAGACCGAGGATGCGAACACCGGCACTCGTTTTAGTATGCGCCGCGATTAGGGCTGGGGCCAGCTGCGCGCTGCCGCGATCTTACGTCGGACGGGATTCAGGCCGGCCAGTTGAAACGTATTTTCATACGGCGGACCTTTACCAGCGTACACTTGAACGAGAATTTGGCCGCCATCCGGCATTGAGCGTAGGAAACGACGACGTCGCCTGGAAGGGCGAGATTTCTCCCCACTTCCGCGGCTCGCCAGCGCTGCTCAACAGACGGCTCTTCGTTGATCCGGTATACCACCTTCACCTCACCATCCGGGGCCTGTTTCCAGGAGCCAGTTGTGGAAATTATCAGCTCCGTGCGACGGGTGCGACAATGAATGGCGAGCGAGGACGGGACGTCTTGCGACGGCGCGCGCGCCGTCGTCAGCGCAGCGATCTGCGGCCGATAGTCCACCGGCGAGGTCGTCTCGCTGATGATCCAGTTCGGCCCTCGAGGCTGCGCGGGGTCAGGTGCCACCTCCTGCAAGAGCTCGTCGACGCACTTCAACCGCTGCATGCCTTCAAATTGTGAGCATGCCTTCAGGCGATCGATGGCATCACCGGTTTGAGCACACACGGCTTGGCTCAGGCTTGAGAGCAGGGTCACAGTGAGAGCGCCCACACTCTTCATTGTGACGGCCCCAGCTGTTGCAGGCGGCTTGCGGACGATCAAGCCATTCCTGCGCTGAGCGGAAGCGCTGGAGACTCGGCACGTTGCGCGCAGGTTACGCATCTATCCCGGGAGAATGATACGCCGGTCTCGCGCGCCGTCGAGCGGACCGGGAACATTCTTTGCCGCCCAGTTCTCGGCGGGCTGCACCACCAATATATCCGGATTTGATTTACGACAAGTGGCTTACAAGCTTGGTTTCACTAGCTTCTTAGAAATCCGCACCGTTGTTCGTTAAAAGCCACTTCCGTCTCCAAGAGCAAGAGCGATTTCATAGCAAAACGTATCCAAAAGATCGTCTTCTCGTTTGTTGTCCTTGTCGCCGATCCGAAAGCTTTCGATCTGGTCGACCAAGTGATTGCGCGATTTACGCTTGTGGACTGTAGTCTTGTCGAAGGCATAGTCGGTGTATTTGACGCTCCCCCGGTAGACGTAGCCGGAAACCGAGAGGGCTCGCTCGTCCTTGCCCATGGCAGTCAGTTTCGAATCGATGGCGGTTGCTGGCCATTGCCTGCGGATAGCCTGCTGCAACAGGATAGTTCCGGAGTTCTTGTCCTCGATCCATACGCCAACCGAACCATGGCGGGCACCGCAGAGCCGTGACAATTCTTCCAGCCGATCAAATACCATCGGCAGCCAAGTCTCCAGTAGGGCCCCTTCGATTTGAGCAATATCCCAGTCCAGGATCAGGAGAGGTGCACGCCTGCTGAGCTTGTCGAGTGCAAAGAACGTGACGGCGGTTGCATCATGATCGGTGCCGGTTTTCGATGCGGTGTCGATGACCGCAAACACGCCGTCGCAACTTGTGGGGGAGGGGACCGGTTGGCCGTTTTCCAGAAGTTTTTCGCGACCAAAGAAGGCTACCCCGGCCCAATCGACGAATTCAGCGAGATATTCCTGTTGGTAGACCAGGGGGTCGTTGTCTTTGATCAGTTCAGCGAGAAACCGTTCCCGGCGTTCCGACCAAGCCGCCTTGCTTTCCTCAGGGTCCGGCTTCGGAAGCGTTGGATTATCCATCGTTGTTGCATGGAATTCTCCGAATCCGTAGCTCGGGTCGGTACAAATATTGTAGAAAAAATTGTCTGGGTTCTTTCCAGCCGAATTCGAGCAGATCAGCACCTCGCCGCCATAGTCGAACAACGTAGGCTTGATCGCTTTTTCCCAGATTTCCATCATGGAGCCATCGACCTTGTTGTCGCCGTTCTTCGCGAAGGCGGCCTCGTCGATGACCACCCGTCTGTAGCGCCGGCTACGACCGGCGATTTCGTTCCCCAGGGTCCAGAAGTCGAGACGTCCGCGATTTTTTAATCGAATAACCGATGATCCCATCGAACCGGATTGCCAAAGCGGGCGGAGCATGCCTTTGATTTCCATGTAGGCTTCCGACCAAATCTTATGTTGGGGTGCAAGCCAGGCGCATTCCCAGCCCTGTAGCAGGCCTTGACCGATCCAGATCTTGGCAAATTCGGTTTTGCCAAACCGCCGGCCGCATCGCAGTATCTTGTAGCGATGAGGTTTCAAGGCCCAGTAGGCCTTGATTTGTCCGGGATGCATTTTTCCCAGCGAGATCACGCTCTCCGTGTTATTTTTTACAGACAATCTGTCACTCATGACGGTATTGAAGCCTCATTCGATTTTGGGCCGAGAGTTTTGATTGCAGGTTGAACTGCAGCCGGTCGCCGGGCTCATTCATCCCGGGAAGCGTTTCGGTGAGGATGAAGGTGAACCAGGCGGATCAGTCGCGGGCGAGCTAGCCTCTTCCCCAGGGTCAGTTAGATCGATTTCGTTTTCTCGTGCGTGCGCGCGGGTTTTTTGCTCGCCGGTCTGACCTTCGAAATCGGGTACCCAATCCTCTACGATAAATTTCTGAGACTTGGCGCCGCTGCTCTTGCTGGCCTTGGCGCGGAGCTTAAACAGTACTTCGGCGCTCCTTGCATCGCCTTCCAGTGCGCTATTCACCAGCTTCTTGAGCATCAACTCAAGCCGCGATGCTCGCTTCGCACGTCCGCCTTCGCGGTATGCGGTGAGGATATTTCGGAACTCGCTGATGATGTCGATGACAAGCTGGTCTTTACGACTTTTGGGAGGGCGACCTTTGAGATTACCCGAAACACCCTTTTTGAATTGAAATTCCTTGGGGGGATTACCGCGGCCAGACTTTTTACTCATTGCCTGGGCTCCCGGCTATGGATTGACCGGTGAAAGTCCTGGTGTAATCGCTGTCCGCGAAGGTGATCTCGACCGTTCTGTCCGCGACTTGGGGAGCAAGTTCCAGCCATCGAAGAAAGACGGCCCTGGCTCGGCGATCACCCGCGATCGCTTTGTTCCAAAGCTGCTCAAGAATGACCTTCAGCACCGCAACCCGCTTGGATTCGCCGTCTCCGGTGATCTTTACTGACGTCAACAACAGCTTGTCGATCATCTCGAGAAGGCCGATCGACCGGGGAGATGATCGGCCGCCCGGATTAGCGCTTTGCCCTTTTTTCCATTGGGTCGCCTTAGGTGGGCGTCCGCGCCCAATCTCGTAGTCCTTGCCGGAGCGGCTCATTGATCCGCTCCCCGGTCAGATCTCGTCTGCGCAAAGGTCTTTCCTTGAATGTCCTTGGCTTCCTGCTTGGTCAGTCGCTCCCATCGCTTGATTGCGGTGTCGACGTAACGTCCGTCGATTTCAATGGCGTGGCAGCGTCTGCCGGTGCGTTCCGCCGCCAGAATCGTCGTACCGCTGCCAAGGTAGGGATCGATCACGATGTCGTTGCGCTCGGTGCAATCGAGTATGGCGTCCGCAACCAGCGCGATTGGCTTCACCGTCGGGTGCGATTCCAGCTGTTTTTTGGAGCTGTTACGCGCGAAGCTGTTGGCCCCCGGAGCAATTCCACAGGTTAGATCGGTTCCTGCCGAAGCGGCCGAGTTGAATGTTGTTGGTATGCGGGTCTTTTCCGCTCTTGAACACGAACACGAGCTCGTGGCGGGACCGATACAGCGACCCCATGCCACCGTTGGTTTTGGCCCAGACGCAGAGATTCAGCAGGTCCAGGTTGGCGGCGCGACCGGCCGCAAGGATTTCGGACATGTGGCGCCAATCCATGAAGCTATAGATCAACGCGCCGTCGCGGCAGTAGGCGCCGATGCGCTGAAACGTCTGGAGCAGGAAATCTGTGAATTCCGCTTCGGACATTTCGCCACTGGCCATCGCGAACTCGCGATGGCTTGTCTTTCCCTTGCCGGACACGTGTCCATCGATTTTGACGTTGTAAGGCGGGTCGGTGATCGCTGCCGCGGCCTTTTCGCCATTTGACAGGGCATCGTAACTGGTCGCATCCAGCGCGCTGCCGCAGTACAGCCGGTGAGAACCCAATAGCCAGAGATCGCCAACCCTTGAAACTACGGGTCCGGTGGCCAATTCAAACCGGTCGTCGGCTTCTTCCAATGCAGAATCCAGCGATTGGATTCGCAAATCGATTTCTGGTGGCTCAAATCCGATCGCCTCGATGTCAAAGTCGAGCACAAGGTCGGACAATTCCTTCAGCTGGATCGCGAGTTTGGGGTCGTCCCACGTCGATCGATCCGTCAACTTGTTGTCGGCCAGCAGGTACGCCTTGGCCTGGGTCGGCGTCAGGTGGTCAAGCAAGATGACCGGGACCTTGTCGATGCCGAGCAGCATGGCGGCTTCATACCGGCCGTGGCCCGCGACAATTTTATTGTTCTTGTCGACTAAGATCGGCGCATTGAAGCCGAACGATTCGATGCTTCTGGCGATTGCGCTTATCTGCGCGCGGCCATGCTTGCGTGGATTGTGGGGATCAGGGATCAGATCCCCGATCGCGACAAACAAGAGTTGCCGGCGCGTGGCCACATCGGTTGCGGTGGGGATTGAAGTGTTTAGCTTTGGCATCTCGCAGGGCCGTTATGGCCTCTCCTTGTCGGAGAAGAGGCAGAGGATGTGCTCCTCTGGTCCCTGCAAGACGAATTGTGATTTACGTCGGAAGGAGAGGTTCGACAAGAGCGCTCGCGCGAATATTCACAATAACTGCTTGTTACCAGTGCTTTCCGATTGTTGGATTGAAATTCCTTGTTACCTCTTTCGAATGTTTTGGCGTATGTCGCTTTAGCTGCGGCGGCGAATGCTGTGCAGCACGGCGAGAAAGATTTCATCGGCGA
This sequence comes from uncultured Alphaproteobacteria bacterium, assembly GCA_963774775.1. GTDB lineage: Bacteria > Pseudomonadota > Alphaproteobacteria > Rhizobiales > Xanthobacteraceae > Bradyrhizobium. The sequence continues at coordinate 16,939 of CAVZGZ010000040.1, forward strand.
AGACGGCTTCTAATTTAGAGCCGGCAGATGCGGATGAGGCCTGTCGAAACCGGACGGGCACTGACGTGATCGAGCATCTCGTTGACGGCTCTTGCCGAGATCACATGCGCGGTTCGCTCGCTGCCTCGCGTGGCCGGCGGCGCCATCGGCTGCTGTGTGTGAGAAAAGGACGCTTCTGATATCCGGATCGGATTTCGCTGTTAACCTCGATTTCGATCCCTGTTATCCGATAACTTTACCCTGTTAATTTTCTTAGGGAATTTGGTGAAAAACCGCTGCGGCACAGCGGCTTCTCGGATGTGAAACTGCCTCTAAGGCCTAAAAATCGCGAACTTCCCTGTTAAATTCCCTGATAACAGGGAAATATTCAGTGGAGACCGGTTCGCACGGGACTGCGCACACCACCAATCCTCGCAGGAAGTTAACCGAATTGCCGGCCGCTGCTGTCTAGGACAGTCGCTTGGGCGTCGGTCCCTGCCAATCCGGGTGAAAACCGATTTGTCAGAGAACGAGGCGACGATCAGTGATGGAAGTAAGCCTCACCATGTCGGGAGTTGGATGGCGAGAACGCGGCTGATTCGAAATCGCTTGCGGTATTCCAGTCGAAGCGGCCCTTTCGATTGCGATCAGTGCGCGCATGTCCGCTAACCCCTCGTCGCCATCCGCTTCAGGCGGCGTTCCCGACCTGATGCAATCGGAGAAATACCCAACCTGCGCGCCGAAATGATCGATCTGCGGAAACTGGGTCTCGACGATCTCGCCGTCGCGGCGCAACCGCAACCGTGTCGCGGTCTCGAACCTGAATCCAGGGTCGAGTTCCAGATCGCCCGACGACCCCACGACCCGGTAATTGTCGACTGCCGCTGCCCCGAAGCTGGCGATGAATTGTGCGAGGCCGCCTGAGGGAAATCGCAACGTCGCGGCCACCGAGGCGTCGATCTCGCTAAAGCGCGGGTCGTCGGCCGGCCGGTACGCCGTCGCTATGGCCTCGATCGGCTCTTCCGCAAAGATGTGACGGGCGGCGTTGATGCAATAGACGCCGACGTCCTGAAGCGGCCCACCCCAGGCCATAGCTCTCAACCGATGATTGTCCGCAGACGTCTGGAAGCTGAACACCGATTGAAAGAACAGCGGTCGGCCGATTGCGTTAGCGCGGATGTGTTCGAGAACGGCGACGGTTCCCGGTTCGTGGTGCAGCCGGTATGCGGTCATCAGAAATACGTTCGCACTGCGCGCCGCGGCGATCATGGCGAGCGCTTCGTCTTCGTTCACGGCGAGCGGCTTCTCGACCATGACATGCTTGCCGGCGCGTGCCGCCCGAATGGCGTAATCGGCATGCATGTGGTTCGGCAAGGCGATGTAGACCGCGTCGATCCCGGGGCTCGCCAGCAGGGCGTCGTAGCCGTCATAGCCGACAACCATGCCAATGCCGTAAAAGTCCGCGAGCCGCGCCGCCTTCGCGCGGTCGCCAGTCACGATGGCCGCAACCCGCGAATTTCCGGACTGAGCCACGCCTGGCAGGAACGCCACCTGCGAAATCCAGCCAGCGCCGACGACGGCATAATTGATCATCAATTCTCTCCAGAGCTTCGCCGATGGAACGCATTCGAACGAAATGGACCGACGCCGCCCGCGTGGGGCCGTTTGGTTCAGTCGTACAGCGACGGACGCGGCGCGCATTTCAGCGTGGTCCCACCGGAATTGGTGAGACCTGCGGCAATCTGCTCGGCGATGGCCGAGGCTACGTAGCCGTCCCAGGCGCTTGCCCCGACCGGAATTCCTGTCGTCACTGCGCCAATCCAGTCAGTCAATTGCCTGCGATAGGCGTCCGCAAACCGCGGAATCCAATTGTCGGGATAGGCGCTCCCGCCAATGCGGTCCTTGTTGCGCGTCGTGAGCGAGGACGGCGCCAGCGCGACTGTTCCTTGCCGGCCCACCAGTTCGGCATGGACATGATAGCCGTAGCCGGCGTTCACATAGACCTCGGTCGACACGATCTCGTCGCGGTCGGTCCGCATCGTGATCATCAGCGGCTCGCCGCCGGGCCCGCTGGCAACATGCGCCGAGACCATTTCCGATCCGGTCAGCCATCGGCTGACGTCGATCTCATGCACGAATGAATTCGTCACCGCCATTGGTCCGGTAAACCACTCCGGCGCGCTAACGTTCCGGTGCACGTTGTGCAGCAAGACGGTTGCGCCCACGCCGCCTTCGTCCCTTATCCGCTTCATCTCCTGATAGCCGGGATCAAACCGGCGCATATAGCCGACCTGGATCAGCCTGCGCTTCAATGCAACTTCCGCCTGAACCACTCGCCGAGCTTCCTCCGCGGAGGAAGCCAGCGGCTTTTCGCATAGAACAGGCTTGCCCGCCTCCAGGCAGGCCAGCGTCAACTCCGCATGGGTCGCGTCCGGCGAAGCGATGATCACCGCTCCAACGCGGTCCGATGCGATCAGAGATCGAGGGTCAGCAAAGACTGTGGCGTCGGCTGCAGCCGCTTGCGCGCGGGCGGCGTCGGCGTCGAAGATCCCCGCGAGATGTGCGTTGGGGATATCGCGACCGAGAAGGCGCGCATGTTCCGAACCCATCACGCCCGTTCCAATGACACCCACACCGACGCTCATTTCCTCGCTCCTATTCGGTTTCCCCGACTCAATGCAGGCTGCGTTACTTCACCAGTTTCATCGGGGCATCAGGGGCGGGCATTGCTCCCGCGACTGCGCCCCACACCGACTGATCGAAATTAACGATCGCGCCCGTCATGAGTCCCGCATCATCAGAAACGAGGAAGTTCACCGCGCGAGCCGCTTCCTCCGGATCGATGAGCCGGCCGAATGGAAGCCTATTCGCGGCCTTTTCCATCCAATCGGGGTCGCCGCTTTCGGCTGCCTGGAGTGCCTTCTCATTGTCCGACGCCATCCAGCCGACGTTGAGCTGGTTGACGCGGATGCGGTTGCGCATCACCGAGAAGGCCGTGTTCGCGGTGAGCGTCGTCAGCGCGCCCTTGGACGCGCAATAGGGATTGATGAAAGGCTGGCCGGCGAGCGCCGACATCGAGCCGATGTTGCAGATTGCGCCTTCGACGCCATCGCGGATCATCAGCTTGATCGCTTCCTGCATGAGAAAGAACGGTCCGCGCACGTTGATTGCGAACATTCTGTCAAACAGATCGGGAGTAGTGTCGAGGATCGTGCCGCGTTCAGTTGACGCGCCGGCATTCACAAGCACATTCACACGGCCGAAACGCTCGTCGGCTTTCGCGATCATGTGTCGGCAATCCTCGACGGATGCGAGATCGCCGCGCACGAAGAGGGTGGGAACGCGGGAAGCTGCGGCAATTCCTTCGACAACTGCGGCCCCACGATCTTCGTTGCGCCCGGTCACGACAATCCCCGCAGCACCAGCTGCCGCCAATCGCCGGGCGATCGCAGCACCAAGACCCTGTGTCGCGCCGGCAATCACGCACACCTTGTGATCCATGCGATTCATCGTACGACCTCATAGCCAGCCAACGCCATCACGCGCACCAGTTCCGCGTGGCCTTTTTTTGCCATTGCGAGCGGTGGACTGATCTTCGGATCCTGTTCGGCCTCGACCACGAACCAGCCCTCATAGCCATAGGAGGCCAGCCGTCCGACGATGGCGGCGAAGTCGAGCGAGCCGTCGCCGGGCACCGTGAAGGCGCCCTTTACGACCGCGTCAAGAAAACTCTCCCTGGTGCGGTCAAGCTTGTCGATTACGTTCATGCGCACATCTTTGGTGTGAACATGCGTGATGCGCTTGTGGTGCTTGTCGATGACGCGCATGACATCGCCGCCCGCAAACGCCATGTGGCCCGCATCAAAAAGCAGCGGGATGCCTTCGCCCGAGTGTTTCATGAACATGTCGAGTTCCGGCTCGGTCTCGATCGCGGCGGCCATGTGGTGGTGATAGGATAGTGGCATGCCCTGCTCGGCGCACCATTCGCCGAACTTCGTCATCTTGCGGGCATAGACCTTGATTTCGTCCTCTGAAAGCTTGGGCTTCGTGGCGAGAGGCTTGGAACGGTCGCCCTGAATGGTGCGGGCGCATTCGCCGTAAACAATACAGGGCGCGTTGACCGCTTTGAACAACGCCATTTGCTGGCCGATGCGTTCCTTTTCCTTTTCCATGTCGCCGTCAAGCAACAGACCGGAGAACCAGCCGCCGCAGACGCCCATCTTGTGGGTTTTCAGGATCGGACCAAGCACTGTCGCATCCATCGGAAAGCGGCGACCCGTCTCCATGCCGGTGAAACCTGCCTCACCCGCTTGACGCAGACATTCTTCGAGCGAGACGTCGTCGCTCAGCTCCTCAAGGTCGTCATTCCACCATGCGATCGGCGCGATACCCAATTTCGCTTTCATAAAAATCTCCGGGAATTGCTTGTCACGTGTGCAACGGCGTCAAACGCCGACACGCTGTTTCTTGCGGCCCTCGAATTGGTCTCTTGAGGCTTCGAGAACACTCTCGCGGGCGCTGACCTGCGGCACGCCGACATCCCACCAGGCATCGCCAGGTGTCCAGGTGAAGGCATCGGAGACGATGGTCAGAACTGTGGTGCGGTCGGTGCTCTTCGCCCAGTCGACCGCGGCACCGAGATCGGCGAGGCTTTCGACCTTGCGTGCGAGCGCCCCCATAGATTCGGCGTGCTTGGCAAAGTCCACCGAGAACGGCTCTTTGACGCGGCAATCCTTGATCAAATTGTTGAAGCTTGCGCCGCCCTTGCCGTTCTGCAGGCGATTGATCACGGCATAGCCGCCATTGTCGCAGACGATCAGGATGATCTTGTGGCCGGTGAGAACAGTTGAATAGATATCCGAATTCATCATCATATAGGTGCCGTCACCTACCATGACGATCGGAACGCGGGTCGGGTCGGCCATGGCCGCACCCCATCCGGCTGCAATTTCATAGCCCATACAGGAGAAGCCGAACTCGCAGTCAAACGTATTGGGCTGTTTGACGCGCCAGTTCTTCATGACTTCGCCGGGCAGCCCGCCGGCGGCGGCGATGAGATAGTCGCGCTCGCCAGCATGAGAACTGACGACACCAACCACCTGCGCATAAGTCGGAACCGGTTCGTTGGTAGGCTTTTGATAGGAATCGAGCGCCGCATTCCATTTGGCAAACTCGGATTTGCCGTGGGTTGTCCATTTGGCGTCTGACTTCCACCCTTTGAGCGAGGTTGCCAGTTCGGCAAGGGTTTCGCGCGCGTCGCCAATGACCGCGAGGGCCTGATGCTTGGTTGCGTCAAAGCGCGCGGCGTTGATCGAGATGAATTTCGCGTCCGGCGCGAAGCAGGTCCATGAGCCCGTGGTAAAATCCATCAAGCGGGTGCCGATGGCCAAAATGACATCGGCCTCGGTCGCCAGAGCATTGGCGGAGGTCGAGCCAACGATGCCAATCGGGCCGATATGGGCTGGGTGATGGTGTGTGAGCGCGCCTTTGCCCGCGATGGTTTCGGCAACCGGAATGCCGTGCTCCGTCGCAAACGCGCCGAGAACATCTTCGGCGCCGGAATAACGCACGCCTCCGCCTGAAATGATCAGCGGTCGCTTGGCGCTTTTGAGAATTTCGAGCGCCTGAGCCAGACGATCCTTGTCGGCGCGCGGACGCGGAATGGCATGGACGGTTGGTTTGAAAAAGGCTTCCGGATAATCCCAGGCCATTTCCTGCACGTCTTGCGGCAGCGCGATGAAAGCCGGGCCGCAATCCGCGGGATCGAGCAGGACAGCGACAGCCTGTGGCAGCGACGAGATAATCTGTTCCGGGTGGGTAATGCGATCCCAATAGCGCGTCACGGCGCGGAAGGCATCATTGACGTTGATGGAAGGATCGCCGAAATGCTCGACCTGTTGCATGACCGGGTCGGGGCGGCGATTGACGAATGTATCACCGGAGAGCAGCAAGACCGGCAAGCGGTTGGAATGGGCAACGCCGGCGGCAGTTACCATGTTCAATGCGCCGGGTCCGATTGAGGAGCTGGCGACCATGATCTGGCGGCGACGTTTGGCTTTGGCGAAGCCGATGGCAGCCAGCGCCATCGATTGCTCGTTCTGGCCACGCCAGGTCGGCAGAGTATCCTTTACGGCTTCCAAAGCTTCGGACAGGCAGGTGACGTTGCCATGGCCAAAAATGGCGAAGACGCCGGGGAACAGCATCTCCTTTTTGCCATCAATAATTGTAAATTGATTGCACAAATAGCGGACCAAGGCCTGTGCCATGGTGCAGCGAACCGTTGACATGCGCCTTCCTCCCCAAATTCCGGAGCACCTTCAACGGTGCATATTTGGTTCTCGGAATATTTATTGCTATCTTGCGATTTACGCAAGATAAATTGCCAAAAATCCGAAGCGCGAGATATCATATCTTGGAAGAATGCCTTTGCCGTCGCATTTGCGCGGCCGTCCGATCATGAGCCATCTCGGTGACAGTCGGAATTCGCGGCGTCGAGTCCCCACCCGGCTGGAGCAGGGCGGCCGTTGCCATTGCAATACACTGGACTAAACACATCGGTGCTGCGAGAGACCTGGAGAACAAATATTCGTCCTCCGCAATCGTGAACAGAAACCGGGCGTCTTTTGCGAGGGGCGACAATTGGCTGTCCGTAATGGCTATGATGGAAGTTCCATTGGTCACGGCCACGTCGGATATGACGACGACTTCCTTCGCGTAATGTCGAAATGCGATCGCAATCAGGACGTCGCGCTCGGTCATGGTCGCTGCCATTTCCTGTGCCAGACCTCCGGCAGGGTCGAGAAGGACGACACGGCGGCGCAGCATCGTCAGAAGATACCTGAGCAATGATGCGATAGGTTCGGATCGAAGTTGCCCGGCAATGTAAATCGTTTCAGCCTGCACAAGCCGTTTGGCGGTGCCGGCAAGGGTCTTTTCCGATATGCCTTCGAGGAGATCTTGAAGGGCCGCCATGTCGCGCACGACCAGATCCCGTAAATAGCCGAGACTGCCGTGGTTCTTATTTCGTGAAAGTTCGCTTTCGAGGGCGCTGATACGCTCCCGAAATCCGGGGGCGGCAGTGGCAAGCCTCGTCTGAAAAACCGATTGCAACTGTTTAAAGCCGGAGTAGCCGAGGCTCTGGGCGAAGCGGACGAGGCTCGATGGATGCGTCCCGCATTGAGCCGCGACGGCATTGATCGATTCGAGCGCCACCACATTTGGATTTTGCGTCAGGAATCGCGCGATCTGCTGAAATCCGGTCGACAAATTTGGATATTCGCGGGTGATCAAATTGACGATCCCCTCATAATTTTTTGGGATTGTCGCTGTTGGTCCGCTGCTCTTGGCTGGCATTCCCGTTCCTCGCCTGCGATTCCATCGCCGGCCTGAAAGTCATTTCCTTCGCATCGCGGAATCTGCGCGCGTCATAGGTGCCGGCATTTTCGGGTTGTAAGCTCAATTTCTGGTCTTGATGCACCACCGATATTTGGCGCTTGCGGCAAGCGTCAAAAAAGTTCATCTGGCGACGTGGAAATTATTGTTGCAAATAAAAAAATAAGCAATGATAATTGTTGAAAGGCGTATGGAAATGCGTCGCCAACAAAACCGGGAACCAGGGAAGCGTCACTGACGGATAATTTCATCACGTCCTAACGACCGTGCATCAATTGAGGCCTAATCACCTCGAAGCGCCGTGCAGGACGAAGTTGCTCACATCACGAACGCCCTTCACGCCAGCGCATCTATGCGTGTTTGGCGAAGGGGTTCCCACGATATAGACCGGAGTTTCCAATATGTTGCGAGTTGCGGTTCTTGGTGCTGGACGAATTGGGAAAATCCATGCAGCCAATGTGGCGGGAAATCCGAAGGCAAAACTTGTAACGATTGCCGATCCATACGGCACAGCAGCCAGAGACCTGGCCGATCATCTTGGTTGCGAGGCCTCGCTTGATCCCATTGCGGCGATTGAGCGAGCCGATGTCGATGCCATTATCATCGGTACACCGACGGATACTCATGTCAGTTTGACGCTTCATGCGGTGAAGTTGGGAAAGGCCGTGCTTTGCGAGAAGCCGATCGATCTCGACATTGCCAAAGTGGATGCTGCTGTCCGTGAGATCGAGCGGCTCAACGGCCGCGTCATGGTGGCATTTAACCGCCGCTTTGATCCCAGCGCCCGGCAACTCCGCCGATCGATCGATGCCGGCGAAATCGGCGACGTGCGGCAGGTCATCATCAGCAGCCGCGACCCGGGAATGCCGCCGCGTGAATACGTCCGTCATTCCGGCGGAATTTTTCGCGATATGGTGATTCACGATTTCGACATGGCGCGCTGGCTGCTCGGCGAAGAGCCGATCGAGGTCATGGCGACGGCAAGCCGACTTGTGGATTCCAGGTTGGCCGAGCTGGACGATTTCGACACGGTCATGGTGCAGATGCGCACGGCTTCGGGGCGGCAATGCCACATCAACTGCTGCCGCGAGGCGGTCTACGGCTATGATCAACGGATGGAAATCTTTGGATCGACCGGAATGCTGCTCAATGAAAACCTGCGACCGACCACTGTCCGGCGTTGGGGCAAGACCGAAACGGAAGCGCGCGATCCGCTCCTGAATTTCTTCCTGGAGCGATACGCCGAGGCCTACAAAACGGAATTCGATCAATTTGTCGATGCACTCGAAAATGGGGCGCCAATGCCTACTACCCCGCATGACGGCCGCCAGGCGCTTCGTTTGGCTGACTGCGCGCTTGAGTCTGCATTGACGGGCCGGGCTGTCAAAGTTTGATCTGAATTTGGATTGGGACGACATGCGTGATATCGGCGTAGGCGTCATCGGCACCGGCTTCATGGGCAAGGCGCATAGCTTTGCCTATCGAGCTGTTGCAGGCATTTTTCCGGGCAGCCTGCGTCCTGTTTTGCAATCAGTTGCAGACATCAACGGAGAAGCGGCAGAGCAAGCCGCCAAACAGTTCGGTTTTCGCCGTTGGCGAACTGATTGGCGTGCTCTCGTCGAAGATCCGGATATTGAGGTCGTCTCGATCACGACGCCAAATGCCGTTCATCGAGAAATGGCTCTTGCGGCCGCTGCGGCCGGCAAGCACATTCATTGCGAGAAGCCGATCGCGCCAACTGCCGATGCCGCAAAAGACATGATGGACGCCGCTGAAGCTGCCGGCGTCGTGACGCAAGTTGGTTACAATTATATCAAAAATCCGGTGCTGAAACTTGCGCGCTCCATGGTTGCGGACGGGGAACTCGGAGAAATCACCGGTTTTCGCGGCATTCACGCTGAAGATTACATGGCGGATCCGGAAGCTCCCTATAATTGGCGCGTGGATGCCAGTGGTGGAGCCGGCGCCATTGCCGATATCGGCAGCCATATCATCGGAATGGCCCGCTTTCTTCTCGGTCCCATCAGCCACGTCGATGCCGATTTGGAAACCGTGGTCAAAAGCCGCCCAATTGCTGCCGGCTCGTCGGAGCGGCGCGCCGTCGAAGTCGATGATATTGCGCGCCTTAACGTGCGATTTGAGCGTGGATGCCGGGGAACGATTGAAGCAAACTGGGTGGCGACAGGACGAAAAATGCAGCTCGGCTTTGAATTGACTGGCGCAAAGGGGTCTCTTGTCTATACGCAAGAACGCCTCAACGAGCTGCTTCACTATCGCGCTGGCGGCGATCCACGCCATAGCGGGTATACCCGTATCGAGGCAGGGCCTGCCCATCATCCCTACGGGCTGTTCTGCGTCGCGCCGGGCCATCAACTTGGCTTCAACGATCTGAAGACGATCGAGGTTGCCGAATTTTTGGAAGCTATCGCCGGTGGGGAGAGGCGCGGGCCGGATTTTCGCGAAGCCTGGGAAATTCAGAAGATCATCGATACGGCGGTTCGGTCATCCAAATCGCGGGCGTGGCAAGCGATAGAGTAGGGAGCGGCGACCATTGCCGCCGAGGTGCCAGCGGCAACCCGGCTGATAAAATAGTCGAACCGAAGACCGCATCGATGTCGCTTTTGAGGTCGTCACATGAAACTGGGTTTCGTTTCCGATTCGCTCGCGCATCTGGGACTTGAGGAAGTCCTGGAAACCGCCGCTGAGCTCGGTCTGGATGGCGTCGAGGTCAACACCGGCAACTGGTCGTCGGCGCCGCATTTCGACATGAACAGGATGAAATCGAGTGCCGACGCACGCAAGGCCTTCACCGAGGCCTTCGCATCGCGCGGTCTCAAGCTGATCGCGCTCAACGCAAACGGCAACCAGCTTCATCCGGTGACTGGCGTCACGCAGTCGGCGTGTCTGCACGATACGATCCGCCTCGCCGGCGAGCTCGGTACGAAGAAAGTCTGCCTGATGTCCGGGCTGCCCGGGGGCGCTATCGGTGAGACTACGCCGAACTGGATCGTTTCCTCCTGGCCTCCCGAGACCCAGACGATCCTAAGATGGCAATGGGATGAGGTGCTGTTTCCGTACTGGCGCAAGCTGGTCGATCTGGCCAGGTCGAATGGCGTCGAGCAACTCGCCATCGAATTGCATGGCAATCAGCTCGTCTACAATGTGCCATCGCTCCTGAAGCTCCGAAAGGAAGTCGGGCCGGTGGTCGGCGCCAATCTTGATCCGAGCCATCTGTTTTGGATGGGCGCCGATCCACTCGCCGCGGTCGATGCGCTCGGTAGTGCAATCTTCCACGTTCACGCAAAGGACACGTTCCTGAACGGACCCAGGCAGGCAACCACCAGCTTGCTCGAGAACGGCTCATTGAAGGACGTTTCCGCGCGCTCCTGGAGCTACATCACACTCGGCTTTGGGCACAGCGAAGAGTGGTGGCGGTCGTTCTGCTATCGGCTCCGCATGAATGGCTACGATGGCTGGCTTTCGATCGAACATGAAGACGTCATGCTCTCGCGGATCGAGGGCGTGCGAAAGTCGGTCGCGCTGCTCAAGACGGTAATGCCGACGGAAGCGAGCGACTACGCCCCTCAAGCGATTTGATCCCCGCATAGGGGAGACATAGCGTGACACTCAACCGAATTTTAGACCTGGCCAGCGATCAAGTAGTAGGCAGCAGATTTTGTAATCTATGATAAAACAGCTGAACAAAAGCGGCCGGAAGAGCTGCGTACCAGGGAGGCATCAGAGTGGCTCTGCTTGAGGTTCGTAACGTATCGAAGAGTTTTGGCGCTATCCACGCGGTAAACGACATCAGCTGGTCGGTCGAGCCCGGCGAGGTCGTGGGGTTGATGGGCGACAATGGTGCCGGCAAGTCCACCCTGGTCAAGCTGATTGCCGGGAATTTTCCGCCAACGGACGGGGAAGTTCTCGTCGACGGCGAAGTCTGCCATTTCCATAAGCCCATCCAGGCGCGCGCCAAGGGCATCGAAGTCGTCTACCAGGATCTCGCGCTTGCCGACAATCTCACCGCCGCGCAGAACGTGTTCCTGGGCCGCGAGCTGAACAAGGGGTTCTGGCCCTTTCGGGTGCTCGACAAGCAGGCAATGATCGACCGCTCGGCCAAATTGTTCGATGAACTGAAATCCGAAACGCGACCGCGCGATCTGGTCAAGAAAATGTCCGGCGGCCAGCGCCAGGCGGTGGCCATCGCCCGCACCCGGCTTTCCAACGCCAAGCTCGTGCTGATGGACGAACCGACCGCCGCCATCTCGGTGCGCCAGGTAGCCGAGGTGCTCGAACTCATCCGCCGTCTGAAGCACCAGGGTGTGGCCGTCATCCTCATCAGCCATCGTATGCCCGACGTGTTCGCGGTGAGCGACCGCATCATCGTCATGCGGCGCGGTACCAAAGTTGCCGACAAAGCGACTACGTCGACATCGCCGGAGGAAATCACCGGCCTGATCACAGGAGCGATCCGTGCAGCATGATCTCGTCAAGGCGCCCGAAATCGGTCATGCCGCAATTTCAGATGTTGCGGAGAACAAAGAACAGACTTTTGGTGCGCGGCTCGTCGCGAGCCAACCATTCTGGGTGACGATCGCGCTTATCGTGCTGGTCGTGGTCATGGCCACGAAGGAACCGAGCTTCGGCACCACCGAAAATGCCGCCAATGTCACGCGCAACTTCGCGCCGATCGGAATCATGGCGATGGGGATGACCGTGGTCATCATCACCGGCGGCATTGACCTCTCTGTCGGGTCCGTGATGGGCCTGGTGGCAATTGTTGCCGGCCTGTTCCTCACCTGGCATTACTCCTGGTATGTCGCCTTCACGATGGGGATGATTGCCGGGCTTGCTTGCGGCGCGGTCAACGGCTTTTTCGTAGCCTATGTCGGTATGCCCTCTTTCGTGGTGACGCTTGGCATGTTGTCAATCGCGCGGTCGCTTGCGGTGGTGTTTTCGGCCAATCAGATGCTCTATCAGTTCGGGCCTGACGCACCCATCGTCAAAGCCATCGGTCAGGCGAAATGGCCGTTGCACGCGCCGGCCGGTTGGGCGCCGCACTGGATTCCCGAATTGTCCTCGCATTTCTGGGTCATGGTCGCCCTGGCCCTCGTCGTTGGCTATGTGTTCAATTCCAAAGCCTGGGGCCGCCACCTCTTTGCGATTGGCGGCAACGAACAGGCTGCCCGGCTCACCGGTGTTCCGGTCGATTGGATCAAATTTCAAGCTTATCTGTTTTCCGCATTCACCGCTTCGTTAGCCTCTCTTCTGCTGCTCGGTTACAATGGCTCGGCAATCAATGCGATGGGGCAGGGCTATGAGCTGCGCGTCATCGCGGCGACCGTGATCGGCGGGGCCAACCTGATGGGTGGGTCGGGCACCGCCTTCGGGGCTTTCATCGGTTCGGCCTTTCTCGAGGTCATCCGCAATGCTCTGTTGATGGCTGGCATCGATTCCAATTGGCAGGGCGCATTTGTCGGCGCTTTCATCATTCTCGCGGTGCTTCTCGGCATGCAAACCGGAGGCAAGTCGATCTTTGCGGCCATTTTGGAGCGGTTGCTGCCGAAAAAGCATCGTTAGAAACCGAATTCACTGCGGGCAATCAGTGAAGGTCAATGAGGAGGAAAACGAGATGAAAAGATTTCTCTTAGGCACGGCTATCGCCTTCGGCGGCATGTCTGTGGCGATGTCCGGCGCACAGGCGAAGGATGTTTTCGCTTTGGTGCCGAAGAACATGAACAACCCGTTCTTCGATCAGGCCCGCGACGGCTGCAAGAAAGCCGAAGCGGAATCAAAGGGTGCCTTTGAATGCATGTATATCGGCCCCGGCGAACACGGCGGCGGCGAGGAGCAAGTGCAAATCCTGCAGGATCTCGTCGCCAAGAAGGTGAACGGCATTGCCGTGTCGCCATCCAATGCGGCGGCCGTGGCAGTGGCGTTGCAAGCTGCCAAGGATGCGGGCATTCCCGTTCTTACCTGGGATTCCGACCTGCTGCCCGACAGCAAGGGCCTGCGCGCCGCCTATATCGGCACTCATAATTACGAGATCGGCGAGAACCTCGCCAAACTCGCCATGCAGATCAAGCCGAAGGGCGGCACGGTGTGCATCCAGTCTGGCGGCGCTGCTGCCGCCAACCACAATGAACGGATGCAGGGAATTCGCGACACGTTGTCCGGCAAGAAATCGGCCGCTTCCCCTGGCGACCGCCTGACCGGCCAGAATGGTTGGACCGAGATCGAGGGTTGTCCGCTCTACACCAATGACGACTTCCCGGTATCCGTCCAGCAGTTTACCGACATCATGGCGAAGAACCCGAAACTCGATGCCTTCATCCCGACCGGTGGCTTCCCGCAGTTCATCCCCGACGCAAACCGCGCCGCGGTGGCACCGTACAAGGACAAGATCGCCTCTAAAGCACTTGCCCTTGTGGTGGCGGACACCCTGCCGGTGCAGATCGATCAGATGAAGGAAGGCCTGTCACTCGGCCAGGTCGGCCAGCGCCCGTTCGAAATGGGCTACAAGACGATGATGGCGCTGGAAGCGATGAAATCGGGCAAGCCCGCGCCCGCCGATCCTACTTACACCGGTCTTGATGTCTGCACGCCCGCGACCGCTGCCACCTGTATCGGCAAATAAGTCCGTCTAATGCGATGATGGGGCGGGAGGTAACTCCCGTCCCGTTGTTTTTATCGCATTGAGTTTCCGGTACGGCTTCAATCGCTATAGTCGCTACGGCGATGCATTTAGGCAGCAACAGGCGAGCCAGCACCCAGGCGCGTTGATCGGATTGCTGGGAGAATGCCACGGGAAGGCCGGCGTATACTCAGAGATTGCCATCGTCTCTGCTTACGGTCGCGAGATACGTCGGAACGCAACGCTGGTGGAGACGCCGAGCAAAGCCCAGAACAGCAGGCTGGTGAGCGTGACCACCACGATGAACCTGTGCGACAGTGCGGCCGGAACTTCGCTGTGGGACTCCGGCGCAAGGGGCGCGCCGATCAGATGCGGCAGCGCAATCAGACCGAGGCCGAGTACCGCTGCCCATGGTGCGGAACGGAAGACCAGCAGACAAAGCCCGATAGCAGTGGTGGCCGCCGTGGCGATCCACCAGGTTTGCCGTGCCGTCAGTTCGGCCACCGGCATGCCCGGCAATTCTGGCGGCAGGCCGAGCCCGGGCGCCGCAGTAAACACCACAAAGCCGCCAAGTCCCCACAGCAGGCCTTCCCGCCACGTCACCGGTCGGCCCCGGATCGCGTAGGCCCCGGTGAGCAGTAGCGCAAAGCCGATTGCAGTCAGGATATTGGCCGCGACCGTGAAGGCGTTACGCTGGAAGCCGTCTTCGGGCTCCCATTCGCTATCATGGCTATGGGCCGTATCGTGATCGTGGGGGACGCCAGCGTGCTCATGCGCCGCGGGCGGAGCCTCGCCGGCAGCCTTGCGCTCGTAAACTTCGCTCTTCTGGATCAGCGGGACCGTCCCGAAGAATTGCGCGACCGAAATCACCGCGCCCACGATCAGCCCGGCAAGGGCTGCCGAAAACACAATAGATCTGAAAACCGGCATTTTTGGTCAGTGACAGGGAAACGCATTGGCGTGGCGGACGTCGTGCGCGGCGTTATGAACGGCGCTGATGTGCGAAAAGCCAACGACACCGACAATGAAAAGGCCAAGCGCCATCGCCAGCACGGCCTGAACGACCACGCTCGAATCGGTAGCGATAGCGGGCAGGTGGGCGGTTTGGGACTGTTGCATGTCGATCCTCATCGAAGATATCAGTGTTTAGCCGAAAACGAGGGCTGGCGCGACCCTAAATTTTCAGTTGCCTGGCCACATCCCGGCTGGTGAGGTGAAAATTCACGGTGTCCGAAATGCTCGCGCGGACCACTTTGGCGCGGGCGGCTGCCTGAAATGCGTCCTGATGGGTGTGGTAGAAGTCCACGCATTGTCGCGGCGACGGGACGATTCGCAACAGCGTCCGGAACGCGCGACGATGCACCATGCAGACGCCCTGATGCTCGGCTGGCTGGAATGCCAACGCGTCGATATCCTCCCGCCATGTCGGTGTCTTGCTGTTAGGCATCGGTTGATTGTCTGCACTGTCGGCCTGCCGGCAATCGCAGTCTAGCAAGGACGGCATGGCACGCCAAAACGGATTTTTTCGTCACCGCACAAGCGCAGTCGCCACGGATATGTACCACTGGATTGAGGTGTTGACGCGGTCACGGTCAGATGCCACGTTCGCGGCCGGTAGTGTCCGCAAGGGCTAACCAAGGGAATGCGGTACGCCTGCCCTGGCAGGCTATTCCGCGGCTGCCCCCGCAACTGTAGGCGGATAGCCGACGACCATAAATACCACTGGGGATTCAAAAGCTCCCTGGGAAGGTGGCCGGAGGCGACGACCCGCGAGCCAGGAAACCTGCTGCCGGAAATGGTCATGCGCGAACGCGTCAGGCGGGGTGCCTCGACGTCGCAAAAGTAGCTGGTCGCATTTGCCGCCAAGGGCGAGGGCAAGATGTGGCGGCAACCGCGCTGACGGGTGGTTCTTTCGCCGTCGAGCTGTCTCGTGTCAAATTCAGGTAATAAGGGTGGCCCGGCGTCATGCTTTGCGCGCGCCCTCAAAAATAGGGCTGCACGTTTCTGCATTGGGCCGGCGTTACGACGGTGGCGTCGAAACACCCGGATCTGCTGTTCTTCGGAGTACCGTATTATGAAGAAGATACTCATTATTGGCATCGGGGCTGGAGACCCCGGCTATGTCACCATGCAGGCGGTGGAAGCGCTCAACCAGACCGACGTCTTCTTCATCATGGACAAAGGGCCAAGCAAGACGAAGCTGATCGAGCTTCGCAAGGAGATCTGCCGGCGCTATATCAGGGGCAATGACCATCGGTTCGTCGACGCGACCAGTCCGGAATGGGCGCGCGATACGGAGGACTATTTCTCGACCGTCGATGGCCTCAATCGCGACAAGCAGGCCTTGTTCGAACGGCTGATTTCCGAGGAGATGGCCGACGGCGAATGCGGCGCATTCCTGGTGTGGGGCGACCCGACACTCTACGACAGTACGATTCGCATCATCGAGACGATCGCGAACAGCGGTCGCCACGAACTCGATTATGAAATCATTCCGGGCATCAGCAGTGTCCAGGCGCTTGCCGCCAAGCACAAGACAACGCTCAACCGGATCGGTCAGTCGATCGAAATCACCACGGGACGGAAGATGGCGGAAGGCTTCCCTGACAGCGCCGACAGCGTCGTCGTCATGCTCGATGGCGGCGACACCTACAAGCAGTTTGCGGATCAGGATATCGACATTTATTGGGGCGCTTATGTCGGCATGCCCGATGAAATCCTGGTGTCCGGCAAGCTGAAGGACGTCGCAGGTGAAATCGAACGGGTCAGGACGGACGCAAGGCGCGCCAATGGCTGGATCATGGATAGCTACCTGATGCGAAGGGCAACGTGAATCGTTCGGCAGCGAGAGAGGTGAAGGGCTGGTGCCCCGGCGCTTTGCGGCCGATGCCGAGCGGTGACGGACTGATCGTCCGCGTGCGCCCGCAATCGGCAACACTTGGCCTCGACGAATTGGCCGTTCTCGCGGACGCCGCAGGTTTTTGCGGCAGTGGCCACATCGATCTGACGCGGCGGGCCAATCTGCAGATTCGCGGTGTCAGCGAAGCGACTTTGCCGCACCTGCACGCGGTGATCGCCCGACTTGGCCTGCTCGACGACAGTCCGGACGGTGAGGCCGTGCGCAACGTGATGATCAGTCCTCTCGCCGGGATCGATCCCGCCGAAGTGCTTGATGTGAGAAGCATCGGTGGAGAACTTGCACGATTGCTCGCTTCCGAAAAATCTCTCTGGGCATTGCCGACCAAATTTGGCTTCATCGTCGATGGCGGCGGTGTTTTGGGCCTTGCGGAGCAGCGCGGCGACGTTCGTCTTGCCGCGATTAAAGATGGTCCGGCGCCTGTGGTTGCAGTCGGGATCGAGACGGGAAACGGGGTGGAGTGGCTCGGTTCAGTCTCTCCCGGTGCCGCGGTGGCCGCGGCCATCGAAACCGGCCTTGCCTTCATCGGCGTGGCGTCGCGTGAAAAGCGGCAACGCATGCGCGACCTTTCCGGTGAAGGCGTTGCTTCTATTCGATCCACGATCGGTCCGAGGCTCGATACGCTCCGCGAAAATCCGCGCAATGCCGATGCGCGGTTGATCAAGCGCGCCGGCTTGATAGAGCTGGGCGCGGGCCGGCTCGTGGTAGGGATCGCAGCGCCCTTCGGACGCGTCGAAGCCGATCAGGTCCAGATGCTCGTTGAAGCGATGGCGGCCCATGGCGTCAAGGAGATCAGGCTTTCGCCCTGGCGCGCGCTCTATGCCGAGGTGCCGAGCGAGCAGTCCGGGCAAAGCATCCTTGTGGCTGCGGCAAGCATCGGCTTGATTGTTGATCCGGGCGATCCGCTGCTGCAGATCGAAGCTTGCCCGGGCGCGCCCGGCTGTCAATCAACCTCTCTCGATACCCGTGGCGATGGACGCCGGCTGGCAGGACTGCTGCCGCGGTTCGGCTTCAGCGGGACCATCCACGTCTCCGGCTGCGCCAAGGGGTGTGCAAAATCGGGGACGAGCGATCTCGTGCTGGTCGGTGCCGAGGGTCGCTACGGTCTCGTGCGCAACGGAACCGCGCAGGATTCTCCTGCGCGCCGTTTTTCCTTTGCCGATCTTGCCGCGGATCCAGGCAAAATCTTCGATGCGAACCGAGGCGGCAAGCATGACTGAATTACGCTCCTACATTCGGGATGGAGGCGAGATCTACCGCAACTCGTTTGCGATCATCCGCGCCGAGGCCAATCTCTCCCGATTCAAGCCGAACGAGGAGAAGCTGGCCGTCAGGATCATCCACGCCTGCGGCATGGTCGATATCGCCGATGACCTTTTGATGTCCCCGACATTTGCCGCGCACGCATCCGAAGCGTTGTTGCGCGGCGCGCCGATCCTGTGTGATGCCAAGATGGTCGCCCACGGCATCACCCGCAGCAGACTGCCCAGCAACAACGGCGTCGTCTGCACTCTCGACGATCCGGCCGTGGCGCAGCTCGCAACCGAGGTTGGAAACACGCGTTCGGCGGCGGCGCTGGAGCTTTGGCGGCCGCATCTGGAGGGAGCTGTTGTCGCCATTGGCAATGCCCCGACCTCGCTGTTTCGGCTGCTCGAGATGCTCGATGAAGGCGCGCCGCTTCCTGCCGCCATCATCGGCGTTCCCGTCGGTTTTGTCGGGGCCGCCGAGTCCAAGCAGGCCCTCGCAGCGCAGACCCGCGTTCCATTCCTTGTTGTCCGTGGCCGCAGGGGCGGTAGCGCCATGGCTGCTGCGGCGGTCAACGCGCTGGCGAGCGAGCGCGAATGACCGATATTGACGCAATCGGTGGAACCGCCCTTGGTGGAACGCTCTACGGCATCGGGGTCGGACCCGGCGATATCAGCTATCTGACGCTGCGGGCCGCAGCGCTTGTGCGCGATGTCGATGTCGTGGCGTTTTTTGCCAAGCGAGGGCTTCAAGGAAATGCGCGAGGCATCGTCGATCCGCTGATCGCGCCCCACCGCCATGAACTTCGGCTCGAATATCCCGTCACCAACGAGATCCCGCCCGAAGATCCTTCATATCAAACGCAGATCGGCCGGTTCTACGAGGAAAGCGGCGCTGCCCTGTCCGCACTGCTGAGGCAAGGCAAGTCGGTCGGGCTCCTGGCCGAAGGCGATCCTTTTTTCTACGGTTCCTTCATGCACATGTGGCGCCGCCTCGAAAGTGACTTCCCGGTCGAAGTTGTTCCCGGCGTCACCGGTATGTCGGGTTGCTGGACGCGCGCCAATGCGCCCATCACCTGGGGCAACGACATCCTTTCGGTATTGCCGGGGACCTTGGACGAGGAGCAATTGACGCGCCGGCTCGCGGAGACCGACGCCGCCGTCATCATGAAGGTCGGCAAGAACCTCGCAAAGGTCCGCCGTGCCGTCGAGGCAGCCGGATTGCTCTCGCGCGCGCTCTATGTCGTGCGCGGCACCATGCGAGGTGAGCAGATCATGCCATTGTCCGAATGCCCCGATGGCAACGGTCCTTACTTTTCGATGGTGCTGATACCGGGGCAGGGGAGGCGGCTGTGAGCGGCTCGCTCGTCATCGTCGGTCTTGGACCGGGGTCGTCAGATCTTTTGACGCCGGCGGCGGCCAGGGCGCTTCAGGCTGCGACCGATCTCGTCGGTTATGGACCCTATCTCGATCGAATTCCGGAGATCACTTCCGGTCAGCGCCGTCATGCCTCGGACAACCGTGTCGAGGTCGAGCGTGCGCGCCACGCGCTCGCGCTTGCCGCCCAAGGCAGGAAGGTCGCCGTCGTCTCGGGCGGGGACCCCGGCGTATTCGCCATGGCGGCGGCGGTCTTCGAAGCAATCGAGATCGGCGATCCCGATTGGAGAGAACTCGATATTCATGTCGAGCCCGGTATCACCGCCATGCTGGCCGCCGCAGCCGAAGTCGGCGCGCCGCTCGGAGGTGATTTCTGCGCGATCTCGCTGTCGGATAATCTGAAGTCATGGGAGACCATCGAACGGCGCCTGCAGGCCGCGGCTCAAGGTGACTTCGTCATCGCGCTCTACAACCCGGCGTCAAAGGCCCGTCCGCACCAGCTCGGGCAAGCATTTCGATCTGTTGCGAACGATCAAGTCGCCGCAGACCGTGGTGCTCTTCGTTCAAAAAGCAGCGACGCCCGAAACGCGCGTCATCGTCACGACGCTTGCCGAAGCTGATCCTGCGCTTGCCGATATGCGTACGCTGGTCATCATCGGGGCCACGGCAACGCGGCTCATCCCACGAGCCGGACAGCGGCCCTGGGTCTATACGCCCCGAGCTGAAACGGGGATTGCGCGATGAGTGAGCCGCTGTTCCAGCCACTTGGCGGCATCCTCGGTATTGTCCAGGGCATGTCCGTGCGGCTTATGCGGACGCGCGATCATCACAACGGGAATGCCGAGCCGGCGCGCCGCCGCGATCTTCGGGTAGGTTGCCGTGCCGCCGGAATTCTTGGAGACAAGCACGTCGATCTTCTCGTCCGTGAGCAGCGCCGCTTCGGCTTGCTCGTCGAAGGGACCCCGGTCGAATATCAACCGGATATCGGGCGGCAGCGCGACGCCCTCCGGCGGGTCGATCATGCGCGCGATATAGTGATGGTGAGGACTGCTTGCGAAGGCGCCGAGTTCGAGACGGCCGAGGCTGAGAAAAACCCGGCGCGGCTCCGATCCGAGCGCGTCGGCCGCCGCTTCCGCGCTTGCGACCGTCAGCCATGTGTCGCCCGGCTCAGCTTGCCAGGCCGGCCGCATGATCGTGGCGAGCGGGATCGCAAGCCTCTCACAGGCGGTCACGGCATTGGACGAGATTTGATCGGCATAGGGATGCGTCGCGTCGATGACTACAGCTATGGCTTCTTGTTCCAGCCATGCGGCCAATCCGTCGGGACCCCCGAAGCCGCCAATCCTGGTGCGAACCGGTTGCGTCCGCGGCTTCGAAGTGCGTCCGGCCAGCGAGAGCGTCGTTTCAAAGCGGGGGTCGGCCGCAAGCAGATGCGCCAGGTCGGAGGCCTCCGTCGTACCTCCGAGGATGAGAACGCGCATCGGGGCCTGTTCCATGATGACTGAGCCCGCAATTTGCACAGGCGCCGCGCTGGCTGTCCATCATTGGCATTGGTGAGGACGGCGTGGAAGGACTTTCCTCCGTCGCGCGCCAACTGATCCGTTCGGCCGAACTGGTGGTCGGCGGCGCTCGCCATCTCGAATTGGCGAGCGAACTCATTCGAGGGCAGGCCATCTCGCGTGGCCGAGCCCCATCAGCGATGCGTTCCCCGAGATCGAACGCCATCGCGGGCGTGCCGTCGCTATTCTCGCGAGCGGCGATCCCTTTCATTTCGGCGTCGGCAAGCAGATTGCGGCCTTTGTCCAGGCCGATGAGTTCATTTGTCTGCCACAGCCCTCCGCTTTCAGTCTCGCCGCCGCGAGGATGGGCTGGCCGCTGCAGGACGTCTCGCTGGTCACGCTCCACGGCCGCGCCCTCACTGGCATTATCCGGCACCTGCAACCCGGCGCACGGATTCTGGCGCTCTCCTGGGACGGCACGACGCCGGGCAGGCTTTCCGAACTTCTCGTCACAAATCGCATGGGACAATCGCGAATGACTATGCTCGAGGCCATGGGTGGCGCGCGCGAGCGCATACGTCACGCGACGGCTTCGACTTTTGATATCGAAGAAATCCAGCCGCTCAACACGATCGCCATCGAGGTGGTCGCGGAACCCGACGCTATCATCATCCCTTTGGCGCCCGGCCTCGACGACGATTTTTTCGAGCATGACGGGCAGCTGACAAAGCGGGAAATTCGTGCGGTGACGTTGTCGTCACTGCAGCCGCTGCAGGGGCAATTGCTCTGGGATATCGGGCTTGGTGCGGGTTCGGTCGCAATCGAGTGGCTGCTGCGGCATCCATCCCTGCGCGCGATCGGCATCGAGGCGCGCAGCGACCGCGCGGGCCGGGCGGCCCGCAACGCTGCAGCACTTGGCGTGCCGGAGCTTGAGATCGTGCAGGGCCGCGCGCCGGAAGCGCTCGCGGGGCTTGCGCAACCGGATGCTGTCTTTATCGGTGGTGGAATGATGGATCACGGCACGTTCGACGCTGCCTGGTCCGCGCTGAAATCAGGCGGCCGTCTCGTTGCCAACGCCGTGTCGCTGGAGAGCGAGGCGCAACTGGCCGGCTATTTCCAGCAATTTGGCGGAGATCTGGTTCGACTGCAGGTCGCAAGAGCAGATAAAGTGGGCGCCATGTCTGGTTGGCGGCCGGCGATGCCGGTCACGCAATGGCGAGTGAGGAAGCCATGATCGTTGCGGGCATTGGATGCGGACGGGAAACTTCCTGCGAAGACATCGTGAGTCTGATTTTCGTGGCGCTTTCGAATTTCGGCATCGCACGGGAGAAACTCACGGCGATCGCGACCGAAACCTCGAAGGCCGACGAGCGCGGCATCGCAAGCGCGGCGCAGTCGCTGTCGGTTCCCGTCGTGCGATGTCCTGTTGCGGATCTGGGGCGGGTCGCCGACCAGGTTTTGACGCGCTCGTTGCGCGTTCAGGAGATCAAGGGGGTTCCATCGATCGCGGAGGCGTCAGCCCTCGTCGCGGCCGGCCCCAACGCGCGGCTGCTCGGAGCGCGGGTCGCGGCCAACAAGGTTACCTGTGCCATTGCCATCGGTGAGGGATCGTGACGGTTCATTTCATAGGGGCTGGCCCCGGTGCGCCCGATCTCATTACGGTGCGCGGACGCGATCTGATCGCGCGTTGTCCAGTCTGCCTGTATGCAGGCTCGCTCGTGCCCAAGGCGCTTCTCGAATTCTGTCCGCCCGGTGCGCGCATCGTCGATACCGCGCCGATGTCGCTCGACGAGATCGTTGCCGAATTCAAGCGAGCGGCCGACGAAGGTCAGGATGTCGCGCGCCTCCACTCCGGCGATCTGTCGATCTGGAGTGCGCTTGGCGAACAGTTGCGACGGCTCGAAGCGCTCGATATTCGCTTCACGGTTACGCCGGGCGTTCCGGCCTTTGCCGCCGCCGCCGCTGCGCTGGCCAGGGAATTGACGCTGCCCGAAGTCGCCCAATCCGTCGTGCTGACCCGGACCTCGGGACGGGCCTCGTCGATGCCTGAAACCGAAAGCCTGTCCGCGTTCGCGGCGACCCGCGCGACACTCGCCATTCATCTCTCCATTCATGCGCTTGAAAAAACCGTCGCAGAACTCATTCCAGCCTATGGCGAGGCCTGTCCGGTTGCCGTGGTGTTTCGTGCCAGCTGGCCGGACGAGCGGATCATCCGCGCCACGCTCGGCACCATCGTCGGCGAAGTCGAGAAGACCAACATCGATCGCACCGCGCTCATTCTCGTTGGCGAGGTGCTGGCCGCACGGGATTTTCGCGATAGCGCGCTGTACGACAGCGCCTATCAGCGGCGGTTCCGGGGGAGAGACTCGTGACGGAGACGAAGCTTCGCCTCGACAACCTTCCTGACTTCCCGGATTTTCCACCGGGCGAGGTCTGGCTTGCAGGTGCCGGCCCGGGCGACCCCGGACTTCTGACACTCCATGCGCTCCACGCGCTCAGGACGGCTGACGACATCGTTCACGATGCTCTGGTCGATCCACGCATTCTGGAACTTGCCGGCAATCAGGCCAAATTGATCTTTGCAGGCAAGCGCGGGGGAAAGCCATCGGCTCAGCAGGGCGATATCAACGATCTCCTGATCGAACGCGCCAGGATGCAGCGGCGCGTTCTGCGTCTCAAGGGCGGTGACCCCTTTGTGTTCGGGCGCGGCGGCGAGGAAGTTCTGGCGCTGATGCGTGCCGGTCTTCGATTCCGTATCATACCGGGCATTACGTCGGGACTTGCGGCGGCTGCACTGGCTGGCATTCCCGCGACAATGCGCGATACCAACCATGCGATCATCCTGATGGCGGGGAGCCGATCGGCCGATGGCACCTCCACTGCCGAGTGGGAAAGACTGGCAAGCGTTGGACAACCGATCATCGTCTATATGCCGATGGCGCAATTTGCGTGACATCATGAGTGCGTTTGAGCGCGGCGGGATGGCGCACGATACCCCCGCCGTGGTCATCAGTTCATCCACCACGTCGGAAGAGCGCATCGTCGAAACGTCGCTTGGGGCGGCGGCCGTCGATGCCGAGAGACAGGGAATCGGCGCGCCGGCCATCGTGATCGTCGGCGCAATTGCGTCGATGCGCCAGCAGCTCCTGGCCAACATGGTTGATCGGCCATGATCCAATCAGCCGGTCCCCCAGGCCTCATCATTGCCGCGCCCCGTTCCGGCGCCGGGAAAACGACCGTCACGCTCGGGTTGCTACGCGCGCTTTGCCGCCGCGGCCTCGCTGTGCAACCCTTCAAATGCGGGCCCGACTATATTGATCCGGCCTTCCATGAGGTCGCGGCCGGGCGGGCGAGCTATAATCTGGACAGCTGGGCGATGGGGGCGGACCTGATCGCAACGCTTGCGGCGACGGCATCGATGGGCGCGGAGATTTCCGTTGCGGAAGGCGTGATGGGATTGTTTGACGGCGCCGCGGCGTCGAGGACAATCCGGAACCGGCACGACCGCCGATCTGGCGTCGCTGCTGGGGTGGCCGGTGGTGCTGGTGCTCGATGTCACCGGACAGACGGAAACGGCTGCCGCCGTCGCACTCGGATGCGCCAGATATCGGGATGACATCGATATCGCGGGTGTGATTCTCAATCGCGTCGCGAGCGCGCGGCATCTTGCGCTGATTGCGCCGGCATTCGAGCGGATCAAGTTGCCGGTTTTCGGGGCGGTATTGCGAGATGAACGGATCGCATTGCCGGAGCGGCATCTCGGCCTTGTTCAGGCGCGGGAAATCTCGACCATAGATCAACAGCTGGACAGGCTTGCCGAAGTTGTCGACGCCGCCATCGATATCGATGCGATCAGACGATCGGCGAGGTCCGCGAAGGTCTCGCCCGCTACCAGAGACGAGCGGTCAAATGAATCGAAGCATCATTTGCCGCCGCCCGGGCAGCGAATCGCGCTGGCGCAGGATCCGGCATTTTCATTCATGTATCCTCATTTGCTCCGGCAATGGCGCCAAGCTGGCGCGGAAATCATTCCGTTCTCACCATTGGCCGATGAAGCTCCCGATGACAGCCGCCGATGCGGTCTGGTTGCCGGGAGGCTATCCGGAACTCCATGCCGGCACTCTGGCGTCGGCGCATCGTTTTCGCGGAGGCCTTCGCACATTGGCCGAACGTTCCGTTCCCATCCACGGGGAGTGCGGGGGCTATATGGTGCTGGGGCTCGGGCTCGAGGATGCCGACGGGCGCAGGCACGAGATGACCGGACTGCTTGGACTCGAAACCTCTTTCGCAAAGCGTAAGCTCCATTTGGGCTATCGCCGCGCCCGGCTTCAGCGCGACTGTTCGCTCGGTGCGGAGGGGACGGACGTGTTCGGCCATGAATTCCATTACGCGAGCACGGTTTCGGTTCGCGGAGATTCGCTGGTCGATTGCCGGGACGCTTCCGGCGTCAGCGTGCCCGAACAGGGGGTACGGCAGGGTTCGGTCACCGGAACGTTTTTCCATGTCATCGATGGAGCGGCCGCATGACGGAAACATCAGGTCCGTCGCCGCGACAATTCGACCAGGAATTCCGGCAGTCGTTCCGCGACCTCATCCTTTGGCGCCGCGACGTCCGGCGCTTTCGTCGCGATCCCGTCGATTCAGCCTTGATGTATCAGCTGCTTGAACTGGCCAGCCACGCGCCCTCCGTCGGGTACTGCCAGCCCTGGCGGTTCGTGCTCGTCGAGTCCACCGAGCGTCGGGAGCAGGTGAGAGCCAGCTTCGCGCGCGCCAATGCGCGGGCGCTGGAAAATTATTACGGAGAACAGCGAGCGCAATATGCGCGACTGAAACTTGAGGGCCTCGAAAACGCTCCGGTGCATGTCGCGGTTTTTGCCGATGAGGCGGCGGAGGAGGGCAGTGGGCTAGGCCGCCACACCATGCCCGAGACGCTGCGCTATTCGGTGGTGGCTGCCGTTCAGACCTTGTGGCTGGCGGCACGCGCGGAAGGGTTAGGGCTTGGCTGGGTCTCCATCGTCGAGCCTGACATCATTCATCGGGTGCTGGACGTGCCGCGGACCTGGGCGCTGGTCGCCTATCTCTGCATCGGCTGGCCGGTGGAGGAGCATCTCGATCCCGAGCTCGATCGTCATCGCTGGCAGCAACGGCTGGATGTCACGCGGTTGATTTTCAAGCGGTAGCGCCTGATCGGTACGCCATGATCCATGTTAGTTCGCTAAGCGCTCTCAGCAGCGTTACCGCGCGGCTTCACCGCTACGACCTGCTGACATTGCTGTCGCCGGATTATCCGCAAGCCGACTGGAGCGCGTTTGCGTGCGACCGGCATCTGCGGCTGGCTTTTCACGATATCGCCGAACCGACGCCGGGCCTGACGGCGCCGGACCGCGACATGATGCAGGCGGTGCTCGATTTCGGCCGCAACGGCTGTAGTCAGCGCGCGCTGCTGATCCATTGCTGGGCCGGGATCAGCCGTTCCAGCGCGGCCGCCTTTGCCATTGCCTGCGATCGCAATCCCGGATTCGAGCGCGACATCGCCACTGAGCTGCGCCGGCGGGCGCCATCTGCCACGCCCAACCGGCTGATGGTCAGGCTTGCGGATGACCTGCTCCGGCGCGATGGCCGGATGATCGAGGCGATCGATCGGATCGGCCGCGGCGCCGAGGCGCGCGAAGGTGAGCCGTATGAACTGCCGCTGAAATGGCCTACAGCATGATCCGGAAAAAGTGGGTACCGGTTTTCCCTCGCGACAAACGCGAAGCGTTTGCGCGGAGATCATGCTCAAACAAAAAGATAGAACGGGATGACAATTCGAAGAAGCGTCATCCCGTTCTATCGGATAATGGCTGCGACGCCGAGCAGGAAGCCGATCTCGAACATCTGCTCGATCGCGCCCAGAACGTCGCCGGTGTAGCCGCCGATCAGCCTGCGCGCCCAGAGGGCCAGCGCAGTGGACAGCACGGCCCCGAGCAGAAGTCCTGGGATGACCGACGGGATCGATACGAAAACAAGCGGCACCAACGCGCACACGACGACGATCAATGCGAAGCGTATGTCATTCGCGCTAATGGGCGCATCGGCATAACTGACCTTCATCGTTGCCGTATCACCGGCGTAAGGCAGCTTATACATCACCAAGGCCGGCGTAATGCGCGCGGCGGCGTGCGCCGATATCAAAGCCGCGGCGCCGCTCCATAACGGCATTTCCGCCAATGCCGTCACCCGCAGCGCTACGCCGAACAGCAGCGCGAGAGTGCCGTACGCGCCGATCCGACTGTCCTTCATGATCGCGAGCCGCTTTTCCACGCTCCAGCCGCCGCCAAAGCCGTCGGCGGTATCGGCGAGGCCGTCTTCATGCAAGGCGCCGGTGACGGCGATACTTGCCGCCACCGCGAACAGGGCTGCGATATCAGGGCCCCAGATGGTGCCCGCCAGCAGCAGCACCGCCGCCGAGACCAGGCCGACGCAAATCCCGACTGCCGGAAAATATTTCGCACAGCGCGACAGCCAATCCGGCCTGGCCGCGGTATCCGATGACGGCACGGGAACGATGGTCATGAACCGCAGCGCGTTCAGGAACTCGCCGTTGCCGCTCATCTCAGATATTTCCAGCCAGCACGTCACTGAGATCGGCGACGTCAGTCAGCAGCCGTGCCGCGGCACGCACCAGCGGCACTGCGAGCAAGGCGCCGGTGCCTTCACCGAGCCGCAGACCAAGGTCGAGCAGCGGTTTTGCGTGCAGGGCGGCGAGGATTACGTCATGGCCCTTCTCCGCGGAGCGGTGCGCGAAGATGCAATAGTCGCGCGCCGCGGGACAAAGCCGTACCGCGAGCAACGCAGCGGCACTGGAAATAAATCCGTCGACCAATACGGGCCGGCGCTGCGACGCCGTGCCCAGCACCGCGCCGGCCATCATCGCGATTTCCAGCCCGCCGAATTCACGGAGCACATCGAAGGGTGCGGTGGCGTTGCTGCGCGCTGCCGCTTTTTCGATCGCCGCGCGCTTGCGGGCCATACCTGAATCGTCCTGACCGGCGCCGACGCCGATGCAATCCCCAAGCGGCGCCGGCGCAAGGCGATGGGCTAGCAGCGCCGAGGAGGCGGTGTTGCCGATTCCCATTTCGCCCAACGCGATGATGTCGGCGCCGTTCTGAATTTGGTCGATCGCGATCCCACATCCGCGCGCCAATGCATCGCCGCCTGTTGTGGCGTCATCGCCGGCTCGCGCGCCGCATTGGCGGTGCCCATGCGGATTTTTGCGGCGATCAGGTTGGCATGAGCGGGGAGATCTGCGGCCACGCCGGCATCGACGACGCAAATCGCCACGTTGCTGGCGGCGGCAAAGGCATTGGCGCTGGCGCGACCGGCCAAATAGGTCATCACCATCGCGACCGTCACGGCGGAGGGGTATTGCGACACGCCTTCCTCGGTGAGGCCGTGGTCGGCGGCGAACACCAGCAGCACGGCCTTGTCGCCGCGTGGCGCGTCGGGGTGCCGGATCATGCCCAGCTGTACGGCAAGATCTTCGATCCGCCCCAGGGATCCCGGTGGCTTGGCCTTGCCGTCGATGCGCCCGCGCATGGCGCTGGCCAGCTGCTGATCAAGCGGCGCAACGGCTGGCGGCTGCCAAAACTCTTTCAAACCTGATGACATCGGGTTCCCTTTCGCGGCGCTTACCTGACGCAACAGCCGCCATGAGGTCAACACCGCCTGTCCATGGTTGACCCCGGCGGAGGCGCCAGCTAGCGTCATCCGCGATGGTCCTTCCACGTGGAAGGTGAAAAGGGAAGCCGGTGCGAGAGTTCTCAACGCCGGCGCTGCCCCCGCAACTGTAAGCGACGAGCCCTCGCCGGTGCCACTGGGAAAACCCCGGGAAGGCGGCGGATGGCAGCGACCCGCGAGCCAGGAGACCTGCCATCACGAACTGTGCTTTGGAGGTCGTCGGGGCGGGGTGCACCGGACGGAGCGAGCGGATGGCGTTTGCCATCAGCGCGATCCAACAAAGCTCGCGGCCGAAAAGGTCCTGATGTGAGCATGTGATGGATCGCGACGAGACTATCGAGGAATCCGCCGATTTGGCTTTGGCCGAACCGCCGCGCGCGGTGCCGGCCGGTCCTGTCGTCGTCAGCGTGTGCGTTACCTGCAAGATATCGGACAGTGGCGCGGTGGTCGGCCCCGATATGTTCGCGGCCGTACAGGCCGCTCTAGGAGATGATGACCCCAACGTGGTGGTGCGGCCCGTGCAGTGTCTCAGCGTCTGCAAGCGCCCGGCGACCGTCGCGGTCACGAGCCCGGACGGCTACACGTTTCTGTTCGGCGATCTGCAGACCGAGAGCGGTACCGAAGCGCTGGTGTCGTTCGTAAAATCCTATCAGAATTCCGACTACGGCCTGGTGCCGTGGCGCGAGCGTGCCGAGGTGCTGCGCAAGGGGATGGTGGCCCGGGTGCCGCCGATGCGCTGGTCGCCGGATGACGGGCGTGCGCCGAAATGACGGATCTTGCGACCACGCTGGTGCTGGGCGGCGCGCGGTCCGGCAAATCGGCGTTTGCCGAGAAGCTGATCGCCGACAGCGGCCTGGCGCGGATCTATCTGGCGACCGCGGGCGCCGGTGACGACGAGATGAAGGCGCGCATCGCGCATCATCGCGCGCAACGTGGCGAAGGCTGGACCACCATCGAGGAGCCGCTGGCGCTGGTCGACGCGCTGACGCGGGAGGCGACCCACGGCCGTGCCGTACTGGTCGATTGCCTGACGCTGTGGCTGTCGAACCTGATGCTGGCGGAGCGCGATCCCGATATCGAGGCACGCCGGCTAACGCGGTTTCTTGGCGTGGCCAAATATCCCGTCGTTCTGGTCTCGAACGAGGTCGGCCTTGGCCTCGTGCCGGATACGCCGCTCGGCCGCCGTTTTCGCGACGCGCAGGGGCGTCTCAATCAGATCGTTGCCGCTTGCGTGCCCAACGTCGTGTTCATCGCCGCCGGACTTCCGCTCTGGCTCAAACGTCTATCGCTTCAGGAGAGTTGATATGTCCCGCGTTCCCGTCACGGTGCTCACCGGTTTCCTCGGCGCCGGCAAGACCACGCTGCTGCGCTCGCTGCTGACCCAGGCGGATGGCCGCCGCATCGCCGTGATCGTCAACGAATTCGGCGACGCCGGGTTTGACGGCGGACTGGTGGAGGAGTGCGCGGCAAAGGCATGTGCCCCCGGCGATATCGTCGAGCTGACCAATGGCTGCATTTGCTGCACGGTCGCCGACGACTTCATTCCGACCATGGATAAATTGCTGTCGCGGGATCGGCCGCTCGATGCCATCGTCATCGAGACTTCCGGCCTGGCGCTGCCGCAGCCGCTGCTCAAGGCGTTCGCGTGGCCCGCGGTGCGCACCCGCGCTACCGTCGATGGTGTCGTCACCGTCGTGGATACGCTGGCGCTGTCGGAGGGCCGCGTCACCATCGATGAAGATGCGGTCGCAGCGCAGCGCGCGGCGGACGAGTCCGTCGATCATGACGACCCGATCGAGGAGGTGTTCGAGGATCAACTCGCCTGCGCCGATCTGGTGGTGCTCTCGAAGAGCGATCTGGTCTCGCCCGACGCGTTGGCGCTGATCGAGGCACGGCTCGCTGCGGTGTTGCGGCCGGGTGTGCGGATGGTGCGCTCGCACGGCGCGCTGGCGCCGGTGGTGCTGATCGGCCTCAATTCTGCGGCGGAGGACGATATGGTCGCGCGCGCCGGCCATCACGGCGAAGAGGAGGAGCACGATCATGATGATTTCGACAGCATTGTTGTGACGCCGTCCCCCGCCAACAGCGTCGACGCGATGCGCCTGCGGGTCAGCGATGCTCTGAATCTGACCGGGGTGTTGCGCGTCAAGGGTCACGCCCGGATCAGCGACAAGGCGGCGCCGATCGTGGTGCAGGCCGTCGGCAACCGGGTCGATCTGTCATTTGCCCGCCCCGACGTGAAGCAGGCCGAGCATCTCGTGGTCATCGGCCTCAAGGGCTTCGACGGTGACGCGGTCCGCCGCGCGCTGGCTGGATAGCAATAGCCGGAAACACGCATGCATCTGAAGCTCGACAGCAGCGGCAGTATTGACGACGGCGACGTCGCCCGCGACCTCGGGCAGGCCAGCGCCGACATCGTCGTATTGTCGGCTGCCGACAGCGATCTTGCGGCATTCGGCGCCGCGCATGCGACGTTGCCAAGTGATTTTCCGAGCGTGCGGCTGACCAACCTGCTGGCGCTCGGTCATCCCGCATCGGTCGATCTCTATGTCGAGCGCACGCTGCGTGATGCGAAGATTGTCGTGCTGCGTATGCTCGGCGGCGAAAGCTACTGGCCGCACGGCGTCGAGAGCCTGCGCAGCGATGCGCTGCGCCGCGGCGCGTTGCTGGCCTGTATTCCCGGCGAGCTGAGCTGGGACGCGGGGCTGGCCGCGCGCGGCACGTTGAACGCCAGCGATACACATGCGTTGTGGCGCTACTGCACCGAAGGCGGTGTCGAGAACGCGCAACTGGCGCTGCGCTTCGCCGCTCATCTGATCGGCCGGGGGAGTATGCCGTCACCGGCGCGGCCGATGCCGTCGGCCGGGTTCTGGCGCGGCGAGCCCGAAGATGGATGGCCGTCCGAACGCCATCGTGATTTTCTACCGCGCGTTGGTCGCGGGCGGCGACACTGCGGCCATCGATGCGCTGCGCGCCGCACTGGACGCGCGTGGACTCAATGCCGTCTGCCTCTATGTCACCAGTCTCAAGGATGAGCGCTCGGCGGCGTTCCTGCGCGCGGCGCTGGCGGCTCATCCGCCCGATATCATCGTCAACGCTACGGCGTTCGCCACCGCGACCGCCCATGACGATGCCGGCGTGTTGTCGGTATCGGGATGTCCGATCCTGCAGGTGGCGCAGGCCGGCATCTCGCAGGCGAGCTGGGAAGGCTCGACCCGAGGCTTGATGCCGCGCGATCTGGCGATGCATGTCGTGCTGCCGGAGGTAGACGGGCGCATCTTCGCCCACGCCATCGCCTTCAAGGAGCGCGGCGATTCCGAAACGGGTTTTGCGCCGACCACGTTCCGCCCGGTCGATGATCGCATTGCCGCGTCAGCCGAACTGGCGCGGGCCTGGGTGCGGCTCCGGCGTACGCCGAGCCCCGAGCGGCGGGTCGCTATCGTTCTCGCCAATTATCCGAGCCGCGATGGCCGCCTCGCCAACGGCGTGGGCCTCGACACCCCACAGAGCCTGGTTGATTTGCTCGGCGCCATGCGCCGCGCGGGCTACGCTGTCGAAAATATGCCCGGCGATGCCGTGTCGATGATGCAGCTGCTTCAGGCGGGTCCGACCAATGTGCTGGAAGAGCGCGGCGCGCGTTCTGGCGGGGTAACATGGCGCGTAGCCGATTATGAAGCCGCATTCGCTGATTTGCCTGACACTGTGCAAAGCGCCGTCAAAGCGCGTTGGGGTGGCCCGACACAAGACCCCCATGTCGTGAACGGCTGTTTTCGTCTTGGTCTGCATCGCTTCGGCAATGCCCTGGTCGGCGTGCAACCTGCGCGCGGCTACAACATCGATCCCAAAGCCACCTATCACGATCCCGATCTGGTGCCACCTCACCACTATCTGGCTTTCTATCTCTGGATCAGGCGCCAGTTCGACGCCCACGCCGTGGTGCATCTTGGCAAGCATGGCAATCTCGAATGGCTGCCGGGCAAAGGCGCCGGTCTATCGGCGAATTGCCTGCCGGACGCCGTGCTGGGGCCGCTTCCGCATTTCTATCCCTTCATCGTCAACGATCCCGGCGAAGGCATCCAGGCCAAGCGCCGTTCCGCCGCTGTCATTATCGACCACCTGACGCCGCCAATGACCCGCGCCGAATTACATGACGATCTGGCGCGCCTTGAAACGCTGGTCGACGAGTATGCGCTCGCCGCCGATCTTGATCCCAAACGCGCAGCGGTGATTGCCGAAGACATTCTGTCGCTGGCCCGGTCCCAACGGCTCGATGCCGATGTGAATGTGACAAGGGAGACGCCGACCGACGACGCCTTGCGTGCGCTCGATGCGCATCTGTGCGATCTCAAGGAAATGCAGATACGGGACGGCCTGCATATCTTCGGGCGAACGCCTGAGCATGCGCAGCGCAACGATCTTCTGGTCTCGATCGCGCGGCTGCCGCGCTCCGAGGACAAGCCGCAGGATGCTTCGCTGCATCGTGCGCTCGCGCTCGATCTGGGTCTGAACGATTTTGATCCGCTGACTCGCGATCTCGCCGAGGATTTCAAGGGGCCTCGCCCCAAAATCCTGTCGGAAATCAGCGCGGCCATGTGGCGCACGTCGGGCGACACGGTGGAGCGGATCGAACTGCTCGCGCATCGATTGGTGTCGGGCGTTCTGACCTGCGAGGCCGAGTGGGCGCGCACCAGGGCGGTGCTTGACTGGATCGACGCAAGACTGCGCCCGGCCATTGATGCCTGTGGCGATGCCGAAATGGCGGCCTTGCTAAGGGGGCTCGATGGCCGGTTCGTACGGCCCGGTCCGTCCGGCGCGCCGACCCGCGGCCGGCCCGACGTGCTGCCGACCGGACGGAATTTCTTCGCGGTCGATGTCCGCGCCGTGCCGACGCCATCGGCATGGCGGATCGGCCGGCTGGCGGCAGAGCGGTTGGTCGAGGGCTATTGGCAGGAGGCCGGCGAATGGCCGCGCGCGATTGCGCTGTCGGCCTGGGGCACCGCCAACATGCGCACCGGCGGCGACGATGTTGCGCAGGCGCTGGCGTTGATCGGTGCGCGGCCGTTGTGGGAAGAGACGTCCGGCCGGGTCACCGGCTTTGCTATCACGCCGCTTTCCGAATTGAAGCGGCCGCGGATCGACGTCACGTTCCGGGTCTCCGGTCTGTTTCGCGACGCGTTCCCGACCCAGATGGACATTATCGGCAGCGCGGTCCGCGCCATTGCCGAACTCGACGAGCCTGAGGACGCCAATCCGATTGCCGCCAATGTCAGGGCGAAGCGACGGGCGCTCGAAGCCGACGGCGTGAGCGGCGAGGCGGCGCAGCGGCAGGCGACCCATCGCGTGTTCGGCTCGAAGCCGGGGGCCTATGGCGCCGGCCTTGGTGGGTTGATCGATGAAGGCGGCTGGAATGATCGCGGCGATCTCGCCGGCGTCTATCTCGACTGGGGTGGCTATGCCTATGGCGGCGGTATCCAGGGCGAAGTCGCGCGGGATGATTTCGCCGAGCGGCTCGCCACCATCGATCTCGTCGCGCAGAGCCAGGACAATCGCGAGCACGATATTCTCGATTCCGACGATTATTATCAATTCATGGGCGGCCTCGCCGCCACGGTACAGAGCTTGCGCGGAAAAGCGCCGCGCATCGCGCATGTCGATACCTCGCGGCCGGAGGCGCCGGTGTCACGGCCGCTGTCCCATGAAATCTCCCGCGTGGTGCGCGGCCGGGCGGCCAATCCGAAATGGATCGCCGGCGTGATGCGCCACGGCTATAAGGGGGCGTTCGAAATCGCCGCCACGGTCGATTATCTGTTCGGCTTTGCCGCCAGCACCGACGCGGTTTCAAACCATCATTTCGATCAATTATTCGCATCCTATCTGGAAGACGAGCGCGTGCGAGATTTCATGGCAACGGCCAATCCCGCGGCGTTGCGTGAAACGGCCGCGCGTTTTGCGGAAGCGATCCGGCGTGGACTGTGGACGCCGCGCTCCAACCGGGCCGCCTATCTGATCGCTGAACTTTTGCCGGAAGCCCAAAAGGAAATCGCATGACGGGGACTTCAACCGAGAACGATGACGCGGAAAATGCCCGCCACAAGGAAAAAGCGCGCAAGCACAAGGCCGCGCGCGACAAGATCATGGCCACCAAAACCGGCGAGAAGGGCCTGTTGATCGTTCACACCGGCACCGGCAAGGGCAAGACCTCGGCCGCGCTCGGCATGGTGTTTCGCCATATCGGTCATGGCTATCCCGTCGCTGTCGTGCAATTCACGAAGTCGCCGGCGTGGGACACCGGCGAGGCGCGCGTGCTGGCGAAATTTCCGGAACTGGTGACGCTGCACATCATGGGCGAGGGCTTTACCTGGGAGACGCAGGATCGCGCCCGCGACATCGCCGCGGCCACCGCGGGCTGGGAGCGCGCCAAAGAACTCATCCGCGACGATCGTCATCAAATGGTGCTGCTGGATGAGCTCAACATCGTGTTGCGCTACGAATATTTGCCGATCGAGGATGTCTTGAATTTCCTGCGCGACGAGAAGCCGGCCGACAAGCATGTCGTCATCACCGGCCGCAACGCGCATGCGTCGCTGATCGAGATGGCCGATCTCGTGACCGAAATGACCCTGATAAAACATCCGTTCCGCCAGGGCGTGAAGGCCC
The DNA here is from genome assembly GCA_963774775.1 of uncultured Alphaproteobacteria bacterium. Taxonomy (GTDB): domain Bacteria; phylum Pseudomonadota; class Alphaproteobacteria; order Rhizobiales; family Xanthobacteraceae; genus Bradyrhizobium. The sequence goes on from CAVZGZ010000040.1 coordinate 52,357, forward strand.
AGAAAGGCGTCGAGTTCTGATGCCTTCCCCGACGCCGGCGCTGATGATCCAGGCCACCGGCTCCAACGCCGGCAAATCGACGTTGGTCGCGGGACTGGCGCGCGCGCTGGTACGGCGCGGATTGAAGGTAGCGCCGTTCAAGCCGCAGAACATGTCGAACAATGCGGCGGTTGCGGTGGAGGGTGGTGAGATCGGCCGCGCCCAGGCGGTGCAGGCGCGCGCGGCAAGAATGATTCCGAGCGTACACATGAATCCGGTGCTGCTGAAGCCGGAGACCGACAGCGGCGCGCAAATCATCGTGCAAGGCAAGCGCTGGGGCACGCTGCGGGCGAAGAATTATCTCGACAAGAAGGCGGCGTTGTTGCCGGCGGTATTGGACAGCTTTGCGCAGCTCGCGCGCGAGGTCGATATCGTATTGGTCGAAGGCGCAGGCAGTCCCGCCGAAATCAATTTGCGCGCCGGCGATATCGCCAACATGGGATTTGCCGCCGCGGCCGATGTGCCGGTGGTGCTGGTCGGCGATATCGATCGCGGCGGCGTCATCGCCAGTCTTGCCGGCACGCATCTGGTTCTGGAGCCGGACGAGCGCGCGCGCATCCGCGGCTTCGTCATCAACAAGTTTCGTGGCGATGCCAGTCTGTTCGACCAGGGCCTCGCGGCGGTGACGCGATTGACGGGCTGGCCCTCGCTCGGCGTGGTGCCGTGGCTGCCGCGCGCGGCGTGGCTGCCGGCGGAAGACGCCGTCGATCTCGATCGCGTCCACCCGTCAGCGTCGTCACGCGTGATCGCGGTGCCGGTGCTCGCCCGCATCGCCAATTTCGACGATCTCGATCCCCTGGGGCATGGAGCCCGGCGTCAAACTGGTGTTCGTGCGGCCGGGCGAGCCCATACCCGGCAACGCCGATGTGGTGATCCTGCCGGGCAGCAAATCCACCATCGGCGATCTCGCCTTTCTGCGGGCGCAAGGCTGGGACATCGACATCAAGGCCCATGTTCGCCGCGGCGGTCATGTGCTCGGTCTTTGTGGCGGCTATCAGATGCTGGGGCAAACCATTGCCGACCCGGAGGGAATCGAGGGACCGCCCGCGACGGTGGACGGGCTCGGTTTGCTGGATATCGCGACCGTCATGCACGCGGACAAATCAACCAGGCTCGTCCAGGGCATTCATACAGCGACGGGGACGCCGGTCGAGGGTTACGAAATCCATCTCGGCCACAGCGAAGGCCGCGATTGCGCCAGACCCGTGGTGACGATCGATGGACGTCCTGATGGTGCTGGTACGGCCGACGGGCGGGTGCAGGGTACGTATGTCCACGGGCTGTTCACCGGCGACGCATTTCGAAAAGCGTGGCTGGCCCGTCTCGGTATTGCTTCCTCGCTTGCCTATGAGACGCAGATCGAATCCGCGCTCGATGCGCTCGCCGATCATCTGGAAGCGCATCTGGATATCGATGCCATCCTGGGGATCGCGCGCAGTCGTCAGACCACCAATGCCAGCGCCGCGTAACCAGCCGCCTCGATCGCACAGGCGGCGGCGAAAAGGTCGAGCGCGCGACCGATGTCGTCAGGTGCGGCCTGATGAGTCGCATCGGCATTGAGAAAGGGATCTTCGACTACGTGTTCGGCGTAGCGGCGCGGTCCGGCCAGCGCCAGTCCCAGCGCTCCCGCCATCGCGCTCTCCGGCCAGCCGGCGTTCGGCGATCGATGTCGGGAGGCATCGCGTCTGACCACGCCCAACGATTTGCCGACCGATCCGCCGGCAATCGGTGCGGCGACCGCCAGCAACAAGGCCGACAATCTCGCCGGCACCAGATTGGCGAGATCGTCGAGCCGTGCGGCGGCCCAGCCAAACGACGCATGGCGTTCGGTGCGATGCCCGATCATGGAATCGGCGGTGTTGATGGCCTTGTAGGCGATCAATCCGGGCAGCCCCAGCAGCGCCAGCCAGAATACCGGCGCCACCACCCCGTCGGAAAAATTCTCGGCGCAGGATTCGATGGCGGCCCGGCACACGCCGGCTTCATCGAGTTGCTCGGGATCGCGTCCGACGATCATGGCGACCGCCTGCCGTGCCTCGGTGAGGCCGCCTCTCGCGAATGCCGAGCGTACCCGGGCGACATGCTGGTAGAGGCTTCGCTGCGCGATGAAGATGGAAGCGATCAGCGCGAGAATGATGTTTCCCGCCGGAAGCGGCTGGGTGATTGCCTGAATCAGGGCGCCCACGGATCCAGCTATGGCGACCATGACGGCCGTGCTGGCGATCCCGGCGAATTTACGCTGCTGTGGCGAGCGGTCTTCTCTGTTGAACCTGCGATCAAGATAGTCGATCAGGGCCCCGATCAAGGCCACGGGGTGTGCCAGTCGCCGCCAGAGCCAGTCGGGGTCGCCGATCAGCGCATCGAACGCCAGGGCCGCGATGACGATGAAGAGTGCGCCGCCTGAGATCAGCACCTCAATGGTCCACGCGTTCAAGCTCGGAAGCCAGGCGTTCCAGGGCTTCCGCCAGCATCGGTCCCCCGCAGACGGTGAGCCGTTCCGGAATCACGATGCGTTTCGACGCGGGATAAAATCGCTCGAGCGCCGGATGCAGCAGGAAAGCACTCCCTTCATCCTCGGCGAAGCCGCTGTCTTCCGAGACCAGGATGAAATCCGGCTTCAGATTGACGATGCTTTCGAGCGAAGCAAATCCGCCGGATTTGATGCCGAGATCGCCGGCCGCGTTGGTGAGGCCGACATTGGCGAGCAAGGAGCTGGTCAGGCTGTCGCGGCCGGAAACCCACCCGCGCCGCGATACCGCAAGCACGCGATAGGGCTTGCGTGCCGCCACTTGATGGGCATGCGCGATCGCAGCGTCAAGCCGGCTGATTTCCGCCAAGGCGCGATCCGGATGCTGGATGACGTCGCCCATCAGGCGAATGCTCTTCTTCACATCATCAAGCGATCGCGCGGCATCGAATTCGACGACGCGCAGACCCTTGTCCTTGAGCAGCTGCCTGGTGGCGAGCCGGGTGAAACGTCCCGCGACCACGACATCCGGTTCGAGGATCAACACGTCTTCGGCCGTGCCTGACAGTTGCGGGAATTGCCTGGCTTTGGCGGCATCCCACGAGCGGGCTGGATCGCGCGCATAGGGGCTCAGTCCCAAAATCTGCTCGGGGTCGGCAAGGGCCATCAGAAGCTGGTCGGTACAGGCATTGATCGAGGCGATCCGGGGCAGGCCGGCGGCATCGGCGGCGAATGGCAGGCTGAGGCATCCGACGATCATCAGCATCGCGCCGAGCGCGTGTCGTAACCTCTCGCGCTTTGGCGCGGATGGTGGCATGAAGCGCGGATGAAACACGGCGGCGATCTGACTGAAGCAATGGCGCGATATGGCGGGTCGCCGCAAATGTGGCTCGACCTGTCGACCGGCGTCAACCCCCGGCCGTGGCCGATTCCCGCCGAATTGCCTGATGTCGTGTGGCAGCGCCTGCCTTCGCGCGCCGACGAGGAAGCCTTGATCGCGGCGGCGCGCGAGGCTTACTCGGTGCCAGCCGGGGCCGAGGTCGTGCCGGCTGCGGGAACCCAGTCGCTCATTCAATGGCTGCCGCAACTGGCGAGCGCGGGAGCGGTCGCGATCGTGGAGCCCACCTATAATGAGCACGCGCTGGCGTGGCGCATGGCCGGTCACGAGGTGATCGCGCGCGCCGGTCTCGAAGATCTTCCCGAAGCGGTCCGCCATGCCGTCGTGGTGAATCCCAATAATCCCGATGGACGGGTGACCTCCCGCGCGGCACTGGCGCGCGCTGCGGCGCGGTTGCAGGAGCGCGGCGGCTGGCTGATCGTCGATGAAGCCTTTGCGGATATTGAACCCGAAATCAGTGCAGTCGGACTGTGCGTTGACCTGCCCGTTGTGGTCCTGCGCTCGTTCGGGAAGTTCTACGGTCTCGCGGGGCTCAGGTTGGGATTTGCAATCGCGCAGAAAGACATCGCACAGCGTGTCGCTTTGGCGCTCGGTCCATGGTCTTGCTCCGGACCAGCCCTGACCATCGGCGCGACCGCGTTGCGCGACCATGAATGGGCTCGCGGCACGCGAGACGCGCTCCAACACCAGGCGCGCAAGCTCGACGCCGTGCTGGCAGCCGCGGGATTCAGGGTGGTTGGTGGAACGGGGCTGTTTCGGCTCGTGCAGCGAGCCGACGCAAACAAGGTGCACGCTTCGCTCGCCGCGCAGCACATCTGGTGCCGGCGCTTCGAGTGGGCCGACGATCTGCTGCGCTTCGGTCTGCCGCCGCATGACCGGGATCTCGACCGTCTCGCCCGCGCCCTCGCGTCGTTTGAGTAGCGATAGATTGCGCCACCCGGGCGGGGTCGAGCGATGGCTTCTTTGGCGGCAAATCGGAATGCGCATTGTTGACCACGATCAGCGGGCCCAATATTGCAGCGCATTTGAACGATGCCCGATCTCTTTGCGAGTACGGAGTTTGAATATTCCATCCGTTGCTTAACTTCGCATGGCGATTGACGCGGTCGCAGGCGTCGGCATACCATCTTGCCCAGATCCGCTAGAGATCATTCGGGAGGAACAAAATGGATTGCTTGCAGCGCGTTGTTTCTGCATGGCGTAAATTTTCCGGAATCCTCTCGTCCCTTCCAGTGGCGCGAATTGTGCCGATAACGATTTCGCTGGGCCTTGCGGTTACAGCCGGCAATGCAATGGCGCAAAGCGCCGCCAAAGGCTCTCCCGATCACATCAAGGCCGTGACATCAGCGGTCGACAGTGCGTCGATCAAGGCCAACACGGCAACTTCGCAGGATTGGCCGACTATCGGCCTGGATTACGCCGAGACGCGCTTCAGCAAGCTCAACCAGATCAACACCGACAACGTCAAGAAGCTCGGTCTCGCCTGGAGCTACAGCCTCGAATCTTCGCGTGGCGTCGAAGCGACGCCCGTTGTCGTCGACGGCATCATGTATCAGTCGGCGTCGTGGAGCGTCGTGCATGCGATCGACGCGCGCACCGGCAAGAAGATCTGGACCTTCGATCCAGGCGTGGATCGCGAAAAGGGCTACAAGGGCTGCTGCGACGTCGTCAACCGTGGTGTTGCTGTTTACAAGGGCAAGGTGTTCGTCGGGGCCTACGACGGGCGGCTGATCGCGCTTGATGCGGCAACCGGGCAGAAAGTGTGGGAGAAAGACACTCTCATCGATCACGATCATTCCTACACCATCACCGGCGCGCCACGTGCCTTCAACGGAAGGGTCGTTATCGGGCAGGGCGGCGCGGAGTATGGCGCGCGCGGTTACGTCACCGCCTACGACACCGAGACCGGCAATCAGGTCTGGCGCTGGTTCGCGGTGCCTGGCGATCCTTCCAAGCCGTTCGAAGACGAGTTGATGGCGGCAGCCGCCAAGACTTGGGATCCGGCCGGCAAGTACTGGATCAACGGTGGCGGCGGTACGCCGTGGGATACGATGGCTTACGATCCCGATCTCAATCTTGTGTATGTCGGCACCGGGAACGGCGCTCCCTGGAACCGGAAATTTCGCAGCCCATCGGGTGGCGACAATCTCTATCTGGCTTCGCTGGTGGCGTTGAACGCCGATACCGGAAAATATGTCTGGCACTATCAGGAAACGCCGGGAGACAATTGGGATTACACCTCGACCCAGCCGATGATCCTGGCGGACATCACGATCGATGGCGCGCCGCGCAAGGTCATCCTGCATGCGCCGAAGAACGGTTTCTTCTTCGTGATCGACCGCACCAACGGCAAGTTCATTTCGGCAAAAAACTTCGTCGATGTGAATTGGGCAACCGGCTACGACGCCAATGGACGGCCGATGGAGGTCGCCGAATCGCGCGGCGACAAGCCGTTTGACAGCATCCCGGGACCATACGGCGCGCACAACTGGCACCCGATGTCGTTCAATCCGCAGACCGGTCTCGTATACATTCCGGCACAGAACGTTCCCGTAAGGCTGGTCGGGGAGAAAACCTGGACGCACAATTCCAAGGCTGTAGGCCAACTACATTCTGACCTTGGCTGGAACCTCGGCTTCAACATTGATGCCGACCCGCCAAAGAGCCTGCCGTTCGGACGGTTGCTTGCCTGGGATCCGGTCTTGCAGAAGGAAGCTTGGCGCGCGGAATATGTCTCGCCGTGGAATGGCGGCACGCTCACTACCGCCGGCAATCTGGTGTTCCAGGGCACGGCTGACGGACGCTTTATCGCCTACAATGCCACCACCGGCGAGAAGCTCTGGGAGACGCCAGTGGGCACCGGCGTGGTCGCGGCACCCGCAACCTATGCCGTCGACGGCAAGCAATACGTTTCGATAGCGGTCGGCTGGGGCGGCGTGTTCGGAATTGCGGCGCGCGCGACCGAGCTGCAAAGCCCGGGAACGGTCTACACTTTCGCGGTCGATGACAACGCGCCGCCGCCTGCCTTCGTGAAATACCAGATCGAAGGGTTAGTCGCAGGCGTGAAGTATGATCCGAGCCACGTGCCGGAAGGCACGCTGCTCTATCTCAGCAATTGTGTCTATTGCCACGGCGTGCCCGGCGTCGACAAGGGCGGCAATGTCAGGAACCTCGGCTATGTCCCGGCAGAAGAAATTGCCAACCTGAAGGACATCGTATTCAAGGGGCCGTTCCGCGACCAGGGCATGCCGGATTTCTCCGGCAAGCTGAAGGACGATGACGTGGTGAAGATCCAGGCCTTCATCCAGGGCACGGCGGACGCCATTCGGCCAAAGAAGTAGGATCGGGCCTGCCGGGCGGCGTCTGAACGATCAACGACATCGCTTCTCGCCGCGGTGTCGTCGCCGTTCGCAGCAACCGATCAGTCATCCCGTCGGAACATGCGAGCAGCTGGCGGATCGCTGTTTGGTGCCTCGTTTGTCGACCGGCACGTTGCAATTGTCGATCCGTTGCTCGTCCATCCACTTCCTGCCCAGCCGCTCCTTTCCAGTCAGCGTTTTCTGCTGGACGGTCGAATTCGGCGTAGGTCGATCAATTGGTTGGGCATTCTGGCCGATTGCGGGTGAGGTGAGACCGGACATCACGAGACCCGGCAACGCGAAACAGAGTGCGATGATTAAACCGACTGATTGCCTGGATGTGAGTCTCATGGACAGCCTCGCAAATCGCTGAAATTGCGGTACACTGAAGCGCGGCTTGATCAAACAACGCCGCAAGTTTCCATTCCACCCGAAACCTGCGCTCCATCGGCAACTCCGATGTGGTACCCTGCCGCGCCTAGTCCAAGAGAGAAATGATTTTGCCCAGGAGGGAAATCGTGGCTGTCAGGACCAGTAAACGGCGGTTCGTCTCTCGATCTTCCATACTTGCGCTAGGTCCGGGCTGCCCCTAGGTTCAGCGCCGGCGCGAGGTTCGCGCCAAACTTACTTGGGAGTATATCGAAATGACCTGGAAAACTCCGAAGATTGCCGAAGTGTCGGTGGGCATGGAAATCAACATGTACGCCTGCGCAGCGCGCAAATAAACTGCATTGAGGCGATCTGCCCGGCTCGTGCAGCGATCTGCTGCTCCGAGCCGTGGCAGGCGTCCTTCGCGCTGCTTACGAAGCCCTCAAACTTCCTTCTCGTCGAAGATGTAGAGATCCACGCCGCCATCGGCAAAGTTGGCGAGATCTGCGGCCGTGGCTTTTCCCTCCGCCGATGACATGCCGGCCTTAATGGCATCAGTCGAATCAAAATACAGGGTAACGGCGAGGTGAATGTCGCTCGGACCGGCGGGCGTTCGGACCGTGCCCGTGCTGACGCCGTATTTCTTCAGGCCGGGAATCTTCTTCACCAACGGAATGTGGACCGCAGCGTAATGCTTGTCGAAAGCTTCGGTGCTCTTTGGCTTCTTGTAAAGTACGAGAACCTTTGCCATTTGGTTTTTTCTCCCTGGCGTTGTCGCAGTTGGGTCGAAGTCCAACATTGCAGCCGATTTGAACCCGGGATCAAGCCTTTCGATAGCTCGCCGCCGGTCCCTGGTTTGTGATAGCGTGAGTTAACGCTCGGCAAAGCTGCCGGTTTCCTTTCATCCCTCATGGCTCTCGCAATGAGAATGCCAATTGGCGCTAAAACGTTCCGGGTGGCCATCGCGTGTCTCGCTGCGTGGCTGCCTGCCGGCGCTCATGCCGAGGGCATCGATACCGAGCATATCTTTGCATTCATGATCGGCGCTGACGTCGGCGAGGTCGGCGAGCACGAATTCCAGAGCACGACGACCGGGCGCTTTGCCAGGAGCGGCGGCACTTACCGCACCCTTGATCAGCAGCTCGAGCTGGAGCTCGTTCCTTTTCGGAATTTCCGGATCGAAGTGGGCGGCGATTTCGCCGCGCATCAGATCAGCGGCGTTCCGGCTCTGGAAGATCGGCGGCAACTGGCCCTGCAGGGTGGGTCCCTCGATCTACGCTACAAATTCCTCGATCGGGACAGCGCACCTTTCGGTCTGACATTTGCGGTCGAGAATCACTTCGGCCGCATCGACGAGACCAGCGCGGCGGCGGTTCGCAATTTCGGCACGGAATTCACGCTGGCGTTGGACCGGGAATTGATTCCAAACTTCGTCATCGCCGCGCTGAACCTGATTTATCAGCCGGAATGGACGCGCATTATGGCAACGGGCGCGGCGGAGCAGGAGTCCACCGTGGGTGCCGCGGTCGGATTGATGGCGCAAATACGGCCCGGCATCTTGCTCGGCGGGGAGGCGCGCTATCTCCGGAAATATGAGGGCATAGGCCTGGATGAATTGGCGGGGCAGGCGCTCTATGTCGGCCCGACCGCCTATTTCCAGCTCTCGGAGCGCTCGCGGTTGACGGCCGGCTGGAGCTTCCAGGCCTGGGGGCGGCCTGCTGGATCGAATGCCGCGCTCGATCTCGTCAACTTCGAGCGCCACCAGGCGCGGCTGGTGTTCGGCGTTAATTTCTAGAGCATCTGCCCGATTTTCTGATGTTTTCACGGTGGTGTGAAACCGGGCTCCGCCGGTTACGTAGCTCTGTGTGCTACGGTTCGCTGAATCAGCCCGAGGATGTCAGGCATGAATCCGATAGACCTGATCGTGACGGTTTGTGCCGTGCTGTCGCCGACGACCTGCGAGGAGACCCATCTGGTCTTTTCGTCGAGCGCTTCGTTGCAGCAGTGCGCCATGGCCGCCCAGCCCTATATCGCGCAATGGGTGGGCGAGCATCCGAAATGGAACGCGGTCAAATGGCGCTGCGAATATCCGCACAGCAACGACAAGGCTGACAAGGGCGAGGCCGCGACCGCGGGCTGATGACGCGGCGTCGCCGTGCGGATAGAGTTACTTGCTGCAGTCCTTCAAATCCTTGTCGGCAATCGAAAACACGGCATCGGCCTTGATCTCGATGTCGCGCACGAAGCATTGCTTGGCGCCGGAATAGCTGACCTTGGCATCGTAACGGCCGGGCTCCACGCCGGTGATGCGCAAGCGTTCGTCGTGATCGACCTCCTTGTCCTTGTCGTTCAGGGTCTGGTTCGGTCCCCACTCGTTCTTGCCGGCGGGCGAGAGCTGAAAGCCTGATATCGTCGCGGTGGTCAGGTTCCATAGCCGGATGCCTTTGCCCTGAGCGAGAAGTTCGCCGGAGCTCGCTAGCAACAGCGCAACCGAAGCCAGAATCCATCGCATCAAGTAGTCCTTCCATAGTGGAACGCCTGGAGCCGTCATCACCGTATCAGACGTTCAAGATTTTTCGCCTGGTCGAAGTTTTTTGCCTGGTCGAGGCCAATTGGAGCGATCAACTTCGCTGAAACGAGATCGGCACCATCGAAATCGGTGTCGATAACCGTGACACCGGTCAAGTCGGCTCCTCCGAGCTGGGCGCTCTTGAGGGAAGCACTGGTCAGGTCGGCGCCCTTCAGCGAGGCAAATTCGAGATCGACGCGAGACAGGTCAGCGCCGCGGGCGTTCAGCCGCTCCAGATTGGCGGATTTCAGAACCGCGCGCATGAGGCCCATCGACTGGTTGCGCATGTCGGCGCCCAGACGCGCGTCCGCGATCGAGGCTCCGACCAGGCTCGCGCCCGTAAGGTCGGCAGTAATGCGTGCTCCCGACAGATCGGCGCCGTCGAGATGGGAGCGAGCCATCTGCGAGGCGAACAGGTTGGCGCCCTTCAGGCTTGCGCCGGTCAGGTCCGCATCGAGCAGCCACGCCTGGTCGAGGATCGCACGATCGAGTCTCGCGCCGGCGAGCCTCGTCTTGTTGAGCCGGGCCGCGCGAAAAATCAGCGCCGGACAAATTGAGCCCGGAGAGGTCGAGGCCGGACAATCTCTTTCCAGTGAAATCGGCGGGCGCGGCGATGGTCGCTGCGGCAAGCGCGGCTTCGACCTCTCCGCGGGTCATCTCGGCCGAGACCATATCGGGCGACGACAGGTCAACGTCGCGCATCATGTCCTGCGCCGTCGCGGTCGTGGTGACAAGGCCGAGACCGAGCGCTACGATTGCGATCGTGCGTTTCATCGTCAACTCCGCCGATGACGTATTTTAGCACGCGGCTCAAGCACTGCCTATGAGGCATCTCGCTCGGCGTGATCGCCATTGATCCGCCGAGCGATGTCGATCTTGATCGCAGCGATCTCTGCCTCTCCCCGCCCGCTGCGCGGTGTGCGAATTGGCAGGTCGAGCGAGAATCCGTGGCTGGCCGCGGCGACAGGAAGAACAGGCGATCGCCGAGACGAACGGCATCATCGAGATTGTGGGTGACGAGCAGCGTCATCACGGGACGGCTTCCCACCAGGGTTGCGATCTGGTCGCGCAAGCGGGCGGCCAGCGCATCGTCGAGCGATGCCAGCGGCTCGTCGAGGATCAGGAAATCCGGCTCCACGGCGAACGCGCGCGCCAGTGCCACGCGCCGGGCAAGACCAAGCGATAGTTCGCCCGGAAAATGGCTGCGATGCTCGTTCAGCTCCAGGAGCGTGAACAGTGCGGAAAGTTTCGCATCGTCGATTAGCGGGGCGGCCAGCCGTACATTGTCCTCGACCGAGCGCCAGGGCAACAGCCTCGGTTCCTGAAACACCATGCCGATCCGCGCGCTCGGCGGGCGCGCAATGCGCCCCTGGTAATCATGATCGAGGCCGGCGAGTATCTTGAGCAGGGTGCTCTTGCCGCAGCCGGACGGGCCAAAGATCACGCCGACTTCTGAGGCGCCAAGGGTGAAGTTGATGCCGGCGAGCACGTCGTGGCGTTCGCCGGCCGCGTTCTCGAACGTCTTGCTGGTGATATCGACCTCAAGCTGCACGGGGGCGCCACCGTGATAGCCTGGCCTCGAACGGCTGCACCAATGCGGATTCGATGACGAGCACCACCGCGGCAAAGCTCAGCGAATAGGTCAGCAGGAGAGGGATGTCGAACAGTTGGAAGGCGACCCCGATCTCGAAGCCGACGCCGTTGGGGCGCCCGAGCAACTCGGCCACCAGCACGATCTTCCAGACCAGCGAGAGTCCCGAGCGTGCGGCGGCGGAAATATAGGGGGCGAGCTGCGGCAAGATCACGTGGCGGAAGGCCCGCCAGCGCGGGATCGCAAACACCGTTGCCATTTCGTCCAGCGCCGTGTCGAGCGCGCGCGTTCCCTCGCGCAGCGTGACCACCGCGGTCGGAAGCTTGTTGATGGCGATGGCGGCAATGGCGGCAACTTCCGTCAGCCCTGCCCAGATATAGGCGAGCACGATGACGACGAGCGCGGGCAGATTGAGCAGCAGGATCAGCCAGGGATCGCCGAGACGGTTGGCCAGCCGGACCCGGCCCATCAAATAGCCGATGGCGGAGCCCAGCGTCATCGCAAGGATGAAGGCCAGCGCCACGCGGAGCAGTGTGACGCCGAGATTGAAGAACAAGGCGCCGGATTTGGCTTCAACCAACGTCGCTGCCAGTACCACGGGCGGCGCCGGCAGCTTCGCGTCGCCCGCGAGCAATGCTGCGATCCACCAGGTCGCAAGGAAAATGGCGAACGACAGCAGACGCAGCACCTCAGTCTCCGGGGATCGCGTGATAGAACGTGCCGGGATCGAGCTCTTGCGCCGGTCCGACCAGTTCGCGGCCGCCGATGCCTGCCAGCACGCGATAGAGAATGCGCGCATCCGCCTCTTCGTCGGCAATGGAGCGGCGCGGAATGCCTTCGCGATAACGATCGCGGTAGGCGTGCAGGGTCGCGGGGTCTGAGGCGCCGGTCAGCGGCGCAATGGTTTCCCATTCTGAATCCGAGGTCGAGAGGATCTCCTTCGCCGCGCGGGTCATCGCGATAAAGCGCGCGACCGTGTCCTTGTTCGCGTTGCCCCACGCTTCGTCGAAGACGTAGCCGACCATGGCGATGCGGCCTTTGGCTCCGAGTTTCGGCAGAATGTCTTCCATGCCGGCCAGGCGGCGGAAGCCCTTGGCTTCCAGCGCGGCGCAGAAATTCCAGTAATTGAGCGTTGCGTCCATTTCTCCGTCGAGCGTCTTGGCGGCCAGCAGCGGCGGCGCGCCATAGGCGATGGTTGCCTCCGACTTCAGGTCGATGCCGTCCTGCTTCAATGAGGCCTGCAGCAACAGCCAGCTCTTGTCGATTGGTCCGCCGGCTATGGCGAGCTTGTGTCCCCTGAGTTCGGCCAGGGTTCGGATCGGGGAGGAGGCCGGCACCATCACCGCGCCGATTGCGCTGGAATAGGGATAGAACGTCAATTTGGCGCCGAGCCCGCGTTCACGCGAGACCCACAGCCAGTCAGAAACCATCATGTCGGCATTGCCGGCGCGCAGCGCGATCTTGCCGGCTTCGGGGCTTGCGAGCTCGAGCACCTCGATTGCGAGATTAGCCTTTTTGTCGAGCCCGTGCGCGCGAATCACGGCCAGCTCCCAGGCGAATGTTCCGGTCTTCTGCGCGGCAAGGCGGATGGTCTCCGCGCCGCACCACGCCCCTGATGGCGCGACGGCAAGGATGACTGCGGCCAGTAGTGTACGAACAAGGCGCTTCATGATCTCGTGAGCCGTTTCCCCGAATGTGTTCTTTTCAGCAAGATAGCCATAGCATAGCCTCCACGCCTAGCACGGGAGGATGATCATGACATCAGTCGGATCGGTAGGGCGTATTGTCGCCGCGTTGGCGACGCTGATGGCAGCGGTCACGGTCGGGCAGGCCGAGGATATCAATGATTATCCGACGTCGGCGCGCGCCGAATATGTGTTCGGCTGCATGAAGGCCAATGGCGAGACACGGCAGGCGATCGAGCAATGCTCCTGTTCGATCGACGTGGTGGCTTCGCTCGTGCCCTATGACCGCTACGTCACGGCCGAAACGGTGCTCAGCATGTCGCAGGTGCGCGGGAATCTCGGTGGCCAGTTCCGTACTTCCGAACAAGCGGGCAGCGCGCTCAACGATCTCAGGCGGGCGCAGGCGGAAGCCGAGGTGCGGTGTTTTTGAGTCGAGCCTTGCTCGCCGACGCGTTCAGTTCGGTCATCAAATGCCTGACGTGTCGGTCTTCCATTCGTGCTGGAACAGGTGGCCGTCGGTATCCCTGGCCTCGGCACGGAAGCGCTTCGCGCCATTTGACACGTAGGTGAAACGAATATTGGGATCTTCCGAAATCGATATTCCACCTTCCATCGACAACACCAGGCTGTCGTCCTGCCACAAATGCAGTTCGTTGACGAAGAAGGCCGGGATGTAGAGCTGCGTGACCTGGTCCATCTGCAGGCCGGAATTGTTGGGATGGCCGATCATGATCTGGGCCTCGCGGGCGCTGCTGGCGGGACCCTGGTCCGGCCTGGCGAATTGGCGGTACCGCATCTGGCCCAGCCGTCCCTGGGCTTCTTCGGCGTTCTTGGCGGCAGGCGCCGAGCAGCCGCCGGAGGCCTTCACATAGGTCTTCACCACATAGAGCTGGCCGTCGCTCAGCTCAGCCACCGCATGAACGTCGGTATAATTGTTGACGCGCACGCGGGTCGAGATCTCCGACACGTTGGCGTCCGCTCCCAGCTCGAACTTCGCAGCCATCGGTGCGGGATTTTGGTCGATCACCAGCGTGATCGTCTTGACGCGCCTGGTATCGCCGGGCGACAGTTTGGTACGCAGCGTCACCGGAACGATTGCGGCATCTTCGGCGCGGTACGGCATCTCGATCGCGATCACGTCGCTGCCGTCGTTCATCGCGCGGTTGTTGAAGATGTCCTGCACCAGGCCGGGCCAGGGATCATAGGCTTCGGCGCTCGCCACGGGAGCGAGGCGCGCGTCTATCGTGACGCTCATCAGGGCTGCAATGCAGAATAGACCCAAGCGAGATACGAACATGGTCGCGCCCTTCGCAGGGATTGTGCCAACGACCTCAATATAGGGCATTGCCTTCGCTATTCCCATTCAATTTCCGAAAATGCTGCAGTCGCGTTGCGCGCATTGTAGTCGTCGAATAATTGCCACCGCGATCGCTCGGAGGCGGCGGCCGAATTGGCGGCGGCGGTGATCGGCTCGCCACGCGCGATCAATGCGCGAACATCCGAGGCCAGCGCTTGCAGATAACGGCGTTCGTCGGCGAGCGCCGCCGGCCACTCGCTCACGGGTCCGTGACCGGGAACGACGCGCTGTGCAGTCAGGCTGCCGAGGTCATCGAGCGCGGCGAGCCAGCCCTTGATGCTGCCGTCGACGACGGGAATGTGGGCCAGGAACACCAGATCGCCCGCAAACAGGGTTTTGGTCTGCTTCGTCGATCACGGTGAGATCGCTGTCGCTGTGCGAGGCCGGCCAGGCCTTCAGGGTCAGCTCGCGTGAACCGAGATCGAGCTTGAGCGTGTCTTCGACCAGCAGCGTCGGCGGCACGATGCGCACTTCGTCGATCAACTGGTCGCCCATGGTGCGGCGAAACCCGTCGAGATAGAACTGCCCGCGCACAGCCAGCGCCCGCGGCAGGTTCCGGTGGCCGACAAATTCGGTTCCATCCCCCACGAAGGCTGCGTTGCCAAAGACGTGGTCGGGATGGCCATGGGTATTGATGACGTAGCGGACCGGCTTGTCGGTGCGGGCGCGGATGGCCGCGAGCAGTTGCCGTCCCTCGCGGACGCTGCCGCCGGTGTCGATCACGGCAACCGCGTCTTTGCCGATGACGAAGCCGACATTGGCGATCGCGCCCTCGTTCTCGTCCGTCATCAGCGCGATTTCGCCAATATGCACGAATATTCCAGGCGCGACTTCGCTCACAGGCAATTCACGCTGCTGGGCCTGCGATAGGGTCGCTGTGCCGAGTAGCGTGAGCAGGGCGATGATCGAAACAACACGAGCCATGTTTTCGCCCAAATCTTTCTAGTTCAAGGCTGGTTTGCATCGCAACACGCAACGCTACGCCACCATGAGGGTTATCCCTGTTGCACGTCATGGCGTGCCGGGCAATCTATGGATGACGGACAACGATCCGATCAGGAGGAGACTGCGCGATGAGATATGTTGCACGGCGTAGCTCGATGGTCGCGCTTGCTGCGGTCGTCATGTTGCTTGCCGGTCGGGACGTCGTCCGGGCGCAGAGCAATGAGAGCGGCGATCTGTCGATCGAGCTCGTCGATCCCAAGGTGTTGCGGGTCTGCGCCGATCCGCGCAATTTGCCGTTCTCGAACGAGAAGGGCGAGGGGTTCGAAAACAAGCTCGGCGAGTTCTTTGCGGAGAAGCTGCAGAAGAAGCTCGACTACATGTACTTTCCGCAGGCAACCGGCTTCGTCCGGATGACGCTCGGCGCGCATCGCTGCGACGTCATCATGGGCTTTCCGCAAGGTGACGATCTGGTGCAGGGCACCAATCCCTATTACCGCACGGCCTACGCGCTGGTGGCCAAGCCGGGCAGCGGGCTGGACGATGTCACGACGCTGGAAGACGAGCGGCTGAAGGGCAAGCATATCGGCATCGTTGCCGGCACTCCGCCCGCCACCAACATGGCGGCGAACGGCCTGATGATGAATGCCAAGCCCTATCCGTTGATGATCGACACGCGCTACGATTCGTCCGCCGAAGCCATGATCGGCGACATCGAGAAGGGCGAGATTGACGCTGGTGTTCTCTGGGGCCCGATGGCGGGCTTTTACGCCAAGAGGGCCAATCCACCGCTCCATATCACGCCGCTGGTCAAGGAAACGACGGGGCCGCGGATGGTCTATCGGATCGGCATGGGGGTGCGGGCGGCGGACCAGAACTGGAAACGGCAGCTCAACCGCCTGATCCAGGAGAACCAGCCGGCCATCAACAAGATACTGCTCGACTTCGGCGTTCCCCTGCTCGACGAGAACGACCGGCCGATCGGTGCCGAGACGGCGACCAAGTCGCCATGACGCGGCGGCTCGCGGGACTGCTCCTCGCGATGCTCGCCTATGCAATTCCATCCCATGCGCAGGAAAAGCCGCCGGAGCCTGACAGCTACCGCATGGAAGATTATCGCTCGCTTGTGCCAGCCACGCTTGCCGGCGCGCGCGTGCTCACGACCGCGGAGGCCGAGACGATCTGGCGCGCCAAGGCGGGCGTCTTCATCGACGTGTTGCCGCGTCCGCCGAAGCCGGCAAATCTGCCCGCCGGCACGGTGTGGCGGGACAAGCCGCGGCTCAACATTCCCGGCAGCATCTGGCTGCCGGACACCGGTTACGGAAAGCTCGCCGAGGCCACGGAAGAATATCTGCGGCAAGGGCTGGCGCGGGCGTCCGGCGACAACAAGGCCACCTTGCTGGTGATCTACTGCCAGGAAAATTGCTGGATGTCGTGGAACGCGGCCAAGCGGATCCTGTCCTACGGCTATGCCAACATCGCCTGGTATCCGGATGGAACGGATGGCTGGGCACGCGCCGACTTGCCGGTCGCGGAATCGCAGCCGGAGCCGCGGGCCGAGGAGGATTTCCCACGGTAACGCGCGCTACTCCATCTCCTGCTGGATGGTGCGGCCGAGTGCGAACAGCCGCTGGTCGATCGCGGTCGGCACTTCGCAGACGTATTTGACCACGCGCCGCCGGTCTTCGAAAATCCGGGTCTCCCAGACCAGCTGATTGCCGAGTTCGTCGATCTTGGGTTGGTCGGGCGGGGTCGCGTCCTGCAGCGCTTGCAGTGCAATGGTGTCGTCACGGACTTTCTCGGCCGCCTCGCGCTGCTTGCGCATGACGCGTTCGAGCCCGTTCATGACCGACGAACGCTGTGCATTGAGCGTGTCGAACAGGCCGGCAAACAATAGTTTCCCCGCCATGGTCTTGTCCGTTGCCGAGCCGGCGAGATATTCCGTGACCGCCTTCTGGGCCTCTTCAAGCGGCGTCCGCCTGGCTGCCAGTTTCGCTACCAGCGCGCTTACCTTGGCATCGTCCTTCCATTTGTCCCTGATATCGTCGAGCGGCGGACCGGCCCATACCGCGGCGATCGAAATTTCGGGAACCTTGGCCTGTGCGCACGGCCAGTCAGGATAACGCGGATCGGCGGCGAAGCAGTGCTCCACTGTGACAGCAAGGAAAAGCAACGCCCCGATCGCAACACGCACGTTCATGTGTCGCCTCCACTGGGTCCGCGACGGACAAGGCCGCGCGATGGATCGTAGGCATAGATCGCGCCGATCATGAAGGCCGCCGTGCAGGAGCCAACGACGGCCAGTGAAATCCAGTTGGTCTGTCCATAGAGCGCAAAACGTATCAGCTCGACCGCATGGGTGAATGGATTGAGCTGGCAGACATAGTACAGCATCGGGCTGCCTTCCTGCACCCGCCACAGCGGATACAGCGCTGAGGAGGCAAAGAACATCGGGAAGATCACGAAATTCATAACGCCGGCAAAGTTCTCCAGTTGCTTGATCCCGGAGGAAATCAACATGCCGAGTGCGCCCAGCATCAGGCCGGACAGCACCAGCGCCGGCAGCACGGTGAGATAGCCGATCGGCGGCGGCGCGATGTCCCAGAACCACGCGATCAAGAGGAAGGCGTAGACCTGAAGCAGCGAGACGGCGGTACCCGCGAGCAGCTTGCAGAACAGGAGATACCAGCGCGGCAACGGGCTCACCAGCAGGGTCCGCATGTTCCCCATCTCGCGGTCGTAGACCATCGAAAGCGAGGACTGCATGCCGTTGAAGAGCTGGATCATCGCCATCAATCCGGGCGCGATATAGACCTCGTAGGGGATGTAGGTCTCGTAGGGCGGGATGATGGAGATGCCGAGCACCTGACGAAAACCCGCGGCGAAGATGAACAGCCAGACCAGCGGCCGCACCAGCGCCGAGATGAAGCGTTCGCGCTGGTGCAGGAAGCGCAGCGCCTCGCGCCAGACGATGCCGTTCAGGCAGGTGAGATATTCGGCAAAGGAAAAGCCGCTGCGGGCGGGCGTGAGCGTCGTGGAGCTCATGGCGCGGGGCTCCCGGACGGTGCGATGGCAGCGGTCAGCCGCATGAACGCGGCGTTGATATCCTGCGCGCCGGCGTCCGCGATGACGCGCGAAACCGGGCCGTTGGCCAGCACGCGGCCCTGGTGCAGCACCACGAGGTCGTCGCCCGGCATGATCTCGTCGAACAGATGGGTGGCCCAGAGCACGCCGATGCCCTGTTCGGTGACGAGCTGCCGGACGTGACCCAGAATATCGGCGCGTGCCTTGACGTCGAGCCCGACGGTCGCCTCGTCGAGCAGCAGCAGGCGCGGACGATGCAGCAGGGCGCGCGCGATTTCCAGCCGCCGCATCTGCCCGCCGGAGAGATCACGCACCTTGCTGCCGGCGCGATCGGCAAGCCCGATGCGCGCCAACACCTCGCCGCTGCGCAGCCGCGCGTCGCGCCGCGCAATGCCGTGCAGGGCTGCGTGATACAGCAGGTTCTGCGTCACCGAGAGATCGAGGTCGAGCGTGCGCGGCTGGAACACCACGCCGAGCAGCCGCAGCGCTTCGCCCGGCGCAAGGCCGATGTCATGGCCGAAAATCCGGATGCGCCCGGCCTGGATTCCGAACAGACGCGTGACCAGCGAGAACAGCGTGCTCTTGCCGGCGCCGTTGAGGCCGAGCAGCGCGGTGAAGCTTGCCGGCGCCACGGCGAAATTGATGTCGATCAGTGCGCGCCTGGCGCCATAGGAATGGCTGATGCCGTCGATCGACAGCGCAGGTGGCGTAGCCGGATCCGGACGGATCTCGGGCGGCGTCTGATTGGCGATGGGTGTGTCGATGGCGGTCATGGCGCGATCGTGATGCCCCAAGGTAGCTCGCCGACCTGGATGGTCTTGATCACCTTCTGGGCACTGACGTCAATCACCGAGACGTCGTTGGAAACGCCATTGGTCACCAGCAGATATTTTTCGTCCGGCGTGAACGCCATGTGCCAGACCCGCTGACCGACCAGCAAATATTTCGTCACCGCATGCGTGGCGCCGTCGACCACCGCGACGCGGTTGGCGGGGCCGAGCGCAATGAAGGCCGTCTTGCCATCCTTGGTCATGCCGATCCCGACCGGCTGGATCGCTTCGCGCCGCAGGCCGGGAATCTCGAAAGTGATCTTGCCGGTCACGACATGCTTGGCCGGATCGATGATCGACACCGAGCCGCCGATCTCCGACGATACCCACAGCTCGGAGCCGTCGCGCTTGAACTCGGCGAAGCGTGGCCGTGAATCCACCAGCACGTTGGCGACGATCTGGCGCGTCGTGGTGTCGATGAAATGCGCCATGTTGGTGGTCTCGGAGGTGTTGATCAGGATCTTGCCGTCCGGGCTGATGGCCATGCCTTCGGGCTCGACGCCGACCTGGATGTCGCCCAGGCGCGTGCGCTTTTCCAGATCGATCACGGTGACCGTGTTGTCGTTCTCGTTGGCGACATAGAGCACCTTGCCGGCGGCGTCCTGGGTGAATAATTCAGGGTCGGGGCCGGAGGGCAGGGTGTCCACCACCGCTTGCGTTTTGGCGTCGATCACCTGAATAGTATCGTCGTCGCCGACCGCGACCATCACGAATTTACCGTCGCGCGTGAACTCGATGCCGCGCGGCCGTTGACCCACCTTGATGGTTGATGTGACGGCCCATTTATCGGTGTCGATCACCGACACCGTGTTGCTCTTCTCGTTCGACACATAGGCGACGAACGCCGCAGCGGGGCTCATGGCCGCGAGCCACAAAGCCGTTCCAGCAAGCATATAGCGACGCCACATCAGGGATCTCCGGGTACTCAATTGAACCTGCCTCACTGCAGCTTGCATTTGGTTTCGGGCCGATCGAGGCCGAGCGTATCGAGCTCCGACACCTGGTGCAGGAAACCTTCCTGCGGCGACACCGAGACCACCATGCGTCCGTCGACCAGCAGGATCGGCTGGCGAAGTTGCAGGTTCCAGTTCCGCAGCGTCAGCGGTGTCCCCTTGAACGCGGCGACGGAAAAGTCGGGTCCCTTGAGGAAGCTGAAGACCGTCTTCGGATCGCCGGAATTGGTGCGCGATGTCGCTTCGCCGATCATGCGCGCGGCGGTCCATGCCTGCATGTCCAGCGCCGTCATGCGCCGCGAATTCAGTTTCAGGAAGCGGTTCTGCATCTGGATCGCGCCCCATTGATCCTGCGCCGCGTCCCAGCTGGTGGGCACCAGGCCCGCGGAGCCCGCGACCGGCCGTGGATCCCAGGTGCGGTAGGGCAGATAGGACGCGAACACCTCGCTCTCGTCGGCCGCGACGAGAACGTCATAGGCGGGCGCTTGCTGGGTGAAGACCGGCATCTGGCGCTGGATCAGCGTGACGCCGCTGTCGGTACGCCGCGCGCCGCCGGTATCCTCGAAAGTCCGCTCCTGAACGATCTTGGCGCCAAACCGCGTGGCGGCGCGGCGAAAGGCGTCGGCGTAGAGCTTGTCGGTGTCATGCGAGCCGGCCACCAGCAGCCAGCGTTTCCATTGCTTCCAGACCAGATACTGGGCGAGTGCGTCGGCCAGCATGGTGCGCGTCGGCGCCACATGAATCACATTGGCGCGGCAATCCTGCTCGCGCAGCCGGTCGTCGATCGCGCCCGCGTTCAACAGTACCGTTCCGCGATCGCGGAGTGCGTCGGCAGCTTTCAACAGCGCGTCTGCGGGAAGATCGGCGATGATGAAGCCGTTATGGCCGGCAAGCGCCACGGCCGCCTTGGCGACGTCGTCATCGGGCTTGAGGCGAACCTCTTCGAGCGTAAAATGCTGATTGAGAAATTTGCCGGTCGTATTGTTGTCCTCGATCGCAAGCCGCGCGCCGGCCATGCCGTCATTCTCGGCGGGCTGTTCGACCAATGACAATTTCGATTTGATGCCGGTGTGGCCGAGATAGCCGATGCCGATCTCGATTGGCTCAGCCGCAAGCGCGTGGCTTGCCACGAGGGCCAACCCAATCGCACCGACCAACCATCGGATCATGCTTCCTCCCTGGCGTTCCTCCCCCGACTGACCGGCGATGGAGGGCTCCTTGGCTTGCAAGGATTGTTAGCTTGAAACATGACCAAATTGTCCTAGCTTGCAACCCCCACATTCGGTCGTTGTGCAGTCGTTGATGTCAGGGATCACGAATATGAGAGCGCGGCTTGCCTCCATTTTGCTCATGCTGGTGCTCTCGGCCCCGGCGCGTGCCGATTTGCCTGGGATTGCGGTGTTCGATTTCGAACTGGTCGACACCAGTCTTGAGGGAGAGGTAAATGGACCGCGAACCGACGAGCGCGACCGGCTGATGCGCGTCGGCGATCAGTTGCGCAAGGAATTGGCGGAATCCGGCAAGTTCCGGCTTCTCGACATTGCGCCCGTCAATGCTGCGGCGCACGGCAGCAATTTGCAGGCCTGCGGCGGCTGCGACGTGAAATATTCCCAGCAGCTCGGCGCCGATCTCGAGATTACCGGCGTGGTGCAAAAGGTTTCGAATCTCATTCTCAACATCAATATCTATCTGCGCGACGTCCATACCGGACGGCTCATCACGGCGATGAGCGCGGATATGCGCGGCAATACCGACGAATCCTGGTTACGCGCCTTGGCCTATCTCGTACGCAACCGGCTGCTCGCGCCGAACTACGGCGCGCCCCAGGCGCAGTAAACATCGGCGAATTTCAACCCTTCAAACGCGCGGCGTGCCAGCGCAGGTGATCGCTCATGAAGGTCGAGATGAAGTAATAGCTGTGATCGTAACCGGGCTGGCGGCGCAGGAGCAGATGGATGTTCGCCTTCTCGCACGCCGCTTGCAGCAGTTCCGGGCGAAGCTGTTCGGCGAGAAACGGATCGGCGTCGCCGTAGTCCACCAGAAGATCCGAGAATCTTGCGCCGTCCTCGATCAGCGCCACCGCATCATGCTTGCGCCACGCATCCTTGTTGCTGCCGAGGTAGCCGCCGAGCGCCTTGTTGCCCCAAGGCACTTGCGAGGGGGCGACGATCGGCGCAAAGGCGCTTGCCGCGCGGTAGCGATCGGGATGGCGCAACGCAATCGTCAGCGCGCCGTGGCCGCCCATGGAGTGGCCGAAGATCGACTGCCGCCTGGGATCGGCCGGAAACTGCTCGGCGATGAGTTTTGGCAATTCCTCGGTGACATAGCTCCACATGCGATAATTACGGGCGAACGGCTCCTCGGTCGCATTGACGTAGAAGCCGGCGCCGAGCCCGAAATCGTAGGCGCTGGCGGGATCGCCGGGCACGCCTTCGCCGCGCGGACTGGTGTCGGGCGCGACAAGGATCAATCCGAGTTCAGCGCAGGCGCTGCGGAATTCGCCTTTTTCGGTCACGTTGGCATGGGTGCAGGTCAGGCCCGACAGATACCAGACCACCGGCAGCTTCTCGCCCTCGGCGTGAGGCGGGACATAGACCGAAAAGGTCATGTCGGTCTTGGTCTCGTGGCTTGCGTGCTGGTAGACGCCTTGCGTGCCGCCGAACGATTTGTTGAGAGAGACGGTCTGCATGGTCATGATTTCGGACTCCGGCCGCCGCGCGGCGTTGTCTCAGGCTACGCCGCTTTCGATGGCCAATCGCACCAGTTCGGCGGAGGAGCGCACACCGAGCTTATGACGCATGATCGATGATGTGTTGGCAACGGTCTTGTAGGAGGAATGAACCATCCACGCGATCTCGGAAAGGCTCTTTCCCGAGCTCAGCAGACGTAGAATCTCCATCTCGCGCGAGGTCAGCTTGGAAAGCGGGTTTTGCGCCAACGCAGGCCGTGCGAACGCAACGCTGCGCGCGATCGCAGGCGCCAGGTAAACTCCGCCCTTTCCGACCTCGCGGACAGCTTCGAGGAGGTCGTTGGGGTCACCGGTTTTCGTGACATAGCCCTTGGCGCCGATGTCGATGGCGCGGGCGGCGAACGCCGGATCGTCGTTCATGCTGAACATGATGATCCGCGCGCTCGCGTCGCGCGCGAGGATGCGCCGCGCCAGTTCGAACCCGGATACCGTCGGCAGGTTGATATCGATCACGCTGATGTCGGGCTGCTCGGTGGCGAAAGCGAGTTCGCCGCTCTCCGCGTCAGAGGCTTCCAGCAGCACAATGCCGGGCTCGTCGCCGAACACGGTGCGGCACCCGGAAACGACGATGGGATGATCATCAACGATCAGAACGCGCATGGCATTGGTTCCGGATAGAAGCGTCAGTCCCGTTACTGCATCGCATCAGACTGCACAAGCGCCGGCGCGACATCAGCTCCAACCGGTCATGCATCTCGATCGAGATTGCGATACGCTCCGATTAGAACGTCGGGTCATATGTCTGTCAACGTTCCTCTCGGCGAGGAACGCAATGCGACGCGGTCGGGGACAAAATTGATGTGGCAGAAATTATCCTTGCGCGCCCGGATCAATGTGCTTCTCGCGCTGGTCCTCGCGCTCGGTCTTTTCATCAACATTGGACGGCTGGTGCTGGAGGCGGGGCCACGCGTTCAGGCCGAAGATCAAAGCGTCATACGGCTGGCCCGCGAGTTCGTTGACACGATCGTCGCCGGCCTGAACGAGGCTCCCGATCCCGATGCGCGGTTGAACCAGATCGTCCAGGACTTGAGCCGGCTCCGCCATGTCAGCATCACGCGACAGGATGACGCGGCCGGGAAGGCGGCCGCCCGCACCGCGGAAAATGACGACTCGCGTTCACCGCCGGCATGGTTCGTAGCCCTCGTTCACCCCGAACAGACGTCGGTGAGTGTGCCGGTTTTGATCCACGGCAAGGCGGGATCGCTCGTGATCACCTCGCATCCGGACGACGAGATGGCCGAAATCTGGGATGGCATCGTCACCCAGCTTGCAGTCGGCTCTGCCATCGCCATTGCGCTGTTCCTGATCACGATGACGGTCGTCGGCCGCGCGCTGGCGCCGCTGCAGGCGCTGTCGCAGGCGATGACGAGCATCGAGGCCGGAGACTACGACGCGCGCGTCGAACCTGGCGGCGCCCCCGAACTCGCCGCGATCTGTGCCAGGCTGAACCATCTGGCCTCTACTCTGGGAGACGCGCTCGAGGATAAACGGCGGCTCGCCGAACGCGCAGTGTCGCTGCAGGACGTCGAGCGCAAGGAAATTGCGCGTGAACTGCACGACGAGTTCGGGCCCTATTTGTTTGCGCTGCGCGCGCACGCAGGCGCGCTGATGCGGCTTTCCGAGGTGTCCGAGCCGGACAGCAATGCACTGCGCAAGCATGGTGGTGCGATCCTTGAGCAGGTCAATGCGCTGCAGCAGTTCAATCGCAGGATTCTCGAGAAGCTTCGCCCTGTGGGCTTGGCCGAACTGGGGTTGCGCGAGGCGCTTGGGGTGTTGTTGCGCTTGTGGGGGGAATCCCATCCCGATGTCGCCATTGAGACGAATATTTCCCACGCGCTCGGCGAGACCGGAGAGATTGCCGATCTGACGATCTACCGCATCGTCCAGGAAGCCCTTACCAATGTGTTCCGCCATGCCGGCGCAACCTCTGTCGACGTTACTATCGAGCCGGCCGAGCAGCCAACGGGCCTGCGTGGGAGCCGCGGCTGCGCGCTTGTGCGTGTCAGCGACAACGGCCGCGGGCTGCAGCCGGATCACAAGCTCGGCCATGGCCTGACCGGCATGCGCGAGCGGGTCTTGGCGCTGGGTGGAACGCTTGCGGTTGCCTCCGGTGACGGCGGCGTAACGGTCGAGGCACTGGTGCCGAAAGGCGCGCAGCATTAAACACGAAACACGCCCTCGGGAATTCTTCCCGAAGCGTTCGGGGACAATTGCGGGTAGCGCGCATCTCCGTCTACTCATTAGTATTGTCTCCCTGAACCGGCGAACGATACAACGGCCGGGTGGGATAGGGTGGACGGGATGGGAACGCGTTTCCTTTTGATCGGGACGGTATCGATATGCCTGATCCCCGGCAGTGATGGTGCGCAAGCGCAAAGCGCGACCGGCACCACCGAGGTCTTGCCTGCCATCGAGGTGTCGCCGCCGCCGACATCAGCCAAACCCGGCCAAGCCCGAAACCCGCGCCGTGTCGCCCAACCGCCGCGGCGGGTCCTGGTCTACCCGACCGCGCCCACGCCGATCGCGGGCTCGGGAATGGATGTCGACCAGGTGCCGGCAGGCATCAACGCGTTCGGCGCCGCTCAAATCCAGCGCACCGGCTCACTGAACATCACGGATGCCCTGCAGCAGAATGTTCCGGGGATCAACACCAGCGACGTCGCCGGCAATCCGTTTCAGCCCAACGTGGAGTTTCGCGGCTTCGTCGCGTCCCCCGTCGCCGGCACGCCGCAGGGACTTGCGGTCTACCAGAATGGCATGCGCGTCAACGAAGCCTTCGGTGACACCGTCAACTGGGATCTGATCCCGACCACCGCGATCAGGTCGGTCACGGTGGTGACCAACAATCCCGCCTTCGGCCTCAACGCGCTGGGCGGCGCCGTCAACGTGCAGATGAAGGATGGCTTCAGCTACCACGGCGCGGAAATCGACACGATGGGTGGTTCGTTCGGCCGCATCCAGGGCTCGGCGCAGTGGGGCAAGCAGATCGATAATAACTATGCCGTGTATGGTGCGCTCGAAGGAATCCACGACAACGGCTATCGCAATTTCGGGGAGTCGGATGTCCGCCGTTTCTATGGCGACGTCGGCTACAGGAACGACGTCAGCGAATTTCACCTCAACATGGGTGTTGCCGACAACAAGTTCGGGGCGGCTGCTACCACGCCGGCCGAACTTCTGCAGCAATATTGGGGCGCGACCTACACCACGCCGCAGACCTCAAACAACAAGGTGGCGTATGTCAACCTGACCGGAAAAGTGGAGGCGACGCCGACCTGGACGATTGAAGGTGGCGCGCATCTGCGTTTCTTCAATCAGAAGACCCAGGACGGAAATCCCACCGACGTTCAGCCATGCGCCGATCCGACACTGCTGTGCTTTGGCGACGACGCCACGCCGGCCAACGGCTTGAACGGCGCACAGCTTTCCAATCCTTTCGCTGCGGATGCGATCCTGGGAGAGAATGATCGAACCACGACGCGCTCGACCACGGCGGGCCTGTCCTTGCAGGCAACCAATACCGACCAACTGTTCGGACACGACAATCACTTTACGGCTGGCGCCAGCTTCGACACCAGCGTCACGTATTTCACCGCAAGCGCCGAGTTGGGAACGATCGGCTCGAACTATGTCGTCAGCGGCAGCGGCATATTCCTCGGACAGACCGCCGGCCCCGTAGATCCAGTGACGGGTCTGGCGGGTCCAGGGATCGGTCCGGTCGACCTTCGGACTACCAACACATACACCGGGATCTACGCGCTCGATACGTTCGATGTGACCAAGGCCTTTTCAATTACCGGAGGTGGCCGGTTCAACGTGGCCCAGATCTCGCTGCAGGATCAGATCGGCACATCGCTCAACGGCAATGAAACGTTCAACCGTTTCAATCCGATCATCGGCGCGACCTACAAGATCACGCCGGAACTGACGGCCTACGCCGGCTATTCAGAAGCTAACCGTGCGCCGACCCCGCTGGAACTGGGCTGTGCCGACCCGGTGCATCCCTGCATCATCGCGGCATTCCTGGTTTCCGACCCGCCGCTGAAGCAGGTTGTCTCCCACACGTATGAGGCGGGACTGCGCGGCACGAAGGAGCTGAATATCGGTACACTCGGGTGGAAACTTGGGGGATTCCGCGCCACCAATACCGACGACATCCTCGCCATTCCGAGCCAATTGACGGGATTCGGCTATTTCCAGAACGTCGGCTCGACGCGTCGGCAAGGTATTGAGGCCGAGGTCACGCTGAAATCTGCGACGTTCCAGTCCTACGCCAGCTATGCCTTCGTGGATGCAAGATACCTCGATGCCATGGTGCTTGGCTCCCCTAACAACCCCTTCGCGGATAGCGATGGCAACATCCAGGTTCTGCCCGGCGATCAAATTCCCGGCATTCCACGTCACCGGATCAAGGTTGGGTTCGACTATGCGATATCAGATGCCTTCAAGGTCGGCGCCGACGGGCTGTTCGTGAGCAGCCAGTATTTTGTCGGCGACGAGTCCAACCAGTTCCCGAAGCTGCCTTCGTATGCGGTGATGAACCTTCACGCCTCGTATCAGATCAACAAGACGTTCCAGATCTACGGCCGGGTCAACAACGTCTTCGACAACCGTTATGCGAGCTACGGCACTTTCTTCAATACGACTGATCTCCCCAATTTTGCCAATGGCGGCGCGCCGTTCACCGATCCCCGTTCGCTCAGCCCGGCGCAGCCGCGCGCGTTCTACGCAGGGCTTAGGGCGACGTTCTAGCTAGCGCCTATACCATTGGATATAGGCAAACCATCCCAGCGCCAGCGCTCCGGCTGTCCAGATGAGAACGATCGCGGCCATTCCCGTTCGGCTCACCGGACGCTGCCCGGCCTCACTGGCCCTGGCGCGACATTCGGCCATGACTTCGCCGGGAATTAGCGAAACGACCAGCCAGATACCCAGGGGGACGATGATCAGATCGTCCAGATAGCCGATCACCGGAATGAAATCCGGAATCAGATCGATCGGCGAGAGCGCGTAGGCGGCGACCGCGATCGCTATCGCCTTGGCGTACCATGGCACGCGCGGATCGCGGGAGGCGAGATAGACGGCGTGGCTGTCCCGTTTGAGATCGCGCGCCCAAGCCTTGATTCGGGGAAGCATGGAATGCCCAAGGGCGCCTGGCGCAACGCGAGGGCGTGCGCCTTACGAAACGTCCGGAGACAAGCCTGCGTGCTGCGCCTTGTGGATCGAAGACGGCACGATTCCAAAATATTTGCGGAACACGCGGCTGAAATGCGACGAGCTTGAGAAGCCCCACGAGAACGCGACGTCGGTGATGGTCTTTCCGGCCTGGGTCTCGAGCTCATGGCGGCAGTTCTGCAGCCGCGCGCGCCAGATATAGTCGCTGACGGTCATGCCGCGGTCGCTGAACAGCATGTGCAGGTATCGCTTGGTGCAGCCCAGCGCCGCCGAAATCCGGTCGATGCTGAGATCCGGGTCGCGCAAATGTTCGCGGATGAAGAACTGCGCGCGGATATAGGTCGCCTCGGCGCCGCCACGATCGAACATCGTGTCGGCCTCGCGAAGCGGCAACAGCAGGAGGTCGATCAGCGAATTGGCGACGCCGACGGCGTTGTAGGGCGACAGCTTGGTCGCTTCGTCGAACGCGGCGAGCACGAAGTCATGGGCGATTCGCCCCGTCCCGGTGCGCGCCGAAAGCTTGCACGCCGACATCTTCGACAGGCGGAAGCCGCGCTCCTGCAGCAGATCCTTCGGCACGATGACGACTTCGTGCCGCGTGTGCGCCGGACTGATGATCGTATGCGGACAGGACACGTCGTAGGCGAGGCAGTCACCCGGCGCGATCTCGATGTGGCGGCCGTTCTGTTCGAAATAGGAAATACCGTGAGTTTGGAACAGTATCTTGATGTACGGATGTTCGCTCAGCCTTGCGCGCGCGACGGTGTGCGCGATGCGATGCTGGCTCGCCTCGATCTGGCAAAGCTTCAGCCTCGAAACGGTCGTGTAATTGACCTGTGCTTCGAACGACGAAGCCTCCATCGGATCGACGTCGAAGTGACCGCAGAGATCCGTCAGTGCATCGGTCCAGCACTGAACCTGCCTCTTCGGCGTCAATCCGGAAGTGCTGAGGGAGTGAACTGTGTCGGACATATTCCAGCCACCGATTGGTTGTCGGAGCGTGACGGCTCGCGACATGCAGCTTGGTCACGGTGAAGCGATATTTGACTCAACTTATGACGATCGCACGAGCGTGCGCAACGCGGTCCCGGCGTCCATCTGATAATCCTCCGACTTAGTTTCTTCGCCGTCAAGGGGAACCTCCACCCTTGGTGGAGGTTGGAAATCGTTCGAACAAATTCGGAGCTACCGCACTGCGGGATCGCGTTGCGCCTCGCAGGTGGGCTGGCCGAGCAGTAAAAATTTCGTCCAGTTTCGCTTATGAGCAAGCGCGCTTCCCTCTTGGGCAAGTTTCCCATTCCCGAACGGGATACTCATTGGGAACCAAGAAAATGAAAAATGGGCCGTTTTCCGACGGAAACCCGAACCTCATATCTGGGAGGAATAACGATGCGCAAGGTACTCTTGACGACCTGTGTTGGCGCTGTGGCGGCGTTCGCCGCAGGCCCCGCCAGTGCAAATGACGAACTCAGCAAGATGTCGCAAGATCCGAAGGGCTGGGTCATGCCGACGGGCGACTACGCCAATACGCGCTACTCGAAGCTGAACCAGATCAACGCCACGAACGTCGGCAAGCTGCAAGTCGCCTGGACATTCTCGACCGGCGTGCTGCGCGGCCACGAAGGCGGTCCGCTGATCATCGGTAACATGATGTACGTCCACACGCCGTTCCCGAACAAGGTCTATGCTCTTGACCTTTCCAAGGACAATCAGATCGTCTGGAAGTACGAGCCCAAGCAGGATCCGAACGTCATTCCCGTGATGTGCTGCGACACGGTCAACCGTGGCGTCGCCTATGGCGATGGCATGATCTTCTTGCATCAGGCCGACACCACGCTGGTTGCGCTCGATGCCAAGACCGGCAACGTCGCATGGAGCGTCAAGAACGGCGATCCCAGCAAGGGTTCGACCGGAACCTCGGCGCCGATCGTGATCAAGGACAAGGTCCTGGTCGGGATTTCCGGCGGTGAGTTTGGCGTCCAGGCGCATATGACCGCTTACGACATCAAGACCGGCAAGCAGGTCTGGCGCGCGTTCTCAGAAGGACCGGATGACCAGATTCTGGTCGATGGCGACAAGACGACCGCGCTCGGCAAGCCGGTCGGCAAGGATTCCAGCCTGAAGACCTGGCAAGGCGATCAGTGGAAGATCGGCGGCGGCGCAACGTGGGGCTGGATTTCCTACGATCCCGAACTCAACCTCGTCTACTACGGATCGGGCAACCCCTCGACCTGGAACCCGAAGCAGCGTCCCGGCGACAACAAATGGTCGATGACGATCTGGGCGCGTAATCCGGACACCGGTGTCGCCAAGTGGGTCTATCAGATGACGCCCCATGACGAATGGGACTATGACGGCGTCAACGAGATGATCCTCAGCGATCAGAGCATCGGCGGCGCGCCGCGCAAGCTGTTGACGCATTTCGATCGTAACGGCCTCGGCTATACGCTCGACCGCGCCACCGGCGAATTGCTGGTTGCCGAAAAGTACGATCCGAAGGTCAACTGGACCTCCGGCGTCGACATGGACAAGAACTCGCCGACCTACGGTCGCCCGAAGGTTCTTGATCAGTACTCGACCGACAAGCAGGGCGAGGACCACAACAACAAGGGTATCTGCCCGGCAGCCCTCGGCTCCAAGGACGAGCAGCCGGCAGCCTACTCTCCGGATACGCAGCTGTTCTACGTGCCGACCAACCACGTCTGCATGGACTACGAGCCGTTCAAGGTGAGCTACACCGCCGGCCAGCCCTATGTCGGGGCGACGCTGTCGATGTATCCGCCTCCCGGCGAGACGCACATGGGCAACTTCATTGCCTGGGATGGCAAGACGGGCAAGATCGCCTGGTCGAACAAGGAGCAGTTCTCGGTCTGGTCGGGAGCACTCGCGACCGCCGGCGGCGTGGTGTTCTACGGAACGCTTGAAGGCTACCTCAAGGCAGTCGATGCCAAGACGGGCAAGGAACTGTACAAGTTCAAGACCCCGTCCGGCATCATCGGCAACGTCACGACCTATGAGCAGGGCGGCAGGCAGTATGTGGCCGTGCTCTCCGGTGTCGGCGGCTGGGCGGGTATCGGCCTTGCGGCTGGTCTGACCGATCCGACTGCAGGCCTTGGCGCCGTCGGTGGCTATGCGGCGCTGAGCAACTACACCGCGCTCGGTGGAGCGCTCACGGTGTTCGCGCTGCCGCAGTGAGCTGACAACCTCGTTCCGGCGCATGGGTCATCCATGCGCCGGTTCGCCTGCACCTGACATCGAGGATGAGCTCTTGCGTAAGATCTGGTTTGTGGTTGCCGCGATGATCCTCGTGGCGACCCGGGGAATTGCCTTCGCCGAGGACGCGGCCGATCCGGCTGCGGTCAAATCCGAGGACGGCAAATACCTCGACAAGGAAGGCATTCCGACCTTCAAGGTCGGCGCCGACGGAACCGTGGACTGGTACACCTATTCGGGTTATCGCCGCTACCACTCCGAATGCCACGTCTGCCACGGTCCCGACGGGATGGGCTCGACCTACGCGCCGGCGCTGAAGGACTCGCTCAAGACCATGAGCTACCCGGATTTCCTCGGCGTGGTCGCGAGCGGTCGCAAGAATGTCAGTACCTCGCAGGAGAACGTGATGCCCGCGTTCGGCGATAACCCGAACGTCGCCTGCTACATGGACGACCTCTATGTCTATCTGCGTGCCCGCGCCAATGACGCGGTCGGTCGCGTGCGTCCGGCCAAGCACGAAGACAAGCCGGAAGCCTATACCAAGGCGGAGACTTCATGCATGGGCAAGTGATGATCTCAAGCGATAATGTTGAATGCGCGAGGTGTGGTAACAAGACGTTCTAGAGCATGATCCGGAAAAGTGGGTGCCGGTTTTCCCTCGCGACAAACGCGGAACGCGTTTGCGCGGAGATCAGCTCAAACAAAAAGATAGAGCGGGATGACGATTCGAAGAAAAGTCATCACGCTCTAGCCACCCCTTTGAAAAGTGAGAATGGAGTTTAGGATGAAGACGCGCGCCGCAGTCGCTTTCCAGGCAAAGAAGCCGCTTGAAATCGTCGAGCTCGACCTCGAGGGCCCGAAGGCCGGCGAGGTCCTGGTCGAAATCAAGGCGACCGGAATCTGTCACACCGATGCCTATACGCTCGACGGTTTCGACAGCGAGGGAATCTTTCCGTCGATCCTGGGACATGAGGGCGCCGGCATCGTTCGCGAAGTAGGCGCCGGCGTGACGTCGCTGAAGGCGGGGGATCACGTGATCCCGCTCTACACGCCCGAATGCCGCCAGTGCAAAAGCTGTCTCAGCCAGAAGACCAACCTCTGCACCGCGATCCGCGCCACCCAGGGCAAGGGCGTGATGCCCGACGGTACCTCGCGTTTCAAGTACAAGGGCGAGACGGTGTTTCACTATATGGGCTGTTCGACGTTTTCGAACTTCACGGTGCTGCCGGAAATCGCGGTGGCGAAGATCCGCGAGGACGCGCCCTTCGACAAGAGCTGCTACATCGGCTGCGGCGTGACGACGGGCGTCGGCGCCGTCGTCAATACCGCCAAGGTCACGCCCGGTTCGAACGTGGTGGTGTTCGGCCTCGGCGGCATCGGGCTCAACGTCATCCAGGGCGCCAAGATGGTGGGCGCCGACAAGATCATCGGCGTCGACATCAACGATTCCAAGGACAATTGGGGCCGTCAGTTCGGCATGACGCACTTCGTCAACCCGACCAAGGTCGGCGGTGACATCGTGCAGCATCTCGTTGGACTGACCGATGGCGGCGCCGACTACACCTTCGACTGCACCGGCAACACCACCGTGATGCGCCAGGCGCTCGAGGCCTGCCACCGCGGCTGGGGCGTCTCCGTGGTGATCGGCGTCGCCGAATCCGGCAAGGAAATTGCGACCCGGCCGTTCCAGCTCGTGACCGGCCGTGTCTGGAAGGGCACGGCATTTGGCGGCGCGCGCGGCCGCACCGACGTGCCGAAGATCGTCGACTGGTACATGAACGGAAAGATCCAGATCGATCCGATGATCACCCATGTCCTCAAGCTCGAGGAGATCAACAAGGGGTTCGATCTGATGCACGAGGGCAAGTCGATCCGTTCGGTCGTTGTGTTCTAATCAAAAGCGTCAAACATCAGGAGGATAGACCCATGACTGTTCACATCCACCCATCGATCGACAACGGCGTCAAGAAAGGCTCCGGCAATTTTGCCGGCGGCACCATGGTCTGCAAATGCCACGACAAGCAGGTCAAGGTCGGCGTCAAGGGCGACGTCGCCCACAACCATGCCTGCGGCTGCACCAAATGCTGGAAGCCATCGGGCGCGATCTTCTCGGTGATCGCGGTGGTACCGCGCGAGAACGTCACCGTGCTGGAAAACGGCGACAAGCTGCACGTGGTCGATGCTTCGGCGACAATCCAGCGACACGCCTGCGAGGCCTGCGGCACTCACATGTACGGCCGCATCGAGAACAAGGCCCATGCGTTCTACGGCCTCGACTTCATCCATCCCGAGCTGTTCCAGGAACAAGGTTCGGCGGCTCCGGGCTTCGCGGCCTTCGTGTCGTCCGTGATCGAATCCGGCGTCAAGCCGGGCGAGATGGAGGGTATCCGGCACCGGCTGAAGGAGCTCGGACTAGAACCCTATGACTGCCTGTCCCCGGCGTTGATGGATGCGCTCGCCACTCACGCGGCGAAGTCCAAAGCGGCCTGATCGGGCACAGGTCTTATTAAGTACTGACAGCATCTCCCGCTGGTGGCGATTGCCACCGGCGGGGTCGGTGCAGCGGTTTTGCTGACAGATTTGAACCTGGCCAGCGGTGGCGGCGACAACTCGGCATGCGCGCCATTACCAGACTTGCCGTTCTTCTTTTTCCTGTTGCGATCCTTTCAAGTGCGGCTGCGGCCCCGCCGGGCGCTGCGCTGGAGGATCGTTATGTTGCCGCCCGCGATGCGGCGATCGACAAATTCTCAAAACGCTACGACGCCGGAAATTTCGACGATGAAGCCCGCAAGGCGGAAGATGCCGCACGCGCCGATCTCGGGGCGCAGCTGGCGGCGATCCTGGCCGAACCTGATCGCAAGGGGTTTGCGCCGCCCGTGCTCAATCTCGATACCTTCTACAAGGGCGACGAGGGTTTTGGCATGCTCGACGGCCTGCGTTTCGATGCCGAGACCGGGAAGGGCGGCGAGAAAGCCGGCAAGGGCGAGGGCGACAAATACGTCGAACCCAAAGCCCATATCATCGTCACATCAGAGCACCTGTTCGAGCGCTGGCTGCGCGCGCACAAGGACTGGTGGGACAAGGGCGTGAAAAACGTGCCGCAGCAGATCGGCGCGGCGCTGAAGGCCGAGAGTTTCTATACCCAGGCGATCTCCACCGACTCGGCGGTGATCAATTTCAACGCGCTGCCGATCGCCAAGCCACCCGCCGCCACGTACGTGTATGGTTTCCTGGCGGGCCGCACCCAATCCGAAATTCCCGACACGGCGGATGAAGTCTTTGTTTCCGCGCAAGCCAACGGCAAGGTGTATGTCGCGTACGGGTCGATCGAGCCTGAAGTGCAGGTCGCCGCGTGCAGCGCGGTCCGCGCCGGCTACAACAAAAGGTCTGATGAGGCGGACGAAAAATTCCGCATGAAAGAGATCGACAGGAAGACGTACGACAAGCTGGGCAATCTGCGCCAGCAGGGCGAAGACGCCTTCAGGCGCTGCTTCACCCAGCAAGCTCCGAAGCAGGCATCGTTCGCGGAAGCCACCAAGGCAGGCGCAAGCGCTGCTCGAGGCGGCGCTTGCGAAGTAGCGCCGCCGCGTCGCCTTGAGATACGCCGAACCCGGCTTTGTTGGATCGTCCGATGACGATCAGTAGCCGTCAGCCAGCCCGGTGTTGCGACGCGGGTCGTTCGCGCCATAGAACCTGTTGTTGCCGACCGGCTTGCCCGTGAGCGAGGGCGCGCCGATGATGATGACCGCCAGATGGTTGGCCGGTTGCGGCGGACCCAACTTCTGGCCCTTGCTTTCCAGGATCTTGCGGGTGTCCGGCGACAGCGCGTAGTCCTCCACGTTGGTCAGGTCCGGGAGCCATTGCTGGTGGAAGCGCGGCATGTCGACGGCTTCCTGCGCGTTCATGTCGTAGTCGATCGCGTTGATCATGGTCTCCAGCACGGCGGTGATGATGCGGCTGCCGCCCGGCGTGCCCACCACCATGACCGGCTTGCCGTCCTTGCTGACGATGGTCGGGCTCATTGAGGACAGCGGACGCTTGCCGGGCGCGATGGCATTGGCCTCACCCTGGACCAGGCCATACAGATTCGGCACGCCGATCTTTGAGGTGAAGTCGTCCATTTCGTCGTTCAGGATGACGCCCGTCTTGGCCGCCGTCACCCGCGCACCGAACCAGTCGTTCAGCGTGTACGTGACCGACACCGCGTTGCCGTCCTTGTCGGCGATCGAATAGTGCGTGGTGTTGCTGCCCTCATGCGGCGCGACGCCGGGCTTGATGTCCTTGGACACGCCGGCCTTGTTCGGGTCGATCACGGCACGGATCTTGGCCGCGTAATTCTTGTCGAGCAGGCGATCGAGCGGGTTCTTCACGAAGTCCGGATCGCCCAAATAGCTGTTCCGGTCGACATAGGCGTGGCGCATGGCTTCGATCTGGTAGTGCACGGCCTCCGCAGAGTGATAGCCCAACTCCCTGAGCGGATAGCCCTCCAGGATGTTCAGGATCTCGCAGATGACCACACCGCCTGAGCTCGGAGGCGGCGCGGAGACCACGTGGTAGCCACGGTAATCGCATTCGACCGGCGCCAGTTCGCGCGTCTTGTAGCCGTCGAGGTCTGCCTGCG
This sequence comes from uncultured Alphaproteobacteria bacterium, assembly GCA_963774775.1. Taxonomy (GTDB): domain Bacteria; phylum Pseudomonadota; class Alphaproteobacteria; order Rhizobiales; family Xanthobacteraceae; genus Bradyrhizobium. The sequence continues at coordinate 88,258 of CAVZGZ010000040.1, forward strand.
TGATCAGGCCTTTGCCAGCCTGGCTCGATGCCACGATGGCGTTGCCGACCCACCCCTTGTAGAAGCCGTCGGTGCCCTTCTTGCTGATCTCGCGCAGCGTTTCGGCCAGCTCATGCTGCACCAGCTTCTCTCCCACCTGGAACGCCTTGCCGTTGTTGAGGAAGATGGCGGCTGAGGCAGGATCCTCCTGAAAATCCTTGGTCGCCTCGTGCAGCAGGTCGATGTCGCCCTGTTCGAGTGCGAAGCCCTCGTCGGCCAGCTCAATGGCGGGCGCGATCACGTCCGCGCGCTTCATGGTGCCGTACTTCTCCCGGGCCTCTTCCATGCCGGAAACGCTGCCGGGCACGCCAACGGCGAGGTGCCCCTTGGTGGACAAGCCGCTGACGACGTTGCCGTCCTTGTCGAGGTACATGTTGGCGGTGGCGCCCTTGGGAGCCATTTCGCGGAAATCCAGGAACGTCTTGCGGCCATCGGCAAGCTCGATGGTCATGAATCCACCGCCGCCCAAATTGCCGGCCGCCGGATAAACCACGGCGAGCGCATAACCGACCGCTACCGCCGCGTCGACCGCGTTGCCGCCCCGCTTGAGCACATCCACACCCACCTTCGTGGCGAGATGCTGAGCGGAAACCACCATCCCGTTTTCCGCGGTGACCGGCGCAACGGACGCGGCGTAGCCGGGCACGATGGTCGTGATGCTGATCGATGCGATCGCGGCGAACACCCGCCGCAGGTCCGTTGTTGGATTTTGCATTGGAGCTCCTTGGGAAAAAAGCGGCCTCCGCAGCGTGTGTTGTTATCGGTTATCGCAAGCTTCTGTCAGGCATGCTCTGCGGTCGGTCAACTCGCATATAACGGCGGAAGACGCGGCAGCCGTCAACCCCGGTCCGCGTATGCCACCGCGAGCTCATCTGGAAAGCGAACTGTACCTCGATCAAGCTCGCCAAGCGGGTGCACCGCGAGATGATTTTCTTGTGACAGTTCAAGGTGATTTGCCCTGTCCAGTCCTCGTCTGAAAAATATTCCGCTTAAACCGTCGGGCAAATCAAAAGTATAAACGTCGCCGTCTCATCCCTCACGAGGGGGCGTTGGCCATCGTCACGAACGTTGGGGTGGGATGCGGTGGACGCGGCAGCGTTGGGCGCAAACGAGATCGCAGGGCAACTCTGTTGTGAGCGATCATCGCGCGCAGGACGAACGACGATGCAGCGTACGGCAAAACCGTGTGGTTCCGACACCCGTTGCTGGTGTCAAGCTGTCGGTGGCTGATACGATCCAACCGGATCGGAATGGCCATCAAGCCGGCAGCGACGGTGACAAGAGGAATTCGTCGCCGAGGAGATCACGGCATAAGCCGTAAAGCCATTGCGTGGGGAATGCCGGAGTGTTTCCGCTGAACCTGTATGCTCGTGTGCGTATCTTCGCACAATTTTGCACACGAGACCGCGGGTGCAGCGCGCACCCGGCATTCCCTGCTCCCTCTATGTCGAGGGGACGGACCGTTCCGGCAAAACTCGGGCACATCGCGCAGCGAGATCGCGAAGTCGTATCTGGTGCATTCGAACGCGCCGCATTTTCAGTCGTCATCACCCGCGCATGCGGGTGATCCAGTATCCCAGAGCCGCCAATGATCGAACCGAAAGGCCGCGGCGTACTGGATACCCCGCATTCGCGGGGTATGACGACTTGGGGTGAGGCGGCTCCATCGCCGTTGGTGCGAGGGGCGACTTGTCCGCCGTAGCGTGCGGAGCATCATCGACGCCTCGCCGTACACTTTGAAGGAAACTCCATGAGCACTGCAATCACTCCCTTTCGCATCTCCGTCAGCGACGACGTACTCGACGATCTCAAATCGAGACTGCGCCGGACACGATGGCCGGAGGCCGAACTCGTCTCCGACTGGAGCCAGGGCGCGCCGCTGAAATGGATCCAGGACATTTGCCGCTACTGGTCGGAAGAGTATGATTGGCGCCAGCGCGAGACGCGGCTCAATCGCTTCGCGCAGTTCACGACCGGGATCGACGGGCTCGGCATTCATTTCATCCACGCGCGATCGCCGCATGCCAATGCGATGCCGCTTGTCATCACCCATGGCTGGCCCGGCTCGGTGGTCGAATTCCACAAGGTGATCGAGCCGCTCACCGATCCAACCGCGCATGGCGGTAGCGCCGCGGATGCGTTCCATGTGGTTTGTCCGTCGCTGCCCGGCTTCGGCTTCTCGCAAAAGCCTGCGACGGCAGGCTGGGGCGTCGATCGTATTGCCGCGGCTTGGGCCGTGCTGATGGACCGCCTTGGTTACACGAGATACGCCGCGCAGGGCGGCGACTGGGGTTCGGCGATTACGACCTCACTCGGTGCGCAAGATTCCGCGCACTGCGCCGGCATCCACATCACGCTTGCCATGGGCGCGCGGCCCAATGTGGAGGGACAGCCGACGCCGGCGGAGGCCAAGGCGCTGCAGGGCATTCAATATTACGCCGATTGGGATTCCGGGTATTCCAAGCAGCAATCGACCCGGCCGCAGACATTGGGCTACGCGTTGACGGATTCACCGAGCGGGCAGGCGGCCTGGATTCTGGAAAAATTCTGGGCCTGGACCGATTGCGACGGACACCCCGAAAACATCCTCACCCCTGATGAACTGCTCGACAATGTGATGCTGTATTGGGTGACCGCGACGGCGGCCTCGTCGGCGCGTCTGTATTGGGAGAGCTTTGGCCCGAAGCGGCGGACGGCGCACACCGTCACGGTTCCGACCGGGGTCGCGGTCTTTCCAAAGGAGATCGTCACACCGGTGCGAAAGTGGATGGAGGCGAGCTATCCCAACATCCAGCACTGGAGCGAAATGCCGAAGGGCGGCCATTTCGCCGCGTTCGAGCAGCCAGATCTGTATGTTCGGGAGGTGCGCGAATTTTTCAGAACACAGCGTTGAAGCTGGATCAGTTTTGGTGCGGGTCGCTTTGCAATGCAACCAGAGAGTGATAGTGTTATTTGTGACATCCGGCGCAGGCCGGCGACACGAATATTGTTTTACATTCCTTTGCCGTGCCGCAGCTCGAGGCGACAATATTGAACGAACCCTTTGACCCGCTTGCAGGGGAGGTGTCGGTGAGTGACAGCGACAAACTGAACAGGCGTGATTTCATCGTGACGACCGCTGCTGCAACCGGCGCGCTCGCGAGCGCGACCTCGACCGCCGCCGCGCAGCAGGCGGATCCGCTCGATCCGGGCTTCGACCAGCAGGATCCGCTCAAACATTACTGGACCAGACCGCTCGGCGAAATCGTCCACGTCGACTACGGCAAGGACGCGAAGGATCTGGAGCGGCCGGAGAGCCAGGAACGCCATCGCATCTATAGCTATCTGCTGATGAAGCTGATCCATCGCTTCTGGAACGGCAACAAGAACGGGCCGGTCGGGAGCTACCCGCAGCGTACCCAGCAGCTGGACGCAGCCGGATCAAATCGCTACCGGGGCGACATCAACGAGCGCAGCGACAAGAGCCACATCTCGTGGGACCGTTATCTCGGGCATAACATCGCCTGCGTTGCGGTCGACGGCCTCGGCCACATCATCGATTTCGATTTCAACCACAATGCGTTTTTCCGCAGCTCCGCCGAACACGCGGAGTTGAGGCTGGTCCGGCGATTGTTCAGCCTGACCGACATTTTCGATAGCTGGAAAACCGGCGCGCATGTCGACGCCAAGCCGCATGCTGCGCTGTTGAGCGAGTCACGCTCTATACGTCGCTTGAATCCTGCGCCCAGTGTTCTGGCGTGATGTCGCTCGCCGGCATCAAGCAGATCGTCTACATGCAGAACGACTTCACGGCCTACAAGATCGGCAACATCATGTACAATCTGGCCAACCGCACGCCGATCGCGGATGCCAGCGGTAATGTCACCAGCAGTATCCCGAGCGCGCCGGTTCCGATCCCGGGATCAATGGTCGGGATTGCGGAATTCGACAAATTGAACCGGGGCAATCTCGATTTCATCGCGAGGATGAACGCGGGGAACGAGCCGTTTTTCAAGTCGGGAAATTTCGTCGACCGCGACCCGTCGATTACCTCGTTCCTGTGCACCGACACTGCCTTCGACATCTTCAAGTCGGGCGGCGGCAACCTCGATAGCCTTCAGCTCCAGTTCAAGGATTATCGCTTTCCGGTGCAGGATCCATTGCCAGACGACCCGGCGACGCGCGCGCTCACCAATGAGGAGTGTCTGGCGGAAGCACGAAAGTTCTTCGAATATGTCGATGTCGAGGGATATCGCGGATCGCCCCACAAGCTTTGATGTAAATGGAGGGCTATTTCTCAGGGAATAAAGTAAAATGGGTTCGGTATCTTGAAGCCGCATTCGTAATGTGTTCCGGACGCGTTGCCCTCGATATCGCTCCGCTGGTCGCCGATGCTGGCGATGATCGTGAAGCCCTCCTTTTCGATCTTTTCCCGCTCGCCGCTTTTGAACGGGACGATCGAAGTCGCGTGATCGTCGTCAGGCCGGGTCACCAGCCGGGCCCAGCCCTTGAAGCCCGCATGTGTGAGATTTTCCTCGGTCTTGGCGCGTTGGGATTCGCGGCGACCGGTAATGAAGAACACCGGAATGTTTTCGGAGACGAGATAGTTGTAGAACTCAAGCGTCGGCGGGATGGCCGGTGCGATGCCCATCATGACCCAGTTGTTGAATCCGCAGGGGAGTTCGCCCGATTGGCAAGCGACGTCGACGAAGAAGCCGAAATCGTCGGCCTTGAGGTTGGGCCAGTTCGACAGCGACGTCTCGTCGATATCGAGCACGACGGCGGGCTTGGTGACGGGTTGCTTGATGCGGCGTTCGACATAGACCCGCGCATCGGCCAGCACGGCGGCGACGTCGTAGTCGTAATTGCCGGCCTTGTAGTTCAGAAGCTGGGTCTTGACCCAATTGATATTGATCGGATCGATCTGATCGACCGGGCCCGGAACGGGGGGGATGCGTGGTTCCCGCAGCGGCGGACAATCATCCGCCCGCGCGCCGGCCGGTACGCTCAGGATCAGCGCGCTGATCAGCACCAGACGATTCAGCCCCGATGCGAGACGCCCGTACCATGGCGGGCCGGCGTTCGGTCGAGCGTCTCGAACAGCAAGCATGTCAACGTCTCCATCGTGCGTAGGCAGAGCCGCGTGCTGGTTCAAACTCTCTTCGCAATTCGCTCCGCGGTCCGCAGCGCCAGTGCGGCGATGGTGAGGGTCGGATTTGCGGTGCCGCCGGTCGGGAAGGTGCCGCTGCCGACCAGGTACAGATTGTCGTGATCGTGCGAGCGCTGGAACGAATCCACCACCGATTTGTCCGGGTCGCTTCCCATGCGGTACGTGCCCATGACGTGGCCGGCGCCCATGTAGTTCAGGGTCACGCTCTTGCCTCCGACTTGGACGTCGAATTGCGTCGGATCATCCTTCGCGACGGTCGTGAAATCGAATTTCTTCTCCGTCGCGCCCATCTTCCTGAACAGAAGGTCCTGCATCTGTTTTGCCGCGACAATTCCCCGCTTCGCGTAGGGCGAGATGTTGTAGGCGATTTTTGGCCGCGGCAGTCCGAGGCCGTCGGTTTCATCCGACAACGTGACGCGGTTATGCGGATCGGGCGTTTGCTCGACGAGGAAGCCGACCCGGAACTGATGCGAGAAGGTCGAGTTCAAGGCCGTGATCAGCGACTGCCCGAACAGGCCGTTGCCGGTATTGCCGTCAGCGTTGAGCCCGCTGCGGTTGACGCCATTGAGGAAGTCGATCGCCGTCACATCCGGATCGGCGCCAACGGCACCGCCGGCGATGACGAAGTTCCAGCCCTCGTTGCCGATGTCCATGCGGAATGCTCCGCGCTTGTCGCGGAACGGACCGTCGCAGAGATCGCCGATGCCGGAGGTGATGAGCGGACCGCGATAGGGAAACACCTGCTCCTTCGCCACGCCCCAGGCGACGTAGTAGGGATGATCCATCAAATGCCGACCGACCATCCCGCTGCGATTGGCGACGGTTTTGTTCGGCAGCGCATCGTTTTTCGACATCAGCAGCAGACGCGCAGTTTCGATGGCGTTGGCCGCGATCACGAAGACCTTCGCCTTGATCGAGCCCTCGACCCTTTGCAGGTTCTGCAGCGTCCTTTTTTTGATGTCGGTATCGACGCTGTAGCGAATATACTTGATCTCGCTGACGCGGCCGTTCCCGTCGAGCACGACTTCCCTTGCAACCGTGTGGGTCATCATCGTCACGTGGCGGTGGTTGAGCGCTTCGTTGAGCGTAATGGTGGGATCGTATTTCGCCTGGATCGGGCAGATCGGAATGCAATTGGTATTGCCGGCGCAGGCACGTCGATTGCGATATGGCTGCGAGTTGCGCGCAGCGGGCAGGCCACGGACCGGAATTTCGCTCGGGGGCGATTTCATTCCCAGGAATTGGGTTTCCGTCGGCAACAGGCCCTTGAGCGCGCGCCTGATGGCGCCGTCGGTCAGCGATTCCGGAATCCGCGGCATCGGATAGCCCGGGAAGTTGTGCGAGAAATAGATGCCGAGAAACTTCTGGTCTTCGGCATCGGCGGAGACGCCGAGTTCCGCCTCGGCCTTGCCGTACCAGTCGACGAGGTCGTCATAGCTGATCGGCCAATCGACGAAATCCGGTTCGGACTTGCCGTAGAGCGTCTTCATTCGGAAATCGTTCGGCACAAGTCTCAAGCTGGTGCCGAGCCAGTGCGATGTGCCGCCGGCGACACGCTCATAGGTACTGGCGAATGGCGTTCCTGCCTGGCCGTCCTCCCGTTTCTGCTGTTGTACCAGATAGCTCTTGTGCGGGTCCGACCAGGCGTCGGCACCGAGCGTCATCACGGTTGGCCGTCCGGCCGGGACCGTTGCGGGGTTGTTGAGCTCCGGGCTGAATTGTCCGTCCGCGTCGAATATCGGTGGTGTATACGGGGCTTCCGGCACCTTGGCGGAGGCCTTGTAGAACCGCCCCATATAGTCGTTGATGTCGGTCGGGATCTTCCCACCGGCTTCGAGGATCACCACACGCTTGCCTTGCTTGGCGAGCTCGTTTGCGATCAGCGCGCCGGCAAAACCGGATCCGACGATCACAACATCGATGTCGTCATTGGCCATGATTCACGTTCCCTTGGGCGAAGTTCGGCTGATGAAGTCCGGGAGCGGATCGGGCTGACGGGTCCAGTAGCCGAATTGCATGTCGCTATAGCCCATCGGATGCGCCTGGATGACGCGCCACAGCCAGCCCTGCGTGTAGGCCTTCGACGATATCACCGTGTGAACGATGAAGAGCGGCTGATCGGCGGCTCTGGCGTCGACGAGCCGCTTCAGGTCGTCGGGATCGTACCAGGCGCCGAGGTACCACATCAGCACGATGCTTCGGGCGAGGAATTTCGTGTCGGTGTTGGCCTGCGACTGGTCCACAATCGTCTGGAGCGCGGTTGGATTGGCCTTGGCGATTTGCAGCAGCGCCTTGAATTGATCGGGCTTCCGATCCATCACCCACTTGAAGTAATCCTGCTTCAGTTCGAGCGCATCAGTCGCCGGCGCAAGCTTGTCGGCGGAGATCCCGGTAAGCGCGGCGGACAAATTCTTGAACGCCACCATGTCGTCGCTCAGTGGTGCGAGCGCAACTGCCGGTTCGGTACCGAGCGTGGCGGCGGCGGTAGCGGCGGCCGCCCCCGCGAGCACGCTTCGCCGCGTCAGATGAGGAGAGCGGTCCAACGTTTCCGACACTGCTCGTGTCGGCTCTTCCCGGTCCAATTTGCTCATCGATGCAATCCTTCGATCGTAGCGGACGATAGGTCGATCGCCGAGACCCGCCTCAGCGGGCCTTTTCCAGCATGAAGGTAAAATCTGATTGACTGAAATAAACGTCGTTCGGCTTTTTGGGACGCAGATAGCTCGTCGCATTGCCGTGGCAGGCCATGCAACTGGAGGACGCCTGGGGAATTTGCCCTTGGCTGAAGGTCTCCAGGGTCGAGTTGGCCATGAAGAACGGCGCTGGACCGCAATTCATGTCCGGCTGCTTGTCGAAATCGGTTCGCGGATCAATCGCGTCCTTCACCTTGTCCGAACTGCACGGAAACGAACTCGGCCATTGCGTGCCGATCAGCATGTAGTTCTTCCAGACGGTGTTATCGAGCAGTGCCTGGAATTGGCTGTTCATGCGCTTGTTAGCCTCCGACAGCGGTATCACGCGGGTAATCTGGCTGTTGAAAATCATATGCCCGTCCGCCGATTTGCGGAATTGCAGTTGATCCGCAGGTTCCGGATCCCAGGGACGCGGCGGCGTTTCATTGACCGCACACTTGTCGGCCGGGCACGATGGATCATAGAAATTATAGGACGAACTCAGCTTGTTATTCGCTGGATCGGCGTCGCGCGCGTCGACATCCTTCTGCTCCGGCACATTGTCCTTGTGCTCAAAGGAGGTCCAGATCCACTGCGGCCGCGACGTCGTCTTGTGAACGATATGAATGCCGACGAGGCCCAGCGTCCGCTCCAGACAGGGCGCGTCCGATTGTCCGTCCGCGGCAATCGGCATCGCGACCAGCGCATTGACATGGTGGAATTTGCTACTGTCATCCTCGGGGGTAAGAATTTTCCACGAAACCTTCAGCATGATGGCGCCGACTTTGTCGGCGGTGTTGTCGGCGGATGGAAAGTCGATTTTCAGGTTCGCATTGTCCGCGCTCATCTGGCCGGTCCGGCTATAGAGCTTGTGCTCGACCATGTAGTCGAACATCACGCGGTTCATCAGGATATCGAAAATTGCGTAATTGTTACGCTGGTCGATCAGCGGTCCGGTCTTGAATGGCTGGTTGAAGCTCTCCTCGATCATCTTGACCACCATCCGGTCGGGATGGAGCGCGTGAAGAGCAAGGCAGGCCGCGGGTACCGGTCGATTGTTGGGATCCCATTGCGGCTTGGCTCCGCCCGGCAGCATGACATCGAGCAGCGGAATGAAATTGTTGCCGTCTTCCCACACGGTTTTCGAGTCCGGCTGGGAGCTCTCGATATCCTTGGGTTTGTCGAAGGGCGCGCTGAGCGCGATGAATGTCCGCCACGAGTAGAAATCGAAGCCGCGCTGGCGATTTTCGACGCCGGTCGCTTCCGGTCCCTGGTCTGTCATCACTTCCGCGCACGGCAACCCGGAGGTCAGAATCGCGTTCTTGGTCGACGCATCGATCGGCGTCAGGATCGGATTCTTCTTGTCGGGGGAATTGGGGTCGGTGTCGCTAAGCAGATTACACTGTCGTGCCGGCGCCTGGCTTGGCGCGGGCGCCGACGGTGCTCCGACCACCACAGCGATACCGAGAAGACCCATTGACCTGAGTGCAAACCATCCGGGACGGCGCATAATTCTCACCCCTCCATCGTCTAAGGTCGGCGAGCATTTAAAATTTGTTCAACCAGTATGATATGTTCGTGCTTCGGCGAAAATTGCCCGGTTCGGGTTCAAAACTTTCCCGGATCCGGCTCACCCACAAGTTGAATATTTCCGATGGGCCAAGTCAAGGGTATTCGGCCGTTTTTCCTGCGCGACACACCGCGGCACCGACCGAAAGGGGCGGGCTTTCATGATGTTTCGCGCAGGGCCAGACGGCGATGCGGCTGATCGCCACGTGGTAAGGGATTCAGCTCCGGTGCCGGCTTCCCAATGCCGTAGTTATCGTCTCGGGGTTTTTGATGCGCTCGATCAACATGCCGATGCGATCGCCGCCCCAGAACAGTTCGCCGTTGAAGACCATGGTCGGCACGCCGAAGACGCCGAGCGCTTCGGCCTCATCGATGATGCGATCATGCTCGGTGCGCGCGGGGCCGTGAACATAAGCTTCGAAATCGTCGGCGGAGCCGCCGACCGAAGCAATCACCCCGCGGATATCCGAGAGATCGTCGATCTCAAGATCGTGATTCCAGAATCGCCGGAACACCGTCTCGTGGTAGGGCTGGAACAGTCCATGACGCTGCGCGAACAGCATGCCGGCGCTGGCATAGAATGCGTCATAGATGCGCTTTGGCCCTTTCATGGTGAGTCCTTGCGCGTTGGCATAGCGGCGCGCGTCCATATAGGCGTAGCGCACCTTGCGCCAGAAATGCGGCGTACGTTCTTCCACCGTGCCCATGAATTCGGCGATGCGCAGCGTGTAGGGCAGCCATTCAAGCTCGACGCCGTATCGCTCCTCGAGTTCGAACAACCGCCTGTTGGCGACGTAGGCGTAGGGGCTCTTGTAGTCGGTATAGATTCGTACGCGCGGTGTGGCCATCGCCGATCCCCGTTCGAGAGACAGGCAATTCTTCCCGATCTGAACGGCGGGCGCAATCTGCACCGGTTTAACCGATTGGGGTGGATCCAAACGAGTGGGCCCCGGTGCATTCAAGCATCGCGGGGCCCTGCATCTTCGTTTTAAGCGAAGGATTTCTGATAGACATCAGTTCGATATCAGGACCAAACGGCGCGTGGCCTTTGCGCTTCGATCCCGTGGATAATGGTTGGATTGTTGCGACGCAACGGGATGAGCAGCTGCTGTTCACCTCAACTTGCGCCGAGACCTTGCCGCTGAGCAAGGTCACAGGCTTGTGCCGGTGGCGTCATGCTCCTCTCCAAGAGTGGGCCCGACGGACATCGTCCGTCCCGCTGCCTGGCGTTCGACCACATGATCGGACGCCAAAGCCTTGGGGGAGGGGAGCCATCCGCTCCGCTACCCCGACAGGTGCAGCGTCGCAAATGCTGCGGCAGATAGAGCCAGGTGTCAAGTTAAGTCGGGTTATAATTCCCGCTGCTCCGCCTCGGTTCCATCGCCTTCCAGGCAAGTCGCGACCGCCATCTCAGGCTCTCGTCCGGCGTTATCGGCTGAGATCGGGGTCGTGGGTCATGGCCCAACAATCCACAAAGCGCTATGGACTTGAGCGGTCGCTTAGGCGGACGGAAATTCCAGCTCGAACGCCACGCCTTGGTCCGACGGCAACAGCCTGATCGATCCGCCATGGCTGGCCATGATGGCCTGCACGATGGCGAGCCCCATTCCGGTGCCGCCGGCATCGCGGCGCGTGGTGAAGAAGGCGTCGAAAATCCGCTCGCGGTTTGCTTCAGAGATCGGATCGCCGTCATTGCTCATCGTCATCCGGATGGTGAGGTCCTGGTGGACAGCTTCCAGCCGGACATTGCTGGCGTTGTGTCGGATGGCATTGTCGGCGAGATGCGACAGCACGATCAGCGCCTTTTCCCCGGACATGCTGATCGAATGGTCAAGGTTGCCGCTTGCTGCGATGGAGCGTGTCGGAAATCGGTCCTTCAGGCTGGCGACAACCGGCGCCAATTCGGTGCGTTCGTTTTGCGGGGGGCTTTCGGCGCGGGCCAGCTCGCGTAGCCGCTGCGTCATGGCCTCAAGGCGTTCGGCGTCGCCGAGAATGTTCGACACGAAATTCTTCTGTTCCGCCGGCGTGAGTTTGTCCGACTTGCTGCGCAGCGAATCCAGCAGCAGCTCGGCGGCGCCCTTGATCGAGGTGAGCGGCGACTTCAGCTCGTGGGTCAGGTGCGCCGAGAAGGTCGCGATATAGTCCGAGCGCCGCGACAATTGCTGGGCCATATCGAGGAAGCTGTGCGATAGCTGCGCGAATTCACGGGTGCCGTAATGCTGCAGCGGCTGGAATGCGTTGCGGTCGCCTTTGCCGATGCGCGCGGCGCGATCAATCAGTTCGCGCATTGGCCGGGTGATTGTTCTGGAAAACACCAGCCCGATCGCTATCGTCGCCAGGACCACGACCAGGCCCGCGAGGATGAACTTGCCCCGCTCCTGATAGAGATGGTCGAAAATGTTGCTCGGCGTCCGCGAGGTGTAGATCACGCCGGCAACGTGGTTGTTGACGATGACAGGCATCGCCGAAAATACGTGTACGCCAACGCCGCGGCTGATCGAATAGATCGGCGGCGGCGGCTTATCCGGCACGCGGGTACGCAACGCGGCGCTATACTGCCCGTGCAGCGCGGCTGCGACTTCCTCGATGTGGGCGAGCGATTGCCCAACTTCCTGACGTCCGGCGATCACAACACCGTGCGGATCGAGGATGCGAAATCCCGCCAGCGTGACTTTCTGCGTCTCGATGACGATCGGCATCAACTGCGCGCCGATCTCGACGTAGGCCGGGTCCGCGGGCGTATTCGCCGGCAATGCATCGGGCCGCCGTCGCAGCAGATCATTGCCGGCCAGATCAAGTGCGGGCCGGATCGGCGTCAGGCGGTCTTCCGGATCAGGACGCGCCTCCGGCGGAATTTCCGCGCCGAGGACAATCCCGGCACCAAGACGCGCCTCAACTTCCTTGGCGAAGACGGCGGCCAACACCCGGCTCTGGGCGATCAGTTCAGCCTGGGTCTGGTGAATGAGCTGGTTGTCGTAAAGACGAAAAAAGAAAAGCCCGACCAAGGGCAGTATGGCCACCGAGGCCAGCATGGTGAAAATGACAAGCCCGAGCGACGGCCGCCACTTCTCGCCCGCGCGCGTCATGCCTGGGGCTCGCATCGCCCGAGCTTGAAGCCGACGCCATGGATCGTCTCGATCACGTTGTCGCAATTCACGGCGGCGAGCTTGGCGCGGATGTTGCGAATGTGGCTGTCGATGGTGCGGTCGGAAACCTGGATATTGAGCTGGTAGGCGGCTGTCATGATCTGCTCGCGGCTGAAGATCGCGGTTGGCCTTGCGAGGAAAGCGCGAAGGATTCCGAATTCGATCGCAGTCAAGCGAAGCTGCGTGCCGGCGAAGGCCGCGACGTGCTGTTCGGGATCGACCGACAGGCTGCCTTGTGCAAGTGCGGTTGAACCGAGCCTGGCATCGGTTCCGCGCGAGTTCATGCGACGCAGGATGACGTTGACCCGCGCCACCAGTTCGCGCGGGCTGAACGGCTTTGTCACATAATCGTCGCCGCCGATCTCGAGGCCAAGCACGCGGTCGATCTCTTCGTCGCGCGCGGACAGAAAGAGGATCGGAACGTCGGAGGATTTCCGGATTTCACGGCAGACGTCGAGCCCGTCGAATTCCGGCATCCCGATATCGAGAATGATGAGGTCCGGCCTGTCGCTGGCAAAGCGGGCTCAGCGCCTCCTTGCCGTCGCGTGCCTCGACCACGGCCATGCCGGCCTTCTTGAGGGCGACGCGGATGACCTCGCGAATATGAAGGTCGTCGTCAACGATGAGAATGTGGTGCGTCAAGCGTTTCTCCGGACGGCGGCGGCTCTCAGTTCGTTGCTGCACTGTTCTGCCGGGCGTCCAGATAGCGCTGGAGCCGCCAGCTTCGAAAGCCCCAACTGCGCCAGGACGCCATGTCTTTCCGTTGCTCTTCTACAAGCGAATCGCGGCGGGAAACAAGGAATGGATCGAAAACGCGCGTTTGAAGGGCCCTTTCGATGGCTGGCAATGCCTGCGGTCCAAGCTGAGACAGATAGTTGGTGTCGATCTGTATGCCCTTGCCGCCCGGTTCGCGGCTGTGGCTGACATTGTAGTCGGCGATTACAGCAGCGAAGTTCATGAGCGAGCAAATATAGAGAACTGCCGTCAGCGCGATAAGGTTCGCGCCGATCAGCCAGCCCAGTGCGGCCAGCCAGCGTCAGTGCAATCGCAAGCTTGAACGGCAGCGATGAACTCTTGACGGGATGGATGTCCGTGGCTGATGCCAGGCTCGTCATGTCCGAAAACCTCTTCGTGGATGGTGACACGACGAAGCTTGAACGTCCCTTGTGCAGATGGCGGGAGCATCGTCTGCACGAATTCAGGAGTTTTGTGCACTTTCCGTGCAGACTCTATTATGCGCTCGCGTTGAGTCCGCGAGTTTGATACGGGCGATAGCACCAGGCGATAACACGAGAGCAGTCATTGTCCGTCACGCAAATTGTCAGACGTATCGGCGTCCTTTCGGTCTGGGCTGCCGTGCCGTTATTCGTCTTCGCCGGTGTCAACAAGAATGATCCCTATCTGATCGCATTGCGCGGACCGGGAAACATCTGCCTTGTCGCTGCGAGCATCGTCCTCCTCATTGTCCTGATCCGTCGTGGCTACTGGCGAACGCGGGGAATGGCAGGAAAGCTGCTGGTCGCGTTGTGGTGCCTGCCGGCGCTGGCGATGCTGGGTGCCCATTTGTCGTTTGAAGTCCGCAAGCACGAGGTTCTGAATACCGAGGTCACGCAGGCGCATCGCCTCGGGGCGCATTTCGTCGTCGGCTATTCGTCATTCCCTGAAGTGGCCCTGCTGGCCGAGAAGGGCCTGATCTCCGGCATCTACATTACCAGGCACAATGCCGCGGGAAGGACCGCGGATGCGCTGAGGTCCGAAATCGCGGCGCTTCAGGACCGGCGGCGTGCTGTCGGCCTGCCGCCGCTGATTGTCGCGGCCGATCAGGAGGGAGGCATCGTCTCGCATCTGGGACCGCCTTTGACCCGATTGCCGGCGCTCGCGACCCTCGCTGATCTCCCTTCGGACGTGCGCAGGGCGAAGGCAGAGGAGTTCGGGCGGATTCATGGGCAGGAGCTGGCTTCGATTGGCGTCAATCTCAATTTTGCGCCGGTGCTCGACCTGCGGCCCGAAGCAGGGCGCTACCGTTTCGATTTCAACACACTGATCGGGCAGCGCGCGATTTCGGGTGATCCCGCCGTCGTCAGCGAGATTGCAGGCGCCTATGTGCGCGGCCTCGAGGCGTCAGGCGTCGGCGCAACGTTGAAGCATTTCCCGGGATTGGGGCGTGTGCGCACCGATACCCACCATTTCAGCGCGGAGCTGGATACGCCGGTCGAAGAGCTTGAAAAAGTCGATTGGCGTCCCTTCAGGGAAGTGCTTGCAGCGTCGAAGGCGCAATTGATGGTTGGGCACGTGACGCTGACGGCGGTCGACCCGGATCACGCGGCGTCGCATTCCAAGCGCATCGTCGATGGAATCATCCGAACGAAATGGAATTATCAGGGCATCGTCATCACCGACGATCTGGTGATGGGGGCGATCTATCAACACGACGTCTGTACGGCCGTGGTCGAGGCGCTAAATGCGGGCGTGGACCTGCTTCTGGTCGCATACGACGGCGCACAGTTCTATCGCATATTTGCTTGCGCTTCGGCGGCTGCAGGCGAGGGGAAACTCGACGCAGCCATGCTGAGGAACAGCGAGGCACGGCTGAAAACAGTGTTTCCGGTCGATTGAGCGGGATAGCGAAGGCGATGAAGCCCGGCCGCGACGACATCTTCGCCCGCGAGGTACTGCCCGCGGCGCGGGAGCGCGCGATTTGAGAGAGCGCCTAGGGCGTGATGCCCCGTTGCACCGCCTTTGGTGACGTCTGGACTTTCCAGGTCGAGTTGGCGACATGGACCGGCGAGAACGCCGGCCGCTCGACATATTGGCCATCGCCCGGCTTCGGCGCGAAGGTCGCCGACTTTCCATGCGATCCTGCCGCGCGAGATTGTAACGGCAGGCCCGCCGGTGCAGGCATATCCCTCGAACACGTTATAGTCGATGCGGCTGAGTTGGCGTTTCGCGGTAATGGTCTTGCTGGCCGTTGGATCCCATACCACCAGGTCGGCATCCGAACCCACCGCGACCGCGCCTTTGCGCGGATAGATATTGAGGATGCGCGCGATGTTCGACGACGTCACCGCGACAAATTCTTCCTTGGTCAGACGGCCGGTGGTCACGCCGGCAGTCCAGAGCACCGGCAGGCGGTCTTCGAGACCACCGGTTCCGTTGGGGATCTTGCGAAAATCGTCGAGGCCGAACCGCTTTTGCTCCGTCGTAAACGCACAATGATCGGTCGCGACCACCTGAAGCGAGCCGGATTGCAATCCCGCCCACAGGCTGTCCTGATGGGCCTTGTCGCGGAACGGCGGCGACATCACACGCCGGGCCGCGTGATCCCAATCCTTGTCGGCATATTCGGTCGCATCGAGTGTGAGATGCTGGATCAGCGGCTCGCCATAGACGCGCTTGCCGCTGGCGCGGGCGCGCGCGATCGCCTCATGCGCTTCGCGGCAGCTGGTGTGCACGACATAAAGCGGCGCGCCCGTCATATCCGCGATCATGATGGCGCGGTTGGTGGCCTCGCCCTCGACCTCGGGTGGACGCGAATAGGCGTGGCCCTCGGGACCAGATACGCCGCGCGCCAGGGTCGCTTCCTGCATGCGTGCCACGACGTCGCCGTTCTCGGCATGAACCAGCGGCATCGCGCCGAGATGGGCGCAGCGCGCGAACGAATTGTAAAGCTCGTCGTCGTTCACCATCAGCGCGCCCTTGTAGGCCATGAAGTGCTTGAAGGTGTTGATGCCGTAGGTCTTGACCACGATCTCCATCTCGTCGAACACCTGCTTCGACCACGATGTCACCGCCATATGGAAACCATAGTCGGCAGCCGCTTTCTCGGATTTGCGCCGCCAGTCCTGATACGCCGCCAGCATCGACTGCCCGGGATCTGGAAGGCAGAAATCGACGACCATGGTGGTACCGCCGGCAAGGGCAGCCTTGGTGCCCCACTCAAAATCGTCGGCGGTGACGGTGCCCATGAACGGCATTTCGAGATGGGTGTGCGGATCGATGCCGCCCGGCATCACAAAGCCGCCGCCGGCGTCGACCACCTCTGCGCCGGCGGGCGGCTCGAGAGCGGTGCCGATCGCGGCAATCTTGTCGTCGACTACGAGGACGTCGGCGCGCCGGGAATGATCGTGGTTGATAACGGTGCCGCCGCGGATGAGGATAGGCATGCGATCTCCATTGATCGACGATGATGATTGCGGAACTGCGCTTGGTTCTTCCCGACAGTTCCAAGCTTACAAGGGCAAATTCAAGCGAGCAAGAATTGCGCCAGGATTGTTCGCGTTTTCGATCAGGTCACTCTTGCGTCTTCGAGTTGGCATGTTGACCGTACCCGCCGCCAGTGGCCGCGGCGCGCGGCTTCACGAGCGGGCGCCGATAGCGGATTTGTAATCTTGCAGTTTGGACCAGGAGACGTAATAGGCAACGGCCGTCATGATCGCAATTCCGGCGACGCTCACCAAAAGCGGCATTGCAAGGGAATTCGGTCCCGTAATCAGGATAAAATGTCCGGCGAACGAAAGGAAGACGCCGGCGCAGAAGACCGCCAGCCATTCTTCGCCGCATTTGACGACCGGTTGCAGCACCGGCGACTGAAATCCACGCCAGTTCCTTGGCACGATGATCGTAAAGAGGAAGGCCAGGGCGAGGAAGTGGAGTATCTCGTAGGGCGCCATGTTTTCCTTCGTGTTGGGCAAGAAGGCACCGAGCACGGCGGCCGGGATGAGTTCACCAAGCTGTGGCAGGATCGCTGCAGACTTGACCACCAGCGCGAACAGTAAATAGAGCAGCGCCGCGATGCGCAGGGACGCGAACCGCTGCATCGAGGCGACGATGCCCAATTGCCTTTTGCTGGCTAGCGCAAACCAGACGCCCAGGACGAAGAGAAGCTGCCAGCAGAACGGATTGATGAACCAGGTTCCCTCAGGGTATGCGGACAGGCTCCAGCCAAAGACGCCTGCCGCCACATACAGCGCAGCCGATCCGGCCAGTGTCAGATTTGGCCAGCGCAACATGCCAAACAAGACTGGCGGAAGGAACGCCATCAGCGCGATAAACAGCTGCAAGACCTCGAGATTGCTCGGCTTCGCCTGGAGCCGCAGGCCGTAGATCAGGGTTCTGATCGGATGATCGATGAATCCGGTGATGTTGAACTCATTGATGATATCAGGCGCGGCGGTTTGTGCGGCAACATAACCGATCAGATCGACATAGATCACGAACAGCACGATGTAGGCCGCGTAAAGCTGCCATACGCGCTTGAAGATGCGGGTCGCTGCCACCACGAAACCGCGTTCCAGCGCAATTTTGGCATAAGTAATCGCCGCGGCGTAGCCGCCGACGAATACGAACAGGTCGGCCGCACCGCTGAAGCCAAAATTACGCAGCGTCAGCAAGCTGACCGCGTTGTGGGGAACGTGGTCCAAAAACAGAAACCAGTTCGCGAAGCCTAGCAGCAGCGAGACCCTGAGATCGCCATCGCGAGCCGCGATCTCGGCCTTTTTGAATGAATTCATTTGAGAGTTTGCAGATCCGAAAAAACGAGTCGGCACTCTAGCGCGATCGTCCTTTCAGTCGGAATAGACTTTGCGTGAACATCAGTTAATCCGCTCTGGGCGGTTTACTCCGCAGGCGATCACGTTTTCGAAAGCAGAATGTGATCCCGCGGCGGTTCAGTCGGGCTTCGTCAGGTCAAGCCGGTTCGTGCTTGCGCAAATCGCGGCTGTGGTCGAACGCGTTGGCCTGCAGATCGGCACTTTCAAGGCCGATTTCGGGGAGGGCGGCCTCGCCGAGGATGTCGGCGGTGACGTCCTCGACCGAGGCATCATCGATTTCATGGATGAAGCTGATGTTTTTGTATTCACCCGATGCGACGCGGGCGATGACCTCGCGCCGCGTGATTTCGGGATCGACGATGGCTTCGCGGCCGCGCCGGCCGTAGTCGATCATTACAACGAAATACTGCATGTGGGCGATCTGGTGCATTCCCGCGAGATGAAACCGGCTGCCGATTATTTCTGATAATCAGAAATAAGTCAAGCAATAATTCTGAAAATCGGAAAATTGGCAATTCGCGACCGAACCTTACCCCGGGTGTGAGCCACAGAATCAGACCCGCAAGGATCGTAAAGTCCCGGCCTATTTGTCCAGCGTGCGACCGCCGTGGGTCCTGGTTGCCTTGCGCGTCCGCGCCGCCGCCTTGCTGCGCAGACGCTCGATCTGGCCCCGGGGCAGGGTCACGCAGATTTCACCGATCCATTCGAGCTTCACTCCGTTGATCGGCTTGGCGTTGAAGCTGGTGAGGTTGACCAGCGTCGAAGTCTTTCCCCGCTCGATCGTCTTCAGATAGCGCTCACCGGTCTTGAGCCGCACCGCGGCCTCCTCGCCGTAGAAGCTCGACAGCGGGTGGTGCTGCTCGCGATAGACGACGATAATGTCGCCATTCTCGTACTTTGGCAGCATGGAATCGCCCGATACCTCGAAGGCGATGATCTCTTCCGCGATCGGGAATGGCAATTCGACTTCGCCAAGCCCTTCCGGCGGCACCTGCTCATGTTCCGGTTCGATCGACGCGCCAGCGCCGACCCGGCCCATGATCGGCACCGAATTCAGCTCGAGATATTCCATGATCGGGGCGATCTCGGAGGCCTTGATCAGCCGTATCCCGGACAGAATCTCCGAGACTGCGCCGGGACGGACGCCCATTGCCGCCGCCAGGCCACCCTTGGTCTTGCCTGGCTTTTGCAGCCCCCGTTCGATCAGCCTGACATCCAGCATGGCGCATCCTTTTTCGAATTCGAGAGGAGCATAGCAATTCCGATTATCAGAAATCAAGCTTGACTTTGATTTCGGAATATCAGAAATTATGCGCGACGTCGGGCACGATGGCAAAAATAGGAATGAATGATGGAAGCAACAAACTGGGCGCCCGAGCACTCGGCCGCGCTGAGGGACTTTTTCGCCAAGGGCATGTCGTTTGCGAAGATCGCCCGTGCGATCAATGCGACGTTCAATACGACCTATTCCCGCAACGCCGCGCTCGGCCGCGCCAAGCGGATGGGACTTGGTGGATTCGGCCGGCCGCGGACGCCACCGATCGTGCCGCCACAGCCGAACCGGCAGCACGACTATCGGTCGGACGTCAGGGCAGCGGATTTACGTCGGCCAAAACCGGTGTTCGAGACCGCCAAGCCCGTCAAATTGAGATGTGTTGCGGTCGAGCCGCGCCACCTTTCGCTGGTTGAGCTGGAGTGGCGCGATTGCCGCTACCCCTATGGCGGTGACGCCGAGGGCGAGGCGATCACCTTCTGCGGTCACCCGCGCCGGCCCGGTTCAAGCTACTGCACGCCGCATTTTCATCTGAGCCGGAATCCCGTTCTGCCGTCGGAACGCGTGGCAGGCGCCGCCTCGCTCCGCGTCGTCGAAGCCGCGTGAGCCGCGCGCCCCGCGCGACGAGGTCCAGTTTCAATCACGAGGGAGCTATTCAGTGCCAAAAGCCAAGCGCAAAAAGCCCTATCATCCGGTCAGCTTGCATGACCGCCGGTCGCGGGATCTGCCGTATAATGCGGAGGTAGCCGCAGTCGAAGTCGATGATCCCCTTGCACTCGAACCAGGCGACAAGATTGTCGTGCTGCGTTCGACTCGCAATGATCCGCTCGGCCGCCTGCACTCGCATCGCCAGATCGACGAGCCGCAATACCAGGGCGGGCGCGCATTCCAGAACGACTGGGAGAAGGCCGAACGCGGTCCGCGCGCCGTCGATACCACCAGGGAGTATGTCGACGGCGGTGAGCGGCGGGAGCCGATCACCGAGGGGCAGCGCAAAGCGGTGCTGCGGCTCAATCGCATCGAGCGCGAACTTGGTGCCGACGGTTCAGTGCTGGTGCATGAGGTTCTGGTCCAGGGGCTGAACATGGAGCAGGTCGGGGAGCGGCGCGGACTGCGCAGCCAGCGCTGGAACGACTATTTCGCCCGACGCCTCAAGGAGTGTCTCGATCGGCTGGCGCTGATCTACGGGTTTGCGACCGAGCATCCGATTCCCGTCAAACCCATCCGGCGCTGAAGTCGAATGCTTTGGTTGGACGTCTTGGAGCATCCGGGCTCTTTGCCCTCGAACCCGCAAAACAAGAAAGGGGCCGAAGCCCCTTTTGAGTTCACCAACCGTGCCAGTGATGCCGGAGCGATCACCGACGCCAAAGGGCCGTACGAAAGCTACGATATTCCAAAGGGCACGTTGCGAGGTGCGCCTCCAGTTCCTGGCGACGATGTAACGATGTTGAGGGTCGCCTACGATCTGGTGGCGAACAGGCATCTCAACGCCGGCCTTGTTACCGACCTTGCCAGGAAAGTAATGAGCGCCCGCAGAGACCTTGTCGGCGAGCAGCCGCTGCTTTCAGGAATCGCCGCACCCGACACCGATCCTGACGCCTACATCTCCGTGCATTCGGGCGCAGCGTGCTGGCAGCCAGGCCAGTTCGGATTGCATAGTGGACGCGTTCTGCGAGGTGATAGTTGTAGGCGCACGGGTTATTCCAGACCCGCGCGCCGAAAGCCTTCCAGGTAATGCTCGCGGTCGGCGTCGAGCTTCCACGGCAGTTGGTTCGCGATCCAGGCCAGCGAGATATTGGGCTGCGTGCGCCGCAGTTCCTGAAGCGCGGATTTGGCGAGTTCAGTCTGTCCGGTCATGCCCGCAGCTACCGTCAGCACCCGATAGGCGCCGCTGAGGTCGCCACGCTGGCGGATCGCCTCGCGCGCCAGCGCGATCGCCTCGGCATAGTTCCTTCCGACGAATTGGGCGTAGGCGGCCACTCCGTAATAGATCGCGGAGGAAGGATCGCGCGGGCTCAGCCGGATGGCGCGTTGCGTCGCTTCATAGGCGTCGCGCCAGCGCCCGCAATACGACAAAGCCAGGCCGTAGTACCCCTGGGCCAGCGAGAAATTCGGATTGAGCTGCAACGCCAGTTCGAATTCGGCGAGTGAATCGTCGAGGCGGCGCGTCGAGAAATAGACACTACCCATGGCGTTGTGCGCCCACGCATCCTCGCTGTCGGCCGCAATCGCAGCGAGTGCCGCGCGCTCGGCGGCCGGCGCTGCGGTTGCGATGTCGGCCCAACCCAGATGCACGCCGAACATGTGGTTGGTGGCGAGCAGCGACAAGGCCTGGCAATAATGCGGGTCGATCGCAATGGCCTTTTCCAGCAGAGCCTGAGCCAGGATACTGTCCGGCCGCGTCACACGCCAGTGATGTGACAGCGCCCGCATCACCAGATCCCACGCGTCGATGCTGCACGGCGGCTTGCGCCGGCTGCGAAAGTTTTCAGCGGCGTAGATTTGCGGCTCGATCGCCATGACGATGGCGTCGGTAATTTCGTCCTGCACGGCGAATACGTCGATCAGGTCACGGTCGTAATGTTCCGCCCAGATGTGGCTGCCGGTCGCTGTGTCGTTGAGCTGCGCCGTGATGCGCACGCGATCACCGCTCTTCCTGACGCTACCCTCGAGGACATAGCGAACGCCGAGTTCGGCAGCGACCTGCTTCAGGTGCACCGGCTTGCCCTTGTAGGTGAACGACGAGTTGCGGGCGATCACGAAGAACCAGCGCAATTTCGACAGCGCGGTGATGATGTCCTCGCTGATCCCGTCGGAAAAATACTCCTGCTCCTGGTCGCCGCTCATATTGTCGAAAGGCAATACGGCAATGGCGGGCCGATCCGGCAGATTCAGGACCGGGCGTGGCCGTTCGGCGGCCGGCTCAAGCGGCGCGGCGGGGGGCCGATCGCCGTTGGAATGCTCATCCACGGAACCCACGAAGCGAAGGCCTTTTCGCGGGATGGTCCGGATCAACCTCTGATCCTTGCCGCTGTCCCCGATCGCATTGCGCGCGGCGTTGACGCGGCTGTCGAGTGTCGAATCCGACACGATCCGTCCGCCCCAGACCAGCGCGATGAGATCGTCCTTGCTGACGACGCGGTCGCGGTTCTTCAACAAATGAACAAGCAGATCGAAAACCTGCGGCTGCATGGCGACCGGTTCGCCGCCGCGTTGCAGTTCGCGAAGGTCGGTATCGAGGAGGTGATTGTGAAAGCTGAATTTCACGGTCGTTATCGCTTTTTTTCTCAAGAAACAATCAAGTGCATCTCACGGAGAGATCAAGCACCAGGCAAAGTCTTTTTGTTCTGTTGGGTGCATTCTGCAGCAATCAAACCGGTGTTCCATTGCCCCTGCGGGAGTCAATATTATGACCGAATCCCAAATCGTTAGCCCTGCCGCGTCCGGACGTCGCATGTCAGGATTCATTGCATTCCTGTTCGGTGCTGTGGCCTATCTCACATTCCTGGTCACGATCCTGTATGCGATCGGATTCGTGTCTGATATTGCGGTTCCCAAGTCGATCGATTTCGGCGCAGCCGCGCCGATGGGAACCGCGCTTGTGACCAATATCGGGTTGATGTCGCTGTTCGCGGTCCAGCACAGTGTAATGGCCCGCAAGCGTTTCAAACAATGGTTGACGCGATTTATTCCCCAATCGGTCGAGCGCAGCACCTATGTGCTGTTCGCCAGCCTGATACTGTTGCTGCTGTTCTGGCAGTGGCGCCCGATGCCGACGGTCGTCTGGCATATCGAAGAGCCCGAAATCGCGGCCGTTATCACCGGACTATCATTCCTTGGCTGGGTGATCGTATTCACCAGTACCTTTCTGATCAACCATTTCGAATTGTTCGGATTGAGTCAGGTCGCCAATGACCTCTCCGGCAGGAAGATGCCGGCACCCACCTTCCGGACGCCGTTGTACTACAACTTCGTGCGGCATCCGATCTATCTGGGCTTCATCATCGCCTTTTGGGCGGCGCCCACCATGAGCGTGGGGCATCTGCTGTTCGCGGCGGTGACCACGGCCTATATTTTTGTCGGCATACTGCTCGAAGAGCGCGATCTCATCGAGCTGTTTGGTGACGAATATCGCCACTACAGGCAGCGCGTTTCGATGCTCGTTCCGTGGCGCAAGTCGACCTGATTACTCGTATTTTTTCACGGAGAATCTATGTCTATGAAACATATCGGAAACTGCCTTTGCGGCGCGGTCGAAGTTGAAGCAAGCGGTGCGCCGGAAGCAATGGGCTATTGCCATTGTCGGTCCTGTCGCTCCTGGTCCGGTGGACCCGTGAATGCCTTCAGCCTATGGAAGCCCGACGCGGTGCGGATCACCTCGGGATCGCAGCACGTCGCAACGTTTGAGAAGACGGCGATGAGCCAGCGAAAATATTGTGCGAAGTGCGGCGGACACCTGATGACCAATCATCCGACGCTCGGGCTCGTCGATGTCTTTGCCGCGACGATTCCGACATTGGCCTTCGCGCCCGGCGTCCACGTCAACTATGCCGAGACCGTGCTGCCGATGCGTGACGGCCTGCCTAAACTGAAAGACTTCCCAGCCGAATTCGGCGGCTCTGGCGAGATGATCGCCGAATAGCGAACCGGATCTTCGACGCGCAGGCATTTTGCAACGCGATACGTTGCGCTGATCGGCAAGCTTTCGCCGTTCGTTTCCTGGACAAGCCAGGGACCGGGCGGCGAACGCCGTCGAGGAGACCCGTCGCGACCCGGTTCAGGCCGGCAGGGTGTTGCGTCGATAGCCATGCTGGCCTGAAATCCGGCCCTGCATAATCCGGGTTTGGTGTTGGTCATGGGCTTCCGGTAAAAGGCTTGATGTCGTACGGCTCGCGACCAAATTCCGCCCAACAAAATATAAATGGGAAACGCCCGATCATGACCGCCAGACCGCAACTGCCCGAGCGCGCGCCGCGCGCGGAGGGCAAGCCGACAGCTCTTGATGGTCTGCTGGTGGTCGACTTCACCCGCGTCGTCGCCGGACCTGCCTGCACGCAAACGCTCGCCGACTTCGGCGCGGAGGTCATCAAGATCGAAAACCCCGACGGCGGCGACGACACGCGGCACTACGAACACGCGGAAATCGGCGGCGAGAGCGCCGCCTATCTCAGCCTCAATCGCAACAAACGCGGCATCGCGCTCGACTTCAACAACCCAGCGGCGCTCGAGGTCGCGCGCGAACTCATCGCGAAAGCTGACGTGGTGGTGGAGAATTTCTCCGGCGGAGTGATGAAGAAGTTCGGCCTCGACTACGCTTCGGTCGCAACAACCAATCCGCGGCTGATCTATTGCTCGATTTCGGCCTATGGCCGCAAGGGCGAGTTCGCGCTACGACCGGGCTTCGATCCGATCACGCAGGCCGAAAGCGGTTTCATGTCGCTCAACGGCTTTCCGGACAGCGAGCCGGTGCGGACCGGGCCGCCGATCGTCGACATGGCGACGGGCATGTCCGCTTGCAACGCGATCCTGCTGGCCCTGATCGCGCGCGATCGGCTTGGCCGCGGCCAGCAGGTCGAGGTCGCGCTGATCGACGCCGCGGTGGCGATGACGGGTTTCTACGGCATGGCCTATCTGATCAGCGGCGAGAATCCCGGCCGCTTCGGGAATTCGCCGAACGGCTCGCCCGTCGTTGGCGTCTATCAGGCGTCCGATGGACCGCTCTACATGGCGTGCGCCAACGACCGGTTATATCGCCGCCTGGTGACTGAGGTGCTGGAACGGCCGGACCTTGTTGCCGATCCCCAATTCGCACATCGGAAGGCCCGAACAGCCAACAAGGAAAAGCTGCGCGCGATCATTGCGGCGGTTTTCGCCAGCGACAAGCTCGAGAACTGGATGGCGAAGATGAAGAAGGCCAACATCCCGGTTGGCTATTTGCGAACGGTCGAGGAAGGACTTAACGCACCTGAAGTGCGCGGCCGTCACCGCCTCAGCCGAATTCCACATCCGACCGCAGGCTCCGTTCCCAATATCGAGACGCCGCTCAATATGAGTCTCACGCCTACCGTCGCGCCTGTCGCGGCGCCTTTGCTCGGCCAGCACACCAGGGACGTGCTGCGCAAGACGCTTGGTTACGACGACCACCGCATCGCGGCGTTGGCTGAGGCGGGCGCTTTCGGGAAAGCTGGAAATACCGGCTAGCGGAGTCACGGCCTCCCGAAGCGGATCGGCGCGCGAGCGCGATCCGCTTCCTGGTTCTTCCGCAATGTGGATCGGCCGCGAACAGCGTGCGACGCGCGCGGCTCACTCTGTCTGGCCCTGTTCGACCATCCCGGACGACACGTCGAAGCACAAACCGGCGGTCTGCCAGCCCAAATTGGACCGTTCCGGCCCTTCAGTTCGGCTTGCTGCGCAGGTTGTTCCTTGGCATACTTTCAACTTCTTCGGGTTCCGCCCGGTCGATCTCCAGGCGGGCCATTCGAAGTATCAAGGTAGCCGTCGTCAGGCCGAGGCGCTCGGCCTCCTGTGCGGCGGTATCGACTCTCTGGGCCAAGCCTTCACGTTTCCCTGGGTATGCCATTCCTGATCCTCACTTAAGGTGCGAGATGAAAAATCCCACTTACGTTGTAGAGCTGCAGAAAAAACTCGGAGCTCCATCGAGCGAAACCGTGGAAAGCCTGCGACTGTTGAAGGCCTTCCTTAAACTTGCGCCCGATCAGCGTTCCGAAATCATCGAGTTGGTCGAGCGTTTGGCGACTGATCCAGCGCCGGTCATTCCTTCATTGTCCTGAAAGCCTCACTTCCCTCGTACGGTTCAATGGCTGCCCGGATCGGCGGGCGGGCGCGTCGCGATCGCATAGACCGCGCCGCCTTCGAGCGCTTCCGATTGATGAAGCGTGCCGGCTGGCAACAGGATGGTGTCGCCGGCGCTGACGACGCGTTCACCGCCGTCCCACATGAAGTTGAGCCGGCCGCTGATGATCATCAAAATTTCGTCGACCGGGTGAGTGTGGAAGCGATGCACCTTGCCCGCGGCATCATGCTGCAATTCGATGCTGCCCTGCTCGGGGAGCAGGTTCAGGATTGCGGGATCGATGGCGAACTCGGTTCTCTGACCTGCAATGATCTGGGTCATGCTGCCTGCTCCTTGTCTTCGATTTTGGGCGTCTTGCTCTGCGCGAGTTTTGCGAAGGGACAGCCCCCTTCGGTTCGGTTGTCGTCGTGCAGGAAATATTGCAGATACTCGCGCCCGTCGGTTGCGCCGTAGCGTCCGAGCAGCGGCGAGGGGCTTGCGCTGTCGTAAGGAATGAGCCGCTTGCGCACCTCGGAAAAGGCGGCGTTGGCCGCCTTTTCCGTTCCCAGGATCTTATCGAACACCCATCGTGGCTGGAACGTGAGCATGAAGGCGCTCGAACGGCGGCTCTGCCGCATCACATGCGCGGGAGTCGTGCACACGACGAATATCGGTTCGCCTGCGAACGAGAACTCCCACATCGGATGATCGATCTGTTCGGGAATTTCCGCGGGCCACGGACGGTTGTCCAGCCGCGCGAGCTGGTCGAGTGTCAGCCACATCTTCCGATAGTACGCGTCAAGCGTTTGCACCGGACGAGGCCGGGTGAACACGACCAGCGACGTGTTGGGGCCATAAGAGCGAGCTTCCAAAACATATTGCGCGAGCTGCTCGCCGAGAATTTCGACGTCGTAGGGATCGAGGAAGAGATAGCGCAATTGGTCCAGGCGATGACCTGTCACACCAAAGACGCAGGGAAAAGGTCTCGCCTCGCTACTCATCTGTGCTTCGAATTCGGAGAACAGCACGCTTTGCCAGCTGCTCACCGGGTAGCTTGGAGCCACTTCGCATTTTCGTAAAAATAGACGCGCCATAACGTCCCCCTACTTTCAATGTGACTAGCGAACAATGTGATTAGCGAATTATTAATTTGCTCCTCATCAGTAGCGGTCCGGCAATACCCGGCAATGACATGAGAAGCAGAATTCCAATCAGGACACCGTAGCCGCCGTTGCTGATCGCAGCCGCCGCATGCGCGGCATCGCTTCCGGAAACCTGGCTCGCAGCAAGCATCGCGAAGCCGATGACAGGCTGCGCGAGGCCGGCGAAAATGCCCGCGGCCGTTGTGTTGACGGAGGCGCCGACGCCGATCAGGTCAGCGGTGTAGAGTTTCTTGGTGCACTTGAGCACCAACGGCACCGTGCCGCCGGCGACAAGTCCGAGTGCCGTGAACACCACGATGACGTAGACGAAGCCGAATGCCTGCGCGACGGGCGGCAGCAGCATCGCCATCAGGATCATTCGCAAGACGCAAATGCCGATCAGCGCACCATCGAGCGCGGCGGCAGCGCGGTCGGCGGCATGACCGAGGAAGATCGAACCAACCGCGTTGCCGAGCATGAAGGCGAGCAGGGGCGTGCCAGCGGCGGTCGGCGAGATATTGAAGAAATGCGCCACCATGGGAATGCCCCACACTCCCGACAGCGTCGTGACCACGGCAAAGTGGGAAGCAAAGGTCATCGCGCACCCCCAATTCGCGACGTGCGACAGGGATTGCCGGGCGGCGATCATGACGCCCTTCAGCGTCTTGTTGCTGTGCGACGCCGGATCGGGCTTCAGCGCAAGCTTGGCGAAGCCGAGATTAGCCACGCCGACGCAGGCGATGAACAGGAAGCAGGCGCGCCAGCCAAAGCCCGACACCGCGGCCGCAAGCGGAGTCGTTGCGATCACGCCGCCGACATAACCCGACACCTGTGAGATGCCCGACATCACGCCGAACCGTTGGTCGGAGAAACTTTGCGCGACCAGCTTCAAGAGCGCGGTGAAGACCAGTGCGTCGCCGCAGGCGACGACCAGGCGCGCCGCAAAGACATCGAGAAGGCTCGGAGACAGCGCGAAGGCGGCGCTGCCAAGCGAAGAGGCCGCCATGCTGAACAGCACCACGCGCTTGACGCCATAGCGATCGACCAGGAGGCCCGCAGGAATCTGCATCAGCGTGTAGCCCCAGAAGTAGCTGGAGGCGAGCATGGCGACGCCGGCGGCATCGGTGGAGAAGTCGTGCATGAAGCTCAGGCTGACCGTCTGCGGCGACACGCGCTGCAGGAATGCGATCGCATAGGCGATTGCCACCGTTGCCCAGGCCAGATAGGCCCGATCTGTAAACCGAGAGACGGGAGCCGTCACGGCCTGTTGTCCGAGCATCGACATCATATTCTCGCGTAGCCGACCGAGAAAAGCGCATCGGCCGAATTCGGAATCATGCGGGACATCGCAGCGTCCACCAGCGACGCGGTGCCGTGATAGGCTTGCCGGTGGTGTTTAATGTGACCGTACGCGCCGCGCATGATCATGCCGGGTACTTCGAGAGGCTTTCCGGGATAGAGCGATGAGCACATCTCGACGCAGGCCGCTTGCAATACGGGATCCTGCGCGTCGCCAAGTAGCGAGGGCGTCACCTTTTCACAGAGCTTGGCGTTGGCGGCCCAGACGATCGGATTTCGCGTCCGCCAGCCGTAAAGCACGCTGCCTTCGCCTTTCTCGGCGGCTCCCGAACATTTCAACACCTCCGCGGTGAAAAACCCGTAGAGGCCGCGTCCCTGATGCGCCGGCAACACCTCCGTGCCGCTGCGGTAGATCGCAAGCCCGCACGACAATTGCAGCACCCGATAGACGGAAAACGCGATCAAACCGGCGCCGTCGTACACCAGAATAAGGCTGTATTTGCTGTCGAAGGGCGAGGCGGCGGCGGTCCAATGCGGCTCGGCCGCGTTCCAGTTGACGGCGATAATGCCGTTCATGGCATCCATCAATGGCCGCTGGTCGGCGACCGCAATCTGGGAGGCATCGGGGAAACTGTAGACCGCGTAGTCGGTCCAGGGCGATTTGACCGCCCGAGATTCGCTGCCCAGACTGCGCGACATGGCAGAGCTCCAGTAATCCATCGTGAGCTATACAGGTCGGGTTCGAATGGCTTAAAGGACAATATGCCCTCGAAAACTGCCAAACCTCCCCCGACAGTGCCGCGCGAGGAAGCCGCCATGCGGCGAATTGCGATCGTGGCTTTCCCGGGCGTGACGCTGCTCGATATCTCGGGGCCGGCGCAGGTATTTGCGGAATTGGAGGCGATCGAGCTGCCGGGTCCGGGCTATTCGCTGTCATATCTGTCGAGCTCGGGGGGGCTGGTGCCAACCGACGTCGGGATGATGATCGACACGGCGCCGATCGGCAGTGTCCGGCCGCACGAGGTTGATACGCTGGTGATCCCGGGCGGCCCCGGCATCTGGAAGATGCGCAACGACGCGCCGTTGATGAAATGGATCTTGCAGGTGCTGCCGAAAGCGCGTCGGGTGGCCTCGGTTTGCCTCGGTGCCTTCGCGCTCGCCTGGACCGGTGTGCTGGACGGCAAGCGCGCCGCGACCCACTGGCGCTTTTGCCCGAGGCTACAGGACAGTTTCCCCAATATCCGCGTCGAGCCGAATGCCATCTTCGTCAAGGACGGCAGGGTCTGGTCGTCGGCCGGCGTCAGCGCCGGCATCGACCTCGCGCTTGCGATGATCGAGGAGGATTTTGGCCATACCACCGCGCTCGACGTCGCGCGGCGGCTGGTGGTGTTCCTGAAGCGACCGGGCGGCCAGAGTCAGTTCTCGACCGTGCTCGCAGCGCAGGCGTCTGACGTCGAAGGACGCTTCAGTGCGCTGCACGCGTGGATCATCGAGAACATCGCCAGCGACCTCCGGGTCGAAACGCTCGCCGAGAAAGCCGGGATGACGCCCCGCACCTTCGCCCGTACCTACACCAGCCGCACCGGCATGACGCCGGCAAGTGGCGTTGAGGCGCTGAGGGTCGAGACGGCGCGGCTGTTGCTCGAAAGCCGGCAGATCGGTGGTGTCGTCGAGGTCGCCAAACGCGCCGGCTTCGGCGACGACGAGCGCATGCGGCGCGCATTCCTGCGTCACCTCGGCGTGTCGCCAACCGAATACAGAAGCCGTTTCTCGGGCAGCTGACCAGCAGGCGCAAGATCCTCGCGGCCACGAAGTTCCCCTCTGTTGGTCCTGAAAATGCACCAGGCTCTGACCTTTTTGGCCACAATCGAACCCGACCTTCGCGTCATGCAAACGCTGGCGGTCATCTCAATTCTCGCGCTGCTCACGATTTCTGGGGCGGTTTATACCGACCAGCTTTTCACCAGCGATCAGGCGACGATGCGGGGGGCGAACTGAGTTCGCCTCGAACGCACCCTGAGGGACGTCATCAATCCTTTCGATTGACCAGTTTCTGAGATTGATCAGCGTGCCGGCTGTACTGGCGGCGTTGCTGATCGCTTCCCAGGTTTCAGGCGCCGGGATTTTCCAGTCCGTGCCGATGCACCTCGCCAGCGAATAGCAGCCTTTCAATTCTGTGCCGGAATCGACCGCCCAAGGCGGTAGCTTTTCCCGTTTGTCTGCGGCTAATGTGCCGGCAAGACGGGAGAGAAGCACCATGAATGACGGGACCCGCATCCAGCCGACGCGAGATGTCGAGCTAGGCGCCAGTGGCGAGGAATTCCAGAATCTCCACGAATTTGTGCGAAGTGCCCGCGCCAAGCTGAACCAGAATGCATGGGACTATATCGTCGGCGCCTCGGAAACCGAGACCACGATGCGCCGCAATCGCATGGCGCTCGACGAGATCGCCTTCCGGCCGCGTGTGCTGCGCAATGTCGCCCGGGTCAATCCATCAACTGAGGCGTTCGGCCGCAAACTGCGGCTGCCAGTGATGATCGCACCGGTCGGCGCGCTTGAGATTTTCGCTCCCTCCGCAGGTGCCGCCGTGGCGCGTGGAGCCGGCACATTCGGTGCAGCGCACATGCTCAGTTCAGTGTCCGAGCCGGGGCTCGAAAATACCGCCAAGGCTGCGCCGGACGCGCTGCGGATCTACCAGCTCTATGTCCGCGGTGACGACGGTTTCGTCGAGGACGTTGTCAGCCGTACCGTCGCCAACGGCTATGCGGCGTTCTGCCTGACGGTGGATACCGCGCATTACAGCCGGCGCGAACGCGACATTGCCAAGCGCTATGTCCGCGAAAGTCGGGTCCGCGCCACCGGCGGCGACTTCCAGAAAGGGCTGGAGTGGCGCACGGTCAAACTGATCAAGGACAAATTCAGGATACCGCTGGTCATCAAGGGGATCGCCACTGCGGAAGATGCGGCGATTGCGCTCGATCATGGCGTTGACTGGATCTATGTGTCGAACCATGGCGGACGTCAACTCGACCATGGACGCGGTGCGATGCACGTGTTGCCCGAAATCGTCCAGGCGGTTGCCGGACGCGCCAAGATCATGGTCGACGGCTCGTTCTGCCGCGGCACCGACATCGTCAAGGCGATTGCGTCCGGCGCCGACCTCGTCGGCATCGGCCGCCTGCAATGCTGGGCACTTGCGGCGGCGGGGGAAGCCGGCATCGTACGGATGCTGGAATTGCTGGAAGACGAGGTGATCCGGTGCCTCGGGCTGCTCGGCGTCACCAGCTTTGCCGAACTCGACAAGTCCTACCTGCATCCGGCGACGCCGACCAATCTCCCCGGTGTATTCAGCGCGTTTCCGCTGCTGGATATCGAACCGTACCGATATTAGCGCAGGGCATCGGGTTTCGGAGGGGTTTCCGAGGGAAATTATTCTTCGCATTATCTCGCGCGTTCACGAAGAGGCCGCCGGAAAGACAAAGTCTGATCGAAATGGCGCAATAGTCGAAGCGAATGACAGATAATCCGTTTGCTGAATTTTCCCTCGAAAGAGCCATCGGGCTTCGCTGGGCGCTGCGCGATATCCAGGCGCGCCGGCTGAAGCTGTCGCCGGTCGACGATCAGGACCTGCGCGCTTTGTCGGAACTCGGTTTGATCGAGGTGCGGGATGAAGGGCCCGTGCTGACGCAGGCTGGCACGGCCGCGCTGAACGGCTAGGCCACCACGCGGCCGCGGGTATCTAACGCACCTTCAGGAAGCTCTCGCCGGAGTTGCAGGGCGCGCACCGGTAGGTCAGTACGTCGTAGACCTGATCGCGCGGCTCGATCAGCGCCAGCCGCATCTGGGCGCCACACTTGATGCAAGGCATTTCTATGCTGGTCTGAAATCGCGTACAGGTCGGCGTTGGCCGGAGTGTTTGCAGCATTGTGTCCCCATGTCCCCGAGAGCGACGCAACGCCACTGACCGTCGGGCTCAGTCCCAAATCACTTATGCCACAGTGATGACATGATTGGAATCCGGTTCCGCACGGGGTCGATTCTGGGTAATTATTCCCAAGGCCTGAGCTTCCACGGCAGATTTTTTGTCGTGACGCGCCCGTCCAATCCGGCGAGACGCGGCCCGGATATATGCTAACGTCGTTGAGACGAAATAGGAGGGCTGTGATGATTGAGCCGAAGATTGAAGTTCCTGCCGAGCTGCGCGATCTCGCGGAAAAGACCATTGATCAGGCCGAAAAGGCATTCGGCATGTTCTTCGATGCCGCCAGCAAATCGATGACCTCGATGCCGGGCGCGGGGACGGAGATTTCCAAACAGGCGCTGTCCTTCACCGAACAGAACATGAAGGCCGCGTTCGAGCATGCGCGCAAGCTGGTGCATGCGACCGATCTTCAGGAAGCGATGCGGATTCAGTCGGAGTTTCTGCGCAGCCAGTTCACCAATGCCGGCGAACATATGCGGCAGATCACGGGCAACGTCGTGTCGGCGGCTAAGGATGCGACCAAAGGAAAATTCTAGGAGCCCTGACGCCGTCGCGCCACCGCAACGCCAAACAGGAAGGCGACGAACAGGCTGGCGAGGGGAGCCTCGCGGGTAATCGCCGTTACCGTGGCGAGTGCGCCTCCCGGCTGACGCGAGGCCGCAATCGCGTCGCTCAGCCGATCGACGGCCGCGCGAAGCCCCGTCGAGACTTCCGTGATCGTGCGCGACACGTCGGTTGCGGTATCGATCGCGCGCTCGCCGATACTGGGCTGCAGTGGAGATTCCGGTGTTTCAAAACTCACAGCTTGAACCTCACCCGATCTGATCGCCATGATCTGCGTCTTATGAGGCGCGTCTTCGGCTATCCGCGACACGCACCGCTTCGAACGACGCATGACGGCCTCGTCGGGGAAATGCGCGATCAAGAAATTTGTTCCGCTTGCGAGGCAATGCCTGCCTTCGCGGGAAGCGGAACCTTCAGCGCCCCCCGGGCTTGATCTCACGACAGTGATGATTCAAGCAGGCGTAGGTGTAGGCGATGACGAAAACGAACTCGATCAAAGGCCGTCCGGATCGACACGGCAGAGCGCCTCTGATGGTGGCTGCGGTGGTGGCAGCGTTCAGCATCCTGGGTATGCTAATCGTCGATCACGGTCCATGGAACAAGCCCAAGGTCCAGACGGTGGCGGTTGCCAATTACAGCACGACCGGCGAAGCAGCGCGGGCCGTTGGAGCAAAGGTAACGCAGACTGATCCGGAGTCTCCGCTCGAGCCGGCCCCGCCGGGACCTAAGCCCGCCCAACCGGCGAATCCGACGCGGCCCTAGATTAGACAGCCTCGTTGTTGCGCTCGTGTACGCAACAGCTGTGACCGAGAGCAGCTCAGTATGCGTCGAGCACCGCTACCGCCACGTCGTCTATGCCGACCTCGATGTCGGCTGGCTTGCCGACCCCTTATGGTACCTCACCAATTGATCGAGATGAACGGTCCGGTGCCGTATTCGACATAATGCTGCGGCGTCGCATCGGGCCGAGCCGCGCCGAATTCCGCAAAGGAATGCGTGATCGCGCCTGCTTTCTCGATGACGGCGTCGATCGTCGCGGCAGCTTTATCGGCGCGCGATATGGACGATCCGTGCATCGACGCCGACGCGGGTCAGCCCGGTCAGCGAATTCTCCAGAAAATCTTCAAGGCCCCCGGTTGCCACCAGTACAACGACGACATGTTCGTTCATGGGCTCATCGCATCAGGTGCCGGCGCATCTGTCGAATCTGAAACGGACTTGCGCTTTGCTGCAATGTGCGTGCAAATCCGCGACCCCTTCGATCGCGTCGTCACAGGAACTGAAGCGCCTGCGGGCCGAATTGGACGCGCTGCGGCAAATGCGTCGGTCGGGCCTTGCGGGAATTGTCGGCGGCCTGAAGAGGCATCTCTGGAAGAGGCCCGGGTGACGGCACTGCGGACCGGATTTGACACGTCGGGCAAATCAGGGGCATAACGCCATCATCGCAGAAATCGTTAGGTTGGCGGAGCGGCGCTTTCAGCGGATGCTGACGAAGGCGCCCCACACCGCGGCGAGACCGGCAGCGACCAGCACCAGAAGCGGGTTATCGCAGAACGAGCTGCCATATTGGCACATGGTGGCGCCGAACGAGCCGATCTCGTGCCGGCTCGCTGCGTAGAACAACCCTGACAAAACCGCTAGCACGGCAGCAACGAAGTACATCGATAGCCCTCCTTGCGATCCAGTGCCCTGCTGTGCCGACGGCGCCGCTTGTTCTTGTTGTTGGGTGGCGCGAAAAAGAGAGATGTTCGCGCACTTGACGCGTCGGGCAAATCAGGGGCACATTGACATCATCGCTGATATCGTAGAGCCCGCGCCGGAAAATCGGCAGCGGGTTTTTTGTTTGCGTCCAACTATAGATCAAGGCGGTTTCACTTTGTCGAAACCGACGCGTTGTATTTTATCGATTCTGTTCAGCTTGCAAAAAGTTTGACACGTCGGGCAAATCAGGGGCATAACGGCATCATCGCAAAAATCGTGAAGCCCGCGCGGAGCAATCCGCCGCGGGCTTTTTCTTTGAGTTTTTCTTCTTCGAGTTTTTCGAATCGGACGGCGGCCGCTTGTCACGACGCCGCATCTCCCAACGCCCGACGCCTGGGCGTCGCGAGCGCGCCGCCGTCCGAACCACTTCAATTGCGCATCATCTCCATCGGAAAACCGGTAGCCGTTTTCCGGATGATGCGCGTCAATTAGCCGGCACGCGCGAACGTGCCGGTCCGCGGTGTGGCTGAAGTCCACGACCGCACGCGGCCCCGCAGGGATAAGGTTCGCGCCCCAAACGATCGCCCGGGAGCGATCTGCCGCACATTTAATTTTCAAGGAGGAATGGCATGACCACGTATCTGATATCGCTGGCGCTGGCTGGCCTCGTCTCCATCGCATTATGGGAGGCATTCGCATGAGCGCCGAGATCGTTCAGTTTATTCGCCGCCCGAAGCACGATCGCGAGCAGACGGATTTTCCGACCATCGCTTTTCGTTCAACCGCCCCTCGGGACATCACCATGGATCATGCCGACGCCACGCCGTGCGAATATCTCCAGCCGGATTGGTATGAGAAGTAAATGACAAAGACCATTACTGAAATGCGCGCCGATTTCCAGCATTTGCGGCGCTGGCGCAGGAGCGTCGAGCAGGCGCAGAGCTACACCTTCAAGGCGGTGATCACCGTGATTGTGACCGGTTTCGTCGGTGCGGTGTGGCTTGGCGTCAAGGCGACGCTCGGGAAATGATGTGCCCTGGATC
The DNA here is from genome assembly GCA_963774775.1 of uncultured Alphaproteobacteria bacterium. GTDB lineage: Bacteria > Pseudomonadota > Alphaproteobacteria > Rhizobiales > Xanthobacteraceae > Bradyrhizobium. Next base: position 124,179 of record CAVZGZ010000040.1, read on the forward strand.
AGCCCGTGCTGGCGCGGACGATCTTCGACATCGGATAGCCGGAAGAGGTGCCAAACTTGCGACCCGCAGGTCCCCGTTCGATGTATCCTCGGGCTAGATAAAACCGCCTTGCTGTCTCGGTACTTTCGAGTTGAAATCTGTTGTTGCCAAGCTCGATCGCTCGCCGTTCAAGTGCCTCCAGCAGGCCTTTGCTAACGCCACGGAACCTGGCGTCGGGTGACACGTAATTCAGCGTGATCTCACCGGCATCGGTAACGCAGCCGACGGCGAGAATTCGCTCGTGCTCGACGGCGACCATCAATGAGTTGCCGCGTCTGATCCACGAGCAGAATATTTCAGGCGTCTTGTTGCTCAGCCATCTTGCCAAAATCGCTGGGTCGTTCCGATGGTCGGCAACGCACAGCTCGGCGATTGACCGACGCATGACTTCACAAGCGGCCGGGCCATCGTCCGAGGTGGCATTTCGAACTCTCATCGGCAAATCGTGCACCGAGCGCCGTCAACCGACAACAAGAATCTCAGCTCTCGAAGGTCTGCCCAATGTACCGGATTCGCGAGGTCGATGGGCAAGACGAGGAGATCTCGGACACACTCGGCGATCTTCACCGGTTGACATTTTTCGACGGTGCCCGTGTTCCGCAGTTCGATCACGGTCAATGGTGGCTCGCTTTTCACGAAGGGACCGCGGTCGGCTTTGCAGGCATGGTACCCTCAACGCATGTCGCCAATGCCGGCTATTTCTGTCGCGTCGGGGTGTTGAGGAAATATTGCGGGCATCGGCTGCAACTCCGTCTAATGCGTGCCTTGGAAGCGCGAGCGCGCCGCAACGGATGGGATGCCATCGTCTCCGACACCACTGACAACATCTCCTCTGCTAACAACTTCATCCGGGCGGGTTACCAGCTCTTCCGGCCGCAGAGCCCTTGGGCTTGGCCAAGCACCCTCTATTGGCGCAAGGGGATCAACTGAAGGAAGTGCAGACGCAACATCCCCCTAAGCCGTCCAAATATCTCCCTCAAGTATCAGCCCGCCCGGTGGCCCGACAGCCGCCGGGCGGTTTTATGCTTTTGACGATCGCGTAGCGCTAGACAGGCGCGCCTGGGCCATGCATTTGTCGATCGACGTTCGATGCGGTTGGTTCCGCTGGCGCCTTGATCATTAGCAATCGCGCGATACACTGGGTAGTCTTGGCTGCTTCAACATCGCAAATGATCGGGCCGAGCGAGGAAACGCCAATGGTTGGTGACGGCCACAAGCCAGACGCAAACCCACCCGCAGGGGCGGGAACGGATAGTTATGCCGCCATGGTCGCGCGCGCCAAGACGCTCATTCCGAAACTGCGCGAGCGTGCTTCCAGGACCGAGGAACTGCGGCGGCTGCCGCCCGAGACGGAGCAGGATCTCCACGACGCCGGCCTGTTTCGCATTGTGCAGCCAAGACGCGTCGGAGGCTCTGAGCTCGATTATGTCGCGCTGGTTGATTGTGCCGATGCATTGGCACAGGCTGACGCTTCCGTGGCGTGGAATTTTGCCAACTTGGCAAGTCATCACTGGATGCTCGGCATGTTTAACCGGCATGCCCAGGACGCCGTCTGGAGCAGCGATGCCAACACCCTGATCGCATCGTCGTTCATCTTTTCGGCTGGTCGGGCCACGAAGGTTGATGGTGGCTACCTGCTCAACGGCCACTGGCCGTTCTCCTCCGGCGTCGAGTCCTGCGAATGGAATATGCTTGCCAGTGTGGTTTCGTCCGAGGATGAGGCCGATGGTATCGAATACCGCATCTTCCTGCTCAACAAGAAAGACTATCGGATCAACGACATTTGGAACGCCACGGGCTTGCGGGGGACGGGTTCGAACGATGTTCGGGTCGCCGACGCTTTTGTCCCAGCGCAGATGACAATCGCCGTAACCAACCTCACGGGCGGCCCAACGCCAGGAAGCGTTGCCAACCCGAACGCGCTTTATGCGCTTCCGGTCTTTTCACTATTTCCTTACGTGCTGTCGGGAGTGGGGCTCGGCAACGCTCAAGCTTGTCTGGACGATTATGTCGAGATCGCGCGCCATCGAGCCTCGACCTATAACCGTGCCAAGATCGGTGATCTGCAAAGCACGCAGATCAAGATTGCGGAGGCCTCCGCCAAGATCGATGCGGCACGTCTCATCATGCGTACGAACTGTATTGATGCCATGGCGGAAGCGCGGCGCGGGCACATCCCCGATCTCGCCGCCAAAACCAGATTGCGGCGGGACGGCGCATTTTCGGTCAACCTTTGCACGGAAGCCGTGTCGCTGCTATTTACCGCGAGTGGCGCGCGCAGCCTGTTCACGTCGGGTGCGCTACAGCGGCAGTTTCGCGATGCCCATGCGGTGAATTCGCACCTCGCGTTCAATTTCGACGCGGCGGGAACCAACTATGGACGCGTAGCGCTCGGTTTGCCGTCCGAAAATTTGACGCTCTGAGGCTGGACGGAATGTCCGACGCACCCAAACATCCCGCCGATCCGGCCAACGAATTCGCCAGCGATAACTCGGCGATCGATCCTCGCGACTTCCGAAACGCTCTTGGGATGTTCGCGACTGGTGTTACTATCGTCACGGCGATGTCGGCTGACGGTAAGCCTTACGGCGTGACCTGCAATTCCTTCGCCTCGGTATCGTTGAACCCGCCCCTGGTATTGTGGAGTCTCGGCATGTTTTCGCAAGGCCTGCCCATTTTCCAGAACGCCAGCCATTTTACAGTGAATGTCCTGGGCGTTTCTCAGGCGACACTTGCGTCGCAGTTTGCAAAATCGGCCGGTGATAAATTTGCGGGAGTAAGTTGGGCGCCCGGGCTCGGCAATGCGCCCGTGCTGGCGGACGTCGTTGCGAATTTCCAGTGCCGCGCCGCCAACCGCTATTACGGTGGCGACCATGTGATATTTTTGGGGGCCGTGGAGGCTTATGCCTATAACCGAGAGGAGCCACTGTTGTTTGCGCGCGGCAGCTTCGGCCAATTTCTGGCCGGCGACGGTAACAACGCCTCTTGAGTAGGTTGGCGCCGACCAAGCGTATTCGCGTCAAACGGAGGCGGCTGTCTCCCGATGATCGTCGGCGAGAAATAGTGGCGAAAGCGACCTGAGTTCTTCAGGGAATCCGCAGGAAGGGCTCGCCGTCCAAATTTGGCGTCGCGATACCGTACGCGCCGGTCCTTGAGGCTAAGGCGCATGATCGGCATGCGCTGGAGTTTCTCGCTGGATTCGAGCAGATATCGGACCGCCCGGCGACCATCGCCGAACCCCGTTGAAGGCGATCGGATAGATCGGTCGACTATTTCCCGGCCATCTCTGCGCGATACCAGTCGCCGATCTCGCTTGCGGTCATGAGTGCTACGCCATCATGTCCGATGACATAGTCGAGCAACGCTTCCAGATATTTGATGCGATGGGGCACGCCCGTGATGTAGGGGTGTACCGATATCGCCATGATCCGCGCATTCGACGCGCCTTCCAGGTACAGCCGATCGAACTGATCGGTGCAGCGCTTCAGGAACTGGTCCGAAGGCAGATGCTGCAGCGCATGGATGACGATATCGTTCGTCTCCACTGAATAAGGGATCGTCGTCATGGTGCCGTGCGGCGTCGTGATATCCTGAGGCAGATCGTCGATCACCCAGTCGGCCAGATATTCGATGCCGTTGAGGCGCAGAAGATCGAGGGTTTCTTCTGTCTCCGTAAGCCCGGGACTCTCCCACGATCGTGGCGGTTTGCCAGCAAATTTCGCGATGGTCTCGACCGAGCGTTTGATCGCATCAGCCTGGTTGTCGAGTTTGTGCATCGGCCCTTGAATGAATCCATGCCCCATGAATTCAAAGCCGGCTTCGAGCGCTGCGGATGCGACGCGCGGATAGGTATTGCAAACATTGGCGTTGAGCGCCAGCGTCACCGGTATCTTCCGGTCAGTCAGCGCCTTGAACTGCCGCCAGAAGCCGGCCCGCATGCCGTATTCATGCCATGACCAGTTCGGCACGTCCGGCAACAGCGGCTGGCCCATCGGAGGACTCAGCACCGTGCGCGGCATGGCGTTCTCGATCCGCCACTCCTCGACGTTGAGGATGACCCACACTGCAAGCTTTTTGCCGCCAGGCAACGTCAGCTTCGGCCGGTCGACTAGTGCCTGATAGGGAATTCGATCACTGAGAGCCACGTCGTAATATCCTGAATTGGCAGACTATCTGGCGGCGTTGGACGTATTGGTCGTCCCGGAATTAACCCGCGGCATCACCTTTTCGGCCATCAGTATCATCGACTGACGGCCAAGTTCGCGGTCTTTCCAATCCTTGCCGGCATAGAGGAGGGTACCGAAGGGGCCGACGTCCTCCTGAAAGCCCAGCAATTGGTCAGCCACGCTCTCCGGCGTACCGTGAATGATGAGGCTCTTGCAAATCGACTCCAGCGTTACTTCCTCGTCGGGTTGATCGCGCCGTGTCTTGAATAATTCGAGCCGGCCGCTCCGCTTCAGCTTGGTGAAGAGCTGGTGATAATAATAGACATACGGCCCGTTCGGGTCGGTCGCGTAGGCTTTCGCAGTGGCTGCGTCCTTGGCGACGAATATGCTCTTGGCAACGCGCCAGTTCGCGTCGTCTGCCGGGCGTCCAGCGCGTTCACATCCTTCGACGTATTTTGGCCAGTGGCTCTTCACCCAGGCAGGCATCAGGAAGTTGGCTGAGATCGGCTCCCAACCGCGCGCCGCGGCTTCGGTCACTCCCTTCGAGAAGGGCGCCACAGCGGTTACCACGATCGGCGGATGCGGCCGCTGCAGCGGTCGCGCGATGAAGCCCTGGCCGATGTCGGCGATCAGGGTTTTTTGTACCGAAACGTTCCAGTATTTGCCCTGCAAATCATATGGCGGCTCGTTCGCCCAGATCTGCAGAACCTGGTTGATCGCTTCCAGGAACATCGCGTTGCGGTCGGCGTCGAGATTGCCAAACACTTCCGCATCCGAAAGCAACCCGCCGGGGCTGATGCCGAAGATCAGGCGGCCGTCGAGCATGTGGTCGAGCATCGCGATAGAGGCCGCTAGCGCCGCTGGATGGGTGTTCGGCATATTGACGGTGCCTGTACCGAGCTTGATCTGCTTGGTCGATGCGGCGAGCCAGGCAATGAAGGCGATGCAGGAAGTAATGTTCTCGGCCTTGTCGGTCACGTGTTCGCCAACATAGGCCTCGGTAAAGCCCAGATCGTCGGCCAGCAGGAACGCCTCGCGATCCTCCCGGAGGGACTGCCGCCAATCCTTGTCGACAGGATGAATCGGCATCGTAAAGAACCCGAGCTTCATGGTCTGCTTATCCGAACAGCGGGCTTTTCTGTTGGCGGGAACGTGCGTGGTTCGAGGCGTGATGACAAGTCCAAAAGTTCGGGGGAGCGAAATAATCACTCGATAAACAAACTTGACCTTTAAAAGTGATCGCCGTCTAATCCCGAGAAGTACCAAAATTTGACCTGGGAGGTCACGTTCGAATGAAGGCCGCGGCTTTCGCCTACGCTCGTGCGACCAGCGTTGCGAACGCGCTCGAATTGCTCGCCGCGCATGGCGACAAGGCCAAGGTGCTGTCGGGTGGCCAGAGCCTGATGCCCGCGATGAATTTTCGGTTGGTCTCTCCCGAGCTGATCGTGGATATCGGCGAACTCACCGAGTTGCGCGGGGTCGCGGTGAGGGGCGACGTCTTGACCATAGGTGCTCTGACGCGGCACGTGGAGCTGCAGAAATCGCCCGAAATCGCCACCCATGCACCGTTGCTTGCGGACGCGATTTTTCACGTCGCCCATCCTGCGATCCGCAATCGTGGGACGATCGGCGGCAGTCTTGCCAACGCCGATCCGGCATCCGAATTGCCGGCTTGTATGATCGCGCTTGGTGCCACCATTATCGTTCGCGGCCCGCAAGGCGAGCGACGGGTCGGGGCGCAAGAGTTTTTCACCGGAATCTACGAGACCGCGCTGACGCCCCAGGAATTGCTGGTCGCTGTAGAACTGCCGGTGGCAGCGAAAGATAGCGCATGTTTCTTTCAAGAATTTGCGCGCCGGCACGGTGATTACGCCATCGTCGGCCTAGCGGCGCAGGCGATCGTGAAAAATGGCCGGTTCGCCGATCTCCGCCTCGGTTTTTTCGCGGTCGGCGATCGGCCTTTGTTGGCAATGGCTGCCGGCAAGCTCATCAATGTCGATGCGACGCCGTCGCTGCTTGCGGAAGCATGTGCAGTGCTGAGCGATGAACTCGATCCTCACGAAGATCAGCAGGCGTCTCCCGCCATGCGCAGGCACCTTGCAGGGGTCCTATTGGTACGCTGTGTTTCGACGTTGCTTTCTCGTCCTGAACTCTGCACCGGAGGGGCTGCGTGACGACTCCCGTGCCCGTGTCGCTTGACGTCAACGGGGAGCGCGTCGATGCCTATGTGCTGCCGCGTCAAAATCTCGCGGATTTCCTCCGCGAGGATCTCAAGCTGACCGGCACGCACGTTGGCTGCGAACACGGCGTTTGCGGGGCCTGCACGGTACGTGTCAACGGCGAGATCGTTCGTTCTTGCCTGTTGCTGGCGGTGCAAACCCAAGGCGCCTCCGTCGAGACCATCGAAGGGCTGTCTGACAGCGGCGAAATCACTGACCTTCAGGCGGCATTTAGAGCCCGTAATGCGTTGCAGTGCGGCTTTTGCACGCCGGGAATGCTGATGGCGGCGCAGGATTTGCTCAAACAGTCTCGCGAGCCCCGCCGCGAGCAAATACGCGAACATCTTTCCGGCAACTATTGTCGCTGCACCGGGTATCAGGCCATCGTCGATGCAGTCGAGGCTACGGCGCGAGCTCGCGCGGCGCGTGCACCATGACGCCCGCGCGGGTAGGTGCTGATAGCGTTTCGGTGCTCGACCGTCCGAACTCCTATATCGGCAAGACGGTGCCGCGGCCGAACCTTGACCGGTTGCTGCAAGGGCGCGGGCAATATGTTAGTGACGTCGAGCTGCCGCGCATGGCGCATGTGGTGTTCCTGCGCTCGCCCCATGCGCACGCGAAGATCAAGAGCATCGACGCAATTGAGGCGAAACGTCTGCCGGGAGTCATCGCCGTTGTTTCCGGACAGGAACTCGCCAGCGTCATTACGCCCTGGATTGGCGTGCTCTCGCATTTGAAGGGGCTGAAGTCCGCGCCGCAGAGTGCGATCGCGATCGATCGCGCCTGCTGGCAGGGCGAAGCGGTTGCTGCAATCGTGGCAACCAGCCGTGCGGTGGCCGAGGACGCCGCCGAGCTCGTTGTGGTCGAGTATGAAGAACTCGTGGCGGTGACGGATATGTGCCGCGCGCTCGATCTGGCTACGCCTGTCATTCACGCTTCGCTTGGCGACAATCTCGCATTTGAGCGCAATCACAACGCAGGCGAAGTCGACCAGGCGTTTGCCGCATCCGACGAGGTGATTGAAGCGGATTTCGTCTTCGGGCGTCATACCGGCGTGACGCTGGAACCACGCTCGGTGGTGGCCGATTGGAACGCAGCTGACGCAAGGCTGACGATCTATCAGGGCACCCAGGCGCCCCATATGGTGCAGAATATTGCCGCGCTGCATCTGGGCCTGAAGGAGGCGCAGGTCCGCGTGATCTGCAAGGACGTCGGTGGCTCCTTCGGTATCAAGGTTCATATCTATGCCGACGAGATGGCGACCTACGCGCTATCAAAACTGCTGCGGCGGCCGATCAAATTCGTTGCCGACCGTGTTGAGAGCTTCAACACCGATATTCATGCCAGGGACCATCGCTGCAAGGGCAGGATCGGGATCAAACGGGACGGCACCATTACGGTCTTCGAGATCGACGATTTGACCGGGATCGGACCCTATTCGATGTACCCGCGGACCAGCGCGATCGAGGCCAATCAGGTCGTCAATCTCGTCGGCGGACCCTATGTAACCAGGAATTACCGTGCCCGCGCGCGCGTCGTGTTCCAGAACAAGAATGTCATGTGCCAATACCGCGCCGTCGGCCACCCGATTGCGTGCTCGGTGACGGAAGGGCTGGTCGATCTGGCGGCCGCGAAGATCGGCTTGGACCCCGTAGAAATCCGGCGACGCAACCTGATTGCCGACGACGCCTATCCCTGTGTCTCGCCATCTGGACTGCGCTTTGAGCAGCTGTCGCATCACGCTTCGCTCGCCAAGCTGATCAAGATGATGGACTATGACGCGCTGCGCGCTGAACAGGCGGCGTTGCGGGCAAGCAACATTCATCGCGGCATCGGCATCGCCAGTTTCATCGAGGTCACCAATCCCAGCGCAGCCTTTTACGGTGTCGGAGGGGCCAAGATATCGTCGCAGGATGGTGTTGCGGTGCGGCTGGACGCGCAAGGGTCGGTGATTTGCCAGACCAGTATCACCGAGCAGGGGCAGGGTTCGGAATCGCTCACCGCCCAGATCGTCGGCAGCGTTCTCGGAGTTTCGATGGACCGCGTCCGCGTAATGCTGGGCGATACGGACAATACGCCCTATGGTGGTGGCACCTGGGCGTCCCGCGGTGCCGGCATCGGCGGCGAAGCCGCGCTGCGGGCAGCGAAGGCCCTGCGCAACAACATCCTCGACGTCGCGGCCGCCATTCTCCAATCGACGGCGGCTGAGCTCGACATCGTCAACAATTGCGTCGTGAGCGCCGGCGACGGCGCGCCGCGCATAGAGTTGAACGAACTCGCAAGGATCGTTTATTTCCGCCCCGACACGCTGCCGCCGGGTATTCAGCCCGAGTTGATGGCGACGCGGCATTTTGTGCCCCGCGACTATCCCTTTGCCTTCACCAATGGCGTTCAGGCTTCCTGGCTGGAAGTCGATACCGACACCGGTTTCGTCAAATTGCTGAGGCACTGGGTGGTGGAGGACTGCGGGACCATTATCAACCCGCAACTGGTCGACGAGCAGATCCGGGGTGGGGTGGTGCAGGGCCTTGGCGCGGCGCTGTTTGAGAAGTGCATCTATGACGAGCGGGGCCAGCTCACGAACGCGAATATGGCAGATTACTTGGTTCCGATGTCCGTGGAAATGCCCGATATCGATGTTGGCCATGTGGTGTCGCCGACGCTGGAAACGGAGTTGGGTGCCAAGGGCGCGGGCGAGGCAGGGACAGCCGGGGCGGCAGCGGCGGTGGCGAACGCGGTCAACGACGCGCTCCGGCCATTCGGCATCATAATTACCGAGATTCCGTTGACGCCTCAGGTTATCCTGACGGCCTTGGGGCGAATCTGAACGGGGACGCCGCCGGCAAAACCAAGCACGACAAATCCGAACAAGAATGCTCTAGGGGAAGAAACAGCTATGACAGAGAAGGTCATCAAAACCGGGTCGATTTCCCGTCGCCGCCTGCTTACGACTGTAAGCGCCGGCGCGGCTCTCGCCGCCTCGCCCTTTCGTATCAATTTGCTCCAGGCGGAGGAGGCGCCGATCAAGATTGGCTTTCCCGTTCCTCTGACCGGGCCTTATGGCACCGAGGCGCAGGACCAGGTCCGTGCCGGCCAACTGGCGATTGCCCAGTTCAACGACGCCGGAGGACTTGGCGGGCGCAAGGCGGAACTGGTGGTGCGCGACGACAAACTCAATCCCGGTGAAGCGGCGACACGGACGCTGGAACTGGTCGAGAAGGAGAAGGTTAATTTTGTCGTCGGCAGTCTTTCCGCCGCCGTGCAGCTCGCGATCAACAACGTCACCAAAGAGCGTGGCATCATCTTCAACTCGATCAGCCAGTCCGACGCCATCAATGAGGCGGCCGATTTCAGCAAGTACACCTTCCACGAAGCGCTGAACCCGCATCTGACGTCGGGTGCGGTCGGCCGCTACGCATTCTCGAAGTTCGGCAAGAAGGTCGCGTTCCTCACCGCCGACTATGCTTATGGCCACGAAATGGTCCGCGGCTTCCTTGAGGTCGGCAAGGCCTTCAACATCGAGAATCTTGGCGATATCAGGCACCCGCTCGGCACCTCGGATTTCTCAACGCTGCTGCCGCGTATCCAGGCGTTGAAGCCGGACATCCTCTGCATCAGCAATTTCGGCCGCGACCAGCAGATCGTGCTGAAGCAGGCGACCGATTTCGGCGTGAAGAAGACGATCCAGATCATCGCGCCACTGTTGTCGCATGCCAGCCGGGTCGCTGCGGGACCGCAGGCGTTTGACGGCGTGGTGGGTGGTTGCTCGTTCTACTGGGGAATCGAGGACAAGTTCGCCTCCACCAAGGCCTTCAACGAAGCCTTCCGGAAGATGTATGATGGCCGGATTCCGACCGACTACGGCGCGCTCGGCTATGGCGGTGTACGCACCGTGCTCGAGGCGGTCAAGAAGGCCGGCAGCGTCGAGACCGACAAGGTCATCGCCGCGATGGAAGGCTTGAAATACGATTACTACAAGGGGCCGCAATACTATCGAAAATGCGATCACCAGTCGGTGCAGTCGGTGCTCGTCATCCAGTCGAAGTCCAAGGATATGAAGAACGAATCAGACGTGTTCGACGTCATCAGCACCGACGAGCCGAACGAGGCAAACCTGCGCAGCTGTGAGGCGCTTGGACACAAAGCCTGATGTGGTGAGGGGCAAGTGCCTTCGAAGGCATGCACCGCTCTTTGGGGAGACGCATGGCATGGCCGGCTTGAGCTTCGATCTAATCGCACTCCAATTGTTTGCTGGGCTGGCGCTTGGCGCCATCTATGTTCTGTTTGCGATCGGCCTGTCGCTGATCTTCGGAATGCTGACCGTGGTCAATTTCGCCCATGGCGCGTTCTACATGGTCGGTGCCTATGTGGGGCTCTACGTCCTCTCGCTCGGCGGCAATTTCTGGATCTGCCTGATCGTGGTGCCGGTAGCGGTCGGTTTGTTCGGCCTTGGCGTCGAACGCGTGTTGATCAGGCCGCTCTACGGGCGTGGCATCGATTATCCACTGCTGCTGACATTCGGCCTCAGCTACGTGATGGTCGAATGCGTCCGCATCGCCTTCGGCAAGACTGGTTACCCCTTCGATACGCCGGATATTTTGCAAGGCGCCGTCAATATCGGCGTCGGCTATTTCCCACTCTATCGCCTCTTCGTCATAGGCGCGACTGCCGCGGTGCTGCTCGCACTCTGGCTGTTTCTGGAAAAGACCAGCTTCGGCCTGATCATCCGAGCTGGTGCGCGGGATCCGCAGATCGTCCGTGTGCTCGGGGTCGATGTCTCCAAGGTCTGGCTGATCGTGTTCGGGATCGGGACCGCGATCGCCGGTTTTGCCGGGCTTTTGGCGGCGCCGCTGCAAGGCGTCATTCCGGAGATGGGCGGTACCATTCTCGCCGAAGCGTTTGTGGTGACGGTGGTCGGCGGCATGGGCTCGATTGGTGGAGCCGTGCTCGCGGGCTTGCTGGTCGGAGTCGTTGTCAGCATGACATCGTTGTTCGCGCCGGAAATGGCGAAAGTGTCGATCTTTGCGTTAATGGCGGTGGTCCTGATCGTCAGGCCGCAGGGCTTCTTCGGCCGCCCGGGACTGATGAATTGAGCAACGCATGACGGAGGCAACCGGGACAATCAAACAGGGACAACCTGCGAGTTGGTTCGAGTTGGCAGTGAAGCACCGCGCCAGCATCGCTAGTCTGGTCGTTATGATCTTTCCGCTGGTGATGCCATTCACGGCGCTGGCGGTGAACATTTTGATCTATGGCCTCTACGCGCTCGGCTTCAACCTGGTGTTCGGCTATCTCGGCCTGCTGTCGTTCGGGCACGCGGCCTTGTTCGGTACCGGCGCCTATCTTTGCGGGATAGCGATCGTACACCTCGCCTTGCCGTGGTACGCGGCAATCACGCTCGGCATTGTTGGCGGTCTCCTGATGGCCTTGCTGATCGGAATTCTGGCTATCCGTACTCGTGGCATCTACTTCGCGATGGTGACAATGGCGCTGTCACAGTGTGTCTATTACCTCTTCTATCAGGCGGTCGACTTGACCGGCGGCGAGAACGGCCTGCGCGGTATCAATGTCCGCACGATCGACTTGCTGGGGTTGCGGCTCGATTTCATCAATCCGTTGACCCGGTACTACGTAATTGCGGCTTTTGTGATCGCGGCTTTCTTTGTGTTGTCGCGCATTTTGGCGTCACCCTTCGGTGCAGTGATCGAAGCGGTACGCGAGAACGAGATGCGGGCTCGAGCCTCTGGCTATGACGTCACGTTGACCAGGCTGATGACGTTTGTTCTGTCAGGGGGCTTTTGCGGGCTTGCCGGTGCGCTCCAGGCCTTGCATCTGTCCATCGTGCCGATCGAGATCATGCATTATGAAACGTCGGGCCTCGTGGTGATGATTGCGCTGCTTGGAGGAATGGGGACATTTTTCGGACCGGTGATCGGTGCAGCGGTGTTTCTCGTACTCGAGAATCTGGTGTCGCTCTGGACCGTGCACTGGCAACTTATAGTCGGGGCCATCTTCATCGTTTGTGTGCTGTTCTTCCCGGCTGGTATCTGGGGTACGCTGATTGCACGGGACAAGCGATGACGGACGCGAACTCGTTCTCGAAGCAAGTGATCCTGCGAACCAGGGGCGTCGGCAAGACTTTTGGAAAATTCGTCGCGCTAAACAACATTTCCGCCGAATTCTCAAAAGGCGCGATTACCTCCATCATCGGTCCGAACGGCGCAGGTAAGAGTACCTATTTCAATGTCCTTTGCGGTGCGTTTCCGCCGTCCAGCGGTAGGGTCGAATTCGAAGGCAAGGACGTGACCGGTCTGCCACAGCACCGCTTTGCCCATATGGGTGTAGCGAAATCGTTCCAGATCACCAGCGTGTTTCCGCGGCTCACGACACGGGAGAACATTCGCGTGGGGTTGCAGGCGCTGGTGTCGCGTTACGACATGTGGCGTCCGCGCGCCCGGTTGCGCGAACTGACCGAGCGGGCCGATGAACTGCTGGCTCTGGTCGGACTATGGGAGTCGCGCGAACGTGTGGCCAAGACACTGGCGCATGGCGAGCAGCGCGCGCTCGAGATCGGAATGGCGCTCGCCAGTCAACCGCGGCTTCTATTACTGGACGAACCCACCGCCGGCATGAGCCCGGAGGAGACCCGAGCCATGATGGACCTGATCGTGAAGCTTGCGAACGAGCGGACGGTCATTCTTGTGGAGCACAAAATGAAGCTGGTACTCGGCATCAGCGACCGCATCCTGGTGTTGCATCACGGCGAGCTGTTGGCGGAGGGTACCCCGCAGGAGATGCGACAGAACGAGGCCGTGAAGCGCGTCTATCTCGGCCAGCGGGAGCATTGAGGCAATGCTGCAGGTCCAAAAGCTCAATGCCTGGTATGGTGCAAGCCACGCTCTGCAGGACATCAGCATTGAGGTCGCCAAGGGCGAGATCGTGTGCCTGATCGGTCGCAACGGTGCCGGCAAGACCACAACGCTCAAATCGATCATGGGCCTGATGGGCCGGACCCGCGGCTCGGTCGCATTCAAGGGCAAGGAGCTGCTGGACAGACCAGCGCATGAGCGCTTTGCGTTGGGGCTGGGCTATGTACCGGAAGAGCGCCGCATCGTACAGGGATTGTCGGTGCGCGAAAATCTCAGGCTTGGCCTGGTGGCGTCTCCCGAAAAGAGGCGGGAGGCGGAGCGTATCGACGACATCGCCAGGATATTTCCGCGCCTGGCCGAGCGGCTGGATCAGGAAGCGGTAACGATGTCGGGTGGCGAACAGCAGATGCTGGCGATTGCGCGCGCCATGATCGCGAGGCCAGATCTGATTATGCTGGACGAGCCTTCCGAGGGCATCATGCCAGTGCTGGTCGATGAGATGTTCGAACTGTTTCGTGCCATGAAAGCGCAGGGTACGACACTGCTGCTGGTGGAGCAGAATGTCGAGCTGGCGCTCGATATCGCTGATCGTGCCTATGTGTTGGATCAGGGGTCGGTAGTGCACCAGGCTTCGGCGCGGGAATTGCTCGCGGATAATGAGATCAAGGAGCGCTATTGTTCGGTATGAACGGGCGCTCTACTCGGCCGCGCGGGCGATCGTGCTCGCTTCCCGGTTGGTAACCACGACCTTGATCGCATCCTCGACGCGGTCGCGTGCGTATCTAAGCGCGGTCGCCTGATTGACAGTCGCCTCAGTGCCGGCGCATTCCACCACGTAGTCTGCACCGATCCCGCCGGTGACCTGCCTCACCACTTCAACCGCATTCTCGTCATTTATGTTGACGACCCGGTCGGCCCCTAGCTCCCGGCCGATCGCCAATCGCCGGTTGCGCGATCCCGTCAGGATGACCGGGCTGGCGCCGAGCGCCTTTGCCACCGCAACCGCGAGCAGACCGATCGGGCCGGGACCGATCACGACCACACTCTCCGGCCACCAACCCTCCCAGCTCGGTCAGGCCATACATTGACGTTCCGGCGGTGACCACCAGCGTCGCTTCCGGTCATGCTGTCAGGCACGCGTGCCAGCGTATCGTGACCGCGCATTCGGCAAGACCGCCATCGGTCGTAAAGCCGTTGGCGCGATGACCCTTTTTGAGCTTTCCGTAGTTCAGGCACGGACGGGCCTCACCCGTTCTTCGGACCCGACGGCAAGTTGCTGTGAGACTATTGTGAACTTGCAGCGGCAACGTCGAACGTGTCGGCTATCGTCTTGCTGACGCCGTGCCGGCGGCTCCGAGACATCGCATCGCCCATAACTCGTAGACTGCGAATGGCTTGATCCAACGCCGGGTCAGCATCGCGGATCGTGGCAATAAAGAGTGCCGTCAATTCGAGGTCGAGCTTGGCGCGCGTCGACCCGTCTCGACTTTTCTTTCGATCGAGCGACCGGCGTATCGTCTCCGCGCGCGCCGCGGCGGTATCGGAGCCGAGCATGTCTGCGATTTCGCGGTATGTCATCCAAATCTGCGGCATTGGGCAATCTCCAGTAGAGCCGGAAACTGGCCCAACTTGGTGAATCCAAGGTTTCCGGTAAGCCTCCGATCCCAAAAATTCATGATTTTGTGTTGAACGAATTGCGAAGCCGGACGATCATGCGCAGTCCTTCATCAAAATGCTGCCGGTAAAGGCAAAGACATCGGCCGGGCCAGTGAGGTTTCGAGCTGAATCAGCCGAAGAGTTGCGCGCCATGACGCGTGATCAACTTGCCAAGTATGCGCGTGTGATCAAGGAAATGGGGATCGCCGCTGAATAAACTCCGGCCAGGGCGATATCCGTGACACCGCTGGATCAGCGTTGAGGCTTTGACTGGTCAAGGGCACGCATTTCGTCGCGCCTCCGACTTTTCACGGGTGCAGAACGAGGATCCGTTCAATTTTACACTTTCTTGGCCATCCGCGTGCTGGCGGCTGCAACTTCTTGGGGACTGGTTGGTGCTGCCGACGTTCTGGTCGGTGACCGGATGGAATGCAATCAATAGTTGCTCCGTTGGCTCGGTCGCGATCTCAAATATGGCTTCAGCTGTCGATTCCGGTGCTGCTCTCGGCTTTTCGACTCCCGAACGCGGCCAGCCGGGCGCTTTCCGGTTGAAAAGGCAGCCAGCGTTGACTACGGAAGGAGGGCTCCCTCTGCGGTTTTGCCTCTGGAGTCGATTGGCGTGCCTCAAGACAAGACGGGTGATGCTCGTGGAGGAACGAGCAGCAAATTGTCGGTGCTGCGCAAGCATCCGTATTTTGCTGACCTTGAGCCTGATGCGTTCGATCAGCTTTGCCGCTACGCCAAGCATACGACGCTGAAGCGGGGAGCTACCATCTTCTCGAAAGGCGATCCCGGCACCAGCTTGGTTGCGGTGATATCCGGCACCGTGAAGATCAGCATCTCTTCATCTGATGGCCGCAATGCGATCCTGAATCTGATTGGAGCCGGCGAGATCTTTGGTGAAATCGCTCTCCTCGACAGGCAGCCGCGCACCGCCGACGCCACCGCCAATACCAATTGCGAGCTTTTCATCATTGACCGCCGCGAATTCATTCCGTTCGTGCGCAGCCAGCCGACGGTCGCGATGAAGCTTATCGAGCTGTTGTGTACGCGCCTGCGCTGGACCAGCGATCAGGTCGAACAGGTCATCCTGCAAAATCTGCCGGGCCGTCTTGCCAGCGCCTTGCTTCGCCTGACCGAGAAACACAAGCTCGAACCGCAGGGCCGTACGATTGCGATCACCCAGCAGGAAATCAGCGAGATGGTCGGCATGACGCGCGAGAGCATCAACAAGCAGTTGCGGTCCTGGGCGGCGCGCAATTGGGTGCGCCTTGAACACGGCGCCATCGTCGTGCTGAAGCCCGAAGCGCTGCAGGCACTGGTCGACGCCGGAAGCTGACGAAGACGGGGAATAGCTGTTCTCGTCGGAAGGCTGGCTGCGCCTCTCACAAACGAGTGAACGCGAGAGGCCTGTGAACCAGGTCACACGGGTTTTGCGTGCGGTGCAGTAAGGGATGCGGCGGGGGACACATCCTCAATGTGGAGGAACCCATGCACGGCTCTATCGACAAGCCACCGCAAGACGAGCAGAACAACTACCGGAGCTTCAGCATCAAGCTTGTCGCTCTGCCCGTGCTCCTCGTGATCGCGCTGATCGGGATGCTGGTCAGCCACCCGTCCGCATCGAAGTGGATTTCGGATGCGGCGCAGGCCGAATTTGCGAGCGAGTTCATCGGCACCGATGTTGTACCGGACCTTGCGCCTCCCACGCGCGTTGCGCAGCCGAGCAACGAAATCCGGACCGTCCGCGCCCACTGACAGAATTGCGCCTTCGAGGATCAAACTGGCTTGATGCCGGCCTTGTTGATGACGTCACGCCATTTCGGCACTTCAAGCTCGATGCGCTTGCGCATGCCGTCGGGCCCATTGCCCAGAACCTCGAATCCGTCATTACGCAATTGCTCGGCAATCCTCGGCGTCCTCAAGGCACCTGACACGATGTGAGGATGCGCCGGTGGCAATGCCGCAAAGGCAATCTGTGTGGTGCCGCTCAGGATCGCCTGTATGGCGGGGCCCAGCCGCGCTTACCAGCTCCAGGCCGGTTGCAACTGCGCCCATCGCAAGACCGGCGGTGCGCAGCAGGTTTCGGCGCGATATGCGCGCGGACGGGCTTGTGAGCTGGAATGCTGACGCTTTTCTCTCCGCAG
>CAVZGZ010000041.1:0-25307 GCA_963774775.1 uncultured Alphaproteobacteria bacterium
CAGCAGCATGAGCTTCGAGCTCGCGATGCCGCCGCTGTCCGTCGCCGCGTCTGATGGCTTGCCTACTACGCCGTGCATTCCGATCCGTTTCCTTTTGGTGGACCGGACTGTAGCGGGATCGTTTGACCTGCGGATACGGCCGTTTCGGCATGCGGCTATTCCGATTTCGGGAGGCGTCGGGATCGTGTTTCGTCTCGCGCAACAAGGACGCTGTCATCACCCGCGCATGCGGGTGATCCAGTATTCCAGAGGCGGTGGTGTTAGGATCGAGAAGCCGCGGCGTACTGGATCGCCCGCATGCGCGGGCGATGACGGCGAGTGCGGACCTCTGGCTTCCCAGCTCTTCGCCGGCCCGACGGGCAATTCACTCGAAAGCCTGTCCAGCCCTTCTGACGAAAATATTTCGCTGCATCCCGTCGGGCAAATCAGTGGCATAACTCCGCGCGTCTCACCCAATGAGGGGCGGCTCGCGATCGTCACGAACGTGCGGTGGGATGCGGTGGACGCGGATGTGCTGACGACGAACGGCACGTGATGCGGACGGCGAAATCGTGTGGTCCCGACGCCCCGATGCTGGCGTCAAGTCCTTTGAGAAGCAAACGCTTGTCAGGGGCGATGGTGGCAAGAAAGCCGGTCGCCAAGGAGAGCGCGTTATAAGCCGTAAAACCATTGCGCGGGGAAGGCCGGAGTGTTTCCGCTGAACCTGTATGCTCGTGTGCGTTTTTCTATGTGCAGCTTGCACACGAGACCGCGGGTGCAGCGCGCACCCGGTCTTCCCTGCGCCCTCTGTTCTCGATGAGGGCCAATGTATCGAGCAACCTCGGGCGCATCGCGTCGCGAGAATGCGGACTTACGTCCCCTCGGTTGTTTGAAATTTGAATAGATCTGACCCCGTCATTGCGAGCGAAGCGAAGCAATCCATGCCTCCGCAGGCCGTGAGATGGATTGCGTCGCTTCGCTCGCAATGACGGTCGCTGTCCGCCACCGGGGAAGTCAAAGCGGCAACATCGCCGCCGTCGCCTCGTCGAGCCACAGCCTCGTCGCGTTGTCGTCGAGATGCGGGCGCACCTCGCGATTGACGCGGTCATGGTAATCGTTCAGCCATTTCAGTTCGGTCGGGCTCAGCATGGTTAGCTCGATCAGGCGGCGATCGATCGGTGCCAGCGTCAGCGTCTCGAAGGCGTTCACCGGCTTCTCGGCGCCCGATATGTCGGTGCCGATGACGAGCTCGAGGTTCTCGATCCGGATGCCAAATTCATCGGTCTTGTAATAGCCGGGTTCGTTCGAGAGGATCATGCCGCGCTTCAGCGGCGTGATGCCGAGCTTCGAGATTCGTGCCGGGCCCTCATGCACCGAAAGATAGCTGCCGACGCCGTGGCCGGTGCCGTGCTCGAAATCGACACCGGCCTGCCACAGAAATTGCCGCGCCAGCGTATCGAGCTGCGCGCCGGTGGTGCCGTCGGGGAAGATCGCGCGCGCGATCGCGATGTGCCCGCGCAGCACGCGGGTGAAGCGGTCGCGCATTTCATCGGTCGGTTCACCGATCGCGATGGTGCGGGTGACGTCGGTGGTGCCGTCCTCATATTGCGCGCCGGAATCGATCAGCAGGAGATCGCCGGACGAAATCCGCCGGTTGCTCTTGCGGGTGACGCGGTAATGCACGATAGCGCCGTTCGGCCCGGTACCGGCAATCGTTGGAAACGAGACGTCCTTCAACGCGCAGGTCTGGCGGCGGAAGGTTTCCAGGGCCTCGACGGTGTCGATCTCGGTCAGCCCGCCGGATGGCGCTTCGCGGTCGATCCAGGCGAGGAAGCGCACCAGCGCCACCGCGTCGCGCTGATGCGCCGTTCTCGTGCCTTCGATCTCGGTGATGTTCTTCACCGCCTTCAACAGGCTCACGGGATCGCTGCCGCGCACCGGCTTGCCGCCGACGGCCGCGATCAGGCGGCTCAGCGCGTCGGCGGCGGTCGCGCTGTCGAGCGCAATCGAGGCGCCGCGCTTGGCGAGTTCGGTGAGCTTGGGCGTCAGCGCGTCCGGCTCCGCGACATCGGCGGATTGCTCGAGATGGTCGCGCACGGAGTTCGAAAGCTTGCGGTGATCGACGAACACCGTCGGCCGGCCGTCCTTCGGCACCAGCGCGTAGGACAGGGGAAGCGGCGTGTGCGATACGTCGGCGCCGCGGATGTTGAAGGTCCAGGCTACCGCGTGGCTGTCAGACAAAACCAGCGCCTCGACGCCGAGCTTGGCAATTTCCAGCCGGATGCGCTTGAGCTTCTCGGCTTCGATTTCGCCCGAAAACTGCGTGCCATGGATGGCGACCGGGCCGAGCGGCGGGGCGGGGCGTTCATGCCAGATCGAATTGACGGGGTTGCTGTCGACCGCGACCAGTTCGGCTCCGGCTTTGGCGCAGGCGGCAGCCAGCCGTTCCGCTGCCGCAGAAGTGTGCAACCACGGGTCAAATCCGAGGCGGTCGCCGGTTGCGAGGTGCCTCGTCAGCCAGTGCTCCGGCGGCGGATCGACCAGCGGCTCGATCTGCCAGGCCTTGCGGTCGACCTGCTTTGCCGCCTGCAACGTGTAGCGGCCATCGACGAATATGGCGGCTTCCTTGGCCAGCACGATCGCCAGCCCCGCCGATCCCGTGAAGCCGGTCAGCCACGCCAGCCGCTCTTCGGACGGCGCGACATATTCATTTTGCTGCTGATCGGCGCGGGGAACGACGAATCCCATCAGCTTGCGCCGCGCCAGCTCCTCGCGCAAGGCGGCCAGCCGCGCTGTCAGCGCCACGCCGCCTTCGGGTTCTTCGAATGTCTGGAAATGGGCTTCGAACATTGGAGGACTACTCTAGGTTCGCGGGGGCAAGTCCGCAATGCAACCGGTACGGCCACAATTTGGCATAACTTATGCTTGAATCGACTAAGCAATATTAGACGGACGGAACGGTTCTCAGGGCAATCCGTTCGTGTTAATGGTGCCGGAGGCTCAAGAAGTGTTTCAACTCAATGGCGAGGGGTTACACATTGCCTGCTTTCAGTTTTGAGAAGATCTCGCCGCCGGTCCGCCGCGGCCCGATTGCTCCCATTGAGACCAAGCAACGCGGCGTCATCGTCCAGATTCTGGACCGCTTCGTCGAGGCGCGCGTCAAGCGCAGGCTCAGGGAAAAAAAGGGCGTGATCGCCCGAAACAAGCCACCGGAATAAAGAACCACAGCAAATCCTGTTCGCTTTATTGATCGCCTGGGTTCGGTGATACCGAACCCCCGTCGTTTGCAGTCGGCTCCAGATCGTCCGCCTTCACCACGCGCGCGTCGACCACCCGGCCGTCCTCAAGTTCGCGTACGATCCGCTCATCCTCGTGGACGACGCCAAGGTCGAACTCCCGATCGGGAGTGACCAGTATCATCTTCTGACCGACGACGACCACCACCGTGACGTCATGAGTTTCTCCAGATACGGCCCACTCGCGAATTTCGCTCCGGAACGGCTCCTTGCGCCGGGCGTCGGCAAAGCCCGGATCGCACCTGACCTCGATTCCGTCTTCCGA
This sequence comes from uncultured Alphaproteobacteria bacterium, assembly GCA_963774775.1. GTDB lineage: Bacteria > Pseudomonadota > Alphaproteobacteria > Rhizobiales > Xanthobacteraceae > Bradyrhizobium. The sequence continues at coordinate 3,541 of CAVZGZ010000041.1, forward strand.
TGTGGTCAGGACAAGTTTGGATTTGTTCGGCTTCCAGCGCTCGTCGAGCAAATCATTGACCAGCCAAAGGCAGCTGAAGCTCCGGCACTCGGCCGGCCTGTCGGCATAGATCAGGCAGCCGCGCCCCGGCTTGCAATGCGTGCACCATGAACCTACCGGTTTGGCGAGTTCTTCAATCGCCATGACCTTGCAGCAAAGCGTGCAATCTCCGCACACCTTCCCGCGTGCCGTCATTTTGCGCTGCGCAGGAGCAGACTGCTCCAGCCCTCGATCCTGAGATGGCGGACCGGAACGAGACCTCGGGCCCGATAGGCGGCAATGACGCCCGTTACCTGCGGCGTCAGAAGGCCCGACAGGATCACCAGTGCCGAGGGCGCGAGGTGCCGCACCATCGGGCCTGCCAGTTGCCGCAGCGGATTAGCGAGGATGTTGGCGAGCACGAGGTCGAACGGCCGGCGTTGAGCGAATTGCGGCGCCGAGAAGCCGGTGGCGCGGATCGATTCCACCAGAGGTCCTGTCTGATTCAGCCGCGCATTTTCCTGCGCGACCTTGACCGAGAGCGGATCGATATCGCTCGCCAGCACCGCTGCGTGCAGCGCCTTTGCCGCCGCAATCGCAAGCACACCGGTGCCGGTACCGAGATCGAGCACGCGGCGCGGACGATAGGCCTTCAGGACATGATCGAGCAGCAGCAGACAGCCGCGCGTGGTGCCATGGTGGCCGGTGCCGAACGCCAGTGCCGCCTCGATCTCGATGGCGAGTTTGTTCGGCGGCACGCGCGCGCGGTCATGGCTGCCATGGATCACGAAGCGCCCGGCCGGGACGGGGACGAGATCTTCGAGGGTCGCCTTGACCCAGTCCTTGGCTTCGACGACGTCAAAGGCGATGTTCTGCGCCACGTCGTCGCCGGCGGCGAGGCCGACGAGGTCGCGGATCGAGGCCTGGTCAGGCGCCTCGGCGAAATGCACGATGACGTCCCAGCGCCCGGTGGGGCCTTCAAACGCCGATATCGCGGCCTGCCCCTCGAAAAAGCTTTCGGTCAGGAGATCGACGACGTGCTTGGCGGCCTGTTCGCCGCCGATCGCAAAGCTGGCACGGTGGGTGGAAGGGGTGAGGGTCGAAGTCATTCAATGGCGGAGGTCAGGAGAGGCAGGGAACCGAAGCGCGAAACTCTGAGACATAGTTACCTAGTAATTGGGTGGCGCAACACCCCTGCTTTCCATGGTGGATCGCACCATCAGGATTTCAGCTTTGAAATCCGTGGTTTGGAGCTGACACTGGCAATTTTCATTCGAATTCGACGAATATTAGCGGCTCAATATCTCTAAAAGTTCCACGTCGGAGCTTTAAACAACCTTAGATTTTGAACCGTAGTTTCACTGGCGGAACTTCGGGCACCCCTTCGTTCCGGGGGATCAGATGAGGGCAGAACCTAAAATGAAAATGCTTATCTTAAGGTTTTTGAAGGAAGAATCCGGCGCCACTGCCATCGAATACGGCCTGATCGCGGCCGGCATCGCCCTCGCGATCATTGCTGCCGTGCAGGGTGTCGGCACCCAACTCAGCGCCAATTTCGGCTCGATCAGCACTTCGCTGAAATAAAATTCGAACATTCCCTGGCGTTCTCAGGACCGGGCGAAATGTTGCCCGGTCTTTTTCTTGTCACGAGGGGAGCGCTGGATCGGTGGACATCCTGAGCCGGCGCGGGCTCTGGTTTCCCACAGGTTCAGGCCTTAGGTTTCCACCGGCGGTGCACAGGCTCCGGCACAGACTTATCAGCCTGATTTCGACAACCTATCCACCGCCCTTTAAACCGGCCATCCACTCAGCCAAACAGCGCGCGATGATCCCCGAGGATTACCTGTGCGGCGTTGTGCCCGGGGGCGCCGGTGACGCCACCGCCAGGATGGGCGCCGGAGCCGCAATGATAGAGGCCCTTTAGCGGGCCGCGATAATCGGCGTGTCCCAGCATCGGCCGCGCCGAGAACAATTGATTGAGCGACAGCGCGCCATGAAAGATATCGCCGCCGAGCAGTCCGAACTGACGCTCGAGGTCGAGCGGCGACAAGATCTGCCGGCCGATCACGCTTGATGCAAAGCCCGGCGCGTAGTTATCGACGGCCGCGATCATGAGGTCGGCAACCTCTTCACGATGATCATCCCAGGATTTGCCATCCGGCAATTCCGGCGCGACATGCTGGCAGAACAGGCTCGCGACGTGCTGGCCCTCAGGCGCCAGCGACGAGTTGAGCGTCGAGGGGATCAGCACTTCGACGATCGGCGCGCGGCTCCAGCCGTAGGTCCGGGCATCGAGCCAGGCGCGGTCCATATAGTCGAGGCTGGGCGCGACGATGATACCGGCGGTGAGGTGGTCGCCGGCACCGGGCAGTGCGGTGAATGAGGGCAGGGCGTTCAGCGCGACATTCATCCGGAAGGTGCCGGAGCCGTTGCGCCAGCGGGTGATGCGCTCGAGAAACTCCGGCGCCAGCGCATCCGCCGGCAAAAGGCGCGTATAAAGCAATTTCGGATTGACGCTGGAAGCGACATATCGCGCGCGGATAGCCCGGCCGTCGTCGAGGACAACACCAACGGCACGGCCGTTCTCGACAATCACTTCGCGCACACCGGCGTCGGTTTCAATTGCCGCGCCGTGGCCGCGCGCGGCGTGTGCCATCGCCTGCGTGATTGCACCCATGCCGCCGATGGCGTGACCCCAGACGCCCTTCTTGCCGTTCACCTCGCCAAAGGCGTGATGCAGCATCACATAGGCTGAGCCCGCAGCATAGGGGCTGGCATAATTGCCGACAATGGCGTCGAAGCCGAACAGCGCCTTCACCAGGTCGTTTTCAAACCGTTCGTCCAGCATTTCGCCGGCCGAGCGCGTGAACAGATCGAGAAGGCTGCGCTGTTGCTCCAGCGTAAGCGTTCGCAAAATATTGGCGGTGCCGAGCGCATTGAAGGCTTCGCGGATCGAGCGCGAGCCGAACCCCCCGACAAGGTTCGGCGGCGCGCGCAGTACGAACTGGCGCAGTACGTCGGCGATCGCCTCAAGCTCGCGCGAAAAGGCGTCGATTTGAACCGCATCGCGTTCACTGAGTTTCGCCACCGAATCGCGCGTGCGGCCTTCGCCGGTCAGCAGATAGTTGCCATCGGGGGAGGGCAGGAAATTCTGGGCACGGCGCTCGACGATCCGCAGGCCATGCTCGGCCAGCCTCAGGTCGGAGATGACCTTCGGGTTGAGCAGGCTCACCGTATAGGCCGCCACCGAATTGCGGAATCCGGGATGGAATTCCTCGGTCACGGCCGCGCCGCCGACCACCTTGCGACGCTCCACCACCTGCACGCGCAGGCCGGCCATCGCAAGATAGGCCGCGCAGGTGAGGCCGTTATGCCCCGCGCCGATGATGACGACGTCCGTTTCGTTCATATCCGCTTCAACAAGGATTGATTAGTTTGCCACCGTTTCTCTCCTTAGCGAAGATGTGAATGTCCGGACAGTATCAAATGACGGATCCGAGAGCGTCACCCCGCATTGCCCGTGCGGTGTCCATATGCTCCATTGCGGTTTCCCGGCGGCCCTTGCCGGATTTTTCCGACGCCGGCGCCCGCCGGGTTCAAGCCGGAGCTTTCATGATTTCTGAGCCGTCCGCCTCGCGAAACCGGCTGGTGCTGGTCGTCTATACCGCTGCGATCTTCGTCAGCGCGCTGCTGCTGTTTTCGATGCAGCCGCTGTTCACCAAAATGGTGCTGCCGCGACTCGGCGGCTCGCCGGCGGTGTGGTCGGTGGCGATGGTGTTCTTCCAGTCGCTGCTGCTCGGCGGCTACGCCTATGCGCATTTCCTGATGAAGCTCAAAAACCGCGCGATTCCGGTGGCGGTGCACCTGGTGCTGCTAGTGGTGGCGCTGCTGACGCTGCCGTTGTCGATTGCGAGCGGGTGGGGTGAACCGCCGACCTCGGGCTATGCGTTCTGGCTGCTCGGGTTGTTCGTGGTCTCGGTCGGACTGCCGTTCTTTGCGCTCGCTGCCAACAATCCGCTGCTGCAGGCCTGGTTCGTTCGCACGGGCCATCCTGACGGGCCGGACCCTTATTTTCTCTACGCCTCGTCGAATATCGGGAGTTTTCTGGCGCTGCTGTCCTATCCGGTTCTGCTGGAACCGATATTCACGCTGCGCACGCAGAATCTGATCTGGACCGGTGGCTACGGACTGTTGATCGTGCTGATCGCAAGCTGCGGCGTGCTGCTGCTGCGCTCGCCGGCGAACGCTGGCGCGCTCAACATGCCCGCCGACGATATCGACGCACCGGCACCGTCATGGATCCTGCGCGCGCGCTGGATCTTCCTGGCTGCCGTACCCTCAGGCCTGCTGATCGCGGTGACCGCGCATATTTCCACCGACGTCGCCGCTGCACCGTTGCTGTGGGTGCTGCCGCTATCGCTCTATCTCCTGACCTGGGTGCTGGTGTTCCAGTCGCGGCCGCTGCTGCCGCATAAATGGATGCTGCTGATACAGCCGCTGGCGATCGCGAGCGTGATCATCCTGCTGGCGGTCGGCGGCGAGCAGAATTTGCTGCTGACGCTTGGTGGGCACCAGCTCTGTTTCTTCGTCATCGCGATGGCCTGCCACGGTGAACTGGCGCGGACGCGGCCGCCGGCGAAATATCTCACCGGCTTCTACGTCGCGCTGTCGTTTGGCGGCATGGTAGGCGGGCTGTTTGCCGGGCTGATCGCGCCGTTCACCTTTTCCTGGGTCGCGGAATACCCGATCCTGCTGGCACTCGCCGCACTGTGTCGTCCGCCCGGCAAGGAGCGTCTGGCGCGCTGGGGCAACTGGTATTGGCTGTTGCTCGTCGTGCTGGCGGTCGTCCTCATCGCGCCGTCCTATTCCACCGGCAAGGTGTTTGCCTGGATCGACAACTGGCGGGTCTGGGTAATCGGTGCGGTCGGCGTGCTCTCGGCTCTGCTGGCGTTGGCGCTCAACGCCAACCGCTGGAAGATTTTTGCCACCGTCGCCGTCGCGCTGGTGCTGCTGCGCGCCTATCCATCCGACGACGGACGGGTCGAAACCGTGCGCAGCTTTTTCGGCGTCCACAAGATCGTGGTGACGCCGAATGGCCAGTATCACGTGCTGATGCATGGCACGACGATTCACGGTGCCGAGAGATTCAAGAACAATGACGGAACCCCGGCCAGCGGGAGGCCGGAACCGATCACCTATTATCACAAGGACGGCGGCATCGGGCAGGCGATCACGGCGATCCGCGAGCGCAAGGGCGCGCCGCTCCGTGTGGCGGTGATTGGGCTCGGTTCGGGCACGCTGACTTGCGCGTCTGAGCCTGGCGAGGACTGGAAGTTCTTCGAGATCGATCAATCGATGGTCGATACCGCGCGTGATCCCAAATATTTCACTTACATCCAGAACTGCGAACCGAACCTGAAGCCGGTGATCGGCGATGCGCGGCTGACCTTCGCGAGGGAGCCTGATGGCATCTACGATCTGATCATCGTCGACGCCTATTCGTCGGACGCGATCCCGATTCATCTCGCGACCGAAGAGGCGATGGCGATCTACAAGCAAAAGCTGGCGCCGCAGGGGGCGGTGCTGATGCACGTCTCCAACCGCCATCTGGAACTCGCCAGCGTCGTGGTCGGCATTGCCGACGCCAATGACATGAAGAGCTGGGTCTACAGCGAGGATTCCGGCCGCGACAACGAGTATATCTTCTCGACCTCGGTTGTGGTCTCCGCGCGCGAAGAGGCCGACGTCGGCAAGCTGGCGTCGTCGGACGTCTGGGCGGAGACTGAGGCCGACGAGAATCAGCGGGTGTGGACCGACGATTATTCCAACGTGCTGGGGGCGGTCTACCGGCGGCTGCGCGACGGCGAGCAGTAGCGGGTCTTGACGGCTTGACGAGGAAAGTCCGATGTCGAGATAGTGTTTCCTGATCGGGACAACGCTGACCCTGACGTTCGGACAGCCTAGCGCCGCAGAAGACTATCTTACCGGGGCAGACTCTACGCCGACGTGGCCCGGTTCGCGTCGTTCGGCTCGCACCGCCTCGGTTCGCCCGACGACCGCGCCACCACCGACTGGATTGCAGGTGAATTTCGGGATGATGGCGACCATGATGCTTGGACAAGCTGAGGCCGCAGAAGATTTTCGCGACGGAGAGAGGCTCTACGCCGACGTGGCCCGGTTCGCGTCGTTCGGCTCGCACCGCCTCGGTTCGCCGGCCGACGACCGCGCGCACCACCAGCCCGGAATTCGCGTACGCGCCTTTGCCGAAGCCGTACGCAAGGCTGCGGCAGGCGGGGAAAGCCTATTCAAATAAGGTTTGATTCCGCGAGAGCCTAAGATTTTGCATAGTTCGGCTCGCCGAACCGCTGGAGAACGTTGCTCACCGGTTGCGGCCACGGACCGGACTATGTAGTGATGAGCTTTGTTTCAGAACCCCAACCAGTGCGAAAATGCGCGACCATCGGATCATCAGGAGCCGGCACTTCCACAAATTTCAGCGGCAGCATTTCATCATTTTCGACGTATTGCCCTTCGTCGGGACGCTAGTTGCCCTTAGCCTGCTGTTTTACCGCTCGATCGGAGCGATCGACGTCGCCCTATTCTTCACGATGTGGCTGGTGACAGGACTTGGCCTGACCGTTGGCTACCACCGTCTATTTACCCATCGCGCATTCTCGACCGGTACGGCGGTAAGTTGCCTGCTCATCGTCATGGGGTCGATGGCGGGCAGGGGGCCGATGCTGTCCTGGGTCGCGATGCACCGGCGGCATCACGAACTCTCCGACCACGAAGGCGATCTGCACTCGCCCAACCTCCACGGCACCACCGTGCTCGGCCGACTGCGCGGTTTCCTCCACGCCCACCTGACCTGGATGATCGAGCACGATTATCCGAACGTGGCGCATTACGTGCCGGACCTGATGGCGGAACGCACCCTCGTTGCAGTGAACCGCTATTATTACGCGTGGGTATTGCTCGGGTTGCTCATCCCCGCGGCGATCGGCGGGCTAGCGACGGAAAGCCTGTGGGGCGCGGTCTCGGGATTGCTCTGGGGCGGCGTCGTACGCATGTTCGTGGTCGAGCAAACCATGTCGGCGATCAACTCGGTGATGCATACGTTCGGCGCGCGGCCTTATCTCACCCGCGACGACCACAGCCGAAACCTCGGCGTGATGGCGTGGCTGGCGTGGGGCGAGGGATGGCACAACAATCACCACGCCTTCCCGTACTCGGCAGCGTTCGGTCTGCGCTGGTTCGAGTTCGATGTCGGCTATTTGTTCATTCGGCTGCTCGAGGCAACAGGCCTTGCCTGGAACGTCAAGGTGCCGAGCCGCGAGAAGATCGCCGGTCGCAGGGTGCGCGGGCCGGCCGCCGCGGCGTCCGATCTCGAAGGCGGCTCGTCGACAATCCCTGACACGCAAGGCCTCTGATGCCTCGGCTCCAGTCTTGAGCCACGGCAGGCGACTAACCATGCTCGGGATCGCCGGCTGATGCTGTTCAACGATTATCCGTTTCTGCTGGTCTTCCTGCCCGCGGCCGTCCTGATCTACCGCCTGGCAGATCCCCATCCGAATTTGCGGATCTGGACGCTCGTCCTGTTGTCTCTGGCGTTCTACGCCTACGGCAATCCGCCGTTTATCTTGCTTCTGGTGCTGTCGATCCTGATCAACTGGCTGGCCGCGTTGGCCTATGCCAGGATGAAGATGCGGCTGATCCTGACTGCGGCAATTGCCGGCAATCTCGCCGTGCTTGCACTGTTCAAATACGCGAATTTTCTGGCGTTCAATCTCGGCCTCGTGCTCGGCCGGCCGATGCCGGCGCTCGATATCGCGTTGCCGCTCGGCATCTCGTTCTTCACCTTTCACCACATCATGTATCTGGTCGATCTGCGCAAGGGAAAGGCACCGATCTATTCGCTCGACCGCTACGCGCTCTACATCGCCTTTTTCCCACAGGCGCTGGCAGGTCCCCTGGTGCGCTGGTCGGAGGTGATGCAGCAGTTCGGCCGCCAGGTATATGCGCCGGGCTGGCAGCGCGAATTTTGCCTCGGCATCTGCTTCATTGCGATGGGGCTGTTCGAAAAGATATTCCTCGCCGATCGGATCGCGCGCATCCTCGATCCGATCTACGCGCAGGCAGCGCTTGGTCCGCTGACGAATGGCGATGCCTGGCTGGCGATGGGCTTCAGCTTCCAGATCCTGTTCGACTTCTCCGGCTATTCCGACATCGCGATCGGGCTCGGCCTGTTGTTCGGCGTCCGGCTGCCGGCCAATTTCAATGCGCCGATGCGGTCGACCAGCATCCAGGATTTCTGGCAGCGCTGGCACATCACGCTGATGAATTTCCTGCGCGACTACGTGTTCTTTCCGCTCGTCAACACGCGCATCCGGAGCCTGCCGCGGCGCCTGTTTCCGCTGCAGTACTTTTCAGCCCTGCTGCTGACGATGGCGTTGTGCGGCTTGTGGCACGGGGCGAGCTGGAGTTTTGTGCTGTGGGGGACCATGCACGGCTGCGCGCTGGTGCTGTGCTCGCTCTGGCGGCGCTATTGCCCGCGATTGCCGCGGCTGATTGGCTGGGCGCTGACGGTAATCTTCGTGATCGTGACCGGCGTGATCTTTCGCGCCGGGACAGTCGATGTTGCGTGGAACGTCTTTCAGGGGCTTGCGGTTCCACCCAACCTTGAACAGGGGCGGCATCTTGCGCCCCTCGTCATCGTGCCACTGGTCGCGTTCCTGCTGCCGTCCAGCCAGGATATCATCGCGCTCTTGACCCGCCGGCCGCGGCCCTGGCTCGCAGCGCTGGTTGGCTTGGGTATCCTGGCCCTGTTCATTGAACTTGGAGAACAGAACGTCCATGAGTTTGTCTACTTCAAGTTCTGACGACGAGATCGGCTGGAGCCGTTGCCTCGTGGCCTGTCTCGGCGCGCTCACGGCCGGCGCGATCCTGCTGTTCGCCCTCCTGGTTCTGGTCGATCCCTACGACAGCGGACGCTTCGGGTTGCTTGGCATCGCGGGCGTCGATGACAAGCTTACGTTCACGGCGAACGCGAGCCGCGCGCGCGATCCGCGGTTCGATTCCGCTATCTTCGGCAATTCGACCGGGCAGCTGATCAATCCGGCCGAGTTATCGGAAGCGACCGGAAAACGGTTCGTGCAACTCGTCGCCCCGGGCGCCGATCCGCTCGGGCATCTCGCGATCCTGGATTTCTTCCTGCGGCACCATCCGCACGTCGGCGCGCTGGTCGTGGTGATCGACGATCCCTGGTGTGCCCACGATATCGCGCTGTTGCCGCCAAATACGTTCCCGTACTGGCTCTATGGCGAAAGCACGCTGCGATATGCGGGGCATTTATTCAGCTGGCGCGCGCTCGATCGCGCGTTCCAGCGTGTGGCGATTGGCCTGGGACGTCGCCAGCCCATGAATCCGGACGGCTTCTGGAGCTACGAGGAGGTCTGGCTGCCAGGGCAAAAGCAACCTGATGTGAAGCCGCAACCGGAGCAGCCACCGTTCCATGGCACGGTCAGCGATGTCTTTCCCGTCAAGGCGCTGCTTGAGCGCGCTATCGCAAGATTGCCGGCGGACGTGGCCGTCGTGCTGCTGGTGCCTCCCGTGTTTTACACGATCCTGCCGCGTCCCGGCAGCGACGCGGCGGCAGCGCGGGAGGCGTGTAATGCCGCGTACAGATCCATCGTGGCGGGGCGGCCGCACAGCAATTTTCTCGACTACCGCATCGATAATGCGCTGACGCGCGATCCCCTGAATTTTGCCGATCTGATTCACTATCGCGCGAACATCGCGCGCAAGCTGGACGAGGGCGTCGCGGCCAGCATCGGCCTCGGCGCCGCCGCCAGGATCGAATTCTGATCAATCCGCATTCGCCGCGAGATCCTCGAAGCGCTGTTCGAGCCATGATTGTCGGGCAAGACTGCGCTGGATCTTGCCGCTGGTGGTTTTCGGCAGCGCGCCTGGCTTGATCAGTACGATGTGCCGCGCGAACAATTCATGCTGGTCGGTCACGTTCTCACGGATCAGCCCCTTCATTTCGGTTGGATCGATCCGGTTGCGCTCGGTGCGTTCGATCTCCTGGACGATGACAAGCGTTTCCTCGCCGCGCTCGTCGGAGACCGAAAACGCCGCGCCGCAATTGGCGCGCAGCGCCGGATGCGCGGCCTGCACGGTGCGCTCGATATCCTGCGGATAGTGATTGATGCCCCTGACGATGATCAGATCCTTGATCCGACCGGTGATGAACAATTCGCCCGCCTCGTCGAGGAAACCGAGATCTCCGGTCCGAAGCCAGTTCGCGCCGTCGCCGTCGCCCCTGATCCGCGCGTTCAAGCCGGTTTCGGTCGCATCACGCTTTTTCCAATAAGCGCGCGCGACGTTTGACCCGTTTACCCAGACTTCGCCGACCTGGCTGGCTGGCAGACGCGTGCAATCGTCGGGTTCGACGATCGCGATCCGTTCGTTGGAGAGTGCCCTGCCGCAGCCAACCAGCGTCTGAGCATCAGCAGCATCGGCCGGCGCTGCGACTTTGTGCGCCTGCAGGGCCGCACGGCTCACCGTCCGCGTGACGTGACCCGTGCCGCGGCTGCCGCCTGAGATCAACAGCGTCGCCTCCGCCATGCCATAGGCCGGGAAGGTGGCGTTCGCATGGAATCCATGGCCGGCGAAGGTCTCGGTGAACCTGGCGATCGTTTCGGCACGAACCGGCTCGGCGCCGTTGAGTGCGACCTTCCATGAGGAGAGATCGACGCCCACCATCTGCTCCGCTCGGTAGCGGTTGACGCAGAGGTCGTAGCCGAAATTGGGGCTGCAGCCGACCTCGGCGCGGTAGGTGCTGATGGCACGCAGCCAGCCGAGCGGCCGTTGCGTGAAGGCGTTTGGGGCCATCATGACGCAGAGCGCGCCGACATAGAGCGCCTCCAGCGCGTTCAGGATCAGTCCCATGTCGTGATAGAGCGGCACCCAGTTGACATAGGTCGACTGCCTGGAGTTGCCGAGCGACACGCGGATCATTTCGAGATTGGCAAGCAGGTTGGCGTGGCTGACCGCGACGCCCTTGGGTTCGGACGTCGAGCCCGACGTGTATTGCAGGAAGGCGATGTCGTGCGGCGCAGGGAGCGGCAGATCGGTTGCGCCGGTCGCGGGCGATGCCGCGTCGATATCGAGCGGCAGCCACACAATCCCTTCGCGCGCAAACCGTGTCTGCAGATCCAGACGGATGGCGAAGGCCGAATTGGTCAGCGCGACCGCCGGCTCGCAATTGGCCATGATGGCTGCGCTGGAGTCACGGGCACTTTGCCGCCGCGGCATCATCATCGGCACGGCGATCACCCGTGCGATCAGGCAGCCGAAGAAGGCGACCATGAATTCGAGGCCGGGTGGAAACACCAGCATGGCGCGATCGCCGGGCTGGGCGATCCCCGCGAGCCGCGCTGCGAGCGCGTGGGAGGCATCATGCAATTGGCGGAAGGTAAGGGCAGCTTCCTCCACGCCGTGATCACCGAGGAAGATGTAGGCCCGATCGTCCGCTTGCACTTCCGCGCGTTTGGCCAGCACCGAAACGAGCGAGGAGAACGTTTCCATGTCGGCCAATGATCTCTGACGGCCGCGGGAATTAGGCGGCAGGGCGCCTGGCGCGCCTTTCAGCAAGGTGGTGGGAGAGGGCGTCGATGGTCGGGTAATCGTAGAAATCGTCGGTCGAGAGCTCGAGGTCGAGTTTTTCCTCCAACTCCATCATGACGTAGACGACCATCGCCGAATCCAGCCCGAGACGGTTGAATTTGGTGTCGGTCTTGACCCGGTCCTTTGCAATTCGAAGCACATTGGCCAGTGAAACAATGCAAAATTCTGCGATCTGCTGTTGCGTCATTTTCAGTTCCAGAAACAAACTGAAATGACAATAAGGGGGCGCCGGTCCTTGTCAATTTGACCCGACGACAAGGGTGTTGACGACACGCCATGCAAGGCCGCGTGCCCCATATTTAGGCGCAGTCACGGCGCGTCAATCCTGGTACGTGAACAGCCCGCGTGGCTGATAGTAGGGCTGCGGCTGCGGCCGGTAATAGCCCTGCGGCGCCGGCGCATAGCCGCGGTTGGCGTAGTATTGCTGTTGCTGCTGGCCGTAGACCTGGGAGCCGTAGACCTGGGAGCCGTAGACCTGGGCGTCGTAGGCGCGGCGGCTGGGCGGCGCCGGGTAGCGCGCCTGGTCCGAACTGCCGTCGGCCGGATAGATATAACCGTCGTCCTGGCGAACCTGCGGCAGGGTGCGCTGCTGCTGCGGTGTCAGCACCACCGGATCGCCGGCAGAGTTGTACTGCGGTTCAGACGGCGCAGGCGCCCGGCGCGCTACGGCGGTGTTGCCGCGCGGGTTGCGCGCCAGCGCGACCTGGGCCGAGCCCGTCAGGGTGACCGTGGTATTGAGCACGCCCTGCTGCTCCACCAGCGCGTAAAGCGTCGAGGCATTGTCGCGCGACAGCCGCACGCAGCCGTGGGAGGCGGGAGTGCCGAGACGGCCCACCGAGTCGGTGCCGTGGATGGCGTGACCGATCTTGGTGAAGAAGATCGAGTGCGGCATCGGCGCGTCGTCGAATTCCTTGGAGTAGTGATCCTCTTCCATTCGGAAGGCGCGGAAAGTGCCGTTCGGGGTCTCGCGCGACGGGATGCCGCTCGAGACCGGCCAGTGATAGCGCGCGACGCCGTCGACGGCGACGGTCATCTGCTGGTTGTTCTTGTCGATGGTGATGTCGACCTTGGCCTGTGCGGCGTTGCCGACGAGCAGCACCAGCCCGGTAATGGCAATGAGGAAGGAACGCATTTTACTCTCGGCCTCCAGGCCTTTTTCCAAGGTGTGCAAGGCGCCTCAACACGAAAGCGCCTCGATTGCAGCACCGGCTCTCCGTCCCCCGGCATTCAATATGCCCGGAATCCGGCGCGGGTTCCAGTGGCCTGCGACCCCATCGTTAATCCGGCACGCTGACTTTTTCGCGAGCAAAAAGGTGGCAACTCGAATTCGTCACAGATGCGCAACCATTTGGCCGCAAGGGCGTTTCAAACTCGCAGCCGATGGCATGATTTCGCTGCGTTTTTAAGGAATCCGGATGAACAAAACCAAGGTTAAGACCGCGGCCCTCCCGGCCGGCCTTCCCGTGCGGCTCGTCTTCGCGGCCGCCGCCATCGTTCTTGCGCTGCTCGCGATCCCCGGCCTCGGTCATGCCCAGGGCATCGTGCGGGGCGCGCGAGAGGGTTCTTACGAAGGTAACCGGATCGCCGGTCCGGTCGGCGGCGTGGTCGGTGGCGCCGTTGGTGCCGGCGTCGGTGGCGCCATGGGCGCGGTCAAGGGTGTGTTCGGCATCTCCGATCGCGGCTATCGCTGCCATGGCTACTATAACCGCTACGGTCATTTCCGCTGCTATCACTGAGTTCGTCAATTCTTCAGCCGGTAGCCGGTCTTGAAGATCCACCACACGATGATCATGCAGGCGGCGAGGAATCCCACCGTCATGGTGATGCTCAAGGTCACGCTGACATCGGCGATCTCGTAAAAACTCCAGCGGAAACCTGAGATCAAATAGACCACGGGATTGAGCAGTGTGATGGTGCGCCAGCCCGACGGCAGCATGTTCACCGAATAGAAGCTGCCGCCGAGGAAGGTCAGCGGCGTCACCACCAGCATCGGGATCATCTGCAGCTTCTCGAAGCCATCGGCCCAGATGCCGATGATGAAGCCGAACAGGCTGAAGGTGACCGCCGTCAACACCAGGAAGGTCAGCATCCAGATCGGGTGATGGATCTGCAGCGGCACGAACAGCCCGGCGGTCGCCAGGATGATCAGGCCGAGGATGATCGACTTGGTCGCGGCCGCGCCGACATAGCCGACCACGATCTCGAAATAGGAGATCGGCGCCGACAGGATTTCGTAGATGGTGCCGACGAATTTCGGGAAGTAGATGCCGAACGACGCGTTGGCGATGCTCTGCGTCAGGACCGACAGCATCACGAGCCCCGGCACGATGAAGGTGCCGTAGCTGACGCCTTCAACGGATGTGATGCGCGAGCCGATCGCGGCGCCGAACACCACGAAATACAGCGACGTCGATACCACCGGCGAGACGATGCTCTGCAGCAGCGTGCGCCAGGTGCGCGCCATTTCGAACAGATAGATCGCGCGGATTGCCCGGAAGTTCATGGCGCCCTCACCAGGCTGACGAAGATGTCTTCCAGCGAGCTCTGCTTGGTATCGAGGTCCGAAATGCGGATGCCGGCAGTGCGGAGGTCGCTGAGCAGGCTGGTGATGCCGGTACGGTCGCCCTTGGTGTCGTAATTATAGGTCACCTGGCAGCCACCGTCTGATAGTTCGAGGTTATAGCCGGCAAGCTCGGGCGGGACCGCCGCGATCTGGCTTTGCAGATGCAGCGTCAGCCGTTTCTGGCCGAGCTTCTGGATCAGCGTCGCCTTGTCCTCAACCAGGATGATCTCGCCCTTGTTGATGACGCCGATGCGGTCGGCCATCTCCTCCGCTTCCTCGATGTAATGTGTGGTCAGGATGATGGTGACGCCGGATTTTTGCAGCGTGCGCACCACTTCCCACATCCCCTTGCGCAGCTCGACATCGACGCCTGCGGTCGGCTCGTCGAGGAACAGGATCTGCGGTTCGTGCGACAGCGCCTTTGCGATCATCACGCGGCGCTTCATGCCGCCGGACAGCGTGACGATCTTGTTGTCCTTCTTGTCCCACAGCGACAGGTCCTTCAGCACCTTCTCGATATGGGCAGGGTTCTTCGGTTTGCCGAACAGGCCGCGGCTGAAGCTGACGGTCGCCCATACCGTTTCGAATGCGTCGGTGTGCAGTTCCTGCGGCACCAGCCCGATCAGCGAGCGCGCCGCGCGATAATCCTTGTTGATGTCATGGCCGCCGACGGTGACACGGCCCTCGCTCAAATTGGCGATGCCACAGATGATGCTGATCAGCGTGGTCTTGCCGGCGCCGTTCGGGCCCAGCAGCGCAAAGATCTCGCCGCTGACGATGTCGAGATTGACGCCATTGAGCGCCCTGAAGCCGGAGCCGTAGACTTTCGAGAGATTGGAGACGGAGATGACAGGCGGCATGGCGGGGGCTTGAAGGTCTGAATTGAAAATGCCGCGAGGACTAAAGCGGCACTGCGGCCAGCCAGAGCCATCAAGAGTGGCGGGCAAGGTTAGATAGGGACGCCGGCGTTGTTCCGCAATCGGTGCAAGGCAATCCTAACCTGATAAATCCCTCGGATCATGCGCGGCTTCAACGCGGGATACGAGTTCGGCGGGTAGGGCGGCCCGTTTCCCGGACCGGCCGATCGACGGTCCAAAAATGGCGGCGGCGGCGATCGGCTTCGAGAGCCGCGTATATTCGGACCATATCAAATACAACATCAGCGGCGGCTGCTCTCCGCGTGTCAGCATCTGGCGACAGCGCTCGGCGGCGCCTTCGTGCAGCCACCATTGCTGCGCCAGCGTAACGAGCCTTCTGAAATGGCGGATCGTGCCGGACTGCTGCGCGGGATCGACGCCGGCGAGTTGAGCGCAATGGGTCAGCCAGTTGAGGCCTGCCAGGATGGCGATGGCGAAATCGGCCGTTGCGGTGCCGGTGAAATCGATCACGGTTTTTTCGTGCGGGCGCTGCAGGAGATAAGCGTCGATCATGTCGATCTGGCAGGCGGGTTCGCTCAGCAATTCGAACTTGCGCCCCGGCACCGCCATCACATAGCGCATCGCCTCCAGCCGCGTGTGATCCCAGATGTGGCTGATGTCGCCATCTACGTCGGACGGCGTTCGCTTGCAGGCCGGGTAGATCAGTTTGCCCTGATCGGTATCGGCAAGATACTGCGGAACGCGCTTGTCCAGATATTCAAGGAAGACATGGGGAACAAGGAAGCCGCCCGGCATATCCGTGGCCGAGGATGCGATCTTTTTGGACTGCCACCGATCGAACAAATCCGCTGCCTCACCAGCAAATTCATCGAGGCAGCTTACACCCGCTTCGGAAAACTGACGATTATCTTTTTTTCGCCGGCTTTTTCGCCGTTGCAGGCGCGCCTTTTGGTGCGGCGGGCTGCTCGCTCTGCTCAGGCATTTTGGCCACCGTCATGATCTGCAGCTGCCTGTTGACGGGTGCGTTGGGACGCGCGGGGTCGAGCAGTTGTTCCTCGCCCAGCCCCACCGACAGCAGCCGCTTCGACGAGATCTTGAAGGTGTTGACCAGGACGTCGCGGACCGCATCCGCCCGCCGCTGGCTGAGAACCGCGTTATCCTCGCGCCTTCCCGTTGCGTCGATATGGCCGACGATCAGGAACTGGTATGGCAGCAGCGTGACATTGACCAGCGCGTCGGCGATCTGTCCGACCGCCTGATAGGATTCCGGGCGGACGATCGGTGTGTCGGTGTCGAACTGGATATCGACGTTGAAGCTCGGCAGCTTGGTCAGCTCGGGGGCAATCGGCGACCGCTTCTGCGGCGGGGGCTCGTTCTTGCCCCGCGATTTCGATCTCTCTGCGACTTGCTGGCGCAGCGTGGCTATATTCAGATCCGCCGGTGTTTCCAGACCGCTCAGCCTGGTGACGATGTCGCTCTCTGTCTTATATCCGGCGTCGCCGATCGCCTGGCTGCATCGGGCGGTGAGGTTGCTGATGCCGAGCAGGCAGGGCAGCGCCTTTGGCGCTTCCTTGGCCTTGCCGCTGCACTTCTTGACGATTTCGTACTCGCATTGCCGCCCGACATTGGCGCGTGCCGCAATGTGCTTCTGGATCGCGTCCAACGCCCTGGGATAGTCGGCCTTGCACTGGGCCGACGTGGTGTCCTGGTTGCGGTAAAGGCAATCCTTCAGACGGGTGGAATCCAGATTGACGCCGCGGCAGGTGGCGTCGATATCGGGCGCGCAGCTCTTGCCCAGCATCGCCGCGGCGTCGCCGAAGCTTATCGTCTGCGCCGCTGCCAGGGACGGCGCGGCGATCAGCAGCACGAACAATGTTGAAAGACCCCGGATCATGGTTTCATCTGATACGATGAAGTCGCCGCTGGTCAAGGGCTCCGGCGCCACGGTAGTGGAGTAAAAGTAGGGGGTACCGCGCCTGCGAACGAGGCCGCCGCCAGCTGCTGGAAATTGGCGGATGATTCGCCGGGCCAGCGCTCGGCAAGCCGCGGCTGACGGCACACCGTTTTTCTGAAGTTTCGAACAACCCCTCCCACTTCGTCGCCCGGCTCGAGCCGGGCGATGACAGCTAGTGAATGGTCCAGTTCATTTTCATTCAAAATACACCTTCGCCTTCTCGCCGCATGATTTGCGCGAGGTTTGCAAAACATTCTCCCCCCGAAGAGGGAGCAGGGAAGACCGGGTGCGCGCTGCACCCGCGGTCTCGTGTGCAAGCTGCACAAAAGAAAACGCACACGAGCATACAGGTTCAGCGGAGGCAACTCCGGCCTTCCCCGCGCAATGGTTTTACGGCTTATATCGCGCTCTCCTCGGTGACCGGCTTTGTTGTCACCGTCGCTTCGCGGATCACTCCGCAAAACTTGACGCCAGCATCGGGGCGCCAGAACCACACGACTTCGCCGTCCGCTTCAGCCACGCTCGTCAGTCGCAGCCTTCGCGTCCACCGCATCCCATCCCGCGTTCGTGACGATCGCGATCCGCCCCTCAGTGGGTGAGACGCGCGGAGTTAAACCAGTGATTTGCCCGACGGCGGAAGGGGGAATATTTTTCGCGACAGGGCTGGACAGCAATTTTTTGATTTGCCCGTCGGGTAGCGTTGAAGGATCGTAGGATGGGTGGAGCAAAGCGACACCATCATTGTGCCGAGGTTGATGGGTTTCGCTGCGCTCTACCCAGCCTACGCACTGACTGCGTCTTGATGGATCAATGCGATGTAATGCGACATCGCGAACTCCTAATCCTTGTCCCCGCGGAGCGCCGCGTCACGTCGGAGCAGTTTTTCCGGGAATCTTCGATTTTGCGAGTAATTCGGTCGCAGGCTTGATGCGAATGCGCATCAAGCCGCCTTTCGGTCGCTCGATCTCGAATGAATTCGTCTTTCGCACGAGGTCGCTGAGCTTTCGAAAGCCGAAGGTTCTGGGATCGAAGTCGGACGCGAGGTTGGAAAGCCGCCCTCCGACTTCTCCCAGAGGAACCCAGCCGTCCTCGCTCTCCATCTGTGCAATCACCTTCTTGATGATGGGCACCGCCGCGCTGGCGGGCTGCAGAGGAACCACAGCCGGGACGGCATCCTTGTTGCTGGCGCTGCCGTTGAGCAGATTCTCGGTGTAGACAAACTTTCGACAGGCCTGCCGAAAGCTCTCGGGGGTTTTCTGCTCGCCAAACCCGAAGACGTCGACGCCTTGCTCGCGGATACGTGCGGCGAGACGGGTAAAATCGCTGTCCGACGAAACAAGACAAAATCCGTCGAACCGGCCGCTATGCAACAGGTCCATCGCATCGATCACTAGCGTGATGTCGGATGCATTCTTTCCGGTCGTATAGGCAAACTGCTGTTGCGGTATGATGGCGTATCTGGACAGCTTTTCCGCCCAGCTCTTCGAGCGGGGATCGGAGAAATCGCCGTAAATGCGACGGACGCTTGCCTCGCCTATCTTGGCGATCTCCTCGAACAGTCCCTCCGCGATCTTTGCCGAAGCGTTGTCGGCGTCGATCAGAACCGCGAGGCGGGGTGAGCGTGGTTCGGAAGGCATGACGCATCCCCTAAATAGCTGTCCTCCAGGGAGCAGCGCCGCGGCCAGACCGGGTTAAGCAAAACGCTACGCCCGCTCCACAAAACTATCGACCACCTTTTTCTCGCCGGCCTTCTCGAACGCGATGGTGAGCTTGTTGCCGTCGACCTTCACGACATTGCCGTAGCCGAATTTCTGGTGAAACACCCGGTCATCGAGCGAGAATTCCGAATTGGTGCCGGTTGATTTCGCCACCAGTTCGCCTTCGATCACCATCGGCCCGCGCTTGGTGCGCGAGAAGGCATCGCTGCGCGAGCTGGCATCGCTGCGCGAGCCTGAGGCATCGCTGCGCGAGCCTGAGAATGACGACTGGCTTTCCTCAAAGCCGCCCCTGTCCGACCCGCCGCGGTTCTGGTTGCGGGCACGGTTGGCCTGGGCGCGCTGCCAGCCCGGCGTGGTGTAGCTCGAGCCGAAGGATTCCACATTGTCGAAGCGCGAGGGGCCGTAGCCGCCCGAGCCGCCCCAGCCGGAGCCGCCCTTGGATTCCGTGATCTCGACATTGTGCGCCGGCAGTTCGTCGAGGAAGCGCGACGGGATCGTGGTCGACCAGGTGCCGTGGATGCGGCGGTTGGTGGCGAAATAGAGTTTTGCGCGGCGGCGGGCGCGGGTGAGTCCGACATGGGCGAGCCGACGCTCTTCCTCGAGGCCGGCGCGGCCCTGTTCGTCGAGCGTGCGCTGGCTCGGAAACAGGCCTTCCTCCCAGCCGGGCAGGAACACATTGTCGAATTCCAGGCCCTTGGCGGAATGCAGCGTCATCAGCGATACGGCTTGCTCGTCGGCGCCGCCGTCGCGGTCCATCACCAGCGAGATATGTTCGAGGAATCCTTGCAGGTTCTCGAACTCCTCCATCGAGCGCACCAGTTCCTTGAGGTTGTCCAGCCGGCCGGCGGCGTCCGCGGAACGATCCTTCTGCCACATCTCGGTGTAGCCGCTCTCGTCGAGCACGATCTCGGCCAATTCCGTATGCGACGTCACCTCGCGCTGCGCGCGCCAGCGGTCGAATTGCTGGACCAGACCGCGCAAGCTGCCGCGCGCTTTCGGCTTCAACTCGTCGGTTTCGACCACGGCACGCGCCGCCTCGAACAGGGGAATGCGGCGCTTGCGGGCGTGGTCGTGCAGCATCTGCACGGTGGCATCGCCAAGCCCGCGCTTGGGCACGTTGATGATGCGTTCGAAGGCGAGATCGTCGGCGGGTGAGTTGATCGTACGCAGATACGCCAGCGCATCGCGGATTTCGGCGCGCTCGTAGAACCGGGGACCACCGATCACGCGATAGGGCAGGCCGAGCGTGACGAAACGATCTTCGAACTCGCGCATCTGGAACGAGGCCCGCACCAGGATCGCGACATCGTTGAGGTTTTCGCCCGCGCGCTGCAGCTCCTCGATCTCCTCGCCGATGGCGCGGGCTTCCTCTTCCGAATCCCAGGAGCCGGTCACGGTGACCTTTTCGCCGTCGACGTCCTCGGTGCGCAGCGTCTTGCCGAGCCGTCCTTCGTTGTGAGCGATCAGATGCGAGGCGGCGGCGAGGATGTGGCCGGTGGAGCGATAATTGCGCTCCAGCCGGATGACTTTCGCGCCGGGAAAATCGTGCTCGAAGCGCAGGATGTTGTCGACCTCGGCGCCGCGCCAGCCATAGATCGACTGGTCGTCGTCGCCGACGCAGCAGATGTTTTTGGGGGGCGTCATGGCAGGCGTCGTAGGCGCGATATCTCCGCCGTCATTCCGGGGCGCACCGACAGGTGCGAACCCGGAATCTCGAGATGAGTCCTCTTTATCTCGAGATTCCCGATGTGCGATTGCACATCGTGGTTCGCGTCTTCGACGCGCCCCGGAATGACGGGAGAATCGAGTGTGCCCCGGAATGACGGCAGATAGCGGCACGCCCGGCCTCGACGGCGCCTGCGACAGCAATCGCAGCCACAGATACTGCGCGACGTTGGTGTCCTGATATTCGTCCACCAGGATGAACTTGAATCGGCTCTGATATTGCCGGAGCACGTCGGGGTGTTCGCGGAACAGGCGGATGTTCTCCAGCAGCAGATCGCCGAAATCGGCGGCGTTGAGGATCTTCAGCCGCTCCTGGTAGCTGGCGTAGAGTTTTCCGCCCTTGCCGTTGCCGAACACCGCGGCTTCGCCCGCCGGCACCTGCGCCGGCGTCAGGCCGCGGTTCTTCCAGCCGTCGATCAATCCGGCCAGCATTCGCGCCGGCCAGCGCTTGTCGTCGATGTTCTCGGCTTGCAGCAGTTGCTTCAGCAGCCGCACCTGATCGTCGACGTCGAGCACGGTGAAATTGGATTTGAGCTGCACCAGTTCGGCATGAAAACGCAAAATGCGCCCGCCGATCGAATGGAAGGTGCCGAGCCACGGCATGCCTTCGACCGCCTGGCCCAGCATCTGGCCGAGCCGCAGCTTCATCTCGCGCGCGGCCTTGTTGGTGAAGGTCACCGAGAGGATTTCGTGCGGCCGGGCCCGGCCCTGGCTCAGGATGTGGGCGATTCGCGTGGTCAGCACGCGGGTCTTGCCGGTGCCGGCGCCGGCCAGCACCAGCACGGGGCCATCCAGCGTCACGACCGCGTCGCGCTGCTCGGGATTGAGGCCTGATGAGATATTGCGGCGCCGCCGAGGCCCGCGCACGCGCGGCGATGCCGCCAGCCGCGGGCTGGTGCTCGGGGACGCCGTGATGGGGCAATTTGCTCGGCTCGGTCATATCGGCGAATTGTCTTGGCCCGACGATGGCACCGTGGGGCGGTAAAGGGGAGCCTTCATAGCAGGGATTGAAGGCCATATAGGGCCTGTCCGGCCGTTTTGACAGGTTTTATCCCGTGGCTTCGTCAGCCCCGTTTTTGCGGGCCGGCGGCGATTTGGTTCCTCGAAAATCCGAAAATTTCCCACTTTGGCGCATAGGAACCGGTGTTCCCGTTCCGGATTGTTTCTGCAGTCGCGGCGCGGCGGTCAGCCGTACCGATTGAAGCAGAAAACAGAGGTTCGGA
>CAVZGZ010000042.1:0-43067 GCA_963774775.1 uncultured Alphaproteobacteria bacterium
CGTTCCCAGACCTGCAGCAGCGCCTCGGCGAGGCCGTCGATCAGGCCGTCATCGTGGTACGGCGAGGGCGTGATCCTCAGGCGTTCGGTGCCCTTGGCCACCGTGGGGTAGTTGATCGGCTGGATGTAGATGCCGTGCTCCTCGAGCAGCAGGTCGGACGCCCGCTTGCACTTTTCGGGATCGCCGACGAACAGCGGCACGATATGGGTGTCGTTCGACATCACCGCGCAGGCCGGCGGCATTGAGGATCGCCTTGAGCGTGCGGCGAAGCTTCCTGGTGCGCTTGACTTCGAGCGCCAGGGTTTTCAGGTGGCGGATCGAGCCGTCGCCGAGCAGATCGCCGGGACAGCGCGGCGGGAGATGAAGCCGTGCAGCAGGCGCACGGCATCGATGGCAGCGCGTCCGCCTGCCCGGACAGCCGCCGAGGCAGCCAACGCTTTGGCGGGGAAGCGGTCGAGGACGTCGACGGTACGCGCACGCCGTCGCGCTGGGCTATCGTCGCCGCCGCGCGGCGCACATGCCGACCGCATGGACCTTCGTCGACATAGGTCATTGCGCCATACTTCTCGGCGAGATCGCAGATTTTGGCGAGCGGCGCGACGTCGCCGTCCATCGAATAGAGGCTCTCGCAGGCGATCAGCTTCGGCCGGTCGGGGCCGGCGGCAATGAGCAGGTCTTCCAGATCCGCCATGTCGCTGTGGCGGAAGATCTGGCGCTCGCAGCCGGCTTGGCGGACGCCTTCGATCATCGAATTGTGGTTGAGCGCATCCGACAGGATCAGGCAGTTCGGAATGAGCTTTGCGATGGTCGCAATGCCGGTCTGATTCGAGACATAGCCCGAGGTGAACAGCAGGGAGGCTTCCTTGCCATGCAAATCAGCCAGTTCCTGTTCGAGCTGCACCAGCGGATGATGGGTGCCGGCGATGTTGCGGGTGCCGCCGGCACCGGTGCCCACTCTGGTGGCGGTCTCGACCATGGCGCCGACCACCTTGGGGTGCTGGCCCATGCCGAGGTAATCGTTGGAGCACCAGATCACGACGTCGCGCTTGCCCTTCGGCGAGTGCCAGACCGCGTGCGGGAAGCGGCCGGCGATCCGCTCGAGATCGGCAAAAACACGGTAGCGCCGCTCGTCATGCAGGCGGTTGAGGGCGGCGCTGAAGAATTTGTTGTAATCCATCGAAAGACCCGGAACGGAACCGGCCGGAGCGGCCAGATTTGTTTTTAGAGCCTTTCCAGCTTTGATGTCTATGCGGAATACCACATTTGAACGGGCCTCCGGCATGCACCCGAGGTCGGGAAAATCTTGATTTCGATCAACGTGCTAGCGGATATTTTGCGGTCGTGGCAGATGGCGCGGACATCCACGCAGGATGCGCGTCAGGCGGCTGACGCTGGCCGACCGCTATTTCTTCTTGTCGTTGCCGACGTTCGGCTGCCATCCCGCGGTCTTCTGGCTTGGCGCCGCGGCAATGGTCTTGATCTTCTCCTTCTTCGGTTTCTTGGCTTCCCGATTGCTCTTCTGCTCGCCTTTGGCCATGCCGCTCTCCCCTCGGGTTTGTTGATGAACCTGCGATCGTCACCGCCGCAGCCCTGAGGCCTGAACATGGAAGTTTGTGCCGCGACATGAGGACTTGCCTTTAAAGATCGTGCACCTTTTTTTGCCCAAAAGCCATGGTTGCTCGCGCAGGCTCCGTGGGGCCGCGGCCCGTCAATCGTAAGCGAGACACCATCCATCGGCCCTCGCACCCAGCAACGCTTCGGCGGAATTTCCTGATCGCGATAGAGGCGGGTGACCTTCTGCCAGCCCCCCTTCGCAAACGCCTTGGCCAGCGCGCGCTCCGACGCCTCGTCGCGGCTTCCGGCGCAGCGAAAGATCGCAACCGCCGAAATCCAGTTCGCGAAATAATCGTTAGCGCGCCGCTCGATCCGAAACACCGCGCCGGCGCTCGCGATCTTCGCCAGCGATTCTGCGCCAAAACCCTGGTCCGACGTCATCGGCAGGATCAGCCGCCCGCCATCCTTGAGGCGGTCGAGCCAGTTGTCGGCCGGCCGCGTGCAGCCGGCATTGACGTAGATGACGTCGGCGGGATCGAACGCGACCAGGCCGCCGTCGCCCTCGACAAGGTCGACATTGGCAAACGGCGCGAGGTTGGCTTTGGCACGCGCGGCAAGGTCGGGATCGTACTCTATGCCGGTGACCCGGCCCGATGATCCGGCGAGATGCGCAAGGATTGCGGTGTAATAGCCGGTACCGGTGCCGACATGCACGACGTGGTCGCCCGCGGCCGGCGACGCCTCGTGGATCAGGTGCGCATGCAACGAGGGCTGCCCATTGTTGATATGCCGTTCAGGCACGATGCCGACGAGGTCGTTGGTGTAGAGATAGACCGGATCGGCGTCGGGTGTGGAACATACACGCGGCCCTCGAGCCGGCGCAGGATCGGCCATGGACCGGGACCGAGAAAATCCTCGCGGCGAATGGCTGCGAACGCGGCATCGAGCCTGCGATCGTCGATCTCCACGAGGGCCAGGATCTGTTTGGCGTAGGCCGCCCTGATGATGGCGAGTTCGTCCTGCCGGTCCATCGGATGCCTTTCGTCCCAGCCATCTTTCGCACCAGCCATCTTTCGGGCCGGTCACGGCGGTGCTAGGATGGTGTGCGATTAAACACATTATGGTGTGTTAAATAAAACCAGCTCGAAGAGGCCAAATGAAAAGACGGCTTTATCCGGCGGTGCTGGAGCGCGGTCCGAAGGGAACGTTCGGCGCCTGGTTTCCCGATTTTCCGGCTGCATCGCGGGGGAAGGTCGCAGGAGCTCGCCATCGAGAAGGCGGAAAACAGGCTGGCGCAGGCGGTTGACGTGATGGCGGAGCATGACCTGCCGCTGCCGCAGCCGACGCCGCTGGAACGGATCTTGTTGCCCAAGGGCTGCGACTTCCTGGCCTATTTTATCGTCGGCGTCGACCCGCCGGACCCCTCGGAGCGGGTCAACGTCTATTTACCGAAAAGCCTGATCCGCCAGGTCGACAAGCGCGCGACCGAACTCGGCATGAGCCGCTCCAGCTTTTTCGGGCTCGCCGCCAGCACGGCGTTGGCTCACTTCCCCGGTTTCCGTGAAGGGTTGGTGGAAGCCCGCTCGAAGGTGCACAAGACGGGCAGGCTGCGAACCGGAAAATCGCCAGCCAAAAAGCCGGCACGATAGGCGTTGTCGCAAGAATGTCCCGGCTACGGTTCCAGTTCTCGGATCGCGCGACCTGCGGCGATAACGGCGTTTTCTTCGGAACTGCTGTCTTCCGACGTCACAAACCCCCGGACCGCCGGACCTCGCGTGATCGTGGCTGGCGGAGCAATCGGCGTGATGTTGGCGCGCCAATGCCCGGGTTTCCGCTGAAACGTAACGATTTGATAGTCAGACTAGTTTGGCCACTAAAGTCCTTTCACACCGTCCGCGAGAAAGCGGAGCGATCGTGCCTCCGCATGGTTCAACAGCCGCGACAGATACTGTTCAACTTCGCGGTGGTCCGGGCATCTTCGGCGACGAATGGGTCCTTGTAGGCCCCGCGCGGGACTTCTTTCTCAACCAATACGGGCTTCTCGGTCTTCGGAGGCGACGCCGCGTCGTAGCAGGCGAGCCGCGCGCTCGTACTTGAAATCGCCCGGCATTCCGGGCTGGCGGCGAGCGCGCTTTGCGCGAATGCGCACAGCGCCAATACGGCGAAAATCTCTTTCATCGAATTTCCTCGGGGCCGAATTGCCCGGCGTATGTCCGTAATCAAAAACAATCGCGTCCGAAGAAGCCGTAGGCCAATCGGTTCCAACTACCGGTCGTGTAACGCCGCAAGCGAAGTACCGCAGGCCCGCGTGCCATCAAAGGCACCCGCCGAACAGCACATCGGATGCTTGCTATTTCTTCTTGCCGGAGCCGAACGTCGGTTGCCATCCCGCGGTCTTCTGGCTTGGCGCCGCAGCGATGGTCTTGATCTTCTCTTTTTTCGGCTTCTTGGATTCCCGATTGCCTTTTTGCTCGCCTTTGGGCATGCCGATCTCCTCTGGATTTGTTGATGATGCAATAAATCGAACGCAGAGATTTACATGGACGAATAGCGCGCCGCACTTTTCAACGCGTCGTCGATCTCGTCAGCCAATTCGGCTTCGCCCATCTCGTGAAGAAAACCAGCCATCGTCGATGCCTGGACCGAACTCATGGAAAGCGGTTCGCTGGTCTCATAGTTGAACTTGATGCGCCAAACCCCGTCGGGATTACGGTGCGGCTCGATCAGCAGCACCGGAAGATTGGGCAGTCCGTTCTCGAACAGCAGGGCCGACAGCGTCACCATGACTGCGCCAGACCGATGCCGCAGCCCTGTAAGACTTGAACAGGCAAGTTGGTTCGGCACCGCATGGGGACTTGCATGGTCGGGTACCGTGCGCCCTTTTTGGTCTAATAGCTATGGATTAGTTCGACCTGCGTCGAACTGTGCGGGCGTCAGGTCGTCCGGAACCGCAGCACGCCGTCGGTCACTTCCGAGGTCAGGCGGCCCTCGACCAGCATGTAGTTGACGTGGGCGATCAGTTCGCCCGCCGCAAAGCCCATCTGGTGGACGTCCAAGACGTGCTTGTGGAATACGACCGGCACCAGTTCCTTCGAGGTCTGCGGAATGACCCGGCAGGCCTCGGCGATCAGCCGGCAGCGGTCCTCGTGGTGATCGGCGAGCTGCTTGATGCGGGTCTTCATGCCGTAGAACGGTACGCCGTGGCCGGGCAGCACCAGCAGGTCATAGGGCAGCGAGGTGGTGAGGCTGGCGAGCGAGGCCAGATATTCGCCGAGCGAATTCTGCTCCGGGCTCGACCGCCCAGACGCTGACATTGGGCGAGATCTTGCTCAACACCTGGTCGGCGGACAGGAACAATTTGTCGTCGGCGCAATACAGCATCACCTGGTCGAGCGCATGGCCGCCGCCGGTGATCACCTTGAAGCGCCGGGTTCCGATCACGATGTCGTCGCCATGCGAGATGCGGCGGTAGGACGGCGGCAGCACTGAAACCCGCTTCAGATAATCCTGGCCGCGGCTGAGCAGATTGTCGGTCAGGCTCTCGTCCATGCCGTGGCGGCGGAAGAACAGCCGCTGGGCGTCGAGCCGCTCGGCGGTGCCGCGGTTCTGGTGATAGACCGACTGCAAATACTCGACCTGCGACATGTAAAGCGGGCAGCCGAAGCGTTCGACGATCCACCCAGCAAGGCCGACGTGATCGGGATGCGAATGGGTCACGATCAGGCGCGAGACCTTCACATGCCTGAGGGGGCCCTCGAACAGCGTGGTCCAGGCCGCGATCGATTCCTCGTTGCCGAAACCGGAATCCACCATCGCCCAGCCGTCGCCGTCGGCCAGCAGATAGATGTTCACGTGGTTGAGCCGGAACGGCAGTTTCAGCCGCACCCACAAGACGCCCGGCATCACCTCGACGACCTGGTCCGGGCCGGGGTGGTTTTCCCAGGGGTATCGCAGTGCCTCCGCGGAGGACTGCACGCTGTCGGTTTTCGAATGCATGCTACCGACTTAGCGGGACACGCGGCGCCGCGCCAGCCGAAAAACAGGTGTGGCTTTGTTTAAAACACATGGGGGTGGAGCCGTCATTCCGGGGCTATGCGAAGCATAGAACCCGGGAATCTCGAGATTCCGGGTTCGATCCTTCGCACCGCCCCGGAATGACGCTGTCGCGGCTCTACGCCGCCCGGATGTTCGACAGGAACGCGTCGATCTCCGCCCGCAGCACGTCGGCTTCCCGGCGCAGGGCGCCGGACGCGCTCAGCACCTCGCTGGCGGCGGCGCCGGCTTCCGAGGAGGCGCTGCTGACGCCGACGATGTTGCTGGAGACTTCGCTGGTTCCGCCGGCCGCATGCTGGATGTTGCGCGCAATCTCGCGCGTCGCCGCGCCCTGCTCTTCGACGGCGGCCGCGATCGCGGTGGTGACGTCGTTGATCTCGCCGATTGTATTGCTGATGTTGCGGATCGCCGACACCGCCGAGGTCGTCACCGTCTGCATGCTGACGATCTGCTGACGGATTTCGTCGGTGGCCTTCGCGGTCTGGTTGGCGAGGCTCTTCACTTCGGAGGCGACCACCGCGAATCCGCGGCCGGCCTCGCCGGCGCGCGCGGCCTCGATGGTGGCGTTGAGCGCGAGCAGATTGGTCTGCGAGGCGATGGTCTGGATCAGGTCGACCACCACGCTGATGCGCCCGGCGTTGTCGGCGAGGCCCTGCATCGTCGAGTCGGTCTGGCCGGCCTCGTTCACTGCCTTGCGGGCGATTTCCGCCGAGGTGACGACCTGGCGGCTGATCTCGTTGATCGACGAAGAGAGCTCCTCGGTGCCGGCGGACACCGTTTGCACGTTGACCGAGGTTTGCTCGGCGGCGGCAGCCACCGCACTGACCAGCGCGCTGGACTGGTCGGCGGTCGCCGACATGCTTTGTGCCGTCGTCTGCATCGAGTTCGCCGCGCCCTGCAGGCTGTCGAGCGCGGTTCTGACCGTGGATTCGAATCCGACGATCTGTGCTTCCATGCGCGAAGCGCGCTCGGCCTTGACGATGCGGTCCTTGTCCTGGTGGGCGGACAGCGAACGGCCCTCGAGCATGCTCTCGCGGAACACCTGCAGCGCGTTCGCCATCGAGGCGATCTCGTCGCTCTGGTGGCTCTGATAGATCTCCGATTCGAGGTCGCCGTCGGACAAAAGCTGCATCGAGCGCTGCAGGCTGCGGATCCGTCGCAGGATGTTGCGGCCGACATAGAGCCAGACGAACAGCACGGAGCCGACCAGCGTCGCTACGCCAAGTGCGAGCATCACCATGGTGTCGAACGAAATCTGCTCGCGCGCATGCCAGGTCGAGGCGTCGGTCTCCTTGCGCACGCCGTCGACCAGTTGCTGCACGCTGATATCGAGACCGACATTGAGCTTGCGGGTTTCCTCGAGAATGGTCTCGCCGTAGTCGCTGGCGTCGAACTCTTTCTGGCGCAGGTTGAACACGCCGGTCTTGCCAGTGCCCAGCGCGAGCAGCTTTTCAGCGGCATCGCGCAGCGCTTTGGTTCCCTGGTCTTCGTGCAACAGATCGAGGTTGGTCCGCAGGCGTCCCTGCGCCGACTTGAATTCCTTTTGGATGTCGTCCAGCTTGTCGCCGTCGTTTGCCGATAGCGCCGCGCTCAAGTCGGCGGCAGCAAGATTGCCGCTGGCGACGACATTGCCGAGCTGACCGAAGGTCTGCACCGCTTCGTTGGCGTCGCTGACGGAAAGCGTGGCGGACCCGAGAATGGCGTTGACCCGAGTTCTGGGCGTCCAGCATCGAGGGGCCTGCTGCGGCGACGAAAGCGGCCTGCGCCCCGCGCAACGCATCATACTGCTTCTCATGCAGGGCCGCGGCGTCGAGCCGCTCACGCGCGGCCGATCCCAGGCTCTTGATCATGTCGTCGATGTTCTTGACCGTCTCGGTCAGTGCTGCGACCACCGTCTTGTCGGCGCCCATCTCGATGATCTCGCCGAGCTTTTGCAGCGCCAGCGTCTGCGTTTCCTTCACCTTCTGGGTGCGCTCCTTCAACGCTTCCTCGCTGCGAGCGGCAAGCACCGCCGGTCCCTGGCTGGCAAGGCTCGCGCTCTGCGCCGACAATTTCAGGCTGGCGGCAAGACGGGGAATGTCGCGTCCGCTTAAGTCCACCATCGTGTCGCCGAGCTGCCGCAGCACCATGCCGGCGCCGGCGCTGATCACGATCGCCATGCCGGCGATGATCGCAAACGCTGCAAACAGGCTGCTCCTGATGCCCATCTGCGGAAAGCGCACGCCTTTGAAATTCAGTTTGCCGAACTTGAATCGAATCGCCATTGCCCGTGCCCCGTATTCACTACCCCTGGATGATCCCTCGCGCGGCAGTATCGCGCTACCCGGTTAATAAAATCGGGAAAACCGGAAGGATTTGTGCGATTTCGGCTGACGACGCTCAGTTGGCATTGTTTCTTCCGTGCGCCGGAATTTGAATGACCTCACCGGCGACGCAGACGTCATGCGCAAGCAAGATCAGAGTCAAAAAAAGCCGGCGCGAGGCCGGCTTTTTTCCATCTTGATGCGGCTGGATCAGTACCGCGCGGCGACGGGCGCGGCGAGATTGAAGCGGTAGTTGACGCCGATCTTGACCGTATGTTCGTCATTGTGGAACGTGCCAAACGGAACCAGCGCAACGGGGGCCACGAAGCGGCTATCGCCGAAGTTGTAGTATTGATATTCGGCCTTGGCCGACCAGTTCTGGGCGAACATGTATTCGACGCCAGCGCCGACGGTGTAGCCGTCGCGATGAGTGTGATCGAGCGCGAAGCTGATAGGCACGCCGCCAAGGGTCACGGTCTCGTTGTTGTCGGAATAGGCGTAGCCGCCTTTGACATAGACCAGGCCCGGTCCCCACGTGTAGCCGACGCGGCCGGTGATGGAAGCGATCGCGCGCTGGTCATTCCGGTAGACGAGGCCGCCCGGGAAGGTCGCGTTGAGCTGGTTGTTGCCAAGCCACGAATACTGGCCCTCGACACCGATCAGCCAGTTCGGCGCGAACTGCCAGTCGCCGCCGGCCTGCAGGCCACCCATCAGGCGGGCGCTGTTGTCGCTGAGTACGAGGCCGTTGAAATTGTTGCTGCCTGAGAAGGCGCCGCCGACATGACCGCCGATATAGAAGCCGGTCCAGTTGTAGATCGGCGCGTAGGCCGGCGCGTTATTGTAGTAGGGGCGGGCGCCGATGTCGGCGGCATTTGCTGGCGCGATCGCACCAAGGGTTGCGACGGCCGTGGTTGCGAGCAGGAACTTCTTCATCGATCTGGTCTCCGGGAATTGGTCTGGAGACACCACGTGCGGGCGCCATCCACGGCGTTCAGTTAGACAGCATTTGAATAAAATGCTGTCACTCCCTCGCGACAGCGATCGACAACCCAACCCGTTGGCGAACAAACGTTTTCTTGTGCTTAACGGCGCCCTAATCGGGGGTGAAGAAAGGCTTAATTTCGCCAGCCCGCGCGCGCCCCGTGAAAGCCTTTCTTAACCAGGTCTTCACCTGTTCATCCCTGCTTAACCAAGCCGGCGCCGGACGTCGTCGCGCATCTGCTCGCGAAAGGCCTGCCGGCGCGCGGGACGATCTTTCGGGTCGACATCATGGCGGTCGAACACGTTGAACATCTCGAGGATCGGGTAGCGGTCGCTGGCCATCGCCAGAATACGAAACAGCTCGCGCGCCGGGTTGGCGGGGCCGGTCACCTCCCACTTCCGCACCGTGTCGGCGCCATCGGCGGTCGTAAGTCCGCACAGCTTCGCCATGTCGGCGACCGTGAGCGGTCTGCCGATCGCTTCGCCGAGATCCTTGCGAAGTTTTTTCAATTCTGGGCCGGTCACTGGATCTCCGCTTTGGGATGAGAAGTGTGAAGTGCGTCACATTAGGGGTGTCGGGTGCGGGTTAATACGGTCTGCATTCGTTCCGTGAGGAGGTCAGCATGCGTCGGTTAATCGAAAGCCTGATGCCCGACACCCGCCAGATTTACTGGGGGTTGGTCGGCGGCGTGTTTGCCTTTTATGTCGTGCTGATGGTCACCGCCGCCGGCGTGTTCATCAATCACGAATTGAACTCGGAAGCTGGTGCACGAAAATGCCGCGACTGTGGCAAGCGAGGCGAAGCGTGCCGATTCGAACCAGCCGTCGAAGTCGCCGCGGCAGTTGGTGGGATTTAATTGATCGCGCCACGACGCTCATTTCGCTGAGGACGCCGCGCGAGCCAGATCAAGCCGCCGCCAATGTCGTGATCGCATGATGCCCGGCCGGGCGGCTACTCCTATCGCCGTCCGCCGCCGCCCATTCCGCCGCCTCCAGGACCGCCGCCGAAGCCGCCACCCGGTCCGCCTCCGCCCGAAGGCCCGAAGCCGCCGCCGGGACCGCCGGGTTCATTGGCAGGACCATTTGCAGGGTTGGGGCTGTGGCCGCCGAGGTGACCCGCAACCCTCACAATCAAACCCTCAATGTCGTGGTGCAATGGGGGCTGCTCGGCGCAGTCGTGCTGTACGGGATGTGGCTCAGCCATCTCTGTTGTTTCGTGGCGAACGATTGGTGGGCCGGATCGGGCTCGTCGTCATGCAGAACGTTGTCAGCTCGCTCTTCAACTCGCATCTGTTCGATTTTCACGAGGGATGGATCTACGTGCTCGGCGTCGGCGTCGGCATCGCGGGCGGGATATCGCAAGGTGGCGGGGCGCGGGACGTGCTGTCCTGAAATCGCACAGCCCATCGTCCGAACGGACCGGACCGGCGGCGCTGGAACGTCATACGATGTGAGCGTGATGGTGCTGCCAGACAGATTGCTCTGTCGAGAGCGCGACCTTTTCAACTGAAATTGTTGAGCTTTCGCCCGCGCACGTTGCGGATCAGGCGCGTGAGCAGTTGCCACGCAGTTGCCGTCAGCGATCAGTGATAGGTCCGGCTTGAAGGAACTCTTCGCCTCGCCCTTTGCTTCCTTTGCTGCGCTCAATAGCTGCGTCGCCAGCATCCGATCCAGCATGTCTTCCAGTACGCTTACATCTATTTCGCCCTCGGTGAGACGCAGATCGGCAGCTTCGAGCGCGTCATAGTAAGGTTTCTTATTCCCAGCGATCTGTTCGGGGATCGTCGGGGCGCCCGGCAACAGACTATCGAGCTTGGCGCTCATCACAACATACGACACGGCTCGGGCGGTACGCCCGTTGCCATCGGCAAACGGGTGGATCCAATTGAGTTGCCACAACACGTATGCAGCGAGATGAACTGCAGTCCTCGACCAGTTCTCGTTGACGTAGTCGCACAGATGCTCGATTTCTTCGGATACGAATGGTGCTTCCGGCGGCTGATGTTTGCTGCCATGAATAGTCACATTCGTATTGCGCCATGTCCCTGCAAGCGGATGGATACCGTAAAGAGCCGCTTGATGCAGTTTCAGGATCAAACTCGATCGCAGACGAAACGGACGCTCTGGCTCCTTGACAAAGGACCGGATCATTTCCAGCGCGAGATCGAACTGGCGAATGCCGTTCTCAGCCTCGCGCCGCGCAACTTCGTCAGGATCGTCGAGAAGTGGCGCCGACTCGGCAACGCTATGCCGGTCATCGGCCACGTTGCTATCACTCGCCCGAGTGCAGTTTCTTGTCGAGCGCGGCGACCATCTCGCGCGTGATCCGATCGTTCTCGATATGTGTGTTGCCGTAGGCAAAGCTGCGGCGCTGTTCGCCGAGTTGGTCAGGCGTCATCTCAATCCGGCGAGCCCGCTCAATCAGTTCCTTCAGATCATTGGTCATCGAGCTACTCCCCCTCATCGAACCGATCATAGCGAACGGCCCACGTTCCTGTAAAGTTCCTAATCGCACGTAAAGGACGTACCGTTTCTGTAGGTGACTAGTCCGACCGTGTCGACCCGCCGCGAATGCGAAAAGCACCGGCTTGCGGTACTACGCGCGTGGCTCAGCCATCTCCTGTTATTTCCTGGCGAAGGATTGGTGGCCTGGATCGGGCTCGTCGTCGTGGTGCAGAACCTCGTCAGCTCGCGCTTCAACTCGCATCTGTTCGATTTTCACGAGGGATGGATTTACGTGCTCGGCATCGGCATCGCGGGCGGGATGTCGCTTCGCGGCGGGCGCGCGGAACCTGCCTTGAAATCATGCCGCGAGCCCTTGTCCGAACGGGACGGGCCGGCGGCAGTGGAACGTCACGTGATATGAGCGGGGATGGTGCTGCCAGACAGGATTGAACTGTCGACCTCTCCATTACCAATGGAGTGCTCTACCACTGAGCTACGGCAGCATGCCCGGGGAACAAGGAATTGGCCCAAAAGGCCCCGACAGGCGGCCGGTTCTTGCCACAAGGACCCCTCTCGCGCAAGCGCGAGGGAGGGGTCCGGAGGGGGCAAAACGGCCAAAATCAGCCCAAGGCGCCGGTACCCGCCTCAATTGGCCAAATTCCAGGCCGATCCGGTTCCCTCGGTGCTCGGCGGAGGCCCTCAGTGCCTCGAGGCCGCCGAATCATGGCCTCTTGCGTCGCGGCTGCCGCCGCGAAAAATTCTAACCTTGTGGCCAGTGTAAGCGCTGCAGCCATTGGTCTATCTTTGTACTGTTCCTGGCATTCGAATGATTCCGGTATGAGCGACGATCAAGGCAAGCGTGACGGGCAAAAAATTGCCTCGTCAAAGGATTCCCGCGAGGACCGGCTCAAGCTGGCGCTGCGCGAAAATCTCAAGCGGCGGAAATCGCAGGCGCGCGGCCGCGGCGATGCCGGTTCGGCATCTTCCGAAGACGCCGATGCCGCA
Source organism: uncultured Alphaproteobacteria bacterium (assembly GCA_963774775.1). GTDB lineage: Bacteria > Pseudomonadota > Alphaproteobacteria > Rhizobiales > Xanthobacteraceae > Bradyrhizobium. Next base: position 12,342 of record CAVZGZ010000042.1, read on the forward strand.
CTAGATGACGCGAACGGAAAAGGGCCGGTCCGGTAACCGGTTCGGCTTTCGTTTTGGGGATGCGAGTATCGACATGGCCGCAGACGACACCACGATCAATCCACTCAACGCGACCGCCTTTGCGTTTTCACGCCCTGAACAAACCTTTCCGACGCTGACCCGGCACGAGATCGACCGCATGCGCCGGTTCGGCGAGGTGCGCGTCTACAAGTCCGGCGAAATGCTGTTCGAAACCGGCAAGCCGGGGCCGGGGCATGTTCGTGGTGCTGTCGGGAAATATCGCGATCACCCAGCGCGACGGCCTCGGCCATGTCACGCCGATCATCGACCAAGGGCCGGGGCAATTCCTGGCCGAGATCGGCCAGCTTTCCGGTCGCGTCGCGCTGGTCGACGGCCATGCCGAGGGCGAGGTCGAGACACTTCTGATTCCGCCGGAGAAATTGCGCGCGCTCTTGGTCGCCGAAGCGGATCTCGGCGAGCGCATCATGCGCGCGCTGATCCTGCGCCGGGTGAACCTGATCCAGGGCGGCGTCGGCGGCCCGGTGCTGATCGGCCCGGCCGCGCTCGGCGACATGGCGCGGCTGCAGAGTTTTTTGGCGCGCAACGGCCAACCGCACCATATGCTCGATCCTGCCACCGATAAGGACGCCGCCGACCTGGTCGCGCGCTATTCCGCCTCGCGCGCCGATCTGCCGCTGGTGGTGTGTCCCGACGGCAGCGTGCTGCGCAATCCCACAGAGACGTCGCTTGCGATGGCGATGGGCATGATCGGCCATCACGGGCCCGACAAGCTCTACGATGTCGCCGTGGTCGGCGGCGGTCCGGCCGGGCTCGCCACCGCCGTCTATGCGGCCTCCGAAGGATTGTCGGTGGCGGTGTTCGACTCGCGCGCCTATGGCGGTCAGGCCGGCGCCAGCGCCAGGATCGAAAACTATCTGGGATTTCCAACCGGCATCTCCGGGCAGGCGCTGGCCGGCCGCGCCTTCAGCCAGGCGCAAAAATTCGGCGCGGAAATGTTGATCCCGGTGTCGATCAAGTCGCTCGATTGCTCGAAGGGCAGCGGCGCCTTCGAGCTTGCGACCCAATGCGGGCGCTTCCTGCGCGCAAGATCAATCGTGGTGGCAAGCGGGGCGCGCTACCGCCGGCCCGAGATCGAAAACCTCGACAGCTTTGAAGGCCGCGGCGTCTGGTACTGGGCTTCCCCGGTCGAGGCCAGGCTGTGCGCCAACCAGGACGTCGTGCTGGTCGGTGGCGGCAATTCCGCAGGGCAGGCCGCGGTGTTCCTGTCCGGGCACGCGCGAAAGGTCTACATGATGATCCGCGGCGGCGGCCTGGGCGCCAGCATGTCGCGCTATCTGATCGAGCGCATCGAGGCGACGCCGAACATCGAATTGATGTTCAACACCGAGGTGGTCGGGGCTGGAAGGCAGCGAAACGCTCGAACGCGTGCGTTGGCGCAGCCGCTTGTCTCCCGAAGAATACACGCTCGATGTCCGCAACCTGTTCCTGTTCGTCGGCGCCGATCCGGCCACCGGCTGGCTGGAAGGCTGCGGCGTCAAGGTCGATCGCGCCGGCTTCGTGCTGACCGGCGTTCAGGACGGACAAAACGTTGCGGTGCAGCCGTTGGAGACCACCGTGCCCGGCGTGTTCGCGGTCGGCGACGTGCGCTCGGGCTCGGTCAAGCGGGTCGGCGGCGCGATCGGCGAGGGCGCGCAGGTGGTGGCGGCGTTGCACGGTTTTCTCGGCGACAGCGCCAAGCCGGCGCTGTAGAACAAAGCGTTTTCAAGCGGGGCCTGTCCCGCACTTGATGCGGGATGGATGCCGGTTCGCATAGCAATCAAGCTTGCGCAGATTGCGTAGACTTATCTGCGTAGAAAACGCGCCAAAACAAAGAGAGCGCATGTCAAAAGGCTGCAACCACATCGCCGGCATCCAGGACGTCACGCCGAGCGCGCTCGGCTGCGAGGAGTGCCTGAAGAGCGGCAGCCAATGGCTGCATTTGCGGATCTGCCGCAGCTGCGGCCATGTCGGCTGCTGCGACGATTCACCCAACAAGCACGCGACCGCGCATTTCCACGCCACCGGCCATCCCGTGATCGAAGGCTACGATCCGCCGGAGGGCTGGGGCTGGTGCTACGTCGATGAAGTGCTTTTTGATCTGTCGAAGCGTAAGACGCCGCATAACGGGCCGATCCCGCGCTATTATTGATACAAATACCCGTTGCGAATGCGGGTGTGCGGTGTTTCGTGACAGCGGTGCAAACTACCTTGGCAAATCCATACTTTAGTTGATGCGCTTGATATGCTGACCATCCTGCCAAGGATGCAGGTGGCAATTTCCCCGGCTGCGTCGTAACCTTTTGGAAGGGTTCTCAACGGGGAGCAGCCACATGGTCTTGGGGATGAGCTTGGCGATGTTCACGATGGTCCATGTGATCATCAGCCTGATCGGGATTGTCGCGGGCCTGGTCGTGATGTTCGGAATGCTCGGCTCACAGCGGAAGCCGGGTCTCACTGCAATCTTCCTGCTGTTCACGATCCTGACCAGCGCCACCGGTTTCCTGTTTCCGTTCACCCAGCTGCTGCCGTCGCACATGATCGGCATCCTCTCGCTGGTGCTGCTCGCGATCGCCTGCATCGCGCTCTACGCCATGGGGCTCGCCGGCTCCTGGCGCTGGATCTATGTGGTGACGGCGCTGCTATCGCTTTACTTCAACGTGTTCGTGCTGGTGATCCAGAGCTTCCTCAAGATACCGGCGCTCACGGCGGTGGCGCCGGGAAATCCACCGTCCGGGCCGGTATTCGCCGTGGTCCAGGGCGTCGTGCTGGTGTTCTTCGTGCTGATGATCATCGGCGCGTGGCGGCGCTTCCGCCCGGCGTGAATTTCGCCTGATTGTCCTGTCACTCCGGGTCCGTGTCCTCTCAGGTGCGCAATTGCGCACCGGGGAATGACGGATGGGATGTAGAAAGGAGTCCATCATGCCAACAATCAAAACCAAAGACGGCGTCGAGATCTTCTACAAGGACTGGGGTTCGGGTCAGCCGATCGTGTTCAGCCATGGCTGGCCGCTATCATCAGATGACTGGGACGCGCAGATGCTGTTCTTCCTCAATCACGGCTTTCGCGTCATCGCCCATGACCGCCGCGGCCACGGCCGCTCCAGCCAGACCGGCGACGGCCACGACATGGATCATTATGCCGACGACCTTGCCGCCGTGACGGCGCATCTCGATCTGAAGAACGCCATTCATATCGGCCATTCCACCGGTGGCGGCGAGGTGGTGCATTATCTGGCCCGCCACGGCGAGAGCCGGGTGGCAAAGGCCGCCATCCTCTGCGCGGTGCCGCCTTTGATGGTGAAGACGCCGGCCAATCCCAATGGCCAGCCCAAGGATGTCTTTGACGGCTTTCAAGCAGCGCTCGCCGCCAATCGCTCGCAGTTCTATCGCGACGTCGCGTCAGGGCCGTTCTATGGCTACAACCGCCCGGGCGCAAAACCTTCCGAGCCCGTGATCCAGAACTGGTGGCGCCAGGGCATGATGGGCGGCGCGAAAGCGCATTACGACGGCATCGTCGCTTTCTCTCAGACCGATTTCACCGAAGACCTCAAGAAGATCACCGTGCCGGTGCTGGTCATGCATAGCGAAGACGATCAGATCGTCCCCTATGTCGCCGCCGGACCATTGTCGGCCAAGCTTTTGAAGAACGGCACGCTGAAGACTTACAAGGATTTTCCGCACGGCATGCCGACCACGGAAGCGGCCACGATCAACGCCGATCTGCTCGCTTTCATCAAGGGATGAGCAGTATCGCCGCGAAGATGTGCTTTACCGATATTTCCGGCTCGACCGGTGTATCGTCTTATCAGGCCGCCCCCGCGGCCTGACCGCGTGACGCCACACACAGTCGCCACACCACACAGAGGGAAATCGATGAAAATCATCCTGTTCGGCGCCACCGGCATGGTCGGGCAGGGCGTGCTGCGTGAATGCCTTGTTGATCCGGGCATTGAGCGCGTGCTGGTGGTCGGGCGCAGCCCGACCGGGCAAACGCACGCCAAGCTGCGCGAGATCGTGCACGACAATTTCACGGATTATTCCAGGATCGAATCCGAACTCAGGGGATACGACGCCTGCTTCTTCTGCCTCGGCGTCTCCTCGATCGGCATGGACGAGGCGCGCTACCGGCATCTGACCTACGACATCACGCTCGCGGCGGCGACGACGCTTGCAAAACTCAATCCCGGCATGGTGTTCACCTATGTCACCGGCCGCAGCACCGATTCGACCGAGCAGGGCCCGCAGATGTGGGCGCGGGTCAAAGGCAAGACCGAGAACGATCTGCTCAAGCTGCCGTTCAAGGCGGCCTACATGTTCCGGCCCGCCGGCATCCAGCCGCTGCACGGGGTCCGGTCGAAGACGGCGTGGATCAACGCGATCTATGTCGTGACGTCACCGTTGTTGTCATATCTCTGCCGTGTGGCGCCGAAATACATGACGACCTCTGAGCAGCTCGGCCGCGCCATGATCAAGGTCGCGCGCGATGGCTATCCGAAGCCGGTGCTGGAGAGCGAGGATATCAATCGTATTTAACCGTCATTCCGGGGCGCGCGAAGCGCGAACCCGGAATCTCGAGATTCCCCGATGTGCAATTGCACATCTGAGGTTCGATGCGTTGCATCGCCCCGGAATGACGGCGTGTGTGGGGCGCGCTCAAACCCATCAAATAGCCGAAACGTGAAGGCTTTTGCCGTCACTCCGTTCACTGGGCTGGCGGAAAACTGTCGGCCTGCAGCGCCTCGATCCAGCGCATCAGGAATGCTACGGTGCGAGCCATGTCGCCCCCACCGCTGAAATTGATCGCGCTCGATGCCGACGATCTCGCCGTCATCTCCGCGCATGTGCAGGACGCGCAGGTGCAGGCCTCCGACATCATCTGGCGGCAGGACGAGAAGCGGCTGGTGGTCGGCATGTTCAGGCTGGACTGGGAGCAGACGCTGTCGGGCGAAACCGCCTCGCGGCGGCTGATCGCGGCCCTGCGCTTCGACCGGGTGCTGGCCTGCAAGTCGCGCAACATCGATCTGGCCCGGCCGGACGCCACGCTGGAACTGCTCGGGATCGAGTTCAACCCGACCGATGAACCCGGCGGCAGCGCGCTGTTGCTGTTCAGCCATGGCGGGGCACTGCGGCTGGACGTCGAATGCCTGGAATGCGAGCTGACCGACCTCGGTGTGGACGATCTCGGGATCGCGTCATCCGGGTTGGAGGGGTAAGGCACGTCATTCCGGGGCGATGCGAAGCATCGAGCCTCAGATGTGCAATTGCACATCGGGGAATCTCGAGATTCCCCGGTGCGCAAGGGCGCACCTGGGGTCTGGTGCTAACGCACCATCCCGGAATGACGGCCTCAAAGGGTTGACGGCCATTATCTGCCGCGCCATTGAGCAGGGGCCCTTGTCTTAAGTCGCCAGAAAGCCCCCATGCCCGTTCGCCTGGACAAAAGCCACGCCGATTTCGACCAGCGATTCCAGCAGTTCCTGGGCGCGAAGCGCGAGGCTTCGGCCGACGTCGAGCGCGCCACAAGGGCGATCGTCGACGACGTGGCTGATCGAGGCGATGCGGCGCTGATCGAGGCGACGCGCAAGTTCGACCGGCTCGACCTTGACGCCTCCGGCCTGCGCGTGACCCCGGCCGAGATCGACGCCGCGGTGAAGGCGTGCGATGCCGCCACGATCGATGCGCTGAAATTCGCGCGCGACCGGATCGAGACCTTCCATCTCAGGCAGCTGCCGAAGGACGAGCGCTTTACCGATGCGCTCGGCGTCGAGCTCGGCTGGCGCTGGAGCGCGGTCGATGCCGTCGGCCTCTACGTGCCCGGCGGCACCGCGGCCTATCCGTCTTCGGTGCTGATGAATGCGGTGCCCGGCCAAGGTCGCGGGCGTGCCGCGCGTGGTGATGGTGGTGCCGGCGCCCGACGGCAAGCTCAATCCGCTGGTGCTGGCCGCTGCCCAGCTCGGCGGCGTCTCCGAGATCTACCGCGTCGGCGGCGCGCAGGCGGTGGCGGCGCTCGCCTACGGCACCGCGACGATCGCGCCGGTTGCGAAAATCGTCGGGCCCGGCAACGCCTATGTCGCCGCGGCCAAGCGCATCGTGTTCGGCAAGGTCGGGATCGATATGATCGCGGGGCCCTCCGAAGTGCTTGTGATCGCCGACGACACCTCCAATGCCTCCTGGATCGCCGCCGATCTGCTGGCGCAGGCCGAGCATGATGCCAGCGCGCAGTCGATCCTGATCACCGACAGCGCCGCCTTGGCCGCTGAGGTCGAACGCGCGGTGGAAGCGCAGCTTGCGACGCTGCCGCGGGCCGCGATCGCGCGCGCCTCGTGGAACGAGTTTGGCGCCATCATCATGGTCAGAAAGCTCGACGATGCCGTGGTGCTCGCCAATGCGATCGCCGCCGAGCATCTCGAAATCATGACGGCGGACGCCGAGGGCCTGTCAAAGCAGGTCCGCAACGCCGGCGCGATCTTCCTGGGGTCGCATACCCCGGAGGCGATCGGTGACTATGTCGGCGGCTCCAACCACGTGCTGCCGACCGCGCGCTCGGCGCGATTCTCCTCAGGGCTGGGTGTACTCGATTTCATGAAGCGAACCTCGATCCTGAAATGCGGGCCGGATCAGTTGCGGGCGCTGGGACCCGCCGCGATGACGCTGGGCCAGGCCGAAGGCCTCGATGCCCATTCACGCTCCATCGGACTGCGTCTCAATTTGTCATGACCAAGCATCCCCCCGACGAGGACCAGCACAATCGCATCGTCGCGGTGACGCTCGACGAGGAGTCGATCGGCCGTTCCGGTCCCGATATCGAGCATGAGCGTGCGATTGCGATCTACGATCTGATCGAGCAGAATCTGTTCGCGCCGGAAGGGGCTGCGGCGGGGCCATTCACGCTGCACCTCGCGATCACAGGCAACCGGCTGGCGTTCGATATCCGCAAGGAGGATGGCACGCCCGTGGTGGCGCATCTCTTGTCGCTGACGCCGTTCCGGCGGATCGTGAAGGACTATTTCATGATCTGCGACAGCTACTACCAGGCGATCCGGACAGCGACGCCCGACAAGATCGAGGCCATCGACATGGGCCGCCGCGGCATCCATGACGAGGGATCGCGCACGCTGCAGGAGCGGCTGAAGGGCAAGGTGCGGATCGATTTCGAAACCTCGCGGCGCCTGTTCACGCTGATCTGCGTGCTGCACTGGAAGGGGCAGGACGCATGATTCCCGCGTGGGCGCCTCAATCGAAAAAAGCCTGAAGCATGGCGGGGCCGGGCGCCCGTAATCCGCAGGCCGTGCTGTTCGCCTGCGGCTTCAACAGCGTGCGTTCGCCGATGGCCGAAAGCCTGCTGCATCAGATGTTTCCCCACGCGCTCTACGTGAAGTCGGCCGGCGTCAAGAAGGGCGAACTCGATCCGTTCGCGGTCGCCGTGATGGCGGAACTCGGCCAGGATATCTCCGGCCACAAGCCGACGACGTTCGAGGAACTCGACGATTGGGAAGGGCTGAACTTCGACCTGATCATCACGCTGTCGCCGGAAGCCCACCACAAGGCGCTGGACCTGACGCGCACGCTCGCCGCCGACGTCGAATACTGGCCGACCCACGACCCGACCGGAACCGAAGGCACCCGCGAGCAGAAACTGCAGGCCTATCGGGAAGTCTGCGACACCCTCTCGCTACGTATCCGCAAGCGCTTTTCGAAGGTGGGCGCTTCGAGCGGGTAATCGCAATTTACAGTGCCGTCGATGCGGGAACCCTTCGCTGGCTGGGACCATCGAGAGACATTGGATAGGTGCAGTGCTACTCTGAGAACCGAACCTGTTGCGCGCAGTCAGGAGTGAATGATGGGCGAGATTTGGCAACTCTCAGCCACTGAACTGGCGCAGCGCATCGCACGTCGACAACTGAGTTCCGCGGAGGTGGTAGATGCCCACCTTGCGCGCATCGATGCCGTGAACCCGGCGCTCAATGCCGTGGTGCGAGTTCTGGCTGACGAGGCCCGCGCTGGCGCGGCCATGGCTGACCGGAGACTGGCCGCCGGCGAGACCGTCGGCCCCCTGCATGGCGTGCCCTTCACGGTGAAAGAAAATATCGATATGGCAGGACTGCCGACCACCTGGGGCGTGCCGGCGCTGGCGGAGGCGGTGGTGTCAGCGGATGCTCCGATCGTCGAGCGTATGCGCGCCGCGGGCGCCATACCGATCGGCCGCACCAATCTGCCTGACATGGCGCTGCGCTTGCACACCTCAAGTTCGCTTCATGGTCTGACGCGAAATCCCTGGCACCCCGGTCGCACCGCAGGCGGCTCCAGCGGCGGCGAGGCCGCGGCGCTGGCCAGCGGCATGAGCCCGATCGGCCTTGGCAACGACATCGGCGGCTCGCTGCGAAATCCGGCCAACGCCTGCGGCATCGCGTCAATCCGTCCGTCAGCCGGGCGCGTACCCGATGCCGGTTATATGCCGGCCGAAGACCGATTGATGGCTGTGCAGCTGATGAACGTGCAGGGACCGATGGCCCGCCGCGTGGCGGACGTGCGCCTTGGCCTGCAAGTATTGATGGGTGCGCACCCGCGTGATCCCTGGTCCATCGATGCGCCCTTCGATGGCCCAGCGCTAGCTCGGCCGATCCGCGTGGCCGTGTTAGCCGAACCGCCTGGCGGCAGCACCGATCCAAAGATAGCGGCGACCGTGCGACACGCCGCACAGGCGCTGGCCGACGCCGGTTATGTCGTGGAGGAAGTCTGCCCGCCGCGCTACGAAGACGCGATCAGCTGTTGGGCGCGCCTGATCATGGCCGACTTCCAGTCGGTGCTGGAAATGTTGACTCCGATGATGGGCGCCGATGCGGTTGCCTTCCTGAACAACTTCAACCAGGCCATACCGCCCTTGGCCGATTTGGCAGCATGGTCGCATCTCATGGTCGAGCGCGACGGGATTGCGCGCGCATGGTCGACCTTCATGGCGGACAGGCCGCTGTTGCTGTCGCCGACCTGGTCGCAGTTGCCGTTCGAACATGGCTTTGATTCCGCAACGCCGGCCGGATCGGTTGCGGTCAAGGAGCTGATGCGCCCGGTGGTTCCGGCCAATCTGCTCGGGCTGCCTTCGGCATGCGTGCCGGCCGGACGTGACGAGGCGACGGGATTGCCGATCGGTGTGCTGATCACCGGGCGGCGGCTGCGCGAAGACCTGTGCCTGGAAGCAGCCGAGGCCATCGAGGCCCGTCTGGGCCTCGCAACCCCGATCGATCCGGTGTCCTGAGCACTGCGTGTTACGACAGCAGGTGTCTTGTTGGCTGCACAGTGCTGTCATGCAACCGAAATGCTGTGACACTAATCAGTCATCGCAACGGCGTCACGAACGGCACCCTCTGGCGCCGGCCTGACGAGGATATGGAAGGAGCAGCAAGGACTTGTTCCCGGTTGTGGAAACAGCCCCCTTCCTATAGGTTCCGCGCGCGTCCATCCCCCGATTCCCGCTCAGCAAAAATCCGCATGCTTGGCCGTCCCAAACTCGTTCTTGCCTCCGGCTCGCCGCGCCGGCTGACGCTGCTCAACCAGGCGGGCATCGAGCCCGATGCGCTGCGCCCTGCCGATGTCGACGAGACGCCGAAACGCGGCGAGCTGCCACGCGCCTGCGCCAACCGGCTGGCCCGCGCGAAAGCCGATGCAGCGCTGAAATCCGTGCAGCTCGACGACGATCTGCGCGGCTCGTTCATCCTCGCCGCCGACACCGTGGTTGCGGTCGGCCGCCGCATCCTGCCCAAGGCCAATCTGGTCGACGAGGCCTCGCAATGCCTGCGCATGCTGTCGGGCCGCAATCACCGGGTCTACACGGCGATCTGCCTGGTGACGCCGAAGGAAGCGTTTCGCCAGCGCCTGATCGAGACCCGCGTGCGCTTCAAGCGTCTCAGCGAGGACGACATCCAGGCCTATATCGGTTCCGGCGAATGGCGCGGCAAAGCCGGCGGCTACGCGGTGCAGGGCATCGCCGGATCGTTCGTGGTCAAGATGGTAGGCTCCTACAGCAACGTCGTCGGTCTGCCGCTCTATGAAATGGTCACGCTGCTGGGCGGCGAAGGTTTTCCGATCCGGTACGGTTGGTTGAACGCCACTGCGGTGGGCTGAATGGCCGATGAGCGAGAAGGGACGGGCGATCCTTCCCCGCCACCCGAGCAGACGGCGAAGCCGTCAAAAGCCTGCCCGATCTGCGGCAAGCCGGCCGAGCAGAAGTTTCTCCCGTTCTGCTCCTCGCGCTGCCGCGACGTCGATTTGAACCGCTGGTTTTCCGGCCGCTACATCGTGCCGGGCCGCGACGACGACACGGAAGACCTCGAATAATCCTGATTCTCCAGTAAGTTGGGAAAAGATTCGAAGCCGGTGCCGCCGCGCCGAAGCCGCAGCCGAAGGCGGGTGGACACAGCCGCCCGACCTCACTATAAACCGCCCGCTCGCTTGGGTTTTCGGCCCCGCGGCATGCCCAGGTAGCTCAGTTGGTAGAGCATGCGACTGAAAATCGCAGTGTCGGTGGTTCGATCCCGCCCCTGGGCACCACCAAGTTCGGACCTGCCGTAGCCATAGGACTTTCCGAGCGAAAGCTCGTCCCGGCGTAGCCCGTTGGGCGAAGCCGGATGGTTCGATCCCGCCCCTGGGCACCACTCGCGAGCGCTCGGACGCCACGCTCCCTCCGCCATTTTCGAAGGCTGTCAGGTCCTGCGCGCATTGGCCACGGAACGACTGCCGGACATCGTACCAATAAAAAAGGCCGGCTCGAGGAGCCGGCCTTCGCGATCTGTTCTGCGTTTCTTCAGTATCTGGCGACCACGGGGCCGCCCCAGCGATAGTTCAAACGGACCAGCCCCATATCGACATCCTGACGAATGCGCTCGGTGCCGGCAACGGCGCCGGCCGGGGTGGTCAGTGTGACGTTGTGGTCGTCCAGGAAGATGTGGTTGTACTCGGCACCAACCGACCAGTTGGGTGCGAAGCCAACTTCGAGGCCGGCGCCGACAGTGCCGCCCCAGCGGGTTTCGTTTGCCGACGCAAACGGCGCGCCGGCAGACGCGTCGTATTTGTCTCCGACGACCGCGGCGCCGCCCTTTACGTAGCCGAGGACGTTGTTCCAGGAATAGCCGACCTGCCCGGTGAGGAGCCCGAACGCATCGATGCGGGTCCGGTCCGTCAAACCACCGAACGGATTGCCGCCAACCGGCGTGGCGTTGCTGCCGGAGAAGTCAGCCCAGTTGCCCTGACCTTCGAGCCCGAACACCCAGTTGGCCGACTGCCAGCGATAACCGATCTGGCCGCCGACGGTCCCACCGGTCGCGTTGTGACAACCTTGTGCAATCGAACCCGCCGGGACCACCAAGTCCCAGCAATTATGAGCCGAGCCGCCACCGCCGTTGATGCCGATGTAGAAGCCGCTCCAGTCATAGATCGCCGCTGCCGGCGCCATCGGCGCTTTGGTGTAGGGACGCGCTGCCAGATCAGCTGCGCCGGCCGGGACCGAAAGCCCCATCGTCATCACGCCGACTGCAACAGCTAAAAGTTTGTTCATTTTTGTTCTCCGATCCGCTTCTTGCGGCCTGGAAGGTTTTTTGGCGCGTCCGCGGGTGCGACTGTCCGACAACGTGCATAACAACTAGCGCAAGTCGCAACCTCGCGGCTGTAGCGCCCGCGCCACACACGCAACCGAATTCGAGCGGCGTTTCTTAATTGGCCTTAACGAGTTACCGCTTTGCGGGAGATGATCGCGGGAGCTCCCGAACAGGTGGTCGCCCACGAGAGGAGAGACTGGCTACATCTGCCGCCGTGATGCCGATGGTGATGAATCCGCCCCTGACGCGCCATGGCGCCCGCTCGCCTGAAATCGCCTCAGAAATTCCATTCATCTCCTTACGAATCACGCCGCCTCGTAAGGCGCGATCTTCTTGATCTGCGGCGCGAGCGCGCCTTCGGCTGTTTCGAGATCGAAGCGCGCCTGAATGTTCATCCAGAATTCGGCGCCGGTCTTGAAGAATTGCCAAGCCGCAGCGCGGTGTCGGCCGTAACGGCTTTTCTTCTCGCGCGATGCGTTCGATCCTGGTGCGCGGCACGTTCAGCGCGGCCGCAACCGCATAAGGCGTCAGTGAGCGGAACGAGAAATTCCTCCCGCAGGATTTCGCCGGGATGAACCGGCGGAAGTTTCCTTGCCATGTGCGAACTCCTGTTCGGTGGCCACATTCGGCGGGCCTGGCTAGTGATAGTCTGATATCTCCACGTCTTCCGGGCCGGCATCGGTCCACCTGAACACGCTATCGATCGCTGATGCGGATCGAGTGCATACCCGCCAAATCGCCCTTGAGCGCTTCAAGGCGGTTGCCGGGGCCAATGCCATTTGTATCGAGATGAACAAACAGGCCATTTGATCGAGCCTCGCGCGCTAGGTCACCCCAAAATTGGTATGACGTGGGGTCACCGCCGCCAATAGTGATTACTTTGAAGCCGTGATTGATAAGGCGCCGCAGCACGGAAAGGGACTGCCCGGGCTTCGGTGCGCCTCCGCGGAATGGTATGTAGCACCACTGACAGCGCATGGAGCACCTATGCTCGAAGTTCAATATTACGCGCATGATTACCGGATTATCGCGTCAATTTGGTGAGCTGTAAGGAGCGGCAGAGGGGGGAGATCGCGTTCGTGCTTCTTAAGCCAGACGTGAAGAGGGGTTGAGGTTCGCCAAAGCGTTTCGAAATGGCGAGACAAAATTTCATGAATTTGCCAGACCCTGAACGGGCTGAATCTTGCGCATACGTAAACAGAGAAAACGAATTCGTAATTCTCCCTCCGTCAGGCGCCAAATGATAGGGGTCAAAATATGTCTCGTCATTGGTTATGAAGACTGTACAAGTCATTCCGGTTCGGGTGAATCGAACCTCAAGGTCAGGATAATCGTTGCTGGCTCGGATTATATCTCCGAGTGCAAGTTTAGGTTGTCGTCTTCTCCCTCCACGTTGATCTGATTTCTTGTCTCCCGCTCAGCGCAAAAGGGATCGAGAAGAATAACTTTGAAAGGAACGCGTTCGCTCAAACGCAATCTAACATTGGGCCAATGCCGATTTAACCCTACGGCCAGGTACGATGCACCCGAGTTTGCAGCGAGTTTCATCCATTGCGCGTTGTCGATGGATGCCTGCGTGTCGAAATTACGCCGATTCTTGGTCCTGTGCGAGCTGCATGTTATAGACTGCATTGATGCCATACATTTCAGCGGAGTCGCTAAGATCATCAGCTAGCCTGCTCGACGCAAAGAGGCGAACGCGCTCAGGCTTGATAAGCACCCAGCGAACGCATCCATACACAGCCGCAGTGAGGATGGCGATCAACACATACGTCAGCCAAGATGAGCGAAGTGGGCCGGTAAGAAGGTTCGCAGCGAAACCGCCAACCATAAAGACGACTGCATCGGCTGCGACCACTCCATAGAAGGCGCCAATCCTCGTTATTTTCATCACTATCGCTACCCCTTGTGACACTGTTGAAGTGTTTCCGGCATGGTCCTAACAGTCTCAGCATTTCGAGCGATATCAGACTTCGCCAGATCGAAGTGGGCTTAAAAAGCCGCCTATTGGACTATCACTTCCAAAAACACCTTCCGGTTGCAAGCGAAATTAAATAGATAAATTGGTCGAGGGGGCATATCGTGCGCCCGCCGCTTGGAAGGACTTGGATTGCCGCGCTTAATGCACACGCCAACCTAGAAGTGATGGACATGACACTGGTTTCCCGCCTGTCTCGCTATCAACGTCGCGTTCAACATAGCGAGAGCAAATTACCGCGCCGAACATACCGCTTGGACGAACCTTTCCGCCGTTTTATCCGGCCGCTTTAATTTGTCTATCGCGACGATGAACATACAGCGGCAAGGCGATCTTGATCTGGTGTTAAGGTGTATGGAGGACGAGTTCGAAGCCAACAAAGCGGCGGAAATAGCTGATACGACGGGCTCGAATATGACGTTCCATTACCAGCTAACGCTCTCCGAAACATGGATTGTCGGTTGTTATGAAATCTTGAGGGCATTCCGGCAACGAGACAGCGAAGCAGTCAAGCTTGGCGAACGTCCCTCGAGAGTGTCAGACATGGCCTCATTCAAGTCGATATTGGCTGACCTCGAACTGTTGCGTATGCCGCTGGCTAAATTCGAGATTGCCAAGGATAAGGACCTCAAAGAGCCCTTGCCAATGAAACGAGGTCCACCGAATGACGACCCCTCTGATCAAACAATCTATGACCGCAAGGACCCCGCACGTTATCACACTATGCCAACCGGAATGTCGTCTCGCGGTTCCCCTACTTGGCTAGCACTCAACCATCTTGCACGGCGGGAGTACTGGGTCGAACGCCGCGACTTGGCCGACCGACTACTCGCGATGGGCAACGAAATTAGCACCCAGCCGGAATCTTGAGCAGCCGAGGAACGCGCGGCCAAGGAATGACGACTGACTGGTCGCGGGAATTGATGTTCCGGTTGGACCGTCGTCAGTGATCGCGGAGGAGATCTCGGCCGGAGCGGCCTAGCCCGAGGCGCAGGTTACCCGCTTCACCGCGCCGGCCGACCCACCCTCGTCAATCTGCCGCCCCGATCAGCGCAATCGCCTTCAGGATAAACCCCCGCCGCATTCCAGGCTTCTACCGCTGCAAAATTACGGATTACAATCTGCGAGCCGACTGGCAGAATAACGATCATAGTCGACCAAACATTCGCGCCAGATTAAGTGTACTGCCGCCAATGTTCGGCTTTATTCGTTGCCAGCATCCGCTGCGCGCGCCGATCCCCCTGCTTCGACTTCTGCAGGATCATCTCAACAACGGCATCTAGCACGGTATCGATCGCGACACGGCGATACGCCCAGCGTTCGTCGGGGCTTGGCGAACTGATCACCATGGTGGCGTTGGCTTCGAACAGCAGGAGTTCGCCGTCGGGGCTTAGTCCGAAATCGATCCCGGCATAGTCGAGGCCGAGCGCGTCGCGGATGCCTTCGAGCGCTGTGATCGCCTTGTCGCCGAGGGCGGCCGCCATGTTGCCGAGAAATGCGGCTTCCTCCGCGCGGTGGTCCGGTTGGTCGGCCATGTCGGAGGTGAAGTAATGCACTTTCCAGTTTCGCGAGATCGCCAAATGCAGCGGATAGATCCGGCCCGCAATCATCATGACGCGATATTTTCGCGCGTTGCCGTCCTTGCCGCGGGCATCGAGATACTCGATCACCAAAAGCTCGCTTCCGGGCAGGCCGGCCGCCGCCGCAGCCAGTTTGTCGGCGGTCTTCGACGAGGATGAAGTTGCGTCCGGTGTGGTAGCCGGGTGAACGCAGCAGCAGCGGGAATGCAAGCCCACAGGTCGCGACCGACGCGCCGCCGTCCGGCCCGGCCAGCAGGTCGCGCGGCAATGTCAGGGTTCGCGGGGTCACCACGCCGCGCACGGTGCGCAGCCGCAGCGCATTGCTGATGCGGCCGGTCTTCATCACCGCGCCGGGATCGTTGATCACGGGCGCGCTGCTGCGTGCGACAAGACGGGTGGCGGCCTGCAGCGCCGGCTGACAGAGGTCCGCATCGCCGATCGCGTTGAAGATCAATTGATGCGGCGGCAGCGGGGTCGATGGGTCGAGATGATCGGTAACGATGACGGTTGTGAGAAAGATGCAGTCGTCCAGGAACGGCGCGGTCGGGATGTTGCCGCCACCGGACGAAACCAGTTGCAGCAGCGCTACCGGAGGTTTCGCGCCACGATACGGCAGGCTTGAAACGGCATGGCCGCGAAAGCCTTTCTCAAAATGATGCCGCGCGCGGTCGCGCTCGCCGAGATTGGAGAACACCGCGCCCAGTCCCTGATGGGCCGGGGCGTGATCGGGATCGATCCGCAGCGCCGCCTCGTAGTGCTCGCGCGCCTCCGCGTGCTTGTTGGCGCGAAGCAACAGATTTGCCAGGTTCACGCGTGCGATCGGATGATCGGGATGGTGCTGGATGGCTTCCCAATAAACCCGGCAGGCGGCGTCGATCGCGCCGATGTCCGTCAGCAGGTTTCCGAGCTCGTTGAGGGCGCTGAAGTTGGTCGGCGCCCGTCGCAGGATTGCGACCAGGGCCTCTCGCGCATCCGGCCGCCGGTTGAGGGCAGCGAGCAGGACCGCGCGCTCGATTTCAGTTGCGATGGCGTCGTCTTCAGTGCCCTTGCACGCAAGCAGGTCGTCGAGCTGTTGCAGTCTCGATTCCTGCGCCAGCCGGGGCGCCCAGTGATGATCGCCGCCGCCGACGCCGTGCGCGACTGGCGCATTCTGTTTCGGTCCGGTCACGGTGCGCGCAGGCTCAGCCTCGATGGCTTTCGATCATGCCACTATCTCCCGATTCGTCGCAAACATCCGCGACCCTCGATCGTTCCAGCCGCATCCAGTGATGGCTTGATATTTCCAGATCGGGGCTGGAAACGTATGGAAACAAATTTCTTGCCCGGTGGCGTCCAACGACGACCGCGGCAGCGCGCCAGCAGAGTGCCGCCCGACGCGGCCAAGCTTGCCGCGTCAGCGAGCCCCCGCGCCCTTGACGAGCGGCAGGCTAATGGGTGTCACCGAAATTGCCGCTTTCGTGCGAATTTGTGGCCGCGCGCTGCACTACGCGCAGCATTCGCGGCCTTCGCCTGGCCCACTAAAGATACGGATTTGCCGGCCTCACCAGCCCAGCTCACGCATATAGGAAGTGCGGGCGCCAACTCCGGTGTGCGTGAAGTCGGTAAACACCCCATCCACGCCGAGACGGAAGAACTTGAGATATTCCAGGCTCGGATCGCCGTGATAGTCGCCAGCCAGATATTTCTTCTCGTTCCGGAACGTGAAGGGATGCACGAACAGGCCAAGCTTGTGCGCGTCGGCAACAAGGCTGGTGGCTTCCTGCGTCGAAGCGTCCGGCATCGAACCCTTGTAGGGGGTGCCATCGGCGTTGCTGTCCTTCCACGGTGAAATCTTCGCCGGCACGATATAGAGCTTCCATGGACCAATGCCGTCGGCATAGGTCTTGATCTCCGCGAGGCCCTCGGGGGTCACCATCGCATCGTACAGGCGCGCGTCACCCGAAACCGTCCAGTCGAACGGACGGGAATTGGTGATGTTGTTATTGAGGACCTTGCCGGCCTTGAAGTCGACGCCGTTGCCGTCGATGAGCTGGACCTGCCGCGTCTCCAGGCCGTGGCTGCGCATATATTTCAGGCTGCCGGGCTCGAAGCTCTGAACAAAGATAGGAGCTTCCTTCGAGTTGAGGCCGTTGTCCTTGATGATCTTGATCAGGGCATCCTCGAGCGGGTGGCTGCCGGGCGCGCCGCAGCCATTGGCGATGGCCTGGGCATTGTTCCAGGTCGGATTCTTGGTTTCCGGATAGGTGGCGATGGAACGCCCCGTTTCCTTGCTCTTGGCTTTGGCGATGTCGATGACTTCCTGGAAACTGATGATCGGGAATTTGCCGTTGAATACCTTCGGCCTTTCGTTGGCCGCATCATAGGTGGTGCCGGCGATCCAGTTCTTCAGCTCGGCCATGGTGAAATCGGTGATCGACCAATCATTGGTATGGTCTTCGCCATCGACGATCAGCGATTTCAGCACCGATTTGGGATCGGCCGGGTCGGTGAGATCGGTAGGGTATTCAGCCGGCCCGCTGGCGGGAGATTGGGCCCATTTCACCTTGACGGGGACGCCCGGCACCGTGCGCTTGCGGGCCGCAACCGCCGCATTGGTCTTCGCCACCTCGGCAACGTTGGTATTGTCGTTCAGCCAAGGGTTATGACGCGCCACCAAAACGCAATCCTTGGTCAGGTGCAGGTCCTCTTCGAGCGCGTCGGTCCCGAGGGCTGCGGCGAGGTCGTACGATGCCTCGGTCTCTTCCGGCACCAGCCCCGGCAGGCCGCGATGCCCGAGGATCAGGGGCGGCTTTCCATCAAGGGTCAGGAAGTTCTTGGTGCCGGCTGGCGCCGAGCCGGTTTGCGCTGACGCCATCGATGGTGGGAGGAACGCCAAAGCCGCCGCACCGAACAGCATCGCTCCAACACCCACATTCCGTCGTGAACGATTGTGCTTCATGGCCAAGCTTCCATCCTTCTGCGTAGCATCGCTTCGAATATGACGAGGGCCGAGCCGAATAAGGCCGACGCTCTTGTCTTCTTGTCTCAATTATCTGACAGTCGGATGACGGCTGGCGGATCCGCCCGATTAAGTGTCACGCGTGATTCTAGGCATATGTCACTAGTTCACCGTCCCGCCGCCGCTTACCGCCCGCCATCAATCTGCCTTCCCATGATCGCAATCGCCTTCTGATAGACCCCCGCGGCATTCCAGGCCTCGATCGCCGCAAAGTTGGCTTCGCCGGGCTGGTAGCCGGCGCCGGCGCGCCAGCCGTGTGCCTTGAGGAAGTTGGCGGTCGAATTCAGCGCGTTGGCGGCGACATCGAGATTGCCGGTGCCGTAGGCCAGGATGTTCTTGGGCATGAACTGGGTCTGTCCGACCTCGCCATGCATCGAGCCGCGCGTGGCGCCCGATATCGCGCCGCGATCGACGAGCTTCAACGCGGCATAGAGCTGATCGGTGAAGAATTCCGGGCGGCGGCAGTCATAGGCCAGCGTGGCGATCGACGACAACATGTTCTGGTTGCCGCGCTGGCTGCCAAAGCCGGTCTCCATGCCCCAGATCGCGATCAGCGGCCCCGGCGGCACGCCGTAGCGCTGCTCGATCGAGGCGAACAGCGCCGCTTGCGATACTTTGAGCGAACGGCCGCGCGCGACAATGGTCGAGGCGCCCCGCTTGGCGAGGAACTGATCGAGCGAGAGACCAAAACTGTGCTGGCTGCGATCGGCGGCAATCGTGGCGCTCGCATAATGCGTCTGCATCAGGGCGGCGACCGCGGTGGCGCCGATGCCCTTGCTACCCGCTTCGCGAGCGAATTCCTGCTTCCAGGCCTCGAAGCCGCCGGGACCATTGCCGCATTGCGCCGCGTTCGCTTTCGGGGCAAGCGGCGCCAGCGCCGCCAACGCGATCAAAGTGGCCGTCGCAAGCCTGCTGCCGTTGGTCATTTCAAAGCGTCTCCTGTTCGCACATGCCGTTGTCAGCCGGGCGAGCACTATAACACCTTTGCCGGCAGCAAAACTGCCCGACGGGCAATCAGTCCGTTGGCTCTACCCATCCTGGGCAGAAACGGCAGAAACGAAATTCAGCTGGCAAACCAAGGCGAGTTTACCTGTCCAGCCCTTGGCTGAAAAATATTCCGCTTAACACGTCGGGCAAATCAGTGGTTTTAATCCGCGCGTCTCACCCATCTGAGGGGACGGGTCGCGATCGTCACGAACGTTGCGGTGGGATGCGGTGGACGCGAGAGCAGCGACTGACGAGCGCGGCTGACGCGGACGGCGAAGTCGTGTGGTTCTGGCGCCCCGATGCTGGCGCTAAGCGACGCGGAGCAATCCGCGTCGTGACGGTGGCAAGAAAGCCGGTCACCGAGGAGAGCGCGAAGTAAGCCGTAAAACCATTGCGCAGGGAAGGCCGGATGCCTCCGCTGAACCTGTATGCTCGTGTGCGCATTTTTTTGTGCAGCTTGCACACGAGACCGCGGGTGCAGCGCGCACCCGGCTTTCCCTGCGCCCTCTTTCTCTCGAGGGGCAAAGATTTTGGCAGACCTCGGGCGCATCGTGCCGCGAGAAGGTGGAGCCACGTTTGGAGCTAAAGTCCGTCATTGCGAGCGAAGCGAAGCAATCCATTCTTGCATCCTTTGTGCGGCCCAATGGATTGCTTCGCTTCGCTCGCAATGACGTTGAGGGGCTATTATCCCTATCCTCATTATTGCACGACGCTGGCGCCGCACGTTGAACCAGCCGTCCGCTTCACCTATCTCTGTCGCAACCGATGAATTCGAGGGCCCACCATGACCGCACACGAACGCAATTTTTCGACGCCGATCGATCCTGTGAAACTCGACCGCCTCGCCGAAGTAGCGATCAAGGTCGGCTTGCGGCTGCAGCCGGGGCAGGATCTGCTGCTGACCGCGCCGGCCGTGGCGCTGCCGCTGGTGCGGCGGATTGCCGAGCATGCCTACAAGGCCGGCGCCGGTGTGGTGACGCCGATCCTGTCGGATGAAGAGATCACGCTGTCGCGCTATCGCCATGGCCATGACGGCAGCTTCGATCGTGCCGCCACCTGGCTCTATGAAGGCATGGCGAAGGCGTTCGCCGCCAACACCGCGCGGCTCGCAATCGTCGGCGACAATCCGATGCTGCTGTCGGGTGAAGACCCGACCAAGGTTGCGCGCGCCAGCAAGGCCAATTCGATCGCCTATCAGCCGGCGCTGGAGAAGATCGTCAATTTCGAGACCAACTGGAACATCATCGCCTATCCGAGCCCGTCATGGGCCACGCAGGTTTTCCCCGAGGATTCCGAAGAGGTCGCGGTCGCCAAGCTGGCGGATGCGATTTTTGCGGCGTCGCGCGTCGATCAGGACGGCGCGGTGGCCAATTGGGAGAAGCACAATGCGGTGTTGCGCGAGCGGACCCAATGGCTGAACGGCCAGCGCTTCCACGCGCTGCATTATTCCGGGCCCGGCACCGATTTGACGATCGGGCTCGCCGACGGCCATGAATGGGAAGGCGGCGCCTCCACTGCCAAGAACGGCATCGTCTGCAACGCCAACATCCCGACCGAGGAAGTTTTCACCACGCCGCATTGCCGGCGGGTGAGTGGGCATGTCGTGAGCTCCTCAAAGCCGCTGTCGTATCAGGGCACGTTGATCGACAACATCGCAGTGAAGTTCGAGGAAGGGCGGATCGTCGAGGCCAGGGCTTCGCGCGGTGAGGAAGTGCTGAACAAGGTGCTCGATACCGATGAGGGCGCACGACGGCTCGGCGAAGTAGCGCTGGTGCCGCACTCCTCGCCGATCTCCAAGAGCGGCTTATTGTTCTTCAACACGCTGTTCGACGAGAACGCCGCCTCGCATATCGCACTCGGCCAATGCTATTCGAAATGCTTCATCGATGGCGGCAATCTGACGCCGCAGCAGATCGCCGAGCAGGGCGGCAACAAGAGCCTGATTCACATCGACTGGATGATCGGCTCTGCGCAGACCGACATCGACGGCATTCACGCCGATGGCCGCCGCGTGCCGGTGTTCCGCAAAGGCGAGTGGGCTTGAGCGTCGCTAACCGAACCGTCGCGCGCGGGCGGCGATCAGCTCACGCCTTGTCGCGCTGAAGCGGCAGGTTTCATGCTGCGGCTTGAAGCCGAGGTGCCGGTACATCGACAACGCCGTCGGATTCTTGCTGGAGGCGCTCAGCCAGCATGGATAGTTGACGGACACGGCGTGGGCATCGAGCACGTGAAACAACAGCGTCTTGCCGAGCCCGCGCGCCTGCCATGCCGGATCGACCGCAATCGACTCGATCCACAGCGTATCGTGCTCCGGTTCGACCAGACAAAATCCGGCCAACTGGCTGTCGGCGGAGACGATCCACAGTTCATAGTCGTCGAGCACGAGCGCCATCTCCCCCGGCGAATAAGGCCGGAACGACGCATCGGCCGCATAGGCCAGATTGTGGATCCGGGCGACATCGGCGGCATAGGGCGCGGCATCGCCGGCCCGCTCGACCGCCACCCGTCCGGCGGCCTGGACCGGCTCCATCGGCTCGGTACACCGCATGCTGATCTCGGATTCGAGGTGCGCGAATCCCAGCGCGGAGACGAATTCCATTCCGGAATGCCACTCCGGGCTGACCAGCGTCTTCACCGAAACGTCGCTGTCGGGTCTGTCGATCGCCAGCACTTCGTCGAACAGCCGCAAGCCGATTCGCCGTCGTCGCGCGCCGGGCGTCACCACGATCTTGAGGAAACGCAAACCGAGCGCGCCCTGGACCCGCAGCGACGATTCGGCGAGCCCGACCAGGCGGCCGCCCTGTTCAGCAACCCGAAAATCGCGGCAGCCATTGTTCTGCGGCAGTTTCGCGAAGCGCTGCCATTGGGACAGGCTGATCGGTCCGAGGCGCGGCTCGACGGCCGCTGCCTCGGTGTAGAGAGTGACAACCGCTTCCGCATCCAGTTCGCGGAGCGGGCGTATGATGACGGTGTCATCCATGGCTACCGATCACACGAGTTTCAGCCGGTAAAAATCCGTCGCCGTCCTCGAGAACAGCGCGGTCCTCTCCAACTCATTATACTGCGCGGCGATGCGCTTGAATGCATTGAAGATCACCTGATAGCTGCATTGCCCTTTATCCGGTGGAAAATTGCTCTCGAACATGCACCGGTTGGGCCCAAAGGCCTCGATGCAGGTCTCTATATAAGGGCGCCACGCGTCGGCCGCCTGTCCGGACGAAGGCGGTTGTGGCCTCATATGAAAGTCGTAGCCGAGCAGGCACATCGCAAGCCCCCCGAGCTTGACGACGACGTTGGGGCATTTGGCGATGTTCTGGATCGAGGCTTTCCAGACTGCAAAGGTTTCCTCGCGCTTGCCTGCAAAGCGGCCGATGCCAACCGGGCCGCCGCAATGGTCGAGCACGATTCTGGTATCCGGAAAGGCGCGGGCGAGGTCGGCGAGTTCGCCGATCTGCGGGTGGAACAGCCAGGCGTCGAAGCTCAGATCCAGCGGCGCCAGGCAGGCAAAACCCTTGCGGAAGGCCGGGTCCAGCAGCAGCCCCTTCGGCCGGCTCGCATACATGTGCGCCACATCGGGATCCTCGTCCCAGGCGGAAGAATGCCGGATGCCGCGGAAGCGGCCGTTGCCGGCCGTGATTTCGGCTTCCAGCACCGGCTTGGCGCCGTCGCCGAGCAGCAGATTCACGTGGCTGACGATGCCGGCGCAGATCGCAGCCCTGCCGTAGCCGCCGCTGGCAGACATCGCCGCGACGCCGTTGGCGAACTCGACTTCGCCGACCGGGCGGAACGCCTCCGGGCCGTGGGAGCGATACATCGAGCGGCAATCGACATAGACGGTGGCAATGATGTTGTGGCCGGAAGCGATGTCGTCGCGCATTTCCTCGATCAAGTAGCGCAACCCGCCGCGATCCCAGAGATGATGGTGCGGATCGACGATCGGGCGCTCGGGGTCGATGATGTCCTCGGAATATTGCGCAAGCCAGTCTTCGCGCGGATCGGCAAAAAGCCCGCTCTTGGAGGCCGGTGCAGTGCTGGCGGCCATCAATCTCACTCCTTGGTCTTGTTCCCCGTCATTGCGAGGAGCGAAGCGACGAAGCAATCCATCTATCCGTTATGCCGCGCTATGGATTGCGTCGCTTCGCTCGCAATGACGGTATCAACCTTTCGATTCTTCGTCTCAAACTCCGTCCAGAATGATCACCGTCGGCGTGCCCGGCAACGTATCCCGCGATATCTTCAGTGTCCGGTCGCTGCGCTGGTCGATCTCGAATTGCTGGCCGATCAGCCGCATGAATTCGTCGAGCGGAGTGGCGAAGCGATGCATCGGCAGCACGACTGCGGCACGCAGGCGTTTGGTGATTTCGGAGACGCCGTCGAGCGACATGGTGTAGGTGCCGTCGATCGGCACCATCACGATGTCGAGCCGGCCGATCGCCGCGAATTGGGTGTCGTCCAGCCTGGTGTGCAAATGGCCGAGATGGCCGATGCAGAGGCCGGCAACCTCGAAGATGAAGATCGAATTGCCGTCCTTGATCATCTCGCCGCCAGAACCCTCGCCCCAGTAGCGACGGATGTCGGTGGTGACGTTGCGGATATAGACGTCGCCGATGCGTTCGGCGATACGGGCGGGTTGTCCATCCTCGCCCCAGCCGTGCAGCACGTGCGCGATTTTCGGATCGGGAAACAGCGTGTAATGCGTGCTGTGGGCGCGGTTCATGGTGACAACATCGGGCAGGCGGCCGGTGCGGTAGGCGCCATTATAATCGGTCGCGATTCTGATGCCGCCGGGCGTGTCGATGTAATAGGTGGAATGGCCGGCATAGGTGATCGCGACCTCGTCCGTCTTGGCCGCGGTGCGCGTGAGGCTGACGGGTATCGCCCGCGGCGGCGCGTTGGCCATCGCCAGGCATTCGCTGCGCACGGGTTCCTCGGCCGCAGCCGATACGATCAGCTGGCACGACAGCGCGAAGACGGCGGCGATGCATCGTAACATGGTACGGCTCGTCTCGAAGCAACGCCCGCACTGTAACGCGCAATCCGCCGGCCGTCATCGCCGTGGCAGTCAAATATGCGAAACCGCCGTCCGTCGCGGCGGGTTCGTGCGGTCACATCACTCAGTCGTGCTCGTAGCCATAGACCTCCGGCAGGATGAAGATCGCAGCCAACAGCCCGATCAGCGGGAAGATGGCGACGAACAGCGTGGCACCGGCCTGGCCGATCGCCGCGAACAGCGACGGGAACAGGAAGATCGCAAGGAAAGACGGCAGCTTGACGAACATGTAGGCAAAGCCGCTCGCGGTGCCGCGGTATTCGGGCTTTGCCACCATGGTCGGAATCGTCATGCAGTTCGATGCATCCCAGTAATGCCCCCACAGCATGCCGGCCGCGGCGAACGGCAGGACGTATTTGTGGTCCGTGTAGAGTGCCGCAGCCGCAATCAGCAGCGAAACCAGCACGATCGAGAATCCGGCGATACCGATGCCGCGATGGCCAATCTTCGGCGTCAGCAACGGCCCGACCCAGCCCGACACCGCAGCAAACGCGAACAGCGCCATCGTGACGAGGTTGTTGCCGAGGATCGAGGAGACGCCGACCATCGCGAACAGCACCGGCAGATAGAACGCGAAGGTCGAAAATTCGCTGGCTTGCGCAAAGCAGGCAATCCAGCCGTAAAGCGTCGCGCGCCAACGGATCGGATCCTTACGCAGGTCGGCGAGGAAGGCCGTCGGCTGCGGCTTCGGCACCACGATGTCCTCGTTCGGGAGCATGTCGAGCGGATCGTTGTACATCTCCCGCGCGACCTGCTTGGCCTCGCGGAAGCGGCCTTGCTGCACCAGCCACACCGCGGTTTCCGGTACGTCGTGACGCATGATGAGAATGACCAGCGCGGGCAGTGCGCCGAGCCCGAGCGTCACGCGCCAGACGATCTCATGGTCGAGGTTGAGAATGAGGAAGATCGCGATCACCCCCAGGGTCAGCACTTCACCGACCGCGAACATGAACTGCCAGCGATTGCCCATCACCTCGCGCTCGCCCTTGGCCATGGATTCCATGATGTAGGTGTAGCCGGTCGAGATGTCGCTGCCGAGCGGGACGCCGAGCAGGAAGCGGATGACGATGAGCGCAGCCGATGCTGGAAACGAACGCCTGCGCCAGCGCCAGCATGATGAACAGGATCATCGTCACCAGGAACATGATGCGCCGTCCGATCTTGTCGGACAGCCAGCCGCCGATCAGCGCGCCGATCAGTGCACCGCCTTGCGTGCCGGCGGCCGCAAGTCCCAGCAGCAGCGGATCCGGCTGATACTGCTCGCGGATGAAGATCAGGACGAAGGCGATCGAATAGAGATCCCAGGCTTCGACCAGGATCGAGGCCATCATCAGCCACCCGACCTTGTTGCCCTTCGGGGCTGTATTTGCTGATGAGGTAGCGGACGGCGCTATCCATCGCCGCGCGTTGTGGAAGGGCTGCCGTCGTCATGGTCGTTACTCCCTGTGGTTTTTGTGGATTGAAAGGTCTAGGCGTCGAACAGCGGTTCGATGCTGCAATCGAGCAGGCCCGGATCGATGCCGGATTCCATTCCCTCGAACATCGTGTCCATGAAATCGATCAGCGCATCGGTCGCAGCGACCGCGCGGTCGACGCGCCGGTTGGCGACGGCGTTGAGGATCACGATGTGGCGATCGATGGTGCCGGACAGGTCGGCCTGGCCGGGCATGTAGCGATGATGGATGAAGCCGATGCGGCGGTAGATCGTGTGCAGCGGCCGCAGCGTGTGCGCCAGGAACGGCTCGCCGGCGGCCGCCAGCATCAGCGCGTCGATGCGGCGGTCAAGCTTGTTGAATTCGTCGAGCGTGAGCGTGTCGTGCTTCTCGTGCAGCACGCGTTCGATGTGGAGCGCCTGATTGCGGTGCGAGAGGCTGGCGCGCTCGGTCGCGAGCTTGACCACGAAGCGCTCGATGTCGCGCCGCAGCCCCAGCAGCATGCGCTCGCGCGCCAGATCGATCGGCGCGATCTGCAGGCCATGGCGCGGCCGGATGATGATCAGCGTATCGGCGGCGAACTGGTTGACGGCGTTGTGCACCGGCGTCCGCCCGAAGCCGGTCACGGTCTGCAGTTCCTGCACGGTCAGGAACCGGCCGGGCTTCAGCTCGCAATTGACCAGCAGGTCTTCGATGCGCTGGTAGGCGAGCTCGAAGAAATTGACGCGATTGCGCCGGTTCGGGACGCCGCTTGCGTCCGCACGCACCAGCTCGAGAGCGCTCTTGCGCTTTGCCATCCCGTTTCCTCCGCCCCGCATTCCCGCCGGATCACTTTCCTTTGTGACCACTTTAAAACATGTTGTGATATATTACAAGAGAGGTTAGTCTCCGACCCATCGCGGCCCGACGAACGGCCGCCGCAACGAACAAAAAGTCCTCCCGCCTCGGCTGGCCGTGGCGCAGAGGGCAAACTGCCAAGGGAGGAAACCTGCCGTGAAGATCACGTCGATCGAGACCCTGCGCACGGAAGAATTCGCCAATGTGCTGTGGGTCCGTGTGCACACCGACGCCGGTATCATCGGCCTCGGCGAAACCTTCTATGGCGCCGGCGCGGTCGAGGCGCAGATCCACGACACCTTCGCAGGACGGCTGCTCGGCCGCGAACCCGCTGCACATCGAGGCGATCCATCGCGACATGCTGAACCTGCCGATGGCGCAGTCCTCGACCGGCGTCGAATATCGCGCCGCTTCCGCAATCGACATCGCGCTGTGGGATCTGTTCGGCAAGGTCTGCCACCAGCCGGTGCATCAGATGCTCGGCGGCCTCTGTCGCGACAAGCAGCGCATCTACAACACCTGCGCCGGCTACAAATATGTCCGCTCGACCAACATCAAGCCGGTCTCCAACTGGAATCTCGGCGTGTCCGACGGTCCCTATGAAGACCTCGACGGCTTCATGAACCGTGCCGACGCGGTGGCCGAGAGCCTGCTGGAAAGCGGCATCATCGGCCATGAAGATCTGGCCGTTCGATCCGGCGGCGCAGGAGACCCAGGGCCTGTTCATCAGTGCGGAGCAGATGAAGAAGGCGATCGAGCCGTTCGAGAAGATCCGCAAAGCGGTCGGCGACAAGATGGAGATCATGGTCGAATTCCATTCGCTGTGGAATCTGCCGACCGCGAAGAAGATCGCCAGGGCGCTCGAGCCGTACAAGCCGACCTGGTACGAAGATCCGATCCGCATGAACTCGCCGCAGGCGCTGGCCGAATACGCGCGCTCGACCGACGTCTGGGTCTGCGCCAGCGAGACGCTCGGTTCGCGCTATCCCTACAAGGACATGCTCGATCGCGACGCCATGCATGTCGTGATGGCGGATCTGTGCTGGACCGGCGGCCTCACCGAGGGGCGCAAGATCGCGGCCATGGCCGAAACCTATCACCGTCCGTTCGCGCCGCACGATTGCATCGGCCCGGTCGGCTTCGCCGCCGCGATCCACATGTCGTTCAGCCAGCCGAACACGCTGATCCAGGAATCCGTGCGCGCCTTCTACAAGGGCTGGTACAACGAGCTCGTCACCAACATGCCGGTGATCAAGGACGGGTACGTCTATCCGATGGAGGGCGAAGGCCTCTGCATCGATCTGCTACCCGCCGTCTACCAGCGCTCGGATCTGACCGTGCGCCGCAGCAACGTTTAAGGATTCTCGATGTCACACGCGTTATTCGATCTCGCCGGCCGCACGGCCCTGGTGACCGGCTCCTCGCGCGGACTTGGCCGCGCTATCGCCGAAGGATTGGCCAAGGCAGGCGCGCGATTGATCGTCAACGGCGTCGACCCTGGGCGCGTCGAAACCGCTGTCGCCGAAATGCGCGCCGCGGGATACGCGGCTGAGGGTGCCGCCTTCGACGTGACGGACGAAACCAATATTGTCGAGGCTTTCAAGCGCTTCGACGCCGCCGGAATCGAGATCGACATCCTCGTCAACAATGCCGGCATCCAGGTGCGCAAGCCGCTGGTCGAATTCACCTCCGCCGAATGGCGCAAGGTGATCGAGACCAACCTCACCAGCGCCTTCGTGATCGGCCGCGAGGCCGCGAAGCGCATGATCGCCGCGAAAGCGCGGCAAGATCATCAACATCGGATCGCTGGCAAGCGAACTGGCGCGGCCGACGGTCGGGCCTTACACCGCGGCCAAAGGCGGCATCAAGAATCTCACCCGCTCGATGGCGGTCGAATGGGCGGCGAGCGGCATCCAGGCCAACGCGATCGGCCCCGGCTACATGCTGACCGACATGAACCAGGCGCTGGTCAGACAATCCCGACTTCAACGCCTGGCTGATGTCCCGCATTCCGTCGAAGCGCTGGGGGCGTCCCGACGAACTGGTCGGCGCGGCCGTGTTCCTTGCGTCAAGTGCCTCCGACTACGTCAACGGCCAGATCATCTATGTCGACGGCGGTATGCTGGCGGCGATGTAAGCCGAACAGGAAACCAGGGAGAACAGTCATGCGCGCCGTCGTCATCCACGCCCCGAAAGACCTGCGGATCGACAGCTATCCCGATCCGGCACCTGCGGCCAACGAAGTGCGCGTCAAGATCGCCGCCGGCGGCATCTGCGGCTCGGACCTGCACTATTACCATCATGGCGGCTTCGGCACGGTGCGGATCCAGCAGCCGATGGCGCTTGGACACGAAATATCCGGCGTAATCGCCGCGGTCGGCAGCGGCGTGTCGCATCTCAAGCCGGGCATTCGGGTGGCGGTGAATCCGAGCCAGCCTTGCGGCGTCTGTATCCATTGCCGCGAAGGGATGCGCAATCAATGCCTGGACATGCGCTTCATGGGCAGCGCGATGCGGATGCCGCACGTGCAGGGCGGGTTTCGCGAAAACGTCACGGTCGATGCGGCGCAGGCCGTGCCGATCGCCGATTCGCTCTCGCTCGGCGAAGCCGCGATGGCTGAACCGCTGGCGGTCTGCCTTCACGCCGGCAAGCAGGCGGGCCCGCTGCTCGGCAAGCGCGTGCTGGTGACCGGATGCGGGCCGATCGGCGCGTTGATGGTCGTGGTCGCCCGCTATGGCGGCGCGGCGGAAGTTGTCGTGACCGATATTGCCGAAGCCCCGCTGGCGGTTGCGCGCAAGCTCGGCGCGAGCCGTGCCGTCAACACAGTGACAGAAGTGGACTGCACCCCTGGAATGAGACACGATAATTGCAGTGACAGTGCGGTTGCCATGATGCGTTATCGCGCTTTGTTTTGCGCGAACGCGGTTTCGAACTCAAGAGGCGATTGGTATCCGAGCGCCGAGTGCAGCCGGTCCTTGTTGTAGACCTCTGCGATGAAGCCATCGATGCGGCAACGGGCGTCTCGGATGTCGGCGAAGGCGCTGCCGTTGATCTCCTCCGTCTTCAGCGTCTTCATGAAGCTTTCGGCCTTGGCGTTGTCGAAGGGATTGCCAGGCCTGCTCATGCTGATTGTGATGTCGTGTTCGGCGAGCCTCTGGCGATAGGCGATGGAGGCGTATTGCACGCCGCGATCGGAGTGATGGATCAGGCTGCCGGGTTGCGGCTTGCGGGCATCAAGGGCCGTCTCCAGCGCCGCGATGGCAAGCGAGGCATCAAGCGTGTTCTCAAAGGCCCAGCCGACGGCCTTGCGCGAGAATGCGTCGAGAATGACGGCGAGATAGGCAAAGGCTCTGGCGAGATGCACATAGGTGATGTCGGCGACCCAGATTTGATCAGGCGCTGACGGCGCAAGGCCGCGCACCAGATTGGGAACGATGAGAAAGGTCGAGGGCCGATCGGCAGGTGGCTTCAGGAACGGCGCCTTGCGCTGGGCCAGCAGATTGTCCTCACGCATAAGCCGCTGAACTTTCTTGGCATTCACCACCGTGCCCTGCCGCCGGAGGACCGCGGTCACCCGCCTGTAGCCATAGAAGCGGTGCTTGAGGCAAATGCGCTGGATCAGATCCCGCAACTCGCACTCATCCGCCTCTTCGCCGCGCCGGGCAAGGTGCCGGTAATAGGTCGCGCGCGGCAACCCTGCGAGCTTGCACAGACGCAGTACGTCGGCTTGCGAGCTGGATGCTTCCAGCGTCATGGCTTCAATGACTTCGATAATGCGGATGCGGTTTTGCCTTGCGCTGCCGGCCGCTCCAAGGCGCGCAAGGCTTTTCGAAAAAAATCGATGTCCATCTGCTGGCGGCCGACCAGCCGTTCAAGCTCAGCGATGCGCGCGTTCGCCAGGGCGAGCGCAGAGCGCTTCGTCTCCTCCGCTTGCAGCGGTTTGAGCTTGCGGGGGCCAGGCTTCGGCCCGGGCTTGCGGTTCAACCCCTCGGGCCCGTGGGCCTTCCATGCCTTGATCCAGTCATGCAGGATCTTGCGAGGTATCCCAAGCTTGCGGGCCACAGGCAGAACGCCTTCGCCCCCCTCGGCACGCTTGATCGCCTTCAACTTGTACGCCGTCGGAAACCGACGGTTCTTTCCTTTTGCTGCCACAGGTCATCCTCGAAATGAGCCTGTCACTGCAATTATCGTGTCTCATTCCAGGGGTGCAGTCCA
>CAVZGZ010000043.1:0-22436 GCA_963774775.1 uncultured Alphaproteobacteria bacterium
ACGATCGAACAGTTGTTGGGATAGGACCGATCCGGCCTCAACCGATTTGAGCCGCCGCAATACCAGCCATAAATGCATCAACAGCAGGTCAAAACGGCCGTTGACCGTATCCGGCACGCCCAAGTCCCGGTAAAATAACGGTTCTCGCGCCTGCGTCACGATCATGCCATAGATGGTCCCAATGGTGCCGCGCGGGGGTACTTGGGGTTTTCTGAATTGATTGAACGGCCAAAGCATCGTGGGTTCCGGTTGCGAGCCCTTAAGGTCCGCGCATGTTGCAATCGTTTGATCTGCCCGGTACGTCAACGCCTCGCGCGATGCAAGGGGACGGATTAGCTCCGCAATGACTGAAACGACCCACTCACGCTTCCGCGCGGCTTTTTCGCGCAGGTTCTCCTTGCGCGGGCTTGGCGCCTTTGCCGCGATCGGCCTCGTCTGCGCCCTGCTCGGCGCCTGCACCGGCGAACAATTCCAGAAGGGCTACATCCTGCCGCCCGGCGCGCTCGAGCAAATCCCGATCGGCGCCAGCCAGGATCAGGTGCTGATCGTGATGGGCACGCCCTCGACGGTCGCAACGCTCGACGGCGAGGTGTTCTATTACATCTCCCAGCGCAGCGAGCGCAAAGTCGCCTTCATGAACCAGCGGGTGACCGACCAGCGGGTGATCGCGATCTATTTCGACAAGAACCGCCAGGTGCGCCGGCTCGCCAATTACGGCCTGCAGGACGGCAAGATCTTCGATTTCATCAGCCGCACCACGGCGACATCGGGCCAGGAAATGAGCTACCTGACACCGCTGTTCAAGCTGTTGAGCTTCAACTAGCGCGCGTCGTTAGGCGCTACCTGCGCCAAATCGTCCGCTAGCCGGATCACCGCGCGCTGCCTACGCTTCCTGCAAAACAATGCAGGGAGCTGAACCGTGACCCATCGAGTTCTTTCGCGACGCCGGGTGCTAACGGGCGCCGCGACCCTTTCCGCCGCCGCCATCCTGCCGCGTATCAGCCTCGCTGACTGGCGGCCCACCGAGACCGTCCGCCTGATCGTGCCGGCCGCGGCCGGCGGCTCGACCGATGTGATGGGGCGATTGCTGGCGGCGCATCTGCAGGCGGTCTGGGGCCAGTCCGCAATCGTGGAAAACCGCTCTGGCGCCGGCGGCACCATCGGCGCCGCCGAAGTCGCCCGCAACAAGGGCGACGGCCACACCATCCTGATCGGCAACCCGGGACCCAATGCGATCGCCTTTAGCATCTACCGCAACCTGACCTACAAGGCGGAGCAGTTGCAGGCGATCTCCAACATGATCCGAATTCCAAATATCGTCTCCGCCCATCCAAAGACCGGGATCAAGTCGATTGCGGAATTGATCGCCTATCTCAAGGCCAACCCGGACAAGCTCAGCTACGGCTCGTCCGGCACCGGGCAGAGCCCTCACCTCACCGGCGCCTGGTTTCTCCAGCTCACCGGATTGAAGATGACCCACGTGCCGTTCCGCGGCGCCGGCCCTGCGCTGCAGGCAGGCCTTGCCGGCGACATCGAGATCCTGTTCGACAACCTCTATCCCTCGCTGCCGCAAGTACAGGACCGCAAGCTCAACGGCCTCTGCGTCACCACGCCGGAACGGAGCGATCTCGCGCCCGATCTGCCGACGATGCGCGAGAGCGCGCCGGAATTGGCAAAATTCGATGTGTCCTCGTGGTTCGGCGTGTTCCTGCCAAAGGGAGCATCGCCCGCAATCGTCGACGAGCTCAACAAACAGGTGAAAGCGATGCTGGAGCGCGACGACGTCAGGAAGAACATCGCCGCCATGGGGGCGCGGACCGACTACGGCACCCCGCAGCAGTTTTCCGATTTCGTCGACGCCGAGACCAGGAAGTTTGCCTCCATCATCGAGAAGGAAGGCTTGCAGATGGAGGTGAAGTGATCTGGCTCGGCTGCGGCGCCGCGGGCTTGATCCAGTTGAAGAACAGCAGCACCGCCGCGGCCAGCCCGACCGCCAACATTGTCCGCGGCTGATAGATACCCCCTTTGCCGGTTTGCACCTTGCCGCAGCTTGGACAGACGGTCAGGCCCATCGGCATTTCGCTGCCGCACTGATTGCACCTGGTCATCTCGAACTTCATCGTGACCAACCTTCCAGGAGAACCGTCTCACGACCGCCAGCAAAAAACCCGCGGCTTGCACCGCGGGTTTGTCGCTTGTCGCATGTTTCGGGTTCAGTATCTTGGCTGGCGGAGCGCTTCAGCGCAGCGATGCGATCGTGATTCCGCTGCCTTCCTCGACTGCCCAGATGACGGTTTGACCCGCGACGATGTCGAGCTCCCGCGGGCTCGCTTCTCCCTTGCGAATGGTAACCACCGGCGCGTCGGCGGCTCGCTTGGCCAAATCCGGCACCTTGCGATGGTCCGCGACCCGGACCAGATAACTTCCCTTTCCGCTCACCTGGTACTTCACGTCGCCGGGCGTCAGGAAGAAGTGGGTGTAGGCGGAACTGGAGCCGAGCGCCGAACTCGAGAACGAGACGCCCTGCCCCTGTCCGCGCACGGCGAATGGTGGTGAGCCGACCATCCGCTCGCAGTGCCAGATGACGTAATCGTTGACCGCGATCTCCAGCCGGTCGGGCGTCGGAACGTAGCAGGTCCCGTCCCAGTGAACCTTGACGTCATGCTGGACGCCGCTTCCCTGCTTCGCCTTTCCCGGCTTCACCGTCAGGTAAAACGCCTTGTCATGCGCCGTCCGGATGCCTTCAGGCGTCAACGTCAGATTATAGAGATATTCGCCGGCGACGGAGAACAGTTGCAGGAAGCCGTCCTGGCTGGTGAGCAGACGGGAATTGACGATATCCATCACTGCCTCCTCGCTATCAGGCGATCGCGGCTTCGCCGATCAGTTCGTGACTTGCGATATGCGCCGACAGGCTGACCATATTGACGTCGACCTCATTGTCCCCGGCACCGCCGGCGGGCAGGAACACCTGCACCTTGTTGAACGAGATCAATTTGACCGGAATGGTCGGCGAGAACACGTCGAGCAGCAGGATGACCTCGTGGATCAACGCGTCGATCGCCTGGAAGAGGGTATCGAGCACGCTCTGCAGCGCGCCGATGACCGTATCGATCAAATCGGCGATCAGGCTGCCGATCAGCGGAATCTGATCGAGCTTGTCATGCACTTCCTGCTTGATCGCATCGATCAGCAGATCAGCCATCGGGCTCGGATCGATGACGACCGAGAACGGAAACACCTGCAGCACGATGTCCCAGGTCGAACCGCCGTTCTTCACCGTGACGTCGAAATCGGCGGAGAATTTGACCGCGAAGGGCAAGGTCGGCGCCACATGGATGTGCGGCCACGGGATACAGAATTGCGGCGTGCACACGGTGCCGAGGAATGGGATGTGGACGCACACTTGCACCGGCGGAATGCAGATTTGCGGCAGGATATTGCCGAGATCGAAATCGAAGCTGACGCCGACCGATCCGGTGACGTTGACATCATGCAGGCGGATGACTTCCACCGGCGTATCGACGAGTTCGACGGTGCCGCCTGATGCCGCAACCGAGACGGAGTAGCCGACGGTAAACGGACCAAAGCTGTCGGAATCGGATTTGCTCGCATGGGCGAGCGACAGCGCGTCCTGCAGCAGCTTGTTGGTGCCGCCTTCACTGATCGCAATCGTTGCGTCCGCCGCCATGGTGTCCTCCCACAATCAGCCGATCGTGCCCCAGACCTTGAGCTGGTTATCCTCGATCTTCGGTCCATCCGCGAGGAAGAACGCGAAAGCGCCGAACACCTGTCGCTTGACGAGATAGCGCGCCTTCTGCAGCAGCGCGTTGAGAACATCGACAGCCAGGCATTCGGCAATCTTCTCGAAGTCGCCGATCTCCTTGACGACGATATCGTCGACCGCAAGCCCGATCAGCTTGTCGGTCGCGCTGACGGGATCGACGGTCGGATGCCCGATGCCCCAGACGCGAAGGTCGGCGCACAGCAGATCCTTTGGCCGCCCGTTGCCGCGCCCACGGTCGGGTGGCGGTCGATCGCCGCGGCCACGGTCGCTGGGGCGGTCGTTCTTGCCATCGCCGGTCACCTGCTTGACGCGGTCGGCCATGCAGTCGACGCAGACACGCGCGCCGGTGGTGATGCTGAACTGGTTGGGCTTGAGGACGAGCGGCGCCGGCAGCGACACGTTCTGCGGAAAGAAATCGATGACCGGAACCTGAATGCGGATGCCGTAATTGAGCCCGAAGCCGGCGCCCGGGACGGTCAACGGCGGCAGCAGGCCGACGTTTGGGCTGCCTCCGCCAAGGGCCGCCGTCGCAAAGGTGAAATCGTGCGGCCTGGCCAGCGCAAAATTCTGGATGAACTTGTTGACACCGGTTTCGTTCAACGAAGCGAATACGTCGTGGCCATTGGTCAAAGCCATCGCACCCTCCCGCTCGCGCACGTTGCAAATAAACGTTTCTTATTTAAATAGAATTGTTATCTATTTGCTATCTTTGCGGGAAGGATAATCCGCGACCGCGTCGTGTCAATGGCGGCTTCAGCGCGGCAAACGAAAACCCCCGCGGCTTTTCACCGCGGGGGTTTGTCTTTGCGTATATCGCGCCGCTTAGTGCGCCAGGATCGCCAGCAGCAACAGCGCCACGATATTGGTGATCTTGATCATCGGATTCACCGCGGGGCCGGCCGTATCCTTGTAGGGATCGCCGACGGTGTCGCCGGTCACCGCCGCCTTGTGCGCGTCGGAGCCCTTGCCGCCGTAATGGCCGTCCTCGATGTACTTCTTGGCGTTGTCCCAGGCGCCGCCGCCCGAGGTCATCGAGATCGCGACAAAGAGGCCGGTCACGATCACGCCGAGCAACATGGCGCCGACGGCCGAGAACGCCGCCGACTTGCCGACGGCGCCGCCGCCCGCGATCGCATAGATCACGAAGTAGACGAAGATCGGCGACAGCACCGGCAGCAGCGACGGGATGATCATTTCCTTGATCGCCGCCTTGGTCAGCAGGTCGACCGCCTTGCCGTAATCCGGCTTGTCGGTGCCCTGCATGATGCCGGGTTTTTCGCGGAACTGACGCCGCACTTCCTCGACAATAGCGCCGGCCGCTCGTCCCACCGCCGTCATACCCATGGCGCCAAACAAATACGGCAGCAGACCGCCGAACAACAGGCCCACGACGACGTAGGGATTATTGAGCGAGAAGTCGGGCAACACGCCCTGGAAGTAGGGAAACTTCGCGGCGTTGGCGATGAAGAATTTGAGATCTTCATTGTAGGCCGCGAACAGCACCAGCGCGCCGAGACCGGCCGAGCCGATTGCGTAGCCCTTTGTGACTGCCTTGGTGGTGTTGCCGACGGCGTCAAGCGCATCGGTCGCCTTGCGGACCTCCTTGGGCAGACCGGCCATTTCAGCAATGCCGCCGGCATTGTCGGTAACCGGACCGAAGGCGTCGAGCGCCACGATCATGCCGGCTAGCGCAAG
Organism: uncultured Alphaproteobacteria bacterium; assembly: GCA_963774775.1. Taxonomy (GTDB): domain Bacteria; phylum Pseudomonadota; class Alphaproteobacteria; order Rhizobiales; family Xanthobacteraceae; genus Bradyrhizobium. The sequence continues at coordinate 5,483 of CAVZGZ010000043.1, forward strand.
CATCGTGGCGGTCGCAATCGCGATGCCGAACAAGCCAGCAAGGCTGTAGGTGACGAGAATGCCGGCGATGATCACCAGCGCCGGACCGGCGGTGGATTCCATCGAGATCGCCAGACCCTGGATCACGTTGGTGCCGTGACCGGTGACCGAGGACGCCGCGATCGATTTCACCGGGCGATATTCGGTACCGGTGTAGTATTCGGTGATCCAGATGATCAGCCCAGTGACAACGAGACCAACGACACCGCATTCGAACAGCGCCATGCCGGTAAACTTCACGCCCGCCAGCGGACCGAAGCCCACCAGCCAGTAGATGACGCCTGCAACGCCGACGAGCGACAGGATGCCAGTCGCAATCAGGCCCTTGTAGAGCGCGCCCATGATCGACTGGCTGGGGCCGAGCTTGACGAAGAAGGTGCCGATGATCGAGGTGATGATGCAGATGCCGCCGATGGCGAGCGGGAGCGTCATCATGTTCACCAGCAGTGGCGAGGTCGCGAAGAAGATCGCGGCAAGAACCATGGTGGCGACCGCGGTCACCGCATAGGTCTCGAACAGGTCGGCGGCCATGCCGGCGCAGTCGCCGACATTGTCGCCGACGTTGTCGGCGATGGTGGCCGGGTTGCGCGGATCGTCCTCGGGAATGCCGGCTTCGACCTTGCCGACGAGATCGCCGCCGACGTCGGCGCCCTTGGTGAAGATGCCGCCGCCGAGACGGGCGAAGATCGAAATCAGCGAGGCGCCGAAGCCGAGTGCCACCAGTGCGTCGACCACGACGCGATCGTTGGCCTTGAGGTCTAGGACATGGGTGAGATAGGCGAAGTAGATGGTGACGCCGAGCAGCGCCAGACCAGCCACTAGCATGCCGGTGATCGCACCCGCCTTGAAGGCGAGTTCAAGTCCGCCGGCGAGCGAGGTGGTCGCCGCCTGCGCGGTGCGGACGTTGGCGCGAACCGAGACGTTCATGCCGATGAAGCCGGCCGCACCCGACAGGATCGCGCCGATCAGAAAGCCGACCGCGACCAGCATGCCGAGGAAGTAGGCGAGCAGCGCGAAGATCACGATGCCGACCATGCCGATCGTCATGTACTGGCGCTTGAGATAGGCCTGCGCGCCCTCACGCACAGCGGCTGCGATTTCCTGCATCCGCGGATTGCCCGCGTCGGCTTTCAGAACGGAGAGCGTCGCCCAGATGGCGTAAACGATCGAGAGCGCCCCGCAGAGCACAATCACCCATAATGCTGTCATTGAATGCTGCCTCAGACCTTGCTTTTTTTCATCCCCGCGCCGACGCCGCGGACGCGGCTGGCGTATAAAAAGGAGGCCTTACCCTGCCCAAAAGAGACGGCCTCTCAAATCGGGCGGGACCTTGCCAAAACCGCGCCCCCGGTGCAACGCCGCCAAAGCCAAAAACCGTCGATTTCGGCAGGTATTTAGCCGGCAAACCGGGGGTTTTGGCGGGAATTCTAGAAATGGCTGTAGGACAGCCGTTTCAGGACCAGTTCCCTGCCTTGCGCATCGAAAAAGGCGGGAATCGCTTTGCCCGCAATGATGGTACCGATCGACGCCACAGCTATGCCGGCCTGCCGCGCCGCCTCGGTGAAAGCCTCGAGGCGATCTTCCGGAACCGTGCAGAGGATTTCGTAATCGTCGCCACCCGCGATCAATTGCTCGATGCCGACGACGCCACGCGCGAGCAATCCCGCAGCGGCGGATGACAGCGGAATGCCGGGCGCATCGATCGCGGCCGACACGCCGGATGCCGCGCACAGCTTTGCGAGATCGCCGGCGAGTTCGTCGGAGACGTCCATCGCCGCGCTGGCATGGTCGCGCACGGCGAGCGCCAGCGCATTGCGCGGCTGCGGTACGCGATAGCGCGCGGTGAGCGCCTCCCTTGCGGCAGCCTCATTTGCGAGTGCGGCCGCAACAGTCCCGCCCTTGAGGACGTCGAGACCAAGCGCGGCATCGCCGATCGTTCCCGTCACGACAACGCAATCGCCAGGTCTGGCGCCGCTGCGATGAATCATCCTGCCTGATGGCACCCGACCGAACGCGGTGATCGAGATCATCAGCGGCCCCGGCGTGGATACGGTATCGCCGCCAAGCAGCGGGCAGCCGAAATGCGCGGCGTCCTCGCCCAGCGCCTGCGCGAACGGTTTTAGCCAGGCTTCGTCCGATCGCCGGAGGGCCAGCGTCAGCACGAAGCCCGCGGGCACAGCACCCTTGGCCGCGAGATCCGATAGATTCACCCGCAGCGCCTTGCGGGCCAGCGTGTCGGGCGGATCATCGGTGAGAAAATGCACGCCCTCGACCACGGCATCGGTCGTAACAACGATGTCGTCGCCGGAGGATTTTAGCGCTGCGGCGTCGTCGTCAAGGCTGAAGGCGCCCGGATCGGTCGCGATCGGCTTGAAAAAGCGCGCGATGAGGGAGTCTTCGCCGGATGGATTGCTTTGACGATCTGTCATGAGGCGTCACCCATCCCACAGCCGTCGTCGCCCGGCTTGCCGCCTTCGCTAAAGCTTCGGCGGGCCAGCATGATGAAGCCTCGGCGAAGCCTTGGCGTAGCCGGGACCGGGCGATCCAGTAATCCGTACTGCCGGTGATCAAGCACAACCGCCACGGCGTACTGGATCACCCGCATTCGCGGATGATGACAGCTGAATATGAAACTAGCCTCGCACAAATTCATCGGCGCGGAACTGGCGCGCGATCTGGTCGAGCACCGCATTCACCATGCCGGTCTCGTCCTTTTCGACGAAGGCGTGCGCGACGTCGACATATTCCGATACCACGACGCGGCCCGGGACGTCCTTGCGATGCTCCAATTCGTAGGAACCAGCGCGCAGCACCGCGCGCAGGATGGCGTCGATCCGTTGCAGCGGCCAGCCCTTTTGCAAGGCGTCATCGATCAAGGGATCGAGCTTCGCCTGATCGCGCACGACACCGGAGACGACGTCGCGGAAGAACGCGGCTTCCGCCGGCAGATATTTGTCGCCTTCGACCTCATTGCCGAGCCAATGGCTTTCAAACTCGGCAAAGATGTCGTTCAGCCCGGCGCCGCCGATGTCCATCTGGTACAAAGCCTGCACCGCCGCGAGCCGTGCCGCACCGCGCCGGTTGGCTTTCTTGTCGGGACCCTTCTTGTCGGAAGCTTTGGCCGGCTTCTTGCTATCTGACATGGTCAGGCCTTTGCCAGCCGGCGCTTGATGCGCAGCATCGCCAGCGCCGCGCGCGCGGCGTCGCCGCCCTTGTTGAGTTCGCTGGCGCGCGCCCTCGCCCAGGCCTGGGCCTCGGTGTTGACGGTGATGATGCCGTTGCCGAGCGGGAATTTTCTGGCGACCGCGAGATCCATCAGTCCGCGCGAGGATTCCATTGATACGATCTCGAAATGGATGGTGTCGCCCCGCACCACGCAGCCTAGGGCGATCGCGGCGTCGTAGGGCTTTCCATTCTTCTCGGCGGCATCGAGCGCAATCGCGATCGCGGCGGGAATTTCCAGCGCGCCGGGAACGGTGATGACGTCGTGGGTGACGCCAGCCGCCTTCAGCTCATTGACCGCGCCTTCCATCAGCGCATCCTGGATATCGTCGTAGAACCGCGCCTCGACGATCAGCGCGCGCGCGCCTGTGATGTCGGTCTGGTCCTTCAGCGGTGCGCGCCGTGCGTCTGCCATCTTCTTCCAATCATCCAATTTCGTCATTGCCGGGCTAAAGCGCGAAGCGCGTCTTTTACCAGATATCCCGGCAATCCATCTTGTTAAGAGGATGGATACGCGGGTCAAGCCCGCGTATGACACATTGTCGTTCCAATTACTTCATTTCCGACAGCCGCGCGGCGTAGCGGGCCATCAGGTCGACCTCGATATTGACCTCACTCCCGGCACGCCAGCCCGCGAGCGTCGTGACGCTGAGCGTATGCGGGATGATCAGCACCGAAAAGGCGACGTCATCGACGGTATTCACGGTCAATGACACGCCATCCAGCGTGATCGAGCCCTTCACCGCAATGAAGCGCGCCAGTTCTCGGGTGGTTTTCAGCTCGAACCTGGCCATGTCGGGCAGATCGTCGCGCTTGACGATGGTCGCGATCCCATCGGCATGGCCGGCGACGATGTGACCGCCGAGTTCGTCGCCAATCTTCAGCGCGCGCTCGAGATTAAGCTTCGTGCCGGTGACCCAATGCTTTGCGGTGGTCATGCCGAGCGTCTCGGCCGCGGCATCGACATCGAACCAGGTTTTTCCAGCTTCAACGCCTGAGGCGACAACGGTGAGGCAGACGCCGTTGCAGGCGATCGAGGCGCCGTCGGCAATGGTCGCGCGATCGTAGCGGCAGGCGATACGCAGCCGGTGCAACTGCCCCTGCGCCGTCGGCGTCAGGCTTACGATTTCACCAACGTCTGTGACTATTCCGGTAAACATTGAGCGTCCTGCTTCAACCATCGTCATGGCCGGGCTTGTCCCGGCCATCCACGTCTTGCTTCCGAAAGGAAGGCGTGGATGCCCGGGACAAGCCCGGGCATGACGGCTCTACGAGCGATCGTAAATCGTAAGTTGTCCTTGCCGAGCGTTTCGCTAGCACGAACCGTGAAGGCCTGCGACTGCGCGATTGCGTTAAGCGGCAATGCGCCGAGCGCGGGAACGCCGTCGGCGCCAATGGTATCAGGTCCACGCAACAGCCAGATTTCGTCGACGAGGCCAGCAGCGACAAAGGACGACGCCACCCTTGCGCCGCCTTCGACCATCAGCCGCGTGATGCCTTTTTCAGACAGCGCGTGCAGCACGGCCGGCAAATCCAGCCCCGGCGGGCTGGTCGTTGTGCCAACGCGGATCACCTGGGCACCGGCTGCGCCGAGCTTCATGGCGGCCGGCGCCTCGGAAAAATCCGAGGTCATCACCCATAAAGGCGTCTGGCGGGCCGAATGAACCAGACGGCGGTCGCCCGGGATGCGCAACGCGCGATCCAGCACCACCCGCACCGGCGAACGCGCTTCCATGCCCGGCAGGCGGCAGGTCAAAAGCGGATCGTCCGCGAGCACGGTGCCGATCCCGACCAGGATGGCATCGCTCTGCGCACGCAACAGATGCACCTGCGTTTTCGCAGCCTCGCCGGTGATCGCGACCGGCCTGTGGCCGGCGGCGGCGATCTTGTCGTCGGCTGAAATCGCGAGCTTGAGGATGACGTGCGGACGCTTGTCACGGATGCGGCGGAAATGACCGGCGTGGTCGCGCGCGGCTTCCGCGGCGCATAAGCCGACATCGACGGCAATCCCCGCGGCGCGAAGGCGCGCATGGCCCTGCCCGCCCACTTCCGGATTGGGATCCTCGATCGCCGACACCACGCGCGCAATGCCGGCGGCAATGACGGCATCCGCGCAGGGCGGCGAGCGGCCGAAATGCGAACAAGGCTCGAGCGTGACGTAGAGCGTGGCGCCGCGGGCGGCTTCGCCGGCGCGCTTGAGCGCCTCCGGCTCGGCATGCGGCCGGCCGCCCGGTTGGGTCCAGCCGCGGCCGACGATGACACCGTCCTTGACCACGACGGCACCGACGGCCGGATTGGGCCAGGTGCGGCCCTGCCCGCGCCGGCCCAGCGACAGCGCAAGCTGCATGAAGCGCTGGTCGCCGGCTTTCGCCTCTCTGGATTTTTGCGCGAACTGGTCTTCCAGGATGCGGAAGATCATTTGCGTAACGTCGCGACCCGCGTGTCCTCCTCGCTGGACAATTCGCCAAGCACGGTCTCGAAGTCCTTGGCTTCGCGGAAATTGCGATAGACGGAAGCGAAGCGGACATAGGCGACGTCGTCGAGCTGGCGCAGATGCTCCATCACGATCTCGCCGATCGCCTCCGAGGACACCTCGGCCTCGCCACCGCTTTCCAGCTCGCGGACAATAGCCGAGACCATTTTTTCAACCCGCTCGGAATCCACCGGGCGCTTGCGTAAACTGATCTGCAGCGAGCGCACCAGCTTGTCGCGGTCGAACGGAACGCGACGGCCGTTGCGCTTGATCACGGTCAATTCGCGGAGCTGCACCCGCTCGAAGGTGGTGAAGCGGAAATTGCAGGCGATGCAGACGCGCCGCCGCCGGATCACAGCCGAATCCTCGGTCGGACGCGAGTCCTTCACCTGGGTATCGAGACTGTTGCAGCTCGGGCAGCGCATCCGCTTCGGTCCTTGACTAGAGCGTTTTCCAGCGAAGTGGAAACCGGTTCGCGTGAAGAAAACGCGTCAAAATAAAGAATAGAGCCCCGTTCCGATGCAATCGGAACGGAAAAGGCTCTAATAGATCGGGAAGCGGTCGGTCAGGGCCTTCACGCGTTCCTTGATCGCGGCTTCCACTAGCGGCGCCTTGCCATCCGGCGACTGCGCCAGCGCGTTGAGCACCTCGGCGATCATCCCGCCGACCTGCTTGAATTCGGCGACACCGAAGCCGCGCGTGGTCGCCGCCGGCGTGCCGAGACGCAGACCTGACGTCACGAACGGCTTCTCGGGGTCGAACGGAATGCCGTTCTTGTTGCAGGTGATGGCGGCGCGCACCAGCGCCTTTTCCGAGACGTTGCCCTTCAGCCCTTTGGGCCGGAGATCGACCAGCATCAGGTGGTTGTCGGTGCCGCCGGAGACGATGTCGAAGCCGTGGCCGCGCAGCGTTTCGGCCAGCGCCTTGGCATTCTCGACCACGTTCTTGGCGTAGACTTTGAAGTCCGGCCGCAGCGCTTCCGCAAATGCCACCGCCTTGGCCGCGATGACATGCATCAGCGGCCCGCCTTGCAGGCCCGGGAAGATCGCCGAATTCAGTTTTTTGGCAAGCGCCTCGTCGTTGGTGAGGATCAGGCCACCGCGAGGCCCGCGCAGCGATTTGTGCGTGGTGGTGGTCGTGACATGCGCGTGCGGCACCGGCGAAGCATGGGCGCCACCGGCAACGAGGCCGGCGAAATGCGCCATGTCCACCAGGAAATAGGCACCGACGCTGTCGGCGATCTCGCGGAAGCGCTTGAAGTCCCAGGCGCGCGAATAGGCGCTTCCGCCGGCGATGATCAGTTTCGGCCGCACCTGTTCGGCCTGTTTTGCCACTTCATCCATGTCGATGATCTGGTCCTCGCGACGCACGGTGTAATGCGAAGCCTTGAACCATTTGCCGGACATGTTGACGGGCGAACCATGGGTGAGATGGCCGCCGGCGGCGAGATCGAGGCCCATGAAGGTGTCGCCGGGCTGCAATAGCGCCAGGAACACCGCCTGGTTCATCTGGCTGCCGGAGTTCGGCTGCACGTTGGCAAATTGCGCGCCGAACAGCTTCTTCGCGCGCTCGATCGCCAGGGTCTCGGCGACGTCGACCCACTCGCAGCCGCCGTAATAGCGATTGCCCGGATAGCCTTCCGCATATTTGTTGGTCATCACCGAGCCCTGTGCTTCCAGCACGGCACGGCTGACGATGTTCTCGGAGGCGATCAGCTCGACCTCATGGCGCTGCCGGCCGAGTTCTCCCTTGATCGCGGCGGCGATCTCCGGATCGGCCTCGGTGAGGGTCGCGGTGAAGAACGAGTCGGGCGCGGAGGTGGTCTTGGCAAGGGGAGACGGAGCGGTCATCGGCGAAATATCTCCACCGCCGCAACCAGTTAGCGGTGGCGCGGTCGGTCATGGGAAAGGTTCGGAAGCGGTGTCCGGGGGATATCACATCGGCCGAAAAGCGCCAAGGGCTTGCGGTCGGCTCCTGACATTTATGCAAGATATGGTGGATGGGTGGGGATTTTAAGAGGTTCCCGTGACCCGTCGCTCGTCGCCCCGGCCTTGAGCCGGGGCCATAGCCACTACTGCCCGTCGGAGAGAAAGCCGTCCGCCAGGGGGTGCCCCTTCCCTTGGCCGCTGCGCCGCCATCAGCGCAATGCGCTGACGCTGGGGTTCCGGCTACCGTGCGCAATTGCGCACCAGGCCGGAACGACGGCGGCTATTTCGCGAACCGGTACGCCCCGCCCTTCTCCACACTCCGCTGGAACGCCGGCCGGGCGTGCATCCGCGACAGCCAGGCCGCGAGGTTCGGATACGGCCCAAGCTTCCCGAATACCTTCGCCATCTCGGCGGCAAAACTCATCTGGATGTCGGCCCCCGTCAGCGATGCTCCGACAAAGAATTCGCGCCCCTTCAGTGCGCCCTCGAGATAACCAAGATGATTGGCGATCTCGCTGTCGATCCGCGGATGCAGCGGCGCGCCGGCTTCCTTCAAGTGCGATACGTAGAGGTTCAGCAGCAGCGGCAGCATCGCCGAGCCCTCGGAATAATGCAGCCACTCGTTATAGGCCTCGTAGTCCGCGCTGCCGAGCGCCGGCATCATCGCCGGTTTGCCGTTTCCCTGGCCGTAGCGGCGGATAAGGTAATCGACGATCGCACCCGACTCCGCGATGCGGATATCGCCATCGGTGATGACCGGCGACTTGCCGAGCGGATGCACCTCTTTCAATTCCGGCGGCGCCAGCCGCGTCTCCGCATTGCGCTGATAGCGCTTTATCTCATAGGGCGTGCCGAGCTCTTCCAACAGCCACAGAATTCGTTGCGAGCGTGAATCGTTGAGATGATGAAGCGTGAGCATGCGCGTTTCCTCCGGGGGCTTGTTGGTGCTCCCCGAGGTGTATCAGCCAAGCCCACAGCCGTCATTCCCACGGGCCGGCCGAACAGCGTCCTGACATAACCCTCACCGAGAACGCTTCAAAGCCCGGTATACCCTGCCTTCACCGGATCGCTGCTGCCGTCGAGCTGGCGCAGATAGGTCAGCCCGCACACGGTCAGCCGGTGCGTATCCTTCTCGCCCGCCTCGAACAACGTCCTGACATACTCCGTCACCTTGGCGCGCGCGTCTTCGCTCGCAGCCGTGGTGCGGTTCAACAAGAGGTCATAGGTCTGCATGATGCGGTCGATCGCGGCTTCCATTGAGGTCTCCGGTTTGAAGATCAGATATCGAGCAGCGTTTCGGCTTCGAATTGGCTGATCGCCTTGTTGGCGAGCCTGATCTTGTTGAATTCGCCGCGCTGAAACATCTTGACGATGATCTCGAGCAGCCGCTCGTTGGTGGCAAAATTGTCGGGGATGGCACCGCGCTTGCGGAGAAAATTCGAAGCGATGGCGTAGGCTTCGCCTACCACCTCGACACTCGTCACCTGCACATCACGTTCGACCCGCATGTCCAAAAATCCTCCGGCGCGGACTGATAAGTCGCAAGCCTCGGATTGGTTCCATGCCGGGAAACGCCTTTCCAAACGCAAAAACGCACCGGCCGGGCACAGCCAGTGCGCATTTTGGAGGTGGCCGCCGGTCTTCTTAAGGTGCCGGCTTGGCCACTTGGCAAAGAGGAAGCGCTGTTCTCAGAGACGATAGAGGATCTGATCGGTCCAGAACCGCTCGAGCCGGTGCAGCGACTTGTTCAGGGTCGCGAATTCCTCGTTCGAGATGCCGCCGACCTGCTCCACGGTCTTGACGTGCTTCTGGTAGAGCGCGTCGACGATCTTGCGGATTTCCTGGCCCTGCGGCGTCAGGCGGATGCGGACCGAACGGCGGTCGACGCGCGAGCGCTGATGATCGAGGAAGCCGAGTTCGACGAGCTTCTTCAGATTGTAGGAGACGTTGGAGCCGAGGTAGTAGCCGCGCGTACGCAGCTCGCCCGCGGTCAATTCCTTGTCGCCGATGTTGTAGAGCAACAGCGCCTGCACCGAGTTGATGTCGGCGCGGCCGCGGCGATCGAATTCGTCCTTGATGACGTCGAGCAAGCGGCGATGCAACCGCTCCACCAAGGTCAATGCCTCAAGGTAGAGCGGCTGCACCGGAGCTTGACCGGCAGAGCGTTCAGCGGTTTCCACCGCCGTTGCAACGGCTTTGATCATGACACTTCCCCTGTTGTCGTTTTTATCGACTTATTCGACGAAACTTGTGTCCCGCCTGATAGCTTCAACTTAAGGGGGCCGTTTGAAGATCAGCTTAAATAAGACAATAAAGAGATCATGAATTTAAGACAGTGAATCACGGATTAAGCCTGTCCCAGAAGGACTTTTCGCAACTTTTCATTGACGCTGAGATGGCCCTGTTCACGCTTCGTCTGCGTGCCCTGTCGCATTCCAAAACAGCTTCGTTAGAATTCGAAACGCCTGCGTAAGGGGTGTGAGGGAACCCTTTACGGTGACTGAAACGTTACCGGAAAATTGTTCGAAAATTTTATCGTGCTGCGTTGCGATATCGGCACGCGGGTCGAGATATGGAGCGCTTGTGCCTATGGCGGGCGTTCGCGCGCGGCCATCCAGGCGAGCGCCAGATATGCAGCGAGCATCACGGCCTCGAAGCCTACGACGGTGAGGCTGCCGCCATAGATGCCCGGAAACATCAACTCGATCACCGCCATCGACACCACGGTGGTGAGCCACACCACCGCGCCCCATGGCGTCGCCAGCCAAAGACCAACGGCAGCAACCAGTTCGATCACGGCGAAATAGATGGTGGCGGTCTGCCAGGCCATCGACTGGTTTTCGAACGCCTCCTCCTCGCCGCCGACGAAGCCGGTCACCTGCGCCCAGTGGTAAAGACCCTTGGCGATCGAGACCACGGCCATGATGCGCAGGAAGACCACCAGCCGCCGCGTCCAGGCATTATCGTCGGGCTCGATCCGGTCGGACGAGATCGCTGCCACCGAGATGGCATTGTCCCGCGACTGGTCGCGCTGTGCTGAGGTGTCAGACATGCGAATCGCTGCTCAGGTCGGTGTCTTTGGGCCGGAAAAGCCTGCTCATGGCCGGAGTCTTGCTCATGGCAGGAGTCTTGGCCCGCTTGGGCGGTAAAATCAATTGCTGTTACGGCGGAACAGGGGCGCGGTGACGTTGTCCAGCCAAGATGCTAGGACTAGATCAGCTCCAAACTACCGCGACGTCGAGGAGAAGAAGCCAATGGCGATCAAATTCGGGCGCCCGATCGAAATGCGCGACGCGCCGCGCCCGCCGAGCGCCCTCGTCTCATCAGCGCTGGACCTGACGGTCCGACCGCGCCGCAACCGCAAGTCCGAATGGGCACGGAGGCTGGTGCGCGAAAACGTGCTGACCACGGATGACCTGATTTGGCCGATGTTCGTGGTCGACGGCCACAATACGCGTACGCCGATCGCCTCGATGCCCGGCGTCGACCGGCTGACGGTCGATCAAGCGGTGCGCGACGCCGAGCGCGCGGCCAAACTCAACATCCCCTGCATCGCGCTGTTCCCCTACACCGAGGCGGGGTTACGCGACGAACACGGCTCCGAGGCGCTCAATGCCGACAATCTGGTCTGCCAATCGGTGCGCGCGATCAAGAAGGAGTTTCCCGAACTCGGCGTGCTCTGCGACGTCGCGCTCGATCCCTTCACCAGCCACGGCCATGACGGCCTGATCGAGAACGGAAAAATCCTCAACGATGAGACGGTCGCCGTTCTGGTACGGCAAGCGCTGGTGCAGGCCGAGGCCGGCTGCGACATCATCGCGCCCTCGGACATGATGGACGGCCGCGTCGGCGCGATCCGCGAGGCGCTCGACGACAATGGTTTCGTCGATGTGCAGATCATGGCGTATGCGGCAAAATATGCGTCCGCCTTCTACGGCCCGTTCCGCGACGCCATCGGCTCGACGAAAACGCTGACCGGCGACAAGCGCACCTATCAGATGGACAGCGCCAATTCCGATGAGGCGCTGCGTGAGGTCGAACTCGACATCGCCGAAGGCGCCGACATGGTGATGGTGAAGCCGGGCATGCCTTATCTCGACATCGTGCGGCGGGTGAAGGACACCTTCGCGATGCCGACCTTCGTCTACCAGGTGTCCGGCGAATACGCGATGATCGCAGGCGCCGCCAACAACGGCTGGATCGACGGCGAGCGCGCGATGATGGAAAGCCTGGTCGGCTTCAAGCGCGCCGGGGCTGACGGGATCCTGACGTATTTCGCGCCGAAGGCGGCGGAGAAGCTGAAGGCGGGCTAGGTCGGCGAATGGCGAATGGCGAATGGCGAATGGGAAACTTCCATTCGCTACTCGCCATTCGCTATTCGCGTCTCCTCGGCCCACGAATCGCCTGAATATTTCCGCTTGTTACTGCGCAGCGGGGCTTGGCACGCCCGTAGCCTGTTCCCATTTCCTGCGCGGGACATCCCATGGAGGGTCGATCATGTCTTACAGCGGTTCGGGCAATACGGGCGGCGGCGCCTGGCGCAGCGATGGCGGGGTTCCGCCGCATGCGTTCGATCCTTACCTGCAGCCGGAACTGTTCCGCGGCGTGCTGACGCGGCGGATCTTTGCGTTCCTGATCGACCTCGTGGTGCTGTCGGTCCCGGTCATCCTTGGATACCTGTTCATCGCCGTGTTCGGCCTGCTTACGCTGGGGCTCGGTTGGGTGCTGTTCTGGCTGGCGTGGCCGGCGTCGGTGGTCTGGGCCATCGTCTATTATGGCGCCTCGATCGGCGGCGTGCATTCGGCAACCATCGGCATGCGGGTGATGGATCTGGAACTGCGCACCTGGTACGGCGCGCCGGGCTATTTCCTGCTGGGTGCCATGCACGCCGTGCTGTTCTGGGCGTCGATCTCGTTGCTCACGCCGCTGGTACTGCTGTTCGGCTTGTTCAACGGCCGCAGGCGGCTGCTGCACGACATCGTCCTGGGCACGGTTGTTATCAACAGTTCTGTTCGCTCTCAGGTAGCGCCGGCGGCGCGGGCTTATTAAGCGGGGCTAAACCGATTGACCGTTAAGCTCCGGAGCGCGATGCTATTAGACCGGCTCTTTGGAGGCCTGACGACCTGACGTGACCCACCACTCGCGTGATACCCCTCAGTTCTACCTGACGGCGCCCTCGCCCTGCCCGTATCTGCCGGGCCGGCATGAGCGCAAGGTGTTCACGCATCTGGTTGGTGACAAGGCGGGCGATCTCAACGACTTGCTGACCCATGGCGGGTTCCGGCGGAGCCAGTCGATCGCCTATCGGCCGGCCTGCGACCAGTGCCGCGCCTGCGTTTCGGTGCGCGTGGTCGCCAACGAATTCCGCCCCTCGCGCAACTTCCGCAAGATTATGGCCCGCAACGCCGACATCATGGGCGAGCAGCGCAGCGCGGTGCCGACCTCGGAACAATATTCCGTCTTCCGCGCCTATCTGGACCAGCGCCACCGCAACGGCGGCATGGCCGACATGACCGTGCTCGACTACGCGATGATGGTGGAAGACAGCCATGTCGAGACCCGCATCATCGAATACCGCCGGCGCAGTATCGACAGCGGCATCACCGGCCGCGGCGACGAGCTGATCGCAGTGGCGCTGACGGACGTGCTGAGCGACGGGCTGTCGATGGTCTATTCGTTCTTCGAGCCGTCGGAGCAGAGCCGCTCGCTCGGTACCTTCATGATCCTCGACCATATCACCCGCGCCCGCAGGCTCGGCCTTCCCTACGTCTATCTCGGCTACTGGATCGAAGGCTCCAAGAAGATGGACTACAAGGGCCGCTTCCTGCCGCAGCAGCGGCTGGCGCCCTCCGGCTGGCTTCGCGTGGATGCCTCAGGGGAAGTACCGTCCGAACCGCAGGATTAGCTCCTACCCGTCGTCACCCGCACCGCTCGTCATCACTGCGAGCAAGCGGGTGATCCAGTACGCCGCGGCTTCCCGGATCAATCGCAACCGTCTTTGGAATACTGTCGCCCGGTCAAGCCGGGCGATAGATCATTGACCTGCCGGACGTACTGCAACGGCGCGGACCAAATTCGCCAGGCGAATGGAAGGTCGAGAATTCCATTTGGGCCATTTCATCTTTTTGATTTAGATCAATCGACATCGTTGCTCCCCCGGCTGGATTGCAGTCCTGGCCTTGCCACCGGGAGCATGAACACATGCGGTTCCTTAGAACGATCTGTTGGATGTGCGCTTTCCTTGGAATGCTGCACGTCAGCATTCCAGCCCGAAGCCAGAGCCCCGATACCAACACTCAGACGCCAAGCAGCGTGCCTGCCCAACCGCCGGCCAGCGCGGCCTCGCCCGTTGCTGATCAGCCGGCGCTGAAGCCGGCCGAGCTCGATGGGCTGGTGGCGCCGATCGCGTTGTATCCGGATGCGCTATTGGCGAACGTTTTGATGGCATCGACCTATCCACTCGAAGTGGTGCAGGCCGAGCGCTGGGTGAACCAGAACAACAAACTCAAGGAAGATGCGCTCAAAGCCGCGGCGGAGAAGCAGGAGTGGGATGCAAGCGTCAAGTCACTTGTGGCAGCGCCCTCCGTTCTACAGATGATGAGCGAGCGTCTCGATTGGACGCAGAAGCTCGGCGAGGCGTTCCTTGCGCAGGAGCAGGATGTCATGGACGCCGTGCAGCGGATGCGCGCGAGGGCTTACGACAGGAAGAAGCTCGTGACGACCAAAGAGCAGGTCGTGAGCGTGAAGGCGGAGCAGAACCGGCAGGTCATCTCGATCGAACCCGCTGTGCCGGACTCCCTCTATGTTCCCTATTACGAACCGCAGGTGGTCTACGGCGATTGGCCGTACACCGACTATCCGGCGTATCCCTATTACTGGGGTTATCCTGGCTACATTGCCGCCGGCGTGATCGCGACCGGTCTCGCGTTTGGCGGAGCCTACGCGCTCGGACGGTGGGCGTCCGGCGGGTACTGGGGCCGCGGTGGTTACTGGGGCGGCAGCCGCATCAACTGGGCTGGCGGTGGCATCAACGTCAATCGCGGCGCCCGTGTCGAGCACTGGCAGCACAATCCGGCCCACCGGGGAGGCGCGCGGTACAACAATGCAAACCTGCAGCAGCGGTTTGGTGGCGCCAATCGCACCGGCGCCAACCGCACGGGTGCCGGCATCGCCGCCGGCGTCGGCGCGGGTGTCGGCGCCGGTCTTGCCGCCCGGCAAAGGCCGGGGACCGGCGCGAGGGGGGCCAATGTCGCCGATCGCGCTCGACGCGCAGGCGGCAAGGCGCATGTTGGTAATCGCCAGGCCGTGCACCGGGCAGCGGGTGCCGGGAGTGTGAGAGCGGGCAACCGGGCTTCCAGATCCGGAAATTTCAGGCCTGCTGCTGGCGTGCGTCATGGCGGCGGGGCGCGGTTCGCGGGCGGCGGCGGACACCGTGCTGCAGCATTCCGGGGCGGCGGGGGCTTTCGCGGCGGCGGCGGCGGGGGGTTCCGTGGCGGTGGTGGCGGAGGCTTCCGCGGCGGAGGCGGCGGTCGCGGCGGTGGGCGCCGCTCGGATATCATGCTGAAACACGATGTCGTGCTGTTGGGCCGGCTCGACAACGGTCTCGGTTATTACCGCTTCGCCTATAATGGCAGCGAGAAGGTTTACGTCGGGGTGATCGCGCAGGAAGTCAGAGTCGGTGCGACCCGATGCGGTCGCTGTCGGTCGCGACGGCTATCTTCGGGTGTCGTACCAACGGCTCGGACTGCCGTTCCGATCCTACGACGATTGGGTCGCATCCGGAGGTCGGCTGCCGAAGCCTGCCGACCCGCCGCGCTGAGATACGGTCCGCCGGACTACAAACGAAGTTGGGTTCATCCGAAAAACGTATCGAACAACAACTTCACGTTCAGCGCCACGATAATGGCGGCCACGATCCACGCCACGGCCGCCACGGCGCGCGATATCGCGAAGTCGCCCATCTTGCGCTTGTCCGAAACAAAGCGAACCAGCGGGATCACGGCGAACGGCAGCTGCATCGACAGCACGACCTGGCTGAACACCAATAACTCCGCGGTGCCGCGTTCGCCATAGAACGCGGTAACGCCGATCACAGGGACGATGGCGATGCCGCGGGTGACGAGCCGGCGCGCCCAGCTCGGCAGCTTGAGGTCGAGAAAGCCTTCCATCACGATCTGGCCGGCCAGGGTCGCGGTCACCGTCGAGTTCAGGCCGGACGCGAGCAGCGCGATCGCGAACAGCGTCGAGGCGATGCCAAGTCCCAGCAGCGGCGACAGCAGCTCAAACGCCTGACCGATCTCGGCGACGTCGGCGTGACCTGAGGTATGGAAGGTCGCGGCCGCAACGACCAGGATCGCGGCGTTGATGAACAGTGCCAGCATCAGCGCGATGGTGGAATCCGCGGTCGCCCATTTGATCGCATCGCGCCGGCCTTCGTTCGTGCGATCATAGGCGCGGGTCTGCACGATCGAGGAATGCAGATAGAGATTATGCGGCATCACGGTGGCGCCGATGATGCCGATCGCGATGTAGAGCATCTCGGGGTTGGTGAAGATTTCGCCCGACGGCACGAAGCCGCGCAGCATCGCCGCCACCGGTGGCGCCGCTGCGGCGATCTGGATCGTGAAACAGGCCGCGATCACGACCAGCAGCGCAATGACGAAGGCTTCGAGGAAACGAAAGCCCCTGTTCATCAGGATCAGCAGCAGGAAAGCATCGAGCGCCGCCAGCAGCGCGCCGCCGATCAGGGGAATGCCGAACAGCAGCTTCAGCGCGATCGCGGTGCCGATCACTTCGGCCAGATCGCAGGCGATGATGGCGGTCTCGCAGGCCAGCCACAGCAGCATGTTCACGGGCCGCGAATAGGTGGCGCGGCAGGCCTGGGCGAGATCGCGGTCGGTGACGATGCCGAGCCTTGCTGCGAGTGCCTGCAGCAGGATCGCCATCAGATTGGAGAGCAGGACGACCGACAGCAGCGTGTAGCCGAACTTCGAGCCGCCGGCGAGATCGGTCGCCCAGTTGCCGGGGTCCATGTAGCCGACGGAGACCAGGTAGCCGGGCCCGGCAAAGGCCAACAGCCGCCGCACCCAATGGCCGCCGGTCGGGACTTCAATCGAACGGTTGACCTCCGGCAGGCTGCGCCTAAGGTCAGACAGCGGCATCCGCGCGCCAGCCGGTCGCGCCGGGCGGCCCCGTCTCCAGGGCGTCGGAGGTCAGATCAGGCGAACGCGCATCCATGGCGGCAGGATGACGGATATCGATCCTTAATGCAACTCATTTGCAACTGCATCTA
>CAVZGZ010000044.1:0-16658 GCA_963774775.1 uncultured Alphaproteobacteria bacterium
GTAGGACGACATACGTGCTCCCCCTAGGCGGGCTACCTCGCCCCGAATTTTCGGCCGCGGTGGCTGGTGTTACCTTTAGATGCTCGCCTTACTTCTGCGGCAGATTGGTCCGGACGTGAAGCTCGCGCAACTGCTTGGGCGAGGCTTCCGACGGCGCGCCCATCAACAGGTCCATGGCCTGCTGATTCATCGGGAATAGCGAGATTTCGCGCAAGTTCGTGGTGCCGCACAGCAGCATGACGATGCGATCCACGCCGGCCGCCATGCCGCCATGCGGCGGGGCACCGTACTGGAACGCGCGGTACATGCCGCCGAAGCGGTCGACCACTTCCTGCTCGCCATAACCCGCGATCTCGAACGCCTTCACCATCGCTTCCGGCTTGTGGTTGCGGATGCCGCCGGAGGCGATCTCGTAGCCGTTGCAGGTGATGTCGTACTGGAACGCCTTGATGGTCAGCGGGTCCTGCGTCTGCAACGCCTCCAGGCCGCCCTGCGGCATCGAGAACGGGTTGTGCGAGAAATCGATCTTTTTCTCGGTCTCGTCATATTCGTACATCGGGAAGTCGACGATCCAGGCAAGCTCGAACCGATCCTTGTCGATCAGGTTCAATTCCTCACCGAGCCTGGTGCGCGCGAGGCCTGAGAATTTCCAGAATTTTTCGGGATCGCCGGCGACGAAGAACGCCGCATCGCCTTCCTTCAGGCCGAGCTGGTTGCGGATCGCAGCCGTCCGTTCCGGGCCGATGTTGTTGGCCAACGGACCCGCACCCTCGCCGCCCTCGCGCCACATGATGTAGCCGAGGCCGGGCTGGCCCTCGCCCTGCGCCCAGGAGTTCATGCGGTCGCAGAACGCGCGTGACCGCCGCCGGTGCCGGGGATCGCCCAGACCTGGTTCTTCGGGTCTTCCAGCATCCGCGCGAACACCTTGAAGCCGGATCCGCGGAAATGCTCGGAGACGTCCTGCATGATGATCGGGTTGCGGAGATCCGGCTTGTCGGAGCCGTATTTGCGCAAGGCTTCCGCAAACGGAATCCGCGGCCAGTTCCTGGTCACCGGCTTGCCCTTGGCAAAGTCCTCGAACACGCCCGTGACCACAGGCTCCATCGCCGCAAACACGTCGTCTTGCGTCACAAAACTCATCTCGACGTCGAGCTGATAGAACTCGCCCGGCAGGCGGTCGGCGCGCGGGTCCTCGTCGCGGAAACAGGGCGCGATCTGGAAGTAACGGTCGAAACCGGACATCATCAGCAGCTGCTTGTACTGCTGCGGCGCCTGCGGCAGCGCGTAGAATTTTCCGGGATGAATGCGCGACGGCACCAGGAAGTCACGCGCCCCTTCCGGCGAGGACGCGGTCAGGATCGGGGTCTGGAACTCGAAGAATCCCTGCTCCTTCATCCGCTTGCGCATCGAATCCACGATCGCGCCGCGGGTCATGATGTTCTGGTGCAGTTTGTCGCGACGCAGGTCGAGGAAACGGTACTTAAGCCTTATATCCTCAGGATATTCCTGCTCGCCGAACACCGGCAGCGGCAGCTCGGCCGCGGGGCCCAGCACCTCGATCTCGGTAACATAGACTTCGATCTGCCCGGTCGGCAGTTCCGGATTGACGGTGCCCTCGGGACGCCGGCGCACCTTGCCGTCGATCCGCACCACCCACTCCGAGCGGAACTTTTCGACCTCTTTGAAGGCCGACGAATCCGGGTCGGCCACCACCTGCGTGATTCCGTAATGGTCGCGCAGATCGATGAACAACACGCCGCCATGGTCGCGGACGCGATGGACCCAGCCCGACAGGCGAGCCGTCTGCTCGATATCGCTTTCGCGGAGCGCGCCGCATGTATGTGACCGGTAGCGATGCATGGAAATCCCAAAAAATAGATGTCGGAGGAGTCGAATCGGGCGCCTCAAAATGGCCTGCCCGAATTGCGGTGGGTTTACCCGAGGCTGCGAGGGGCGGCAACCAAGGGAACGACCTGTTTTGCGCCGGGAAACGCACTTTTCGGGCGCAACCGGCCTAACCGTTTGCCTATTTGCCGGGCGCGCCTATCTTTGGCCCATGACGGTCCATTTCCCCTTCCAAAATACCTATGCGGCGCTGCCGGCCAACTTCTTTGCCCGGGTGGCGCCGACCCCTGTGGCCGCCCCCCGGCTGATCAAGCTGAACCGGCCGCTCGCCCTCCATCTCGGCCTCGATCCGGACCTGCTGTCGACCCCTGAGGGCGCCGAGATCCTTGCCGGAAAACGCGTCCCCGACGGCGCCGACCCGATCGCGATGGCCTATGCCGGCCACCAGTTCGGCCATTTCGTGCCGCAGCTCGGCGATGGCCGCGCCATCCTGCTGGGCGAGGTGATCGACCAGGACGGCGTCCGCCGCGACATCCAGCTCAAGGGCTCGCGGTCCCACGCCCTTCTCGCGCCGTGGCGACGGCCGCGCCGCGCTCGGACCGGTGCTGCGCGAATACATCGTCAGCGAGGCCATGTTCGCATTGGGCATCCCGACCACGCGTTCGCTCGCCGCCGTCATCACCGGCGAGAACGTGCTGCGCGAGACCGTGCTGCCCGGCGCCGTGCTGACGCGGGTGGCGGCAAGCCACATCCGCGTCGGCACCTTCCAGTTCTTCGCCGCGCGTGGCGATACCGATGGCGTTCGGGCGCTGGCCGACCACGTCATCGCGCGGCACTATCCGGATGCCAGCGCAAGCCGATCGCCCCTATCACGCGCTGCTCGAAGGCGTGGTCGGACGGCAGGCTGAGCTCGTCGCACGCTGGCTCCTGATCGGCTTCATCCATGGCGTGATGAACACCGACAACTGCTCGATCTCGGGCGAGACCATCGATTACGGCCCCTGCGCCTTCATGGACGAATACAATCCGGCCACCGTGTTCTCCTCGATCGACGAACAGGGCCGCTACGCCTACGCCAACCAGCCGCGGATCGCGCTGTGGAATCTGACGCGGCTCGCCGAATGCCTGCTGCCGCTGTTTTCCGACGACAAGGACAAGGCGGTCGAACAGGCACAAGCGATCCTCGGCATTTTCTCGGAAAAGTTCACCGCGGCGTTCGGTGCCGGCCTGAGCAAGAAGATCGGCCTGTTCACGGCGCGCGACGGCGATGACGCGCTGATCCAGGATCTGCTCGACGCGATGGCGAAGAACGAGGCCGACTTCACGCTGACGTTCCGCCGGCTGAGCGATGCCGCTGGTGATGTCAACGATGACAGTGTCCGAGCTCAGTTCACCGATCCCGCGGCGTTCGACGAATGGGCCGTCCGCTGGCGGCAACGCACGGCCTGCGAGCCGCAATCTGCAACTGAGCGGCAAGCCGCGATGCGCGCGGTCAACCCGGCCTTCATCCCGCGCAATCACCGCGTCGAGGCCGTGATCCAGGCGGCGATGAACAACGACGACTACGCGCCGTTCGAGGAATTGCTGAGCGTGCTGTCGAAGCCGTACCAGGATCAGCCGGAATTCGCCGCCTATGCCGATCCGCCCATGCCGGACCAGCGCGTGCTGCGGACGTTCTGCGGAACGTGAGGCGCTGAACGCGCATCCAGAGTAAGCTGTCATGCCCCGCGAAGGCGGGGCATCCAGTACGCCGCGGCCTCTCGGTTCTATCATTGACGTCTCTGGAATACTGGATCGCCCGCCTTCGCGGGCGATGACGGCGGAGAGGTGACGCGATCCCAACTCGCACACGCGCGTTCTCCTCCCGCGGCGCAATGCGCCCGAGGTTTGATCTCAACTTCCGCCCCCTCTCAAACAAAGGGCGCAGGGAAAGCCGGGTGCACGCTGCACCCGCGGTCTCGTGCGCAATGTGCACAGAGAAGTGCGCACACGAGCATACAGGTTCAGCGGAGGCATCCCGGCCTTCCCTGCGCAATGGTTTTACGACTTATATCGCGCTCTCCTTGGCGACCGGGCTTTCTTGCCACCATCGCCTCACGGAATAATCCGCAAGACTTGACGCCAGCGTCGGGGCGTCGGGACCACACGACTTCGCCGTCCGCGTCACGTGCCGTTCGTCGTCGGCACATCCGCGTCCACCGCATCCCACCGCGCGTTCGTGACGATCGCGAGCCGCCCCTCTTGTCGGGTGAGACGGGCGAAGTGATAGCGCTGATTTGCCCGACGAGTTAAGCGGAATATTTTTCGCGCGAGGGCTCGACAGCTTTTTACTGATTTGCCCGTCGGGTTGGTTTTCTTGCGCGTCGCACTCTACTCTCTCCGTCATTCCGGGGCGATGCGAAGCATCGAGCCCGGAATCCATACTCACGATCGTGGTTATGGATTCCGGGCTCGCGCCAAAAGGCGCGCCCCGGAATGACGCCTTCAGGCCTTGCAAGAAGCTGATGGGTTTCGCTGCGCTCTAACCATCTACGGATTATTGACGCGTTGCATGAACGCGCATGTCCGTCTTCGCGCGGAGCACGCCGCTAGTAAAGCCCGCCGGTGCCGGGACGCATGATCACGCGGTCGGCGTCTGGCGACCATGTGGGCGAACGATCTTCGGTATCGGGATCGCTCACCGCGTAGTTGTCTGGCGGTTGTGTACCCGGCTTGAACGCCTCGAGGATCGTGCCCGCGGTCTGGCCCGGAGCAGCGCGTAAGCCGCTCTTGGCATCGACCCTAACCAGCCTGATGTCGGCAGGGATCTTGAACGGAACCGCCGGCTTGTCGGCGAGCGCAAGCTTCATGAAATCCCTGGCGATCGGAACGGCGGTGTGGCCGGCTTGCGCCGCTCTGCCCAGACTGCGGGGCTTGTCATAGCCGACATAGAGACCGACCACGAGATCCGGCGAGAAGCCGACGAACCAGAGATCTTTTGCGTCATTGGTGGTGCCGGTTTTGCCGGCGATCGGCTTACCCACGTCCCGCATGGCGATCGCCGTGCCGCCTTGCACCACCCCTTCCATCATCGAGGTGATCTGATAGGCCGTCATCGGGTCCAGCACCTGCTCCTGGCGGTCAGCCAGTTGCGGCTCGGGCTGGTTCTTCCAGCCGCCCGGCGCGTCGCAGCCGCGGCATTCGCGCGTATCGTGCTTGAAGATGGTATGGCCGTAGCGGTCCTGGATTCGGTCGATCAGGGTCGGCTTCACGCGATGCCCGCCATTGGCGATCATCGAGTAGGCCGTGACCATCCGCATGACAGTCGTCTCGCCGGTACCAAGCGCGTAGGACAGATAATTCGGCAGCAGGTCGTCATAGACGCCGAACCGCTTGGCGTATTCAGAGATCAGCGGCATGCCGATATCTTGCGCCAGGCGCACCGTCACGGTGTTCAAGGAGTGCTTGAGTGCATTGCGCAGCGTCGTCGGACCCAGGTATTTGCCGACCGAAAAATTCTCCGGACGCCAGACGCCGGCGCCCTGCCCCTGATCGATCTCGATCGGGGCGTCCATCAGCACGCTCGACGGCGTGTAGCCATTGTCGAGTGCCGAGGAATAGACGATCGGCTTGAACGACGAACCCGGCTGCCGATAGGCTTGGGTCGCGCGGTTGAACTGGCTCTGGTCGAACGAGAAGCCACCGACCATCGCCAGCACGCGGCCGGTCCACGGATCCATCGCCACCATGGCGCCGGAAATCTCCGGCAGCTGTCGCAGGCGATACTGGCCTTCGACCGGATTGCCGTCCTTGAACAGGGGGTCGGCATAGATCACGTCGCCGGGCTGCAGCACCTGCGAGACGGCCGTCGATGTCTTGCCCTTAGCCGTTGGCTTGGCCCACTTGACGCCATCGAGGGTGATAATGCCGGTCTTGCGTTCCTTGCTGAGCGCACCGCCGAGATCGCGCCCGGGCTGGAAGCCGATGCGGGCCGATTGGTCGCTGGTTTCCAGCACCACCGCCATCTGCCATGGCGAGATGTCCGAGAGCGATTTGACCTCGGCGAGCTTGACGCCCCAATCGCCAGATATGTCGAGCTTGCTCTGCGCACCGCGATAGCCCTGCTCTTCGTCAAATTTGACGAGGCCTGCCACCATGGTCTTGCGCGCCATCACCTGAATCTTCGGATCCAGCGTGGCCCTGACCGACAACCCACCTTCATAGAGTTTCTTTTCGCCGTAGCGCTCGAAGATGTCGCGGCGGACTTCCTCGGCAAAATATTCGCCGGCAAACGTGTGCCCGACGTTGCTGCGGTTGGTGACGATCAGCGGATCCTTGCGCGCCTTGTCGGCGTCGGCCTGCTTGATCCAGCCATTTTCCAGCAGGCGGTCGATCACGTAATTGCGGCGTTCGACCGCCCGGTCATGGTTGCGCACCGGATGCAGTGCGCCGGGCGCCTTCGGCATCGCCGCCAGATAGGCCGCTTCCGCGACCGTGAGTTCATTGACCGACTTGTCGAAATAGACCAGCGAGGCGGCAGCGATGCCGTAGGCGCCGAGGCCGAGATAGATTTCGTTGAGATAGAGCTCGAGAATTTTGTCTTTCGAATAGGCGCGCTCGATGCGCATCGCCAGCAGCGCTTCCTTGATCTTGCGGCTGAAGGAAACTTCATTGGTCAGCAGGAAGTTCTTGGCGACCTGCTGGGTGATCGTCGACGCACCCTGCGGCCGGCGGTTGGAGCCGAAGATTCTGCGCATACACCACGGCGGCGCGCGCCATTCCGGTGAAATCGATGCCGCCATGCTCGTAGAAATTCTTGTCTTCGGCGGCAAGGAACGCATTGATGACGAGCTTCGGCACCGCCTGGATCGGCAGATAGAGCCGCCGCTCCTTGGAATATTCACCGAGCAGCGCGCCATCGGCGGCGTGGATGCGCGTCATGACCGGCGGTTCGTAATTCTGCAGTTGGGAATAGTCGGGCAGATCCTTGGAGAAATGCCAGATCGCGCCGGCGACAGCAGTCACGCCGACCAGGAACACAACGGTTCCAGCGGCAAAAAGGAAGCCGATGAAACGCAGGAGCAGTCTCATAAATCCGATCCGTTAGTGAGCCCGCTACGGCTCAGCGCCAAATGCAATTATACCGCGGCCGCGCCGTATGCCTTTGATTCCAATTGATTGCAATCGCATGTGACCAGATTGTGTTTTGCCCCACCAAACTGACAAATGCCGAGGTTTTTGCTAACGTCCGATAGGAATGACCCGTCTCGGTCAAGAGAATGCCATGCCTCTGAAACGCGCGCTGGCGGGCTGACATCGCAGCGGCTGAGGGCATTGGCGAGAGTATTGTGATGACATCAGTTGGCGAGGAGTTCGAGGAGCTAAGATCGTTCCTCGGGTATTTTGTCGATCATCACATGGCCGGACCGACAATGCCGCCGGAGGTTCATCCATTGAACGTACTCCAGAAGCTGCAACGTCAAGCTCCGAAGCGAGCCCGCGAGGGCCTTCGCATGGCTATCAACGACTGTATCGAGATGGCGGCCCGGTGGCCTGCGGAGAAAATAGCGGCGGTCGATGCCGAGCTTCGCGCGAACGGCCTCATCACACTGTCTACGATCAGGCGACGATTTTCAAAGCGCCTGCATTCCATACTCAAGCGCGGTCGCATCAGAACGGAGGTGGAGTATTATCTCGTTCGCGGAGCGATTGAAGACCCAGCGATTGCTGCCGACGAAGTCACGACGATGCGCAATCTCCTTACGGCGTTCGAGACCAAGTTTCGCGGGTATGGGAGCAAAACCCTAACGTTGGGGCATCTCCGAGTGGTGACTGACGCGCCCCGTTAACCCCTCATCCACCATCCCACGCCCCACCCCGCCCTTAACCACACCCCTTAACAACCCCTCAATCCACTCCCGACAAATCTAACGGTTTGCCGGGGAGATTTGCCGTGGACGCCTTTGCTTTTGAATTCATGGGAATGGTGATGATCGCGCTGTGCCTGGTTGTGCTGGCGCTGCCGTCGGGACGCCGGCCATCGCGGAACGTCCGCTACGAGTGATCGCTTGCCGGGAACGGGCCGAGCGCCACACTCCCGCAAAAGCCGGCCCCGCACCCTGAAAGGGGTACAAAATCCGGTGGCCTGAGCCGGACGCAGGGCCCAAATCCCCCTTAAAGACCCTTGACATACCAGCACTTTCGGCAGAACGCCTGTCGTGAGCGTTATGGATTGTTCATGGATCTGATTACCACCACTACGGAACTGGCGGCCGCCTGCGGCCGCCTCGCCGCCCACCGCGTCATCACCGTCGACACCGAATTCCTGCGGGAGACGACCTACTACCCCCTGCTCTGCGTCGTGCAGATGGCGAGCGCGGATGAGGCTGTCGTGGTCGACACGCTGGCGCCCGGCATCGACCTGAAACCCTTCTTCGAGCTGATGGCGAACGAGAAGGTCTTGAAGGTGTTTCACGCCGCCCGGCAGGACATCGAGATCGTCTGGCACCAGTCCGGCACCATTCCGCAGCCGATCTTCGACACGCAGGTGGCCGCCATGGTGCTCGGCTATGGCGACAGCATCGCCTACGACCAGCTGGTCGAGCGCATCACCGGCCATCGCCCGGACAAGACCCACCGCTTCACCGACTGGTCGCGCCGGCCGCTCTCCGCCGAGCAGATGCATTACGCGGTCTCCGACGTGACCCATCTGCGCGACGTGTTCGCAGCGCTCGACGCCGATCTGAAGAAGCGCTCCCGATCGGATTGGGTGAGCGAGGAGATGGAGGTCTTGACCTCGCCCAAGACCTACGACTTCCATCCCGAACGCGCCTGGGAGCGGCTGAAGACGCGGGTGCGCAAGCCGAAGGAGCTGGCGGTGCTGATCGAAATCGCGGCCTGGCGCGAGCAGGAAGCGCAGAGCCGCGACGTGCCGCGCTCGCGCGTGCTCAAGGACGACGCGGTCGGCGACATCGTCACCCACGCACCGACCAGCCTCGAGCGGCTCGGCAATCTGCGCTCGCTGCCGAAGGGGTTTGATCGCTCCAAATGGGGCAGCGATATCATCGCCGCCGTGCAGCGCGGGCTGGCGCGCGATCCCGCGACGCTGCCGAAGCTGGAAAAGCCGCGCAACAATTCAAACGGCGCGGCGATCGTCGAACTGCTGAAGGTGCTGCTGCGCATGACCTCGGAGCGTCACGCCGTCGCGAGCAAGGTGATCGCCACCGTCGACGACCTCGAACAGATCGCGGCCGACGACCAGGCCGACGTCGCCGCCCTGCACGGCTGGCGGCGCGAATTGTTCGGCGAGGCCGCGCTCAAGCTGAAGCAGGGCCGGCTGGCTTTGGCGATCGAAAAAGGCCGGGTGATCAGGGTCGACCGAGACTAGCGCGCTATCCGTCATGGCCGGGCAAAGCCGTCCGAAGGACGGCGTCGCTTCCGCTCGCCTATGTCCCGGCCATCCACGTCGTTCTTGCCGTTAGACTGCAAGAACGTGGATGCCCGGGACAAGCCCGGGCATGACGAGCCTGAGACACGTCGCTAAGCGATAATCACCACTTCACTTCGAACCCCACCGTGCCCTGTTGCGACTGCATCGCGGCGCGGAGTTTGGCGTCGTAGTTGAGGTAGAGACGCGCGGTGCTGGTCAGGCTCAGCGATGCCGACGCGCCGGCGTCGGCGCCATATTGGCTCTCGCCGATACCCTGCAGCGTGATGTGTTGGCTGCCGAGCGTCACGGTGGTGTCGCTGAAATTCTGCACGAGGTTGTCGACGAACTTGCCGTAGGCCGACAGATCCAAAATCTTCTGGCCGAAGATCCAGTAATGCCCGACCTCCGCGCCAACAAGCACGCGCATGCGGTCGACGGTGGCACTGGTCGCAAACACCGGGTCAAGGCCGCCCATCTCCTGGAACGATCCGGTGCGGGCGTGGACATATTCGAGGCCTGCTTTGGGCACGAGGCGGCTCTGGTCCTTGTCGAGATAGTAGCTGAGCTCGCTGATCGCGCCGTCGAGTCTCGCGTTGTAGCCGGCGGTGGCGAAGCCGAAGCCGGTGTCGCGGCTCGAATTGATCTTGCCGAAACCGTGCACCACCGCCACAGCCCAGGTCCACGGCCCCTTGTCGAGCGAGGCGTTGAAGCCGAACTGGGTCAGGTCGACGGTGGCCGATTGCAGCGCCAGCGGCACGTCGATGTCGGTGTGGCTCTGGTCGACGGAGAAGCCGACATTGATCCCGGGCGCCACCCGCATCCCTATTCCGGCAACCCCGCCCCAGGTCTTTCTGCTGTCGCCGACGAAGTCGCCCACGGCGTCGTTCCGGGCCGAAATGCCGTAGCCCTCGAACCAGGCGCGATACCGCGGCGCCTCCGTGCTCTCTGACGCGCCGCCGCCGCCTGGATTGTTGCGCGAACTGCGGTTGAAGCCGTTGGTCGACTGGTCGGTGAGCCGCTCGAGGAAATAGCTGCCGAGGTTGGTAACGGTCGAGCCGGCCGACACATTGGCATTGATCATGGTCGGCGTCGGGCTCGGCGTAGGCGAAGGCGTCGGGGTTGGTGTCGGCGTGGAAGTGGGCGTTGCCGTCGGGGTCGGCGTCGGGCTTTGCGCTGATGCAGACGAGAACGCACCGACGGCGAACAGGCAGGCAAGCGCCATCGCCAGCGCCATCCCGTGGCTGGACCCGGTGTTT
The DNA here is from genome assembly GCA_963774775.1 of uncultured Alphaproteobacteria bacterium. GTDB lineage: Bacteria > Pseudomonadota > Alphaproteobacteria > Rhizobiales > Xanthobacteraceae > Bradyrhizobium. Next base: position 10,510 of record CAVZGZ010000044.1, read on the forward strand.
CCCGTCCACCAAAGGCGCAATGAGCGACGCATGCGTTCCATTTCCAAGAGAGAGGCGCGGGACAGGCGCGGGCTGATTGCGCAAATCCGGTTCAACCGAGGCCGATTTGCCCCTAGTTCGCACGAAGCGTCAATCACTTGGGCGCGCGGCCGATGGCCGAATGCGGCGGGTTGTTGTTCGCCAGCCACAGGTTGCCGCCGAGCGACCCGTGCATGGGCCACGTCGTCAGTGGAATTTGTTCATGCGCGCTAATCGACTGCGGGCGAAATCAGAACGCCATCCGAGCCAGCGCTCCCGATGGTTCGGCAGACGTCCCCATCGAGCCTGATTTGATCGCTGGCGACCAGCCGCAACGCATTTGGGTAGATGAGGTGTTCGACCTTGAGGATCCGCGCCGCCAGAGCCTCCGGCGTGTCATCATCGCGCACCGCGACCGCGCCCTGCATGATGATCGGACCCGCATCGGTCTCCGGAATCACAAAATGGACGGTCGCACCGGAAATTTTCACGCCGGCCCGGAGCGCCTGGCCGTGCGGGTCAAGGCCGGGAAACGACGGCAGCAGCGAGGGATGGATGTTGAGCATTTTTCCATACCAGCGCCGCACGAATTCGCCCGTGAACAGGCGCATGAATCCGCCGAGGCAAATCAGCTCGACCTTGTGCTCATCGAGCGCGCGCTGCAGCACGGCCTCGAAGCCTGCGCGATCCTTGCCGAACGGCTTGCTTGCGATCACGACGGTCGGGACGCCGCTGGCCGCAGCTTTTTCGAGACCTTGCGCATCGGCGCGGTTCGAGATCACCACCGCGATCTCGGCCGGGAAATCCTCAGGCTTTGCCGCCTCGATCAGCGCGGCCATGTTCGAACCGCGCCCGGAAATCAGAATTGCGACGCGGCGTTTCATCGCTTCATTGCGCCAGATCGAGGTGACCGTGATAGACCACGCGCTGATCGCCTTGGGCCTCGATCACCTCACCCAGGAGAGCCACGGTTTCGCCGCTCTCGGTGAAGATGTCGGTGACTTTTTCGACCGCGTCCGCCTGCACGATCACGATCATGCCGATGCCGCAGTTGAAGGTGCGCAGCAGTTCCAGCTCGGCGATGCCGCCCTGCTCGGCCAGCCATTTGAACACCGGCTTGACCGGCAGCCGCGCCAGATCGATGCCGACGCCGAGATGCTTTGGCAGCACGCGCGGGATGTTGTCGGTGAAACCGCCGCCGGTGATATGCGCGAGCCCCTTCACCGCGCCGGTCTCGCGGATCGCGCGCAGGCACGACTTCACATAGAGCCTGGTCGGCGCCAGCAGCGCGCCGCCGAGCGTCATGACCGGTGAGAACGGCGCCGGCGCGTCGAACGCAAGCCCGGAATGTTCGACGATCTTGCGGACCAGCGAAAAGCCGTTGGAATGAACGCCCGAGGAGGCCAGGCCAAGCACCACATCGCCCGCCGCGATATCCGCGCGCGGCAGCAGCGTGCCCCGTTCGGCGGCGCCGACCGCAAAGCCCGCGAGGTCGTAGTCGCCGTCCTTATAGAGGCCGGGCATCTCGGCAGTCTCGCCGCCGATCAGCGCGCAGCCGGATTCCCGGCAGCCTTCGGCGATGCCGGCGACGATCGCAGCCGTAGCCTCCGGATCGAGCTTGCCGCAGGCAAAATAATCGAGGAAGAACAGCGGTTCTGCGCCCTGCACCACGAGGTCGTTGACCGACATCGCGACCAGATCGACGCCGATTCCGCCATGCAGTCCGGTTTCGATCGCGATCTTGACCTTGGTTCCGACGCCATCAGTCGCGGCCACCAGCACCGGATCCTTGAAGCCAGCCGCTTTCAGGTCGAACAAGCCGCCGAAGCCGCCGATCTCGGCGTCGGCGCCGGCGCGCGCGGTGGCGCGGACCATCGGCTTGATCAGATCGACCAGACGATTGCCGGCATCGATATCGACGCCCGAATCCGCGTAAGTGAGCCCGTTTTTGCGCGCAGTCATGCATAATTCCAGATGATCAGCGCTGGTTACGAGGAATTCGTCGATCCTGCAATGGCTCGCAAGCAGCCCGTGCATATACTAAATAAATACAATTAGTTAGCCCGGGAGAACGGCGATTTCTTTAATCACCACAGCCACTTTTGCAGAGTTCGCGCACGTTCGATTGCTCCGATTGCGATCACGTCGAACAAATCGCCATACCGTCGGATGATCCGATGAAATCCGACGCCGTTGGCTGGGGTGACCTATGTCCGCCGAAGTAAGGCCGCCTCAATTTGGCGGGCTCTTTCTCATGGTGGTGGCGTCCAGAGAAACGCCAGCGCTATCATCGCGAGCAACCCGACGATAACGACGGCTGAAATAGCCCCGGCGGTTATTTTAGCTTTCTCTTTCGTCGTATAGTCGCGCATTCGAACTCAGGAAATTCGTCTCGATCATCAGTAGACTGACAGCGGTAGTTCAGCAGCTATGCCACGCGCAGACGGCTTTCGAGAATTTATGGTGACAGATTATCGGAAGATCGCGCGAGCGGTTATGATGAAACATTCGCCAGCGTGAACGGACCGCCTTTCTGCGCGGGAGCCCATGGGCCGCGAGCAGTGTGCCCATGCCAAACTGCCAACCATATCTCTCGGCTTGGATCGCTAGCTGGGCGGCTGCAACTCCCTCGAAGTGACCCAGTTGTCCATTTTGGCATAGGACCGGTAGAGCCGGGCTTTCTCCATCAGCGCATCCCGCTCGGAGCTGGGCCGCATTGCGTCGGCCTGCCGCGAGCACTCTTCCGCCATGCGCGCATAATCAGCTGCTTTCATTTCGTCCCCCCTGTTTTTGTTAGTACGAAAGTCTAAGCCAGAAATCGGGGCGGAACTTTGCCGAAGATAAGGCCTGTGACGCGTATCGCCGTCGGGCAACAAAACGCTTTCCACAGCCACGATGCGCAGTAGTTTTGCGTCGGGGCGAACCCCAATGGATTGATAATTTGCCGATCGCTCCGCGCCGCGGTTTGATGGGCATGCTTGGCACCGTTCGCACGCGCAAGAAGCTCGGCCGCTGGTCGGGCCGCTGTCCACCGCGCAGCCCCGCCGAATGGCTCCGCCCAGGGGCATGTCACCTGGCTCTATCCAATGCCTCAACGGCGAGTGCAAGCGCATGGTCGACGTCAGGCTCGACACCCCGCCGCAGGATCAGCCATGGTCGCGCATCGGACCGAATCTGCTCTGCACCGAATGCGGCGCGCCCGGCGCCGTGAACATCGTTCCTAAACGGCACGACAGGCGCGGCCACGCTGTGCCGTTGTTTAGCCGGGATTGGTTAGACTGAGGTCGTTCATCGCGCGCAGCTGGCTGCAGATGCACGGATCCGGGACACATGTGAAATTCACGCCAGCCGGGACCGGACCTATTCGCTTGAGGGGCGCCCCATTAGCGTCCCTGTGGTTGTCTGTGCGGGACCCTTGGCTGGCGGTGGGGTATCGTCTAGCACCGTCGATCCAGGTGTCCCGCTCGGTCCCGGATTAGGCGCAACATGGGGAGTGTTCCACGGTCCCCATGTGACGATAGCAACCGCCACGAGGAACGCTAGAGCGATAGCGGCGAACCTTCGAAGGCTGCCTTCCCAATCCTGACTATCCCGCATGCGGCTCTCCACGTTAGTTTTAGTGGTCCTGACTTCAAGCTGTCTTGGCGAAAAGCTGTCTTGGCGAACAACGTCAGGACACCGCCAGCGATGTTGATAGCAACGACTTGCGATGAACTGAGGCCCTCGGCTCTAAGCGCGGATGCTGCCTCCGGTGTCGCGTCAATAGACTTCCGAAGTGACTGCATATCTTCCTCGCTTGTGCGCGCGACGACGTCATCGACCTTCGAGCGCATCTCCGGTTTCAGGTCCTTGACGTTGACGATCTGTACGCTCTTCATGAGCTTGTTGGATTGAGGAGGCGGTGTCGGTGCCTCGGATTGCGGCGGTGTTCCTTGTGCCTGCACGAAAGCTGGCGTCCCGAGGGAGAACGCCGCAATAATGACGGATGCCGCAAAGATGCGCATGGTCATTCCTTTTTCAGTTTGATTTTTTTCGATTTGATTTTTTCCAGTTTGAAAAACAGAAAAATCCTATCCGCAAAATTTGGTTAGGGTCTGATTCTCATGTGGCCATTCAGTGAAACCAATGCGACGGAACAACGGAACACCCTGGATTAGAGTGTTCTGTTCCAGACTCTTGCGAAGGCATGGATGCCCCGTGGGCCGCTCGACATATTTCGGGCCTTTTCATTGGCCGATCGCCGGGGCGCCGCCAGTCACCCGTTCGGTGGCGCCCACAGCGAGTCCCGCTGTCCCTCGTCAAGCAACACGTGCCGCCTGGAGTTCGATCGTTGCGGAAAGTCCGGCTTCCGTTGGGCCCCGAAATGTTTTGTCGCGGTGGCGTTGCCGCAAAATCCGGACAGTGCAATCCGCTGGAAGTTATGTGTCGCTGCGTGGGATGGAATAAGGGTCAATGTCGGGAGTCGGACAGACAACAAACTGAAATTGGAATTTAACTTGAATGCATGGCGGGATGCAGCCCGTCCATAAAGGACGGCCCCGGCGTTGCCCCAGCCCCAGTGCTGGGGCCGCTTCTTTAAGCAAGCGGAAATTCTCAGCGATATTCGCTCTTGGTCCCCGGGCTGGCTCCGCCGAGATAGGCGATCAAAGTGCTCTCCTCAAAAGCGACCGTTTGCGCCCCTGGGCACACGATGCTCTTGACGTAGCTCAGAAATGTAATCCCGGTGCAGACAGGTTGGTCTTCGGTCGCCATCGAACAGCACCGTTATTCCCGTGTTCTGATTCCCCAAGGCTACGACGGTGCCAACCTTGCCAAGAAGATCTGGGCAACGAACAGCTCCAAGCCCATTTATCTTGAAACGAGTGCCGATTGCTATCTTAGCTACCATCATATCCATGGCTCTACCCCGCAATAAGGACAAGTAATCTGAGCGAACCGAAATCTTGAGTAGCACTCAAGACACGAAGCCTTGGTGAATCGCCGCTTTTCGCTGCTTCAAATTAAATCGGCAATTAGTTCACCCATCCGCTCTTCAGTAAGAGAATTCGAAATTTTGCTTTAGAAAAAATCCGCGACAATAAAAAATTTGATCTTGCAGTTTTTCGCATTGATCGGACATGGCCCACGCGCAAAATAAAGCGGGAGCAAACGCGCTCTCGGTCATCGGTAATTGCCCAAGAGTGGATCGACCATTAGCGTGAGGCTATCACGTATGTCGGGCTTCCGACATAGTTTGTTTGAGGCCCTTTGGCGTTTCCCGTGCTGGTCTGGGGCACGGAATTAACTGGCTTTATCTTAGGGATGGCCCAAATGTACGCTTGTCAAAACGGGTGGGCGTAAATTCCGCTGCATCGACTGCGATGTCCCCGACCCGCCACGATCGCCAGAGGTCGCAGCGCTACGTACGGACGTCCTAAAGGGCCCGCGGTGAGACCGCCTGATCAGGAGTACGCTGTTTGAGCTCGTGCCAAGGCCTTGGCGGGCTTTAGCCGCCATCTCGGAGTTTTCTGGGACTATTTCCGTGCATGCCAATGATTTCGGGCCAGTCAGCAACAAGTTGCTGAACGCGCTTCCGCAAAGTGACTTTCAGCTGCTGCATCCACGACTCAAAACCATCCATCTTGCTCAGGGCACGGTGTTGCACGGGTCGGGCGATGAAACTGCTCGACGCGTTTCCAGGTCTCTCTGCGTTCGCGCTCCGTCCGCCAAGCTCTGAGCCGCCCCTCGCCTGCGCGATGATCGCGTCGACTTCGCTGCCACCGAGCTTGGAAGACATTGGTCTTGGCCCCCGTGTCGGTGACGCGGACGCCGCAGCCCGGAACCATGTCATCCATGGTATGCGACCGCTTGCCCTTGGCGGCGGCCTTGAGCGACTAGACCTTGCGGTCTGTCAGGGTTTGGCGGGCCATGCTAGGTTCCCGTCGATCTTGCAGATAACAACCGGCGGGGCATCATTTTGGTGGCAATTGAGTGTTGGTCCATGAGAAGCCATGGAAAGCAAAAATGCAAGAAGTGCCTGCAACACAAGGACTTTTGCAATTCTGCGAAACGCCGTGAACACCTTTGAAATGGCCTCGGCAAGAAACTATGTAGATAACAACCGGCCGGCCCCCAACGGGGCCAGATATGCA
>CAVZGZ010000045.1:0-102625 GCA_963774775.1 uncultured Alphaproteobacteria bacterium
GGATAATTGGCTTCATGGTCTCCTCCCCCTCTGCTTTGTCTATTTTATACGTTTGGTAATGGCGGCCTTGTCGTCGGCCGCGTTGTTACGCCGCGTGCGAGCTGGAATATCTTTCCGCCATCACGCCGTCGAATGCATCTCCAATCGCCGCGACCGACGGCGTCAACCCCGTAAATAGTTCGAACGCGTCTGCCGCCTGATAGATCGCAAGCTCGCGCCCGGTCATGATCCGCGCGCCCTTCGCCTTTGCAGCCGTCAACAGCGGCGTAAATAGTGGGCTATAGACCGCGTCGGCCACCCATAACCCGTCATGCAACAGCGCCTCGGGCACAGGCGTGCCCCGGTTCGGCAACATGCCGACCGGCGTCGCGTTGACAACACCCGCCGCGCCGCGCACCGCGTCCTCGACGCTGTCGGCGACGACAACCTTGTGCTTCGCAGGCAATAAATTCGCGAGGTGTTCGGCCCTCGCCCGCTCTGCCTCGAAAATGCGTATCTCGGAAACCCCGAGGCCTGCCAGCGCAAAAACGATGGCCTTTCCGACGCCGCCCGCGCCGACGACGGCGACAGGCGCGTGCTCCGAGCCGGCGACGAAGGGCGCAACGGACCGCGCGAAACCCGTGGTGTCGGTGTTATGACCGATCAACCTGCCACTACGGACAACGACGGTGTTGACCGCGCCCATGGCGGCAGCTTCGGGTGCCAGTTCATCAAGCAGTCCGACCACCACTTCCTTGTAGGGATAGGTGACGTTGACGCCCGCGTAGCCAAGAAGCCGGACCCCATCGAGCAGCTTTCGCAACTCGGCCTCGCCGGCGCCGGCGACTTCGATCAGTTGATAGTGGCAGCGCGCGCCCAACGCGGCCGCAGCCTGCTCGTGCATCGCGGGCGAAGCCGAATGCGCGATCGGGGCGCCGATCAGCCCGGTGAGCCATTTCAGACGATGGGCGGCTTGACGGTCGGACACGGTCGCTGTGGTCTCGCGATACTGGCTGATCTTGCGCAAGATGCGCGAAAGGTCGCTTCATTCCATGATGGACGATAGCGTTTTCGCCGTCTAACACAATTACCCAAATATCGCACAAACATAACATAAAGTTATTTTTTTCGGGCCCGTCCGGCGGCGGCTTTCGGGCTGGTCCGCCCGGGCTCGAGCGCGCGCATTTCCGAGCGCAGGCACTCGATGAAGTGTTCCACATGCAGCGACAGTGGAGCGCCGCGCTTCACCGCGATGTAGGTGTCGAACCGGGTCGGTTCGATGATCCGGAGCAGTTCGACTCCGGGATAGCCCCCATGCGCCACCGTAAACTGATCGATCACTGCGATCCCGAGACCGGCCTTCACCAGTGCACACACGGTCGTCCCGAAGCGCGCCCGGATGGTGATGTCGTAGCTCAGTTTGTTGCGCGCGAAGATCTCGGCCATGATGCGCCCGTAGGGATCGTTCGGGTCGATCCCGATCAGCGGGTAGCGGATCATTTCGGCGGCGGAAATCTGCTTACGATCAGCCAGTTCATGGCCCACCGGCACGATGCAGAACAACTCGCCTGATGCCAGCGGCATGAAGTCGAGACCCGAATGATCGAGCCGATAGCTCATGGCGACGCAATCGCCCCTGCCCAGCAGCAAATAGTCGATCGCCTCTTCGATCTTCAGAATATTGATATCGATGCCGAGATCAGGATAGCGCCGCCGGACCCGCTCGATGGCGCGGGGCACCATGACCTGGGAAATGCTGGGCACCGAACCGACGCGCAGTTCCGACAGCGCGCCGCGTCCGATCTTCGAGATGATCTCGGTGAGATCGTCGACCTTCTTGTAGACGCCGTTGATCTGCTCAAAGATATTCTGGGCTTCCGGCGTCGGAAAATAGCGGCCGCTCTGGCGCTGAAAGAATCGGATGCCGAGCGATTTTTCGGTGTATTTCACCAGCCGGCTGATGCCAGGCGCGGACACGTTGAGCAGTTTCGCCGCGCCGCCGATGGTGCCGGTCACCATCACCGCGCGGATCACTTCGACCTGGCGTAGCGTCATCATGCGCGGAGACCCCAATTCCAGCGCATTCTACACCGCAGCCCGCGGACGAAAGCAATGGCCTCATCGCCTGTGGCGGCTTCACACCGTCGCCGTGTAGGCCGGCGCCGATGCGAGGAAGCCTGCATAGGCGTCCGCGTCGGGTGGCGTGAACTTCTCCGCCAGCGAACCCCGGCGACGCGTTGTGGCGCCGATATCATCAAGCAGTTCGTCGAAGTGCTTGAAGTGGTAGGGCGCGACGCAGAGCCCGCCATAGACACCTGCCGCCGGCCGCTCGACGCGTTTGAAGCGCAGCATCATCTCGATGTTCGCGTTCATCTCGCCGGCGCTCGGCTGCCGCGCGAGCTGGCCATCGGCATAGCGCACCAGCCAGTTGGCCGCCATCTCGGCGCATAGCACCGTGCAGAAGCTCGAGTTGAAGCCGACAAAGCCGAGGTCCGGCAGGTCCGGGTTGGCGATCAGGCGATACAGCCGATACTGACCGTCTGCTTCGATCAGCTTGCTCCGGTAGGTTTCGGGCAGGAAGGGAACGCCGAGCTTGTAGCCGATCGCCAGCACCGCCACGTCGGCCGCGACGCGCTCGCCGCCACTCATGACGATGGTGTTGCCGTCATAATGGTCGAACGTGCCGCGCACCGCCTTGATCCGGCCGTCGGCGACCATCGGATAGAATCCGGGCGTCGCGATCGGGACCGCGCAGTTGAGGCCGTCTTCGATCGGCTCCTTCGGGACCATATCGCACTGCTTCAGCTTGAACTGCAGCTTCAACAGGCTCTCCAGTCCGCGCCAGTTCGCCCACACAAAGGGTTTTGCGATCGCATGCTTGAACCGCGACAGCGCGCCGATGCCCCAGCTTGCAAACATCTCCTCCTGCGCGCGGATGTAGAGGATACGCTTGAAGTTGACCAAGCCGCCGATGAAATACGGGATGCGCCAGACCGGCTCACGGTAGACGATGGTGACTTCGGCCGCACCCGAACTGACCGCGTTCACGGCGATGTCGGTCCCAGACTTCGACCCGCCAAGCACCACCACCTTGCGGCCCTTGGCGGTATCAGGATCGTTGTACTGCGATGAATGCAGGATCTTTCCGCCTTGCGCCCTGAAACCATCTTCGCCGGGAAGGCTCAAGGTCTGCGGCTCGTTGAACTGGCCCGTGCAGATGGCGACGAAATCATAATCCTCGCGGCTGATGCTGCCGGTACTGTCGCGCAACTCGAGCGTCCATCCGGCGTTGCCGTCGGTGCGCCGGTCCATGGACACGACCGTCGTATTGAAGCGCATGGAGCGATCGAGCTTGTGATCGTGGGCGTAGCCGGCGAGGTAAGCGTGAACTTGCGGGCCCTTCGGCCACTCTGGATAGGACTCCGGCATCGCCTTGTCGGTATAGCGATAGAGATCCTTCGGACTCTGGGTCTGAACATCGGGGTAAGACCGTGCCGGGTCCCACACGCCGCCGACGTCGCCGCCACGCTCAACGATCGTCACCCGGTGTCCGCGCTCGGAAAACGCCTTGCCCGCGGCGAGGCCGGATACACCGGCGCCAATGATGCAAACGTGCTTTTGCCTGACCATGAGAATGCTCCAGTAAAATGAAGGAATTCATCTGGTGAATGGAACGCACGCCCCCGCGATTGCCGGGCGAGCCCGGCAATCAGATCTTGCGACCTCGAACCGAAACGCGGCTCTCGGTTGCCTGGCGTGCCGCGGGGCGAAAGGTCCGCCTCAACGGTCGCCCACGGAAATCCCCGTGGTCAGTCGTTGGCGTCCGGCGGCAGAAAATTCACCTCGTGCTCGGCGGAGATACGCACCACCTCAACGGGATCGGTCAGATTGTGCAGCTTGTCGAACAGCGCTTCGAGCTTCTGCATCGGCGAGACCCAGAACAGCGCGCGGCACGGCTTGTCGGACTTGTTGAAATAGCCGTGCGGGATGCCGCGCGGCATACGCACGAGATCGCCGGCCTTGGCCTGCACCCAGACGCCGTCGAGCTTGAGGTCGAGCATGCCTTCCTGCACGAGGATGAACTCGTCCTGGGTCGGATGAATGTGCACCGGCACGAACTGGCCGGGATCGCTGTTGGTTTCGAACGCGAATGTGGAGTCCGTGACCGCCTTCGGGAAATACACCTGGCCCAGGATATTCCAGGTCTTGCCGCCGTAACCGGTGCCTTCTTTCGTAATGCCTTTTTCGAGCGTGCCCATGTCGCCTCTCCGGGTTTGGATTTGCATCGCGGTCATCAGGCTGTCGCCACGGCACCGCGCTGTCTAGCCGATAAACGAATCCGTCGGCGGCTTGAACCATGCTGCGATGCAAAATGCTGTACAGCGACATTGGACGCCGAACTGCCCAATGGCCTCGTCGCTGCTGTCGCCGACCATGCCGACGCAAATGGTCTGCGCGATGATTGCGCCTCGCCCGCCAAGGGCTTGTTCCTTTTCCTTCAAGCAGTTGATGCGATACCTTGAGGGGGCGAGAATCATTGTCATCGATCTGTCATCGAATGCGACAACAGCTTGTCGCCACGCATTCGAGGGCACCCATGGACTACTTCCGACGCTTCACCTTTCTGTTCGCAGCACCCGTCTTTGATACCGATGATCTCGAGGGGCTCCGCTTCAACCAGATCATCACGGAGATCGAGCGCTCCGGTTTCGAAGTCGTCCGGGCCCGCAAGCTCGAGGACGCGGAAATCGCCGTCCAAACCGACGCCGCCATCGGCTGCATGGTGGTCGACTGGGGCAAGAAGGGCCTCGAAGGCAAGACCGCGGCGCTGATCAATCTGATGCGGCGGCGGGGCCTCGATTTCCCGATCATCCTCCTGATCCGCCGCAAGCGGTTCGAGGACCTTCCGGTCGAAGTGCTCGACTTCATCGACGGCTATGTCTTCCTGTCGGAGGAGACGCCGCCCTTCATCGCCAAGAACCTGATCAGCCGCCTGAAGCAATATGCCGAAACCCTGAAGACCCCGTTCTTCGGCGCGCTGGTCGACTACGCCGAAGAGGGCAATCAATTGTGGACCTGCCCGGGCCACAATGGCGGCGTGTTCTACAGCCGCAGCCCGATCGGCCGGGTGTTCGTCGAACATCTCGGCGAAGCGGTGTTCCGCGACGACCTCGACAATTCGGTGCTCGACCTCGGCGATCTCCTCACCCACGAGGGCCCGGCGCTGAAGGCGCAGAAGGAAGCCGCGCAAATCTTCGGCGCGGAAAAGACCTATTTCGTGCTTAACGGCACCTCGACCTCCAACAAGGTGGCGCTGGGCTCCCTCGTCACCGATGGCGATCTGGTACTGTTCGACCGCAACAATCACAAGGCCGCCCACCATGGCGCGCTGATGATGGCGGGCGGCATTCCCGTCTATATTCCCACCGTGCGCAACGCCTGGGGGCTGATCGGCCCGATGCGCTGGGACGCGCTCGACGAAACCGCGCTGCGCGAGCGCATCCGCAACCATCCACTGGTCAAGGACCCCGAAGCCTGGCGCAAGCCGCGCCCGTTCCGCGTCGCTGTCGTCGAGCAGTGCACCTATGACGGCACGATCCATAATGCCGAGATGATCCTCAAGCAGATCGGCCATCTCTGCGATTACATCCTGTTCGACGAAGCCTGGGCCGGCTTCATGAAGTTTCACCCGCTCTATGCCGGGCGTTTCGCGATGGGGCTCAGCAACCTCGGGCCGGAAGCACCAGGCATCATCGCGACCCAGTCGACCCACAAGCAATTGGCGAGTTTCTCGCAAGCCTCGCAAATCCATATCAAGGACCGCCATATCAAGGGCCAGAAACGCCGGATCGAGCACCGGCGCTTCAACGAGAGCTTCATGCAGCACGCATCGACGTCGCCGTTCTATCCTTTATTCGCGTCGCTCGATGTCGGCGCGCAGATGATGAAGGGCCGTTCCGGCGAGGTGCTGTGGGACGACACCATCCGGCTTGGGATCGAGCTGCGCAAGAAGATGCGCGCGGTCCGGCGCGAATTCGAAGAGAAGGAGACGCGCACCGAGCGCCGCTGGTTCTTCGAGCCGTTCGTGCCCGACCGTGTGGCGATCCCCGACGTTTCCCGCGAGGGCGCCGCGCATAATGTGGCTTGGGACACGATCAGCACCGACCTGCTCGCTACCAACCCGTCCTACTGGCAGCTCGCGCCGGGACAGGCCTGGCACGGATTCCCTGACCTCACCGCGGGATTCGCCATGACCGACCCCAACAAGCTGACGGTGCTGACGCCCGGTTTCGACCATGCCACCGGCCGCTACGCCGACCACGGCATCCCCGCCCCCATCGTTGCGCAATATCTGCGCGAAAACCGCATCGTGGCAGAGAAGAACGATCTCAACTCGCTGTTGTTTCTGCTCACGCCCGGCGTCGAGGCCAGCAAGGCCGGCACCTTGATCAGCGGCCTCGTCGCCTTCAAGAAACTGCACGACGACAACGCGCTGCTGCAGGACGTGATCCCCGAATTCTGCCAGCGCCGGTCGGCACGCTACGCCGGCATACGCCTGCGCGATCTCTGTGGCGACATGCACGGCTTCTTCCGCGACGCCGGCGTGAGCGTCCTGCAAGCCAAGCAATTCTTGCCCGAGCACCTGCCTGAAATCGCCCTATCGCCGCGTGATGCCGCACGCTATCTGGTACGCAACGACGTCGACTATCTGCCGATCGACGCCATCGCCGGTCGCATCGCCACGACGCCGTTCGTGGTCTATCCACCAGGGATCGCGACCATCGTGCCGGGCGAGCGGCTGACCGAGCGGGCGCAGCCCATGATCGACTACCTCAAAATGTTCGAAACCTGCTTCAATACATTCCCGGGCTTCGACGTCGAGATTCAGGGGGTCTACAAGGAGGTCGACGCGTCCGGCCGCATCCGGTTGCATACTTACGTGGTATCGGAATAAATCGACCGATGGAACTGACAAGCACAGCCACGGCGAACGAACCGCAGGTGCTCGTTCGTCATTCGCGCGACAGCGATGTCGAGGCGATGCTGACGATCTACCGCCACCATATCCGCCGCGGGATCGAGGACAGCGTCGACGACAGCGGCACGCCCGAACCGGACGATTTGCGCGACCGGCGCAAGAACCTGCGCAACACGCGCCTGCCGCATCTGGTGGCGACCTGTGGCGGCGAGGTGGTGGGCTACGCCTATGTGGTGCTGTTTCGCAAGCGACCGGCCTACCGCTACACGGTCAAGCATTCGATCTACGTCCACCGCGAGCATCTTGGCCGCGGCGTAGGGCGGCAGCTTTTGCAGGAACTGATCGATACCTGCGCGGCCGCCGGGTTTCGGCAGATCATCGGCTATATCGATGCCGACAACACGGCATCGCTCGCGATCCACGACAAGTTCGGCTTTCAAAGGGTCGGACGGCTTCCCGGTGTCGCCTATCGATACGGCCGCTGGGCCGATACCGTCATGGTGCAACGATCGCTCGCCGCCGGTTCGACCGAGCCGCCGCTGATATCGAGCCTCAGTCGCTGAGGCCGCTTCTCCGCCCTCAGTTCGGCTCGCGCAGCTTGAAGCGCTGAAGCTTTCCGGTCTGCGTTTTCGGCAGCGCTTCGACGAACGTGACCGCGCGCGGGTATTTGTAGGGCGCGATCGCGGCCTTGACGTGCTCCTGCAACAGCTTGACCTGAGCATCGTCGCTACGCGCGCCCGACTTGAGCACGACGAACGCCGACACGATCTGGCCGCGTTCCACGTCCGCCGCGCCGACCACGGCGCATTCCGCAACGTCGGGATGCCCCAACAGCGCCGCTTCCACTTCGGGACCGGCGATGTTGTATCCAGCAGAGACAATCATGTCGTCGGCGCGTGCCACAAAGGACAGCCGGCCATTTTCGTCACGAACGAAGGCATCGCCCGTCAGGTTCCAGCCGTCACGCACATAGTTGGTCTGGCGCTTGTCCGCGAGATAGCGGCATCCGGTCGGGCCCCGAACCGCCAGCTTGCCGACCGTGCCAGGGGGCAATTCGTTCATATCGTCGTCGACGATTTTTGCCTCATAACCGGAGACCGGATGCCCGGTGGTGCCAGCGACGGCGTCGCCGACCCGGTTGCTAATGAAGATATGCAAAAGCTCGGTGCTGCCGATGCCGTCGAGAATCGGCTTTCCGGTCTTGCGGGTCCAGTTTTCGAACACCGGCGCCGGCAAGGTCTCGCCGGCCGAAACCGCCAGTCGCAGCGACGACAGATCGGCGCCCTTGTCCATCGCCGCCATCATCGCGCGATAGGCGGTCGGCGCGGTAAAGCAGATCGTCGCCTTGTAGGTTTCGATGATCCGGACCATTTCGCTCGGCGCCGCATTTTCCAGCAGCGTCGCGGTCGCGCCATACCGCAGCGGGAAGATCGCAAGCCCGCCCAGCCCGAACGTGAACGCGAGCGGCGGCGACCCGACGAACACGTCGTCCGACGTGACGTTGAGGACTTCTTTCGCGTAACCATCCGCGACCATCAGGAGATCGCGATGGAAATGCATGGTGGCCTTCGGCTCGCCAGTGGTGCCTGACGTAAATCCGAGCAGGGCCACGTCGTCGCGGCCGGTCTTGACCGCCTCGAAGCGGACCGGCTTGTTCAGCGCCACCCGGTCGAGCTCGGCATCGTGGTTCGACGTTCCGTCGAAATTGACGACCTGCTTGAGAAATTTGCTGGTCTTCGCGCAGGCAACCAGTTCGTCGGCGATGCGGCTGTCGGTCAGCGCCAGCGCGATCTCCGCCTTGTCGACGATCTTGGCCAGTTCACCCGCGCGAAGCATCGGCATGGTGTTGACGACGACCGCGCCCGCCTTTGTGGCGCCGAGCCATGCCGCCACCAGAGCCGGATTGTTACCCGAACGGATCAGCACCCGGTTGCCGGGCTTCACCCCGTAGTTTTCCACCAGCGCATGCGCAAGGCGGTTCGACCAATCCGCCAGCTCCTTGTAGGTGCGCTGGCGGCCGTTCCCGATCAGCGCGATGTTGTCGCCCATCCCCTTCTCGACGATGCGGTCGGTCAGCTCGACCGCGGCGTTGAGATATTCCGGATATTGAAACTCCGGCCGGTCCAGCAGCAGTTCCGGCCACAGATCGAACGGCGGAAGATTTCGCCGCGCGAAATCGTCAACGTGCCCTGACGGGCCAAGCCTGGGAATTGCACCTGACATATCCATCGCCCTCGCTTTCGACCGAAGAAAGGCATGATTGCAATATCGAGAACGCCCGGCAGCGTTACCCAAATCATTTTAGGCTTAAAATAGTTTTGTGCAATAGCTGAATTGAACCCGTGTGGAACTGACAGCCCCATCCCGGTCCTTTTGTTCGGCCTCTGCGAGAGCCTCTACGGCGTCCGCGCCCGTGCGGAACGCTGCGCCGAGCCCTTGGTCTTGGCCAATAGCCGCATCAATTCGCGGATGTCCTTCGGCGTCAGGTCAGCGAACACGTCGGCGATCCACCGCTCGTGCTCGGCGGCCATCTTGCGGAAATCGGCGCGGCCGAGCTTGGTCAGCCGGATGAACTGGACCCGGCGGTCGGTCTCCGATGTGCGCCGGTCGAGATGACCGGATACGACCAGCCGCTCTACCAGCCCGGTCACGTTGCCGTTGGAGACCATCATCCGCTTGGAGAGGTCCGACAGCGTCATGCCGTCGGGAACCTTGTCGAGTTGCGCCATCAGATCGAAGCGCGGCAGCGTGACGTCGAACCGCTCGCGCAAGCGCCCGCGCACCTCGCCCTCGATCAGCGTCGTGCAGGTCAACAGCCGCAGCCACAGGCGAAGTTCGCTGCCATGGTCGTCAGGGAGTTCGACGGCTTTGGTCTCGGAATTTAGCATCATGCGGCAACCGCGCTGCTGGGCGTTTCCAGGGGTGAGTTGGGTCTCACCCGATCGTTTTGAGCTTCAAACAATTCGGAAGCCGCTGCAAGTCAAAACGCCTCGGGGTCGGGATTGATCCGGTGGGCGGCATTTCTTTAAACTTCAAGCAATTGGCGCGCCGCTTGCATGCGACTGCCCCGATGTAACTTCGACCGACCAACCAACGCTGCCGCATGTGCTTGCGGCGCTTGCCATCGTCAGACTAAGCTTGGGCCTTGAAGCCGCAGCCCTGTCAGAGTTCTCCGGCTGCGCAGCCACCGGTTTGGGGGAGACAAGTCATGAAACAACAATCGAAATTGGCGGGACTGGCGGCGTTGCTGAGCCTCGCGATCACCCCGGCGATGGCGCAGGAAAAGATCAAGATCGGCGTGATCGTGACCACCTCGGGCCCGGCCGCGGCGCTCGGCCAGCAGGTGCGCGACGGATTTGCACTTGCCGTCAAGGATCTCGGCGGCAAGATGGCCGGCCGCGATGTCGAGATCATCAACGCCGATGATGAACTCAAACCCGACGGCGCCGTGACCAAGGTGCGCGGCCTGCTCGAGCGCGACAAGGTCGATTTCGTGGTGGGGCCGATCTTCTCCAACATCCTGCAGGCGATCCACCGTCCGGTCACCGAGAACAAGACCTTCCTGATCAGCCCGAACGCCGGCCCGTCGAGCTACGCCGGCAAGGAATGCAGCCCGTTCTTCTACGTGACGTCGTACCAGAACGATCAGGTGCACGAGATCCTCGGCAAGGTGGCGCAGGATCGCGGCTACAAGCGAGTCTATCTGCTGGTGCCGAACTATCAGGCCGGACGGGATTCGGTCGCCGGCTTCAAGCTCGACTACAAGGGTGAGATCGTCGAGGAATCCTACATGCCGCTGGGCTCGCTGGACTTCCAGCCGGAGCTCACGAAGATCAACTCGCAGAAGCCCGATGCCGTCTTCACCTTCATGCCGGGTGGCATGGGCGTCAATCTGGTCAAGCAATACAGCCAGGCCGGCCTCGCCGACCGCATTCCCGTGCTCTCCGCCTTCACCGTCGATGAATTGACCCTGCCGGCGCAGCAGGACGCCGCGGTCGGGATGTTCGGCGGCGCCGACTGGGCGCCCAATCTCGACAATCCGCAGAGCAAGAAATTCGTCGCGAGCTATGAAGCCGCCTATAACAGCGTGCCCGGCACCTATGCGATGCAGGCCTACGACGCGGCAATGCTGATCGACAGCGCGGTGAAGGCGGTCAAGGGCGACCTCGCCAACAAGGACGCGGTGGCGGCTGCGCTGAAGAAGGCCGACTTCACCTCGCTGCGCGGCAGCTTCAAGTTCAACACCAATGGCTATCCGATCCAGGATTTTTACCTGACCAAGGTCGCCAAGAGGGCGGACGGTAAATTCCAGACCGAGATCGTGCAGAAGGTGTTCGAGAACTACGGCGACCGCTACGCCAAGGACTGCGCGGCCAAATAAAATCAGGACAGATAAAATCAGGGAAGGAAAAGCAATCATGAAAGACGAGATCGCCGGCATTACCCGCGCCAACGAAGGCATGCAGGGAATTTCCTGGAACATCCTCGGCCAGACCTATGTGCCGAAGCACCGCACCGAACATTCCTTTTCCTGGCACGCGACATTCCCGCCCGGCACCTTCGTGCCGCCGCACATCCATCCCGACCAGGACGAATATCTCTACATCCTGGAAGGCAAGCTCGACTTCATGCTCGATGGCGCCGACGAGTCCGCCACTGCCCGGCGACCTCGTGCGGCTGCCGATGGGCAAGCCCCACGGCATCTTCAACAAGTCGCAGCAATTGGCGAAGACGCTGTTCTGGGTGTCACCGACCCGCCGGCTCTATGAGCTGTTCTGGGCCATCCACAACATGAAGCAGCAAAATCCCGATGACGTGGTCCGGCTCGCCGCCGAGCACAACATCCACTTCCTGCCGCCACCGCCGGCGTAGTTTTTGCCCAACGGGCTGGTTCTCTCTCGTCATTCCGGGGCGCGCGTAGCGCGAGCCCGGAATCCATAACTCCCGATCGTGGTTATGGATTCCGGGCCCGCGCCAAGAGGCGCGTCCCGGAATGACGACCGAGGTTGCGGAGCTAGATTTGGGCCCCCGCAAGCCGCGCGTCCTTATGTACGCAATTCCGCACCGGGGAATGACGGCGGAGTCCGCCGCTACTGCCGCGCCACCACGCGCGCCGCAAAACCGGCCTTGGCGGCGTAGCCGCGCACGATCGCTTCGCGGGCCTCAAAGCTCAGGATGCTGTCGAGATCGGTAAATCCCTGCGGCGCGATCTGCTCGACCGCGTCGATCACGCCTTCGGGGCCGCCGCGGCGGTTGGAGGCGACGATGTCGGCGGTCATCGGCAGACGCTGCCGCTCGTAGGCCACCAGGGCCTGGCGCGGATGTTCGGACCGGGCAAGCGCATCCGCCAGGCATCGCGCGTCGAGCACGGCCTGCGAGGCGCCGTTGGAGCCGACCGGATACATCGGATGCGCGGCGTCGCCGAGCAGCGTGACCCGGCCGCTCGACCAATAGGGCAACGGATCGCGGTCGCAACACGGGTATTCCCAGAATTCCGGCGTGGCGCGCACCAGCGCGGCGAAGTCGACCTGCGGGATCGAGAAGCCCGTGACATACGGCATCATCTCTTCGCGCCTGCCGAGGTTCGACCAGTCCTCGCGGCGCGGCGGCGGCGCGGAGCCGTCGCCGATCCGCACCAGCACCGCCCAATTGGTCAGGCGGCTCGCGGCGCTCGAGCCTTCGGCGATCGGATAGATCACGGCCTTGGCGTTGAGGCCGCCCGCGATGATCATCGAGCGGCCGGTCAGGAACATCGGCCAGTCGGTGGCGCCGCGCCACAGCATCAGGCCGTTCCAGATCGGCGGCCCTTCCTCCGGAAACAGCGTCTGCCGCACTTTCGAGTGGATGCCGTCGGCGCCGATCAGGATGTCGCCGCGCGCGGTCTGCACATGCGCGCCGCTGCGATCGAAGAAATAGGCGGTGACGCCGCCTTCATCCTGCGTGAACGAGCCGAGCCGGCAACCGGTGTGGATGGCCTCGCCGCCCAGCCGGTCGATCACGGCCTGATGAATCACGCCCTGCAGGCGGCCGCGGTGGATGGAGAATTGCGGCACGTCGTGGCCGGCATCGAGCCCGCGCTTTTCGTGCCAGACCTGCTGGCCGTGGCGGGTCAGATAAAACAGCTCGTGGGTGCGAATGGCGACTTCGTCGAGCCTATCAAGCAGACCAAGCCCCGCGAGTTCGCGGATCGCATGCGGCAGCGTGTTGATGCCGACACCGAGTTCGCGGATGCTGTCGGACTGTTCGAACAATTCGCAGTCGATGCCGCGCGCCCGCAGCATCAGCGCGGTGGTGAGGCCTCCGATTCCGCCTCCGACGATAATCGCCTTCATCGCCCTTTACTCCACTCAAACCAGGACGTTACGACGCCTCCTAAGGTCGCACGGCGCCTCGCCCGGCCGCAAGCGGCTTTGTCGCCTCCGTCCTCCCGTTGGCCGTCGTTTTCGGCTTAGGTTAATTTTGCGGACGCCACATTGGTCAATCCGGCACCACGGCAAACGCCTGAATCTCGACCTTGGCCCGGTCCTCGATCAGCCCGGAGATTTGCAGCGCCGTCATCGCCGGAAAATTGCGGCCCATGACGTCGCGATAGACCACGCCGATTTCCTTCAGCCGCGCCGAATACTCGCGGCGGTCCAGCAGGAACCAGGTCAAGGACACGATGTGCTCGGGTTTGGCCCCGCCGGCGGCAGCGACCGCCACGATATTCTTCAGGGTCTGTCCGATCTGTTCGACCAGATCGTCGGTTTCGAAAACACATTTCTCATTCCAGCCGATCTGGCCGGCAATGAAGATCACCTTGCCGCGGCCGCTGACGCCGTTGGCATAACCGATCGGTGGAGCCCACCCTTCGGGCTGCAGGACCTCGATCATTTGTATACTCCCGTCATTTGACTTCAGGCGGCCTTGATGAGGTCGCGCCCGATGATGAGTTTCTGGACTTCGGTCGCGCCTTCATAGATTCGAAGCGCACGAATTTCGCGATAGAGCTGCTCGACGATCTCGCCGGACCGCACGCCACGGCCGCCGAACATCTGCACCGCGCGGTCGATCACGGCCTGCGCGGTCTCGGTTGACACCATTTTCGCCATCGCGGCTTCGCGCGTGGTGGAACGCTGTTGCACGTCGCGTTGCCAGGCGGCGCGGTAAGTCAAAAGCGCACTGCCGTCGACACCGGCCGCCATCTCGCCAAGCGCTGCCTGCGTTATCTGCTGGTCGGCCAGCGTGCCGCCGAACATGCGGCGGGTCTTGGCATGGAGCGTTGCCTCATCGAGCGCGCGGCGGGCGAAGCCGAGGGCCGCGGCCGCAACCGACGCGCGGAAAATATCCAGCGTCCGCATCGCAATCTTGAAACCTTCGCCCGGCGCGCCGAGCAGCCGTGCCGCCGGAATCCGGCACCCTTCGAAGCGCAGCGTGGCCAGCGGATGCGGCGCGATCACATCGATGCGCTCGGCGATCGAGAAGCCGGGATCGTCGGGCAGCACCACGAAGGCCGAGATGCCCCGCGCGCCCGGCGCTTCGCCGGTTCGGGCGAATACCGTGTAGGTATCCGCGATGCCGCCATTGGAAATCCAGGTCTTCTCGCCGTCCAGAATGTAATGATCGCCCTCGCGCCGGGCGCTGCAGGCCATCGCCGCCACATCGGAGCCGGCCTCCTTCTCCGACAAGGCGAAGGCGGCGACCCATTCGCCACGCCGCGCCTTCGGCAGCACCAGCGCGCGCATCTCGGGCGAACCGGCGATCGCCACCGCACCGGTGCCGAGCCCCTGCATCGCGAAAGCGAAATCGGCCAGTCCGTCGCGCCAGGCCAGCGTTTCGCGGGCAAGGCAGACCGAGCGCGAGTCGATTGCCGCGTCGGATTGATCGTCCGCAACGGCGGCCTGGAGCAAGCCCGCGGCGCCGAGCTGGCGCACCAGCGACCGGCAGGTGCCATCGACATCATCGGAATGCGCGACATCGAGGTTTTCGGTAAACGCGTCGAGCCGCTCAGTCAGTTCGCGATGGCGCGCATCGAAGAAGGGCCACTCAAGGTGATCGCGCGAGATTCCGCGCTGCGGCTTGGTCATCTCAGTTCCCCTCAAAGACGGGCTTCTGCTTGGCGGCAAAGGCGTCGAACGCGCGACGGAAATCGCCGGTCACCATGCAGATCGCCTGCGCCTGCGCTTCGGATTCGATCATCTCGTCGATACCCATCGCCCATTCCTGGTTGAACATCGTCTTGGTGACGCCATGGGCGAACCAGGGACCATCAGCCAGCGAGCGCGCCAGTTCCTGCGCCGCACCGGCGAGTTCCGCTGCCGGCACCAGGCGGTTGTGAAAACCCCAGGCCAGCCCCTCTTCGGCGCTCATCGCGCGCCCGGTGTAGAGCAATTCGGCCGCGCGGCCCTGCCCGATCACGCGCGGCAACAATCCGCACGCGCCCATGTCGGCGCCGGCTAATCCCACGCGCGTGAACAGGAAAGCGGTCTTGGCCTGCGGTGTCGCCAGCCTGAGGTCGGAGGCGAGCGCCAGCATCGCACCCGCGCCGGCGCAGATACCATCGATCGCGGCGACCACGATCTGCGGGCATTTGCGCATGGCACGCACCACCTCGCCGGTCATGCGCGTGAACGCGAGCAGGTCCGGCATCGCCATCCGGGTCAAGGGCTCGATGATCTCGAACACGTCGCCGCCCGAGCAGAAATTGCCGTCCGCGCCGGTCAGGACGATGGTCCGCACGTCCGAAGCCGAGGGAAGGTCGCGGAACAGATCGCGCAACTCCTCGTAGGAATCGAAGGTCAGCGGGTTCTTCTTGTCCGGCCGGTTCAGCGTGATGGTCGCGACGCGTCCGCTGTCGTCGGTGCTCCAGCGGAAATGCCGCGCGGAGTAATCCTTGAAGGGCCGCAGCTTCTGTTTCATTTCAGACATGTTGTTTCCTCACCCGGTAAGAACTTCGCCGCCGGCGACAGCGACGGCTTGCCCGTTGATTGCCGATGCGCCTGCGGAAGCAAGCCAGAGGATTGTGTCGGCCACCTCATCCGGCGTCACCAGCCGCTGCATCGGATTGACCTTGGCCAGCGCCGCACGTGCCTCGTCTTCGCTGCGGCCGGTCTTGGCCACGATATTGGCCGCGGCCTCGGCAACCAGCGGCGTATCGGTATAGCCGGGGCAGACCGCGTTCACGGTTACGCCGCGCCGCGCATATTCGAGTGCGAGCGCGCGCGTGAGGCCAACGACGCCATGCTTGGCCGCGACATAGGCCGAGACATAGGCATAGCCCGTCAGCCCCGCCGTCGACGCAACATTGATGACGCGCCCGCGCCCGCGCTGCGCCATGCCGGGCAGAACGGCGCGCGTGACCAGGAACAGGCTGGAGAGATTGCTCGCCAGCATGTCCGACCACAAGGCCGCGTCGGTCTTCTCGAACGGCGCACTTGTAGCCTTGCCAGCATTGTTGACCAGAATGTCGATCGGACCGGCCTCGGCCTCGATCCGCGCAACGCCATTGGTGACCGCAGCTTCGTCGGTGACATCAATCGCAACGACCGCACCGGCGCGATCGCCAAACGAAGCAGCGGTTTGCTTGAGCGCATCTATCCTCCGTCCGGCGATGCTCACGCGCACGCCGGCCTGCGCCAGCGCGAGCGCGGTCGCAGCGCCAATGCCGGAACCTCCGCCTGTCACCAGCGCATGCGCGTTGGGCCAGAATTGAGCCGTCATCATTTCACTCCAGCGGCGACCGCAGCCGCACGCTCCAGATTAGCCTCATATTGCTGCTTGCCCGAGACATATTGCTTCGGCCAGGCGATCGATTTCATGCCGATCCTGGCCGCCTCATGCAGCGTCCAGGCCGGATCGGCCAGATGCGGCCGTGCGATGGCGCAGAGATCGGCGCGGCCGGCCGCGATGATGGAATTGGCATGGTCCGCTTCCGAGATCGCGCCGACAGCGATGGTCGCGATCCCGACCTCGTTGCGGATCTTGTCCGCGAACGGCGTCTGGTAAAGCCGTCCGTACACCGGATGGTCGTCGGCCCAGACCTGTCCCGACGAGCAGTCGACCAGGTCGGCGCCGGCCTGTTTGAACAGGCGCGCAAATTCCAGCGCATCATCGGGCGTGTTGCCGCCCTCGGCCCAGTCGTGACAGGACAGGCGGACCGACATCGGCTTCTGCTCGGGCCATATGGCGCGGATCGCGCGGAAGATTTCGAGCGGATACCGCGCCCGGTTTTCGATTGAGCCACCGTATTCATCGGTACGATGGTTGGTCAGTGGCGACAGGAAGCTCGACAAGAGATAGCCGTGGGCACAGTGCAGTTCCAGGATATCGAAGCCAGCCTGCACCGCGCGCCTGGCGGCGGCGACGAATTCATCCCGTACCTGATCCATCTCGGCGCGCGTCATCGGCTGCGGCGTTTGGCCGTCGGGAAGATAGGGAACAGCGGAGGCCGAGACCAGCGGCCAGTTATGATCCGGCAGCGGCTCGTCCATCCCTTCCCAGGCCACGCGGGTCGAGCCCTTGCGGCCGGAATGACCAAGCTGGATTCCAATCCGGGCCTGGCTGTTGCCATGCACGAAATCCACGATCCGCTTGAACGCCTTCCCCTGCTCGTCGTTCCACAAGCCGCAGCAGCCGGGCGTGATCCGTGCCTCGGGAGAGACGCAGGTCATCTCGGTGAAGATCAGCCCGGCGCCACCCAGCGCGCGCGAACCGAGATGCACCATGTGAAAATCATTGGGCACGCCCTCTTCCGCCGAATAGACCGCCATTGGGGAAACAATGATCCGGTTCGACAGCGACAGCCCGCGAATCCGGAACGGCGTGAACATCGGCGGCGTGACACGATCATTGGAGGCCGGCAATCCAGCCTTCTCCGAGAACCAGCGCTCATAGCCTTCGAGCCAGGCTCTTGTCGCGCAGTCTCAAATTCTCATGACTGATACGCTGCGAGCGCGTCAGCAGCGAATACATGAACTGCTCCGGCTCCAGCGTATCGGCATAGCGCGCGCCAACCACCTCGAACCATTCCATCGCGTTGCGCGCGGCGTTCTGGATGCGCGCGACATCGACCCGGCGCAGTTCCTCGTAGGCCGCAAGCACGGCCGGAATAGTCTCCCGCGATGCACCGTGCTGCTTGAACTGATTGGTCAGTTCGATCGCATCTTCCAGCGCCAGCTTGGTCCCCGAGCCGATCGCGAAATGCGCCGTATGCGCGGCGTCACCCATCAGCACGACGTGGCTGTTGCCGTTGAACGTGGTCCACTTGCCGCAGATCAGGCGCGGGAACGATAGCCATGCCGACCCGCGCAGATGACGCGCATTGGCGACGAGTGAATGCCCTTCGAGGATTTCGGAAAACAATTTTTCGCAGAAGGCGATCGAGCCATCCTGGTCGATCTTGTCCAACCCATGCGCGAGGAACGCCTCCTCGGTGGTTTCCACGATGAAGGTCGCGGCCCCATCCTCGAACTTGTAGATGTGCGCCTGGAACCAGCCGTGCTCGGTCTTCCGGAAGTCGAAGGTGAAAGCGTCGAACAGCTTGTTGGTGCCGAGCCAGATGTAGCGGTTCGGCCGCATCAGGATGTCGGGCTGGAACCTGTCGGCATATTTGTTCCTGATCCTGGAATTCACGCCATCGGCCGCGACGATCAGGTCCGCATCGGGGAAGTCCAGATCGGAATCGACTTCGGTCTCGAACACCAGTTCGACGCCGAGTTCCTCCGCCCGCGCCTGCAGGATGTTGAGCAGCTTCTTGCGGCCGATGCCGACAAAGCCATGGCCGCTGGTACGCATGCGGCGGCCCTTGATCAGGACTTCGATATCGTCCCAATGGTTGAACGCCTGCTCGATCGTATCGGCCGTCACCGGGTCCCATTTGCGCATGTTGTCCATGGTCGCATCGGAGAAGACGACGCCGAACCCGAAGGTGTCGTAGGGCCGGTTGCGCTCGACCACCGAAATCCGGTGTGCCGGATCCAGCATCTTCATCAGGATGCCGAAATAGAGCCCGGCGGGACCGCCTCCAATGCAGACAATTCGCATGGCTTTCTCCCTTAACTACGGCCGTCGGCGGGACGCGCGCCAAGTGGCAGCGGGTCCCCAGCGGGGAGCGATAATGTTTTACTACTAAAATAGTTTTGTCAAGCGAGGCGCCGTCCCCCGAGGCGAGAAAACGAGCATTATGCCCATTTAATATGGCAATATTGCTCAATCGGCGTGCCGGACCCGCCAATGCGTCAATCCGGATTGACATCATTTTTGTTTGATGTCTAAAATTAATTGCCTCGCCTGATTTCCGAAGCGAGGACGGAGGCGAGCATGGCAGAACGTTCCTTTGCGCGTGAGGTTGAAGACCTCAAGCTGGGCGCCGGCCAGGAATTTCGTGGCGAAGGCATTCTCGCCATCACCAAGGCGCTGCTCGAATGCGGCGTCAGCTATGTCGCGGGATATCAGGGCGCCCCGATCTCGCATTTGATGGACGTGCTGTCCGACGCCCAGGACATTCTCTCCGATCTCGGCGTGCATTTCGAATCCAGCGCCAGCGAGGCGACGGCCGCGGCAACGCTGGCCGCCTCCGTGATGCACCCGATCCGCGGCGCGGTGACCTTCAAATCCACCGCCGGCCTCAACGTTGCGTCCGACGCGCTCTCCAATCTTGCATCCGGCGGCGTCACCGGCGGCGCGCTCATCATCCTCGGCGAGGACTATGGCGAAGGCTCCTCGATCATGCAGGAGCGATCGCACGCCTTTGCGATGAAATCGCAGATCTGGCTGGTCGATCCGCGCCCGAACGTCGCATCGATCGTCAAGGCAGTGGGCCAGTCCTTTGCGCTGTCCGAGGCCTCGAATACGCCTGTGATGCTCGAGGTGCGCATTCGTGCCTGCCACGTGCACGGCCATTTCGAAACCAGCGACAACGTCCGCCCTGCGTACGGCCTGAAGCAGGCGCTGGAAAATCCGGTCCGCGACACCAGCCGGATCGTGCTGCCGCCCGCTTCCTATGCGCATGAGAAGGAAAAGATCGAGCGCCGCTGGCCGGCGGCGGTCGAGTTCATTCATGCAAGAGCGGCATGAACGAGATTTTTGCCGGCGATCTCGACGATATCGGCATCATCGTGCAGGGCGGCATGTATAACGGCGTGATCACGGCGCTGCGTGACGCCGGCCTTGCCGACGTCTGGGGCGAAACACGCGTGCCGCTCTACGTGATGAACGTGACCTATCCCATCGTCGACCGGGAAGTCATCGATTTCTGCCGCGGCAAGAAGGCCGTGCTGATGGTCGAGGAAGGCCAGCCCGAATTCATCGAACAGGCACTGCACAAGATCCTGCGCAACGCCGATATCCCGGCGAAGCTCCACGGCAAAGACCTGTTCCCGATGGCCGGCGAGTACACCGCACAGGTCATGGCCGAATTGATCGGCGCCTTCATCCGCCGTTGGCGCCCCGATACGCTGACCGACGCTGCGCGCGCCCCGAACATTGACCGCGCCATGGTTGACGAAAAGATCCGCGTGCTGGCCGACGTGGTGCCGCCGCGGCCGCCGGGCTTCTGCACCGGCTGTCCGGAACGCCCGATCTTCTCGGCGATGAAGCTCGTGGAGAAAGAGCTCGGTCCGCACCACATCGCCGCCGATATCGGCTGCCATCTGTTTTCGATCCTGCCGCCCTTCAACCTCGGCACCACCACGATGGGCTACGGGTTGGGTCCGGCGTCGGCCTCCGCCTTCAACGTCGCTGCCGGCAAGCGCCCGATCTCGATCATGGGCGACGGCGGCTTCTGGCACAACGGCCTGACTAGCGGCGTCGGCAATGCCGTGTTCAACCAGCATGACGGCGTGATCATGGTGGTCGACAACTACTATTCGGCTGCGACCGGCGGCCAGGACATCCCCTCCTCGCGCGCCGACAATCGCTCGCGCTCGACCAAGCATCCGATCGTCGAAGCGGTGAAAGGCGTCGGCGCCAAATGGGTGCGCCAGATCGACCGCACCTACGATGTCTCGCGCATGCGCGACACCCTGCGCGAGGCGCTGACGACCGAGGAGAAAGGACCGAAGATCATCGTCGCCTCCTCCGAATGCATGCTGAACAAGCAGCGCCGGATCAAGCCGCTGGCTGCGGCCGCGGCCAAGCGCGGCGAGCGCATCGTGCGCGAGCGGTTTGGCGTCGACGAGGACGTCTGCACCGGCGACCACGCCTGCATCCGGCTATCAGGCTGTCCGTCGCTGTCGGTAAAACCTTCGAGCGATCCGCTGAAGGACAATCCGGTGGCGATGGTCGACAACACCTGCGTCGGCTGCGGCCACTGTGGCGAGGTCGCGGATGCCGCGGTGCTCTGTCCATCCTTCTATCGCGCCGACATCGTTTCAAATCCGAAGCCGTCCGAGGTCCGCTTTGACCGCCTCTGGCAGAGACTGATCAGCACTCTGCAGCGCTGGCGGGCGGCGGGCCGGATCACGTTCGAACAGGGGGCGGCATGAACATCGCGGTCACGCCGTCTTCCATCAAGCTGAGCGACGCACGACCGATCGCGATCGCCGTGTTGGCGATGGGCGGCCAGGGCGGCGGCGTTCTCGTCGACTGGATCGTCGCACTCGCCGAGCGGCGCGGCTGGGTCGCGCAATCGACGTCGGTGCCGGGCGTCGCCCAGCGTACCGGCGCCACCATCTATTACATCGAGCTGATCGGCGCGAAGCCGGAGCCGGCCGCGAACCCGTGCTGTCGCTGATGCCGACGCCGGGCAAGGTCGATATCGTGATCGGTGCCGAGCTGATGGAGGCCGGCCGCGCGATTTTGCGCGGGCTGGTCTCGCCCGATCGTACGCTCCTGATCACGTCGTCGCATCGCGCGCTGGCGGTGGTCGAGAAGTCTGCCCCCGGCGACGGTCTCGCCGATGCTGGACAGGTCTATGAAGCCGCCAATGTCGCGGCCAAGCGCTTCATCGCGTTCGATATGGCCGGGATCGCTGAAGCCTCCGGCAGCGTCGTCTCCTCCGTGCTGTTCGGGGCGCTGGCGGGTTCGGGCGCCCTGCCCTTCGCGATCGAGGATTATGAGGCAACCATCCGCGCCGCCGGCGTCGGTGTGGACGCAAGCCTGCGCGCATTCGCCGCCGGCCGCGAGCAAGCCACGGCAGCGCTGCAGCTGGGCATCGCGCCGAAACCGCCGGCGAAATCGTCGGCATCGAAGGTCTTTCCGAAACTCGCCCCGATCGGCAATCCCGGCTATGACGCGCTGGTAGCGCGTGCGCAAAAAATGTTTCCGCCTGATCTTCACGGCATCGTCGCCGCCGGCCTGCAGCGCGTCGTCGATTTTCAGGATGTCGCCTATGGCGGCGAATATCTTGATCGGCTCGAAGCCGCTGCAGAGTTCCGATCCTGGC
The DNA here is from genome assembly GCA_963774775.1 of uncultured Alphaproteobacteria bacterium. GTDB lineage: Bacteria > Pseudomonadota > Alphaproteobacteria > Rhizobiales > Xanthobacteraceae > Bradyrhizobium. The sequence continues at coordinate 22,320 of CAVZGZ010000045.1, forward strand.
CTGATGCAGGCGTTCGCAAAGTATCTCGCGGTCGCGATGGCCTATGACGACGTCATCCGCGTCGCCGACCTCAAGACCCGCGCCACACGGTTCGAGCGGGTTCGCCGCGAGACCGGCGCCGATGCTGCGCAGATCGTTGCCATCACCGAATTCTTCCATCCCCGGATCGAGGAAATCGCCGGCCTGCTGCCGCCATGGCTCGGCGAAAAGGTCGAACGAAACGCGACGTTGGCACGGCTGGTCGATCGCGGACGACGGCTGCGCACCACGGCGCCGCTTGCTTTTCTCGCGTTGTTTGTCGTCGGTGGCCTGCGCCGCTTTCGCCGGGGGACGCTGCGGCATGGGCGCGAGATGCGCCATCTCGCAGCCTGGTCGGAACGCATTGCGAAATTCGCCGGGAATGACGTGGCGCTGGCGAGCGCCGTCTGTGAGGCGCGACGGCTGGTCAGCGGCTATTCGGACACCCATGCGCGGGGTGAATCGAAATTCGACAAGGTCATGCAGGCCTCCGACCGGCTCGCCGGCCGACCCGACGCGGCCGAATGGGTGCGCCGACTGACTGCGATCGCGATGAAGGATGCCGAAGGCAGCGGGCTCGACGGCGCGCTGCGTACGGTCGACACGCTGTTTGAGGACGCCTAGATGGAACGATTCGAAGTCATCGTATCCGGGATCGAGATGCTGACGCCGCGCGTGCGCAGTTTTGTGCTTGCGCGCGCCGACGGCGCGCCGCTGCCAGGCTGGACTGCAGGCGCGCATATCGATGTCTATGCGCAGGCGTTCGACAGGCGCTCTTATTCGCTGATCGAGACTACCGCGCGCGACGCGATCGAACATCCCACCGCCTATCGCATCGCCGTGCTGCTCGAGGCCAAGAGCCGCGGCGGCTCGGCCTATATGCATGGCCTCAAGGTTGGCGACCGCATCACCATCTCCCCTCCTTCAAATAATTTTCCGCTTTCGCCAGGCGAAGCAGCACTGGTGGCAGGCGGCATCGGCGTGACCCCGCTGCTCTCGATGGCCTGCGAACTGGCCGCATCGAAACAGCCGTTTTCGTTTCACTACGCCGGACGCAGCCGCACTGAACTGGCGTTCATTCCCGAGATCGAACGGCTCACGGACGCGAAGGCCATCATTCATGCCGACGACGAAGCGGGCGGTCTGTTCAATCTCGAAGGATTGATGGCGCAGCTCCCCGCCGGCACGCCGCTCTATCTCTGCGGCCCGCTGCCGATGATCGAGGCCGCCATCGCGCTCGCCAAGCGCCTCGACTGGCCCGAGGGCCGGCTGCATTTCGAGATCTTTGCCTCGCCCGAGGAGAAGGCCGGCGACGCCAGTTTCGAGGTCGAACTCAAGAGCAGCGGACGCGTCTATGAGATCCCACCCGGCAAGACCATTCTCGACGTGCTGATCGATGCCGGCGAAGAGCCGATGCATGACTGCAAGCGCGGCGATTGCGGCATCTGCCAGACCACGGTGCTCGACGGCATTCCGGACCACCGCGATTACGTGCTTGGTGACGCCGAGCGTGCCTCGAACAAGGTGATGCAGATCTGTGTTTCACGCGCGAAGTCGAAACGACTCGTGCTCGAGCTGTGAGGGAGGAGCCTATGACCCGGTATGCCGGTAACGCGCAAGCGATCAAGGCGCTGGTGCGGGAGATGGAAGTTCATCGCGACGTCTATGTCGACGAGGAAGTATTCCGGCTCGAGATGGAGCAGCTGTTTCCGAATTGCTGGGTCTATGTCGGTCACGACAGCCAGGTTCCCAATCCCGGCGACTATTACGGCACCATGATCGGCACCCAGCCAATCCTCTTGGTCCGCCATACCGACAACACATGTTCGCGTGCTCTACAACCGCTGCCCACACAAGGGTACGCGCATCACGTCGGAGACCTGCGGCAACACCGGCAAATTCTTCCGTTGCCCCTATCACGCCTGGAGCTTCAAGACCGACGGCTCGCTGCTCGCGGTGCCCCTGAAGAAGGGCTACGAGAACACCGGCTTCGAGCAGAGCGAGGCCGCCAAGGGCATGACCGCGGTTCGCCATGTCAGGAATTATCGCGGCTTCGTGTTCGCCAAGCTCAATGATGGCGGCCTCGATTTCGAGGAATTTTTTGGCGACAGCCTGTCGAGCTTCGACAACATGATCGACCGCTCACCGGTGGGCAAGCTCAAGGTCGCCGGCGGAGTGCTCCGTTATATGCACAATTGCAATTGGAAGATGCTGGTCGAGAACCAGACCGACACCTGCCATCCCATGGTCGCCCACGAGTCCTCGGCCGGCACCGCGGTCGAGGTCTGGAAGAAGGCCCCTCCCGGCACCAAGAAGCCGATGGCTGTGGAGATCATCGCCCCCTTCATGAGCCCCTACGAGTTCTTCGAGAACATGGGCATTCGCGTCTGGGACAACGGCCACGGCCACACCGGCGTGCACCATTCGATCCATTCCGACTATTCAGCGGTGCCCGGCTATTTCGACCAGATGACCGCCGCTTACGGCGAGGCCCGTGCCAAGGCGATCCTCGACGAAAACAGGCACAACACGGTCTATTTCCCCAACATCATGATCAAGGGCCCGATCCAGCTGTTGCGGCTGTTCAAGCCGATCTCGGCCAACAAGACGCTGGTCGAATCCTGGACCTTCCAGCTCGTCGACGCGCCCGACATGCTGCTCGAACGAACCGTGATGTACAACCGCCTGATCAACGCGCCGACTTCGGTGGTTGGCCACGACGACCTCGAAATGTACGAGCGCGCGCAGGAAGGGCTGCACTCCAACGGCAATGAATGGGTCAATCTGCAGCGGCTTTACAGCGCAGAAGAAGCGACCCAGGCCAATGCCACCACCAACGGCACCAGCGAATGGCCGATGCGCAACCAGTTCCGCGCCTGGTCCAAATTCATGACGATGGGGATGTAGCATGAGCATGACCATCGAAGCTTCACTGAAGACCGCCATCCCGACCAACCAGGAACTGATCGATTTCGTCGTGCGCGAGGCACGGCTGATCGACCAGCAGCGTTTCGACGAATGGCTCGCGCTGTACGCCGACGATGCCTATTACTGGATGCCACTGGAGTGGAACCAGACCGATCCGAGACTGACCTGCTCGCTGATGTATGAAGACAAGCTGCTGCTCAGCATTCGCGTCGAACGTCTCAAGGGCGCGCGCACCTTCAGTCAGAAGCCCAAGAGCCGCTGCCACCACGTGCTGCAGACGCCGCAGGTCGATTCCCGCGACGAGGCGAACAACAGCTACGTCACCTGGACCCCCATGCATTACATCGAAACGCGGCTGGATGAGCAGACGCTGTTTGCGGTCTGGGCGACGCATCACCTCGCGGTCGAGGACGGCCGGCTGCGGATCAAGCTCAAGCGCGTCGACCTGATCAACTGCGATGCGGCCTTCGGCAACATCCAGCTATTCATGTGAGCGGAATGAGCACCACCACCGCCACCGTCTTTGCACTGTTTGCCGATGCCGCGGCACGCCATCCACATGGCGCCTTCATGTGCATCCTGCCGGAGACGGCGGCCGCCTATGGCATCGAGGCCGGTGAAATCTCCTACGAGGCAGCGCTGGCGGCGACGCTGAAACTGTCAGAGGCCTATGCGAAGGCGGGATATGGCAGCGGGCAGCGCGTCGGCCTGCTGCTGGAAAATCGCCCTGCATTTTTCCGGCACTGGTTTGCGCTCAACCGCCTCGGCGTCTCGGTGGTGCCGATCAATCCGGATCTGCGTGCCGCCGAGCTCGAATATGTCATCGACCATTCCGAGATGATTGCGGCCGTGGTCGTGCCTGAGCGCCGCGGCGACCTCGAAAATGCTGCTCGCGCCAATGGCCACCCCCTTGCACTGCATGGGCCGGACGACGAGCCGCAGCCGCTTGCCGTGCGAAGTACCGCAGGCGAGGGACGACCGATACCGAATGCGCCCTGCTCTATACGTCCGGCACCACCGGTCGGCCCAAAGGCTGCGTGCTGGCGAACGAATATTTCCTCGCCGCGGGCGAGTGGTACGCAACGACGGGCGGCATGATCACGCTGCAGGATTCGCGCGAGCGCATGATCACGCCGCTGCCGGTGTTTCACATGAACGCCATGGCCTATTCGGCGATGGCGATGCTGCGCACGGCAGGCTGTCTGATCACGGTCGACCGCTTTCATCCGAAGTCGTGGTGGCATCAGGTGCGCGAAAGCCGCGCCACCATCCTGCACTATCTCGGCGTGATGCCGGCGATCTTGATGACGGCACCGGCTGACGCCACCGACCGCGATCACAGCGTCCGCTTCGGCTTCGGCGCCGGCGTCGAGCGGTCGCTGCATGCGTCCTTCGAGGAGCGGTTCGGCTTTCCCCTGATCGAGGCCTGGGCAATGACGGAGACCGGCGCAGGCGCCGTCGTCGTCGCCAACCACGAGCCACGGCATCGCGGCACCAACAGTTTTGGCCGCGCCGGGGACGACATCGAAATGCGGCTGGTGCTCGAGGATGGTAGCGATGCACCTGACGAAACGCCGGGCGAATTGCTGGTTCGCCACTCCGGGCCAAACCCACGCTACGGCTTCTTTCGCAAGTATCTCAAGGACGAGGCAGCCACCGCGAGCGCATGGGAGGGCGGCTGGTTCCACACCGGCGACATCATCGTGCGTGCCACCGACGGCTCGCTGCGGCTGGTCGACCGCAAGAAGAACATCATCCGCCGCTCCGGCGAGAACATCTCCGCGGTCGAGGTGGAAAGCGAACTGCTGCAGCATCCTTCCGTGCGGCAGGTTGCGGTCGCCGCGACCCCCGACCCGGTGCGCGGCGACGAGGTGCTCGCCCTGATCGTTCCTGACGACAGCGATGCGGAAACGACCGAGACCGCGCGGACCATCGTCGAATGGTGCCTCTCGCGCCTCGCTTATTACAAGGCCCCCGGCTGGATCGCCTTCGTGCCGTCGCTGCCGCTGACGGGAACGCAAAAAATCCAGCGCGGGTCGGTCAAGGATCTCGCCGCCGATTACATGGCGCGCGGAGCCTGCATCGATCTGCGTCATCTCAAGAAGCGGTCATCAGCCTGTAGCGGAGCAAGGACGATGATCGAACGTCGCCACACCGCAGTCGTTACCGGTGGCAATACCGGTATTGGTGCCGCGATTGCCCAAAGCTTCCTCGCCGACGGTTTTGACGTTATCTCGCTGTCGCGGCGCCAGCCGGACTGGAGCCATCCGAAGCTGCGCACCTGCGAGGTCGATCTGCTCGATGCGGCAGCAACGCGCCAGGCGGCCGAGGAGATCGCCGCAAGCGTTGCGATCACTCACATCGTCCACAATGCCGGCGCGATCCGCGCCAAGCCGCTGGATCAGGTGAGCGATGAGGATGTCGGCGCGCTGGCTCAGCTCCATCTCGGCGCTGTGATTGCGCTGGTGCAGGCGGCGCTGCCGCAGATGAAGCAGGCCCATTTCGGCCGCGTCGTGCTCTTGTCATCACGCGCGGCGCTCGGATTGGCCTCGCGCACCGTCTATTCGGCGACCAAGGCCGGCATGATCGGGATGGCGCGGACCTGGGCGCTCGAGCTCGCCCCCTTCGGCATCACGGTCAATGTCGTGGCGCCCGGACCGATCGCGGATACCGAAATGTTCGAAAGCGTGATGTCGCCGGAATCCGAACGTGCGCAGGCGCTGGCACGGTCGATCCCGGTTGGCCGCCTCGGCAAATCCGCCGATGTGGCGCGCGCGGTTGCCTTCTTCAGTTCTGAAGACGCCGGCTTCGTCACCGGACAGACGCTTTTTGTGTGCGGTGGCGCCAGCGTGGGTTCGATCAGTATCTAGCAGGAGAAGCCGGCGATGGATGCAAAAGTCAGACGTACGGCGCGGCCGGCACGGAGCCCGCGTGTGCCTTCGCCGGCGCTGGTCGAACACTCGCCCGAGACCGATGGTGCCCATCTGGAGTTGCGCATCTGGCTGCGCCTGCTCGCCTGCACCACCCGCATCGAAAAGGCATTGAGCACGCGGCTGCGCAAGGAGTTCAACACCACGCTTGCCCGCTTCGACCTGTTGGCGCAGCTCAACCGCACCTCCGGCGGCGCGACCATGTCGGAGGTCTCGCGGTTGTTGATGGTGTCGAACGGCGCCATCACCGGCCTCGTGCAAAAGCTCGAAGCCGAAGGCTTTATCCATCGTGAGGTCGATTCCGAGGACAAGCGCACGTTCCGTCTCCGCTTGTCGCAGGAGGGCGCCCGGGAATTCGGCCGGATGGCCCGGCGGCATGAGGAATGGGTGGTCTCGCTGATCGGCGAACTGTCGCCGGTCGCCCAATCGGACCTGCTGCAGCATCTGACCTTGCTGAAGCGCCGCCTCGACAAGCATTCCTGAGGTTTCGTCGCGAACGGGAGCACTGACATCTCATGCAGCCGGACCGACCCACACCGGGTCCCCTCCGTTTGGCGCACGGCTGACGGACCGTCCATGCAGGGCACTGCACTTGAATCCGCTGTCCGTCGGGGGCATAAGACCCCGAAATAACACGACAGCCCAAGGATTTACGATGCCGCCCTATCGCTCCCGCACTACCACGCATGGCCGTAACATGGCGGGCGCCCGCGGCCTGTGGCGCGCGACCGGTATGAAGAACGAGGATTTCGGCAAGCCGATCATCGCGGTCGTCAATTCCTTCACCCAATTCGTGCCGGGGCATGTCCATCTGCAAAACCTCGGGCAGCTGGTGGCGCGGGAGATCGAAAAGGCCGGCGGCGTCGCCAAGGAGTTCAACACCATTGCGGTCGACGACGGTATCGCGATGGGCCACGACGGTATGCTCTACAGCCTGCCCTCGCGCGAGCTGATCGCCGACAGCGTCGAATACATGGTCAACGCGCACTGCGCCGACGCGATGGTGTGCATCTCCAACTGCGACAAGATCACGCCGGGCATGCTGATGGCGTCGCTGCGCATCAACATCCCGACTGTGTTCGTCTCGGGCGGCCCGATGGAGTCGGGCAAAGTCGTCATCAAGGGCAAGAAGCGCGCGGTCGACCTGATCGACGCCATGGTGGCCGCGGCGGACAGTTCGGTGAGTGACGCGGAAGTCGAGGAGATCGAGCGTTCGGCCTGTCCGACCTGCGGCTCCTGCTCCGGCATGTTCACCGCGAATTCGATGAACTGCCTGACGGAAGCCCTCGGGCTCGCGCTGCCGGGCAACGGCTCGGTGCTGGCAACGCATGCCGACCGCAAGGGGCTGTTTGTCGAGGCGGGGCATTTGATCGTCGATCTGGCGCGCCGTCACTACGAGCAGGACGATGCCAGCGTGCTGCCGCGCGGCATCGCCAGCTTCAAGGCGTTCGAAAACGCGATGACGCTCGACATCGCGATGGGCGGCTCGACCAACACCGTGCTGCATCTGCTCGCCGCAGCCCATGAGGGCCAGGTCCCCTTCACCATGGGCGATATCGATCGCCTCTCGCGCAAGGTGCCGGTGTTGTGCAAGGTCGCGCCCTCGGTCGCCGACGTTCATCTCGAAGACGTCCATCGCGCCGGTGGCATCATGGCGATCCTCGGCGAGCTCGATCGCGCCAAGCTGATCACGACCGATCTTCCGACCGTCCACAGTACCACGCTCGCCGACGCGCTCGATCGCTGGGATATCGTCCGCACGCAAAGCGAGAAGGTGCGTCATTTCTACATGGCCGCGCCCGGCGGCGTTCCGACGCAGGTCGCGTTCAGCCAGAACGAGCGCTTCGACGAGCTCGACCTCGATCGCGCTTCCGGCTGCGTCCGCAATGCGGCGCACGCCTACTCGAAGGACGGCGGTCTTGCCGTGCTGTTCGGCAACCTCGCCAAGGACGGCTGCATCGTGAAGACGGCCGGCGTCGACGAGAGCATTTTGAAATTTTCCGGTCCCGCCCGCATCTTCGAAAGCCAGGATGCCGCGGTCGAGGGCATTCTCACCAACAAGGTGAAAGCGGGTGACGTCGTGGTCGTTCGCTACGAAGGCCCGCGCGGCGGTCCAGGCATGCAGGAGATGCTGTATCCGACCAGCTACCTGAAATCGAAGGGCCTCGGCAAAGTCTGCGCGCTGATCACGGACGGCCGCTTCTCGGGCGGTTCGTCGGGATTGTCGATCGGACATATTTCGCCCGAAGCGGCGGAAGGCGGCTTGATCGGCCTCGTCGAGCAGGGCGACCTGATCGAGCTCGATATTCCCAATCGCAAGATCCATCTCGCCGTGCCGGATGCCGAACTCAACCGGCGCCGGGAGGCCATGGTTGCGAAGGGGGCGTCCGCCTGGAAACCGGCTCCGCGCAAGCGCGCGGTTTCCACCGCGCTGAAGTCTTATGCCGCGTTTGCAAGCAGCGCCGCGAAAGGCGCGGTGCGTATCTTGCCGGAATGATTGAGGGGACGCGGAAAGCCGCGGTTCTCTGCGATTAAGCGCCCGCGGCCGGCAGGCTCGCGGCCGCGATGGCGACGATCTGAGCCAGCTTCCGCCCGATCCGGGACGGTGCCGTGCGCAGCAATGCTCGTACCTGTGCCATCTCATTTTCCTCTGGCGCCGGGACAATGGCCCGGCACACTCCGGAAAATGGTCTTTGGCGGCTAAGTAGTCGATATCTCAGCGAAAATAACGACAGATGCTTCGTCCGGATGGCTACACGCAGTGGATTTATTGCCGTAATCGAGGCCGCGACGGAGAGAATTTTCTCCAGTCAGTTTGCTCATCGGGGTCCTATTTCGGCGTGAAGCCAAACGTCCGCTCGAAGCGCTTGACGTAGGCCGGCCACACCTCGGGATTGACCAGGCGCGGCGGCCGCTTGCCGTCGAGCGCGTCGAGCAGCTGCTCGGCGGCGATCTTGCCCATGTTCATCCGCGCTTCCCTGGTGACGCCGGCCGTATGCGGGCTCGCCAGCACATTGTCGAACTGCAGCAGCGGATGATCGGGCGACGGCGGCTCCTTGGCCCAGACGTCGAGCCCGGCGCCGGCGATGCGCTTGTTGCGTAGCGCGTCCTCCAGCGCCTTCTCGTCATGAATGAAGCCGCGTGCGGTGGTGATGAAAAACGCGTGCGGCTGCATCAGCGCGAATTCGCGCGCGCCGATCATGCCCCGATTGTCCTTGTTCAGCGGACAGGAGATCGACACGAAATCCGCGCGTCGCAGCAGGTCGTCGAGTTCGACTTTCTGCCCGCCCCGCGCCGCCATCTCCTCCGAGCTGAGATAGGGATCGTAGGCGATCACGTTCATATGCAGCAGGCCCTTGCAGAGCTCCGCGATGCGGCGGCCGACATTGCCGAGCCCGACAATGCCGATGGTCTTGCCCTGCGCCTCATTGCCGATCAGCGCGTTGCGATTGACGTCGCGGTCGCGTCGCAGAGCACGGTCGGCTTCGAGGATGCGTTTCGACAGCGTCAGCAGCATGCCGAGCGCATGTTCGGCAACGGAATTGGCATTGCCGCCGGATTGATTGACGACCAATACGCCGGCCGCGGTGCAGGCGTCGACGTCGACGGGGTCGAAACCCGCACCGTTGGAGGACACGATCAGGAGGTTCGGTGCGCGTCGCAGCAGATCGGCATCGACATGAAAATGTCTTGCGAGTTCATCGCGCGCCGCCCCGATCTGATAGGCGTGCGCGGCCGACAGAATCGGGGCAGCGACCTCATCGGGACTTTCGTTCTCGAGCCGGTCGAGCCTGATATCCGGGCGACGCTTGAGAATATCGAGATAGATTTCGTGGGCGAGATATTTGACGTAGAACACGCGCTTGTTGTTGACGGTCATTGTCTGCTGCCACCCTTCCCCATGTCGTCTTTGTTTGTTCTCGTTATCTCACATTGTGGCATGACGACGCGACGCCAACACCATCGCGGCGTGCAGATCACGGTGACGACCGAGACATGTTGACAATCCCGCTGGTCGCGTCAAGTTTCGACGCCACAAGACGGCTGCGAAAATCGTCGATTGCGAATGGGAGAACGGGATGGCGCTTGCGGAGGACCCAACCTCGGCTCAAGCCGCGCAGGAGAAGAGCTGGCACGGCATCGTGCTGCAGACGCTGAAGCGCAACGAGGTCCGGCTGGTGCCCTACGTTCCCGATCGCGTGCTGACGACGCTGATCAAGAACCTGCACGCCGATCCCTACTTCACGACGTTTCCGACCGCGCGCGAGGAAGAAGCCGTCGGCATCGTCTCCGGCGCCTGGATGGGCGGTCTGCGCGGCGCGGTGCTGATGCAGACCTCGGGCTTCGCGACCCTGGCGAACGTGCTGGCGTCGCTGGCGATCCCCTACCAGATCCCGCTGATCATGTTCGTGTCCGAGCGCGGCACGCTCGGCGAGTTCAACTACGGGCAGTCGCTGGTCTGCCGCACCATGCGGCCGGTACTGGACTCGCTGGCGATGGAGCATCACACCTGCACGCGGCTCGATGAGTTCGAGTTCATCGCCGACCGCTCGATCAAGCAGGCCATCACCACCCAGGCGCCGGTGGCGCTGATCCTCTCGCCGCTGTTGACCGGCGGCAAAGTGTTCGACAAGTGAGCGATCTCATGAACACCAACACCACCGCCCGCAACACCAAGGTGATGAACCGCTTCGACATCACCTCGCGCCTGATCGCCAAACTGAAGCACGAGGAAGCCGTCGTCGGCGGCATCGGCAACACCAACTTTGATCTCTGGGCCGCCGGTCATCGCCCGCAGAATTTCTACATGCTGGGCAGCATGGGACTGGCGTTTCCGATCGCGCTCGGCGTGGCGCTGGCGCAGCCGAAGCGCCGCATCTTCGCGCTGGAAGGCGACGGCTCGCTCTTGATGCAACTGGGTTCGCTGTCGACGATCGCGACACTCAAGCCTGATAACCTCACCATGATTGTCATGGACAACGGCATCTACCAGATCACCGGCGCACAGCCGACCCCGGCCGCAGCCGTCTCCGACATTGTCGCCATCGCTCTCGCCAGCGGCCTCGCCAACAGCGCCTGGGCCGCCGACGAAGAGGATTTTGAGCGCCTGATCGATCAATCGATGTCGGCTACGGCGCCAACGCTGATCGGTGTGCGCATCGACGACAAACCGGGCACCGGCACCACCCGCCGCGATCCCGTGCAGATCCGCGAACGCTTCATGCACGGACTCGGGGTACGGCAGCCGCTGTAGGAAAATCCCCGCGGGCTTTCGCCCGCGAGGATCGACTTGGAAGGTGTTTCTGTCGTCAGTCAATAATTCTGATTACTTTTCGAGTGCGCGGCTCCACGATCACGCGGCGATCATTGACGACCGCATAGCGATATTCGGTGTGGCTCGGCACCGTGCGCAACTCAACGGTCGGCGGCAACGGCTCACCCACCACGACGCGCTCACGCACCGTTACTGAAGGCTCCGTTCGCGGAATCGACGTGATCACCGCGTTCGGAATCTCCACAGCGGCGCCGACCGCCGCACCGACGGTGCCGCCGACGATCTCGCCGACGGGGCCTGCGACCTCGCCGCCCGTGCGGGCGCCGTTAGCCGCACCTGCGGCGGTGGTGGACTGCGCGAACGCCGCGCTGGACGCCAACAGCGACGCGGCAACAACAGAAATGGCAAGACGCTTGTTCATCGTTCTCCTCCGGTGAAATGACGATGCGTGTCAACCATCGGAGGAGCGAGATGTTCCTGTTCCATTGCGATGCTGCGTGCACAGTTTCGCCGCAGTTCCCAAGGCGCGCCGACTTACTTTTTTGCGATCTCGTGGTTCGCCATCATTTCCAGCGCCCGCACCATCGCGGAATGATCCCACGCCTTGCCGCCATGCGCCGCGCAGGAACTGAACAATTGCTGCGCCAACGCCGTGCTCGGCAGCGAAAGCCCAAGTGCCCGCGCGCCCTCGAGGGCGAGGTTGAGATCCTTCTGGTGCAGTTCGATGCGGAAACCGGGATCGAAATTACGCTTCACCATGCGCTCGCCATGCACTTCGAGGATGCGCGACGATGCGAAGCCGCCCATCAGCGCCTGCCGCACCAGCGCCGGATCGGCGCCGGCCTTTGAGGCAAACAGCAGGGCTTCGCCGACCGCTTCGATCGTCAGCGCCACGATGATCTGGTTGGCGACCTTGGTGGTCTGGCCATCGCCGCTGCCGCCGACATGGGTGACGTTCTTGCCCATCTTGTCGAACACCGGCTTCATGGTGTTGAACGCGCGCTGGGAGCCACCGACCATGATGGTCAGGCTCGCGGCCTTGGCGCCGACCTCGCCGCCCGAAACCGGCGCGTCCAGATAATCGGCGCCGAGCGCCTCGATCTTCTTGGCGAATTCCTTTGTCGCTAAGGGCGAGATCGAACTCATGTCGACGACGATCTTGCCCTTGGAAAGGCCTTGCGCGACGCCGTTTTCGCCAAACAACACCGCTTCGACATGCGGGGTGTCAGGCACCATGATGATGATGGCATCGGATTCCTGCGCGACCTCCCGGCCCGATTTGCTGACGATGCCGCCGCTACTGACCAGTTCCGCCGGAACCGGCCCGACGTCGTGCAGGAACAGCCGGTGGCCGGCGGCCTGGAGGTGGCCGGCCATTGGACGGCCCATGGTGCCAAGGCCGATGAAACCGATGTCGATCATCTTGTTCTTCCTCCGCTGGTGATCACGTCTCAAACGTCTGCGCGGCGTGCCAGCCGAGGCCTTCGACGGTTGAGGTCCGCGGCTTGTATTCGCACCCGATCCAGCCACGATATCCGATCGCGTCGAGATGGCGAAACAGAAATGGATAGTTGATCTCGCCGGTGCCCGGCTCGTTGCGACCGGGATTGTCGGCGAGCTGGACATGCGCAATTTTTGCAAGATGCTTCTGCAGGCTGCGCGCGATGTCGCCTTCCATCACCTGCATGTGGTAGATGTCGTACTGAACGAAGAGGTTGCTCGACCGCACGTCGGCGATGATCTGGATCGCCTGCTCGGTCCGGTTCAGGAAGAAGCCGGGAATATCGATCGTGTTGATCGGCTCGATCAACAGCCTGATCCGTTCCCGCGCCAGCACGTCGGCGGCAAAGCGCAGATTGCCGACCAGCACCTCGTTCAGCTCCAACCTGTCGGCATCATCGGGCGCAATGCCGACCAGGCAATTCAACTGTCGGCAGTCCAACGCCTTGGCATAGTCGACGGCGCGCAAAACGCCGTCACGGAATTCATCGACCCTGCCGGGCAGGATGGCGATGCCGCGCTCGCCGGCCGCCCAGTTGCCTGCCGGGAGATTATGCAGCACCTGGGTCAGGCCGTGCGCGCCCAGTTGCTCGCGCAGATCGGCCTTGTCGAAATCGTAAGGAAACAGATATTCGACGCCGCTGAAGCCGGCGGCCTTGGCGGCAGCAAAGCGATCGAGGAACGGCATTTCTGCGAACAGCATGGTGAGATTGGCGGCAAATTTCGGCACGGTTTGTCTCCCCTTATTCGGCCGGCTGCAATGCGCCCGGCTGGCGCGCGCCGGTGCCCACCGGTGCGTCGTCGAGCGGCAAATTCAGGACCTCCTCGAACTCGACAATGTTGTCGATCTCGGTGCCCATCGCGATATTGGTGACGCGCTCGAGGATGAACTCGACCACCACAGGCACCTGGTACTCCGCCATCCATTTCCGCGCCGTCGCAAACGCCGACGCTGCATGGTTCGGATCGGTGACGCGGATCGCCTTGCATCCGAGACCTTCCGCGACCGCGACGTGATCGACGCCGTAGACGCCGAGCTCCGGCGCGTTGATATTCTCGAACGAGAGCTGGACGTGATAGTCCATGTCAAAGCCGCGCTGCGCCTGCCGGATCAGCCCGAGATAGGAATTGTTCACGACGACGTGGATGTAGGGCAATTTGAACTGGGCGCCGACCGCGAGCTCCTCGATCAGGAACTGGAAATCGTAATCGCCCGACAGCGCGACGATTTCCTTGGCGGGATCGGCGGCGCGGACGCCAAGCGCGGCAGGCAGCGTCCAGCCCAACGGGCCCGCCTGCCCGGCGTTGATCCAGTTGCGCGGATGATAGACGCCGAGGAATTGCGCGCCGGCGATCTGCGACAATCCGATCACGCTGACATAGCAGGTGTCGCGGCCGAACTCCCTGTTCATCTCCTCATAGACGCGCTGCGGCTTGATCGGCATGTCGTCGAAATGGCTCTTGCGCAGCATCGAGCGCTTGCGGTCCTGGCACGCGGCCGGCCACGCCTGCCGGTCCCGGAGCTTGCCATCCTTGCGCCACTCCCGGGCAACTTCGACGAACAATTCAAGCGCTGCCTTGGCGTCCGAGACGATGCCGAGATCGGGGTTGAAGACCCGGCCGATTTGCGTGGGCTCGATATCGACGTGCACGAAGGTACGCCCCTTGGTGTAGGTCTCGACCGAGCCGGTGTGCCGATTGGCCCAGCGATTGCCGATGCCGAGCACGAAATCGGATTGCAGCATGGTGGCGTTGCCGTAGCGGTGGCTGGTCTGCAGCCCCACCATCCCCGCCATCAGCACGTGATCGTCGGGGATCGCGCCCCACCCCATCAGCGTCGGCACCACGGGGACGTTGACGGCCTCGGCGAAGGCGACCAGCAAGCTCGGACGCGTCGGCATTGATGACACCGCCACCCGCCACGATCAGCGGACGCTCAGAGGCATTGAGCATGTGAAGCGCTTTTTCGATCTGCTTGCGGGTGGCTGATGGCTTGTAGACCGGAAGCGGCGAATAGGTCTCGTCGTCGAATTCGATTTCGGCGAGCTGGACGTCGAGCGGCAGGTCGATCAGCACCGGACCCGGGCGCCCCGAGCGCATGACGTGAAACGCCTGGCTGAACACGCGCGGCACCAGCGCCGGTTCGCGCACCGTGACCGCCCATTTCGTCACGGGCTTTGCGATCGATTCGATATCGACGGCCTGAAAGTCTTCCTTGTAGAGGCGCGCGCGCGGTGCCTGGCCGGTAATGCAGAGGATCGGAATCGAATCCGCGATCGCCGAATAGAGCCCGGTGATCATGTCGGTGCCGGCCGGACCCGAGGTGCCGATGCAGACGCCAATGTTGCCGGCCTTGGCGCGGGTGTAACCTTCGGCCATGTGGGATGCGCCCTCGACATGACGCGCCAGGATGTGCCGGATCGAGCCGCGCAGCTTCAGCGCGGAGTACAACGGATTGATCGCAGCTCCAGGCACGCCGAAGGCGCAGGTGATGCCCTCTTTTTCCAGGATCCGCACCGCGGCATCGATTGCTCGCATCTTCGCCATCTCGCGCCTCGCTTGATCGTGTTGGCCCTGATGCGATCTTCGCGATTGAGGCCCACGATCTCAACGACGTCGCATTTCTTTCCCGCGATGTGGAATGGTCAGGGAAAAGGATGCGAGATCAGGACGGTTGGATGGGGCGCGCGATGAAACGATGCGATGGCCGCGATGATGTGGACCCGCGCTCCCACCCACCGACCGTCATACCCCGCATGCGGGGTATCCAGTACACCGCAGCTTCTCGGTTCTATGACATCGGCATCTCTTCGGATACTGGGTCACCCGCATGCGCGGGTGACGACGAGTGGTGGATGACGCAATCCTGTGGTCACACGCGCGTTCGGATTCCTGCAGCACCTGCTATGCGAAGTCCAGCCGATCCATTTCAGACATTGCGCCACAAGCGTCGGAAAACGTAGAATTGCCAATTGAGGGCAAGGCGCGATGTTGCGCGTTGTCCGTCAGGGGGTGGAATTTGGGAAGACCAATCAGTCTCGCTGTCGGCGTGCTGGCGTCGCTCGGCGTGTTCATTTCCAGCGGCGCAATGCCGCAGTCTCCCAAAGAAAGCCCCTCCCCGTCGACGTCATCAGCCTCGTTCCCAGCCTGGGCGTATCCGTGGGCGCCGGATTTCAAGGCCCCGCCGGATGACGGCGTGCCAAGACGCGTACCCGACAGCGCGGCCGCGTTCACCGTGACGCAAGAACGCGATCTTTTCTTTGCCCCGGACTGGCACCCCAACGATCATCCGCCGATGCCCAGCATCGTCGCCCGTGGCAGGCCTCCGGAAGTGCGGGCCTGCGGTTCATGTCACCGCACCGAGGGGACGGGCGGCCCGGAGAACGCGAGTCTGGCCGGACTTCCCGCGCCCTACATCATTGCGCAGATGGCCGACTACAAACGCGGCGTGCGGAAATTTGCAGGCCCCGCGCGAAGCCCGGTCACGTTGATGATCGCGGTGGCCAAAGCCGCCACCGATCAGGAGGTGCGGGCCGCAGCCGCCTATTTTGCATCGCTGAAACCGAAGCAGAATATCAAGGTGGTCGAAACCGATACGGTCCCGGTAACGGAGATCGCCCGGGTATTCTACCGAACCGTGAAGAACGGCGGCACCGAGCCGATCGGCGAACGCATCGTCGAGGTCCCCGTGGATGCGGACCAGTTCGAACATCGGGACTCCCGCGCGCAGTTCATCGCCTATGTGCCGACGGGAAGCATCGCAAGGGGCGAAGTTCTGGCCAGGACCGGCGGTCCCGGCATCACTACGGCCTGCATATCGTGCCACGGGCCGGACCTCAAAGGCATGAATCCGATTCCCGGGATCGCCGGGCGTTCGCCCAGTTACCTCGTGCGTCAACTCTACGACTTTCAGCAGCAGGTCCGCGCAGGCGACGCAGGCGCCATGATGGCGCCGATCGCGGAGAAGCTGTCGCACCGCGACATGATCGCACTCGCGGCCTATCTCTCGTCGTTGAAGCCGTGAGCGGCGGGAGTGTCGAGCCGCAACGGACATCACAAATATCCACACAAATATCCACGCAGCCAAAACGGCTGATTTGCTTCAGCAGAAAAATACATGCTAACGTTGTATTGGGTAGGCTGAAGAAATCTTGAATTTCTTTCCATAGGTATTCTGGGGCGTCGTGTGAGTCTGTGGCAACATAGTTATTGCGTTCGCATCGTTGACGTCTCCAGAACATATTTCCCGCTTCGGCGACCGGCGTTCGTTCTATTGGCACAGCTAATCATCGTAGGTGCCCAAGCGGGCGATCCGGCATCAGGTCAAATCGTTTCAGCCTGCCGCAGCACTGCACCGCGTGCAGCCCTTGGGGAAATTCCGAAAGAACCGTCTAAAATCAGCAAAGCCGGGATTTTCGTCAGAACCGCAGGGCCCCTCTTGGCCGCTGGCGCTTACGGCCGCGCCATCGAGCTCATCGACCAAGCCATCGAACTAGATCCAACAAATCCGTTCTTTTACACCAACCGGGGATCGGCCCATCTGGCGAACCGTCAGTGGAACGAGGCCGTAAAGGACTACGATCGGGCAATAGAACTCAATCCCAGTTCCTCCGTTGCTTTCCTCGGCCGAGGTGAAACCTACTTGGGAATGCGCGAATACGACCATGCCATCGCGGACTTAGACGAAGCTATCAAGCTCTTTTCCGGTAATGCCCGTGCCCACCTGATCCGCGGGTCTGCCTACCTTGATAAGCGCGAATACGACCGAGCCATTGAGGATGCCGACCAATCGATCAAATTGGATCCTGCTTGCCCGCCCGGCTTCGACTTGAGAGGCTTGGCGCACGAACTAAAGGGCCAACGCGACCTCGCCTCAGCAGACTACGACCGGGCGATTGAACTCGACCCAACCCCCGGGAATGCCGCCGCCTTCATGCGACGGGCCCGCGCCTACGTGGGAAAACGCGACTACGACCGCGCCATCCATGACCTCAGCGAGGCACTGAAGCTCGAGCCCAAGAATGCCCAGGCGCTGAACAATCGCTGTTTCTCCCAGGCGATCGCCGGCGATTTGGACAGCGCCCTCGCGGATTGCGACGCGGCGCTACGGATACGCCCCGAAGATGCCTCCTTTCTCGATAGCCGCGGCTTCACCTACCTCAAGAAAGGGGCGCTCGAAAATTCAATTCACGATTACGACGCCGCACTCCGCATCGATGCGAAAAAAGCCAACTCGCTATACGGGCGCGCTGTGGCCAAACGACGGAGGGGGGACATCACGGGAAGTGAGACCGACATGGCCATGGCGCGAGCCATCATGCCGAATGTGACGGATGCCATGGCGCGATACGGACTTAATTGACGAGCGCATTCTGCCACGCTTGACCGGTCGGGCATCGCAGCCGGCATAGTGCAAACGTCTCACCTGCTCCAGAATGCCTGCGTCGCCTTGAACCGCCGCCATCTCCTGCGCAGCGTTTTCGCGACCGCGATCTGATCGCGGGCTTGCCAGCCGGCCACCGCGCCGATCGCAAGCTGAAGCGCAGGCTGGTCGTCCTGTCTGATCGCATCGAGCAGGCTGCGGGTGCCTGCGATATCACGGGCCTGTCCCAGACTGGTCTGGAGTTTGGCGAGCCGCGAAACATAGCGCTTCGCGGACGCTTGCGTGGCATAAAGCGGCGAGAAGAACTCCGCCGCGTAGCGCAGCTTCTTGAGGTCGATTCTGAGATCGTGTTGCGCACCGGTGTTGAGTTGCCGGAAATGCGCGCCGCGCCTGAGCGCCTTGCGATGCAAGCGCGTCAGAATTTTATCAGCGAGCGCCGGCATCGGTTGCGAGAGCACGGCCAGCGCTTCGCTGTCGATCTCGTTGCGCCAGCCGCGGCGTTCCACCAGGTGCCCCAGCGAGAGCAGGAAACGACCGCACCTGACATCGGCGAGAACGCCCTGCAGCGCGGCGTAGCTCGACTTGCGCTGCTGTTCGACCGCCTCGCGCAAGCCGTCGAGGTCGATACCCGGAGCCGCCGATGCCAGGCGATTGACGGTCGTCTCGGCAAAAACGTCCCAGTCCCGCGCCGGGCCGAGCTGCTGCATCAGCCACCGCGCTTCGCTGTTCACCGCCTGAAATGCAGGCGACGGAATATCGCGCCTGAACAGCGCACAGATCGTCCGCAACCGGCGCAAGGCGACGCGCATCTGGTGCACGCCTTCGGGGTCTGTCCCCTTTTCCGCCACCGTGAGATTTTTCAGAAGATGATGCCAGCAGGACCCCACCAGGCATGCGATGACATCGTCGACGACATGGTCCGCCGCAATGCCTGATAGCTCGGCTTTCGCCGCCGGCTGCACGACGTCGAAGGCAAGCGCAAGGCCGCGCTCCGCCTTGCTGCGCGTGCCGACCCGTAGCGGCGCGGCGTCGAGCAACTGCGTTCCGAGATCGAACAGGACGCCGGCATTTCCGCTCTTCAATTCGAGTTCGATCTCGGACAGCACTTCTTGCCGCGCACCGGCCTCGATCGTCCCCTCGTCGAATGCGATTTCAACCGACGCATCGGGCAGATCGAGCTGCCGCGCATGCCTCCGGACTTTCGTCGCGAAGACCGGCACCAGCGCGTCGTTGGTCAGCGCCGTCATGGGATCGCCGATCTCGTCGGCGGGAAGCCGCGCCAGATCGGGGGTGACACCGTCAACCGGCATCTCCCACTGCCGTCGCGTCAGAGGTTGCCCGGGTTTGGGCAGAAGCTTTAGTGTCTGAATGAAGTGGTTGCCGCTGCGTCGTACGCGTAGCGACATGCCGTGTTGGAACAGCAGTTGCTCCGGCGTGTCATAGTACACCGTTTCCAGCCGGCGAAACGCGCCGCGGTTGCGCGCGTGCTGCACGATGACGGGCAGCTCGCGCAGTCTTTCGAGGGCTCCTTGCGGCGCAAGCAGCTTGAGTTCGATTTCCGCCTGTTCGCCCGGTTGCACGGCAATAGCCCTGCCGGAATCGTTCACGATCGGCTGCCGCGTGTTCAACGATATCTCCATTGGGAGGGCGTATGAATGTTTTATGACGATGGCAAGGCATGTCCAAGCTATCCATGGGGATTAGTTCGCGAATTGACGCCAACTATTACGCGGTGAGGTTGCCCGCTTCGGCTGCTTTGCAAGCCAGAAGTGCAGGACGCCAAGGCAATACCAGACAGAGTGCATCCGGATTGCCAGAATATCCACCGGCGAAGATCTTGAGCGCGTGAGACTGTTCGTGAAACTCATCGCGTTGCATCTTCTGCGAGCGCTGATCTTCTCGGAAAACCGGGTCCATTCGGCGAATATGCCTCAGCTCGACTCAGGAAGACATGCGCCTGCGGCATTACGCCACCAAGCGCGGCCGTCAGCTCCGCCGCCACTTCGCGCACGGTCTGGCCGAGCATCGGCAGACGGTCGTCGGTCAGTCGGCCAGTCATGCCGGAGACGGAAATGGCCGCCAACGGCTCGCCGCAGTCGTTGAAGACCACAGACGCGATGCAGCGCAGGCCCATGCAGGCTTCCTCGTCGTCGATAGCGTAGCCGTCGCGCCGCACCTTCGCGAGCTCCTTGAACAGATCGCTCGGACGCACGATCGATTTTTCCGTCAGCCTGGGCATGCCGTGATGGCGGATGATCGCGCTGACGTCCTCGTCGGAATAGGTCGCCAGCACTGCCTTGCCGACGCCGGAGGCCACCATCGCGACACGACCGCCGACCTTGGTCAGCGAGCGCATGATCTCGCGGCTTTCCATCCGCGTCAGCACGATGATGAATTCGTCGTCGACCACGGCGAGATTGGCGGTCTCGCGCGTGAGGTCGCGCAATTTGCGCAAATACGGCACGGCCTGGGTGGAGAAGTTGCGGCGGCGCGCGAAGGTGGCGCCGACCGTGAAGCTGCGCGCGCCGACATGCCATTTCAACTCGGAGCGGTCGAACTGCACGAAGCGACGGCTTTCCAGCGTCGCCAGCAGGCGGTGCACGGTCGAGGTCGACAACCCCGTGCGGATGGCGAGATCGCTGAGGCGATAGCCCTCGTCGTCTTCGGCCAGGGTTTCGATGATCGAGAGCGCGCGATCGACCGACTGGACGCCGACATCGCGGGAGTCGGCGTGGTGCTCTGCACTGGGTTTGGGCTCGATAGCCCTGCGCCGGACCACGTTTCGTTTCATCGCGACCTGCATTCATCCAGGAGTCAGATTGCCAGCGCGTCGATCGCAAATTCCGCTTCTTATCGTTGGTCAGATCAAAATGCCGCTTCGGATGCCTTCCGAAGCGGCACTTGTTTTTCAACGTCTCACAGCAACCCCGCGCCGCGTGCCCATTTGTACTTGGCCCCTAACACCTCGACCGGCAGTTCGGTCGAGTAAGCGTAGGCCGGGATGCCGTGCTGGTAGAGATATTCGGCGGCCTCCTCGACCTCGACGTCGCCGGCGAGCGAGGCGACCATCGGCTTCACAAAACCCTTGGCCTCCATCTCCTTCTTCACCTCGACCATGTTGCGCGCGAACACCATCGGCGGCGTGACGATGGTGTGCCAGTAGCCCAGGATCAGCGCGTGGATGCGCTCATCCGATAGCCCAAGCTTGACGGTGTTGACGTAGGTGATCGGCGGCTCGCCGCCGGTGATATCCACAGGATTTCCTGCGGCGCCGAACGGCGGGATGAATTTGCGGAAGGCCGCATCGAGGTCCGGCGGCATCGCCATCAGCGACAAGCCGTTGTCGACGACGGAGTCGGATAGCAGCACGCCCGAGCCGCCGGCGCCGGTGATGATCAGGATGTTCTCGCCCTTCGGCGTCGGCAATACCGGCACGCCGCGGGCAAATTCGAGCAACTGGCGCAACGAGCGGGCGCGGATCACGCCGGATTGCTTGAACACGTCCTCGTAGATCTTGTCGTTACCGGCGAGCGCGCCGGTGTGCGAGCTTGCTGCCTTCGCTCCGGCCGACGTGCGGCCGGCCTTGAGCACGATGACGGGCTTCTTCTTCGAGACGCGTTTGGCGGCTTCGGCGAAGGCGCGGCCGTCCTTCAAATCTTCGCAGTGCTGGGCGATCAGATTGGTGTTCGGGTCCTGTTCGAAGAAGGCGAGCAGATCGTCCTCGTCGATATCGGACTTGTTGCCGAGGCCGACGATCGCGGAGACGCCCATTTTCGCCGAGCGCGAGAAGCCGATGATCGCCATGCCGATGCCGCCGGACTGCGACGACAATGCCGCGTGGCCCTTGACGTCATAGGCGGTGCAGAACGTGGCGCAGAGATTGGCCGGCGTATAGTAGAAGCCGTAGATGTTCGGCCCCATCAGTCGGACGTTGTACTTCTTGCCGATTTCGACGATTTCGGCCTGCAATTCAGGCGCGCCCGCTTCGGCAAAGCCCGATGGGATCAGCACGGCGCCGGGGATTTTCTTCTCGCCGCATTCGACCAATGCGCCGGCAACGAACTTGGCCGGGATCGCGAACACCGCGGTATCGATCACGCCGGGAACGTCCTTGACGCTCTTGTAGGCCTTGTAGCCGAGGATTTCCGGCGCCTTCGGATGGATCGGATAGATCTCGCCCTTGTAGCCGCCGTTGATCAGATTCTTCATCACGGAATTGCCGATCTTGCCGTCTTCGGCGGAGGCGCCGATCACGGCAACCGCCTTCGGCTGCATGATGCGGTTCATCGCGGTGACGATTTCCTCGGTCGGGCGCGGCGCCGGGCGCGGCTTGTAGTCGAAATCGACGACGATGCGCACGTCGGCGGCGATCGCGTCCTTCCTGGTAGCAAATACCGGGTTGAGGTCGAGCTCGACGATTTCAGGGAAATCGGTGACGAGCTGCGACACCTTGACGACGACGTCAGCCAGCGCCTCGCGGTTGACCGGATCGCCGCCGCGCACGCCCTTCAACATCTCGTGGGCCTGGATGCCATCCAGCATCGACAGCGCGTCCTGCGTGGTCGCGGGCGCCAGGCGGAAGGTGATGTCCTTCAGGACTTCGACCAGCACGCCGCCGAGGCCGAAGGCAACCAGCTTGCCGAACGAGCCGTCGGTGATGGAGCCGACGATGACCTCGGTGCCGCCGGCCAGCATCTGCTGCACCTGGATGCCCTCGATCTTGGCGTCAGCCTTATATTTTTTGGCATTGGCCAGGATGGCCTCGTAGGCCTTCTCGGCGTCGGCAGCGCTTTTGACGCCCACCACCACGCCGCCGGCCTCGGTCTTGTGGAGAATGTCGGGGGAGACGATCTTCATCACCACCGGGAAGCCCATGTCGGAGGCGATCCTGGCGGCTTCGGCCACAGATTTGGCCACGCCTTCCTTCGGCACCGGGATGCCATAGGCATCGCAGACCAATTTGCCTTCCGGCGCCGTCAGGCTGGTGCGCTTATCGGCCTTGACCGCATCGAGAACCTTGCGGACCGCATCCTTGGAATTTGACATTGGCTTCCCCTTAGCTTTCCTCTTGGGACGAATTTTATGGCATTTGGTATGCCAGAAGCAAGATTGTCAAGCCAGTTGAATGCCAAGAAACGCCGAAAACAAGGGCAACTTGACAATCTGGTATTTGGCATGCCAAAAATCTTCTGGTATTTCTCTGCTAAGGATACGTCTCCAGATGGAGGAGACGAGTCGTGCCAGCACGTAAACAAACCAAGGCGCCGCCGGCTATGGGTGAGGCAGATATCGCAATCGTTCGTATTGCGCCGGAGACGAGCTTCAAGAACAAGGCTTATGAAGCCTTGAAGGAAGCTATTCTCAAGATGGACATCTATGCGACTCCCGAGCAGGTGATGCTCGACGAGCGCGCATTGTCCGAACGCCTCGGCGTCAGCCGGACGCCCATTCGCGAAGCCATCGCGATGCTCGAGCAGGACGGCTTCGTCAAAACCGTGCCACGCCGCGGCATCGTCGTGGTCCGCCGCACCAAGACCGAGATCGTCGACATGATCCGCGCCTGGGCCGCGCTCGAGAGCATGGCGGCACGGCTGATCACGACCACCGCGCGCAAGAAGGACATCACGGCGCTACGCGACTTCTTCAAGGAGTTCAGCAAAGATCGCCTGCCGCAGGACCACATCGAGGAATATTCGAAAGCCAACATCGCCTTCCATCAGGCGCTGATCTCGCTGTCGGAATCGCCGGTTCTGGTCGACATGACCAACGACATCCTGCTGCACGTGCGCGGTTATCGCCAGTTGACGATCGGCCGCAAGGATCGCACCGCGACCTCGCTGCCCGAGCACATGGCGATCATCGAGGCTTTGGAGGCGCGCGACACCGAGCTCGCCGAAAAGCGCGCGCGCGATCATACGCTGGGACTAGCGGCTTACGTCGAAGCGCACGGCCAGGAACTCTTTACGTAGAAAATTTCATCGAGAAGACGACGCAGTCGTCCGTGCCAGAAACGATCAGGGAGAAAGTGGAATGTCCGTAACCGCAGCGAAGAGCATTGATTCGAACAAAGCCGAACCCGAGCGCGAGCTCACCGACGGCTTTAACCTCATGATCGATGCGCTGAAGCTCAACGGGCTCACCACGATCTACGGCGTGCCCGGGATCCCGATTACGGATTTCGGCCGCATGGCGCAGGCCGCGGGCATCCGCGTCATCTCGTTCCGTCACGAGCAGAATGCCGGCAACGCGGCGTCGATCGCGGGCTTCCTGACCAAGAAGCCGGGCGTCTGCCTGACGGTTTCGGCGCCAGGCTTCCTCAACGGCCTCACCGCGCTGGCGCATGCCACCACCAACTGTTTCCCGATGATCCTGATCTCGGGTTCATCGGAGCGCGAGATCGTCGACCTGCAACAAGGCGACTACGAGGAAATGGACCAGCTCGCGATTGCAAAACCGCTGTGCAAGGCAGCGTTCCGCGTGCTGCATGCGCAGGACATCGGCATCGGCCTCGCACGCGCGATCCGCGCCGCGGTGTCGGGCCGTCCGGGCGGCGTCTATCTCGATCTGCCTGCAAAACTGTTCGGCCAGGTGATGGACGCCGAAGCCGGTCAGAAGTCACTGGTCAAGGTGATCGACGCCGCGCCGGCGCAGCTTCCCGCACCATCCGCGGTCAAGCGCGCGCTCGATGTGCTCAAGAGCGCAAAGCGTCCGCTTGTTATCCTCGGCAAGGGCGCCGCATACGCGCAGGCCGATGACGCGATCAAGAGCCTGGTCGAGAAGAGCGGCATTCCGTTCCTCCCCATGAGCATGGCCAAGGGATTGCTGTCCGACACCCATCCGCAATGCGCGGGCGCGGCGCGCTCGACGGTGCTGAAGGACTCTGACGTCGTGATGCTGATCGGAGCACGGCTCAACTGGCTATTGTCGCACGGCAAGGGCAAGAGCTGGGGCGATCAGCCGAAGAAATTCATCCAGATCGACATCGAGCCGAAGGAGATGGACTCCAACGTCGAGATCGTCGCCCCCGTGGTCGGCGACATCGGCTCCTGCGTTTCGGCGCTGCTTGAAGGCATGGGCCCGAACTGGGCTGTGCCGCCGGCCGAATGGACCGGTGCGGTCGCCAGGAAGCGCGAAGAGAACGTTGCCAAGATGGCGCCGCGGCTGATGAACAACAACTCGCCGATGGACTACCATGGCGCGCTCGGCGTGCTCAGGACCATCATCAAGGAGCGGCCGGACGCGATTCTCGTCAACGAGGGCGCCAACACGCTCGACCTCGCCCGCGGCGTGATCGACATGTACCAGCCGCGCAAGCGGCTCGACGTCGGCACCTGGGGCGTGATGGGCATCGGCATGGGCTATGCGATCGCCGCCGCGATCGAAACCGGCAAGCCGGTGCTCGCCGTGGAAGGCGACTCGGCGTTTGGTTTTTCCGGCATGGAGGTCGAAACCATCTGCCGCTACAAGCTGCCGGTCTGCATCGTGATCTTCAACAATGACGGCATCTATCGCGGCACCGACGTCAATTCCGCCGGCGCCGATCCGGCGCCGACCGTGTTCGTCAAGGGCTCGCGCTACGACAAGATGATGGAAGCCTTCGGCGGTGTCGGCATCAATGCGACTTCGCCGGACGAACTGAAGCGCGCCGTCAACGAGGCGATGAATTCCGGCAAGCCGACGCTGATCAACGCGGTGATCGATCCCGCGGCGGGCTCCGAGAGCGGCCGCATCGGCAACCTCAACCCGCAAAGCGTTCTGAAGAAGAAGTAAGCAGACCTTCAACCCCAATACGCCCTGCGATTACCGGGGCGAGAGTACGGAGCAAAGACGATGACAAAGGCGCTCAAGGGCGTTCGCATTCTCGATTTCACCCACGTCCAGTCGGGTCCGACCTGCACGCAATTGCTGGCCTGGTTCGGCGCCGACGTGATCAAGGTCGAGCGTCCCGGCGTCGGCGACATCACGCGCGGCCAGCTGCAGGACATTCCGAATGTCGACAGCCTGTATTTCACCATGCTCAACCACAACAAGCGCTCGATCACGCTCGACACCAAGAACCCGAAGGGCAAGGAAGTCCTGACCGCGTTGATCAAGAGCTGCGACGTGCTGGTGGAGAATTTCGGCCCCGGCGTGCTCGACCGCATGGGTTTCCCCTGGGAGAAGATCCACGCCATCAACCCGAAGATGATCGTGGCGTCGATCAAGGGCTTTGGCCCCGGACCGTTTGAAGACTGCAAGGTCTATGAGAACGTCGCCCAGTGCACTGGCGGCGCGGCGTCCACCACCGGCTTCCGCGACGGGCTGCCGCTCGTCACCGGCGCGCAGATCGGCGACAGCGGCACCGGGTTGCATCTGGCGCTCGGCATCGTCACCGCGCTCTATCAGCGCACCGTCACCGGCCAGGGCCAGAAGGTCACCGCCGCGATGCAGGACGGCGTGCTCAATCTCGCCCGCGTAAAACTGCGCGACCAGCAGCGCCTCGCCCATGGTCCGCTGAAGGAATACAGCCAGTACGGCGAAGGCATTCCGTTCGGCGACGCGGTGCCGCGCGCCGGCAATGATTCCGGCGGCGGCCAGCCCGGCCGCATCGTGAAATGCAAGGGCTGGGAGACCGACCCCAACGCCTACCTCTATTTCATTACGCAAGCGCCGGTCTGGGAGAAGATCTGCGACGTGATCGGCGAGCCCAGCTGGAAGACCCATCCCGATTACGCCAAGCCCCCTGCCCGGCTGTCGCGATTGAACGAAATCTTCGCCCGCATCGAACAGTGGACGATGACGAAGACCAAGTTCGAGGCGATGGACATCCTCAACAAGGACGACATCCCCTGCGGGCCGATCCTGTCGATGAAGGAAATCGCCGAAGACCAGTCGCTGCGCGCGACCGGCACCGTGGTCGAGGTCGATCACCCCACCCGCGGCAAGTACATTTCGGTGGGCAACCCGATCAAGCTGTCGGACTCACCGAGCGAGGTGACCCGTTCCCCTCTGCTCGGCGAACACACCGACGAGATCCTGCGCCAGGTTCTCGGCTTCAGCGATCACCAGGTCGCCGAGATCCATGACTCCGGCGCGCTCGATCCGCCGCGCAAGCAGGCGGCGGAGTAAGGGGCGTCATGCGAAGAGCACGAAGGCCGCCGGTTTCGGCGGCCTTGGTCATATCTTTCAGAATTTAGGGTATCAAATCGTTTTCGCTTTGACCCCAAAAGCGGACATTGCGGCATTGCTTTCTAATGTCAGCTTTATGCCGACAACGGACCCTTCACCGCAGCAAACAACAGCTCTATTCGACGACCTTGTCGGCGCGAATGAGGACGCCAGGCGGAATTTCGATACCAAGTGCCTTTGCGGTCTTCAAATTGATCACCAGTTCGAACTTGGTCGGTTGTTCGACCGGCAGGTCGGCAGGCTTGGCACCCTTGAGAATCTTGTCGACGAAGGCGGCGGACCGACGATAGAGATCCCGAAGATCGGCGCCGTAAGTCAGAAGGAAGCCCGCTTCCGCCAACACTGTTGCAACGGAGGCGGCTGGAAGCCGAATCCTCAAAGCCATTTCTGCAATCTGGCCGCGATAGTTGAACAGGACGGAATCTCCCTGCATGACGAACGCCTGCGCGCGCTCCCTGACCATTATCGCAAACGCTTGTTCGAGTGCGTCCAATCCGCGGACTTCGACTGGGACAAGCGTCAGCCCAAGTGCCCGGGCGGGCTCTCTCATCAAAGTCAGCCGGCTGCGATTCAGCGCAACGTCCGGATTGAACATAATGCCCAGACGCGAGAGGTTCGGCAGTGTTTCCTTCAGCAACTCAAACCGCTTGCCCAAAATCTCGCCGCCAGCGTCTTGAGCCAAGCCGGTGACGTTCCCGCCAGGTCGCGCCAGACTGGCGACAAGCCCGGCGCTGACCGGATCGAGACCGGTGGCCATAACGATGGGGATGGTGGTGGTCGCCTTCATGGCCGCGACCGTTATCGGATTGAACCCGGTAACGATAACATCCACGCCAAGCCGGACAAGGTCTGCCGCAAGGGCGGGCAACCGTTCCATCTCGGCATTCGCGAAGCGGTACTCGATGATGACATTCTCGCCAACGCGGTAGCCAAGGTTCCGCATACCTTCTTCGAACGCATCAATGGAATAGAGCGTTTGCTCCCGGGACGCGATCGCCTGGAATCCGATCCTGTAGACCCGTCCTGCCGTTTGCTGCGCCCGCGCGGCCAGCGGCCACGTCGCCGCAGCGCCACCAAAAAGCGCGATGAACTCGCGTCGCTGCATGTTACCCCCCAACCTCAGGAGACGGCATCATCTTAGCGGCCGAAGCGAGTGCATGGATAGTGCTGAAACCTGCATCCATCGTTGGGCACGGCCAATGTCTCAGTCGGGTCAAACTCAGAAATCCGGCTGGCAATCAGGAAGTTCGCTTTGCCCTCAAGAACAGACTTCACTAGGTGAGCCTGTCAGGTCCGCAGCAAACGACCGCTCACTCGATCACGTGGTCAGCGCGGACGAGCAGTGTTGGTGGCACGATGATGCCGAGCGCCTTTGCGGTCTTCAAATTGATGATCAGTTCGAACTTGGTCGGTTGTTCGATCGGCAGGTCGGCAGGCTTTGCACCCTTGAATATCTTATCGACGAAAAGGGCCGACCGACGATATTGATCCGGATAATCAGGGCCGTAGCTCAGAAGGATGCCCGCCTCCGCATCCGCTCTCTGGATGGAAGCGGCTGGTAACCGATTCCTCAAAGCCATTTCGGCAATCTGGCCACGATAGTTGCCCAGCACAAGATCGCCCTGCACGACGAGCGCCTGCGCGCGCTCCCTGACCATCAGCGCAAACGCCGGTTCAAGTTCATCCAGCCCTCGTGCTTCAACCGGGAAAAGCGCCAACCCCAATGCCCGGGCGGTCCCCGCCATCGACGCCTGCCGACTTCGAGTGAGCGCAACGTCCGGATTCCACAGAATGCCCACACGCGAGAGGTTTGGTAGTGTTTCCTTGAGCAACTCAAACCGCTTGCCCAAAATCTCGCTGCCCGTGTCACCGGCAAACCCGGTGACGTTTCCGCCGGGGTGGGACAGACTGGCAACAAGCCCGGTACCGACCGGATCGATGCTGTTGATCATGACGATCGGGACGGTCGTGGTCGCCGTCATGGCAGCATCTGTCATCGGATTGTATCCGGTAGCGATGATGTCCACACCGAGCCTGACCAGGTCTGCGGCAAGCGCGGGCAGCCGTTCCATCGCGCCGTCGGTGAAACGGGATTCGATGACGACGTTTTCACCAACCCGGTAGCCGAGGCTGCGCAGGCCCTCTTCGAACGCTTTAAAGCGAGACGCGATCGAGAGGTACC
Source organism: uncultured Alphaproteobacteria bacterium (assembly GCA_963774775.1). GTDB lineage: Bacteria > Pseudomonadota > Alphaproteobacteria > Rhizobiales > Xanthobacteraceae > Bradyrhizobium. Next base: position 51,704 of record CAVZGZ010000045.1, read on the forward strand.
CCACCCGGTAGACCCGTCCCGCCTGCTGCTGCGCGCGCACGGCCAGCGGCCACGTCGCTGCCGCGCCGCCGAGTGCCGCGATGAACTCGCGCCGTCTCATGTCCGCTCCCAAACTCAGGTGACGGCATCGTAGCGGTTTAGTCGGGCACATTGATAGGGGCTGAAACCAGCTTCGCTACCGCAACATAAGAAACAGCCCGATGTCTCAGTTGGGGCAATCGCGCCGGTTTGACGGTTGGACATCCAGTTCCGGTCTACCGTTGTCAACGGACGTCACCGATCCGCGCCGATGGTCCGTTTCGTGCCACAAGCTGACCATAGCGCTGCGTTTGCTTCTGCGGGTGCTGACCCGGGGCCACATTGGTGTCCGACCACTATTTTCATCCGTCAGGCTGGCAGAGCGCGAGATTGCACTCGATCTGCCTGCAGCGCCGGCGAGGTCACCGAACAACTGCTTGCGGTCGCGTGCAAAATGGCGAGTTCCACCATACGAGCAACGAGTTTGATCCAAATCAAACTCACCGCCCCAAATTCAAGACATAAGTCTGCCGTCAACCTGAAGTAGATTTGAGCCTCTAGCAACGTGGCTGCAGCGCGTCTCGCAAGACCTCCACTGTTCGTCAGGCCCCGATGCCGAAATGAACTGGGAGTTCCGCCATGCGCCATATGCCAGACGACACAATCACCGTCACTCTTTCGGAGGATACCACCACTACCGTGTTCGGAGACCCCGCCATGCCCATTGGAGCCTGGGGCGGGAACGATAGTCTCACGGCAACTATCCTTGGCTCCTTCTCGGTTGCCAATCTTATCGGCGAAGACGCGGTCTTGCAGCGCAATTCGCACGGCGGAAACGACACTCTCGTTGCTAAACGTGCATGATTATGGGTTCGCAAACTGGGCTGCCCTGTCCCGCCTCATCAGCGATGACAGCTCTGGGAATGCCGTAATCCACCTAACAGCCAATGATACGGTCACGTTGATCGGAGTCCACTCGGCGGCCCTCCATTCTACGGACTTCATTGTCTAAGAGCGCCGTGGATTACTCATGGCCCATCGGGGGAACGCGGCGGGGTGACGGCCTCAACGACCTTCAATCGCCGAAGCCGCAAGTGAAGCGGATGCAGTCCCGGTAAATGCCGCGACATTCTGAAGATGGTATTTGCTTCAAGGAAAAGCAGGTTCTGATTTTCAGAGCTGGCCCGGTTGTGCAGGCGGACTGGGCCAATCTGATCGCAGGTTGTTCGGGTTATTTCGATCGAATAGGTCTTGCCGCAAAATAAAGCCGCTCTTAGGGGTACCAATTTTTGACGGGATTTTCCGAACGTCATTGGTCGGTGCACCCTTCGTATGAGGGGTCTTGGCAAAACCAATCGTCGGGAAGGCCAAAGCACAAGACACGACGACTAGCATCATTAGCTTTTTCATTGGGAAGCTCCTCAAGAAAAACTCATCTTAATCTAGGTGCCTATGGTTGAGCGCGCGCTTTGACTTGGATCAGGTCCCATCATCAAAATAAAGAAACATGTAACGGGTCATCGAGGCGCCTGGCTTCCAAGTTACGCCATCCCCGTCCCTGCTTGAAGTCCGTTCCGGGGCATTCTCGGAAGTTGGGCCCGTGACAAGGATTTCAGTTCTACCTTCAGGAGCAGACATCGCAAGGCCACCGTCGCTGGTCCGAAATGTGCAAGAAGCGGAAGCAACCAACGCTATTGAACACGAACAATCGGCGCAGGCTTCCATGTCCCATTAGGAGGTTCTTCCTTAGGCCAATACAAGCGCATAACCATGGGGATCAGGCCGTCAGGCAAGAGCCTGGACAATTGTCAGATACGGGCCTGTCAATCAGATTGGCCCCATGGGCCAAGACATTATTTTGGTTTTTTCGGCACGCGCTTTTTTGGTTTAGGCCCGGATCCCCCTACGGGTTCGGTGTCGTCACCAAGGCACGGCCAGTCATTTCTGAATGCTTCGAGAGCAAGGGTAATTCCAGGCTCGTTCAATCGATCCGGATTGTTGTCGAGGTACCGCAACAGGACCTTGGCACTTTCCAAAATACTGCCTTGCCCCGGGGGACAAGCTCGCACGTCAGCCGGCATGTTTGGTGAAAAGAGCATCGCAGTCTCGATCATTCCCTCGCATGAGCCGGCCGCCCGCGCCTCGTCGTAATCGTGGAAAGAGCCCTCAACAAGTAGCTGGCAGTATCGCTGCGCATCCGCTCCTGTGTCGACAACGGTACCCCTGGCACCTCCGATGACCGAAAATGCCAGGCTCGCAACAATGATATAGACCCGCATTATCGTTCTCCGAATAGGTTTGGGCGTGCAACAGCCTGCAGGACCACAGCGCGCTTCACCGACCGCGCGGCGCATATCTATCTGGAACCGTAAAACCTTGCCATGCCTCTAAATCGCAAGCGCGTCATGGTGCTGCCGCGGTTCCGGTCTGCTCATCGCCGGCCTCGCTGGTGGCTCGTGCCTATAAGGGCGCGGCTCAACATTTTGCGGACGGTACAGCGAGAAAAAACCCCGGACGAGCGCGGCTTCATTCATTATCGGCCAACCGGGCGAGCACTGCTCGGAGATCCCTGTAACCGAGTTGTTGGTAGAGCTTGGTTAAGGGGGAGCCGACGTCCCTTCCGGGTCAATCGCGAGTTCTGATCGTGCCCCGTTGACTTCCGGTGTGCCCCGATAAACAGACGTTCTCAGTGTCCGTTGGCGTGTCTCAAACGTGCCATAAGCAGGCTTCCGTTCTCCGGGAACAGAAGAATTGCTGATGACAAGAATGTAAACGGGTCACGAACCTGGCTTGCCGTCTGCCGCGCCAAGGTCGTGACCCGCAAACAAGTGCTTTACCGCCGCACCCCAACGCGATTGACGCCGCCATTTAAATTGCCACCGGCGTTATGACGGACCGCAGCGCGCGCCACCGGACGAGGCCTGAGCACGACGCCGGCCCTCGCCACGCAACCGTGCGGATATTCAACGTACTGGCAGTAAACTACGGCCCTGGCAGGTGCTGGACTGAGAGTGACACCTGCAAACCCCAACATGAGGCTGGCCGCAATTCCCGCAACTGTCACTGACTTGGCCGAGAGACGCTTCGTCCGATGCATGGTGATCCTCCTTATCGCACGTGAACCGAAAGGTGATGGAGCCGCTTCAGGCGCGGCCAAATATATTGTGAGTGGCTAAGGATAGGTGATGTTGACGTGGATCAACGCTGGATGCGACGTCGGGCCAGGTTCAGCCCAAGTGCCAAGCCATGCACCCGACGTCGGTTTTGAGTCAAAACCTGACGTTATGGCAAGTGGCAAGCAATGGCTGTTTGCCGTCAACAGCAGGCATCGGCTCAATGCCAAGAAGACTCTGCAGGGGCGCGTGGGGATAGGATTTGAACCTAACGACCAGGCTGCGCTCGCCCGCGTTTCGGTGGGCAACCCGATCAAGCTGTCGGACTCACCGAGCGAGGTGACCCGTTCCCCGCTGCTCGGCGAACACACCGACGAAATCCTGCGCCAGGTGCTCGGCTTCAGCGATCACCAGGTCGCTGAGATCCACGACTCCGGCGCGCTCGATCCGCCACGCAAGCAGGCGGCAGCGTAAGTCGTTACCATTGCTGGACAATTAGCAAGGCCCCTGGTGGGGTCCGGCGGCCTTTTTGCCATTTGGGATGCCAATTCGTCGATTTATGCTGCATTGCACGCGTTCGAATGCTGCCATGCAAACAAACGCATTGTCCGTTGGCATCTGGTATACATAAATTGTTCCCAGATGATGAGCCGGCGGGTTGCTGGCCTCCAACAAAAGGGGACGCCAATGTCCAAGACTGCTGCTATCGCGCTCGCGCCTTCCAACACCCTGTTCGGCCGCCTGCTGGCCGCGATCGACCGGCTCCTGATGAAGAGCGCCGAGATCGCCAACCGCAACGGCGACCTCCCGCATTTCGGCCTCTGAGCCCGCGCGAAGTTCAGCGATCTCTTGATCGCTGCTTTCGTTTCAAGACGCGATCCGATATTCGACCTTCGACCAATGGCCTCGCTTTTCGAGGCCATTTTTTTGTGCGTTGAACGACTGTTCCGCTTTGGCCGTCCAAACTGCATCTGCGGCATTTGCGCGCGCGACATGTGCGTCGCTTGAACCTTGGCATATCAAATACAAAAATCGATTCCGCACAGCGCTCAACAAAAAATAGAAGCGCGCTCGGGAGGAGCAATGACGGAAATGGTTCAGGCAACGGCCCCACTCGAGGCCCGCGTCAGCGACACCTATCGCTGGACACAACTGGGGATCGGCGTCGCCGCCATGGTGATGATCGCCAATTACCAGTACGGCTGGACCTTCTTCGTCCCCGACATCCAGAAAAAATTCGGCTGGGATCGCGCGTCGATCCAGTGGGCCTTCACGCTGTTCGTACTGTTCGAAACCTGGCTGGTGCCGATCGAAGGCTGGTTCGTCGATAAATACGGCCCGCGCCTTGTCGTCCTCGTCGGTGGCATCCTGTGCGCGCTCGGATGGGCGATCAACGCGCAGGCCACCACGCTCAACGGCTACTACCTCGGCATGATCGTAGCGGGCATCGGTGCCGGCGCCGTCTACGGCACCTGCGTCGGCAACGCGCTGAAATGGTTTCCCGACAAGCGCGGGTTGGCCGCGGGCATCACCGCCGCAGGCTTCGGCGCGGGCTCGGCGCTGACGGTGGCGCCGATCCAGGCGATGATCAAGGACTTCGGATTCCAGACCACCTTCCTCTATTTCGGCCTTGGACAAGGCATCATCATCGTGCTGCTCGCCTTCTTCCTGTTCGCGCCGAAACCGGGACAAGTCCCCGCGGCGATCGCGAATGCCAATGTGATCCAGAGCCGGCGCAACTATCAGCCGACCGAAGTGATGCGTGAGCCGATTTTCTGGCTGATGTACTTCATGTTCGTGATTGTCGGCGCCGGCGGCCTGATGGTCACGGCCAATCTGAAGCCGATCGCGGTCGACTGGAAAGTCGATGCCGTTCCGGTGACCCTGATCGGCATGACGATGACCGCGGTGACGTTCGCAGCCACCATCGACCGCGTCCTCAACGGACTGACGCGGCCGTTCTTCGGCTGGATCTCCGACATGATCGGCCGCGAGAACACCATGTTCATCGCGTTCGGTATCGAAGGCCTCGGCATCTTTGCGCTGTACATGCTCGGACACGATCCGGTCTGGTTCGTGATCCTGTCTGGCCTGGTGTTCTTTGCCTGGGGCGAAATCTATTCGCTGTTCCCCTCGACCTGCACCGATACGTTCGGTGCAAAATTCGCCACGACCAATGCGGGCCTGCTCTACACTGCCAAGGGAACCGCGGCGCTCCTGGTGCCGATCGCGAACTACATGCAGCAGTCGTCGGGCAATTGGGACAACGTGTTCATCATCGCCGCCGGCGCCAACATCGTCGCGTCGCTGCTTGCACTCGTCGTGCTGAAGCCCTGGCGCAGGGCGGTGGTGTCCAAGGCGGTGGCATAAGCGGCGAGCGCGAGCGTGATTTCATCAGGTTGAAGCGCCCGGCCATCAGGTCGGGCGCTTTTTTTGTGTATGCCAGCCCCCGAAGTTGCGTCGATTTATCAGGCTCTTGGCCTAATGGCCTAGCGCTTGTGTTGCGTCGCAACGGAAGGATGGGGCTTGCATTCTGGAATATAGTATACCAACATCGACCCGACGCTTGCGACGTGAGGTCACTATTTTCGTGACTCCAGGTCCCAACACAAAAGAGCGCGCTCGGGGAGGACTTGATGGTTTCCAACAGTACCGCCGCCACAGCTTCAGCACCTTCGTCCAGCGGTTTCCGCTGGCTCCAACTCGTCATGGGCATCGTCTGCATGGCGATGATCGCGAACCTCCAGTATGGCTGGACGCTGTTCGTCGATCCGATCGACGCGAAATACCACTGGGGCCGTGCCGCTATCCAGCTGGCGTTCACGATCTTCGTCGTGACCGAGACCTGGCTGGTGCCGGTCGAAGCCTGGTTCGTCGACAAATACGGCCCGAGCGTCGTCGTCATGTTCGGCGGCGTGATGATCGCGCTGGCCTGGATACTGAACTCCTACGCGGACTCGCTGGTGCTGCTCTATGCGGCGGCCGTTGTCGCCGGCCTTGGCGCCGGCGCGGTGTACGGCACCTGCGTCGGCAACGCGCTGAAATGGTTTCCGGACCGCCGCGGCCTTGCCGCGGGCGCCACCGCGGCCGGCTTCGGCGCGGGTGCTGCGATCACCGTTGTGCCGATCGCGAACATGATCGCGGCCAGCGGCTATCAAAGCGCGTTCCTGTATTTCGGCATCGGGCAAGGCGTGATCGTTTTCCTGCTCGCCTTCTTCATTCGTCGGCCATCGGTGGCGATGCCCGCCAAGAAGAAACAGCTCAATCTGCCGCAAACCAAGATCGATTTCACGCCGCCGCAGGTGCTGCGCAGCCCGATCTTCTGGGTGATGTACCTGGTGTTCGTGATGGTCGCGGCCGGCGGCCTGATGACGGCAGCCCAGATCGGGCCGATCGCGCATGACTACAAGATCGCCAATACGCCGGTCAGCCTCGCCGGCATCCAGATGGCGGCGTTGACCTTTGCGATCTCGCTCGACCGCATCTTCGACGGCTTCGGCCGCCCGTTCTTCGGCTGGGTGTCCGACAACATCGGCCGTGAGCACACGATGTTCATCGCGTTCGGCACCGCTGCGCTGATGCTGCTGACGCTGTCGACCTACGGTCACAACCCGATCGTCTTCGTGCTGGCGACCGCGGTTTATTTCGGCGTGTTCGGCGAGATCTACAGCCTGTTCCCGGCAACCAGCGGCGATACGTTCGGGGTGAAGTACGCCACCACCAACAACGGCATGCTGTACACCGCGAAGGGAACGGCCTCGCTGCTGGTGCCGCTCGCCAGCATCGTCGCCACCAGCTACGGCTGGCAGGCCGTGTTCGTGATCGCGGTCGCGCTCAACGCCACCGCCGCGCTGATGGCGATGTTCGTGATCAAGCCGATGCGGCGCGCGTTCATCCTCGGCAACGAAACCGCCGCCGAAGAAGCCGAAGCCCGCAGCGTGAAGACGGCCTGACCGCCTTTCACCTCCCCTGTTCCCGAGAGGCGCACCCCGGTGCGCCTCTTTTTTGGCGGCGGAGCGGACGGCACTGCACGCAGGCCGGCAGAAAGCGGAGAAATCGGGGCGAGGCCTGCTCCAAAAGCATCAGGGATACCAAATACAACGGTGGACACCTGATTGCTCCGTTGTCAGGCTCGAGGCCGCCTGGCCGCTCAAAGCGTCAGCACCACTGCCTGTTTTTAACGGATTTTTTCGTGAATGCTATCGTCGCGCCGTGTTGACAATTGGTATTTTGTATACCAGACTTAAGTCATCGATTGAACCCGAAGGAGGTTGCGATGCAAGTCGGAGATATCCTGCGCAAGAAGACCGCCCGCGTTGCAACGGTTCGCATGAACGAGACCGTTGCCATCGCCGCACAATTGATGCGCGCCGGCAATATCAGCGCGCTGGTGGTGAAGGACGTCGTCCGCACCGAAGGCAATACCGCGGCCGGCATGTTCACCGAGCGTGACGTGGTGCGCGCGATCGCCGAGCACGGCGCCGCCGGCGCCAATCTGAAAGTCTCGCAACTCATCTCGGTGCAGCAGCTGGTGTCGTGCAGCCCGACCGACACGCTCGAGCATGTTCGTCATCTCATGAACAGGCACCACATCCGCCACCTGCCGGTAATCGACAATTACAGCCTGATCGGCGTCGTCAGCATCCGCGACATCTCGACCGCGTTCGACGAGGAAGCCAACGCGCTCGTGGCCATCTCGGCCTGACATTCGTTCCTTTGAACCCTAGCTGCAGCGCGCCGGCCTGAGACGGCTTGCGGGCCAGCGTCTCTTTGACGCTGAAATCGGATCGCTCACGGAAACTTTCGACCTGGCTTGAACCAGTGCCTTGGGTCAATGCGTTGAACAAAATTTCGGCATCGTCGGGAAAGAGAGAGCATGGCGCGCAACATTCTGATCCTTGGAGCCTCGTACGGCTCCTTGCTGGGGACAAAGCTGCTGATGGCGGGTCACAACGTGACTCTGGTTTGCCGGAAGAATACTGCGGAACTCGTCAATCGCGACGGTACCGAAGTTCGCATCAAGCTGCGTGACGAGGCGAAGCACCGGGCGATCTTCTCGCGCGACCTGCCCGGGATTTTGGATGCGATGACGCCCGGTGACGTCGACGTTTCCCGTTATGATCTGGTTGGCCTTGCCATGCAGGAGCCGCAATACACCGATCATGCGGTCCGGCTTCTGATGGTCAAAATCGCCGAGGCGGGACTGCCCTGTCTTTCGATCATGAACATGCCGCCCTTGCCCTATCTCAAACGGATCCCGGCACTGGCGGACATGGGGCTCGAGGCTGCTTATACCAACGCTCAGGTATGGGAACGGTTCAAGCCGGGACTGGTGTCGCTCTGCTCGCCTGATCCGCAGGCGTTCCGTCCACCGGAAGAGGCGGCGAATGTCCTTCATGTCGGCCTGCCGACAAACTTCAAGGCAGCGGCATTTGCCGATGAGGAACATAACAGGGTGCTTCGGGAGCTGGAAGCTGATATCGACGCGGTGACGCTGGATGGCCAGGACGTTCCGGTAAAGCTCAAAGTGTTCGATTCGCTGTTCGTCCCGCTGGCGAAATGGTCGATGCTCCTGACCGGGAATTACCGCTGCGTCACGCTGCACGAGCCGCAGTCGATCCGCGATGCCGTGCACGGTGATCTGAAGCTCTCGCAGTCGATCTATGACCATGTAGACGCCATCGCTCAGCGTTTGGGGGCCGACCCAAAGGATCAGGTTCCTTTCGAGAAATATGCCAAGGCCGCAGAAAGCCTTCTCAAGCCCTCATCGGCGGCCCGCGCGGTAGCAGCCGGAGCGCCTTTCATCGAGCGGGTCGACCTGCTGGTGAAGTTGATCTCGCATCAGCTCGGCGAGCCCAATGCCGAGATCGACCGCACGGTCCAGATCGTGGATCAGAAACTGAATGAGAGGATCGTGGCGGGCGAATCCGACGCGGCGTGATGTGCTTCATCGCAGCCCGCCCTACACCCTGATTGTCCGCCCCGCGGAACAAGCCTCGCTTTTGCATGATTGCATTGCCCTGACCCGCTCCGCCCCCCGGTAGACATTTGCCGGGGGCAGCGGCATCCTTCCCCCGAAACATCAAGAAAACGCGCGCGGCCATCCGCGTCGGGGAAACAATCATGATCAAAACGCGCTTCACCGAACTTGTCGGCGTCGAGCATCCGATCGTTCAGGGCGGCATGCAATGGGTCGGACGCGCGGAGCTGGTCGCGGCCGTCGCCAATGCCGGCGCGCTCGGCTTCATCACCGCGCTGACGCAACCGACGCCGGAAGACCTGACGAAAGAAATCGCGCGCTGCCGCGACCTGACCGACAAGCCGTTCGGCGTCAACCTGACCATTCTTCCCTCGATCAAGCCGCCGCCTTACACGGAATACCGCCAGGCCATCATCGAGGCCGGCATCAAGGTGGTCGAGACCGCCGGCAACAAGCCGCAGGAGCACGTCACCGAATTCAAAAAGCACGGCATCAAGGTCGTGCATAAATGCACCAGCGTCCGCCACGCACTGTCGGCGGAACGCATGGGGGTCGACGCAATCTCGATCGACGGTTTTGAGTGCGCCGGCCATCCCGGCGAGGACGACACCCCCGGCCTGATCCTGATCCCGGTTGCCGCCGACAAGGTGAAAATCCCGATGATCGCCTCCGGCGGTTTCGGCGACGGCCGCGGCCTGGTCGCAGCATTGGCGCTGGGCGCCGAGGGCATCAACATGGGCACCCGCTTCATGTGCACCAAGGAGAGCCCGATCCATCAACTGGTGAAGGAAAAGATCGTCGCCAATGACGAGCGCGAGACCGAACTGATTTTCCGCACCATGCGCAACACCTCGCGCGTCGCCAAAAATGCGATCAGCACAAAAGTCGTCGCGATGGAGAAGGAAGGCGCGAAATTCGAGGACGTCCGCGAACTCGTCGCCGGCGCCCGCGGCAAGATGGTCTACGCGTCAGGCGACGCCGACGAAGGCATCTGGTCGGCCGGCCAGGTGCAGGGATTGATCCACGACATCCCGACCTGCGCCGAATTGATCTCGCGCATCATGCGCGACGCCGAGGCGATCATTCAAAGCCGGCTCGAAGGCATGCTGTCGGGCCGCCAGCGTCAGGCGGCGGAGTAAGTGGCCGCTCGCGCCGCGAGCTCGTTCACCTCTCCCGCTTGCGGGGGAGGTCGCATCGCATCGAAGATGCGATGCGGGTGGGGGAACTCTCTCACCACGGGCAGTGCGACTCGCGGAGGCACCCCCACCCCAACCCTCCCCCGCAAGCGGGAGAGGGAGCGCAGTTCGATCCGTGGACGCAATTCGATTTGATCTCGAGCAGAAAAAGAGAAGAACCCATGAAAGCCTATGTCTACGGCGCCAACGGCGCCGAAATCACCGACATCGCAAAACCCTCACCGAAGGGCACGCAGGTGCTGGTCAAGGTCCACGCCTGCGGGCTGAACCGCGCCGATCTCGGCATGACCAAGGGCCATGTGCATGGCGCGGCCGGCGGCGTCGGCACGGTGCTCGGCATGGAATGGGCCGGCGAAGTCGCCGAGCTCGGGCCCGACGCCAAAGGCGTCAAGATCGGCGACAGGATCATGGGCTCCGGCGGCGCGGCGTTTGCCGAATATACGCTGGCCGATCACGGCCGGCTGTTCCGCGCGCCCTCCAACATGAATTTCGACGAGGCCGCCACCCTCCCCGTCGCACTTTCCACCATGCACAACGCTGTCGTCACCAATGGCGCGCTGCAGGCGGGCCAGAGCGTGCTGATCCAGGGCGCGAGCTCCGGCGTCGGCCTGATGGCGATGCAGATCGCAAAACTCAAGGGCGCAAAACTCGTGATCGGTTCGTCGACGGATGCGATGCGCCGTGGGCGGTTGAAGGAATTCGGCGCAGACTTGGCGGTCGATTCCAGCGATCCCGGCTGGGTCGATCAGGTGTTGAAGGCAACTGATGGCGAAGGCGTCGACCTGATCGTCGACCAGGTGTCGGGCCCCGTCGCCAACCAGAACCTCAGGGCTACCAAGGTCAAGGGCCGCATCGTCAATGTCGGCCGGCTCGGCGGCACCCACGCCGATTTCAACTTCGACCTCCACGCCGCGCGCCGCATCCACTACATCGGCGTCACCTTCCGCACCCGCTCGATCGAGGAAATCCGCGAGATCTTCGACGAGGTGCGCAAGGACATCTGGCGGCGCGGTGGAGAGCCGCAAACTGCAACTGCCGATCGACAAGGTCTACAAATTCGCCGACATCGCCACGGCGTTCGACCGCATGGAAGCCAACAAGCATCTCGGCAAGATCGTGGTGACGATGTAGCTGGGCGCAGTGGCGATTGAATCGTCATTGCGAGCGCAGCGACTTGTCCGCCGTAGCTCGAAGAGCGAAGGCGGAAGCAATCCATCTCTCCGTGCAAAGAAAGAATGGATTGCTTCGTCGCGAAGCCTGTCATCGGGCGCGCATTCGCGCGACCCGTTGGCTCCTCGCAATGACGGAAGGTAGCGTAGCGTAATCCGCCGTCTTATTTGAAATGCTCAATTTCACCCGAAAACGGTAAGCTCGGGCTCAGTGATCTTCACTCTGGAGGAACGAATGGACGTGCAACGGATCGCAGCCTTTTCGCAGGGAACGACCGGGGGCAACCCTGCCGGTGTCGTGCTCTGCGAAGCGCTCCCTCCAGCCGAGCGGATGCTGGCGATCGCGGCAGAGGTCGGGTATTCGGAGACGGTGTTCGCCGCGCCGAGCGAGGATGGCTGGCGTGTCCGCTACTTCGCGCCGGAGATCGAGGTGCCGTTCTGCGGCCACGCGACGATCGCGCTCGGGGCGGCGCTCGCGCTTGCCCACGGCGACGGCACCTTCACGCTCCAACTCAACGACACCAGGATCACGGTAACGGGATGGCGGAACAATCCAGCGCTGATGGCGGCGCTGCAATCACCGCCCACACGCAGCGCGCAGGCGCCGCGGGAGCTGGTCGAGGCTGCGCTCGACCTCTTCTCGTTCACGTCAGCCGATCTCGACCCACGCCTGCCTCCCGCGATCGCCGAGGCTGGTGCCCGGCATCTCGTCCTGGCCCTGACCAGCCGGCAAAAGCTGGCCGCGATGCACTACGACCTGGAGCAAGGGCGGCGGTTCATGCTGGCAGCCGGGCTCATCACCATCAGCCTCGTCCATGCGGAAACCAACACGCTCTTCCACGCCCGCAATCCATTCGCAGCGGGAGGCGTCTACGAAGACCCGGCGACGGGAGCCGCGGCGGCGGCCCTCGCAGGATATCTGCGGGATCTTGGATGGCCACATGGTGGCATGATCGACATCCTTCAGGGCGAGGACATGGGTGTGCCGTCGCGGCTACGAGCCGAGATCACCGCTGAACCCGGTGCGAGCATCCGGGTGTCAGGGGCGGCTCGGCAGATGTAGCCAATCAAGTCCTGTCAGAGGCTTCGTGGGGCGGATTAGCGAAGCGTAATCCGCCGTCTTATTTGAGATGCGGCGGCGGATTGCGCCTTCGGCTAATCCGCCTGCGCGCTGCTCATTTGGCTACGCTTGGTCGCGCCGCGAATGTGCCGCCATCGCTTTCCGCGCCTCCCGCTCGATGACTTCCACTGCCGCTTCGACTATCGGCTCGTCGCTGTCTTCCATATCCCTGATCCACACGTACAGGTAGATCGCTAAAGCTTCCTGGAGAGTCATGGCAGGCTTCTTTCGAACAAGGTCTGTTGTTCAGGATGATCCTGCTTAACGTGAATGAACGCAATCAAGCTGGACTCTTAAGCTGACGTTAAGCTTGATACCAGCAATGCAAGTCGAATTTGAATACAAGCGGAGCAAGTTAAATTTGATCAATGAAAATAAGTCGAATTCATCGAACGGTGCGGCACCGCACTTGCCGAAAGCCCATGCTGGCCTGCGAAAACTTCGACCGCACTTCCGCGTTACAGTGCACTTAACTGCCGGCGATTAAGTGCACTTAACTCAGAGATTTAGTGCACTGTCACCGTAATGCCTCGCCCGAGAAAGGACGTTTAGCTTTTCGAAGAAAATTCTATTTTCTCTTTCGAGCTACTGCAAGCAATTTGTCGTAACTGGTTACTTCGTAATAGATACCGAACGTTTTTTGGAAGCCGTAATAGCCTCGATTTGTCGGGTGTTGGGTATGCGTCATTTGTTTCAAGAATGTCTTTGAGGGTCGGCGTGATGTCGGCAATGATATAGCAATATGCCGGGATGCGATCGTTAGCGGTGGGGATCGGCCGCCCCTTTTGGTTCTTAAACTTTCCGCTTCTGACGAGCTGAATAAGGTCGAAGTACTTATTTACCGGATCGTCGGCAAGAGTGTAGTCGTCGCGCATCGGCCGCTTGAACTCAACCAAAGTAATCGACGTGACGGGAGAATTGACGCCGGCGTTCTCTCCCTCTCCATAGACCATCTGCTGATCGAATATGAATAGGTCAGGACGTTTTTTCGAGTTGCACTCGACGCGATCAAGCGTTGAGAGGGTCGGGTCGGATGAAATGAACGAATGATAGGTAAGCCGCTCATCGATCATCCAGAGATTTTGCTCAGGATAAGGCAAATCGTCCGACGTATGCTTCATCGGATAGATGAGCTGATGAACGACGCTTTCCAGTGGGAACTTGTCGGCACCTTCCGCCCGGTTGATGGCCCTGTTCTAGAAGCTCGAGAATGATTTGCGATGGGCGACGTATTGCGCGAGCGCGGAAGCGCCGATCTCGTTGTAGTCCTCCATAAATTCGGCAAAGCGCTTCTTGTATTCGTCGTAGTCAGCTATCTTTTCGGCCTCTTTGATAATGCGGCCGCTTTCCTGCCGCATCCGAGCCTCGCGCTGGTATAGCTCGTGGTGAAGCGCAGCTTCGATTTCCGGCTTTGAGGCCTCGGGCGAAATTTTCCCGATGAACTCACGGCTATATTTCATGAGGATTTTATACTGTGGGGCTTCTGCCTGGACGTAGGCCTGCACCCTCTCCTCCTTGAGGTCATTGATTGTCTTCATCGGTTCAGCGAGTTCTTGCTGAATTCGAGTCGCACACATTCGTTGCGAATATCGGCTCGCTTGACGTCTTCGTTGCCAAAGAGAGGCAGTTCGTCCTCCGCGTCTTCGGCACCGAAATCAAAATCGGTGCGCGCCGCGTTAACGCGCTGCGTGAGGTATGCGCCTTGAACGATGCCGAGATAAACGAAAGATGAGCCATCTTGCTGGTGAATACGTCCACTGAGATTCGGTATGAAATCTTCGAGCTTGTCGCTCACGACGCCGCGTTGATTGGCCGCGTAGACCAGCTTGTGCTTCGACACGCGCGGCGTCGAAAGACGAAAGCCAGTGAGCGTGAAATCGACCAATCCCACCTTGAACGGCGTTGTGGTAGCGAGCGCGCGGAAGTCTCGTTCGAACACTTCGTTGACGGAGCTTATAAGCCCGAAGTCTTCGACCGTTACGTCAGGGCAATTCGGTTCGAGGAATATCAAGAGGAAGTGTTCAACTATCCTCTGAACGATTTGGTCGGTCGTTTTCGAGCACGCGCTTTGGTAGGGCTCTAAAGCCCGTGAGCCTGATTGTGGTCCCGGTGGACGTGTTGTCAGCTACCGGAAGCGGTTTGGCATCATCTGGATCGTAGTTCTCGTCGAATATGAAGCTTCGGTGGAATAGATGACCCTTTGCGTCGGCCTCGGCGAAATTGCTCTCGATCTCGACACGTTCAAATGCTTTGAGCCAGGTAAAGCGCCCGAGGCCCTTTCCCCCCAAGCTCAATTTGTGCTCGGAATACGACTCGTTAAAGAAATTGATATTGAGGTCGTTGAGGCCAATTCCGTTATCTATGATGGCGAATGTTCTGACCGACGCGGGCTCGTCGGGAAGTAAGGTCGTCTCGCGTTCGATCACAACGCGAATTCTGCCCGTCCCTGGCTTCCGCTTCGCATCCCGGATCGCCTGAAACGAGTTCATGACCGCTTCAAATAGCGGCAGGAGCGGCTTCCACTTGGGAAGTTGCGTCTGCCGAACAAGGTTGCGGATATTTGTACGGAGCATTGGAGACCGATGCGACTCTTCGTTTTGAGAGGGTAGTTTATGGACGGGGTAGCGGGAATAGCCAAAGAGCCCAAAAGCGGCTCTGGGAGAGTTTTACAGTTCGTAGGACCTCCTACCAGCGGTCAAGAGGCGGATTAGCGAACTCGCCGTCTTATTTGAGACGCCTAACGCCGGGTGATTTAGTGTCACCGTAAATCTTTGCCCAGTTCAGCGCTGGAAGAATGGCATCAATAGAAATCGCTTTCGTCGTCGTAAGACTCCTCAGCCTCGGCGTCAAAATCGTCGAACTCCTCCGCCAGATCCTCTTCCACAGCAGCTTGTTGGATTTGTTGCCGCGCCCGCTCTAGCCGTAACCGGGCGAGCAGGGCATTGCGGTTCACATGGGATGAGCCGGACCTATAGAATTCGATGTCGAGTGCCAGCATGGGCCCAAAATACGGATCAGCTGTAACGTGGCCCTTTGATCCGGTGGAATTCAGATTCTTCAGCGCGCTTTCATAGGCATAGAGCCACATGGAACTCCGAAGGCCATCCGGCGTCAGACTGCGGTCCCACAATGATTGGTCGATAACGCCCTGAAGGAGGCCAAGACGCTTGGCGTCGCTGATCAAGATGGCGATCGCACCATCTTCCACACCAAACAACTCCGAGATTGCCGCCGCCCGGATAGACGCCTTGAGGCAGATGCAAAGAAATAGGAGCCAACAGATTTCACCACGTTTCTGCAATCGCGAGAGTGTTGGAATCCGCGCCGCCACAAAAGACCCGATGCGCTCAACGCCTACATCTTTCTTATCAAGATGTCGCAAAATTAGGATTTCGAGCATGATAGGAAGAACGGTCGGGTTCTGCCGGTAGCTAGATAGTAAGTAATCTTCAACTAGGCGCCATTCGCCGCTCTCCAAAAAGAGTCTACGAGCGTTCTGAATAGCGAATTTTTGGACATTGGCTTCCGGGTGCGCGCTGACCGCAACCTCTACGCCGTAAAAATATTGAAGAAGCCGGCCTCTGTCAGCGTTGGGCCCGGAAGAAGGCTTCTAACATGCTCCTTCCATGCCGCTGGGAAGAAAGGCCCAGTTGGCGAAATCCTTGTCTTATTGTTGTTCAGCTCTAATTCAAACTCATTCGCGCAACGACGGACGGCTGCCACGATGATCTCAGCCTCCTCTCGCGAGGTACAGCCGAAAGTGAAGTCGTCAACGAAACGCATCCCGCCTCGTTGTTTGGCGCTCCAATTCCGTTTGCCCTTGAGTGCAACCTGGATCGCCTTGTCCACAGCTGTGCGGATGACCTCTGCCAGCAGCCTGGATGTATCAGGACCGACGGGCAACCCAATAGGTCTGCCCGTCCTGAGCATTTCGCACAAGAAGGTCGAGAAGATTTCCGTACAGGCTCATGTCCTGCTTTTTTTGTTTGGCGAGGACTTTGCCATGGATCGCCCACGGAATAGTGTGTGTGTAGACTGAATGAAAGAAGGCCGCGATGTCGGCCTCGGCCAGAAGCTCGTAACCGGCGTTTAGGGTTGCCCTCTGTGAAGTCTCGAGCATCGAAGGCAGGCCTGATCAGCGCTCTTTCACCGGCCCAGTCAAATATTGCGGGCGCAATAGAGACCTTTGAACGCCGATTGAGCTTACGGATGGCGACATAATTCTCGGCTAGGACTTTTGACAAATAAAAGTACGACACAGGATTGATGTACGCGTGTCGACGGTCCTCTCGGCCGAAGCGAGGAAAATTAAAAACAGCGCGCTCGCCTTTGAATAAGTAAAAGTGCGGAGGAGCCTTCTTCTTCGACGGGATTGTGCCAAATGCCTTTAGAATCGCGTCCCGGTTAGCGCCAAATCGCTCACTGTAAAAGCAAGAAGGCATTTCAGGCGGGAAGAACCCATTCGACAAAAGGCGGCCGTGTCGCGCCTTGGGCGTTTTAGCGCTCATACAATGTGTCTGTGTTTTCTTTCGTGGTAATCAGATCGCGGAACGTCTGCGACGAATTTTGGTGGGTCTTAGGACAACTTGCAATAATGGCGCAACACTACTTGAAATATACTTTTAAACAAGAGGCCAACCAACTGGTGGCAGCTGGTTAGGACACCTTATGCCGCGCATCCGTATTAAAGCTCGGCCAACCCCACGCTGACCGGGCTGCACAAAACTTACAGCTTGCAGAACTTTTATCACGGTGCTGGACTGCACCAAACGTGTCGACGATATGTCCATTCAATTGATGGCTTGTCATCGCGCACGCATTCGCGCGACCCATTGGCTGTCGTCGAGCTAATGCAACCGACCGCACGGCCCCTTTACCTCTGCCCGTCGGGCAAATTGCCGACGTGCGCGGAAAATCTATTTTCTGTAACGACTTCAACGTGATTTGCCCAGTCCAGTCCCTGCCGCAAAAATATTCCTGTTCGCGATCACCCCAAATCACCTCTATAACTCCCCCATCCCGTCCCGGTAGAGGGGCGTTGGCCATCGTCACGAACGTGGGGCGGGATGCGGTGGACGCGGCAGCGTCGGGCGCGTGGTGGTGTTCGCAGGGCGGGCTTTGGTCCGTGAGCGAACACAGCGTGCAGACGACCGGCGAGGCTGCGTACGGCAAAACCGTGTGGTCCTGGCACCCGTTGCTGGTGTCAAGCTGGCGGAGGTTAAGCCGACCCAACCGGGTTCGGACAAACCTTCAATCCGTCAGCGACGGTGGCAAGACGAATTCGTCGCCGAGGAGAGCGCGGTATAAGCCGTAAAACCATTGCGCGGGGAATGTCGGAATGCTCCGACTGTACCTGTATGCTCGTGTGCGTTTTCTTCGCGCACTTTTGCACACGAGACCGCGGGTGCAGCAAGCACCCGGCATTCCCCGCGCCCTCTTTTCTTTGGGCGGACTAGTCATCAACAGCTCGGGCGCATCGCGCCGCGAGATTGCGGAGTTGTATTCAGTGTCGTCGCCCGGCTTGACCGGGCGCGACCCAGTATCCCAGAGGCAGCAGTGATTGAACCGATAAGCCGCGGCGTACTGGATACCCGCATTCGCGGGTATGACGACGTGTTGTGTGGCGAATGGATTGCTTCCGCCTTCGCTCGTTGAGCTACGGCGGACAAGTCGCTTCGCTCGCAATGACGGTCTGCTTAATTCGGAACAATTCGCAACAAAGCGCTCCGGCAAAACTGCTCCTGCAAGTGAGTGGCGATTGCGATCTCGATCGGCGCTCCGGCGCTTGATGTTAACGGATGGACTGCTACACCCCGCCCATGAACGCACACGCCCATAGCGAAAAGACCTCGGTCGCGGCGATCTCGATATTCGCCAGCGCCGGCATGGCCGCGGCCAAATTCGTGGTCGGCATCCTGATCGGCAGCCTCGCGCTGATCTCCGAGGCGCTGCACTCCTCCGTCGATGTGGTCGCGACTATCATCACCTGGCTGGTGGTGCGGGTGTCCGACCTGCCCGGCGGATAAGGAACATCATTACGGCCACGGCAAGTTCGAGAGCCTGTCGGCTCTCGGCGTCATCGCGATCCTGTACGTGCTGGCCGGCGGCATCCTGGTCGAATCCTGGAGCCGCCTGACCGAGGGCACGCCGCCGCCGGTGGTCTCAGCGATCCCGTTCGTCGTGCTGCTCGTCGACATCGCCGTGAACTTCTGGCGGGCGCGGGCGCTGCATCGCGCGGCGCGCGACACCAAGAGCCAGGCGCTGGCGGCGGATGCGCTGCATTTTGCCTCCGACGTGCTGGGCTCGATCGCCGTCATCATCGGACTGCTGCTGACGGCGCTGGGCTATCGCTGGGGCGATGCCGCGGCCGCCATCGCGGTTGCCGTGATGATATCGATATTGGGATTGCGGCTGGGACGATCGACCATCGAAACCCTGCTCGACCGCGCGCCGCAAGGTGCCGCGGAAAAGGCAATCGCTGCGATCAAGGCGGTGCCCGGCGTGGTCGACGTCGAGCGGTTGCGCGTGCGCATGGTCGGGCCGACGCATTTCATCGACGCCATCGCCAATGTGCCGCGCACGTTTCCGATCGACCGCGTCGAGGAGATCAAGCGCAAGGCGCAGGAGGCGGTCACGAAGGCGCTCGGCGACGCCGATCTGACGTTCACCGCGGTGCCGGTCGCGCGCGACAACGAAAGCGTTCGCGAGCGCATCATGGTGATCGCGCGCAATTCCGGCCTCGCCATCCATCATGTCACCGTGCACCATCTCGGCGACAAGCTGATCGTCGGCATCGACCTCGAGGTCGACGCCGACATGGAGCTGACGGCAGCCCACGCCATTGCCCACGATCTGGAGCGAACCATCCGTGAGGATTTCGGCGAGGACGTCGAGGTCGATACCCACATCGAGCCGCTGGAGCCGGAATTGCCTGTCGGCACCGATGCCGCCGCCGACCGCGTCGAGACCATCAGGCAGGCGCTGTCGCGCTTCGCCGCCGACGGCGCGATCCATGACATCCATAATGTGCGGGTCCGCAACACCGACGCCGGCGAGATCGTCAACTTCCATTGCCGCGCCGCACCGTCGATGAGCGTCATCAGGGTGCATGAGAATGTCGACGAGATCGAGCGCGCGTTGCGCCGCGCGTTTCCGACCATCAAGCGCGTGATCAGTCACGCCGAACCGCCGTACGCGTAATTCCACGGCGGCGTTCTCGTTTCGGACTCAGATTGAGAGTCCCGATTCCCCGTTGGACAAGATTTATTTCGCATTAACGAATTGTTGACTCTCGACAGCTTCGAAAAACTGGATTCAAATCAACCATGATTCGGAAGGAGCGTGGGGCTCTTCCGAACCGCGTAGCAAATCAGATTGCGGTGGGGGTCTAGGGCATGGCGCGCGCGCACGTGGCGAACGTGTGCGTCCAATCCGATTCGATCAAGGGATTGGCGCAATCGATCGCGAAACCTGCCTACCACAGGCTCCTGACGGCCGAGCCGGCGCTCCGTCGCGCAGTGCCCACCCTCATCATCGCCTTCCTGATCACGATCTGCCTCGGCGCCTTCGTGCAGGTGGTCGATCAGAACCGGCAGAAGCGCACCGCGACCAAGCGCGACCTTGCCGCCCTCTCCGACATCCTGGCCGAGCGTCTCGACCGCCTCACCTCGGTCCGGCGCGATCGCGTCGGCAATATCGAGCGGCTGCAGGAGCTGCTGCCCGATCTGATCCCGTCCTGGGGCGTTGCCCTCGGCCGCCACGTCATCGTCACCGGCGTCGATCACCGCGTGCTCGCGCGCGTGCCGATCGATGGCGTCGGCGAGAGCGACCGGATCCTCGACGTCATCAGCACCGCGCAATTATTGGCCGCGCCCAGCCAGCAGGGCGTGGTCAGCGACATGATCCTGCCGAGCGGAAGCAGCGCATTGGCGATCTCGCAGCTGGTGAAGTCGTTGCCCGGTCAGATCATCGTGATCCAGGAAAGTAACGAACCATTGTGGGGATCGGATGCGGCGCTGTCGGTGACGCTGTCGGCCACCACGGGCTTCGTGGTGCTGATCCTGGGCTTCGCCTTCCATTGGCAATCGACCCGCGCCCGCGAGGGCGACCTGATCAATGACGCCGTGCGCGGCCGGATCGATACCGCGCTCAACCGCGGCCGATGCGGATTGTGGGACTGGGACCTCGAGCGCGGCCGGATATTCTGGTCGCAGTCGATGTTCACCATGCTGGGACTGGATTCCCGCACCGACTTGCTGACCTTCGGCGAGGTCAACTCGCTGGTGAAATCCGACGACATCAATCTGTTCGACATCGCCGACCGTCTGATCTCCGGCAAGATCGATCACATCGACCAGACCTTCCGCATGCAGCACACCGGCGGCCACTGGATCTGGCTGCGGGTCCGCTGCGAGCTGAGCCAGGCCGCCGCCGACGCCGGGCTGCACCTGATCGGCATCGCCGTCGACATCACCGAGCAGAAGAGCCTCGCCGAAAAGACCGTTGAAGCCGACCTTCGCCTGCGCGACGCGATCGAGACCATCCCCGAAGCCTTCGTGCTGTGGGACGCCGAGGATCGCCTGGTGCTCTGCAACTCGCATTTCCAGCGCCTGCACAAGCTGCCGGATTCGGCGGTGGCGCCCGGCACCTCCTATGAAACCGTGATCGAAGTCGGCAGCATGCCGGAAGTTCGAACCCGGCTGCAGGAAACCGGCGCGCAAGCCCCGGGCGCCCGCACCTTCGAAGCGCAACTCGACGACGGCAGCTGGCTGCACATCAGCGAGCGGCGCACCAAGGACGGCGGCTACGTCTCGGTCGGCACCGACATCACCCGCATCAAGGAACACGAACACAAGCTGGTCGACAACGACCACCGCCTGCGCGCCACCGTCACCGACCTGAAGCGCTCGCAGACCGCGCTCGAGCGCCAGGCGGTCGAACTCGCCGACCTCGCCGAAAAATATTCGCAGGAGAGAAACCGCGCCGAGGAAGCCAACGCCGCCAAGTCGAAATTCCTCGCCAATATGAGCCACGAGCTCCGCACCCCGCTCAACGCCATCATCGGATTCTCCGAGATCATGGGCAGCGGGCTGTTCGGAACGCTCGGTTCGGACAAATACCAGGAATACTGCCACGACATCCTGACCAGCGGGCAATATCTGCTCGAAGTCATCAACGACATCCTCGACATGTCCAAGATCGAAGCCGGCCGCATGAAACTCGACATGGAGCCGCTGGACCTGTCGAAGGCGCTGGCGGAGTCGCTGCGCGTGGTGTCCGGACGCGCCGAAGACAAGGACCTGACGCTGGACACGGATATCGAGAGCACCATTTCCGTGTTGGGAGACCGCCGTGCGGTCAAGCAGATCATCGTCAACCTGCTGTCGAACGCGGTGAAGTTCACGCCCGATCACGGCAAGGTGCTGGTACGCGGCCAGATGCTGGACGATTCGATCGTGCTGCTGATCGCCGATACCGGTATCGGTATCGCGCCGGACTCGCTGCGACGGCTGGGCAAGCCGTTCGAGCAGGTCGAGAGCCAGCTCACCAAGACCTATCAGGGTTCGGGACTGGGGCTTGCGATCGCAAGGTCGCTCACCCACCTGCATGGCGGCTCGATGAGGCTGCGCTCCAGGCTCGGGGTCGGCACCGTGGTCCGCATCGTGCTGCCGCGCGACCCGCGAAAGGCCGTGCCGAAGCTGTCGGTGGCGGCTTGACATTCTCCGTCATTGCGAGCCACCGGGTCGCGCGAATGCGCGCCCGATGATAAACTCCGCGAAGCAATCCATCGCGCGGCATAACGGAGAGATGGATTGCTTCGTCGCAAGTGCTCCTCGCAATGACGGATAGTAAATCCTCACGTCTCCAGCGTCGGCGCCACCTCGCGCGCGACCTGCACCAGTGCCGCGATCAGCGGCGTCATCGGGTCGCGCTGGGGAATGACCATTCCGATGCTGTAATTGACCAGGGGATCGACGATCGGAATGCTGCGGACGGCATCCGCCAATCCGAGCGTCTCGGCAAGCTTCGCCGGCATCACGCTGGCCCAGCGCCCGGTCTTCACATGGGTGTAGAGCACCAGCAGCGAGTTCGAGGTCAATGTCGGCACAGCCTCCGCGCCGACCGAGCGCAGCGCGCGGTCGATGATGCGGCGGTTCTGCATATCGGGAGTCAGCAGGCAGAGCGGCACCTGCCCCACCTCCCGCCAGGTCACCTGCTCGCGATCACCGAACATGGCGTCGGGCGCGGTCAGCAGGCGGTAACTCTCGTTGTAGAGCGGAATGGTGCGAACCTTGCCGATCGGCTCGTTCTCGATATAGGTCAGCCCGGCATCGACCTCGAGATTTTCCAAAAGACCGAGCACGTCCGCCGAGGTGCAGGACCGGATCTGAAACCGGACGTCGGGATGGCGCGCGCGGAACGGCGTGGTTAACGCCGCCACCATGCCGAGCACGGTCGGGATCGCCGCGATCCGGATCTCGCCCGACAGCTTGTCCTTCAGGCTGTTGATCTCCTGCTTCATCGCGCGGGTGTCGCCGACGATCCGACGGGCCCAGTCGAGCGTGCGCTCGCCCTCCGGCGTAAAGCCCTGGAAGCGGGATCCCCGCTGCACCAGCATGACGCCGAGGATTTCCTCGAGCTGTTTGAGACTGGTCGACATGGTCGGCTGGGTGACGCCGCAGGCTTCCGCCGCCCGCCCGAAATGCCGCTCCTTGGCCAATGCCAGCAGAAGTTCAAGCTTGTCGATCAAGAACGGGCCCCCTCGGGAAATCTCGACATTGTCACAAATATCACGGCCTGAGGCCCGATCCATACGCCAAAAGCCGCGCTGGAAGTGCGTGATTACCGCCTTCATTGCCGTTTCAAATCGTCCGATTTCGCAGGCGTATTGATCGCGTTTCCCGATCGCAGCATGAGACAGCTTTATTGATATTTTGAGCAATTCCAATGCACATGGCGGGAGACGTAACCCTCTGATTTGAGAGCGCGGATGACATCGGTCTTTGAGCCCTGGAACGAACAACGCGGCGCCGAGATCATCGCCGAGCACCGTCAACTCGAAGGCGCGACGCTTCCGATCCTGCACGCGCTGCAGGAGACGTTCGGCTACGTGCCGGAGCCGGCAATCCCGATGATCGCCTCCGCGCTCAGCCTGTCGCGCGCCGAGGTGCACGGCGTCTTCACATTTTACCACGACTTCCGTAGCGAGCCCCCCGGCAAGCATGTGCTGAAACTGTGCCGCGCCGAAGCGTGCCAGGCCGCGGGCGGCGATGCGCTGGCGGCGCGCGCGGAAGCGAAGCTCGGCATCTCGATTGGCGACACCACCGCTGACGATCGCGTGACGCTGGAGCCGATCTATTGCCTCGGGCTCTGCGCAACGGCGCCCTCGGCGATGCTCGATGGCCGCGTCGTCGGCCGGCTCGATGAAGCACGCATCGATGCGCTGGTGGCGGAGGCGCAGCGATGATGCGCGTTTTCATTCCCCGGGATGCCGGCGCGGTCGCCGTCGGCGCCGATGAAGTGGCAACGGCCCTGGTGCAGGCCGCGCAAAAGCTCGGTACTGGAATCGAGATCGTCAGGACGGGATCGCGCGGGCTCTATTGGCTCGAGCCGATGGTCGAGGTCGCGACCCCGCAGGGCCGGATCGCCTTCGGACCAGTGAGCGCCGCTGACGCACCGTCGGTGCTTGACGCGATGGCGGCCGACGGTCCGCACCCGCTGCGGCTTGGCGTCACGGACGAAATCCCCTGGCTGAAGCGTCAGACGCGGCTGACATTTGCCCGTTGCGGCGTGATCGATCCGCGCTCGGTCGACGATTATCGCACGCACGGCGGCTACAAAGGGCTGGAGCGGGCACTGACGCTGACGTCGGACCAAATCCTTGCCGATATCACCACCTCCGGCCTGCGCGGCCGCGGCGGCGCCGGTTTTCCGACCGGGATCAAGTGGAAGACCGTGGCGCAGACGAGCGCCGACAGGAAATACATCGTCTGCAACGCCGACGAAGGCGACAGCGGCACGTTTGCGGATCGCATGATCATGGAAGGCGATCCATTCGTGGTGATCGAGGGCATGACCATTGCCGGCATCACCGTCGGCGCCACCAAGGGCTACATCTACATCCGCTCGGAATATCCGCATGCGGTCGAGGCGATGAATGCGGCGATCGCAGCCGCAAAGCGCGCCGGCTATCTCGGCGCGCGCATTGGCGACGCCGCGCTCGATTTCGATCTCGAAGTCCGGGTCGGCGCCGGCGCCTATGTCTGCGGCGAAGAGACCTCGCTGCTGGAAAGCCTCGAGGGACGCCGCGGCATCGTGCGGGCGAAACCGCCGCTGCCGGCCCACAAGGGCCTGTTCGGCAAGCCTACCGTGATCAACAACGTGCTGTCGTTCGCGGCAATCCCCTTCATCCTCGACCACGGCGCCAAGGCTTACGCTGATTTCGGCATGGGGCGCTCGCGCGGCACCATGCCGATCCAGCTCGCTGGCAACATCAAGCACGGCGGCCTGTTCGAGACCGCGTTCGGCGTCACGCTGGGCGAACTCATCGACGATATCGGCGGCGGCACCTTTAGCGGACGCCCCGTGCGCGCCGTGCAGGTCGGTGGCCCGCTCGGCGCCTACTTCCCCCGCACGCTGTTCGACACGCCGTTCGATTACGAAGCGTTCGCCGCACGCGACGGCCTGATCGGCCATGGCGGCATCGTGGTGTTCGACGACAGCGTCGACATGGCCAAGCAGGCGCGCTTTCGCGATGGAATTCTGCGCGGTCGAATCCTGCGGCAAATGCACGCCGTGCCGGATCGGATCGACCCGCGGCGTCGAGACCATCGACAAGATCCGCGCCGGCGAACGCGTCACCGAAAATCTCGCTGTGGTCGAAGACCTCTGCAACACCATGAAATTCGGCTCGCTGTGCGCATTAGGCGGCTTCACGCCCTATCCCGTCATGAGCGCGTTGAAACACTTCAGGGAAGACTTCGGCCCGGCGCCGACGCGCCTGCAGGCCGCGGAATAAAGGAAATCGCCATGTCGCTGATCCAGGAAATTGATTTCGGAACACCCCGCTCCAAATCCGAGGCGATGGTGACCCTCACCATCGACGGCAACAATGTCACGGTGCCCGAGGGTACCTCGATCATGCGCGCGGCGATGGAAGCCGGCACCCAGATCCCAAAACTCTGCGCCACCGACATGGTCGACGCCTTCGGCTCCTGCCGGCTCTGCCTGATCGAAATCGAGGGCCGCGCCGGCACGCCGGCGTCCTGCACCACGCCAGCCACGAACGGCCTCGTGGTTCACACCCAGACCGAGCGGCTGAAGAAGCTGCGCAAGGGCGTGATGGAGCTGTACATCTCCGATCACCCGCTGGACTGCCTGACCTGCGCTGCCAACGGCGATTGCGAATTGCAGGACATGGCGGGCGCGGTCGGCCTGCGCGACGTGCGCTACGGCTATGAGGGCGAGAACCATGTGTTCGCCAAGGCGGATGGCTGCAGCAATGACAACTGGATGCCGAAGGACGAATCCAATCCCTATTTCACCTACGACCCCTCCAAGTGCATCGTCTGCTCGCGCTGCGTCCGCGCTTGCGAGGAAGTGCAAGGCACCTTCGCGCTGACGATTTCTGGGCGTGGTTTCGACAGCCGGGTCTCGCCCGGCATGAGCGAGAGTTTCCTCGGCTCCGAATGCGTGTCCTGCGGCGCCTGCGTGCAGGCCTGCCCGACAGCGACATTGACTGAGAAATCCGTGATCGAGATTGGCCAGCCCGAGCATTCGCTCGTCACCACCTGTGCTTACTGCGGCGTCGGCTGCACCTTCAAGGCCGAGATGCGCGGCGAGGAAGTCGTGCGCATGGTGCCGTACAAGGACGGCAAGGCCAATCGCGGCCATTCCTGCGTCAAGGGCCGCTTCGCCTGGGGCTACACCACGCACAAGGAGCGCATCCTCAAGCCGATGATCCGCGATCGGATCGAAGATCCCTGGCGCGAAGTATCCTGGGACGAAGCCTTCAACTTCGCCGCCGCCAAATTTAGGGGTATTCAGGAGAAATACGGCCGCGACGCGGTCGGCGGCATCACCTCGTCCCGCTGCACCAACGAAGAAACCTACTTGGTGCAAAAACTGATCCGCGGCGGTTTCGGCAACAACAACGTCGATACCTGCGCCCGCGTCTGCCATTCGCCTACCGGCTATGGCCTCTCTACCACGTTCGGCACGTCGGCCGGCACCCAGGATTTCGATTCGGTCGAGCACACCGACGTCGTGATGATCATCGGCGCCAACCCGGCGTCGGCGCATCCGGTGTTTGCATCGCGTCTCAAGAAGCGGTTGCGGCAGGGTGCAAAACTGATCGTGCTGGATCCGCGTCGCACCGAAATGGTCGAAGGCCCCCACCTCACCGCGCTGCATTTGCCGCTGATGCCCGGCACTAACGTCGCCGTGCTCACCGCGCTGGCGCATGTCATCGTCACCGAAGGACTGGTCGATGAAGCCTTCGTGCGCGAGCGCTGCGACTGGAGCGAGTTCGAGGAGTGGGCGGCGTTCGTCGCCGATCCCAAGAACAGCCCGGAAGCGACCGCGATCATGACCGGCGTCGATCCGAATGAATTGCGCGCTGCGGCGCGGTTATTTGCGACCGGCGGCAACGGCGCGATCTATTACGGGCTCGGGGTCACCGAGCACAGCCAGGGCTCCACCACCGTGATTGCGATCGCCAACCTCGCGATGGCGACAGGCAATATCGGCCGGCCCGGCGTCGGCGTGAACCCGCTGCGCGGCCAGAACAACGTTCAGGGCTCCTGCGACATGGGCTCGTTCCCCCACGAGCTGCCCGGCTATCGCCATATCTCGGGCGACGCGGTACGCGACCAGTTCGAGGCGGTCTGGAACGTCAAGCTCAACCCGGAGCCGGGGCTACGCATCCCCAACATGTTCGACGCCGCGATCGAAGGCACCTTCATGGGCCTCTATGTGCAGGGCGAGGACATCCTGCAGTCCGACCCCAACACCAAGCATGTGGTGGCGGCGTTGTCGTCGATGGAATGCGTCATCGTCCACGATCTCTTCCTCAACGAGACCGCGAACTACGCCCACGTTTTCCTGCCTGGCTCGACCTTCCTGGAGAAGGACGGCACCTTCACCAATGCCGAGCGCCGCATCCAGCGCGTCCGCAAGGTGATGACCCCGCGCAATGGACTTGCCGATTGGGAAGTCACCATCGGCCTCGCCAAGGCGATGGGCTTTGACATGCCCTACAATCATCCCTCCGAGATCATGGACGAGATCGCGGCGCTGACCCCGACTTTTGCCGGTGTTTCCTACGCCAAGCTCGACGAGCTCGGTTCGGTGCAGTGGCCCTGCAATGAGAAAGCGCCAGAGGGCACGCCGGTGATGCATATCGGCGGCTTCGTTCGCGGCAAGGGCAAGTTTGTCATCACCGAATATATCCCGACCGACGAGCGCACCGGCCCACGCTATCCGCTGCTGCTGACCACGGGCCGCATCCTCAGCCAGTACAATGTCGGCGCGCAAACCCGCCGCACCGACAACGTGGTCTGGCACAGCGAGGATCGGCTCGAAATCCACCCACACGACGCCGAGCAGCGCGGCGTGCGCGACGGCGACTGGGTGCGGCTCACCAGCCGCGCCGGTGAAACCACGCTGCGCGCCGAGATCACCGATCGCGTCGCGCCGGGCGTGGTCTACACCACGTTCCACCACCCGGACACGCAGGCCAACGTGATCACGACCGAGTATTCCGACTGGGCCACCAACTGCCCGGAATACAAGGTCACGGCGGTGCAGATCTCGCCGTCGAACGGCCCGTCCGATTGGCAGAAGGCCTATGACGAGCAGGCCCGTCACTCCCGACGGATCGCACCGGCAGAGGCCGCGGAGTAAGCGGATGCACGATCCCGTTCGTAAAGCGCATCGACAGGTCTGGCGCGACGGCAGCCTCGCTGCGGGCACGCGCCTCATTCCAGAGGAAACCGCGCTTGCGCTGACCTATAACGGCGGCACCTACGCCGTGATGATGGGAACTCCGCAAGATTTGCGGGATTTCGCCGTTGGCTTCAGCCTCAGCGAGGGCATCGTGCAATCGCCTGACGAGATCGACTCGCTGGATATCGTCGAGCTCGATGACGGCATTGAGCTCAGGATGTGGCTGGCGCCATCCCGTGCCGCGGCTATCAATGAGCGGCGGCGGCATATGGCCGGCCCCACCGGGTGCGGGATCTGCGGTATCGATTCGATCACGGAGGCGGTTCGTCCTGCCGCGACCGTGCCGACCGGCCGCTCCTTCCTGCCGCGCGAGATCATGGCGGCGATGGCCAGCATCGCGCCATTGCAGCAGATCAACGTCGAGACCCGTGCCGTGCATGCGGCCGCGTTCTGGACGCCGATCCGCGGCATCGTGGCGCTGCGCGAGGATGTCGGCCGTCACAATGCGCTCGACAAACTCGCCGGTGCGCTGGCGTCGGAAAAAACTTGCGCTACCGAAGGCATGGTGCTTCTGACCAGCCGCGTCTCGGTCGAGATGGTGCAGAAGGCCGCCGCCATCGGCGCGCCGCTGATGGTTGCCGTCTCCGCGCCGACGGCGCTGGCGGTGCGTACCGCGGATGCCGCGGGCATTACGCTCGCCGCGATCGCGCGCACCGACGGCTTTGAAGTATTCACGCACCCCAGGCGCATTATCGCCAATGTTTGCGCCGCGGAGGCCGCTCATGTCGCCTGACCGACTGATCTACATGGCCAACCAGATCGGCAAATTCTTTCAGAGCCAGGGCCACGACAAGGCGGTGCCAGGGATCGCCGATCACATCCGGAAATTCTGGGACCCGCGGATGCGCAAGGCTATCTATGCCCATCTCGACGCCGGTGGCGCGGGGCTTGATCCCAATGTCCGCGACGCGCTCGAGGCGCTCAAGCGGGCGTAGCAGTCGATCTACTGTCTCTCGAGCTTGGTGATGGTCCTGGTTCCACCCGTTTCGGTCGCCGAGAACGTGATCTTGTCGCCCGCATGCAAGGTGTCGAGCAAGGTGCCTTGTGCCTTGAACTCCTGGGCGGCGGCGCCGGAACTCGCTCCGACCGTGCCGCTTTCGGTTTGTTGAATCGCGATGGTCCCATTGATCCGGTTGATTTGAGTGACGGTTCCCGTCTGCGGTTGTTGAGCCAGAGCAACCGAACTGATGAGGGCGGCGGCAAAACCAGCCAAAACGATCTTTGTCATTTTCATGGGAGCCTCCCGGACAGCGTCGACGATAAGCCGCCATGAGCGGATTTGTTCCCACAGTCCGGCTGATGGTTGCGGTGCACCGGACCATCACCTTTTTCTCATACATGCCCCTCGCCTATTCGCTTCGAGCGGTTGCGCCATGCTGCGGTCACGGCTAGTTTTTGAGAAAATCAGGGGAAACGACGATGCGCTATGGTTTGCTGATAGCAGGATTGATGGCCCTTGCAGCGCCGGCGCATGCCGAGTCGCGCCTGGCCTATGTGACCATGGTGTTGCAGGCGTTCGCTACCAAGGTGGAGTGCCCGGGCACCGATGTCGTCTATCAGGACCTGGTGCAAAAGGCGCAGGAGATGCAGATGCCCGATGGAACCACCGAGCAGGTGCGCAAGGCCATCGCCTACATGCACACGGGCGGCAAGATGGGCGAGTTGCAATCCGATGAGCTGATGTCGGAAGTAGCGCTGGCGACCAAGACGACGGACCTGGACCAGAAGCGTATCGGCATGACCGCCTGGTGCGAGAGCCAGAAGACAAAGCTTGCCGGGTTTATCCGCACCAAAAACTGATTGTCACACCAGCCGTCAGTCGATGGCCAATTGCTCATCAAGTGTGCCGCCGGGCGCAGTAAAATAGTTGTGCGTTTGCAGCGGCCGCATTCGATGGCAAGTCCTCGCTCTGAGGACATATTGGTGTGGGATCGAATGGCGACCAATCCGACGGTATCAGGCGAAACGCGATTTTATTTCGACCGGTTGCAGCGATGGCTGCATTGGACAATGGCAATCCTGATCTTCAGTGCGATCGGCCTGGGTATCGCTTCGGCGTATTTCCCGGTGGGGCAGCAACCACGGAAAGGGCTGCTGGAGATCCACAAATCGATCGGCTTTACGATTGTAGTGCTGCTCGTCGTGCGGCTGGCCTGGCGTGGGCTCGCCGGTGAGCCGCCGTACCGTCAGCCGCTCGATCGCTTTACCCGAGCAGCCAGTCGGGTGGGACATGGCGCACTTTACGCGTTGATGATTTTCATGCCGGTCACCGGCTACATGTTCTCGGCAGCCGGCGGCTATTCGCTGCCGTGGTTTGGCCTGTTCCAGTGGCCGCGCCTGCTGCCACATCAAGACAACATCGTCAGTTGGGGAGAACGGCTGCATGATGGCAGCGCCTGGGTGATATCAGGCGTCATCCTGCTGCATCTGGCGGCCGTTGCATTCCACCAATGGGTGAAGCGCGACGAAGTGCTATCTCGGATGACCGGCGGCTAGATTAGCCGACGCAGCGCCCGGCACACCCTCCTCACCTCAGTTTGCGTCTCCCGCCAGCATCCTGGCGCGGATCTCGGATTTCAGCACCTTGCCGACCTTGGAGCGGGGAAGGTCATCCCAGACTTCAATCTGCTTGGGCGTTTTGACGCTCCCGATCTGCTGCTTCACGAAGGCCGATACCGCGGCGACATCGACGGTGCGCCCAGTTCTCGGCTGCACCACGGCGACAACGCGCTCGCCCCACTTTTCGTCCGGCAGACCGATGACGGCACAATCCTGAATGGTTTCGTGGGCCTGAAGGGCGTTCTCAACTTCGACGGAATAGACATTGAAGCCGCCAGTAATGATCATGTCTTTTGCGCGATCGACGATGTAGAGGAAATTGTCTGCGTCCAGGTACCCGATATCGCCGGTATGATGCCAACCGTGCACGGAGGCCTCCGCCGTTGCTTCGGCGTTCTTGTAATACCCGTCCATGACCAGCGATCCGCGAACGACGATTTCGCCGCGTTCTCCTGAAGGCATCAGATTGCCTTTGCCGTCCAAAATGCCGACCCGGACCAGCGGCCCGACACGGCCGGCCGACGACAGACGTCCCGTCGCGATCGAACCGTCGGGATTGTAATGGTCTTCGGGCGGCATCATCGAGATCATCATCGGTGCTTCGGTCTGCCCAAACAGCTGTGCCATCGGGCCGATCCGTTGCAGCGCTTCGGTCAGGCGCGCCACCGAAATCGGAGCGGCGCCGTACCAGAAGCATTGTAGCGAGGTAAGATCAGCGCCTTCCAGCTTGGGATGGTCCAGCAGCATGTAGATCACGGTTGGTGGCAGGAATGTGTGCGTGACCCGGTAGCGTGCGATCAGATCGAGGAATTCGCCAATGTCCGGGTGATGCATGATCACCACCCTTCCTCCGAGCGTCATGATGGGAAAACACAGCACGCCAGCAGCATGCGTCAGCGGCGCGAGCGCGAGATAGCTCGGGCGTCCCCTGAACGGATAACCCATCAGGGTCAGCGCGGTCATCGTTTCGATGTTGCGTCCCGAGAGCATCACGCCTTTAGGCTTGCCGGTCGTTCCGCCGGTACCGGGGATCAGCGCAAGATCGTCGACGGGATCGCGCTGAAACGGCTGGTCCTCGACATCGGCAAGCCAACGCTCGAATGACGGCGCGAACGGCAGATCGGCGTCGAGGCATATGAGACTGCGCAGCTTCGGCAGATGAAGTCTTAATTTGTCGACCATCGGCGCGAAGCCGCTGTGAAACAGCAACAGGCTGCAATCGAACGCATCCAGGATGAACTGGTTTTCCGGCGCCTCGTTGCGTGGATTGATCGGACACCAGACAGATCCGGCGCGCGAAATACCGAAGACGCAGGCAAAGGCGATCGGATCGTTGCCGGACAGGATCGCGACTTTTTCTCCGGGAGCGACACCGGAATTGGCGAGCCCGTGCGCGATCCGATAGCTCAGGCGCTGCACGTCACCGTAGCTCAGGTCTTTTCCGTCCATGGTCAGACATGGAGCCTCAGCACCAAGCGAGGCGCCCTTATCCAGATAGTCGACAAGCCGCATGGACCACCTCCTGAAAAAGAGGGCGGGTGGCGCGACCGCACGCGCCACCCGGTTGGGTCAATTATGAACCGTCAGGATTGGGTTCATCACCAGTCCGAAGCTCCGCAACTGGCCCAGAAGTTCCCGATGTCCGAAGGCCTGACAGGCGGAGGCAAAGCCTACCTTTTTGGGGGCCGTCTGCAGCAGCGAGAAGGCTGCGTAGGCTTGCAGCATTCCGGTCTGCTTGTAATTACAATTGCCGTGGATCACGCAATGCGCGCGACCGAGCGGTCCCGACGCATAAACGGAATCGATCGAGGTATTGATGCGTGGATTCTCGCGCGGCGGCATGGTGGCTTGCAGGGTTGCCGCGATGTCGGCCAGCGCCTTCTCCTGCTGGTCGGGCGGAAGCGGCTTGATTTTCTCTTTCACCATCTCCTGGGTTTGAACCACGCCCAGCATGACGTCGCGCTGCATGACGCCGCCGAGCACCCTGCAGTTGGACACGCGAGGGTCATTCTTGAACCAGACCGGATGCGCTGTTCCGCCCCATGGCACCGCGATGGCTCCCTCGTGCTGACCGGGGACATTGACCTCGAAATTGGCGGTCACATCCCATTCGACAAATTTGTTCTGGACGAGGTAATACCAGTTGGCCTTGAGTATGGTGAAAATCGTCTGCGTCGAGGCATAGGTCGGGAATCCCTTCCACAGCACCAGGATGTCGAGCGTATCGAGCCCCGGCGTTTCGAGGCAGATGTTCGCGGCGATTTCTCCCGTCGTATACATTTGCGCGATGTTGGGCGCGAGCAGCAATCCTTTTGCGGCGAATTTCGTCCCCCAACGCTCCTGCGCCAGCAACACCCAGTCCTGCTCGCCCGTCGTATCCGAATAGTGACAGCCGGCGGCAAGACAGGCTTCGACAACCTCCGGGCCATATTTGATGAACGGGCCGACCATATTGCTGACGAACTGCGCACCCTTGAAAAGCTTGGTCAGCGCTTCGACGGTGTGCTCGACCCCGACGACCTCATAGTCCGCGGTTTCGATACCGGGAATTTTCTCGACGACGGCCTTCACTTTGGCGGCGTCGCGGCCCGCGGCAATAAAGGGAATGTTGTATTCCCGCAGATATTCGCAAACCAGACGCCCCGTGTACCCCGAGACGCCATAGACGACGACAGGCCTTTTCTCACTCATGTTCATATCCTCCCGAATTTCTATTCTTTACCTTTGACGATTTACATGCCCATGCCGCCGTCGACCGGCAGGCCCGCACCGGTGATGAAGCGGGCTTCATGCGAGCACAGGAAAACAGCGGCGTCGGCCATGTCGCCGACCTCGCCCAGCCGCCCAAGCGGAGTTTGCTCGATGACTGATGCAACCGCAGCGCCGGCGTCGGGTGCCAGCCCAGCGGCAACGATGTCGTTGGCAAGCTGCATGCCCATGTCGGTGGGGACCAGCCCGGGATAGAGACAATTGACCCGTACGCCGTAACCCAGCTTGCCCGCTTCCATCGCGGCGATCCGCGTCATGCGATCAACGGCCGATTTGGTGCCGGAGTACCCGGCAATGGCCGGGAATGCGATCGTGGCCGCGACCGAGGCGATATTGACGATGGCGCCGCCGGCACCTGCGCCCCCGCCAGGCCGCATCGCGCGAAACGCGTGCTTCATGCCGAGAGCGGTGCCGACGATATTGACGTCGCACATCCGGCGCAAATCCTCAGCCTTCACGTCGACCACGAGCGAGGTAATCTCGATGCCGGCATTGTTGATCAGGATGTCATAGCCACCGAGCGTGGCGATGGTGGATGCGACAGCCTTTTCCCATTGCGCGTCGTCGGTGACGTTCAGTTCCACGAAGCCGGTCTTGGCGCCTGCTTTTGCAAGACGGCCGGCGGTTTCCTTGCCGAGATCGGCGAGAATATCGCCGATCATCACGGCCGCG
Source organism: uncultured Alphaproteobacteria bacterium (assembly GCA_963774775.1). Lineage (GTDB taxonomy): Bacteria > Pseudomonadota > Alphaproteobacteria > Rhizobiales > Xanthobacteraceae > Bradyrhizobium. Next base: position 86,305 of record CAVZGZ010000045.1, read on the forward strand.
CCGGCATTCGTCAGCGCCTCTGCGATCGCAGCGCCGATGCCTCGTGCGCCGCCGGTAACGAGTGCCTTGCGGCCTGCCAGAGTTTTTCCACTCATTGTCTACTCCTCCCTTTGTGATTTCTTTTCGCGACGCGCCGCTGCTTGCCGACCGAGCGGTGAGGCTGTCGCCAGAGGCGAGCCTGTGCTCCTCGTCCGCAGAGAAAACCGTCGGTTGACCGAAATGAACGGATGGACGGCAGCTGGTGCTGCTGCCTGCTCTTCCTCCCTGTGCGCAGCTTCTTCCGACTGCGATCCCTGGAAATTTGACACTTGTCCAAGATTATCTTGACGTTCGTCCAAAAACTAGACACTTGTCAAGTAAACCTTGACCATGAGGGTGGAGAATGATTTTGCAGGCGCGCAGGACACTATTCCTGCCCGGGGTGGCGTGAGGATTCGGAGTTAGGATGCGAAGAGCAACTGGAGCGACGCAGCGGAAAACTGAAACGGCGGGGCGGCCGGACAAACCCCCGGATCGAATTGAGCGCGCGCGTGTCGACAAGTTCAGCGCTCGGCGGATCGAACTTGCCGAGGCTGCGCTGGAAACCCTGGCTGAGCTTGGCTATGCGAGGACCAGCCTGCGCGAGATCGCGCAGAAATCCGAATTTACGCACGGCGTGCTGCACTACTACTTCAGCGACAAGGTCGACCTGATCTGCTGTTGTGTTCGTCACTACAAGGCGAAGTGCGTTACGCGGTACGACCAGATCACGTCTGCGGCGCAAAGCCGCGACGAACTGATGAAGGGCTTTCTGGAAAAGCTCGGCGAGACAGTGCGCGATGAGTCCCAGATGCATCGCCTCTGGTACGACCTTCGCTCGCAATCTCTGTTTGAAGAGGCCTTTCGCAACGACGTCGCCGAGATCGACAAGAGCCTGGAAGACATGGTGTGGCGCGTCGCGTCCCGCTTTGCCTCACTTGGTGGGCGGGAACCGGCGGTCTCGCGAGGAGCACTCTATGCGCTGTTTGATGGACTCTTCCAACGATGCTTGCTGCGACATCTCTCCGGCGACCGCAACGCGATCGCGGAGCTGCAGGAAGAAGTGAGGCGCCTGCTTCCTACCGTTGCATAGCGGCCACCGGCTACTTCGCTCAAAATCGCTCAGCCGCCGCCGACCAGCGCCCTAAACACCCGCCTCACCTCGGTCTGTGTCTCCCGCACGCGCGCCTCCAGCGCAGAAAAATCGGGGGTGTCGCCAGCCCGCGCCATCACCCGCAGCAGATCGTCGCCGGCGGTTTCCGGTTTGAATTTGTCGCTGACACATAATCGCAGGATCTGCGTCAGATCGTGGTAGAGCCGCGTCGCCGAGCGCAGGATTTCGGCATCGGGTTGTGCCAGCACGCCGAGTTTCGCAGCGTTGTCGAGCACCTGCAAGGTCGAGACGCTGAGGATCTCCGGCTTGTTCGCGGCGTGCGCGAGCTGGAGGTATTGCGCGATGAAATCGATATCGACGAGGCCGCCGGCGGCAAGCTTGAGGTCCCAGACGTCGTTCTCGCCCTTTTCCAGCGCGATCGCGCGGCGCATGTCGGCAACGTCGCCGGCGGTGCCCGAGAGATCGCGCGGGCGCGTCAGGACGCCGCGAATGATCGTCTCGATCTTCTTGCGGAAGTCAGGCGAAGACGAGATCACCCGCGCCCGCGTCAGCGCCATGTGCTCCCAGGTCCAGGCTTCACGCTCCTGGTAGTCGGCAAACGAATCGAGCCGCGACGCCAGGGGCCCGGCGCGGCCCGACGGCCGCAGCCGCATGTCGACGTTATAGAGCACGCCGTAATTGGTCCGCGTCGTGAACGCCGAGATCAGCCGCTGGGTCAGCCGCGCAAAATACTGCGCGCCATGCAGCGAGCGCTCGCCATCGGATTCCGGGTGCTCGTGGTCGTGATCATAGAGCAGGATCAGGTCGAGATCGGAGGACGCCGTCATCTCGCGGCTGCCGAGCCGGCCCATCGCAAGGATCGCGGTCTCCTGCCCCTTGATGCGGCCATACTGCGCGGCGAACTGCTCGGTGACGAGGCCATGCACGGTGTGGACGATGCCCTCGGCGACGTCGGCAAAGGCAACGCTGGCTTGTTGCGCCGATACCGTGCCGGACAGAATGCGGGTGCCGATCAGAAACAGGCTCTCCTGCCCGAACAGGCGCAGACGATCGAGGAAATCCTCGTAAGAATCCGCATCCTGCAGGGTGACGGCGAGGCGCTGCGACAATTCGCGTCTGTCCGGCATCGCGCCGAAGAAGCGCGGATCAATCAGCCCGTCCATGATCTGCGGCTGCCGGGCCAGCATGTCGCCCAGCCGCGGCGCAGCGCCAAGGATCAGTGCCACCAGCGCGACCAGGTCGCGATTCTGGCTCAAAAGCGAAATCAGCCGTCCACCACGCTGCAACGCCCCGAGGAAGCGGTCGAAGGCGGTCACGGCGTCGTCGGGGTCTTCAGCATCCGCGAGACCATTGATCAAGCCCGGGATGAACTCGACAAACGCGCTCTTGGTGGCCTCCACGCGCAGCACGCGATAATCGCCCTGCATCCATTGCTGCACGGTCTTTGCCACCATGACCGGCTTCTTGAAGCCGAGCGTGGCAAGATGCGCGATCAGCCGCGTATCTTCCGGCCCGGCACCATAGTTGACATCAGGCAGTCTCACAGTGCCGGTCGGATCGCCCTCGAACAGTTTTCCGTAATGCCCCTGCACGATGTTGAGATGACCGAGCAAGTCCCTGGCGAAGGCCTCCCGGCTTTGGTAGCCGAAGAAATGCGCGAAGCGTTCGACCGCCTCGGGATCGTCCGGCAGCGCGTGGGTCTGCTCATCCGCAACCATCTGCAGCCGATGCTCGACGCGACGCAGGAATTCATAGGCCACGGTCAGTTCGTTGCACGCCTCGAACGTGATCCAGTTGCTCGATGCCAGGATATTGAGCGCTGCCAGCGTCGGCCGAACCCGCAGCTCCGGATGCCGGCCGCCGGCGATCAATTGCTGGGTCTGGGCAAAGAACTCGATCTCGCGGATGCCGCCACGGCCGATCTTGACGTTGTGTCCCTCGACGGCGATTTCGCTCTGGCCGCGATAGGTCTGCATTTGCCGCTTCATGTCATGAACGTCGGCGAGTGCCGCGAAGTCGAGATGCTTGCGCCAGACGAAAGGGGCGATTTCGGCGAGCAGCGCCTCGCCAGCTTTGGGGTCGCCGGCGCAAACGCGCGCCTTGATCATTGCTGCGCGTTCCCAGGTCCGCCCTTCCCGCTCGTAATAATGCAGCGCCGCGTCGGTCGAGATCGCGACCTGGGTCGACGCGGGATCGGGTCGCAGCCGCAGGTCGACGCGGAACACATAGCCCTCGCCGGAGCGCTGCTGTAACAGGCGGGACAAGGACTGCGTGACGCGGACGAAGAACGGCTGCGGCTCGATGTCCTCGGCCAGCGAGGTTACGGCCGGATCGAAGAACACGATCAGGTCGATGTCGCTGGAATAGTTCAGCTCGCCCGCGCCCATCTTCCCCATGGCGAGCACGATCAAACCGCTGCCCAGTTCGGGATAGTCGGAATCCTCTGCCTTCATCCGGCCGCGCGCCACTTCCTGCCGAAGCAGGAACCGGAGCGCGGACTGGACCGCGGCCACCGCAAGGTCCGTCAGTGCTGACGTAACCCGCATCACGGGCCAGACCCCGCCGATATCGCATAGCGCGATCAGGAGTGCGGCCTCCGCCTTCATGCGGCGAAGCAGAGGCATCACGTCCGACTCGCCGGCGGCAGCAAACACGTCGGTTGAGGTCTTTTCGATCAGCGCGGCCAGATGCGCATCCGGATCGCACGACAACAGCCGGATCAGGCGGCCGGCGTCGGCGCGCACCAGATCGAACAGATAGGGCGAAAATTCCGCGATCCCGAGCAGGATGGTCCGCGCGAACGGCTGATCCAGCAGTTCATCGAGCGCAGCCGACTGCGCCGGCTCCAATTCGGCGAACCAGTCTCCCAAACGCTGTTCGGCTTGATTGGAAACGGACACATGCGGTCCGCCCGCGAACCGCGCGGCCAGACCCCGATGTCGGTCCGCGTTTCCCGGCGCGGAGGCATTCATGCGGCCTTCTGTGGCACATCCTGCGTTTGAGCCGCAAGCCTGTCACTGGCGCCGGTCCGCGCCGGGATCGCCAGCACGCCACCAGCCCGGGATGGGCATCGCCGAGCCTGAGTTCGCCCCCGTGCAAAGTGGCCACCGCCGACGCCAGGCTGAGGCCAAGGCCGGACCCCGGTAAGGTACGGCTCGCCTCGAGCCGCACGAAGCGCTCCACCGCATGCTTGCGGTCGCCTTCGGGAATGCCCGGGCCATGGTCGGTGACGCTGAGCAGCACTTGGTCGCCCTCGCGCCGCGCCTCGATCAGGACCTCGTGCGTCGCTGCCACCGCGTCAGCGCCGAGCGGCTGCGCAGCCGCGGCCGGCTTGCCATACTTGATTGCGTTCTCCACGAGGTTGGCGAGCGCCTGGCTGATCAGCTCACGGTTGCCGTGAAGGGGCGCCGAGCCGCCGGTCTTGACGCGCAGCGTCATGCCGTCGTCTTCGGCCAGCGGCTCGTACAATTCGTGGATGCCATTGGCGACGTCGGCGGCGTCGAAATCGTCCATGTTGCCGCGCGCCTGCCCGGATTCCGCGCGCGCGATCATCAGCAGCGCATTGAAGGTGCGGATCAGGCCGTCGGATTCCTCGATGGTCCGCTCCAGCGCGGCGCGGTAGTCGGCCTCGCTGCCGCATTTCGCCAGCGCCTCCTCGGCGCGGTTGCGCATCCGCGTCAGCGGCGTCTTCAGATCGTGCGCGATGTTGTCGGAGACTTCCTTCAAGCCCACCATCAGCGCTTCGATGCGCTCCAGCATGGCGTTGAGGTTTCCGGCGAGACGATCGAGCTCGTCGCCGCTGCGCCCGACCGGCAGGCGGCCGGAGAGGTCGCCGGCCATGATGCGCTGGGTGGTGCCGGTCATGGCGTCGATCCGCTGCAGCACACGTCGCGCCACGAAGATGCCGCCGCCGATGCCGAGCACGACGACGACCAGGATCGACCATTGTGCGGCCTTGGCCACGATGCCGAACAGCCGCCTCCGCTCCTCGAGGTCGCGCCCGACCAGCAGGCGGAAGCCATTGTCGAGTTCGGTGACGCGCACCAGCGCGCGATGATCCATGTTGTCCTGGTCGTCGAGCCGCCGATACGCCGTCTCGGACCAACCGGGCGTTCCCATCACACCCGGCGCCAGCGACCCGACGTTGCCGGCGATCGCCTGCCCGGTCGGCGTGGTGACGAGGTAGAGGTTCGCGCCCGGCCGCAACGCCCGGTTTCCCATGGTGAGGTAAAGCCCGTGCAGACCTCGCCGGTTATAGATGTTGCTGATCTCGCCGATTTCGGCGTTGACGGTGGTGGTGATCTGCTCGGTGATCAGCCGGCGCGTGTTCCAGGCGAAATAGCCGAGCAGCGACGCGGCAAACAGCGCGAACAAAAACAGATAGACCAGCGTCAGCCGAAACGCCGTGGTCCGGATCAGTTTACCGAATGCCGTCACGGATCATATATCCAATCTGAGCGCTGCGTCTGCTATCACTGACCATCGTCACAGTTTTATTTCCCTTTATTTTCAATGTATTATACGCATCTAATGTCGTCTGACTTCGCCGAAAATCGCCGAACGCCGACCGTCTTTGGCGAAAAATCGGTAAGTTGACGCGAGTCTCCCTTCTAAAGTATCCGTGACGGCCATACATCCAAAGCAGGTCGATTTTGGAACAATTGACCATCACGACCGAGCATCCGTGACGGCAAGTGGTAAGCGGAAGGGGAACGTTAAAGTGGCACTCAATTCGAACCAAGTTAAATCCCTGCAAGCTGGCGTTCATGCAGACGGTGGGGGGCTTTATCTGGTGGTGCGCGAAAGCGGTGATCGGGTGTGGGCCTTCCGCTTCACCGACCTAGAGGGCAAGCGGGCGCAGATGGAGTTCGCCAGGGCTGGCGACCGCGACGGCGCAAGCGGTGACGTTCTGACCCTAAGCAGCGCGCGCGAGAAGGCGCGCGACTATAAGGTCGCGTTGAAGCGCGAAGGCATCGATCCGCGCGTCAAGAAGCGGGCCACCGCTCAGGGCAGCAAGACGTTCAAGGAGTTTGCCGAGGAGCAGTATCCTGATTGGTGCCAAGGGCTGTCCGAAGAGGAGTTGAAGCAGTGGCAGCGCTCCATCCGGGACGTGCCGAGCCTACACGACAAGAAGCTCCAGGAGATTACTACCGAGCACGTGTTGGAGGCGCTCAAGGCGATCTGGACCGTGAAGCCGGTCACAGCGTCCCGGACGCGCCAGCGGATCGAGCGGCTGATGGACGCTGCCAAAGCGTTGAGACTGCGCACGGGCGAGAACCCGGCCGCATGGCGCGGCAACCTCAAACACCTGCTGCCGTCGCCCCGCAAGCTGAATCGCAAGAAGGGGCATCGGTCCGCGCCATATACGAAGATGCCGGGAATGATGACAGGGCTGCGCTATGATCCCGGCAACGCCGCCCGCTGCACAGAAGTCGGCATCCTCACCGTGTCGCGGAGCCAAGAAATCCGGCTGATGGAGTGGACGGAGCTCGACTTCGAAGCAAGGACGTGGATGGTCCCGGCTGAGAAGATGAAGATTAAGGGCGAGCTAGAGCCGAAGCCGCATCTCGTCCCGTTGTCAGATCAGGCCATCGAGATCATCCAATCGATGCCGCGCGCGGATAAGTACGTGTTCCCCTCCGACCACGCGGAGGAACATCAGCCGTTCCGGGCGAACGCGCTTGTTGGGGCCATCGAGCGCACTGTCGTCAAATCCACCATGCATGGCTGCCGCACGAGCTTCCGAAATTGGGGCGCTGACAACAAGGAGCACAATTTCCGCCGCGAAGTGCTCGAGTTCTGCTTGTCGCACCGTATCGGCGATGAGGCTGAACTGTCGTATTGGGACAGCGAGATGATCAAGCGACGCCGCGAGGCGCTGCAGGCGTGGGCTGACTTCATCAAGCCGCGCAAGAATACGTCGGGCGAGCAGCCACCCGAAAGAAAGCGGCAAACGCTCAAACTCGTCGCCTAACGAGGCGCACCAAGATTTCAGTGAGCTACTTACAGCGTGCTGTGTCAGCTTATCGATCCTCGCCGTCGTCGGCTTCGTCTACCGACCACATGAGAACTTCTTCCCGTCTTGATCCGTCAAGCGCGCGGTGTCCGCATCAGGCGAGGTGTGTGTACCGAAAACTCAAACCCGGCCGTAGTGGTGGTGAAGTCCACCCAGGATGGCGCGTGAACTGATCACGCCGGTTCGCTGAACCGGGCGAGGGACCGGCGCATCCCCGTTCAAGGATCGATGCGTTCTGACGTAATTGTAATAGTCGGCGTAGGATTTCAGGACCCGACGCAAATGCATCTCGCCCAAGACAATGATGTGGTCCACACACTCGCGCCGGATCGATCCGATCAGCCGTTCGGCAAAGCCATTCTGCCAAGGCGAGGCTGGTGCGGTGGGCTTGTCCCGGATGCCCATGGCGCGCAATCGGCGCGTGACAACGCTGCCATAGATCCGGTCCCGATCGCGGATGAGATAGCGCGGAGCCTCATCCCAGGGAAATGCCTCCGTGATTTGACGGGCAACCCATTCGGCCGTCGGATTTGCTGTGACGTTGATCCAGACGAGCTCTCTGCGGTCGAGCCGCACGATGACCAGGGCATAGAGCAGGTCGAAACCAACAGTCGGAACTACGAATAGGTCCATGGCGGCAATGTCCGGCGCGTGGTTGCGCAAGAAAGTCCGCCATCCCTGGCTGGGCGGCCCCCGCCGCTTGACCATGTACTTGGCGACGCTCGATTGGGCGACCTCAAACCCGAGCTTGAGCAGTTCGCCGTGAATCCGTGGCGCGCCCCAAAGCGGATTTTCGACGCTGATCCGCCGGATCAATACGCGCAGCTCGGTGTCGATCTGCGGTCGCCCTCCATGTGGGCGCGACTTCCAACGCCAGTAGCAGCGAAATCCGGCTCTGTGCCAACGCACGAGCGTCTCGGGCCGGATGATTGTGAGAACCATCAGGATTGATGGAAACCAGCGAAACAGCTGGATCAAGAACCAGCGATCATTGTTCGTGAGCCGGATGCGGCCAGGCAGCCTACGCCTCAAGACAATCAACTGACGTCGAAGTACCGCGTTCTCGGCTTCAAGCCGCAACTTCGACTTGAATGGCGAAGCCAGGACGGCCAGAACGAAACAGAACAGCCCGATCATTCAGCCAGCTTAGGCGATTCCGTCACGCCATCAACTCGGATAAGGTTTTCGCTACACACAGGCAAAGGCCGAAGCAAAAGAAGTCCAATCCGACTTCGGCACCGAGCTGTGCCACGACAGTTTCCGTCGCCGTCGGAAACCTAATCAACATGATCGCGATATTTGGCGTGTCAGGCACAGTCCTGCTGGGCTTACTGGTCGCCAAGTATTTTTCAGTTTAGAAATCGACTGGTCCAGCAGCGTAACCGACCAGTCCAACTGACTCCTGACATCTCCCAGCCGGGTCTGCAGTTCCCGTGGCACCACCAAATCTATGACACGACCTCCAACTCTCGCGCTTCACGCTGCGCTTCGAACGCAGCGACAAATACCTCGAGGCCGGCGGAGGTCAAGCCGTTCTCGGTGATGAGACCCAGCCGCATGAGGTTGACCGTCTCGATCAGGCTGTCGCCATGCGTTGACCCGCCGCCGAACAGCTTGACGACAATTCGCTGCTCCCTGCGCGTTAGCTTATTCCAGAGCGTCAAATCGGGCACCCAATGCCTCGCGCGAATTGCTGCATGACACTGAGGAATTAGCCGATCGCTCAGAGGCGAAATCGTGGCAGAGGTCGCAGCGCTCTGAGTAGCATCCACATTTTCAACAGAACATTTGACCGCTATGTCGGCAAACAATCACCCTTCTCGATCGAGACCGATGGCTGCACCCATAAGCCGATGAGCGTTGCATGCGAGACCACGTCCGAGGGATCGAGCTTGCTCGTCAGCAGGAGCAACCCATCACGCTTGCGGTGATGATGCCCGATGCCGGCTGTGCCAGCACATGCGCGAGGATCGCGTATCTCACGGCTGAGACGACAAAGCAGAATTCGACAAGGGAGCGAACTGCATCTCTGCAACAGCAGAGCCGGCGTATGCACTCGCGATCAAGATCATAATTCGGATAGCGACGAACATGGTGCCCCCTTTTGTCTTTGCCTCTAAATGGCAGAGACTCATTGCCGACCGGTGAGGGAAGCTGGTTGTCAGCGTCTTTAGAGCATTGGTGAGCGAAAGGTTTACGTGTCAGGGGTTTACGAAGCAGGAACCGTCCTGACCGATCGACTTGCGAACTAAACGCGCTGTTCAGCATCCCCAGAGCATCGTCGCCTCCAATTTGAGAAGGCGCGCACTAAGATGCCAATTTCCAGGTATCCTCTTGTTATCGTATCGGTACTTCTTGTCCTTTTGTTCGCCTACGATGAGTGTTTTGGTGAGGGCAAAGACTTAGCGCCTGCGGTTAGCGACGTCGTCGCTCGTCGATGGCCGGGAGCGGACGATTTTCGTCTGACCGCGGATATTACTCCTGAAGCCTCGGTTGAGGTTACGCCCGCGGCGCGCGTTAGGGAAACATTCGCGATGTTTCTGCCCGGCGATTATAGACGCATGCGCGACGCAACTCGATCCCTCGCAAATTCAGCAAAGCCGCAGGGATGACTGCCGTGAAATTAGTGGCGCACCTGGCACCGTGGACCGCTCTGGATCCCCGCCGGGCGAATCCGGCACAGAAGCGACATCGCGAGCTGTCTCCGTGTCGATCTTCGCGTATGACGCGTTATGGAATATTGGCCCCCTTCGCGGGCGCGATAGAGCGCGTCGGAAATCGGTCCCTCGGGCAAGTGCTCATCACTCCTCGGCGGATGGACTTTGCTCAATATAGTCCCGGTGCGTGTCGTTGGCGATTTGGAGCCGTCGAAAAGTACCCGAACGCTGCTTTGAAAACGACCGAGGCCAACAATGACGCCTTCCCGATCCGCCAGACGCGGGCAACGCGCCGCGGCCAACGCGCTCATCTTGATTCGTAATCCTATGGCAACGGGCGTCACTGTTAGAAATCGCATTTTCGATTTTATAGTGAGAACGTCTCGAGCCGCTTCGCCATTTTGGGTCAGTCGCAACTCGTTTCCTCAAATGTGGTAAAATGCAAAATTGTCGGCATGGGTCAGGCTAGGCGGTACAGTTACGGCTGCAAAGCTGCCCTGCTCATGGTCGGCAAGTGCGTCAGCCCCGCCGGAGGTCGATCGCATCATCGCGTGAAGGTCCGGGTAACTTGCAAACTGATCCGGTGTGATCTGGGCGCGACTATATTCAAAAGAGCTCTCCCCATCAGGGCCGGCCACCCCAGACTTAAATGCCAGCGTGTCGCCGCCGGCTCCGCCACCGATCCGCATAATTCCTTGCATAACGGCATCGTTCGCGTGCGGTATCGGAATGATATGCTCGTACGCTTGCGCTAAGCCGCCCGAAAGCGACGGTAATTGCGCGTGGCCCAGAGTGACCGAATGCGATTCCACGAGCTCATTCGCAGCGGAACCAGCTCCAGGTTCGTTCGCGGGGTCTCGGGAATGGTCGATGCCCCGATAGGTACCTGCGCCGGCTAAAGGCTCACCTAACGAAAAATGACCAGCAATCGAAGCGGCAGCTGGCGAGTGCCACGGCAACTCTTCCGCGTCCTTCGAGGCGACGGAAAGCGTCGCGAATGCCGAAGGAACCGTCGGAGCCGGTGGATCAAAAACAAGGGTGCCGCCGTGACCATCATCTTGCGTCGTAAAAATTCCGGCTCCCGTATAATTAGTCAAATTGAAGTTGATCGAATGCCCATGGCCGTCCTCGACAGTCAAGACACCACTGACCGCTGTGGTCGCGAGATAGTGGGCCGATTCCGTTCCATCCCAAGTCAGGTCCAACAGATCGATATTGTCGTGCACGCTCGCCGTGCCGGTCAAATTCGCAATTTGTCCAACAAACGGTGATGACAAAGAGTGGTCGAGGATGAGGGTCCCGTGGCTCCCCTGGAAGCTCACGACTTCGCCCGCCGTGACCGCGCCGCCAAACTCCAGCGTCGCTCCATCCGCAATGGTGAATGTGCCGGTGCCGGCGACGGCAGCGCCGATGTCGAGACTGCCGGACTGCACGTTGACCGCACCGTCGTTGATAAGGGTATCGGTGCCGCTTGCAAACGTGCTGGTGCCCGCGACATTCCAGATGGCACCGGCTTCATTGTGGAACGCCGCCTTGTCGGAGACGACATTTCCTGTGATGGTTCCGTAGTTATCGATTGTAACGGCACCGGTTGAGGTTGTCGTCGCATCGATCGCCGCGGTGGTGCCGGTCACCGTCGCGTGGTTCGTGACGCTCACGTCGCCGCCATCGTAGCCAAAAGCCCCGATGCCATAGCGCCCGCCGGTAATGGTCGCCCCTGCCTCGGCAATGATGGTGATAGTTCCGGTACCGTAATTGACCGCGCGTATGCCGTCGGTCCCGGCCACCGCCAGGATGTTGGGCAGTAATCGTCGATCGAGACATTGCCGTGGACGTTGTCGTCTGCCGCGTCGGTATTGTTCGGATTGTAGCTGCCAGAATGCCGGCAGCTGGATCGTTGCTGCCGGTCAGGACCGAACCGGACTTCGATGGTGCCGTAAGCGAGGACCGACACGTGACTGGTTGACGGAATAGAAAATGTGCTGCCAGGCCAGGGAGCCGGAGCCGTGTTCAGCGCAACGATACCCGAACCGCCGAGCCTTAAATCGATCAAAATGCCGGCGGCGGTCGAGACGTCGATATTTCCGGAGCCATAGTTCGAAGCGTTGACTTCCGACTTCATAGCCGATGGTAGGAGTATTGCCGCCAAGTACGATCGATCCCGCACCGTCCTTTACGGTGACATCGCCAATGCCGTATATAAAGGCTCGGATGCCATCGCCAGCCGCGGCGTTGATATTTGCGAAGTTGTTGACGACAACTTCGCCAAATATCGAAGTTAGAGGAAAAGTCGTAGGAATGACACTACCGCCAAGATAGGCGGCGGCAATTCCAGCCGGAGGCCTTCCAGTACCCGTCAACGCGGTGCCCGAATTTATCGTCCCATCGGCGGTAACAACAATCGAACTGTTTGCCGACGCAGGAATTGCGGCGGCTTCGTTGACAGCATTGATCCCGACGCTTCCGGCGTTGATGGTGTCGCCAGATCCGGTAATCACCGAGACGTTGCCGACATCCGTGCTGAGCGCGAGGATTCCATAACTCGACGTCGCGTTTATGGTCGCGCCGGAATAGACGTTGACCGCAACGTTTCCTGTGCCGCCGCCGCTTTCGGCGTGAGCTTCGATGCCATACAGCGCTCCGGAAATCGTGGTCCCGGACGCATCATTGACGATTATGTCTCCGTTTCCGTAGTTGTAGGCGTTAATGGCGAGACCCGCGTCTGCAACGATATTGGCATCGTTGTTGACGATGACAGTGCCGTTTACATTCAGGTTCGTCGCAGCGCTTGTGCCCCCGAAAAGCCGGCGGATAATCCCGAAGGTTGAGAGCCATTGTTGGTTAGAACCGTGCCCGCGTGAACAGATCCTGCGGCATAGATTGTAACCAGCGCACCCGCCGCGGCGTCGATCGCCGTCGCCAGGTTGGTTGCGTTGATTCCGGAACTGCCGGACGTGATGAGATCGCCGCTGGAAGTCGTGACGTTGATATCGCCGGGACCATAATTGGAGGCGCCGATTCCATACGGAGACTTTCCGGATGCAGAAGCGGCGGAGGTCAGGGCCTGGATCGTGACGCCAGATCCGATATTTACCGCAACGTTTCCAATTCCATAGTTGTAAGCATTAATGCCGTCACCGGCGTCGGCCAATATGTTTGCACTATCATTGACGAGCAGATCACCCGCGACGTTCGCGTTGAATACTCCGGCGTTATTGGGATTGAACCCAGCCTGGATTCCCGAGGGAGCGCTGCCAGAATTGTTGAGGTTTGCGCCGGAATGTATCGAACCGAGTGCTAGAACGGTCACAGTGCTGGCTGCACCGGCTCCCACTGCAGTAGCCTGGTTCGAGATATTGATCCCCGTGCCGCCGGAATTGATGGACGAGGTATATCCCGTTGTCACCGTCGTGTCGCCAGATCCGTAATTAAACGCGAATATCCCGTATTGAGTTGAGGTAACGCCCGGAGTGGTCGCCCCTGCAGCGGTCGCCGTAATTGTCGAATTCTGGCCTCGACACCGAGACGTTGCCTACACCATAATTGACAGCAGAAATGCCAACGCCGGTTGCAGCATTGATCGCGGCAGCGTTGTTGATATCGATGTCGCCATGGACGGCCGTGTTTGGCGGATTGGGTATGTTCGATGGCGTGCTTGATCCCAGCAAGTAAGACGCCGAAATGCCGGTCGTCCCCGCATTGATCGTACCCGAAGATGTTGAGATCGAAATCGAGCTGCTTCCGGCCGGAACCGAGGTGCCCTGGTTCTGGGCGAGAATACCGACGGCTCCGGAATTCACCGTCACTCCGGAGGCTGTGGTTACATTCACCGCACCCAGCGTCGAAATTGCCGAAATTCCGTTTGATGTTCCGCCGGAAACCGTTGCTGGGCCGCCTACAACTATGTTGAGCGGACCGGAGCCACTGATACGGGCGCCGATTCCAACGGTGCTACCCGACACATTGCCGTAGTCGATGATGTCGGTTGAACCGGTTCCGGAATTTGTCGAGATGCCGGCGCCGCCCGACGAACTGATGCTGCCCGCGTTGACGAGCGCAATATTGGCTCCAGCCGACACCAGGTTGACACCTGTGCCTGACACCGAAATGGAAGAAGTCTGATTGATCTGGAGAGTATTGTAGTCAGCCGGGTTGACGTCGGACGAATTACGCTGAATCCAACACCCGTTCCAGAAATCGTATCGTTGGCGAGAATGTAGAACGTCCCCGAAGCCGAGGCGAAGGCATGCGGAGCGTTGTCAGATTCGATGATTGCCGTGGTCGGAACCAGAACAATTTTGTCCGCCGACAGCACGTTAGAATCGGTGTCGGCTTGGACGCCCGAGACCTGATAGCTGAGGGTTTGGCTGTTTGCCTCGGTAACCGTGAGCGTCGAACCGATAACGCTGGCGCTAACGACAATGATGCCGCCCAGAAGGTCGATGAGATCTCCGATCGCAGGTCCCGCGCGATCGTGCCGTGAAACCCGAGGGATTGTCGAGCGTCAGCGAACCATTACCATCGGCGAAGGAGATAGTCTGTCCTGCCGCAACCGTGCCCCCCAACTCCGGAGAGCGGAGCGGTCGCCTATCGTAAACGTCCCGCTGCCGGAGACATTGCCGAAGATGAGGGCCTCGCTATTCGGCTGAATACCGACCACGCCGGAGTTGCTGAATGCGAGTGTGGCCGGGGAAGTGAAAATTCCAGTTCCGGTAACATGGATCGTTCCTGAATTGTTGATCGCATTGGTATTCGCGTTTAAAAAGGTTCAATCCATCGACATTCCACACGCCACCGACGGCATTGTTGAACGTTATCCCGACAGGATTGAATGACGACGTTCCAAGCCACACATTGCCAGATATTAGTCCCGAATTATTGACGATGATGCCGCCGGTGTTGGCGCTCAGGGTGCCGTTATAGAGGTCCAAGGCCAGGTTCAAGTTGCTGGTCGCGAACAGATTCGACGTCACCGTCGCGCTTGCCGAATTCGTGAAGGTTGCGTTTTGCGTACTCCAATTGTTGAGCTGGAGAACCGAGCTGTTGAGTGCACCGAGCGAGGTAACCGCATTAGAATTCGTGATGGAGATGATACCGTTGCCTGCGGTCGCAAGTCCGTTGCCGGTTCCGGCGAGAATTCCGTAACCGCTCAGGTCCGTCACTGTTCCGCTGTTGGCGATGGTGACATTGCCCCCGCCGTTTGCGAAAACGTTCAGGCCCGCCGCTACACCGGCAACGGCCGAGGATGACGCGAGCGTCGCTGTGACGTTGCCGACGCCCCAGTTATAGAGCCCGATGCCTACCCAGAAGTTGCCTTGATTACGGCCGAAGTTCCCGAGAACGACGTTGCCGTGCACGTTCGGGGTGACCGTGTTCCCACTGCCGGGGGAGTAACCGACCCACATTCCGCCGGGTTGGCCGCCACGCTGCGCCATGTTGAAACCTGAGTTGATCGTCCCAGCCGCATTGATCAAGATCTGACTTCGAGGTGGAAGCGCTCGTCGATGCGATATTTGCTTGTATCCCGGTGCCGCCGGAGTTGATGACGTCGCCGTTGGAAGTCGTAATCGAAATATTTCCGCCATGGTTCACGCTGGCAGCGATGCCGGACTGGCCGTGGAGAGCGCCGGTGGTAATCGTTGCATTGATGGCGACCGTGATGTTCACATCTCCGGAACTTCCAGTTCCGGAGCTATTTGAGTAAGCTGCGATGCCGTATTGCGCGCCGAATACGCTCGTGTTTGCTTCGTCGATCAGCGTGACATTGCCATTGCCATAGTTGTACGCGTCGACGCCCCAGCCGGCGTCGGCGATGACGTTGGCAAAGTTGTCGATAAGAACGGTGTCCGATTGACGTTGGTGCTTGAGGCGCCGACACTACCTGGGTAGTAACCTGCCGAAATGCCCTGAGGCTGCGAGCCACCTGGCGTAAGATGAACACCTCGGAATGGACCGAGCCGTGTGCCAGCGTTACGCTCACGGTTGAGCCAGACCCGAGCAGCAACTGCTGTTGCCAGATTGATTGCCTGAATGCCGTCTGAGCCAGAATTGATACTGTCGCCCGCCGCTGTGGTGATTGAAACCTTGCCGACCCCATAGGCGGAGGCGGTGATACCGAAAACATCCCTGGCCACGATCGTCGTGTTGGAATGATCGTTGATCGTCACATCACCGCTGCCATCATTCATAACCGCGATGCCGTCACCACCTACAGCGGCGACAATATTGGCAAGATTGTCAATGGTCACGTTACCAAACACCGCAGCGTTAGGCGCGTTAGTCGTTCCTCCCCTATATCCTGCGGAGTCCCGGCGGGCCGGTTGCCCGCCCCAGTGAGCATTGTGCCCGAGTTGATCGCGCCGCTAGCTGTTACCGAGATCGAACTTGTCGTCACTCCACCAACTTGTGAAATGGACGCCGCCTGATTGTACGCGTTGATGCCGGCGCTACCAGAGGTGACGATGTCGTTCAAAGCGGTTGCTACGGAAACGCTTCCCGTAGAGTTGGAGAAGGCCT
>CAVZGZ010000046.1:0-186344 GCA_963774775.1 uncultured Alphaproteobacteria bacterium
ACGCGCTGCATTATTCCGGGCCCGGCACCGATTTGACGATCGGGCTCGCCGACGGCCATGAATGGGAAGGCGGCGCCTCCACCGCCAAGAACGGCATCATCTGCAACGCCAACATCCCGACCGAGGAAGTTTTCACCACGCCGCATTGCCGGCGCGTCAGCGGGCACGTGATCTCCTCCAAGCCGCTGTCCTATCAGGGCACGCTGATCGACAACATCGCGGTGAAGTTCGAGGAAGGGCGGATCGTCGAGGCCAAGGCTTCGCGCGGCGAGGAAGTGCTGAACAAGGTGCTCGATACCGATGAGGGCGCACGAAGGCTCGGCGAAGTGGCGCTGGTGCCGCACTCCTCGCCGATCTCCAAGAGCGGCTTATTGTTCTTCAACACGCTGTTCGACGAGAACGCCGCCTCGCATATCGCACTCGGCCAATGCTATTCGAAATGCTTCATCGATGGCGGCAATCTGACGCCGCAGCAGATCGCCGAGCAGGGCGGCAACAAGAGCCTGATTCACATCGACTGGATGATCGGCTCTGCGCAGACCGACATCGACGGCATTCACACCGACGGCCGCCGCGTGCCGGTGTTCCGCAAAGGCGAGTGGGCTTGAGAGCTCGCTAACCGAACGCGTCGCGCGCGGGCGGCGATCAGCTCACCGCCGTGTGGCGCTGAAGCGGCAGGTTTCATGCTGCGGCTTGAAGCCGAGGTGCCGGTACATCGACAACGCCATCGGATTCTTGCTGGAGGCGCTCAGCCAGCATGGATAGTTGACGGACACGGCGTGGGCATCGAGCACGTGAAACAACAGCGTCTTGCCGAGCCCGCGCGCCTGCCACGCCGGATCGACCGCGATCGAACTCGATCCACAGCGTATCGTGCTCCGGTTCGACCAGACAAAATCCGGCCAACTGGCTGTCGGCGGAGACGATCCACAGTTCATAGTCGTCGAGCACGAGCGCCATCTCCTCCGGCGAATAAGGCCGGAACGACGCATCGGCCGCATAGGCCAGATTGTGGATCCGGGCGACATCGGCGGCATAAGGCGCGGCATCGCCGGCCCGCTCGACCGCCACCCGTCCGGCGGCCTGGACCGGCTCCATCGGCTCGGTGCACCGCATGCTGATCTCGGATTCGAGGTGCGCAAATCCCAGCGCGGAGACGAATTCCATTCCGGAATGCCACTCCGGGCTGACCAGCGTCTTCACCGAAACGTCGCTGTCGGGTCTGTCGATCGCCAGCACTTCGTCGAACAGCCGCAAGCCAATTCGCCGTCGTCGCGCGCCGGGCGTCACCACGATCTTGAGGAAACGCAAACCGAGCGCGCCCTGGACCCGCAGCGACAATTCGGCGAGCCCGACCAGGCGGCCGCCCTGTTCAGCAACCCGAAAATCGCGGCAGCCGTTGTTCTGCGGCAGTTTCGCGAAGCGCTGCCATTGGGACAGGCTGATCGGTCCGAGGCGCGGCTCGACGGCCGCTACCTCGGTGTAGAGAGTGACAACCGCTTCCGCATCCAGTTCGCGGAGCGGGCGTATGATGACGGTGTCATCCATGGCTACCGATCACACGAGTTTCAGCCGGTAAAAATCCGTCGCCGTCCTCGAGAACAGCGCGGTCCTCTCCGACTCATTATACTGCGCGGCGATGCGCTTGAATGCATTGAAGATCACCTGATAGCTGCATTGCCCTTTATCCGGTGGAAAATTGCTCTCGAACATGCACCGGTTGGGCCCAAAGGCCTCGATGCAGGTCTCTATATAAGGGCGCCACGCGTCGGCCGCCTGTCCGGACGAAGGCGGTTGTGGCCTCATATGAAAGTCGTAGCCGAGCAGGCACATCGCAAGCCCCCCGAGCTTGACGACGACGTTGGGGCATTTGGCGATGTTCTGGATCGAGGCTTTCCAGACTGCAAAGGTTTCCTCGCGCTTGCCTGCAAAGCGGCCGATGCCAACCGGGCCGCCGCAATGGTCGAGCACGATTCTGGTATCCGGAAAGGCGCGGGCGAGGTCGGCGAGTTCGCCGATCTGCGGGTGGAACAGCCAGGCGTCGAAGCTCAGATCCAGCGGCGCCAGGCAGGCAAAACCCTTGCGGAAGGCCGGGTCCAGCAGCAGCCCCTTCGGCCGGCTCGCATACATGTGCGCCACATCGGGATCCTCGTCCCAGGCGGAAGAATGCCGGATGCCGCGGAAGCGGCCGTTGCCGGCCGTGATTTCGGCTTCCAGCACCGGCTTGGCGCCGTCGCCGAGCAGCAAATTCACGTGGCTGACGATGCCGGCGCAGATCGCAGCCCTGCCGTAGCCGCCGCTGGCAGACATCGCCGCGACGCCGTTGGCGAACTCGACTTCGCCGACCGGGCGGAACGCCTCCGGGCCGTGGGAGCGATACATCGAGCGGCAATCGACATAGACGGTGGCGATGATGTTGTGGCCGGAAGCGATGTCGTCGCGCATCTCCTCGATCAAGTAGCGCAACCCGCCGCGATCCCAGAGATGATGGTGCGGATCGACGATCGGGCGCTCGGGGTCGATGATGTCCTCGGAATATTGCGCAAGCCAGTCTTCGCGCGGATCGGCAAAAAGCCCGCTCTTGGAGGCGGGTGCAGTGCTGGCGGCCATCAATGTCACTCCATGGATCTTGTTCCCCGTCATTGCGAGGAGCGAAGCGACGAAGCAATCCATCTATCCGTTATGCCGCGCTATGGATTGCGTCGCTTCGCTCGCAATGACGGTATCAACCTTTCGATGCTCGTCTCAAACCCCGTTCAGAATGATCACCGTCGGCGTACCCGGCAACGTGTCCCGCGATATCTTCAGTGTCCGGTCGCTGCGCTGGTCGATCTCGAATTGCTGGCCGATCAGGCGCATGAATTCGTCGAGCGGGGTGGCGAAGCGATGCATCGGCAGCACGACTGCGGCGCGCAGGCGTTTGGTGATTTCGGAGACGCCGTCGAGCGACATGGTGTAGGTGCCGTCGATCGGCACCATCACGATGTCGAGCCGGCCGATCGCCGCGAATTGGGTGTCGTCGAGCCTGGTGTGCAAATGGCCGAGATGGCCGATGCAGAGGCCGGCGACCTCGAAGATGAAGATCGAGTTGCCGTCCTTGATCATCTCGCCGCCGGAACCCTCGCCCCAGTAGCGGCGGATGTCGGTGGTGACGTTGCGGATATAGACGTCGCCGACGCGCATCGCGTATGGGCGGGTTGTCCGTCGTCACCCCAGCCGTGCAGCACGTGCGCGATCTTCGGATCGGGGAACAGCGTGTAATGCGTGCTGTGGGCGCGGTTCATGGTGACGACGTCGGGCAGGCGGTCGGTGCGGTAGGCGCCATTATAATCGGTCGCGATCCGCAATGCCGCCCGGCGTGTCGATGTAATAGGTCGAATGGCCGGCATAGGTGATCGCGACCTCGTCCGTCTTGGCCGCGATGCGCGTGAGGCTGACGGGTGTCGCCCGCGGCGGCGCGTTGGCCATCGCGAAGCATTCGCTGCGCAGGGGTTCCTCGGCCGCAGCCGATACGATCAGCTGGCACGACAGGGCGAAGACGGCGGCGATGCATCGTAACATGGTACGGCTCGTCTCGAAGCTACGCCCGCACTGTAACGCGCATTCCGCCGGCCGTCATCGCCGCGCCGGTCAAATATGCGAAACCGACGTCCGTGGCCGCCGGTTCGCAGGGTGGCCTGCCTCAATCGTGCTCGTAGCCGTAGACCTCCGGCAGGATGAAGATCGCAGCCATCAGCCCGATCAGCGGGAAGATGGCGACGAGCAACGTGGCATTGGCCTGGCCGATCGCCGCGAACAGCGACGGGAACAGGAAGATCGCGAGGAAGGACGGCAGCTTGACGAACATGTAGGCAAAGCCGCTCGCGGTGCCGCGGTATTCGGGCTTCGCCACCATGGTTGGAATCGTCATGCAGTTCGACGCATCCCAGTAATGCCCCCACAGCATGCCGGCCGCGGCGAACGGCAGGATGTACTTGTGGTCGGTGTAAAGTGCCGCGGCGGCGATCAAGCAGCGACACCAGCACGATCGAAAAGCCGGCGATGCCGATGCCGCGGTGGCCGATCTTGGGCGTCAGCAACGGTCCGACCCAGCCGGATACCGCCGCGAACGAAAACAGCGCCATGGTGACGAGGTTGTTGCCGAGGATCGTGGAGACGCCGACCATCGCGAACATCACCGGCAGATAGAAAGCGAAGGTCGAGAACTCGCTCGCCTGTGCGAAGCAGGCGATCCAGCCGTAGAGCGTCGCGCGCCATCGGATCGGATCCTTGCGCAGATCGGCGAGGAAGGCCGTCGGATGCGGTTTCGGCACCACGATGTCCTCGTTCGGAAGCATGTCGAGTGGATCGTTGTACATCTCGCGTGCGACCTGCTTGGCCTCGCGGAAGCGACCCTGCTGCACCAGCCACACCGCGGTCTCCGGCACGTCGCTGCGCATGACGAGAATGATGAGCGCGGGAAGCGCCCCGAGCCCGAGCGTCACGCGCCACACGATCTCGTGGTCGAGGTTGAGAACGAGGAAGATCGCGATCACGCCCAGCGTCAGGACTTCACCGACCGCGAACATGAACTGCCAGCGGTTGCCCATCACCTCGCGCTCGCCCTTGGCCATCGATTCCATGATGTAGGTGTAGCCGGTCGAGATATCGCTTCCGAGCGGCACGCCGAGCAGGAAGCGGATGACGATGAGCGCGCCGATACTGGTGACGAAGGCCTGCGCCAGCGCCAGGATGATGAACAGGATCATGGTCACCAGGAACATGATGCGCCGGCCGATCTTGTCGGACAGCCAGCCGCCGATCAGTGCGCCGATCAACGCACCACCTTGCGTGCCGGCCGCCGCAAGCCCGAGCAGCAGCGGATCAGGTTGATACTGTTCGCGGATGAAGATCAGCACGAACGCGATCGAATAGAGGTCCCAGGCTTCGACCAGGATCGAGGCCATCATCAGCCAGCCGACCTTGTTGCCCTTGGGGGTGTATTTGCCGATGAGATAACGGACGGCGCTATCCATCGCCGCGCGTTGTGGAAGGACTGCCGTGGTCATGGTCGTTATTCCCCCGTGGTTGTGGATTGATAGTCTAGGTGTCGAACAATGGCTCGATGCTGCAATCCAGCAGGCTCGGATCGATGTCGGATTCCATTCCCTCGAACATCGCGTCCACGAGGTCGATCAGCGCATCGGTCGCCGCCGCGGCGCGGTCGACGTGCCGGTTTGCGAACGCGTTGAGGATCACACCATGACGATCGATGGAGCCGGAAAGGTCGGTGTGGCCGGGCATGTAGCGATAATGGATGAAGCCGATGCGGCGGTAGATCGTATGCAGCGGTCGCATCGTGTGCGTCAGGAAGGGCTCGCCGGAGGCGGCCAGCAGCAGCGCGTTGATGCGCCGGTCAAGCTTGTTGAATTCGTCGAGCGTGATGCTGTCGCGTTTCTCTTTCAGCACGCGTTCGATGTGGAGCGCCTGATTGCGGTGGGAAAGGCTGGCGCGCTCCGTCGCGAGCTTGACCACGAAGCGTTCGACGTCGCGCCGCAGCCCCAGCAGCAACCGCTCGCGCGCCAGATCGATCGGCGCGATCTGCAGGCCGTGGCGCGGCCGGATGATGATCAGCGTATCGGCGGCGAACTGGTTGACGGCGTTGTGCACCGGCGTTCGTCCGAAGCCGGTCACGGTCTGCAGTTCCTGCACCGTCAGGAACCGGCCCGGCTTCAATTCGCAACTGACAAGCAGGTCTTCGATGCGCTGGTAGGCGAGCTCGAAGAAGTTGACGCGGTTGCGCCGGTTCGGGACGTCACTTGCGTCCGCACGCACCAGCTCGAGAGCGCCTTTGCGCTTTGCCATCCCGGTTCCTCCGCATGCGCCCCGCATTGTCGCCGGGGCGCTTACCTTTGTGATCATCTTAAAACATGTTGTGATATATTACAAGAGAGGTTAGTTTGCAGCCCGTCGCGACTGGACAAATCGACCGCCGCAACGAACAAGCCGCAACGAACAAAAAGTCCTCCTGCCTCGGCTGGCCGCGGCGCGGAGGGCAAGTTTCAAGGGAGGAAACCTGCCGTGAAAATCACGTCGATCGAGACCCTGCGCACGGAAGAATTCGCCAACGTGTTGTGGGTCCGTGTCCACACCGACGCCGGCATCATCGGCCTCGGCGAAACCTTTTATGGCGCAGGCGCGGTCGAGGCGCAGATCCACGACACCTTTGCGGGACGGCTGCTCGGCCGCAATCCGCTGCATATCGAGGCGATCCATCGCGACATGCTGAACCTGCCGATGGCGCAGTCGTCGACCGGCGTCGAATATCGCGCCGCTTCCGCGATCGACATCGCGCTGTGGGATCTGTTCGGCAAGGTCTGCCACCAGCCCGTGCATCAGATGCTCGGCGGCCTCTGTCGCGACAAGCAGCGCATCTACAACACCTGCGCGGGCTATCAGTACGTCCGCTCGACCAACATCAAGCCGGTGTCCAACTGGAACCTCGGCGTCTCCGACGGTCCCTATGAAGACCTCGACGGCTTCATGAACCGCGCCGACGCGGTGGCCGAGAGCCTGCTGGAAAGCGGCATCACGCGCCATGAAGATCTGGCCGTTCGATCCGGCGGCGCAGGAGAACCAGGGCCTGTTCATCATCCGCGGAGCAGATGAAGAAGGCATCGAGCCGTTCGAGAAGATCCGCAAGGCGGTCGGCGACAAGATGGAGATCATGGTCGAATTCCATTCGCTGTGGAATCTGCCGACCGCCAAGAAGATCGCCAGGGCGCTCGAGCCGTACAAGCCGACCTGGTACGAAGATCCGATCCGCATGAACTCGCCGCAGGCGCTGGCGGAATATGCGCGCTCGACCGACGTCTGGGTCTGCGCCAGCGAGACGCTCGGTTCGCGCTATCCCTACAAGGACATGCTCGACCGCGACGCGATGCATGTCGTGATGGCCGATCTGTGCTGGACCGGCGGCCTCACCGAAGGGCGCAAGATCGCGGCGATGGCCGAGACCTATCACCGTCCCTTCGCGCCGCACGATTGCATCGGCCCGGTCGGATTCGCGGCCGCCATCCACATGTCGTTCAGCCAGCCGAACACGCTGATCCAGGAATCTGTTCGCGCCTTCTACAAGGGCTGGTACAACGAACTCGTCACCAACATGCCGGCGATCAAGGACGGGTACGTCTATCCGATGGAGGGCGAAGGCCTCTGCATCGATCTGCTGCCCGCGGTCTACCAGCGCCCGGATCTGACCGTGCGCCGCAGCAACGTTTAAGGATTCTCCATGTCACACGCATTATTCGATCTCGCCGGCCGCACGGCCCTGGTGACCGGCTCCTCGCGCGGACTTGGCCGCGCCATCGCCGAAGGATTGGCCAAGGCAGGCGCGCGATTGATCGTCAACGGCGTCGACCCTGGGCGGGTGGAAACCGCTGTCGCCGAGATGCGCGCCGCGGGATACGCGGCCGACGGCGCCGCCTTCGACGTGACGGACGAAACCAATATCGTCGAGGCCTTCAAGCGCTTCGACGCCGCCGGAATCGAGATCGATATCCTCGTCAACAATGCCGGCATCCAGGTGCGCAAGCCGCTGGTCGAATTCACCTCCGCCGAGTGGCGCAAGGTGATCGAGACCAACCTCACCAGCGCCTTCGTGATCGGCCGCGAGGCCGCGAAGCGGATGATCGCGCGAAAGCGCGGCAAGATCATCAACATCGGATCGCTGGCAAGCGAACTGGCGCGGCCGACGGTCGGGCCCTACACCGCGGCCAAAGGCGGCATCAAGAATCTCACCCGCTCGATGGCGGTCGAATGGGCGGCGAGCGGCATCCAGGCCAACGCGATCGGCCCCGGCTATATGCTGACCGACATGAACCAGGCGCTGGTCAGCAATCCCGACTTCAACGCCTGGCTGATGTCCCGCATTCCGTCGAAGCGCTGGGGGCGTCCCGACGAACTGGTCGGCGCGGCCGTGTTCCTTGCGTCAAGTGCCTCCGACTACGTCAACGGCCAGATCATCTATGTCGACGGCGGTATGCTGGCGGCGATGTAAGCCGAACAGGAAACCAGGGAGAACAGTCATGCGCGCCGTCGTCATCCACGCCCCGAAAGACCTGCGGATCGACAGCTATCCCGATCCGGCACCTGCGGCCAACGAAGTGCGCGTCAAGATCGCCGCCGGCGGCATCTGCGGCTCGGACCTGCACTACTACCATCATGGCGGCTTCGGCACGGTGCGGATCCAGCAGCCGATGGCGCTGGGACACGAAATATCCGGCGTGATCGCCGCGGTCGGCAGCGGCGTGTCGCATCTCAAGCCGGGCATTCGGGTGGCGGTGAATCCGAGCCAGCCTTGCGGCGTCTGTATCCATTGCCGCGAAGGGATGCGCAATCAATGCCTGGACATGCGCTTCATGGGCAGCGCGATGCGGATGCCGCACGTGCAGGGCGGGTTTCGCGAAAACGTCACGGTCGATGCGGCGCAGGCCGTGCCGATCGCCGATTCGCTCTCGCTCGGCGAAGCCGCGATGGCTGAACCGCTGGCGGTCTGCCTTCACGCCGGCAAGCAGGCGGGCCCGCTGCTCGGCAAGCGCGTGCTGGTGACCGGATGCGGGCCGATCGGCGCGTTGATGGTCATCGTGGCGCGCTATGGCGGCGCTGCGGAAGTCGTCGTGACCGATATCGCCGAAGCGCCGCTCGCGGTTGCGCGCAAGCTCGGCGCGAGCCGTACCGTCAACACAGTGACAGAAGCCTCCGCGCTCGATCCCTATCGCGCCGGCAAGGGTGTGTTCGACGTGCTGTTCGAAGCATCCGGCAATCAGGCCGCGTTGCGCTCGGCGCTCGATCTGTTGCGCCCCGGCGCCATCATTGTGCAAGTCGGACTCGGCGGCGAGATGACACTGCCGATCAACGCGATCGTCACCAAGGAACTGCAATTGCGCGGGACGTTCCGCTTCGACCCCGAGTTCGAACTGGCGCTGCGCCTGATGGGCGAGGGCCTGATCGATGTGAAGCCGCTGATCACGGCGTCCCTGCCGTTCGACTCTGCCGTCGAGGCGTTCGAGCTGGCCAGCGACCGGTCGAAATCGATGAAGGTGCACCTTACGTTCTGACGTGGCGCGTCCTAAACTGCCCCAAGCTTTGCTGCCAGGGAGTTTGCAGTGACCGGAAATGCGCAAGCGGCTAGCCTTCCGCGGGCTCCATCCTCGAAGCGGCTCGAGCCGTTGCATCAGGTCGACGCCGGCGTGCTCAGCATCGCCTATTTCGAAGCCGGGCCCGCGGATGGTCCGGTCGTGATGCTGATGCATGGCTTTCCCTACGACATCCACTCCTACGTCGATGTAGCGCCCCAACTCGCGGCACAGGGTTGCCGCGTCATCGTTCCCTATCTGCGCGGTTACGGCCCGACCAAATTTCGCGACAAGGCGACGCCGCGTTCGGGCGAGCAGGCGTCGGTTGGCGCGGACATGATGGCGCTGATGGATGCACTTGGTATCAAGCGCGCGGTGTTCGCGGGCTACGACTGGGGCGGCCGCGCGGCCTGTGTGGGTGCTGCACTGTGGCCGGAGCGGTGCATCGGACTGGTATCCGTCAACAGCTACCTGATCCAGGACATTGCGAAGGCCATGGTGCCGGCGCCGCCGGAGCGCGAAGTGCCGCTCTGGTACCAGTATTATTTCCAGCTCGAGCGTGGCCGGGCCGGGCTCGCCGCCAACCGACGGGCGATCGCCAAAATCCTGTGGCAGCAATGGTCGCCGAACTGGCAGTTCGACGAGCCGTGCTTCGAGCGTACGGCTGACGCCCACGACAACCCTGACTATGTCGACGTCGTGATCCACAGCTATCGCCATCGCTTCGGCCTCGCCGAAGGCGATCCGCAATATGCCGAGTTGCAGCGCCGGCTGGCGACGCAGCCGCCGATCACGGTGCCCACCATCACGCTGGACGGCGCCGGTGATGGCGTCGTGCCCGCGACCGATGGCAGCGCGAGCGCGCCGAAATTCACCGGCGGCCGGGTTCATCGCGTGATCCCGCGTGCCGGACACAATCTGCCGCAGGAGGAGCCGGAGGCGTTTGCGGCGGCGGTGATGGAATTGATCAAGGCGTAGCCGATGCCTGGCACGATCGACCGCCGACGACTTATTGTTGGTGCGGCCTTGTCGGGATTGGCTAGCAAGACGTTTGCGCAGGCCGGTTCACCGCCGCGCGCATCGTCGTCGACGCGGTTGGAACCGCTTCGCCACGTCGATGCCGGCGTTCTCGACGTGGCTTACTACGAAACGGGACCTATCGACGGGCCCGCCGTCATTCTCCTGCACGGCTTCCCCTACGACATTCACTCCTACGTCGATGTCGCGCCCCAACTGGCCGCGCAGGGTTGTCGCGTCATCGTTCCCTACCTGCGCGGCTTCGGCGCGACGCGCTTTCGCGAAACAGCAACGTTGCGTTCGGGCGAGCAGGCCGCGCTCGGCGCCGACGTGATCGCGTTGATGGATGCCCTTGGTATCAAGCGTGCGGTGCTCGCCGGTCATAACTGGGGCGGACGCGCGGCCTGCGTGGCCGCAGCGCTGTGGCCGGATCGATGCAGGGGTCTGGTGACGGTGAACTCCTATCTGATCCAGGATCTTGCCCGCGCGATGGTGCCGATCAATCCGGATTACGAAGCCTCGCTCTGGTACGAATATTATTTCCAGATCGAGCGCGGCCGTGCCGGGCTCGCCGCCAACCGGCGCGAGATCGCGCGGATATTATGGGAAGAGTGGTCGCCGGACTGGGACTTTGATGACACCACCTTCGATCGAACGGCTGACGCCCACGACAATCCCGATTATGTCGATGTCGTGATCCATAGCTACCGCCATCGCTTCGGTCAGGCCAGCGGAGATCCGCAATACGCTGATCTGCAGCGACGCTTGGCGTCACTGCCTGCGATATCGGTGCCGTCCGTGACGCTGGATGGCGATTCCGACGGAGTCCTTCCCGCGAGCGACGGCCGCGCGAGTGCGTCGAAATTCGTTGGCCGCCGCGTCCATCGCGTGGTGCCCGGTGCCGGGCACAATGTGCCACAGGAAGCTCCGGAAGCGTTTGCGGCGGCGGTGATTGAGGTGCTTGGAGCGTAGATGACGAGGCCGACGCTGCTGGCTGCGGCCTCACTCCCTTCGCGGGCTGATCTTCCACGTCGCGGCCAGGATTGCCGCCGTCATCAATCCGCTCACGACCGCCGCGATCGGGATCGCCAGCACCAGCGCCGACGTCGCGGCCCATCCGATCGAGGCGAAGGCTTCGGCAAAGGTTGCGATGCGCGAGGAGGTCTGGCGGCGGCGGAACTGGCTGCGCTTGGCCTGCACGCGGAACCAGAGCTGGATTGCGGCGGCTGACACCGTTGCAACGAGCACGCCCACTGCGGTCACCACAGCCTGCCAGGCCGAGGCAAAAGCCAGCGCAATCATCAGCGGCGCGAAGACGGCGCCGATCGTGAGCAGCACCACTTCGATCTTGGCGCGGATCACGCGCGATGGCGGCATCGGCGCGGTTGCGACCAGATCGGCGGCGTCCTCGCCTGAAATCGTCAGCCAGGCGAGCCCGCCGGCAAGCTGGCCCGCGGCCATCACAATGACGGGCGTGATCAGCACGATCGCCGCCGAGCTGTCGGAGAAACTGTGCCACAGCATCAGGGCGGGCGGCACCAGATAGAGCAATTGCATCAGGCTCTGCGACACCAGCCAGGGATCGCGTCGCAGCAGCAGAAATTCCTTCCAGCGCAGCGCCTGTTGCCGCGAGCCGGCGCGAAACGCGCGCATGCGAGGGCCGCGATTGACGGTCGCGGGATTGGCCGAGACGCGGATGACGGTGTCGGCAAAGCGCGGCGAGAAGATCGCCATCGCAGCGCCAAGCAGTACCAGCGCGCTTGCCAACAACAGTAGCAAGATCTCGCCATCGCCGAGCGCGGCCCGCGCCGGCCACCACACGAGGTTGTCAGGGTCGGGTGCAAGCGCGGCCGCCGTGTCCGAAGTCAACACCGCGAACCGCGACAGCGTGCCGTATGACAGGATGGCCGCGATCTGCAGCGCGATTACGAAGCCGGCACCGATGACAGCCGAGACGATCTGCGCCACCAGCCGGGTCCGGCTTGGCCCGATCAGGCGAAACAGCAGCACCGTGATCGCGATCGCCACCGCCGAGGCCGACACGCCGATCGCGATGACGACGCCGAAGCCGGCCAGCCAGCGCGGTCCGCCGCCAATCGCCAGCACATCGATAAAGGGCGTCGACAGCAGCAGCGCCATGCCGGTCACCGAGAGCGCGATTGCCGCGATCCGGACCGAGAAGATGGTGGTCAACTTCACCGGCGACGACATGATCAGATCGAGATCGGCGCGGGCATAAAACACCCGCGTCACCGATTCGATCGCCTGCGACAGCATCAAGGCCCAGGCCAGGAAGATCGTTGCCGTCAGCACGATGAGGGAGGATTTGTCGAGCGGGGCTTGCAGATCGGCAAAGCGGCCGACCACCGCGTAGGCCGGCAGATGCAGGAAGGCGGCAAAGGCCAGCAGGCCCACGAAAGCGTACTTCCGCTTGCGACGGCCACCGGTCATCATCGCGAGCCATTCGCGCCATGCCAGCCGGATCTCGTGCCGGGCAAACCAGGTGAGATTGGCGCTGGCGCTCACGCGGCGGCCGCTTCGGTATCGACCAGCGCGATGAACATGTCCTCGAGGCTGGTATCGGTCCTGCCGTTCTGTTGGCGCAGCTCGCTGAGCGTACCCTCGGCGACGAGCTTGCCCGAGGCGATGACGCCGATGCGGTCGGCCATGCGCTCGGCGACTTCGAGGATATGCGTGGTCATGATCACGGTGCAGCCGGTGCGCACGCGCTCCTGCAACAATCCCTTCACATGGCGCGCGGACAGGGCGTCGAGTCCGGTCAGCGGTTCGTCGAGGATGATCAGGCGGGGATCGTGCACCAATGCGCCTGCCAGCGCCACCTTCTGGCGCATGCCTTTGGAAAATCCTTCGCAGCGCTCGTGCAGATGCGGCTCCAGCCCAAGCGAGAACAGCAGTTCGTGCGCCGATGGATCCGAAATCCTGGGATTGATCCCCCAGAGACCGGCGACGAATTCGAGATATTCCAGCGGCGTCAGCTTGTCATAAATCATCGGCTCGTCCGAGACCCACGCCATGATCTGCTTGGCGGCGACGGGATCGGCGAGCGCATCGATGCCGAGGATCGAAACCGACCCGGCATCGGGCCGCAGCAGGCCGGCCACCATGCGCAGCGTCGTGGTCTTGCCGGCGCCGTTCGGCCCGAGCAGCGCATAGAATTCACCTGATCGAACCGTGAGATCGAGCGCGTCGACCGCCGGGCGGTCAAAACGCTTCGTTAACCCTCGCACGGCGAGCGCGGACTGATCTGATGTCATGATGGCGTGACGATCCGGATTTGCTTGTCGCTGCCGGACCATGGACCGGAAACCGTTTCGGCACCGTGAATCACGGGCGGCAAATCGCTGCGATTTCAGCCAATGCCGCCCCCGGCATTTCTCCGCAATAGTGATGAGACCCGGCAACCAGCGCTTTGTTGACAGGGGTCGGCGCTTTTGGCTCAATCCGGGCAAGACATATGCGACTTCAGCGCTTCCAAGGGCGCGAAAGCAGGATGCGACAGGCGGCCGTCAGAGCCGCCCTGCATCGGGGAGGGAAGCGATGCTGGACTTCGTTCAGCAGCTCGTCAGCGGCGTCGCGCTTGGCTGCGTTTACGGCCTGATCGCGCTTGGTTTCGTGCTGGTTTACAAGGCAACCGAGGTCGTCAATTTCGCCCAGGGCGATCTGATGATGCTGGGCGGCTTCTTTGCCTTCACCTTCATCGGCCTGCTCGGCCTGAATTACTGGATAGGTTTTGCCGGCGCGGTGATCTGCATGGCGCTGTTCGGCATGCTGGCCGAACGGCTGGTGGTGCGTCCGATCCTCGGCTATCCGCAATTCTCCATCATTATGGCGACCATCGGGCTCGGCTATTTCCTGCGCTCGGTGGTCGGCATGATCTGGGGAACCGACGACTTCAAGATCGAGACGCCGTTCAGCCAGGGCGTGCTGCGGATCGGCAGCCTCGTGCTGGCCTATGACAAGCTCTCGGTGATCGCGGCGACCATCATCCTGTGCGCGCTGCTCTATTTGTTCTTCAACCGCACTACGCTCGGAACCGCGATGCGGGCGAGTTCGGAGAACATGCTGGCGGCCTATTACATGGGCATCCCGGTCAAGCGCGTCGTGTCGATCGTCTGGGCGATCTCGGCGGCGGTTGCGACCTGCGCCGGCGTGCTGCTGGCGCCGATCACCTTCATTCATTCCAACGTCGGTCTGGTGCTGGGATTGAAAGCGTTTCCGGCCGCCGTCCTCGGTGGGTTCGGCTCGATCCCGGGCGCGGTGGTGGGCGGCGTCCTGATCGGCGTGATCGAGAGCATGGCCGGATTCTATCTGCCGCAGGGATGGAAGGACGTCGCGCCCTACATCGTTCTGCTTGTGATGCTGCTGCTCAAGCCCGAAGGCCTGTTCGGCGCTCACATGCGCAAGAAGGTCTAGCATGCGGTTTCTGTTCAAGACCGATTATGAAGACGATATCAAGCTGGTGCCGCACAGCGGGTATTTCGTCTCTTACGGCATCCTGCTCGCGCTGCTGGTAATCGCACCGTTCGTGCTGTCCAGCTACATCATGAGCCAGCTGGTGTTCGTCTGCATCTACGCCACCGTCGGCGTCGGATTGTTGATCCTTACCGGTTTCACTGGGCAGGCGTCGCTTGGCCACGCTGCCTTTCTCGCCATTGGCGCTTACACGGCCGCCTATCTGCAACAATTCAACGTGCCCTTTCCGGTCTATTTCCTGGCCGCGGGGCTGTTGACCGGGATCGTCGGCGCGCTGGTCGGATTTCCGGCGTTGCGGCTGCAGGGCATCTACCTCGTGATCGCGACGATTTCCTTTGCCCTCATCGTCGAGGAAATTTTGGCGCGCTGGGAAAGCGTGACCCGTGGCAACGAGGGCATGCGGGTCAAGACCATCCAGATGCTCGGCACGACGGTGCCGCGCGACAGTCCGGCATTCTATTTTCTCTGTCTCGGCCTGTTGATTCTCACCATCGTCGGCACGCTCAATCTGTTGCGCTCGCCGACAGGCCGCGCCTTTGTCGCGATCCGCGACAGCGAGACCGCGGCGCGCAGCATGGGCATCAACGTCTCGCTCTACAAGGTGAAGTCGTTTGCGATCAGCGCTGGGATCACCGGATTTGCCGGCGTGCTGTTCGCGCACAAGCTGTCCTTCATCAGCCCGGAAATGTTCACGCTGCAGCTTTCGATCGAGTTCATCATCGTGATCCTGATCGGCGGCATCTTCAGCCTGCATGGCGCGGTGCTGGGCGCGATCTTCCTGGTCATGATCGATCCGTTCCTGACTTACCTGAAGGACGACATGCCCGGCGTGATCGCGGGCATCGCCGCGACGTTTGGCGCGGGCAGGGAAACGGCTGCGCA
Organism: uncultured Alphaproteobacteria bacterium; assembly: GCA_963774775.1. Classification (GTDB taxonomy): domain Bacteria; phylum Pseudomonadota; class Alphaproteobacteria; order Rhizobiales; family Xanthobacteraceae; genus Bradyrhizobium. Next base: position 15,510 of record CAVZGZ010000046.1, read on the forward strand.
TATCCAGGACAAGGTCGCGGCTTTTGCCTCTGCCAACGGGCTGAAGGGCGCGATCTACGGCCTCATCATCGTGCTGTTCGTATTGTTCGAGCCGCTCGGTCTCTACGGGCGATGGCTGAAGATAAAACTCTTCTTCCAGCTGTTCCCGCTCTACAAGCGCGCCACGTTCAAGCGGCAGAAGATCTATGTGAAATCGGAGCGGAACCGATGAGCTATTTCCGCGCCGAGAACCTGTCCCTGCATTTCGGCGGGCTGAAAGCGGTCGATGCCGTCAGCTTTGCGGTGGAGAAGGGCGAGATCCTCTCGATCATCGGCCCCAACGGCGCCGGAAAGAGCTCGATCTTCAATTTGATCTCGCGGATCTATCCGCCGACCTCGGGCAAGATCTACTTCGAGGACCAGGACATCACGCAACAGCCGGCCTACGACATCGCGAGACTCGGGATCGCGCGTACCTTCCAGAACATCGAACTGTTCGAGAACGCGACCGTGCTCGCCAACCTGCTGGTTGGCCGCCACCGCCATTCCACCACGCAGCTCTGGCAGGAAGTGCTGTTCCTGCCGAGCGTGCGCGCCGGCGAGAAGCTGCACCGCCGCCGGGTCGAGCAGGTGATCGAGTTCCTCGATCTCGAGCCCTATCGCGACAAGCTGATCTCGGGCTTGCCCTACGGCGTGCGCAAGGTGATCGAGCTGGCGCGGGCGTTGTGTTCAGAGCCGAAGCTGATCCTGCTCGACGAGCCGTCCTCCGGGCTCAATGTCGAGGAGACCGACGACATGTCGTTCTGGATCCGCGACATGAAGACGGAGCTCGGCATCACCGTGCTGATGGTCGAGCACGACATGACGCTGGTGAATCGTGTTTCCGACCGCGTGATCGCGCTGAACTACGGCCGTGTGCTGGCGATGGGCTCTCCAGCGGAGGTGCAGCGTCATCCCGATGTCGTCGCAGCGTATCTGGGCGCATGAGGATGATGGCATGAGCGCATCCGACATCATCCTGAAGCTTAGCAATATCGAGAGCTATTACGGGCCGATCATGGCCATCCGCGGCATCTCGCTTGAGGTACCGCGCGGGCAGATCGTGACGCTGTTGGGGGCCAACGGCGCCGGCAAGACCACGGTACTGAAAACCATCTCCGGCATTCTCGATCCGCAGAAGGGCTCGATCGAATTCCTGGGCAAGCCGATCCAGCGCATGGAGGCCGACAAGATCGTGCGGCTGGGCTTGAGCCACGTGCCGGAAGGACGCGAGGTGTTTCCGTTCCTCTCGGTGCGGGAAAACCTGATGATGGGCGCCTATCCGCGTAGCGATCGCGACGGCGTCGCTGAGGATCTGGAGCGTGTCTACGGCTATTTTCCGCGGCTGCGGGAACGGCTGAACCAGCCGGCCGGGCAACTTTCCGGCGGCGAGCAGCAGATGCTCGCGATCGGGCGCGCCCTGATGAACCGTCCGACGCTGTTGCTGCTGGACGAGCCGTCGCTTGGGCTGTCGCCGATCCTGGTGAAGGAAATCTTCACCATCATCCGCCGCGTCAACGAGGAGCAGGGCATGTCGATCCTCCTCGTCGAGCAGAACGCCAAGATCGCGCTTGGAGACGGCGCACTATGGCTATGTGCTCGAAATCGGCCGGGTCGTGATGAACGACACCTGCGAGCGGCTGATGAATTCAAAGGACATCCAGGAGTTCTATCTCGGCGCCAAGGAAGAGGGCGCGCGGGGGGAGCGGCGCTGGAAAAAGAAGAAAACGTGGCGTTGAGAATGAGTTAGGTCTAAGTTCAAGGCCTGTTTCGCGGAAGAGAAAAGCTGCCAAGGCCAACCGCGCGGAACAGGCGACAGAGGAGGAGCTAAGCATGGCCGGACCGGCGGTGCTGACGGTCGCCGACACGATCGCCAAGAGTTTTCTGCTCGCCGTGGAGACGCGCGGCGAGCGGCCCGCGATCCGCGAAAAGAAATTCGGCATCTGGCAGCCGACCAGCTGGCGCGAGTGGCTGCAGATTTCGAAGGACATCGCCTATGGCCTGCATGCCTTAGGCTTCCGCCCAGGCGACGTCGCCTCGATCATCGCCAACGCCGTCCCCGAATGGGTGTTTGCCGATATGGGCATCCTCTGCGCCGGCGGCGTCTCCTCAGGCATCTATCCGACCAACTCATCGGTTCAGGTCGAATATCTCATCAATGATTCCCGCACCCGCGTCGTGTTCGCCGAGGACGAGGAGCAGCTCGACAAGCTGCTGACCTGCCGTTCGCGCTGTCCGACCCTGCAAAAGATCGTCGTGTTCGACATGGAAGGCCTGAGCGGCTTTTCCGACCCGATGGTGATGTCGCTCGCCGAATTCATGGCCTTGGGGCGTAACCACGCCCACGGCAACGAGGCCCTATGGCATGAGCTGATCGCAAGCCGCGCGGCTTCCGATCTCGCCATCCTCGTCTATACCTCGGGCACCACAGGTCCGCCGAAGGGCGCGATGCATTCCAACCGCAGCGTGACGCACCAGATGCGCCACGCCAATGACCTGTTTCCGTCCACCGATCACGAAGAGCGGCTGGTGTTCCTGCCGCTCTGCCACGTCGCCGAGCGGATCGGCGGTTATTACGTCTCGCTCGCCTTGGGATCGGTGATGAATTTTGCCGAAAGTCCGGAAACGGTGCCGGACAATCTGCGTGAGGTGCAGCCGACCGCGTTCCTCGCGGTGCCCAGGATCTGGGAGAAATTCTATTCCGGGATCACCATCGCGCTGAAGGACGCGACACCGTTCCAGAACTGGATGTACCGTCACGCGCTCGCGATCGGCAATCGCATGACCGAGTACCGGCTGCAGGGCGACACGCCGCCATTGTCGTTGCGGATCGCCGACCGCATTGCCTACCGGCTGGTGTTTCGCAACATCCGCCGCATGCTGGGGCTCGATCGCTGCCGGATCGCCTTCACGGGCGCGGCTCCGATCGCCCCGGATCTGATCCGCTGGTATCTCGCGCTCGGTCTCGACATGCGCGAGGTCTACGGCCAAACCGAGAATTGCGGCGTCGCCACCATGATGCCCTCCGACCGCATCAAGCTCGGCTCTGTCGGCAAGGCCGCGCCGTGGGGCGAGGTGACGATCTGCCCGAAGGGTGAGATCCTGATCAGGGGCGATTTCCTGTTCATGGGCTATCTCAACCAGCCGGAAAAGACCGCCGAGACCATCGACGCCAGGGGATGGCTGCACACCGGCGACGTCGGCTCGATCGACAATGAAGGCTTCGTCAAGATCACCGACCGGATGAAGGACATCATCGTCACCTCGGGCGGCAAGAACATCACGCCGTCGGAGATCGAGAACCAGTTGAAGTTCTCGCCCTATGTCTCCGATGCCGTCGTGATCGGGGACAAGCGGCCGTATCTCACCTGCCTCGTCATGATCGATCAGGAGAATGTCGAGAAGTACGCGCAGGATCACGACATTCCCTTCACCAATTATGCGAGCCTGTGCCGCGCGCCTGAAATCCAGGATCTGATCCAGCGCGAGATCGAGGCGGTCAACGCCAATTTCGCTCGGGTGGAAACCATCAAGAAATTCTTCCTGATCGAGCGCCAGTTGACGCCGGAGGACGAGGAATTGACGCCGACCATGAAGCTGAAGCGAAATTTCGTGAACAAGCGTTACGCGGCCGAGATCGGCGCCATGTATGGCGAACGGGCAGTTGCTTGACGCGGCAAGAGTTTTGAAAACGGCGAAGGCTTGAGAAGGCCCCACCCTTCGCTCAACACGGGCCACTGAGGGAGGAGACTGCAATGGAGACTGCAATGTCGAAATCGTTATGGGCGTTGGGCCTGGCGGCAAGCGCGTTGGCGCTGACCTGTCTGCCGGCCGCAGCCCAAACCAAGGTCACCAATGAAGGCATCTCGGCAACAGAGATCGTCATCGGTACTCATCAGGATCTGTCCGGGCCGATCAAGGTCTGGGGCGTGCCGGTTTCCAACGGCATGAAGATGGCCGTGGAGGAGATCAACGCCGCGGGCGGCATCAACGGCCGCAAGATCAAGATGATCCTGGAGGACAATGGCTACGACCCGAAGAAGGCGTGTGCTGGCGTCGCAAAAAATGGTCGAGCGCGACAAGATCTTTGCGATGATCGGTTCGATGGGATCGCCCACCGTGCTGGCCGCGCAGGACATTCTGTTCGACGCCGGCGTGCTGCAGCTGTTCCCGCTGACGGCGGCTGAGTTCACCTTCAAGTTCGATCCGGCGAAGCCGCAGGAGCGGCTGAAGTTCAACAATCTGCTGCCCTATGTCGAGAGCACGCGCGCGGCGATCAAATACATGATGGAGCTAAAGAACTTCAAGAAGCCCTGCATCATGCACCAGGACGACGAGTACGGCAAAAACGTGCTCGACGGCTTCACCCAGCAACTTGATGCGATGAAGGTTCAGGCTGCTTCGGTCACGAGCTACAAGCGCGGCGCCTCCGATTTCAGTGCGCAGGTCGCCAAGATGAAGTCCGACGGCTGCGATATCGTGGTGCTCGGCACCGTCATCCGCGAGACCATCGGTGCGATGAGCGAAGCCAAGAAACTCGGCTGGGACGTGACCTTCCTCGGCGCCACCCCGACCAACGTGCTTGAAGTCCCAACCTTGGGCAAGGAAGCGGTTGAAGGGCTTTACGCTGCTGCCCAGTTCGAGATTCCCTACGAGGACACGGCCAAGAGCAAGGTGAAGGAGTGGCTCGCCAACTACAAGAAGATGTTCGGCACCGACGCCAACACCCAGGCGATCATCGGCTACAACGCGGTCGAGACTTTCGCGTTTTATGCGAACAAGGCCGGCAAGGACCTGACCGGCCAGAAGATGCTCGATGCGCTGGAGTCGGGTGACAAGTTCCTCGACATCTTCAACTCACCGCCGACCAAGTTCACCAAGACCGATCATCTCGCCAACACCATCACCCAGGTGCAGCAGGTCAAGAACGGCCGCTGGGTGCTGACGAAGGACGGGTTGATGTTCTGAGGAAGGCGGTCATTCCGGGGCGTGCGTTAGCACGAACCCGGAATCGATCGACAGATTCCCCGATGCGCAATTGCGCATCTGAGGTCCGCGTCTTCGACGCGCCCCGGAATGACGCCTTAACGCCGCCGTTCTTTTTTAGTTCGGTCTTTTGTCAATCGGCTTGCGCGAGCGAACGCAGGCCAACGTTGGCGACCAGCGGCGCATCGATATATTTCATGACGTCGTGCTGATCGATCACGAAGGTCGGCCGGTAATTCCTGACATCGGTATCCTCGACCATCGCCATGCGGCGGTTGTCGAGCATCAGCCAGTGGCCGTCCAGCCTGGCGGCGGCAACCGCATGATCCTCATCGCTGAGGGTGTCGTGCATGATGACGATCCGCAAATCGTCCGGCGCGATGCCGGCCTGGCGCAGCGCCACGAATTTGGCGATCGCATAGTCCTCGCAGTCGCCGGCGCCTTTCGCCAGCGTTGCCAGCGGCGACGTCCAGACGTCGACCTGGCCATAGAGCGCAAGATCGCTCGCGGGCCTGATGGCAAGGTTGATCGCGCGGTTGACTTCACCGAGCCGGGCGCGGCCGTCGCGCGCCTTAGCGCTGTCGATGACGGCGAGGTACTGCAACGCGGCTGAAGACACGCAGCCTTCGCGATCGCCTTCGCACAGCGCAAGCTGCACCATCTCGTCGTCGATCCGGCGCTGCACGCCAAGCCATTTGTCGCGCAACCCGCCATCCATCAGAAGGGCCGTCGGCAGTCCGAATGGCTCGACCGATTTCTTGAAGAAGAGCATTGCCGGGCCGGGCGAAAGCAGCGTTGCGGCGCTGACTTCAGTTGGCGACGCGAACCAGGCCAGGCCGCAGGCGAGAACGAGCGCCCGCCAAATACGCGAATGACAAGCGCGCGAATGAATTGAGATCCCCATCTGACACCCCCTGTCCGGGCCATCGACGGACTGATGAGTCTGTGCGTGACCGGATCGTTTCGTGTCCTCAGCATGGGTAGGGCGGCTTTTAATCTGCTTAAAACTGGCCGGACGGGTACGAAAAGCGCTGATGACGCTGAAGGCGGTCTCGCTGAATTGCCGAAAAGTTTATCGGTTTTGTAAATGTGACCGCCGAACCTTTTGGCAAGGTTCGCTGTCTTATACTTGATTTCTGGTTAACGCGGTCGATCCGTTCAGGATCGTGTGATTTGTAAGCTAAGTCACAGTCTTGGCCGGAAATTTGGAGTCTTATTGCGCCGCAAAATCGAGGGGAAGCAGTGGCAAGTATAGAAATAAATCTTTATACCACAAGAACGTGGAAAAATACGTTTGTCACCTTCATTTCGGGTTCGCTCTACATGCCTTAGAGCAAGAGATACCTTCCTTATTCAGGATAGAGGCGATTTTTCTTGAGACAAGCAGCCCTGCTTGTCCACTTCCGGCAGGTAATGGCCGGGTTTCGTTCGATTCCGACCAGTGATATGCAAGCCTAAGCGCTTGAATATTCTGTAAATATTAACCTTAAGTGCGGTGATCCCCTTTTGAGCCTCGCCGATAAATTCGACGGTCCGCTGCTGGATTCGCATGGCCTGCATCCCGGCGGGCAGATGCATGTCGAGACCGTTCCAGGGCATCTTCCGGCCGGCGCGATCGTGGTGCCGGACGCGCAATTGCTGTTCACCGGCGACTTCAAGCGATCGGGCGTCGACCTGATCCTTTCCAAAGACGACCGCGAACTGGTCCTGCGCGATTACTTCAAGGGCGAGAAGCACGCCGCGCTGGCTTCGCCCGACGGCGCGCATCTGACCGGCGATATCGTCGACGCGCTGACCGGTCACACCCAGTTCGCACAGGCCGACGGCAGCACCGCCGAGGCCAAGGTGATCGGCCATGTCACCAAGCTGCTCGGCACTGCTACCGCGATCCGGAACGGCGTTGCGATCATCCTGAACCAGGGCGACAACGTCAACAAAGGCGACGTGGTCCAGTCCGGATCCGATTCGACGCTCGGCATCACCTTCATCGACGGCACCGTTTTCGGTCTCGGCTCGAACGCCAAGATGGTGCTGAACGAAATGATCTACGACCCGAACGGGTCGAACAATTCGTCGTTGCTCAGCCTGGTCCAGGGCACGATTTCGTTCGTCGCCGGTGCGACCGCCAAGCACGGCGACATGAAGGTCGATACGCCGGTCGCGACCATGGGCATTCGCGGCACCGCGGTGCTGGTCGAGATCGATTTCGAGGTGCCGGGCCAGGGCGGCGCGCCGCCCGCCAAGTTCCAGGTGCTGGTCGAGCCGGACGGCACCTCCGGTTCCTACATCCTGTTCGACAAGACGACGCTCAATCCGATCGCCACCGTCAATGTTCCCGGCACGCAGACGATCATCAATGGCCAGGGCACGGTCAACTTCCTGTCGTCCGTCCAACTGTCGGCCGATGCGCAAAAGATCATCAACGACGTCTTTGCGCTGAAATTCACCGACAACAACTCCAATACCAAACTGACGAACAATTTCACGGATTCGATCGTGCCGACGTTCCTGGGTCTCAAACTCGGCAACGGCGATACGGTCCCGGTCACGGTCTTTACCGCGAACGCGCCCGACAAGGCCGTGTCTTCGACCAGCAGCAGTACCGGCAAACAGCTCGACCACATCCCGGGGCCGCCGGATGCCCGCGCCTTTGGCGGCGCGATCACCGAGCACGCAGGCCTCACCCACAGTGCGACGACCGATACCGCTTCCAACAAGATCACCTTCGTCGACATCAACGCCGGCGACCTGCCGAGTGCGACCGCGAAGTTCGACAGCTTTTCCTACAAGGATGCGGGCAACCACGACGTCACGGCGTCGCTGACGGCGGAACAACTGGCCGCCATCGCAGCGGTCGAAGTCCCGCTGCAGGTGCTCGAGACCGCCGGCAACAACAACAACGGATCGGCGACCTGGAGCTACAGCATCGCCGACAGCGCCTTCGACTTCCTGGCCGCCGGCGAGACGCTGACGCTGACCTACCTGGCGCGGGTGGACAACAATTACGCGCTGAACAACGAGACGACGTTCGTTCCGTTCACGATCACGATCACCGGCACCAACGATGCGCCGACGATCGCCACCAGCGGGGGCACCATCACCGAGCGGATCGGCACCGGCAATACGGCGATCGACAGGGTATCCGGCACCGTCACCTTCACTGACGTGGATTTGACCGACCGTCCGGTGGTCAGCGCGGCGATCTCATCGACTGACCCGTTCAAATATATCGACGCGCAGGGGCATGATGTCACGTCCACGCTGACGCCGGAACAAAAGGCCGCGATCGCCGCGGTCGAAGCGACGCTGAGCGTGGTGCAGGCGGCGGGCAATACCCATGACGGCTCGGCGACCTGGACCTACAGCGTCGTCGACAAGTCGTTCGATTTCATCGCCAAGGGCGAAACGCTGATCCTCAATTATGTGGCAGAGGTCGATGACGGCCATGGCGGTGTCGTCGCAACGCCGATCACCGTGTCCATCAACGGGGCCGATGTCAGCGTCACCGGCACCAATGACGTCCCCGATATCACCAGCGGACCGCAGACCGGTACGATCAGGGAACTCGCCGACACCCTGAACGCGTCGACGCTGGACCATGCCCAGGGCGCGATTGCGTTCACCGACCCCGACCTGACGGACACGCACGCCGTAACGATCACCGGCGTCAGCGCATCAGGCGTCACGTCCGGTCTGGCCGGCAACGCCACCGTGCTGGGCTGGCTGTCGCTGGGCACACTGACCGATTCCACCGACGGCGTGGCGGGTTCGCGGCCCTGGACTTTCTCGGCCGCGGACAAGAGTTTTGATTATCTCGCGGCCGGCGAGACGCTGAAACTCACCTACACGGTGCAGGTCGATGATCATCATGGCGGCGTGGTCAGCCAGCCGGTGACGATCACGATCACCGGCACCAACGATGCGCCCGTGGTCGACACCGATGTTTCCGGTACCGCTGATACCGGGCTGCATTCGATCACCGAACGCCCGGATATCACCGGCGATTCGAGCGATTTCGATAGCAGCGGTGGCGCGCTGGCCTTCACGGATGTCGATCTCAGCGACACCCATACGATCGGCCATTCCGCACCGGCTTTCGCCTGGTCGGATTCGAACGGCCATGCGCTTTCGCTCAGCACCATCCAGCAGAGCGCGCTGACGACGGCGAGCTTGTTTGGACTGACGCTGCATGACAGCACGGGAACGGGGCACGGCTCGGTCGATTTCAGCTACAGTGCCGCCGACTCCAGCTTCGATTTCCTGGCCGCCGGCGAGACCTTGACCGTCACCTATGACGTCATCGTCACCGACAACAACCACGTGTCGTCGACCAAGCCGGTCACGATCACCATCACCGGGACCAACGACGCGCCGGTAGCGGTCGCCGACAGCGACCAGGGCCACATCGTCGAAGCCGGCAACGACGTCGACGACACCGTCCTGCCGGGCGTTCCGACCACGACCGGCAACGTGCTCAGCAATGATACCGACGTCGACCTTACCGATACCCATGATGTGGTCGGCGTCGTCGCCGGCACGGTGAGCGGCATACTGTCAGGCGGTGTCGGCACCGCCATCACCGGCACTTACGGCTCGCTGCTGGTCAACGCCGACGGAACCTGGACCTACACGCTCGACAACAATAATCCGGCGACCAATGCCTTGGCGCAGGGCGCGCATGTCGACGACGTCTTCAGCTACACCGAATCGGATCATCACGGCGGCACCTCGACGACGACGCTGACGGTTGGCATTGCCGGCACCAACGACGCGCCGACGCTCGCCGATGTCAACGCCGGCACGCTGACGGACACCGCGGCCGCTGACAGTTTCTCCGATCTCACGGGGACGTTGGTCGGGAGCGATGTCGACACCGGGGAGACCGCATCGCTGTCCTATGCGGCGTTCGATGCGAACAACAATCCGGTGACGACAGCGGTTGCCGGCCACTACGGCTCGCTGACGGTGCACGCCGACGGCAGCTACGATTATGTTCCCGATGCCGCGGCGATCGACGCGCTGCCGGTGGGGGCCTATACCGACACCTTCACGGTCGAGACCACCGACGTGCACGGCGCCACCGGCACCGCGACGCTCACGGTGAACGTCACCGGCGCCGACGATGCGCCGGTCATCGATATCGCCGATCTCCATGTGACGGCAAATGACGACGGCACGACGACCATTTCCGGCCTATCGGTCACGGATGCCGATGCAGCCTCCAGCGAGCCATTTACGCTCGCCGCGTCGACAGCCGGTGCCGATTCGGGCACAAGCGTGAATCTGGAACTCGGAACCGGTCTTCTGGCCGACATCAATGCGACGCTGAAGACCGGCGTCACCTACGAGCAGGGCGGCGATCCGCCCTCGACCGATATGGTGACGCTCACCGTCGGCGATGGGCATGGCGCGACCGACACCGTCAACTTGATTTTCAGCGTCGCCCAAAGTCCCGCCACGCCGGTAACGCTCGTCGGCACCACCGGCAAGGACGTCTTCTTCGGGACGGGTGATCAGGATCAATTCGTGTTCGCCGCCAACTCCAACCACGACACGATCATGAACTTCGCGCCCGGCCAGGACCATATCGACCTGTCGGCGGCCGTGACGACCAGCGATGCGTCGACCTGGATCAGCCAGCATGTGGCGGCGTCGCCGACCAATCCGGCGGATACGTTGATCACGATCGATGCCGCAGACACTATTGTGCTGCACAATGTTGCCGTGGCGAGTCTGACCGCCAAGGACTTCATCTTGCATATCGGTTGACCCTGCGCGCTCCGAATCGGTCTCAACAGCTTGTTTGAAGTGGCGCACTTGCATCAGCGCCGAACTTTCACCAGTTTGATGGCGATCTCATGCGTCGATTCGGCAACAGTGGTTAAGGCGGCGCACACAAGACTAATTCTGCCTGAATTCGATGGATCTTGAAAATCCAGCGAGTACAGTGTCCGCTTGGGAGGCCTCACTCCAATATAGATGTGGTAAATTCGGCAGGGGTGGGTAATATTTTATTTAAGTTTACTTGAAATAGCGAGAGTACGACCGAATTAGATTTTCTTTTGGTCACTCTCTAGCCGCGGTTTACTACAGATCAGCTGCTACGAAGACTTTGCGAATGCGGTGCCGATAAAACAGGCACACGGGATGGGTGCTTTCGCCTGAGGATTCCTGATGGTATGACCCGCGCCTAAGAATATTTCATATTTTTTAACCATTTATGGTGGCGCATTGAATTACGCCGGCAAATTTGGATCGAGTGGCTTCGACTCGCTTTCCAATGCGCATGTCGATCTCGATTCGCTTTCGCACCGCGGTCATGCGGATGCGGTTACCGTTCCCGACGCCCACCTGTTGTTTTCCGGTGACTTCCACAAGTCGGGCCAGGACCTGATCATTTCCGATCAGTTCCATCGGGTGGTGGTCCCCAATTATTTCCGCGGCGATAAGCATCCGACGCTGGTTTCGCCTGACGGCGCGCCGCTGGATGCGAAAGTCGTCGACGCGCTGACCGGCCACGCTGAGTATGCGCAGGCCGGCGCCGCTGCGGCCGCCAAGCTGGTCGGTCATGTCGCCAAGATGACCGGCAGCGCCAGCATCGTTCGCAATGGCGTCACCGTCGATCTGCAGAACGGTGATGCGGTCTACCAGAGCGACGTCGTGCAGACCGGCAGCGGCTCCACGCTCGGCCTGGTGCTGAACGACGGCACCACCTTCAACCTCAGCGCCAATGCGCGGTTGATGCTCAACGACCTGACCTATGACGCCACCTCTACCTCGAACACCTCGCTGTTCACGCTGGTGCAGGGCGCCGCCAATTTCGTCGCCGGCCAGGTCGCCAAGACCGGCGACATGAAGGTCGCGACCCCGGTCGCCACCATGGGCATCCGCGGCACGGCGGTGATGCTGGATATTTCGTCCACCGACGGAACGGTGTCGATTTCGGTGATCGACCAGCACGACGGAACGATCCACGCGGTCCAGGTCTTCAACGCGCAAGGCAATCTGATCGGAACGGTGACCAGCAACGGCACCTCGCTGACGCTGACGCCGACGGCGACGTTCGACGTGATCGCGCAGGAAAGCAACAAGACGCCGGCGCAGATCGCGCAGGAGTTCGCGGCGTTCCAGGCGGTCATCAATACCTACGACATCCAGAAGGCGATCGATCCCAACCTTCCGCAGCACACCGACAACAACGCCAATCCGCAGCAGACCAGGCATGCCAGCCTCGGCAGCACGCCGGCGACGTCGCCTGCAACCGAATATCACGCGCCGGCCGGCACAGGCGGCTCGACTGATTCGACCGGGGGCAGTGGGCCTGCAACGACGATCAACTTCACGGACTTGTCGAATGACCTCGGGCCGACAGGCGTGCCTGCCACGCCTCTGGACCCGATAATTCATCTGAGCGCATCGCAGCCGCCAGCCGCGTCGACTCCGTTCGTCGTCACTCCGCCGACGGTGGCGCCGATCACGTCAGGCGAGGGCAACCACACCAACCCGGTGATGAGCGCCTCGGGCGATGTGGTCTACGATCCCGACGGCATCGTCTATTTCTATGATCGCGCCTCCGGCGTGACGACCCGCGTGACGCCTGCCGGTGACGGATTTACCTACTCGGGCCAGACCATCAGTTCGGACGGTCGCTACGTTGCCTATCAAGGCACCGACGGCACCCATACCAACGTCTATATCTGGGGCACCGATCCTTCCGATCCCGTCCACTACCACGTGCAGACGCTGCTGGTGGCCGGCAGTTCGCCCGCCATCAGCGGCGACGGCAGTACGATCCTGGCCCAACAGGCTGATGGCAGCATCGGCATCTACGATCTGCAAGGCCACGCCAAGGGCACGATCACGCCGGCTTCGGTCGGGGCAACAGGCGCGCTCTCGAATCCCGCGATCAGTGCCGATGGCCATGTGATCGCGTTCTGGAGTTCGGACACGGCTAACTCAGGCGGGCCCGAACATCTCTACACCTACAACGTCTCGACCGGCGCGGTTACCACGATCGCGAGCAGCGCCAGCGGCGGAGCGCCGGCGGCCTCGATCAGCGCTGACGGACATTACGTCGTCTATCAAACCCAGGCAGCGGGTGGCCATACCGAGATCAGCCTGGTCGATCTCACCACCGGCCAGGTGGTGTACTCGACCGCCAGCGCGCACGAAATCCTCGCCGGCGACAGCAAGAATCCGGTGATCAGCCCGGACGGCCATTTCATCATCTTCACCAGCACGGCGGAGCTGACGCCCGGCGACACCAATTCCTATGCCGACACCTATGTCGTCGATGTCACCGATCCCGCCGCGCCGGTCTACACGTTGATCTCGGAGCACGGTGATGCTCCCTCCGACAGCGGCGTCGCCATCAGCGCCGGCGGCCTGTTCGTGGCGTTCGGCAGCGCCGCCTCCTTCTTCACCGGCAGCACCGGCAGCAACATCTTCGTCGCCGACCCGACGTCGGGCCGCGCCGCGATCATTCAGGAAACCGCAAGTTCGCCGGATCACCTGACCGCCAGCGGCGTGATCGGGATTACCGGCGGTTCGGATGGCGTGACGCTCACCGTCACGGACAGGGACGGCCATCCCACCGGTCTGGTGAACGCTGCGCTCAGCGCGGACGGCCAGTCGATCGAGTGGAATTTCAGCGAGACCAAATCCGATTTCGCTTCGCTGCACTACGGCCAGGACCTGGCCCAGCAGTTCCTGATCACGCTGAATTACCCGAGCGGCAAGACGACCGTGTCGGTGACTGTGGACGTGCACGACGCGGTGCAGCCGGTCATCACGCCGGCCGACGTGGCGCCGGTTGCCAGCCCGGTCACGCTGGCAGAGGGGCAGGAGAACCATTCCTACGTCATCACGCCTGACGTGCTGCTTGCCCATGTCGGCGATATCGACGGACCGTCGCTCTCGATCACCGACGTCTCGGTCAAGAGTGGCGGCGGCAGCCTCGTGCACAACGAGGATGGGAGCTGGACCTACGCGCCGGCCGAAGGTTACCACGGCGAGGTCGTATTCAATTACACCGCGTCCGATGGCACGCTGACGTCAAGTTCGACGGCGAGCCTGGCGCTTGCCGTGCCGATCGATGCTCCTCCGGTGGCAACGCCGGTGACGCTGCCCGCGGGCACGGAAGACGCCACCTACACCATCACGGCATCCGATCTGCTGACCGGTGTCACCGATCCCGACGGCCCATCGCTGTCGATCACGTCAGTCAGCCTCGCCAGTGGCGGCGGCAACCTCGTCGATCATGGCGATGGCACCTGGATCTATACCCCGGCGCCGGGCTATGCCGGCCCGGTCAGCTTCAACTACACGGCGTCGGACGGGACGTTGAGCGCGAACTCGACGGCAAGCCTGACGCTCGCACCGGAGACCGCGATAGCGCCGACGCTTACAGTCGGCGCCAACGTCACGTTTGTTCCGACCGATGGCGCGGCGCTGCAGACTTCGCTCAACCTGCATGCCGGCGATGTCGTCACTTTCCAGTGGGATTTCACCACGGACGATTATCTGCCCTACAAGGATTTCGCCTTCGCGAGCGTCAACGGCGCGGCTTTCCTGTTGTCGGATATCCAGTCGACTGGCAGCTACGGATCGACCGGCTGGCACACCTTCAGCTACACGGCTACGGCGGACGGCACCTACAACATTGGCGCCGGCGTCATGAACGACAAGGACCAAGCGGTCATGTCGTATCTCGCCGTTGATAATATCGAGGTCAACGGCACCGTCGTCCAGAGTTTTGAGAACGGGCTTACGGGCAGCACGGCGTTCGGTGACGTGCATGTGGTGGCGAGTGCCAACAGCCAGGTCAACCCGAATCCGATCCTGCCCACCGACGGCAGTATGGAAGCGTTCCTGACCTCCGATCCGATTCTTGAAAGCCAGATCGAAAGCTTCCTCGGCCTTGCTTCCGGCCAGCTTGCCGGCGTCGGGCAGTCCGAAGGGCCCGAGCATACCCCGATCATCGTTCCGATAACCGTCTCCGTTGCAGGCAACACACACCCCGACGAAACCTACGTCACGATATCAGGTGCGCCGGTTGGAGCGGTTTTCAATCACGGGGTCTACAACAGCGAGAACGATACCTGGCACATCGATGCGGCCGATCTCGGCGGCAATCTGACCATCACCACGCCGTCAGGCTATTTTGGCAGCTTCACGCTGAGCGTCACCGCAACCAGCGTGGTCGAAGGCAGCCACACCTCCGCGACCACGGCCGCCCAGACGCAGGTCGTGGTCGTCGATCCCATTGATCCGGTCGCAACCGCGGTAACGCTGGCCGATGGTACGGAAGACACCCCGTACACCATCCACGCATCCGATCTGCTGGCGGGCGCCGGCGATCCGTCCGGCGCTTCGCTGTCGATATCAGCGGTGGACGTTGCGAGTGGCGGCGGCAGCATCGCCGACAACCACGACGGCACGTGGACCTATACGCCGGCACAGGATTATAACGGCCCGGTCAGCTTCAGTTACACCGCTTCGGATGGAACGCTGACGGCGAGTTCGACGGCAGGCCTGACGCTGGCGGCAGTGAACGATGCGCCGGTCGCGGCGACCGACGTGAATGCGGGCGCGCCGGTGGTCGAGCAGGGCGTCAATCCGGGCAATACCGCTTTTGCCGGCGTCGATACCGCGACGGGCAATGTCCTTTCAAACGACTCCGACGTCGATACCGGTGACACCATGACGGTGCAGGGGGTCGCGAGCGGAACACCGACCGGTCCTTTGACGGGACACGTTGCCACCGTGATTGCCGGGACCTATGGCAGTGTCTCCGTCGCAGCCGACGGCAGCTGGACCTACACGCTCGACAACAATGATCTGGACACGCAGGCGCTGACGCAGGGCCAGCACGTCACCGATGTCTTCACCTACACGATGCACGACTCCGCGGGAGCGACCGCATCCGCAACGCTGACCATCGACATCACCGGTACCAATGACGCGCCGGTGATTGACGGCGAAACGGATCCGCCTGCGCAGGCCGTCATGGTTCTCGATGTGGTCCCTCCGGTCGTGCTGGCCTCGGGGGTAAATACGAATTTGCTGGGTCTGAACACCGAAACGTTCGATGGCCTGTCAGCCGGCTCGTCCCCCCACGACGGCAATTTCTACAGCGCAACGCTGGGCGCCACATTTTCGGCATCCGGACCGGCAGGTGTCGTGCACGGCTCTACCGCCCTTGCGACGGCTCCGTTCATGGGCCCGGAGGGCAACCCGGACACAACCGACTATCTGGCCGTTGCAGCCGGGGGCAGCGAGACCATCACCTTTGCCTCCGAGCACAACACTTTTGGTCTTTATTGGGGCTCGGTCAATTCCTACAACACGATCGGCTTCTACGACGGAGCGACGCTTGTCGCGTCCTATACCGGCGCCGATATGGGTTCGCTGTTGGCGAGCGGCAACAAATTTTCGTTCAGCTCAAACGGGTATGTCGAGTTCATCGGCTCGCATCCCTTTGACAAGGTCGTGCTGAGTTCGGCGCACAACTCGTTCGAGCTCGAGAATGTTTCCGCCGGATTTATTCCAGACCACCACAGTGAACTGGCGGCGCCGATTTCGGGAACGCTCAGCGTGCATGATGTCGATGTCGGCGACACGTTAACGGCGTCGGTGATCGGAAATGCCAGCATCGAATACAATGGCTTGACAACCTTGCCGGCGGGCCTGGATGTCGCCGCGCTCATCGCCGCCAACGATATCACATTCGATAGCGTGCAAAGCGACGGCGGAACGGACACCCTGCACTGGACCTACAATCCAACCAACCCCGATCTCGATTTTCTGCACGCAGGTGACGTGCTGACGATCAAATATACCGCGGAAGTCAATGATGGCCATGGCAATTTCGGAAGCCAGGAACTGACCGTCACTCTGGATGGTGCGGATAAAACGACGGACCTTTCGGCGTTCACGGCCGTCAATGGGACGACAGGAAACGACACGTTCAACAACATCGCTGGCAATGTCGCGATTTTTGGTAATAGCGGTCAGGATTCGTTCTTTTTCAAGTCTGGCTTTGGAAGTGCGACCATTGCCGATTTCGATACGAGTAAGGACACGATCAACATCAGCCACACCCTGTTCGCCAGCATCGCTGACGTTTTGGCGGCGGCGACTTCGACCAATTCGGGTCATGACACGGTCATCACCGACGCGGCCCATGAAACGATCACGCTGAAGGGCGTGACGGTCGGGCAACTCCACACGTCCGATTTCCATCTGGCCTGATCGTTGACCCGGTCACCGCCAAGCCCTCAGGCGTGACTCACGGCGGCGGTCCGCCTGACCGCGAAGACGGGCCGAAGCGTTGTCTCGCCATCTCTGTCGAATTCCCGGCGTGATCAATCCACCCAGCCGTGATATCCAGACGGCATGAAACGGCTGAGGATCTTGCGAAGGTGGTTTGCGCGGCGCTTTGGCTACGCGCGGCTGGCGTGCGTCGCGCTGTTGATCGGGATTGCCGTGCTGCGGTGGTGGGACCCGGCCCCGATCGAGGAGCTTCGTGTCAGGACCTTCGACAGCTTCCAGCGCATCGATCCCCGCAAGAAGACCGCAAGGCCGGTCACGATCGTCGACATCGATGAAAAGAGCCTGGCCGACCCAAGGCTCGGTCAATGGCCGTGGCCGCGAACGCGGATCGCTGACATCGTCACCAACCTGACCCGGCTTGGCGCCGTCGTGATCGCGTTCGACGTGGTGTTCTCCGAGCCCGACCGGCTCAACCCCGACATTGCAGCCGACACATTCGGCAACCTCGATGAGGAGATGCGCACCCGTTTGCGGGCGCTGCCGAGCAACGACAAGATCCTCGCCGACGCCATCCGTGCTTCACGCGTGGTGCTGGGTGAGTCCGGTGGGCCGGACGTTCACGCCGACCTCGACAAGAAATTACCGGTGACGGGGTTGGCGATGCTGGGCGAGGAGCCGCAGCCCTTCATGTTCGAGTTTCCGGGCCTGCTGCGCAACGTTCCCGTGCTGGAGGAGGCCGCGGCCGGGCGCGGGCTGTTCACAATCAAGCCCGAGCGCGACGGCATCGTCCGGCGCGTGCCGATGATCATGCTGGCGCAGGGGCTCACCATGCCGTCGCTGACCTTCGAGATGTTGCGGGTCGCCAGCGGCTCCGGAACGATTCTGATCAAGGCCGACAAGGCCGGCATCCAGAGCATCGGCGTCAGGGGCTTTACGATTCTGACCGATAAAAACGGCCAGCTCTGGGTGCATTACGCCCGCCGCGACCCCTCGATCTATGTCTCGGCCATCGACGTCCTGGAAGGACGCGTCGCGCCGGACAAGATCGCGGGCAAGCTGGTGCTGATCGGGACCTCGGCGATCGGCCTCAACGATATCAAGACCACGCCGGTCACTTCCGCGATGCCCGGCGTGGAGATCCACGCGCAGGTGCTGGAAAGCGCGCTGACCGGCGCGGTGGTGTCGCAACCGAATTACGGCATCGGCCTCGAATTCTTCAGCGCGCTGATCATGGGATTGCTGGTGATCGCGTTCGCGCCGAAATTCGGTCCCGTTACGCTGGTCGGGGTCGGTGCCTTGTTCGGATCCGTGTTGATTGGAACGTCCTGGTATTTCTACGCGCGGCACCGGCTCCTGATCGATTTCACCTATCCGCTGATGTCGACCACGGCGATTTATCTCACCCTGATCTTCTCGAGCTTCGTGCGCGAGCAGAAGCAGCGGAAGCAGATCCGCTCGGCGTTTGCGCAGTACATGTCGCCGACGCTGGTCGAACAACTCGCCCAGTCGCCGGAAAAGCTGGTGCTCGGCGGCGAGGATCGCGAAATGACGATCATGTTCTCCGACGTTCGCGGCTTTACCTCGATCTCCGAAACGTACAAGCACGATCCGCAGGGCTTGACCGCGCTGATGAATCGCTTCCTTACACCGCTCACGAACGCGATCCTGGGTCGCAAGGGTTATATCGACAAGTATATGGGCGATGCCATCATGGCGTTCTGGAACGCGCCGCTCGACGACAAGGACCATCAACTCAATGCCTGCGAGGCGGCGATCGACATGCTCGAAAAAATCGACGAGCTAAACGAGCAGAGGGAGAGAGAGGCGCAGGAGGGCGGTCACGCTTTTATTCCGATCAATGTCGGCGTCGGTCTGAACACCGGAACCTGCACCGTGGGCAACATGGGTTCCGACATAAAGTTCAATTATTCCGTGCTGGGCGACAGCGTCAATCTGGCCTCGCGCCTCGAAGGTCAATCCAAGGAATACGGCTTCCCGATCATCGTGGGATCCAAGACCGCGCTCGCGGTCAAGGACAAGTTCGCGATCCTCGAGCTCGACTTCATCATGGTGAAGGGCAAGAAGGAGCCTGAGGTGATCTATGCGATTGCCGGGCGCGAGGACACCGCGCAATCCGGGCACTTCCAGCGGCTGCGCAACCTCACCATCGAGATGCTGGCCTGTTACCGCAACCGCGACTGGGACGGCGCCTTGGCCGCAATCGAGCGCGGCCGCCACTCTGACGAAGCGCATTCGCTGCAATATCTCTACAATCTCTACGAGGCGCGCATCCGTGAATTCCAGAACAATCCGCCCCCGGAAGACTGGAACGGCGCGTTCGCACTGCTGACGAAGTAAGGCGCTAACTCGTCATGCGCGGGCTTGACCCGCGCATCCATCAATCTTCATGAAGGGCTCTTTTCGAAGCGGATGGATTGCCGGGTCAAGCCCGGCAATGACGGTGGAGCTACTCGAGCCCGATCGTCGTCAAATCCTGGAACCAGTGCTGCGCCTGCACGAACTATTTCACCTTCGGCGACAGCACGTGCGGATTGGTGTCGGGCACCACCCACACCAGCGCCGCGGCGTCAACTTGACCGCCCGCTGGCCGCTCGGCATAGTTGTCGTGAAGACGAGCCAGTGAGACTCGCCGCGTCCGGGAGAAGACGATGAGCAATGTATTGGCCGTCCTCGCGGGGACGTTGATATCGGCCGTGTCGCTCATACCTGCCGCCCTGGCCCAGCCGGCCTGCGTCACCCAGAACATGGCCGTTCCCGCTGGCGCCAACGCGAGCGACAAGGCGGCGCCCTTTTTCATCGACACGACGGGCCTCGATTTCAAAACGGCGCCGCCCACGCGCGACCCGTCGAATCCGAACTATCCGCACGCGACGGAGCTTCCCGACGGCGCACTTCCGCCGTCCGGCGCCGAGGGTAACTTTATCATCGGCCCGACCCATACGCCTGCGCCCGAGACCGTCGCCAAGGCGGAGGTGCCGCGTGGTGCAATGGTGTCCTTCGGCCTGTCGTCGAAGGATAGCGTGATCTACAATCCCGGCCTGATCCGCGACGATCCGGCGGGCTGCAACAACGGCTCGATCATGGTGGCGTCGACGGCGCCGGACAACAAATCGAACATGATCGTTACCACCAGCCATCCGGGCACCTGGACGCGTACGATCGACGTCTATGTCCCGACCCAATATGTTCCCGGCACGGAGGCGCCGTTTATCGTGATCGGCGACGGTGGCTCGAGCGCCTACAAGGACCTCGCGGTGACGCTCGACAATTTGATCGCGCAGCATCGTGTGCCGCCGATGATCGCCGTCCAGATCGGCAATGGCGGCCAGGACGCGCAGGGCAGCGAGCGCGGCCGTGAGTACGACACGGTGTCGGGCGCCTACACAGAGTTCGTCGAGCGCGAGGTGCTTCCGCTCGTCGAGCAGCGCGCCAACGTCAAGCTCACGAAGAACCCCGACGGCCGCGCGACCATGGGCTTGAGTTCGAGCGGCGCCGCGGCCTTCACCATGGCGTGGTTTCATCCCGAGCTTTATCGCCGGGTGCTGGCCTTTTCGCCGACGATGGTGAACCAGCAATGGCCGCACGATCCGTCATTGCGCGGCGGTGCCTGGGAATATCACAGCCCGTGGGCTGGCCCGGCCGGCCCCAACCTCAACATCAGGGCGGGCGTGCTCTCGCCCTCGGAGCCGCCCGGCGCGCCTTTGATTCCCAGCGCGCCTGCCAAGCCGATCCGCTTCTGGTTCGTTGTCGGCGACCAGGATCTGTTTTATCCCAACCCGGTCCTCCCCGACGGCATGCACGACTGGACCTTGTCGAACGAGCTGATGGCAAAGGTGCTGGCCGATAAGGGCTACCACTACCAGTTCCTGTTCGCGCGCAACGCCAAGCATGTCGACCGCCCGACCATCGCGCAAACACTACCGGCGGCGCTGGAATGGTTGTGGAACGGCTATCCAATTCCTTGAGACGTCAAGGCGATGGAGCATGATCCGGAAAAGTGGATGCCGCTTTTCCCTCGCGACAAACGCGGAACGCGTTTGCGCGGAGATCATGCTCAAACAAAAAGATGGAGCGAGAATGCGCCACGAAGGCAAGAGCGAGAAGGAGGCTGTGGCGCGCGCTGGAAATGCTGGAGGTGGTGCGGATTCCATCCGCCAAGCGAAGGCTCGAGGCCTATCCGCATGGAATGAGCGGCGGCATGCGGCAGCGCGCGATGATCGCGCTGGCGCTGGCCTGTAAGCCGAAGATCGTGCTCGCGGACGAACCGACCACGGCCGCTCGATGCCACCGTGCAAATCCAGATCCTGCTGTTGCTGCGTAAATTGCAGCGCGAATTCAGCATGTCCGTCATCTTCGTCACCCGACCCATTGTTGGTTCGCGCCGCGCTGCATCGAACAGTTGCCGCCCACAATGTGCAGACTGCGACTGGCAGGATCGCCAGATGCATTCTAGCCGAGGCGCAAGCCGTTGCAGGCGACCTGATCGCCGCAGCAAGCTTATCCGCCTAATCCGGGGGCGGCCCAAATCTCGATTTGGGAAGGTCCGACAATCTGCTTGGGCTGATGCGGATTGAGGGTGCCGGCGCTGGCCGTCCATCCCTTCGCCAAAATCTGCATGGCGAACAGCTTGGCGTCGACTTCCGATTTGAATGTCTGGGTCGAGCGGACCGTGCTCATGGCCTTGTCGTCGGGTGTCACCGCTTTGTCCGGCCCAAAGGCCACATACCAGATATCGGGTTGCGTCATTGCCGGATAACGCCGGGAGCGGAGGAAAGTTTCGTCTTCGATGCCGGTGGGGGTCGTCACATCAGACAATTATGGATAGGCTAGACGACAGCCGCGGAAATGGACGCGCGCGAACTGGGGGAATTCCAATGTACATATCCAGCGAAAGCCTTATCGTTATTCTGTTCGTCGGCCTCGTCGCTGGTTGGCTGGCGGGCAAGATCGTGCGCGGCACCGGCTTCGGCATCATCGGCGATATTCTGGTCGGCATCGCCGGCGCGTTTGTCGCCAGTTTTCTGTTTCCGAAGCTCGGCTTTCATATCGGCGGCGGACTGCTGTCGGAGATCATCTATTCCGCGATCGGCGCCGTCATTCTGCTTCTGATCGTTCGGCTCGTACGATCCGGCGGCCGCTTCTGACGCCAAGCAACACATCGCAACAAAGAATCGCAAAACGGGGGGCCATCCCGACGGATGGCCCCCAATTCGACGTCTTCAATGCTGCGGCCGTGTTATTCGACGACCTCGACAATCCGATGGGTGCGAGGGTCGACCAGAACCGTGTGGCCGTTCACGACCGTGTAGCGATAATCCCGGGCGCCATATTCTGGTGGCACGTCGTAATAGGTTACGCCTTCTTCCGGCAGCACTGCGCCGATGCGAACGTCCTCACGATATTGATAGGAAGGGCGACGCTGCTCGACGACATAGCTGTGAAAGCGCGGACGTTGGTCGACGCCGAGAACCCCGTTCACGCCGCCAACCACCCCGCCGATCACGCCGCCGACGACCGCGCCAACTGGACCGGCTGCTCTTTCGCCTTCCCTAGAACCTCGCTCGACCCCGCCGGGGACCCCTTGCGCTTGCGCCACGATGGGGAGCGCGACGGTGGCGGCAAGCGCAACGATTCCGATGAAACGACGGATCATGATGACTCCAATGGTGTGGGCTGAGGTGGTAGTGCAACCGATCGAAGCCGAATAGGTTCCAGCCGCCGCCGTTCAACAAGGGAAAGCCGGCTTTAGGCCAGATCGGCGTCAAATTGGCCGCGTATTGCGTCATCTGGGCGTGTCCCGCGGCAGATTGCCGTCATGAACCTCGGGCACGTTAACGCGACTTCAATAGACGATAGCCACAAACATCAGTAAAACGTGGCAATCACGTAGCTCTTTTGAAGAGACGAGCATTTATGGCAGCTGCACCCGGTGTCCGGCGTTCCGAACTCGGTGATGCGTTGCGCGCCTGCCGCAGCGCCTTTATCGGCGTCGGCCTCATGAGCTGCATGATCAACCTGCTGTACCTGACCGGCTCCGTCTTCATGCTGGAGGTCTATGATCGGGTGCTGCCCAGCCGCAGCGTTCCGACCCTGGTCGGCCTGGTCGTGATCGCCGGCGGCCTGTACATGGCCCAGGGCGTGCTCGACCTGCTGCGCGGACGGATTCTCGGCCGCGTCGGAACTTCGCTCGACGAGGCCATCAACGCCCGGGTGTTCGACACCGTCGTGCGACTGCCGCTCCTGGTCGGCAGCCGCAACGAAGGCCTGCAACCGCTGCGCGATCTCGACAATGTGCGCTCGTTCCTCGGAAGCCAGGGGCCCGGCGCGTTCTTCGATCTGCCGTGGCTGCCGTTCTACATGGCGATCTGCTTTGCGTTCCATTGGCTGCTCGGCGTCACCGCGCTGGCCGGCGCCGTCATCCTGGTCACGCTGACGCTGATCACCGAGTTCATGTCACGCGCGCCCGCCAAAGAGGCGATGTCGCTGGCAGCGCGGCGCAACGATCTGGCGGCTTCGAGCCGGCGCAACGCCGAGGTGCTGGTGGCGATGGGCATGGCCGGGCGGCTGAACAAGCGCTGGAGTGAGGCCAACGAAAATTACCTCGCCGGCAATCAGCGATCGAGCGACGTGTCGGGCGGGCTCGGCGCGGTCGCGAAGGTGCTGCGCATGATGCTGCAATCTTCGGTGCTGGCGGTCGGCGCCTATCTGGTGATCCACCAGGAGGCCACCGGCGGCATCATCATCGCCGGTTCGATTCTGAGCGCGCGGGCGCTGGCGCCGGTCGATCTCGCAATCGCTCACTGGAAAGGTTTTGTTGCCGCACGCCAGAGCTGGCACCGTCTCAACCGGCTGCTGCAGCAGGTCCCCGCGCCGAACAGCCAGACCTTGCTGCAGGCGCCGTCCAAGAAGCTGTCGGTCGAGGCGGTCACCATCGTGCCGCCGGGCGACCAGCGGGTGATCGTGCAGGACGTCACCTTTACCGTCGAAGCCGGCTCCGGCGTCGGCGTCATCGGTCCCAGCGGATCGGGCAAGTCCTCGCTGATACGGGCGCTGGTCGGCGTCTGGATGCCGGCCCGCGGCAAGGTGCGGCTCGATGGCGCCGCGCTCGACCAGTGGTCCTCCGACGTGCTCGGCCGCTTTGTCGGCTATCTGCCGCAGGACGTCGAATTGTTCTCGGGCTCGGTCGCGCAGAACATCTGCCGCTTCGATCCCGAGGCCAAATCGGACGCCATCATCACTGCTGCGAAAGAGGCCGGCGTCCATGAGATGATCATCAAGATGCGCGAGGGCTACGATACCCAGGTCGGCGAGCAGGGCACGGCGTTATCCGCCGGCCAGGCGCAGCGGCTGGCGCTGGCGCGGGCGCTCTTTGGCAACCCGTTCCTGATCGTGCTCGATGAGCCGAACTCCAATCTCGACAGCGAAGGCGACGAGGCACTGACGCGCGCGGTGCGCGGCGCGCGCGAACGTGGCGCGATCGTGATCGTGGTGGCGCACCGGCCAATCGGCATCGAGGCGGTCGATCAGTTGCTGGTGCTGAAGGATGGCCGCATGCAGGCGTTCGGTCCGAAGGAGCAGGTGCTCGGCCAGGTGCTGCAGCGGGTCGCGCCGCCGGCACCGATCAAGATCGTTTCCGAAGCGGGAGCTGCCAAGGCATGAGCGATCAACCGCGTGGTGCGCAACGCTCGATCAGGCTGCATCTGATCACAGGCCTGGTCGTGGTCCTGGTGCTGGCCGGCGGATTCGGCGGCTGGGCGTCGACCGTGCCGATCTCGGGCGCGCTGATCGCGCCCGGCTCGGTCGTCGTCGATTCCAACGTCAAGAAGGTGCAGCACCCGACCGGTGGCGTGGTCGGCGAAGTGCGCGCGCACGACGGCGACCTGGTCAAGGCGGGCGATATCGTGGTGCGGCTCGACGAGACCGTTGTGAAGGCCAGTCTCGCGATCGTCGTGAAGACGCTCAACGGATTATACGCCCGCGCCGCGCGGCTCGAGGCCGAACAGCGCGGCAGCGACAAGATCAAGTTTCCGGCGGCGCTGACCGACCGTGCCGACGATCCCGATGTCAAGGATGTGATCGCGAGCGAGACCAAATTGTTCGACGTCCGGGTCAATGGCCGGGTTGGACAGAAGGCGCAATTGCGCGAACGGATCACGCAGTTGAACGACGAAATCGCCGGCCTTCAGGCCCAGGAAGCCTCCAAGGACAAGGAAATCGCGTTGGTGGAAAAAGAGCTGGTCGGTGTGCGCCAGCTCTATGACCAGCATCTGGTGCAGATGACGCGGCTGACCACGCTCGAGCGCGATCAGGCACGGCTTTCCGGAGAACGGGCGCAATACATCTCTTCCCGCGCCCAGGCCAAGGGCAAGATCACCGAAACCGAGCTGCAGATCATCCAGGTCGACAAGGACATGCTCAGCGATGTCTCCAAGGATTTGCGCGAGACCAACGACAAGATCGGCGAATTCGTCGAGCGCAAGGTCACCGCCGAAGATCAGTTGCGCCGCATCGATATCCGCGCGCCGCAGGACGGCATGGTGCTGCAATCGACGGTCCATACCGTCGGCGGCGTCATCACCGCGGGCGATGCCATCATGATGATCGTGCCGCAGGCCGACGCGCTTTCGGTCGAGGCCAAGGTCAATCCGCAGGATATCGACAAGCTGCAGATCGGCCAGAAAACCATGCTGCGGCTGTCCGCCTTCAACCAGCGCACCACGCCGGAGTTGAACGGCGTCGTCACCCGCGTTTCCGCCGACGTCACCACCGACCAGCGTACCGGGCAGAGCTATTACACCATCCGCGTCTCGATGCCGCCGGAGGAAATCCAGCGCCTCGGCGATGTCAAAGTCATCCCCGGCATGCCGGTGGAAGCCTTCGTGCAGACCGGCGACCGCACCATGCTGTCCTATCTGATGAAGCCGCTGAGCGACCAGTTTATGCGCGCGTTCCGGGAGAAGTGAGTTTCTCCTCCCGCCGCCTCCTACCGTCAGTCGTATTGATCCGGTCCCATCGCCCACGCCCATTGCTCGTGGCCGGGGGCATAGGTGCGGTTGGTCTGTGCCGGATTGCGGTTGACCAGCGGCCGCAGGTACATCGGGTGCGTAGCGCTGCGCACCTCGTGCTCGACCGTGAACAGATGCCTGCCGCTTGCGGGATCGATGATGTCGCAGAAGCGGTATTGGTACTGATTGTCCTCGCGCGAGACCAGCTTGCGGTCGAGCAGTTTGCGGTAGGGGCCGGAGAAGTCCGTGATGTAGATCTGCACGTGGTGGCCGTCGTATTCGGGCTGCACGCGATCGCTCTCGCGGAATTGCAGATACTGGTTTTTTCCCACCTTCGCGCGCACGAGGTTGCCGTCGCCATTTCTGAGCTCGGCCTGGATGCCCATGAACTCAGGATAGAACGCGTGGATGCCGGCTGTGGTGCCGACCGGCACCTCGAACTCGACATAGGGGATGCCGAGCGTGATGCGCCCGAAGCGGGCGGCATCGGGCTCGTAGCAACGCAGGCGATTGCCCCAGGGGCAGACGGCCTCGACATAGTCGTTGTGCTCGCTGAACGCGAATGAAGTGCCTTCCAGCTTCTTCGCAACGGATGCGAGCCGGTCGAGCAGGGCAGCGCGGCCGGAGATGACGAGGCCGGTATGGCCGCGAACCACTTGGGGTCGCCCGCTCGGCAGATGAAACTGACTCTTGCCGACGTTGACCCACATATTGCTGTCGGACACCATCAGATAGGGATCGCGGGTCAGCCCGAGGCCAGTGACATAGAACAGGGTGGCCAGTCGCTGGTCGGGCACCTGGACGTTGACGTGTTCGAGATGGATCGAGTTGCCGAGATCCTCGGCGGCGCGGTCGAATGTCTGCTGCATGGATGCGGTCCTCGAATTCTGTGATCCGTAGCCCCTATATGGGATTGCTCTCGTTGACTGGAACCTCGCAATGTGGCCTGTCGGTGCGCGAGAATCCAGACACGTCACCGGGGTACAGCCATGAGCGACTGGGTACACAATCTGCCGGTGCTGTGGATGGCGGTGGTCATCTTTGGCTTCACCTATCTGCTCGCGATGGCCATCTTCGCGGCCGTCACAGCGCTCGCGACCGGCAAGCGGGCGACATCGTTCAAGGCGATTTCTCCGGGCATGCTGCCGGTGCTGGGCATCATCTTCGGCCTGTTCGTTGCTTTCATCGCGGCACAGGTCTGGGCTGACAGTGACCGTGCCAGTGCGGCAGTGACCCGCGAGGCCAGCGCGCTGCGAGACGTCTTGCTGCTTGGCGCCGGATTGCCGGCCGAGCAGGAGGGCCGGTTGCGTGAGTTGATCCGTGGCTACATCGAGCAAACCGCCGAGGTCGAATGGCCGATGATGGCGCGCAACACAGCCTCGCTGCGGGCGTCTCCCGCGGGACTTGCCGAGGCGCTGCAGCTCGTGGTCTCGTTGACGCCGCAGGGCGCGGGCCAGCAGACCGCGCAGCGCGAAATCATTGCCGCGCTGGGCTCAGCGCTCGATGCGCGCCGGCAACGCATCATCGTCAGTCAGGCCGAGGTCAATCCGGTCAAATGGTGGTGCCTGTATCTGCAGGCGATCTGCGAATTGATCGTGATCGCGCTTGTTCACTGCGACAACCGGCTGGGATCAGGAATTGCGATGGCGCTGTTTGCGACCGGCGTGGCCGCCTCGGTGCTGCTGATCGCGGCGCACGATCGCCCCTTCACCGGCCAGATTTCAGTCGGGCCGGAGCCGCTGCTGCAGATCATGCCGGGCGGGTGAGGAACTGGTTAGTGGCCGTCACCGCGACAGATTCTGCAGCAGCAGATTCAGCGCCGCACTCGCAAAGGCCTGCATGTTCGCGAGCCGGTCCGTGTTGCCGGTCTCCAGCGTGATCACCGCCTCGCGCGGCCCCGCCACCGCCATGCAGCTGTGGCCGGCGGCGTCGCCGTAGCGGTTGCCGGTCGGGCCCGTGGCGCCGGTCTCCGAGAGGCCCCAGTCGGTCGAACAGCGCGCGCGGATCTGGCTCGCCAGCAGCTTTGCGTAAGGCTCCGACGCCGAGCGGATTCCCTTCATGGCGTCGTCGGCAATCTCCATCAGGATCCGCCGCGCATCGCGCGTATAGATCACACCGCCGCCGATGAAATAGGCGGACGCCCCCGGCACCGCGAGCAGGGCGGCTGAAATCAGCCCGCCGGACGAGGACTCCGCGACCGCAATGGTCTGCTTCCGTTCGATCAGTTTTGCCGCGACCTGCTCGGCGATGCCTACGAGTTCTTTCATTGATTCAGCTCCGTTGCAGGATGCGCTTCAGCAGCGGCTTTTTCGCAGTGTCGGGTTTATCGGCGAGCGAATGATAGACCACGCGAATGAAATTCTTGGAGGCCAGTTCCGTCGGCGCCCATTTGGCATCGAGATCGGCGAACGGCTTGGCGGCGACGACATCGTCCTCGCTCTTGCCGTCCTTGACGAGCTTCGCCATACGGTCGCGCGCGGTGACCATCATGGTGCGATAGGCCTGCAGCGCCGCCTTGTCGGCGATCGGGCCGTGGCCCGGCACGATCCGGGTCTTTGCATTGGTCATCTTCAGATAGATATCAGCGGCCGCGATCATGCCCTTGATATTGCCGCCGTTGGCAAAGTCGATGTTGGGATAACGGCCGTTGGTGAAGGTGTCGCCGGTCGACAGCACGTTCGCGGTCTTGAACCAGACATAGGTGTCGCCGTCGGTATGGGCGTTGGCGATGTGTTTGAGGTCGGCGACGCGGCCGTTCATCCGGATCTTGAACGCGCCGGTATAGGTCTTGCCCGGCAGCGCACCTGGCTCCGCTGGTGGCACCTTGGCGCCGGTGAGGCCATTGGTGGTGCCGGCCGCCAGGCGAGTCTTGACGTTGATCTCGGAAACGACCAGCGCGCCGTCCTTGGCGAAGGGCTCGTTGCCGCCGGTGTGGTCGCCGTGGAAGTGCGTGTTGATGAGGTATTTGATCGGCAGCGGGGAGATGACCGATATCGCCGCCTTGATCTTGTCGTGCAGCGGCGCGAACTCGCCGTCGACCATGATGATGCCGTCCTTCGCCAGTGCCACGGTGATGTTGCCGCCCTGGCCTTCCAGCATATAGACGCCGTCGCCGAGGTCGGTGGTCTTGATCTCGACCTTGGAGAAATCGACCGGCGGCGGGGCTGTGGGCGGGGCCTGCTGCTGGGCGAGCACGCTGCCACCGAGACACATCGCGACGGCAACTGCCGTCAATCCAGTCCGAATCATGAAAAATCTCCGTGGCGCGCCAATCGTCCCATCCATGTTCTCCTAGCACATGAGATCGGCGTTTGCCGAGTTGCGGGCGGACGGGGAGCCTGCTTGAATGCACCGCAAGAACGAGGAAAAAAATGGCGCCGCTCGCACGATGCCGTGAGCATGTGCCGTCAGCGAGGAAACATGACGTCGCCGATCGCGGGCGGCGTGGATTGCGATCTGCATCCCGCCGTGCCTCATCTGACCAGCCTGTTGCCGTATCTGAACGACTACTGGCGCGATCAGGTGACGACGCGCGGCATGACCGACCTGATCTCGCAATCCTATCCGATGAATTCGCCGATCTCGGCACGGCCGGACTGGCGGCCGGCGCAGGGCAAACCCGGCTCCAGTCTCGCTGACCTGCAAAGCCAGGCGCTGGACCGGTTCGGCACGGCCTACGGCATCTGCAATCCGCTCTACGGCGTGCAGATGGTGTTCAGCGAGGATATGGCGACTGCTTTCTGCCGCGCGCTGAACGATTGGCTGGTCGAGGGGTGGCTCGACAAGGATGACGCGCCTGCGCGGTTCGATCGTGATCCCCGTGCAGAGCGTCGAAAAATCGGTGGCCGAGATCGAGCGCTGCGCGCAGGACAAGCGCTTCGTTCAGGTGCTGATGCTGGTCATGGGCGACATGCCGCTCGGCAAGCGCCATTACTGGCCGATCTATGCCGCGGCTGAAAGGCTGGGCTTGGCCGTCGGCATCCACGCCGGCAGCGCCTATCACAATCCGCCGACCTCGGTCGGCTGGGGTTCCTATCACATCGAGGATTATGTCGCGCAGGCGCAGGCGTTCCAGACCCAACTCACCAGCCTGATCGTCGAGGGCGTATTCGCAAGACATCCGTCGCTGAAAATGGTGATGCTGGAGTCAGGCTTCACCTGGCTGCCGGCCTATCTGTGGCGACTGCACAAGTTCTGGCGCGGCGTGCGGATGGAGACGCCATGGGTCGATCGCGCGCCGCTCGAAATTGTGCGCAGCAACATCCGTTTCTCGCTGCAGCCGGTCGATGCGCCGCCGGATCCCGACACGCTAAATCGCCTGTTCGAGCATATGCAGTCGGACGAATTGCTCCTATTCTCCACCGATTATCCGCACTGGCAATTCGACGGCGACGAGGTGCTGCCGGCGGGGATTTCGCAAGATCTCGTGCGCAAGATCATGATCGATAACCCGTACGCGACGTATCCGCGGTTGAAGCAATCCGTGGTCGCATGATCCCGACCCGAAGGGCCGCGTTAGCGCAAAGTGGAAGCCGGTTTTCGGAAGAGATCATGCCGAAACTAAATGAGGAGGCGACGCCATGAACGTTCAGTTCCGCGACCGTCCGGAGCCGGCTCCATCTGTTGGTGTCAAAACCGCGATTGCCGATTGCGATATTCATCCGGCACGCGCCACGTCGACAGAGCTGTACCCGTTCCTGGCCAAGCGTTGGCACGACCACCTCAAGACCTACGGCAAGCACGCCTATCAGGGCATGATGGACGGCCCGCCCTATCCGAAGGCGCAGCCGAATGCCTCGCGCCGCGACGCCTATCCGCCGGAAGGCGGACCGCAGGGCTCGTCGCTGTCGTTCATGCAGAAGCAGCTTCTCGATCCCAACAACGTCGCGCTCGGCGTGCTCAACCCGCTCAACACCGGGCAGGGCATCCGCAATCAGGATCTCGCGGCGGCGATCTGTTCGGCCATCAACGACTGGCAGATCGAGAAATGGACCAGCCAGGATAGCCGCCTGAAGGCCTCGGTGGTCGTCGCCAACGAGGACGGTGCGGCTGCGGCGGCCGAAATCCGCAAGCGCGCCGGTGACAAGAATTTCGTGCAGGTGCTGCTGTTGAGCCGCAACGTCGAGCCGCTCGGCCAGCGTCGCTACTGGCCGATCTACGAGGCGGCGCAGGAAGTCGGGCTTCCGGTCGGCGTGCACGCCTTCGGCTTCGGCGGCAATCCGATCACGGCCTCGGGCTGGCCGAGCTACTACATCGAGGAGATGGTCGGCCATTCGCAGTGCCAGCAGACTGCGCTGGCGAGCCTCGTGCTGGAAGGCGTGTTCGAGCGCTATCCCGGACTGAAGATGGTCATGATCGAGGCCGGCTTCGGCTGGGCACCGTCGCTGGCCTGGCGGCTCGACAAGACCTTTGAGCGGCTGCACAGCGAGGTGCCGCACCTCAAGCGCAAGCCCTCGGAATATATCCGCGATCATATCTGGTGGACCACGCAGCCGATGGAAGACCCTGAAAGGCGCGAGCATCTGTTCCAACTGATCGAATGGATCGGCTGGGACAAGCTGCTGTTCGCGACCGATTATCCGCATTGGGACTACGACGATCCGTCGCGCGTGCTGCCGGCGGGCGTCAGCGATGCCAACCGCGAAGCGTTCTATCTGGGTAATGCGAAGAAGCTTTACGGAATTGCCTAGCATGATCCGAAAAAGTGGGAACCGGTTTTTCGAGAAAGATCATGCGGACTTTGATATGACGCGACACGTGATTGCCCCGGTGGACGAATTGCCGCCGGGTACGCGAAAGTTTCTTACGATCGATGAACGCCCGATCGCGATCTTCAATATCAAGGGCGAGTTCTTCGGCCTGTTGAACCGCTGCCCGCACCAGGGCGCCGCGCTCTGCGAGGGACCATTGATCGGACTCGCGACATCGTCCGATCCCGGCGAGATCGAGTATACAAAACTCGGCGAGATCATCCGCTGCCCCTGGCACGGCTGGGAATTCGATATCCGCACCGGGCAGTCCTATTGCGACCCCAAGCGCTTTCGCGCGAAGGCGTATCCGGTCAATGTGGAATCGGGGGCGGCCGTGGTGAAGGGGCCGTATGTCGCGGAGACGGTCAAGGTATCGGTCGAGAGCGATTACGTGGTGGTGGACCTCTAATCACTCGTCATTCCGGTGCGCGCGCAGCGCGAGCCCGGAATCCATAACCACGATCGTGAGTATGGATTCCGGGCCTGCGCCAAGGCGCATCCCGGAATGACGACCGTTGGGGCGCGTTCGTGACGTACGTCACAGTCATGCGGGCAGATACCGCTAAATTGAGCTCCACCTCAAATCCAATGGAGCCCGTTATGACCGGACATGTCGAGCGCGAACCGACGAACCAGGTGACCGAACTGACCGCTGACGAGATGGAGCGGGTCTCGGCAGGGTTCCTGGCGTTTACCTTCAAATTGGTGGCCGTGAAGACCGTCTCGTGGGCCCACGATGACGAAGCGCCGAAGCAAAAATGATGTAGTCGCCAGCAAAATGAGGCTTCCCAGGTTCCTTCAAGCTCAAATCGACGAGTGTACGTGCTATGACTGAACATGTTGAACGCGAACCGGCGAAGCAGGCACGCGAACTGACCGCGGACGAACTGGAATGCGTCTCGGGAGGAAAGGCGGCTTCGAAAGACAGGTCTGGCGTGATGTTCCTCGCGTTTACCTTTAAATTGGTGGCGTGTGAAGTGAAGACCACAGCGCAGTGAGCCGGCGGCAGGTGTGATGGCGGAGCCCATTGGTGCGGTGCCAGGACGCGTCTGCGGATCGTGCTCGCTCTGCTGCAAGGTATTGCGGATAGAGGAGCTCGATAAGCCGGCAGGCCAATGGTGCTCTCACTGTACGGTCGGACGCGACGGCTGCAAAATCTACGATACCCGCCCACCTTCTTGCCGCTCATTTCATTGCAGCTGGTTGATCAACCCCGAACTCGGAGCCGAGTGGCGCCCCACCACGGCGAAGATGGTGCTGTATTACGATTATCCCGCAAGGCGCCTTGCGGTGCATGTCGATCCGGAGTTTCCATTTGCCTGGCGGAGCGAGCCATATTATCGCCAGCTGAAGGCATGGACGTGTGCGGCGATTGATTCAGCACGCGCGGCCTCGCCGGATGCCTGGTTGATGGCCCCGATTCTCGTATACGTCGACGACAGGGCGATCGTCATGCTTCCGAACAGGGACGTTGAGGTCGGCACGTTCACACCCGGGAGTGAGCTCGTGGTCACCGAAAAAGCGACTCCCTCCGGCCCCGACTTTGACGCCCGCATCGTGGCGTCGAGCGATGTCCCGCCGGTGACGTGATCCATCCGCCAGCGTCACGGTCGAATGCGGCGGGACAAAGCGCGGGTGCTTCCTGGTATCCAGGATCGTCGTGTCTTTTTGCTTCTTCTCAAGCCAGCTCAGCATGTCCGAGAGTTTCTCGCGCCTGCGAGCGCCGTTTTTTCCTGGGCCGCCATTGGCGACCGACCGGTTTCAGAAGATTTCAGAAAAATTTCAGAAGCCCATCGTCTCCCTGTCAGGACTTCGGTGCGACCACATGGGAGTGGAGGCGCGCGGGATTGCACCCGCGAGTAATCGCGGGCCGCCTTTCTGAAGGGGGCTGTCTTGGAACGAAAACCGTCGGGCCCTTCACCCGGCGGGATTTGACGTGTCACCGGGTGCTTTGCCCAAGACTATTGCTCAATGATTGAGGGAGTCATTCAAATGAAATCACTTTTCACCGCCCTGGTTGTTCTCGGCCTATCGCTCGGTGCGTCAGCCGCGATGGCAGCGGACAGTCGCAATGTTACCGTCATCAACGAGACGGGCTACGCGATCAAGTTTCTCGGCTTCAATGCGCCGGACGATGGCCTCGAAGAGTGGGACAACGAACTCGACAAGACGTTGAAGAACCAGGACAGCACCTATGTCGAGTTCGACGACGATGACGAGGGCTGCGTCTGGAACGTCAAGGTGACCTGGGCAAATTACGACGAGGCGGTGCTCTGGAAAAACGTCAACCTTTGCAAGTTTACGGCCCTTCGACTGCGCTATGATCCGGGTACCAAGACGACGTCCTTCATCGCGGAGTGACCGGCGGAAAGCCTTGCCGACGCAGCCGCCGCGGCGCCAGCCTGGTCGCGGATGGCCGGTCTCCGATTCCGCTTTCGGCACAGCGCCGTCCGCCGAGTCGCGGGCGGCGATTTTGTTGAACGTTTTCAAAGTGATTTGCCTCGTCCAGTCCCTCGCGAAAAAATATCTCGCTTTCGCCGTCGGGCAAATCAGCGCTATCAGCTTGCCCCATCCTTTCCCCGCAAGAGGGGCGTATCGCGATCGTCACGAAACGCGGGAGAGGATGCGGTGGACGCGGCAGCGTCGGCGCGCAGGGTGATCGCGGGGCGAGTCTTCTCGTGAGCGATCAACCGGCACGCAGGACGAACGGCGCTGATGCGTACGGCAAAACCGTGTGGTCCCGACACCCGTTGCTGGTGTCAAGCTGTCGGTGGCTGAACCGATCCAACCGGATCGGATCGGCCATCAAGCCGGCAGCGACGGTGACAAGACGAATTCGTCGCCGAGGAGATCACGGCATAAGTCGTAAAGCCATTGCGCGGGGGATGCCGGAGTGTTTCCGCTGAACCTGTATGCTCGTGTGCGTTTCTTCGCACAATTTTGCACACGAGACCGCGGGTGCAGCGCGCACCCGGCATTCCCTGCTCCCTCTTTTCTCGAGGGACAGACGTTCATGCAAACCTCGGGCAAACCATGCCGCGAGAAGGCGGAGTCATGTTTGGAAAATGGCAATGCGAACGCCACACACTCGCTGTCATCACCCGCGCATGCGGGTGATCCAGTACGCCGCGGCTTCTCCGGCTCAAGCACTGCTGCCTCTGGAATACTGGGATCGCCCGGTCAAGCCGGGCGACGACGAGTGGAACTTGAATCGCGATTCCACCACGTCATTGCGAGCCAACGGGTCGCGCGAATGCGCGCCCGATGACAGGCTCCGCGAAGCAATCCATCTCGCAACGTAAGGAAGTATGGATTGCTTCGTCGCTTCGCTCCTCGCAATGACGACGTCGGATAGGCTCGCAATGACGTGCTACACATGCCCCATCATCTGCCGCTCCCGCGCGTAACGCACGAGCGCGACAAACCGATAGATGCCGTGCACGAATTTTCCATAGGGCATCGTAATGAACAGCGCGAACACCACGCCGAGATGCAGCGCCAGCAGCGGTCCCATCGCCGACGTCTCTCGCCACAGCAACAGCGCGATACCCGTGAGGCCGGTCAGGAACAGCATCACGATGAAGGCCGTGTCCATTCCCCTGCGCGCCGCGTCGACCAGCACGGGATCGCGCTTCGATTTCTCGGCGAGCAGACCCACAGGCCCGATCAGAAGTCCGATGCCGCCAAGCGTGCCCAGCACGACCGGCAGATCCCACCACGCATAGGGTGCCTCGCGTGCCAACAGATAGTGATAGAGCGTCGCGACGCAGGTCGCCGCAAAGCACAGCGCAAAGCCATAGAAGGTGAGATGGTGAAAAATCTTGCGGCGGTCGGTCGGCTTGTCGTCTTCGTTGAAGCAGCCGACCCCGCCGCCATCGAGATAGCGCAAGTTCCCGGCGTCACGCATTGCCTGCAACAGCGATTTTGCATCGAGCTTCATGCCGACGGGTTCGCCGATGGCGCGCCAGAACGCGCGTACGCCCATCACCAGGGCAACAATGGCGTAGAGCAATGCAGCACTGAACAGCGCGGCCATCGCGTTGTGCGGCATCAGTTTGTAGAAGGCGCCGGGGCCGGTGTGGACGCCGTAAAGCACCTGATGGTCGTTGAATGCGGCGAAGCCGAAGACGAAGGCTGCAACGCTTCCCGCGGCGATCAGGCTGATGACAAGGCCGTTTCGCGCAAACGCGCCGGAAAAAACTCGCGGCCAGGCGTAGGCGGCATAGGATTCGTTGCGCGCGATGGCAAGCGTCTGCGGCACATTGACGTTGAACTCGTGCGGCGGCGAGAACTGGCAATCGGTGTAGCAGGCGCCGCAGGAATGGCAGAGATTGGCGAGGTAGTTGAGGTCGCCGTCGGAAAACGAGCGCCGCATTTCCATCGCCGGAAACACCGCGCAAAGGCCTTCGCAATAGCGGCAGGAATTGCAGACCGTCATCAGACGGTCGGCCTCCTCCAGAATTCTAGTTCCGTGCATGTTTAGCCGCTTCCCGTCCCGCCACCCGTCCGAACACGCTGCCGATGGTCATGCCGATGCCGGCCGCGTAGCCCTTGCCGAGCACGTTGCCGGCCATGATCTCGCCGGCGGCGAACATGTTGGCCGATGGCTTGCCGTCCTTCATCAGCATCCGCGTCTGCTTGTTCACGCGGGTGCCGAGATAGGTGAAGGTGATGCCGGGCCGCACCGGATAGGCGAGATAAGGCGCCGCCTCGATCTTGCGCGCCCAATGCGTCTTCGGCGGCGTCAACCCTTCGGTGCGGCAGTCGTCCAGAATGGTGTGATCGAAGGTGCCCGGCCGCACCGCGGCGTTGAATTCGGTGATGGTCTTTTCCAGCGCCGCGGGATCGAGCTCCAGCTTGCCGGCGAGCTCGGTGATGGTTTGTCCAGGGATCGGCGGGAACAGCGTCGGCATGAAGCTCGTGACGACCGAGGAGTCGAAAATGATGTAGGCGATCTGGTCGGGCTGCGCGGCTACCAGCCGGCCCCAGATCGCATAGCGCTTCGGCCAGATGTCCTCGCCTTCGTCGTAGAAGCGTTCGGCGTGCTTGTTGACGACGATGCCGAACACCACCGAATCGTGGCGCGTGATGATGCCGCCGTCGAATTTCGGCGCGCGGGCATCGATCGCCACCGCGTGGCACTGGGTGGGATCGCCGATCTCCTGAACACCCTTGTCGAGCAGCATTTTGAGGATCGTGCCGCGGTTATAGGGCGTGCCGCGGATCAGGAAATTATTGGCGGCCTCGCCCCAATATTGCTTCAGCCATTCGATGTTGGCCTCGAAGCCGCCGGCGGCGGCGACCAGCGTGGAGGCACGCACTTCGGTCTTGCCGCCGATCGGCTGTTTCAGTTCGGCGGACAGGAACATGCCGTCTTCGATCTTGAGATCGACGACTTCCGCGTCATAGACGACGTCGACGCCGAGCTTGTTCGGCGGTGAGATAAAGCGCATTCAGCATCGCCCGCCCGCCGCCGAGGAAGAACGAGTTGGTCCGGCCGAGGCTCAGCGTGCCGCCGAGCGAGGGCTGCCAGCGCACGCCCTGTTCGACGATCCAGCCCAGGATGTCCTTCGACTCCCGGATCATGAATTTTGCGAGCTCTTCGTCGGTCTGTCCGCCGGTCACCAGCAGCAGATCCTTCCAGAACTCCTCTTCGGTATAGGGTCCGGTGAGGATCTCGGTCGCCGCGTCATGGGCGCAGCGCATGTTGCGGGTGTGACGCGTATTGCCGCCACGGTAGAATTTCGGTGCGCCTTCGAGCACCAGCACGGAGGCGCCGGCGCGTCGCGCGCCGATCGCGGCACACAGCGCGGCATTGCCGCCACCGATCACCAGCACATCGAACTTGCGCGTCAAATCGACCATGCGCTCTTGTTATCTCGTTTGCATGGAAAGCAAAACCGGGCAGGCGCGCTGGCCTGCCCGGCTGTTTTGAAGGGCTCAGGCGGCGATGGCTTCGCGCGTTTCGATGGTCTTGCCGCCGCGATAGACCGTGAGCGCGCCAATGATGCCGAGCGCCGCGCCGAACATCAGCCAGTACGCAGGCGAGGCCTTGTCCCCGCCGGTCGAGGCGATCAGTTTGGTCGATACGAAGGGCGTAGACGTGCCGAATATGCCCGCAGCCAATGCGAACGCGATCGAGAAACAGGTGGTACGGACATGTGCCGGCACGATCTCGACCAGGCATCCCAACATCGTGCCGCTGTAGACGCCAAAGTAGAACGAGAACATCATCTGGACGGCCAGCAGCTTTCCGAAAGTTGGGGCGGCCGCGAGCCAGTGCAGGGCAGGGTAGGCCGTCAGAAACGACAGGGTAGCGATGGTCACGAGCACCGGCTTGCGGCCGAGCCGGTCGGACACGGCTCCGCCGACCGGATTCCAGATGAAGTTCGTCACGGCCACCAGGAGGGTGACGAGCAGGGTATCCGATGCCGAGAGCTTGAGCTCCTTGCCGAAGCCGGGCGCATACACGGTGATGAAGTAGAAGGTCGTGGTGGTCAGCACCGCGATCATCATGCCGAGGATCACGATGCGCCAGTTGGCGATCGCCGAGGCAAACACCTCATTCGCGGTCGGATGCTTCTTCATCTTCAGGAATTCGGGCGTTTCCTCCAACGTGCGGCGCAGAAAGAAGATAACCGGGATGATGACGCAGCCGACAAAGAACGGGATGCGCCATTTGGCGATTCCGCCGATGGAATCCAGGAAGGTGTCGGCGGGAATGCTTTCTCTCAAGATAAAGCCGATGACCGCCGCGACGAAGATCGCTACCTGCTGACTGGAAGACTGGAACGAGGTGTAAAAGCCGCGATTGCCCGGCGTCGCTATCTCGGAAAGATAAACAGAAACGCCGCCCAGTTCGACGCCGGCGGAAAAGCCCTGTATCAGCCGGCCAACCAGCACAATGATCGTCGCGGCGATGCCGATGGATGCGTAAGAGGGGCAGAAGGCGATCACGACGGTACCAAGTGCCATGAGCGCGAGCGTCACGATCAGCCCCTTGCGCCGGCCGATGCGGTCGATATAGGCGCCGAGCACGATTGCGCCGACCGGGCGCATCAGCGCGCCCAGCCAGAACACACCATACGCATTGAGCAGGGCCGCGGTCTCGTCACCGGCGGGGAAGAACGCTTTTGCGATATCCTGCGCATAGAAACCGAACAGGAAGAAATCGAACTGCTCGAGAAAATTGCCGCTGGTCGCGCGCAGGATGGCGCCGATGCGCGATTTGAGTTGCGGTACTGCTGTCGTCCCCGATGGCGCCATGACGCGTTCTCTCCCCGTTACAAAGGGCTGACGGAAAAAGCCTCGCCAGCCGAGGCAGTTACCCTGCCTTGTGCGGCAATTTGGCACGCCTGCCCGGCGCCACCAACCCCGAAAACACGAAAGCCGATTGGAAGAAAGCCCAATGGCCTTTCAGGATTTTCCGTTGTGCGAGTTGCCGTCCTGCGATTTATTTTGCGCCGAGGCGCCAAGCCATTGCCGGAAGGCCGCCAGCTTTGGCGAATCCGTCCGTGCCTGGGGCGAGACCAGATAGAATCCGGCGTCGGTTGGCAGCGCGATCTTGAAGGGGACCACCAGCCGGCCCTTGTTGATGTCGTCCTGGACATACGAGGTCCGGCCCATCGCCACGCCGATGCCGTCGATCGCGGCCTGGACGGTCATGAAGATCAGGTCGAAGGTGATGCCCGGCTGGTTCGGAAGATCGGCCGGCAATCCCGCCGCCGTCAGCCACAGCCGCCAGTCGTCGGTGTAGACATTACTGGTGTGCAGCAAGACGTGATCGCGAAGGTCTTCGGGACGTTTCAGCGGCTTGGCGGCCCGCAACAACGCCGGACTGCACACCGGGAACATTTCATCCGCCATCAGCCAGTCGGCGCGAACGCCCTGCCACTGGCCGCGGCCATAGCGGATCGCGGCATCGACATTGTCGCGCTGGAAATCGATCAGGTTGGTCGAGGTGGTGATGCGCACATCGATGCCAGGATGGGCCTCCTGAAATGCCGAGAGCCGCGGCAGCAGCCACTTCGCGGCAAGCGAAGCCAGCGTCGAAACCGTCAGCACATGGTCGCCGTCCTTGCGCAACAGACGGTCGGTCGCAAGGCGGAGATCGTTGAACGCGGCGCGGATGCCGGGGAGATAGTCGCGTGCCTCCGGCGTCAGCGACAGCGCGCGGTTCTGGCGGACGAACAGGCGCACCCCGAGTTCTTCCTCGAGCCGTTTGATCTGATGGCTGATCGCGGTCTGCGTGACGTTCAACTCGGACGCGGCCTGGGTGAAGCTGAGGTGCCGGGCGGCGGCCTCGAAGGCGCGCAAACCGTTGAGCGATGGCAGTCTGCCGGTCATTTCGGAAATTTCCTCAATTGCATGAAGTTATATCATGCGAAGCGGTGCAACATGTCGTTTGTGGAAAGGCCTGATAACGCAGATATTGCAGGCATTAGATTAGCCGTAGGAGGCGAAAATGTCTACTTGGACCCATGAATCGATGACAAATCATCATGTTCCGGGCGTTTGGAGCGTGTTGAGCGATACCTTCCACGTCTGGCGGCAGCGCTATCTGGGCCGCCGCGAGTTGGCGAGGTGGTCCGACCGCGACCTGCACGATATCGGCGTGTCCCGGACCGACGTCATCTACGAAGCCGATAAGCCGTTCTGGCGGGCCTAAAAAGGCAGCCAATGCCGGCGTCGCCTCGAGTGAGGGGCGCCGGCCTATTTCGGACAAGCGGGAGCGTGCCATGACCACCCTGCGCTTCGATGAGTTCAAGCAATATTCCGACGAGTTGCGCACGCGCGGCGGCGAGCCGGTGAAGGTACGCTTCGTGGAGCCGCGCGATGCCGAAGAGTTGCAAAGCTACTTCCGCGGGCTGTCGACCCGCTCCCGCTACAACCGTTTCCTCGGCGCGATGCGCGAGCTGCCGAAGAATTTGCTCGAGCATTTCATCCATGTCGGCGAGGCCGAACAGTTCAGCGTGATCGCGACCATGACGATCGACGGCTTCGAGACCTTCGTAGGCGAAGCGCGCTACGCTTTTCATGCCGCGACCTCGAGCATCGAATTCGGTTTGTCGATCGACGACCGCTGGCAGGGGCACGGCATCGGCAAGGCGCTGCTGAAGAATCTCGAATGCCGCGCGGCGTCATTCGGCGCGGAACGGCTGTTCGGCGATACGCTGCGCTCTAACGAACAGATGATCAACCTCGCCCGCAAATCCGGTTATGCCTTCACAGCGAGCCCCGGCGACTGGAAGCTGGTGCACTTTGCGAAGGAGATCCATGTCGAACCGCAAGACATCCCCTGCGCCAGCTGGCGGCTCGCCGCCGCTTCCCGCCAGGCCGCTTTGTCCTCGGTTGCGGTTTGACAACACTGAGCCCGGTTCTGGCCAACCAGAACCGGGCTTTTTTCTTTTGTAAAGCTAGCGGCCGTTCAGGAGTGTTTGACGTTGTAGCGGCTGGCGGGGGCAGAACTCGAAAGCTTGCCGGACATCGCGCGGCGTGCGGCGTCGAACGCATCCCACTCGGCCTTGTCGGGCAGCGATGGAATGGTGACGGTCTCGCCCTGGTCAAGGCCGGCAAGCGCGGCGTCGACCATGTTCTCGGCCGTCATCACGATGGCGGTAGGCAGATTGTGCACCGGCAGGCCGGCGGTATCCCAGAATTCGGTCGCTGTCGCGCCGGGCAACACCGCCTGGATCCTCACACCCTTCTGGGCCAGCTCATGCTGCAGCGACTGACTGAAGGCCAGCACGAAGGCCTTGCTGCCGCCGTAGATGCCGTTGAGCGTCTCGGGCGAGATCGCCACGATCGACGAAATATTGATGATGGTACCGCCTCCGCGCGCGACGAAGCCGGGCACGACTGCGTAGGTCAGCCGCGTGAGGGCGCCCACGTTCAGACGGATCATCTCATCCATCTTGTCGACGTCGGAATTGAGCAGCGGTGCCGCGGCGCCGACGCCGGCATTGTTCACCAGCAGTGTAATGCCGGCGTTCGTGCGCAACGTCGTCTCGATCCGCGCCAGGTCGGCCTTGTCGTTGAGATCGGCCGCGATGGTTTCCACGGATCGGCCCGTCTCGGCCTGAAGGCGCTTGGCCAACGAATCGAGCCGGCTCTGGTTGCGGGCGACCAGGATCAGGTCGTAGCCGCGTTTGGCCAGGCGGTCCGCGTAGATGGCGCCGATGCCCGCGGAGGCGCCGGTGATCAGTGCGGTTCCGATTTTTTTGGTGGTGCTCATATTGTCATCTCCTCTGACGCTCCGACAAATTCGGGCCTCTGGTGGGAGATTTAGGCTTGCAGGGCGATGTCTCAAATGTCATATAAACGGCGTTTTAGGTCATTGTTGGATACCCCCCATGCAGCGCATCGGTTTCGTGGTTTTTCCGGGCTTCCAGGTGATGGGCTTTGCCGTGATCTCCGCGTTCGAATTCGCGAACGTCCAT
Source organism: uncultured Alphaproteobacteria bacterium (assembly GCA_963774775.1). Taxonomy (GTDB): domain Bacteria; phylum Pseudomonadota; class Alphaproteobacteria; order Rhizobiales; family Xanthobacteraceae; genus Bradyrhizobium. Next base: position 58,002 of record CAVZGZ010000046.1, read on the forward strand.
CTCGGCGAGCCGGTCTATGACGTGCAGCTTCTGTCCGAGACCGGTGGACCCATCCGTGCATCGATGGGCCTGAGCGTCGCGGCCGAGGCGTTCGGCGATACCAAGTTCGACACGCTGATCATCGGCGGTGGCACCGTGATCGAGCCATCGACGCCGGGCCTGATCGAATTTGTGCGACAGTCCTTCGGACGACACCGGCGGGTCGCCGCGACATGTACCGGTGCGTTCGTCCTGGCTGAAGCAGGTCTATTGGAAGGCCGACGTGCGACCACGCATTGGTACTACGCGCGTGATCTGCAGGCGCGGTTTCCAAACGTGAAGGTGGAGGAAGACCGCATCTTCATCATGGATGGTCCCGTGTGGACCTCGGCCGGAGCGACCGCGGGCATCGATCTCGCGCTTGCCATGATCGAGGAGGATCATGGTGCGGACATCGCCCGCGCCGTGGCGAAGAAGCTTGTGGTCTATCACCGGCGTGCCGGCGGGCAGTCGCAATTCTCCGCGCTGCTGGAGCTGGAGCCCAAATCCGACCGTATCCAGAGTGCGCTGGCCTATGCGAAGCGCAATCTCGCCTCGAAACTGACGGTCGGCGAACTTGCCAAAGCCGCCCATCTCAGTCCGCGCCAGTTCAGCCGCGCGTTCCACGCCGAGACCGGCCAATCGCCGGCCAAGGCGGTCGAGAACCTGCGTCTCGAAACCGCGCGCCTGATGATGGAGCAGAGCCGCCATCCGATCGAAATCATTGCCCGGCAAACCGGCTTTGCCGATCGCGACCGCATGCGGCGTGCGTTCCTGCGCGCCTTCGGACAGCCGCCGCAGGTGATCCGGCGCAATGCACGCGCGGAAGCTGTGGCCTGAGAGTTTAGCCGCCTCTGAACACCGGCTTGCGCTTGTCGATGAAGGCCTGCACGGCCTCCTTGTGATCGGCGGTCGTGGTCAGGCGCATCAGCCGTTCGGCCTCGTGATCGCGCGCGGTGGCGAAATCAAACGACAGCGCCTCGTCGAGATTGTCCTTCATGTAGCGCAGCGCCAGCGTCGGGCCCTCGGCCATCGCTTTGGCGAGCGCAAAGGCTTCCTCCTGAAGCTTGTCATCCGGCACCACGCGGTTGACGAGGCCGATCTGCTCGCACCTGGCGGCATCGACCTTCTCGGCGGTGAACATCAGTTCCCGCGCCCGTGCGGTTCCGACGAGCCGGGTCAGCAGCCAGGCGATGCCGTAATCGCCCGAGAGCGCGACGCGCAGATAGCCGGTCGAGACGAAGGCCGACTGCGCCGCGATGCGGATATCGCAGGCCATGGCGATGGCCAATCCCGCTCCGGCCGCAGGACCGGGGAGCGCCGCGATGGTCGGCTTGCGCACCGAGACCAGCGCACCGGTCAACAGGCGCTGGCGCTCCTGCAAATCAGCAACCTTCTCGTCATAGGACATTTCCAGCTTCTTCTTGTCACGATGGGCACCCATGCCCTTGACGTCGCCGCCCGAGCAGAAAGCGGTGCCTGCGCCGGTAATCAGCAGTACGCCGATTTCGGGGTTCTCGCCGCAGGTCCGGATCATGGTGCGCAAGGCCGGCGTCAAACGGTCGGACAGCGAGTTGCGAGCCTCCGGCCGATTCAGCGTGATGATGGCGACACGGTCGCGGATCACGCAGAGCAGTTCATCGGTGCCGGTGTCGACTTTGGTTTCGGTGCTCATGTTTCCCCCAGTTGCTCCGGTCATTCCGGGGCACGTGTAAGCGTGAACCCGGAATCTCGAGGTTCCGGATTCGATGCTTCGCATCGCTCCGGAATGACGGTGGCTAAAACTTCTCGACCCACGGCCGCAATTCGAGTTCCCAGGTCCAGGCGCTGCGTGGCTGCTGCAGCACGTTCCAGTAGCTTAGCGCAATCGCGTCGGGATCGAGCATCGAATCCGGCCGATCGGCGGGCTCGGTGCGCGCCGCGCTGCGGATGCCGCCGTCGATGACGAAATGGGCGACATGAATGCCCTGCGGCGACAATTCGCGCGCCATGCTCTGTGCCAGCCCGCGCAGCGCGAATTTACCCATCGCGAACGGGGCCGACTGCGAATAGCCCTTGACGCTGGCCGACGCTCCCGTGAACAGGATCGCGCCGTGCTTGTTCGGCAGCATGCGCTTTACGGCTTGCTGCGCCACCAGAAAAGCCGCCGAAGGCGCTGACCGCGATCGCCTGCGCGACGTCGGCGGCGACCAGTTCGACGAACGTGCCGCGGGCGCGCCCGCTGGCATTGTAGACCACGAGATCGGGCGTGCCGATTTCACGCTCGACCAGGCCGAACAGCCGCTCGACTTCGTCGGGGTCGGTGGCATTGCAGGCAAAGGCCCGCGCACCGGTCTCGGTGCAGAGCGCGCCGAGTTTTTCGATTCCGCGCGCGGCGAGCGCCACCTTGATGCCTTCGCGCGCGAACAGCCGCGCCAGCGACGCGCTGAGGCCTTCGCCGGCGCCGACGATCAGGGCATTCTTGTATTTTGGGGTTTCCATGCGCGCTCCTCGGATGGGTGGAATTCCGTATCTAGGCGCGCGATCCGGCAAGGCAACCCGTGTCAGCAGTGGAATGATGGGTATCCTGGCATCCGCTCGGCTTGCCGCGTTGCGCAAATCCCTTTCGCGGGGAATTCCCTTGTAGCGGAAATAACAGCGGGCGACGGCTCGGCGATATCCGCCCGCTACGGGGGTACCCGCCGATCATGATTGTTGACGGCATGGCCGCCTGCTTTATCGGTAGATGATCAAGATCGGGCGGAACGAACAAGAGGCAAAAATGCAGCCACTCACGAATGACGGGCGTGGGGCCAGGGTCGACGAGCCAGGACTGCTCGCGCCCGACACCTCGGGCATGAATTTTTATCGGGCCGATCCCGCGCTGACGGATCTGCTGCGGTTGCATCTGCCCGATGCGCTGTTTCGCCATATCGAGCCGTATCTCGATCTCCTCGGGGAACTCGCCGGCGGGCCTCTCGACGAGTGCGCGCGGCTTGCCGACCGCCATCCGCCAGTGCTGCATCAGCGCGACCGCTTCGGCCGCGATTCCCAATATATCGAGTATCACCCGGCCTATCGCGAGTTGGAAAACGCCGCGTTCGGCGAATTCGGCATTCACGCGATGTCGATCCGCAAGGGCATTCTGGGCTGGCCCGACAAATATCCCGTGGTCGCCAAGCACGCCTTCACGTTCCTGTTCAACCAGGCCGAGTTCGGCCTCGGTTGCCCGATCAACGTCACCGATGGCTGCGCCAAACTGCTGGCGAATTTCGGCAGTGAGGAACTGAAGGCCAGATATCTCGACGGCCTGACCCAGACTGACATGAGCAAGCTGACCCAGGGCGGCCAGTTCATGACCGAGAAGGAAGGCGGCTCCGACGTCGGCACGCTGACGACGACAGCGGTGCAGGAGGGCGATCACTGGCGGCTCACGGGTGAAAAATGGTTCTGCTCCAACGCCGACGCCGAAGTGGTGATGCTGCTGGCGCGTCCCGAGGGCGCGGGGCCGGGCACGCGCGGCGTCGGCCTGTTCCTGATGCCGCGGCGCCTTGAGGATGGATCGCAAAACCACTACCGGATCGTTCGTCTGAAGGACAAGCTCGGTACCCGCTCGATGGCATCAGGCGAGATCAAGCTGGAAGGCGCGATCGCCTACGCGGTCGGCAAGCTTGACCGCGGCTTCGTGCAGATGGCCGAGATGGTCAATTCGTCGCGGCTCTCCAACGGTGTCAAATCCACCGCGCTGATGCGACGCGCGCATCACGACGCGATGACGGTGGCAAAAGGCCGCGTAGTGTTTGGCCAGCGCATCATCGACCTGCCGCTGGCGCGGCGGCAATTGATGAAGATCATGTTGGCGACCGAGCAGGCGCTATCGATGAGTTTTTTGACGGCCGATGCGCTCGACCGCGCCGAGGCCGGCAGCCAGGACGCCGCGGCGCTGTTGCGTATCCTGACCCCGACCTTGAAATTCCGCGCCACCCGCGATGCGCGAAAGGTTTGCGGTGATGCGTTGGAGATGCGCGGCGGCATCGGCTACATCGAAGAATTCGCCACCGCGCGATTGCTGCGCGATGCGCATCTCGGCTCGATCTGGGAGGGCACCGGCAACATCGTCGCGATCGACGCGCTCCAGCGCGCGGTTGGCCGCCACGGCGCGGACGCGGCGCTTGCTGCCGACCTCCATGCCCGCCTCGACGATAGCGCTAACGTGCCGCAGGCCTGGCGCGACACCTTGCGTAATCTCACCGACCGCGCCGTCTCCTTTGCGCGCGTGGTAGCAACCAGCACCGATAACGAGGCTGACGCCCGGCGCGCCACCAGCCTGCTGTATCATGTCGCCAGCGCAGTGGCGCTGGCGTGGGAGGGCGGCCGCATCCACGAGATGCGCGGCGATGCGCGCAGGCTTTTGCTGTCGCGGATGGTGATCGATCATCGCGTCTCGACGGGCGATCCGTTCCGGCTCGCGGAAAATACTGCGCAGCGCGCGATCACTGGCCACCTGCTCGGCGGGCGCGCCGTCGGCATGGCCGAGGTTGGCGAATTGCTCACCGCAGCGTAGGGTTGATACCCTCCCTTCGGGAGAGGTGAACAATAACAAACGAGGGAGTCCCCGATGAAGGCCGCCGTCCTGCATGAAGTCAACAAACCGCTGGTGATCGAGGATGTCAGCGTGGCCAATCCAGGCCCGCGCGAAGTCCTGATCCGCACCGCGGTGGCCGGCCTCTGCCACTCCGACCTGCACTTCATGGAAGGGCTCTATCCGCATCCGCTGCCCGCGGTGCTTGGTCATGAAGTCCGCAGGCATCGTCGAGAAGGTCGGCTCTGACGTCAATTATGTGAAGCCCGGCGATCACGTGGTGACATGTTTGTCGGTATTCTGCGGCACCTGCGACAATTGCACGACGGGACGCACGGTGCTCTGCACCGACACCACCATAAAAATGGTGCCGGGCGCGTCCAATCGGATGTCGTGGAACAGGCCGGAGAAACTGCACCAGTTCGTCAACCTCTCGTCTTTCGCCGAGCAGATGCTGGTGCACGAGAATGCCATCGTCAAAATCAAGAAGGAGATGCCTCTCGATCTCGCCGCGCTGATCGGCTGCGGCGTGATCACCGGCTATGGCGCCGTGGTGAATACGGCAAAAGTTACCGCCGGCGAGACCGTGGCGGTGATCGGCTGCGGCGGCGTCGGGATGGCTGCGATCAACGGCGCGCAGATCGCGGGCGCCGGCCGCATCATCGCGATCGATACCAACCCGGCCAAGCTGCAGCTTGCGACCAAACTCGGTGCCACCGACATCGTCGATCCCAAGAACGGCGACGTGGTGCAGCAGGTGCGCGAACTCACCGGCGGCGGCGTGCATCATTCCTTCGAGGTGCTGGGGCGCAAGGAAACCGCGGAGCAGGCCTTTGCGATGCTCGCGGCCGGCGGCACCGCGACCATCGTCGGCATGATCCCGTTCGGCCAGAAGATCGAGCTGCACGGCTTCGATTTCCTGCGTGAGCGCAAGATCCAGGGCTCCTCGATGGGCTCCAACCACTTCCGCGTCGACATGCCGCGCCTGGTCGAGTTCTACATGCGCGGCAAGCTGCATCTGGAGGACTGGATCTCGGCGAAGCTGAAGCTTTCCGAGATCAACGAGGGCTTCGCGGCGATGAAGGCGGGCAAGACCGTTCGCAGTGTGATCGTGTTCGATGCGTGAGCGGTGTCATTCCGGGGCGATGCGAAGCATCGAACCTCAGATGCGCAATTGCGCATCGGGGAATCTCGCGCCATAACTTCTGGATTCCGGGTTCGTTCGCTGCGCGAACGCCCCGGAATGACGGCATACCTAATCATCAAACATCTTCGGCGGCACGAACCCGCCGAATTCGCGCTCGATCAATTCCGCCAGTTTCAGCGGTGTGCGGTCCTCCAGCCAGGGGCCGACGATCTGCACGCCGACCGGTAACCCGTCCGGCGAGAATCCGGTCGGGATCGCGGTTGCCGGCAGGCCGGGCAGCGTGGCGATGCCGGGCCAGGCGAGCTGATCGGGAGTAGGACGTGCGGCTTGCCGTCGACGACGATGCGGCGGCTTTCCTGCTCGGGCGAATGATCATGCGGATAGGCCGGCGTCGGCATGATCGGGCAGATCACGGCATCGAATGTCCGAAACAGCTCGCGCCACTGCGCCCGCAACCGCGCGCGTGCGCCATCGGCGATCACCCAGTCGCGGTGGCTGAGCGCGATGCCGCGCAGCCGCTCCGCGCCGAGGCTGGTCTCGCCCGGCGGCAGCTTGGCCGCGGCAGCCTGGGCGCCGGCATAGATTTCGGGTGGGAAGGTGACGCCGAGGAACGACATCAGCATCCGCATATAGAGCCGCGAGGAGGCCGCGAAGTCCGGTAACAGCGGGCTGTGGCGTTCGACCTTGACGCCGGCCTTGTCGAGATTGCTGGCGAGCTTGTCGATCGTGCCGCGGATCACGTTGTTGGTCGGCATCACAGGATCGGTATCGACCACCAGCACGCGAAAATCCTTTAATGCGTTGTGGCGCGACGCCGGCAGTTCGAGGCGATAGGCCTTGCCGGCCTCCAGCGGATCGGGCCCGGCGATCGTATCCAGCAACAACGAAAGGTCAGCCGCGCTGCGCGCCATCGGGCCGATCACCGCAAGATCGGGGTCGAACGGCAGCGGCGGGATCGGCGGCGGCGTGTGGCCGCGCGAGGGCGCCAGTGCGAATGTCGGCTTGTGCGCATAGACGCCGCAATGAAACGCCGGCACCCGCAGCGAGCCGCCGATGTCGGAGCCGAGCGAGAGCGGCCCATAGCCTGCGGCGAGTGCCGCCGACGATCCGCCGGAGGAGCCGCCCGGGGTGCGGCCGAGATCGTAGGGGTTGTTGGTAGTGCCGTAGATCTCGTTGTAGCTCTGCCAGTCGCCGAGCGAGAGCGGAACGTTGGTCTTGCCGAGGATCACGGCACCGGCGTCCTTGACGCGAGAGATCGATAGCGCGTCTTCGGCCGGCATGAAATTCTTCTGCGCGGGATTGCCCCAGGTGGTTGGCAGCCCCGCGACATTGAAGGATTCCTTCACCGTCATGGGGATGCCAAGCAGCGGTCTGGTCTCGCCGCGCGCCGAGCGCCGCATCGGCCGCGCGGGCAGCCGCCAATCCCCGCTCGAAATCGCGTACACAAACGGCGTTGATCTTCTGGTCGTGACGCTCGATGCGCCCGATTGCGTCCTGCGCCAGTTCGACCGCCGAGACTTGTCTCGCGGCCAGCGCCGCTGACAGTTCGACGGCGGTCTTGAAACTCCATTGCGATTTGGCCACGGCGTGCTCCCGGTCTGTTCCGATGTTGCGCGGATGATGCTCAGTTTGCGTAACGCCCGCAAGCGCGATGGGTGTCGATCAATGCACCGTGCATGCACTCGTCGTCCGCTCTTTAAAGCGGGCGCGGCCGTCATGCTTGACCGAAATTGCGGGCTAGGCCGCGCCGATCAGGATGCCGACGGCAAGCACGATGGCGCCGCCGAGCACGATCTGGAACACGGCCTGCAGGAACGGCGTGTCCATGTAGCGCGAGCGGATGAAGGCGATCGCCCATAGTTCGAAGAACACCACGACGCCCGCGATCCCGGTCGCGATCCAGAACGCGTTCGGCCAGGAATCGGGCACCAGATAGGGCATGGAATGGCCGAGACCGCCGAGCGCGGTCATGATGCCGCTCGCCGCGCCGCGCAGCCAGGGTGATCCGCGCCCGGTCAGCGAGCCGTCGTCTGAGAGCGCCTCCGCAAAGCCCATGCTGATGCCGGCGCCGATCGAGGCGGCAAGGCCTACAAGGAATGTCTGCCAGTTCTGATGGGTGGCAAAGGCTGCGGCGAACAGCGGCGCCAGAGTCGACACCGAGCCATCCATCAAGCCGGCGAGACCGGGCTGGACATATTGCAGCACGAACATGCGCCGGCGCGTTTTGTCTTCTCCCGCTCGCACGTCGGGGCTGAGAATTTTGTCGGTGAGTTTTACGGCGAGTTGCTCGTGACCCTTTTCCTCCTCGGCGAGATCGCCGAGCAGCCGCCGCACGCCGACATCCTCGGCCTGTTCGGCAGCCTTGATGTAGAATTGCTCGGCCTGCAGCTCCATCGTCTCGACCTCCTTGCGGATGGTGTCGAGCGGCAGGTTTTTGGTCAGCCAGATCGGGCGGCGGCGCAGGAACCCCTTGACGTCCTCACGGCGGATCGGCGGCAGATGCGGGCCAAAGCGCTGCTCATACATTTCGAGCAGCCGATGGCGGTGGCCGCGTTCCTCCTCGGCCATCTCCTCGAAGATCCTGGCTGAATCCGGATAGCGCCCGACGAGGTCTTCCGCGAAGCTCATGTAAATGCGGCTGTCTTCCTCCTCGGAGGAAATCGCGACCGCCAGCACCTCGCGCTCGGTCAAATCGGCGAAATTCTTCACGGGCGGGGCCTCTTTTATAGTTTAGAACTATTCTAAACTATATAGAGGCCCGCCCTTTCCCAGTCAAACACCACGCGCATTCCGCAGGAAACCGAGCAGCAACCGACTCACTTCGGCTGGCTGTTCCTGCTGAACCCAATGTCCGGCGCCATCGACCAGATGGCAGCCGATCATGTTGGTGCAGGCTTTGGACTGCATCGCCTCGTAGACGCCGGGGCGCTGATAGGTGCCCCAGTCCTGTTTGCCCGAGATGAAGGCGGAGGGAATATCGATGGTGCGGCCCGACCATAACTGCAATTCCGCGGTGAACGCGCCCGAGGTGCCGCAGCGGTACCATTGCAGCCCGCCCTGGAAACCGGTGCGCGCATATTCGCCGCTGTAGAACGCCAGCTCGCTGTCGGGTAGCCATGTGTTGGCAGCGATCGCCTCCGCCGATGGCATTGCCTCGGCGACGGTGGCGGCCATGTCCTTGGCCAGATCCATCACATAGTAAGTCGGTAATTTTGCCAGTTCGCCGGCCGACCATGATTGCAGCGGATAGGGCGCATTGCCATTCCAGTCCGCGCTCTTGTGATGGTAGTAGGCGCGCAGGAAATCATGCACGCCCTGCGGCGCGCGGTGCATGTCGGCGTTGGCTTCGCGCGTCGAGTAATACCATTGGTAATGTTTTCGCGGGCGCGGCAGGGCCGCGAGTTCGCGATGCACGGGATCTTCGGCGGGCTGTTTCGCTGGCGCGTCCACGGTGTTGAAGGGAAGCTTCGGCGGCCCCGCGAACGGCGCGCTCATCATCACGACCGATCGAAACACGTCCGGCCGTATCAGCGCGCACCACGCGGCGACCGACGAGCCGAAATCATGTCCGACCACGGCATCGACGCTCTTGTAGCCGAACGCCGATACCAGCCCGAGCGCGTCGCGCACCAGATTGGTGAGCCGAAAGGAAGCGAGATCGCCGTCGTAGTCAGCATCCCATCCGGTGGTGCGGCCATAGCCGCGCTGGTCCGGCGCGATAACGTGATAGCCGGCGGATGCCAGCACCGGCATCACCTTGCGCCAGCTAAATGCCAATTCGGGAAAGCCGTGCAGCAGCAGCAGGCAGGGCCGGCCGGATGTTTCGAAGCCGGCTTCGAGCACATGCATGCGCAAGCCGTTGATATTGTCGACGTAGCGCGAGCGGATGGTGGAGGGGAGCGGGACGTCGGGAAGGGAATTTGGCACGTGTGTTTCCTCGTCATGGCCGGATTTATTCCGGCAATCCACGTCTTCGTATGCCGATGAATTGTAAAGACGTGGATGCCCGGGACAAGCCCGGGCATGACGAACGATCTTGTGCGGCGACGCGCGACGCCTTTTGCGCTCTGGACACGAACCTGCTGCAATGTCCAAATTGCGCCGCGCACGAAGGAGGTTCCCCAAATGACGGTTATCGATTCCCAGGTCCATGCCTATGAGGCGAATACTCCCAAGCGCCCTTGGCACAGTGTGCCGAACTGGCCCGATCACGTCACGGGTGACGAGATGGTGGCGGCGATGGACAAGGTCGGCGTCGACGGCGCGATCTTCATCTCGGCCTTTTCGATGTACCGCTACGACGCCAGCTATGCCGTGGAAGTGCAACGTAACAATCCGGGTCGGTTCGGCCTCGTCAAGCCGGTCGACCCTGACAATCCTGATGTGGCCGATGTCGTCGCCGACTGGAAGAAAACGCCGGGCACGGTCGGAATCCGCATCATGCTGACGAAGGAGGCCAACCGCGATCCGAACGATCCGGGTCTCGACCGGATCGCACGCGCGGCTGTTCGTCACGACTTCCCTGTCAACATGCTGTGCTGGGGCAACCTTGACGCGGGCATGGCGCTCATCGATCGCCATCCCGACACGCGATTCATCATCGATCATCTGGGCATCATGCAGCCGCGCACACCCCCCGCGCCGCTGCAGCCCTGGGCCGATCTCCCGAAGGTTCTGGAACTCGCCAGGCGGGCGAACGCGGTGATCAAGGTGAGCGGCGCCTGCACGCTGTCCCGGGAGCCGTATCCTTTCCCTGATATCTGGGATCCGCTTGCCCGCGTGTTTGATGCCTGGGGTTTCGATCGTTGCCTGTGGGGCACGGACTGGACGCGCGCGTTCGCCGTCGTCAACTATGAGCAGGCCGTCGAGCCCTTCCTCAAGACCGACCGACTGAGCGATACCGAGCGGGCCATGCTGATGGGCGGTGCCTGCGCCAAGGCTTATGGCTGGTCACCGAAGAAAGATTAGCTTCAGCGCGTTACACCGCCGTCTTCGGCCAATAACGATCGCGCAGATGTCGCTTGACCAGCTTGCCGGTCGGCGTGCGCGGCAACTCGGTTTCGAAATCGATACTCCGGGGACATTTGATCGGCGACAGATGTTTTCGGCAGAACGCGATCAGTTCGGCTTCGAGTTCCTTGCCGGCGTTGGCCATGTCGTGCGGCTGCACCACGGCCTTGACCTCTTCGCCCATCTCCTCGTTAGGCACGCCGAACACCGCGACGTCGGCGACGCCGGGATGGGTGATCAGTACATCCTCGGTCTCCTGCGGATAGATGTTCACGCCGCCGGAGATGATCATGTAGCTCTTGCGGTCGGTGAGGTAGAGAAAGCCTTCCGCGTCGAGATAGCCGACGTCGCCGAGCGTCGACCAGCCCCTGGCGTTATAGGCCTTCTTCGTCTTCTCGGGATCGTTGTGATAGGTGAACACAGGCGCATCGGCGAAATAGACTTGGCCGATCTGCCCCGTCGGCGCTTCCTCGTCGTTCTCGTCGAGGATTTTGACCTTGCCGACCACCGCGCGGCCGACGGTGCCGCGATGTGTGAGCCATTGCTGCGAGGTCGAGACCGTGACGCCGTTGCCTTCGGAGCCGGCGTAATATTCGATCAGGATCGGCCCCCACCATTCGATCATCTTGGCCTTGACGTCGACCGGGCAGGGCGCGGCGGCATGGATTGCGCCCTTCAGCGTCGAGACGTCGTAGCGCGTGCGCACCTCGTCCGGCAGCTTTAGCATCCGCACGAACATCGTCGGCACCAGCTGCGACTGGGTGATCCTGTATTTCTCGACCAGCTTCAGGAATTCCTCGGCGTCGAAGGATTCCATGATGACAGAGGTGCCGCCGAGCGTGATCGCCATCATGTTGAAGCGCAAGGGAGCCGCGTGATAGAGCGGCGCCGGCGACAGATAGATGCTGTCCGCATTCATGCCGCACATGTCGGCGCAGAGAATCCTGAGGAATGCATTCGGCACGTCGATCTTGTTGCCTTCGAACTGCTTCTTGATGCCCTTCGGCCGGCCGGTGGTGCCGGATGAATAGAGCATGTCGTAGCCGGCCACTTCGTCTGCGTATCGGCGTGGTCGGTTGCGCGATCGCTTCCTTGTCGAAGGAGCGGAAGCCAGCTTGCGGCTCGTCGACCATGAAGAACAACGGCTCACCCGGCTCGCCCTTGATCAGGCCTTGAACCTTCTCGGCGCATTTCGGCGTGGTGATGAAGACCTTGGCGCCGCAATCCCTGACGATGTAGGCGATCTCTTCCTCGGTGAGGTAGCGGCTGATCGCGGTGTAATAGAGCCCCGAGCGTTGCGCCGCCCAGCAGATCTCCATGAACGCCAGGCGGTTTTCCATCAATAGCGCAATGTGGTCGCCGGCCTTCAGGCCGAGCGCGCGGAACAGATGCGCGCCCTGGTTCGAGAGTTCATCCAGCTCGCGATAGGTGATTGCCTTGCCGGTCCCCGCCATCTGATAGGCGATCTTGTTCGGCTGGGTGCGGGCGTGGATGGAGGGGTGGGTCATGGGGAGTTCCTCAGAGAGGCGAATGGCGAATAGCGAGTGGCGAATAGGGAAGAAGGGGAAATCGCTCTTCGCCCACTTCACCATTCGCTACTCGCCACTCGCTATTCGCTTTTTCTTCCTACAGCCGCTCCACGATCGTCACGTTCGCCATGCCGCCGCCTTCGCACATGGTCTGCAGTCCGTAGCGCTTGTTGCGCTGCTTCAGCGCGTTGACCAGCGTGGTCATCAGCTTGGTGCCGGAACCGCCGAGCGGATGGCCGAGTGCGATGGCGCCGCCATTGACGTTGAGCCTTTCAGGGTCCGCGCCCGTGGTTTTCAGCCACGCCGTCGGTACCGCGGCAAAGGCTTCGTTGACCTCGAACAGGTCGATGTCGTCAACGGTCATGCCGGCCTTCTTCAGCGCGCGTTCGGTGGCGTGCAGCGGCGCATCCAGCATGATCACGGGATCGCCGCCCATCATGGTCAGGTGATGGATTCGCGCCATCGGCTTGATGCCGAGCGATTTCAGGCCTCTTTCATTGACCACCATGACGCCCGAAGCGCCGTCGCAGATCTGGCTGGCGCTGGCCGCGGTGTGCTTGCCGTTTTCGGCGATCAGCTTGACGCCCCGGATGCCGTCGAGGCTGGCATCGAAGCGGATGCCTTCGTCGATATTGTGGGTGTCGGTCGAGCCGTCGGCGCGGGTGATCTGCAGCGATACGATCTCGTCCTTGAAGCGGCCGGCTTGCGTCGCGGCAATCGCGCGCTGATGGCTGTTGTAGGAATATGTGTCGAGGTCGTCTTTGGAGAGGCCGTATTTCTCCGCCATCATTTCCGCGCCGGTGAACTGGCTGAACATGATGTTCGGGTATTTCTTCTCGATGCCCGGGCTCTTGTAGTGGCCGAAGCCGTTCTTGGCCGGCAGCTGCGAGGCGAGCCCCATCGGTACCCGCGTCATCAACTCCACGCCGGCGGCGATCACGCAATCCATGGTGCCGCTCATCACCGCCTGCGCCGCGAAATGCAGCGCCTGCTGCGACGAGCCGCATTGCCGGTCGATCGAGGTGGCGGGCACGCTCTCGGGAAGTTTCGAGGCCATCACCGCGTTGCGGCCGACATTGTTGGACTGTTCGCCGGCCTGCATCACGCAGCCCATGATCACGTCCTCGATCTGGGCGGGATCGGCGCCGGTCCGGTCGATCAGCGAATCCAGCACCGAAGCGGCGAGATCGGCCGGATGCCAGCCGGCGAGGCGCCCTCCCTTGCGACCGCCTGCGGTACGTGCGGTGGCGACGATATAGGCCTCGGCCATGACGGTTCTCCCTGATTGTTTTGGTTGATCGTTTTGAAAGATGGGCCGGATTTAAGGGCGCGACAGGATTTAGTCAATCAATCAATTAACTCTTGAGTGCGGCCTCGGCATCAGGTTATGTGCCCCGGAATTCCCGGTTGGGCAGCGATAGGATCCGGCTTGAATACCAGCATACCGACGAGACTTCAGGGCGGCAAAAATTCCACCGCCGAAAAGCTGCTGGTCGCGGCAAGCGGGCTGATGATCGAGCGCTCGTCGATCGAGGTGTCGCTCTCCCACATCGCGCAGAAGTCGGGCGTCAACGCCGCACTGGTGAAATATCATTTCGGCAACAAGGACGGGCTGTTGCTGGCGCTACTGGCGCGCGACGCCGCGACCGAAATTTCGCAGCTCGAATATCTGCTGGCGCAGCCGATCTCGCCGACCGCAAAGCTCCGCTCGCATATCGGCGGCATCATCCGCGCCTATCACCGGTTCCCCTACATGAACCGGCTGATCCACTATCTCCTGCACGAGAGCAGCCCGGAATCCGCCGACGAAGTGTCGAAATTCTTTGTCGCGCCGCTGCTCGATTTCCATCGCCGGCTGCTGGCCGAGGGCATCAGGTGCGGCGAGTTCCGCAACATCGATCCGGTGCTGTTCTACACCAGCCTGATCGGCGCCTGCGATCATCTGTTCTTTGCCCGCCATGCGATGTCGCGGGCAACGGGGGTCGGCCCCGTCACCGACGAAGTCTGCCGCGAATACGTCAAGCACATGGAAGCGCTGATCTGCGGCGGCATGCTGAACGAAAGGAAGGAGCGAATGGTGAGTAGCGAGTAGCGAATGGATAACAGGCCGTCTTTGCCTTTGCCGCTATTCGCTATTCGCTATTCGCAAGTCAAGTCTAGAGAAGAAACGCCCAAGGAAAGGTTCTCAAAATGCAGTTGAAAGACGTTGCCGTTCTCATCACCGGCGGTGGCTCGGGCCTAGGCGCGGCCACGGCGCGCGCCATGGCCGCCAAAGGCGCCAGGATCGGCGTGATCGATCAGAACAAGGAAAACGCCGAAAAGGTCGCGGCCGAAGTGAACGGCGTTGCCCTTCACGCCGATGTCACCGACGAGGAAGCGATCAAGGCGGCGATTGCGAAAGCCGAAGCCGCGCACGGCATTGCGCGCGTGTTGATGAACTGCGCCGGCATCGGCGGCTCCCAGCGCATCGTCGGCAAGGACGGCGTCTATCCGCTGGCCAAGTTCGTCCGCATCATCAATGTCAATCTGATCGGCACCTTCAACGTGCTGCGTCTGTTCGCGGAGCGGCTGGCGACCGAAGCGCCGATCGGCGAGGAGCGCGGCGTTGCCATCAACACCGCGTCCGTCGCGGCCTATGAAGGCCAGATCGGCCAGATCGCCTATTCGGCCTCGAAGGGCGGCGTCGTCGGCCTCACTTTGCCGGCGGCGCGCGATCTCGCGAGCCTCAAGATCCGCGTCAACACCATCGCGCCCGGCCTGTTCCTGACGCCGCTGCTGATGGGATTGAACGAGGAGGCCCGCAAGAGCCTGGGCGCGCAGGTGCCGCATCCGGCCCGGCTTGGCGATGCCAGCGAGTATGGCAACCTCGCCGTCCACATCGTCGAGAACCCGATGCTCAACGGCGAAACCATCCGCCTCGACGGCGCGATCCGCATGGCGCCAAGGTAAGTCCACTCTTCGTCGTCCCCTTGCGGGAGACGCGGGCGCCATACTCCGCAGCGGTTCTGTTGAGAGGGTCCTCTGCCACCCCTCACCGCATCGAACGCGGTAGGGTCCCGGCTGCGCGGAGTTTATCATCGGGCGGCGCTTTGCGCCGAACCCGGTGGCTTGGCCGGGACGACAGTGATGAGGAACGCCTCGTGACGCAACCACCGCTTTCTTGAAGAACGAAAGCCTGTCTATATCAGGCGATGACGACAAGATCCGTAAAGGACAAGAAATTCCGGGAGACGCAATATGAGTGGGAATCCAGCTGCGGTGCTGACCAAGCCGGCCTTTCGCAAGATCGAATGGTTGGAGCGCGACATCGCGGTCGAGCGTCGCAGCGACGGCACGATTGTCTTGAAGTCGCGCATTCCGCTGATGGCTTACGAGAAGCACATCCCGGCGTCGCTGGCGAAATGGGCGAAGCAGGCGCCGGAACGCATCTGGCTGGCGCAGCGCGCGGGCGCCGATCGTCAGTGGCGCAAGCTGTCCTACGGCGAGGCCAAGCGCACCGTCGATGCGCTGACGCAAGGTCTGCTCAATCTCGCTCTCGAAGCCGGCCGTCCGGTCGCGATTCTTTCGGGCAATTCGATCGAGCATGCGCTGATGACGCAGGCCGCGATGCAGGCGCGCCTGCCGGCAGCGCCGATGTCGCCGGCCTATTCGCTGATGAGCCAGGATCACCTCAAGCTCAAATATCTGTTCGACCTGATCAAGCCGGCCGTGGTGATGGTGCAGGACGGCCCGACATTCGAGAAGGCACTCAGAGCGATCGACCTCACCGGCGTCACGGTCGTCCACGTCGCGCGTCCGTGCGAGGGCATCAAGAGCGTTGCCTTTGCCAATCTCGCGGCGACGCCGGTTACCGGCGAGGTCGAGGCGTCGATCGCAAAGATCACGCCCGATACCGTCGGCAAGCTGCTGTTCACCTCGGGCTCGACCGGCATGCCCAAGGCCGTCATCAACACGCAAGAGATGATGTGCGCCAATGCGGCGATGATGATGCAGGTGCGCCCGCGTGATTCGAACGGACCGCAGGCTGTCGTGCTCGACTGGATGCCATGGAACCACACCATGGGCGGCAACGCGGCATTCCATCCAGTGCTGGTCGATGGCGGCACGCTCTATATCGACGACGGACGCCCGATGCCGGGCCAGCTCGAGGAGACCATTCGCAATCTTCGCGAGATTTCTCCGACCTATTACGCCAACGTGCCGGCCGGTTACGCGGCGCTCGCCGCCGTCATGGAAAAGGACGATGCGCTTTGCCGCAGCTTCTTCAAGAATCTCTCGATCATGGGCTATGGCGGCGCGCGGCTGCCGGATGATCTCTATGACCGCATGCAGGCGCTCGCGGTGCGCGCCACCGGCGAGCGCATCGTGTTCTATACCGGCTGGGGCTCGACGGAGACCGCACCGACCTCGACCGCCACCTATTGGGACACCGAGCGCGCCGGCCTGATCGGGCTGCCGTTCCCCGGCGTCGAACTGAAGATGGTGCCGTGCGGATCGAAATATGAATTGCGGCTGCGCGGCGTCAACGTTACGCCGGGCTATTTCGGCCAACCCGAGTTGACGAAGAAAGCGTTCGACGAAGAAGGCTTCTACTGCATCGGCGACGCCGGCGTGTTCGTGGACCCCCAGGATCCGCTGCAGGGCGTCGTCTTCGCCGGCCGTGTGGTCGAGGATTTCAAGCTCACCACCGGCACTTTCGTGCATGTCGGCTCGCTGCGCACCGATGCGATCGCCGCCGCCACGCCGGTCGTTCACGACGCGCTGGTGGCTGGACAGGATCGTCCGTTCATCGGGCTTCTGGCCTGGCCCAATCTGCACGCCTGCCGCCAGATAGTCGGTAATCCCGATGCGTCGTATGAAGACGTGATCAAGCATCCCGAAATCATCGCGTGCCTGAAGCAGGGGCTGCAGGCCCACAACGCATCGACCACGGGCGCCAGCAGCATGCGGATCGCTCGCGCCATGCTGATGGTCGAGCCGCCCTCGATCGACGGCAACGAACTCACCGACAAGGGCTACATCAATCAGCGCGCCGGCCTCGAACGCCGCGCCGCGCTGGTGGAGAAGCTTTACGCCGAGAAGCCCGGCGAAGACGTGATCGTGCTGCAATGAAAACGACGCTCTCTCACCCGTCATTCCGGGATGGCCCGAAGGGCCAGACCCGGAATCCATAACCACGATCGTGAGTATGGATTCTCGATGTGCATTGCGCATCAAGCTTCGCATCGCCCCGGAATGACGGCTATCTGTTTACGCACCATCAACCCGAGTAACACGCCATGAACTTCGATTTCTCCGACGACCAGAAGCAGATGCGCGACGCGGCGCGGAAATTCCTCGCTGAAAAGTGCCCGCCGAAAGCGGTGCGTGCGGTGCTCGACGGCAAAGCTCCCTACGACAAGGAGCTGTGGAAGGGCCTTGCCGAGATGGGCTTCCTCGGCGTTGCGATTCCGGAAGAGTTCGGCGGCGCCGGCGCGGGCCATCTCGAACTCTGCGTGATCGCGGAGGAAATGGGCCGCGCGCTGGCGCCGGTGCCGTTCTCGTCGACGGTATATCTCGCCGCCGAAGCACTCATGATCGCGGGTAGCGAGGCACAGAAGCAGAAATGGCTGCCAAAGATTGCCTCCGGCGAGGCGATCGGCACGCTGGCGCTGTTCGAGGGCAAGGGCAATCCGTCGCCGAAGGCGATCAAGTGTGCTGCGAGCGGCGGAACGCTGAACGGTGTCAAGAAGCCGGTGGCCGATGGCGCTATTGCGGATTTCGCCGTGGTTGCCGCGCGTACCGGTTCGAGCGGTCGCGATTCCGACATCTCGCTGTTTGTCGTCGATCTCAGGGACGGGGGTGTCGAGGTCAAGGAATTGACCAATGTCGATCCGACCCGTGGCCAGGCCGAGTTCACGTTCAAGAACGCCAAGGGTGAACCGCTCGGCGCTGCCGGTGACGGCTGGAGTATTTTGACTCAGGTGCTCGACCGTGCCGCGGTGCTGATGGCATTCGAGCAGGTCGGCGGGGCCGACCGTGCGCTCGAAATGGGCCGCGACTATGCGCTGGACCGTATCGCCTTCGGCCGTCCCATCGGTTCGTTCCAGGCGGTGAAGCACATGCTGGCCGATATGTACGTCTCGGCCACGCTGGCGCGCTCGAACAGCTATTATGGCGCCTGGGCGCTTTCGACCAATGCATCGGAATTGCCGGAAGCCGCGGCCGCCGCGCGCATCAGCGCCACACAGGCGTTTCAGCATTGCGCCAAGAACAACATCCAGGTCCATGGCGGCATGGGTTTCACCTGGGAGTTCGACTGCCACATGTACTACCGCCGCGCCAATGCGGTGGCGCTCGGGCTCGGCAGCCTGTCGTATTGGGAAGATCAGTTGATCGATCGGATGCGCAAGAAGAACGCGGCTTGATTTCAAGGCGTCATTCCGGGGCGCCGCGGAACGCGGCGAACCCGGAATCTAGAGGTTGTGGATCGAGATTCTCCGATGTGCAATTGCACATCATAGTTCGCGCTTTGCGCGCTCCGGAATGACAGAAAGAGAAGCGTCATGAACTTCGACGACACCCCGCAGGAAGCCGCGTTCCGCGCCGAGGCCAAGGCCTGGATCGCCGCGAATGCGCCGAAGCAGTATGAGGAGGAATTGAGAAAATCCTCGCTCGGCCGCACCCAGCTCAAGGGCGCTGACATCCTCGAGGTCGCAAAAGCCTGGCAGAAGAAGAAGGCCGACGCCGGCTGGGCCTGCCTGCACTGGCCGAGGGAATATGGCGGCCGCGGCTCGTCGCCGATCGAGCGCGTGATCTGGCAGCAGGAAGAGGGCCCGTTCGGCAAGCTCTCCGGCATGTTCATCATCGGCCACGGCATGTGCGGACCGACCATGATGGCGTTCGCGCGCGAGGAACATAAGCGCAGTTATTTGCCGCCGCTGGCGTCAGGCGAGAAAATCTGGTGCCAGTTGTTTTCGGAGCCCGCCGGCGGCTCCGATGTCGCGGGGCTTCGTACCCGCGCCGAGAAAAGCGGCGACGAGTGGATCATCAACGGCCAGAAGATCTGGACCTCGGGCGCACATTATTCCGACTATGGCATTTTGCTCACCCGCACCGATCCCAATGTGCCCAAGCACAAGGGGCTCACCATGTTCTTCCTGGACATGAAGAGCAGAGGCGTCGAGGTGCGGCCGATCAAGCAGGCCAGCGGTCAGTCCGATTTCAACGAAGTCTATTTCACCGACGTCAGGATCCCGGACTCGCAGCGGCTCGGCGAGGTCAATGACGGCTGGAACGTGTCGCTGACGACACTGATGAACGAGCGCATGTCGATCGGCGCCGGCGTCTCGACCGGCTTTCCCGAGTTGTTCGACTTCTGCAACAGCCTGATGCTGGACGACGGCCCCGCGATCGAGGACCGCAACGTCCGCTCTAAACTGGCGAACTGGGCGGTGAAGGCGAGCGGGCTGAAATACACCAGCATGCGCGCAATCTCGGCGCTGTCGAAGGGCGAGCGTCCCGGTCCGGAAAATTCGATCGGCAAGCTGGTGGCGGGATCGATGGTGCAGGACGTCGCGACCTATGCGCTGGATTTGCAGGGCGCCGCCGGCATGCTGAGCGGGCCTGATGACGCCGAGATCGCCGGCAAGTTCCAGGCGATGCTGCTGCGCGCGCCCGGCACCCGCGTCGAGGGCGGCACGGATGAGATCATGCGCAACATCATCGCCGAGCGGGTGCTGGGATTGCCCGGCGATATCAGGGTCGACAAGGACGTTCCGTTCAACAAGATACCGACGAAGGGACGGATGTAGCCGTCATTCCGGGGCGCGCGTCGCGCGAACCCGGAATCTAGCAGTTGTTGTGGATCGAGATTCTCCGATGTGCAATTGCACATCATAGTTCGCGCTGCGCACGCCCCGGAATGACAGGAAGGAGCCGCCATGAATTTCGACGATACCCCGCAGGAAGCCGAATTCCGCGCTACCGCGCGCAAATGGGTCGAGGCCAATGCGCCGAAAGAGCTCGAGGCAGAGCTCTCAAAATCCTCGCTTGGCCGTATCAGGCTCGCGAAGCAGGACATCGTCGAGGTCGGCAAGGCCTGGCAGAAGAAGAAGGCCGAAGGCGGCTGGGCCTGCCTGCATTGGCCTAGGGAATATGGCGGCCGCGGCGCCACGCCGATCGAGAAGGTGATCTGGCAGCAGGAAGAGGGCGTCTACGGCAAGCTGACGCAGCCGTTCCAGATCGGCGAGGGCATGTGCGGCCCGACGGTGATGGCGTTCGGCAGCGAAGAGGCAAAGCGGCGGTACTTGCCGAAACTCGCCTCCGGCGAGGAAATCTGGTGCCAGCTATTCTCCGAACCGGCCGGCGGCTCCGACGTCGCCGGGCTGCGCACCCGCGCCGAGAAGAAGGGCGATGACTGGATCGTCAACGGCCAGAAGATCTGGACCTCGGGCGCGCATTATTCCGACTACGGCCTTCTGATCACGCGCACCGACCCCAATGTGCCCAAGCACAAGGGGCTCACCATGTTCTTCCTCGACATGAAGAGCAAAGGCGTCGAGGTCAGGCCGATCAAGCAGGCCAACGGCATGCAGGAATTCAACGAGGTCTATTTCACCGATGTCGTGATCCCGGACAGCCAGCGCCTCGGCGCCGTCGGCGACGGCTGGAACGTGTCGCTGACCACGCTGATGAACGAGCGCATGTCGATCGGCTCG
Source organism: uncultured Alphaproteobacteria bacterium (assembly GCA_963774775.1). Lineage (GTDB taxonomy): Bacteria > Pseudomonadota > Alphaproteobacteria > Rhizobiales > Xanthobacteraceae > Bradyrhizobium. Next base: position 78,966 of record CAVZGZ010000046.1, read on the forward strand.
CGGCTCGCGACCGGATTCCCTGAGATGTTCGAGTTCTGCTCCAACCTGATGACGGACGATGGACTCGCGATCGACGATCCCGCCACGCGCTCGAAGCTTGCGAGCTGGGCGGTGAAGGCGAGCGGCCTGAAATACACCAGCTACCGCGCGATCTCCTCGCTCTCGAAGGGCGAGCGGCCGGGTCCGGAAAATTCCATCGGCAAGCTGGTGTCCGGCATGATGCTGCAGGACATCGCGACCTATGCGATGGATTTGCAAGGCGCGGCCGGCGCGCTCTCCGGCGAGGCGGAAGAAGAGGCGCGCGGCCAGTTCCAGCAGATGCTGCTGTCTTCGCCCTCGATGCGCATCGCCGGGGGTACCGACGAGATCCTGCGCAACATCATCGCCGAACGCGTGCTCGGCTTGCCAGGCGACATCCGGGTCGACAAGGATGTACCCTTCAACAAGATCCCGACCAAGGGGCGCTGATTATGGATACCGCGGCAAGGGCGCGTTACGCGACCGAAGATCGCATCGGCGTGCTCGAAGAACTCCTGAACGAACGCTATTCGGTTCGCGCCTTCTTAACCCAGGAGGTGCCGCGCGAAATCATCGAGCAGGTGCTCAAAGTGTCGCAGCGCACGGCGTCCTGGTGCAACAGCCAGCCGTGGCAGGTGCTGATCGCGAGCGGCGAGGCCAAGGAACGGTTTCGCAAGGCGATCTATGCGGAAGCAGCAAGCGGCGCGGGGGACGACCACGACTTCACGCCGCCGCGCGAATATCTCGGCGTCTATCTCGAACGCCGCCGCGAGAGCGGTTTTCAGCTCTACAATACGCTCGGTATCGCGCGCGGCGACAAGATGGCCTATGCCAAACAGGCGCTGGAGAACTACAATTTATTCGGCGCGCCGCATGTCGCCATCATCCATACCGACGAGCCGCTCGGAATCTATGGTGCGATCGATTGCGGCGCCTATGTCTCCAATTTCATGCTGGCGGCGCAGGCCCTCGGCCTCGGCACCATCCCGCAAGCCGCACTCGCGCGCCATTCGGGGCTGATTCGCCGCCACTTCAATCTCGCGGACAACCGCCGCGTGGTCTGCGGCATCTCGTTCGGCTATGCGGACAACGCGCACAAGGTCAACAGCTACCGCACCTCGCGGGCGAGTGTGGCCGATACCGTGACGTTCGTGGACGAGTAGCGAGCTGAGAAAACGTAAAAGGTCGTCATGCCCGGGCTTGTCCCGGGCATCCACGTCTTTGCGCCACGACCAAGAAAGTCGTGGATGGCCGGGTCAAGCCCGGCCAAGACGGTTCAAGGTTAATCTCAAAACCGCGGCGGCCGCTTTTCCGCGAACGCCTTGATGCCTTCCTTGATTTCGGCGCCGCGCATGCTGTCGCGGTGGCGCTGATCGGCGGCGGCCTCATCGAGTTGGCCGCGCGCGATTTCGTTGATGGCGCGCTTCATGCCGGCCATTGCGACAGGCGCGTTGCCGGCGAGCAGCGTTGCCAGCCGGTCGACCTCCTCGTCCAGCGATTCCATCGGCACCATGGCGGTGAGATAGCCGATCCGCAGCATTTCCGGCGCGCTGATTTTTTCCGCGGTGAGAAACAGTTTTCGCGCGTTGTCGGCGCCGAGCCGCGACACGTAGCGGACGATGCCGCTTCTGTAATAATGCAGGCCGAGCCGCGCGGCGGGCATGAACATCTCTGATGTATCGACACCGATGCGGAAATCACACGCCAGCGCCAGGTCGGTCGAGCCGCCGTAGACGCCGCCATTGAGCCGGCAGATCGTCGGCACGGCCAGATCCTCCAGCCGGTTGACGACCACCTCGAAGGCCGAGCCCGCGCTTTGCTCCTCTTTGGCGCTGGTGGCGCGCTCGGCGACCGAGTTGAGGTCGTAGCCGGCACTGAAGGCGCGGCCGGTGCCGGTCAAGACCAGCACGCGGATCGCGGCATCGGCCTCGATCCGGTCGAACAGTTTCAGCAGCTCGCCGAGGTCTTCCGCCTGCAGCCGATTGAGATGTCGCGGCCGGTTGAGGCGGATGGTGGCGCGTGCGCCCGAGATGTCGAGCACGGGGGCGCTGGCGGCCGCTTCTGCCAAGACTTTCTCCACTTAATGCGTTTCTCCGATTACTTGTTTTCCAGCGTGCGCCGTTTGGCCTCGGCATCGATGGTCTCGGCGAGATCGGGATGCCGTGCCATCAACAGGCGGAAGTCCACGAGATCAAGCACCAGCAGCCGCGACAGTTTGGTCGTCGTGACGTTGGCACCGCGCAGATTATTGCCGAGCAGCGCCATTTCGCCGAAGAACGCGCCCTCGCCGAGCGCAACCTTCTTGCCGGGCAGGTCGACTTCGGCCTCGCCGGAGGCGATGAAATACATGCAGTCGCCCTGCTGGCCCTTGCGGATGATCATGGTGCGCGCCGGCAGGTCCATGGTCCGCAGCATGTGGGTGACGTCGGCGATCGCAGCAGGTCCGAGGGTAGCGAAGAACGGCACCTTGCTGACCGATTCCCAGGTTTTCAGGAAATTGTCGCGGCGGGTCTCGGCGGCAAAGCCGGTGGCGAGAATGCCGGTCCAGAGCCCGAACACGCCAAGCCCCGAGATCATGACGAGCGCTGCCACCATGCGGCCGAGCGGCGTGATCGGCACCGCGTCGCCATATCCCGTCGTCGTCAGCGTCACCACCGCCCACCACAGCGCGGCGGGCACGCTGCCGAAGGTCGCGGGCTGGACGTCGTGCTCCAGGAAATATTCGGCGACGGAGGCGAGAAACACCACCATCAGGAAGATCACCAGCACGCTCGACAGCGGCCCGGATTCCTGCACCAGCACCCGGCGCAACTGCCGCAGTCCCGGAATTCCCGGCACCACCTTGAGCGCCCAGAGGATTGCGAGCAGCCACGCCGTTCTGGGATCGGCGCCGCCGAGCATGGCAAGCGGCACCGCGATGGCGCCGGCCGCGTCCACCAGCCCGCCGCCCGACAGCGCGTAGGACCATCCGCGCCCCATCATCGCGGTCTGGCGCAGCCGCATCACCCATTCGAACACGAAATAGGCGAGACACGCCCAGAGAACGGCGTGCACCCCGTAATGCGCCGATTGATCGGCGGGGGACATGGTCATGACGACCATCATGGCGACGCCTGATGTCAGCGCGACATAGGCCGCCTTGGTCATGTTGCGGCCGGCCGTTGCCGAAGCGAATTGAGCCAGAGCCGAGAGTACGAGCCGCTTGGGCATTGGGAGACGGCGCCTGTCGGAGAAAATTGCTATGTGCGGCTACCCCTCGGGTGACCGCTGCCGATAAAGTGCCCGGGCCGGGAGGAGGCGTCAACGAGAGCAGGGAAACAGCGTTATCAGGAAAGCTGAAACGGCGTTATCAGGAGACCTGAAACGGCATTATCGGGCGCCGCGCCGGGTGTCGGTGCGGCGCAACGACATTGCAAGGAATAATTTGGACCCACAAGGATATCTAAAGCGGGTATTTTGCCGTGACCGGCTTAAATCTCTGACAAAACGTGGCCTTTTCCCCGTATATCGAAGGCGCCCTGCGGCGTTGTGACGACGGGCGTGCGCCGCAGTACAATTGACGAACCACTCACTCTGGAAAGCTGGTTGGCTCCCATGGACACCTCTCATCTGGCAGAACATGCAGGAACGGCCAGCACCTTGTTCGCGTCAATCTTCGTGGTGGCCACCACCACGATGCGGACAATGATCCCTCTCAGGGTCTTCGGCATTCTCGCCAACATCGTGCTGATGCTGACGGCAATCCCGAGCCATAATTACCTGGTGATGCTGGTGCAGACCGTCATGCTCGTGGTCAATTCGTATCGGCTGCACCAGATGCTGCAACTCGTCCGCGACGTGAAAAAATCGGTCAACAGCGATCTGTCGATGGACTGGCTGAAGCCCTTCATGACCGAGCGCAACTGCGTGGCCGGCGAGATGCTGTTCTACAAGGACGAGAAAGCCGAGGACATGCTCTACATCGTCAGCGGCCGCTTCCGTCTGGTCGAATCAGGCATCGAATTGCCGGTGGGCGCCATTGTCGGCGAACTCGGCATGCTGTCGCCGTCGAATACGCGAACGCAGTCGCTCGAATGCATCGAGGCCGGCCTGATTCTGAGCGTCAGCTACAGCAAGGTCGAGGAGCTTTACGTGCAGAACCCGGCCTTCGGCTTCTACTTCCTTCGTCTCGCCAGTGCCCGGCTGTTTCAGAACCTGGACGCGGTGGAAAAGCGGCTGGCCCGGCAGATTGCGCTATCGGCCGAAGCGAAGCCGGCTTGAGCATCGGGAGCGCTGGGGTGTCAGACGACGGCATTCTGTCTTCGTTGCGTTACCTGTTCGCCGATGTGATCGGCGAAGAGGACGACACTCCGCCGTTTCTCCCGGAGGGACTGCCGGAAGCGATTGCGCCTGAAGTCGGCGATGCCATCCACATGCTGATCGAGTATCAGAGCACGGCTTACGCTCAGCTCTATATCGACCGGCTGCGGCGCTTCGTCGGCCGGCGTGGCGTCGAAGACGCGACGCTGGGCGAAATCGGGCGGTTGATGGCGATGCGTATGAGCTATCAGGATCCGATCCGGATTGCGCAATTGAAGCTCGCCGAAACCGTTGACGCCGCCGGCATTGCGCATTTTCAACCGGGGAGCGACGTCAAACGATTCCGGGTGGATGAATTGATCGACGCGCTCCCCGCCATTGTCGCCGAACCGGTCCTCGATACGCTTGCATGGGTCGGCTGGCTGCATAAGCCGGTTTCGATCAGCTTCAGTACCAAGAGCCGGTGGGGCGTTCGCCGCTTGAAGATCGAGGCGTCGCTGAAGCGGTGGCGGCGCTATTCGGTGCGCTATGCCAAGGAGCGGGTCTGGGTCGAGCGCTGGCTGCACATGATCGATCGCAGCCTGACCAAGCAGCCCGGCGCGACCGCCGAGGTCGTACAGACCGCCAGCATGGTCCAGGGGTACGGTGACCCCTACCGGCAGGGCATCGCGGACTGGCATGCGATCATCGATGGCCTTGCGAAGCCGACCTTCGATGGCGTGCTCGCGCTGCCTGATTTGGCCGCGGCCATCGCCGAAGCGCGTGCCGCCGCCATGCCCGATCCACGCCAGGTGGCGCTGAAGCGCAAGATCGCAGAAATCAGGGCGCGGGTGCCGGCCGGGACGAATGCGGCGGCGGGCTAGCTATTTCGGCGCCGCCGCAAACCCGTTCAGCACGCGTTTTGACCGGGGCGGTGAGCTCACCGGGTCTCGTCTTGCCGGCGCTGGCGCGTCGGATGATCTGCTTCGCGATCCGCTTGCGTATGTGCTGCCCGGAACACGCCCTGGGAAAATAGGAACGTTTGGCGTTGCGACGAGTCTCCCCCATGCGTTTGCGGCCCACACCCCGAGGGCCGTGAAGCACTCGCGATTGGCCCCGGCGAATCTCTTTCGCCCGGGGTCATCGAGGGTTCGACGGGAACCAACACCAGGAAAACAGCGCATGGCAAATTCCAGCCACGGTATCGTCCGGGACGACAAGGGTCAGGAGCAACCGGCCGACAAGCGGCGTGCGCAAACCGCGCACAAGTCGGAACCGGAGAATTCGGTTTCAAGAGAGGCAACGCGCGACCAGGGGCCGAGCGATGTCAGCAAAACGCATGGTTCGGACAAGACGCGCGAATGATCGCGGCGATGCATGATTGGGATTAGGAACGATCCGGCAGATCTTGAATTGTTTTATATGAAAAAATCAACGGAGAGTAGATATGGCGATGGATAACAATGAGACCGGCACGCTGATCGGGAGCGACAAGGTTGAAGGCACGGCCGTCTACGGCGCCGACAGCAACAAGATCGGCTCGATCGAGCGCGTGATGATCGACAAGCAGAGCGGGCGGGTATCGTATGCCGTGCTGGGCTTCGGCGGATTCCTCGGCCTCGGCAACGATCACTATCCGCTGCCGTGGCAGTCGCTGAAATATGACACCGGCCTCGGCGGATACGTCACCGGGATCACCGAGCAGCAGCTTCGTGGCGCTCCGAAATATGGCAATGACAACGAATGGAATTGGGGTGACATGGCGCGGACCCGTGCAGTCAACGACTATTACGGCGTGCCGGTGATCTGAACGTTCCTGGTCGCATGCGGATGCGAGGAAGTGGCGCGCGAGGCAAATGCCGGCGCGCCACTTTCGTTTGCGCTAGCTAGACTAGCCTGCTGCGCCCGACTCCGGGCCGCCCTGCGTGTGGCCGTCCGGCCCGCGGTCGAAGACGCCGTAATTGCTGGATTTCAGGCCGGGACCGCCGCCATCGACACCGATCGCGCTCAATCCATGTCTTAAAAGTTCGCGCACCGCCGCCGCCCTTGTCGGCATCCGGTGCTTGAAGCGGAAATCGTCGACTGCCGCCAGTTCATCGGGCGCCAGCATCACCTGAAGTCTCTCTCCACGCAGCTCGTTCATCGGATGTACCCAAAGTTAGACAATTGAGTAATTTGCTAAACGCAGCAAGTTGAAGCCGGTTCCGCAGATTCAGTCAACGTCGCTAAATTAGTCAAATTATCAAGCAAAAACAATATCTTAGCTCCTTGACTTGGACGTCCTCGGGCCCCATGTTTTGGTCAATGGAGGACGCCATGACAGACAACGTCAAGCTGCCCCGCAAGCTTTCGGATGAACGACAATCCCCCAGGCCGCGCCGGCCGAGCCACGAGAAGGTCATCGACCAGATCGAGCGCTGGGCCAACAGTCCCGGTCTCCAACCCCCGGTATTATCAGATGAGAAAACGCTCTGAACCACACACATTCGAACAACGCCTCACCGAACAAAGGCTGCGGCTCGAGGCTGAAGCAGCCAGCCTTCCGCAGGGCGATGCGCGTGATGCGATCGTCAAGCGGATCGAGCGGCTCCAGCACGCGGCCGACATGAACATGTGGCTGTCGAGAGGCGGGGACCGCTCCGGTGCTTCCGTCCATGCGCGCGAGATGCAGCCGGCCGGCGGCGAGTGATCCCCCTTCAAAAACAAAAATGCCGGCGAAATGCCGGCATTTCCTTTCACGGGGCCTCGTGTTTCCTACGCGCTCTGCGCTGACTTCACGATGACGACGTTGTCGTCCTGCGGCGGCGGGTGTCGCTTCAGATGATCGCGCCGCATGCCGATCTCGTCGCGCACGAACTCGTAACCGAGCTTGAACGTATCCAGTCCGTCGCCGCTGATAGTGCCGTCTCTCAGGCCTATCACCGCACCTCGCAAGATCGTTTCGAGTTCGTCCTGAAGATCGTCGAGCTGGTCGAGCGTCTTGGCATCCTCCATCCGCTCGCCGATGTCGAGAATGGCGGTTGCGAGCTCGCTCGCTTTCTCGGGCGCGATGCGGGTGATCTTGGTATAGATGCCGGCAAATATCGAACCGATGACGCTGAGCGCGGCGGCGCCGAGATACATCATGTCGCTGTAGCGATCCATGAACGACTTGGTATCGTCGTTGATGTATTCGGCGGCGCCGGGATGGGCGATGATGAAGGCGTCCTTGTCGGTCTCGGCTGGCTCGATCTTGGACGCGAAGCCGTTGTCCAGCGCGAGATCCGCCTTGTTCTCGTAGATTATGCGAGCGAGGTCACCGGCGGTGGTGGTCGACATTTTCGATTGCGCGACCAGAAGCCATTCAAGTCCGATGGTGTCGACATCGTCGTCGGGAATGGCCGGTGACGACGACAGCATGCCGGTCGCGACCGTTTCTTCCGAGATCGCGGGATATTTCCGGGCCAGGGCCTTCGCCGAGTCGATGGCGTTGAGTGTAAAGCCGCCGTGCTTGGCAAATTGCTCGTAGGCCTTGTCCTTGATGATCTTCGAGCTGTGCTCGATCGCCACCACCGCGCCGAAGCCCGACTTGAACAGCTTGTCGAACGGCGTATTGGGCGGCGCCATCTGCACCCGCTGGGCCGCGTCGGGGCTGTCGGACAATTCAAGCGCGCTGCGCACGAAGCTCACGCCGCTGTCGCCGTCGGCGAGGACGGCGATTTTCTTCTTCTTCAGGTCGGCAACCGATTTGATCTTCTTGTCGCCGGGGCTGAGCACCAGCACCAGGTCATGTTCGAGGATCGCCAGCGTGCGGGCCCGTGGCGGCACTTTGGCGTCGGTGCGCAGAATGGCAAGATTGGCTTCCTTGCGGTCGAACGCTGCCAGCGCCTTGGCGTTGTCCGCATTGGGCACGATCTTCAGCCGCAGCCGCGACGCGTTGCTCTTCAGCACGGTGGCGAGCTTGGCCGCGAAGCGCGCTTCGACGCCGTTCGGCTCGCCCACGGCAAACACCAGCGTTTCGGAATTCCGTAGCCAGACCCGCCCGCCCCACACCGTCGCGGCGCTCAGAATCAAGGTCAGGATGGAAAAGATCACGATCTGCGCGCGGTTGCTTTTCACAACCCGCGAGCGAGGGCGCGGCGTTGCCGGCATGGGGGCTTCAGCACTCATGGCTCATAGACCCGGCTCGGGGCGCCTGCGGCCTCAACCGGCTGCGCTGTTCGCCCCATCGATTTCAAAATGTCACTTGCCTTCCGGTCTGATCGAATCCAAGCGGAGGCTCTATCCTTTTGTTTTAACGCGCTATCCTTTTGTCTTAAGGCATTATCCTTTTGTTTTAACGCGTTTTCCTCCCGCAATGCGGCATCATTGGCGCGCCAGGGCGCGACGAAAAGTACAAAGAAACTTCCGGTGGACGAATGATATCCCGCCCCGGCCGGATTGCAAATCGCGCCTCCCCCTTAACGTTAACTTATACGGGTGCGCCGCGATGCCGCAGAAAGTATCGCCGTTCGGTCACACCTGTGATTTTCAGACGACCGATAGGTGCAATCCGGCGCAGGAGATGTCATAAATGACGGAAATGTTCGGACAGTGCGGGTTTGAGAACACGTTTTGCTGACGGCCTAACCCCATTTTTTTACCACCTCGTCAATTGCAGCAAAGGGCGTCAGCTTGTTGTTTCCTTCGATGTCGTCGCAGGTCCCGGTTGGTGCGCTGGTAGGATGGATGCTGCTTCTCACTGCGAAGCACATCATTGCAGACTTCATGCTGCAAAATTCCTGGATGGCGATCGGCAAGGACCAGAAGACCGGCTGGGCGTTGCCGTTGCTGGCGCACTGCCTCGTGCATCTGGTGACCGCGCTGTTGCTGATCGTGGTGGTTTCGCCGCGATTCTGGTTCGTCGCCTTTATCGACTTCTTCATTCACATCCTGGTCGACCGCGCTAAGGGGATTTGCGCCTCGTCGTTCGGCATCACGCTGGAATCAGGGCATCCGTGGTTCTGGACCCTGATCGGCGTCGATCAGGCGCTGCACCATCTGACCGGTTTCGGCCTGTCGATCTTCATGGCGTCGAACTGACACCGAAGCCTGCCGCCTCTATCGACCCACTGTGTCCCGTCATTCCCGGACGAACGCAATTGCGTTCGCTCGGGAGGTGCGCTCTGCGGCGCAATTGCGCCGCTGGCTTACGCGCCTCGAAGGATGAGCACAGCCGTGGCCCATCCTCCGAGGCTCGCTACGCTCGCAGGATGACAAGTGCGCGCTGATCCAACCCAAGCAATCATGCCCCACCCGTTGCGAATCAGCCGTCGATGGCGCAATTCCGATTCGCCTTCAACTGGCAAGCACTCCGGTTCACTACTGATCCCATTGGTTAACCTTTCGTTATAGAATTGCACTGCATCTTCCCGGACAGGGAGAACTATCATGTTTTCAAGCCGCGACGCCTTCGAGAACGATTTCTGCCCGGTCCGGGATGAACTGCTCGGTCAGATGTATCGTGCCAACGCCAACGGTCTGCCGGTCCTCGTCGACAGCGTCTCCTCCGACGTTCGGGCGATGTTGGCGCTGTTCTGCTATCGCCGCAGCCATCTTCACTCGCTGGCGCTCGCGATCGCGGCAAGCTGCACCGAGCGCGAATTGATCAACTTCGGCGGCCGGGTCGGCTCCACCCTCTACGCGCTGTCCCGCGAACCGGTCCGCGCTGCGTCGCCTTCTTCCTACGGCAGCCGCAAACCGATCACGCTATCGACCAAGCCACTGTCGACCTTCGCGCCGATCGTGGACGAGGTGGATGATGATCTGTCGGAAGCGGTGACGGCGTAGCAGCGCCAATCTATCTCACCGTCGTCCCTGCGAACGCAGGGACCCATAACCACGAATGCCCATTGTCTTGAAGGTGACTGCTACCTCGCCTTATCGATAGATCACGCGGTATGGGTCCCCGCGCCCCGTGCGCAATTGCGCACTAGGCAGGGACGACGGGAAGCACCGGCAGCCCGTGTCTTCTTCGCGCCATCGCGCATTCGACATCGCCGGGCATACAGGTGCGGCACACCTCCGGCCGTACCGCATAGATCGTGCACGCGGTCGCCTCGCCGATCTTGCCTGACAGTGCCGAACAGCGGTCGCCATCGCAGCGCATGCCCGACAGTCTTTCGTTGACGAATTTTGCCGGGATCAAATCGAGCTGCACGTCGTCCTCGATGGTGAAGCGCGGCCAGTTTTGCGAATAGCTGCAGCAGGCGCCGCAGGCCTGGCAGGGGCTTTCCGCGGCAATTGTGGGATCGTTGTCGTTCATGCGGTTCGGTCTAGCGCGGAACGAAGCCCCCCGCCATCAGGTATCCTTCGGTGCCTCCCAGACCAGGCTCCGCCGCCAGCGCGCCCGCAGCAGGTCGCGCCTTTCAGGGTATTTTTCGTCGTGATAGATCGCGTCGATGACGCGGTCGGTGCGGAAACTGCGGAAATCCTTGCGCAGCTCGCACCACGCCGCCAAAAGCCGCACCGCTTCGAGATAGCCGACGGCGATTGGCCAGATCGTGCGCTCTGTGTCGCGGCCATGTTCGTCGCGATAGTTCAGCGTGATCTTTTTGCCTTCGTGGATATGGGCGCGCGTCTTGACCATGTCGATGCGGTCAGGCTCCCGGCGCCAGCCGGGGCGGGCACGGCTTGCAGGCTCGAGCACGAACGGCCGCAGCCGTTCGGGAACGGTATCGGCGATCTTCGCCATCAGGTCCGCGGCGGCGCGCGCCAGCACGTCGTCGGCGTGGCCGGCCACCCATTGCGCTCCGAGCACGGCGGCCTCGATCTCGTCGGGGGTCAGCATCAACGGCGGCAGGTCGAATCCCTTTTCGAGGATGTAGCCCATGCCGGCTTCGCCCCTGATCGGCACACGCTGTTCGATCAGGGTCGCGATGTCGCGGTAGATCGTTCGTTTCGAGGTTTCCAGCTCGGCCGCGATCGCGTCCGCCGTCAGCGGCTTGCGGGTGCGCCGGAGCACCTGAATGATCTGAAACAGCCGGTCGGCACGTCTCATGACAGTCCTCTCGACAGTCTTCTTGGCATCCCTGGAACATCTCTTTTTTGGCGCCGGCCGCGCGGCTGCTGACAGCATGTTGGCAGCAGGCGGCGGCTATACCAGGACAACACCTCAAGTGAAGGGAATTTGTCCATGACGAATCTAGACGAGTTCGGCTTCCGGCGCGCCCACAGCTTTGCGCTGGAGCAAGCGATCACCATCCAGGCTGTCTCCGGCGACCTTCGCTGGGCGCTCGCCACGCTGGCGGTGCGGTCCTTGATTGCCATGTGGGCGTTGGGGCAGGCGCGCCTTGCCGCGCTGGTCCGGCACGCCGCGCATGGTAGCAGGCAAAAGCCCGGCCTCATGACCCCCTCCCGCTGCTGCTGACACCATGGTGGCAGCAGCGGGCCGGTAGGCTTCGGCATCGTCTCAAGAAAAAGCAGGGAACCCTGACATGATTACCCTCTATGGCTTTGGCGCGGGCTTCGGTCTACCGGAAATCAGCCCCTTCGTGACCAAGACCGAAGTCCAGCTCAAGATGGCCGGCCTTGCCTTCCGCAAGGAGAAGGCGAAGCCGCCGGCCTCGCCCAAGGGGCAACTGCCTTACATCATCGACGAGGCCGAGAGCATCGCCGATTTCGACCTTCATCCGCGCCCATATCGAGGGCAAATACGGCTTCGATTTCGACGCGCCGCTCAGCCTGCAGGCGCGCGCGCAGGCCTGGGCGTTCGAGCGGATGATCGAGCACCATGTCTATTGGGGGATGGTTGGCGCGCGCTGGGTCGATGACGCGAATTTTGCCAAGGGGCCGGCGCATTTCTTCGACGGCGCGCCCGAGCATCTGCGTGAGAAGATGCGCGAGGACGCGCAATTCCGCGTCGCTGAGAATTATTTGCTGAGCGGGCTCGGCCGCCACGCGCCCGACGAGGATGTCGACCTTGCGGTGCGCTCGCTGTTTGCGCTGTCGGTGCAACTTGGCGACAAGCCCTATCTGATGGGCGAGGAGCCCTGCGGCACCGACGCCACCGCGTTCGGTGCCCTGGCCGGAATCCTGACGCCGTTCTTCACCTCGTCGCTGCGGCAGCGGGCCGAGCAGTTCGGCAATCTCACCGCCTATGTCGACCGGATGATGCTGCAATATTACCCGGAATTCGCCTGGGCACCGCTGCAGCAGGCGGCATAGGGATTAGCTTGCCGGGACCGAGGCGGGATGGCCCTTCAACGCGGCCAGCTCGGACTCCAGTTCCGCAATTCGCGCATCGCGCGCGGCAAGCGCTGCCGCGACGTCGGCTGCATCGAACTTCTGCGGGATGTGCTGCGGGCAGTTGGTGTCCCAGGCCGCGATCTTGAACAGGATCACCTGCTCGGGCCGCGCCCTGTAGCCTTTTGGCATCAGCGATCGCAGCAACGCCGGATCGTCTTCGACCACGCGCGCCTCACCCCAGATCTTGACCCGGCGGCGATGCGCGTAATCCATCACGAAGATATGCGCCTTCGGATTCTCCGAGAGATTGCCCTGGCTGAGGTACTGCCGGTTGCCGCTGTAGTCCGCAAACGCGATGGTATTCTTGTCGAGGATTTTGACAAAACCCTTCGGCCCGCCGCGATGCTGGATGTACGGCTGGCCGTCAGCGGTCGCCGTCGCGAGGTAGAAGCTGTTGGTCTCGGCCAGGAAGCCCGCGAGCTTTTCGTCGATCTCGGTGCGCCAGCCGCCGCGCTGCTCGACATCGGCATAGCCCTCGCGCGATCCCTTCCGGGTCTGGATCGCCTTTACCGCCGGGGTGAAGGCGACATCGCTGGAGTAAGTCTGAACGTCTGACATCTGAGCCTCCCTGAGTTTTGGGGGATCGTCCTGCCGCTACAAATGGACGGTTCCGTATTTTTAAACAATCAAGACGATTGACACTTCACTGTTGCAATATATGCAATAACGGCATGGACCGGATCGACGCCATGCAGGCCTTTGTCACTGTGGCCGACCTGGAGGGCTTTGCCCCCGCGGCACGCAAGCTCGGATTGTCGCCCTCAGCCGTGACGCGGTTGATTGCGGCACTGGAGGAGCATCTCGGCGCGCGGCTATTGCAGCGGACCACGCGGCAAGTGACGCTCACCGACGCCGGCTCGCGTTATCTGGAGCGTGTCAGGCGGATCCTTGCCGATGTCGGGGAGGCCGAAGACGCCGTTGAGGGCGAACGTATCAGGCCGGGCGGACGCCTGGTGATTTCGGCGCCGGTAGGCTTTGGGCGGCTGCATGTCAGCCCGGTAGTGTCGGCCTATCTGAAACGCTATCCCGAGGTCGGCGCCGACCTGCGGCTGTCGGATCGCTTGATCAACCTGTTGGAGGAGGGCGTCGATCTGGCTGTCAGAATCGGCCACCTTCCGGATTCGACGCTGGTGGCGCGCCACGTCGGCGAGATGCGACGGATCGTGGTGGCATCTCCGGAATATCTGAAAGCCCACGGCGAGCCGAAGCGTCCGACTGAGATTTCCGCCCATGACACGATCCAGTTCGGCGCCATGACCGCCGCCCCCGATTGGCGCTTCGTCGAGGACGGCCAAGAGATCCGCGTCTCACCCACGCCGCGCTTTGCCACCAACAGCGCCGACGCGGCGATCCAGCATGCGGAAGCGGGTGGTGGCTTGACGCGGGTGCTGGCCTATCAGGCCGCTGCCTCGCTGAAAGCCGGGCGGCTGAAAATCGTGCTGGCGAAATTCGAGCAGCCGCCGCTGCCGATCCACATCGTCTATCCGACCTCGCGGCTGCTGTCGGCGAAAGTGCGGACCTTCATCGACCTCGTCACCGAGATCAGCGACTGGCATTTTGGGTAGTTGTAATCTCGTCATTCCGGGACACGCGCAGCGTGGACCCGGAATCCGAGGTTCCGGGTTCGTGCTACGCACGCCACGGAACGACGAATTCCTTCTTCGGCACCACGCGAAAGGTGCCGTTGGCCCGCGCGATCACGACCTCATCCGCCTTGATCAGGCTCTGCGCGAAGCAGATCGTGCTGCCGGTCTTGATCACGTCGCTCTCGATCACGAGCCATTGCCCGACCTGGGCGGCGCCGATGAAATCGACCGCTAGCGAAATCGTCACCAGCGACGATGCCCAACCCATCACTTGCGCGCAGCTATAGCCCATTGCGGCATCGGACAGCGCGGCGATCAACCCGCCGTGAATCAGTCCCCGGCTGTTGGTGTGCGGCTTGGCCAGCCGTAACCCCATGATGACGGCCTTCTCCGTCTTCTTGGCGTAAAGCGGCTCCCAGGGATCGGTGAGAGGGCTCTTGCGGAAATGCGGCTCGAAGCCCAACGGGATATCGGTGCTCGCTGGCGTATCAATGGTCATGCGCGGCTCGCGGGCTTTCCAAACATGGCGCCATTGAACGCGATATCGGTGACGGTTGCACCACCTACAAAGTTTTAAACGTGATTTGCGCGGGTGTTTGAAATGGCGCACTTGTCGTCACCCGCGAAGGCGGGTGACCCAGTATTCCAGAGACGTTAGCGGTTCAATCGAGAAACCGCAGCGTACTGGATACCCCGCTTTCGCGGGGTATGACGGCAGAAGATGACGCGGCGGAACGCCTAAAACGGCAACCCGACATAATTCTCCGATAGCGACGCACAAGCGGCTTTCGAGCTGATCAGATAATCCAGCTCCGCAATCTGGATACGCGCGGCGAAATCGCCTTCGTCGGGGAACCGATGCAGCATCGAGGTCATCCACCACGAGAAACGCACCGCTTTCCAGACCCGCGCCAGCGCTTTCGCCGAATAGCCGTCGATGCCGGCAGAGGATTTCTCGTC
This sequence comes from uncultured Alphaproteobacteria bacterium, assembly GCA_963774775.1. Taxonomy (GTDB): domain Bacteria; phylum Pseudomonadota; class Alphaproteobacteria; order Rhizobiales; family Xanthobacteraceae; genus Bradyrhizobium. The sequence goes on from CAVZGZ010000046.1 coordinate 94,073, forward strand.
GTAATATTCGCGCAACGCGCTGGAGAGATAATGCACGTCGCTGGCGGCGAGGTTGAGGCCCTTGGCGCCGGTCGGCGGCACGATATGCGCCGCGTCGCCGGCCAGGAACATCCGCCCGAAATCGCATCGGCTCGGCCACGAAGCTGCGCAGCGGCGCGATGCTCTTCTCGATCGAGGGGCCGGTGACGAGTTCGTCGACCGCCTTCTGGTCGAGCCTGCTTTTGAGTTCGTCCCAGAACCGCTCGTCCGGCCATTGATCGATATGGTCGTGTAGCGGGCATTGCACATAGTAGCGGCTGCGGTGGGTCGAGCGCATGGTGCAGAGCGCAAATCCGCGCGGATGGTTGTTGTAGATCAGCTCGTCCGAGACCGGCGGCGTTTCCGACAGGATTCCGAGCCAGCCGAACGGGTAGATCCGCTCAAACGTCTGGATGGCGGAGGCCGGTACGCTGGCGCGGCTGACGCCGTGGAATCCGTCGCAGCCGGCGATGAAATCGCAGGCGATCTCATGGGTGACGCCGTCCTTGGCGTAGGTGACGCGGGGGTGGTCGGTGTCGAAATCGTGCGGCTTGACGTCGGCGGCCTGGTAGACGGTGGTGAGACCCGCTGCCTTGCGCGCGTTCATCAGGTCCAGCGTCACCTCGGTCTGGCCGTAGATCATCACGGTCTTGCCGGTTGCCGCATGCATGTCGATGCGATGCCGGGCGCCGCCGAAGGCGAGCTCGACGCCATGATGGACCAGGCCCTCCTGATGGGCGCGCGCTCCCGCTCCGACCTGGTCGAGCAGCGCCACGGTGCCCTCCTCGAGTAGACCGGCGCGGATTCGCCCCAGCACATATTCCGGTGTCTGCCGCTCCAGAATGACGTTGTCGATGCCGTAGGCGTGAAGAAGTTGCCCAAGCAACAATCCTGCCGGACCTGCGCCTATGATTGCTACTTTTGTCCGCAATACTTGCTCCCCCCGATATTATAGGCTTGAACATAACCGAGACGTGGGCCGTCGTCAGCCCGCAATGATGATTATACCATATAACAATATCAGCAAAAGGCCCTCGAAGGCCTGAGATGAGGGAGAAGATGTCGATGAGGAAGACGTTTCTGGCGTTGCTGCTGGCCGCCAGCGTAACCCCTGCGTTGGCGCAGGACAAAACCGTCAATCTGAAGGTGTCGTTGTGGGTTCCGCCGGCGCATCCGCTGGTGCCAGCGACCCAGGCCTGGGCGGCCGACATCGAAAAGGCGTCGGGTGGTACCATCAAGGTCGCGGTATTCCCCTCCGAACAGCTCGGCAAGGCGTTCGACCATTACGACATGGCGCGCGACGGCATCGCCGACGTCACCTATGTCAATCCCGGCTATCAGCCGGGCCGCTTCCCGATCGCTGCCGCCGGCCAGCTTCCGTTCGTGTTCTCGGACGGCAAGAAGGGCACGCTGGCGCTGAACGAATGGTACAAGAAATACGCGCCGACCGAGATGAAGGACACAAAACTCTGCTTCGCCTTCATCCACGATCCCGGCGCGCTGCACGGCAAGAAGAAAATACTCGTGCCCGAGGATCTCAAGGGCGTGAAGGTGCGCCCGGCGCAGAGCACGATCGGCCAGATGGTCACCATGTTCGGCGGCACCAACGTGCAGGCCTCGGCGCCGGAATCGCGCGACGCGATCGAACGCGGAACGGCGGACGAGATCACCTTCCCCTGGGGTTCGATCTTCCTGTTCGGCATCGACAAGGTGGTGAAGTACCACATGGACGTGCCGCTCTACTCGACCGTGTTCACCTACAACATGAACCTCGCAAAATATAATTCGATGTCGGATGCGCAGAAGAAGGTGATCGACGATCACTGCACGCCGGAATGGGCCTCCAAGGTCACCGATCCCTGGACCGATTTCGAGGCCAACGGCCGCGTCAAGATGAAGGCGCTGGCAGGCCATGAGGTCTATCCGTTGACGGCGGATCAGCTGGCCGAGTGGCAGAAGGCGGTGAAGCCGCTGCATGATAACTGGGCCGAAGCGGTGAAAAAGGCTGGCGGCGATCCGGTCGCGATCGACGCCGATTTGCAGGCGGCGCTGAAGAAGTACGAGGCGGGGATTTAAGGGGGGGCGCGTGTCGAGGCAAAGAGGGACCGTCATGCCCGGCCTTGTGCCGGGCATCCACGTCTTTTGATGCATCGACGAAGCAAGACGTGGATGGCCGGGACAAGCCCGGCCATGACGCGGAATGGAATCTGCAAGTCATGACCGCCAATTCCGAAATCACCCAAGACGGCACCATCACCGGCCCGCCCGCGGCGCCGCACAAGAATTTCATGGACCGCTTCATCGATTCCATCGAATGGATCGCCGCTTTCTTTGTCGGTATCGTCGCGCTCAACACCTTCACCGCGGTGTTCATGCGCAAATTCTTCGCGGTGACGATTCCCGATTATTACAATTTCGGCCAGTTCCTGCTCGGCATCCTGATCTTCTGGGGCATCGCCGCCACCAGCTATCGCGGCACCCACATCACCGTCGACCTGGTCTGGGCCAATGCGACGCCGAAATATCAGCGCTGGATCGATATCTTCGCGACGCTGGTGCTGCTGTTCGTGGTGAGCGTGCAGACCTATACGCTGATCGACAAGGTGATCGACACTCGCGCCGGCCACATCGTCACGATGGATCTGGGCGTGCCGATCTGGCCGTTCTTCCTGGTGTCGTGGATCGGCGACGTCTCGGCGGTGCTGCTGATCGCGATCCGCACGTACCGGCTGATCTTCCATCCGGAAGAGATTCATGACGCCAAGATCAAGACCGCGGAGTAGGGGCCGATGAGCAACGAGGCTGTTGCCCTGATCGGCTTTGTCAGCCTGTTCGTGCTGATGCTGCTGCGCGTGCCGGTCGGCATGGCGATGGGGCTCGTCGGCATCACCGGCTTCGGCTACCTCACAGGATTCGCGCCGGCGCTGAAGCTGATCGGGCAGACGACCATGCGCACGGTGACCGATTATTCCTTCGGCGTGATCCCGATGTTCCTCCTGATGGGCGCGTTCGTCTCGGTCTCCGGCATCAGCCGCGAGCTGTTCCGCGCCGCCAACACCTTTGTCGGCCACTGGAAGGGCGGCCTTGGGATTGCGACCATCGCCGCCTGCGGCGGCTTTGCCGCGATCTCGGGCTCCTCGGTTGCAACGGCTGCAACGTTCTCCGCGGTGGCCTATCCGGAGATGCGCCGCTTCGGCTATCCGCAATCCTTTGCCACCGGCGTGATCGCTGTCGGCGGCACGCTGGGCGCCATGCTGCCGCCGTCCACCGTGCTCGCGGTCTACGGCATCATCACCCAGCAGGACATCGGCAAGCTCTTTATCGCCGGCATCGTGCCGGGGTTGCTGGCGATCCTGATGCACATGATCACAATCGGCATCATCGGGCTTGTGCGGCCGAAATTCCTTCCCGCGGGCCCGCGGGCCTCCTGGCGCGATCGCGCGCTGGCGCTGCGCGACGTCTGGTCGCCGCTGTTGCTGTTTTTGTTTGTGATCGGCGGCCTCTATGGCGGCTTCTTCATCCCGACTGAAGCCGGCGCCGTCGGTGCCGTCGGCGCCTTCATCATTGGCGTGCTCCGCGGCAAGCTGACCAAGGACGGCATTTTGCAATCGCTGTTGCAGGCGACGCGCACGGCGGCTGCCGTGTTCACGGTGCTGATCGGCGCATTGTGTTTTGGCTATTTCCTCACCATCACCCAGACGCCGCAGAACGTGACGGCGTTCCTCACCGGCCTCGGCATCGGCCCCTACGGCGTGCTGGCGCTGATCCTTCTGATGTACCTGGTGCTGGGCTGCCTGATGGACGCGATGGCGATGGTGATCCTCACCGTGCCGATCGTGTTTCCCGTAGTGACGGCCTTGGGTTTCGATCCGATCTGGTTCGGCATCGTCATCGTCATGACGGTCGAGCTCGGCCTCATTCATCCGCCGGTCGGCATGAACGTGTTCGTCATCAAGAGCGTGATCAAGGACGTCAACATGTCGACGATCTTCGTCGGCGTGCTGCCCTTTGTCGTGACGGACCTGATACGCTTGGTGATCCTGATTCTGTTCCCGCTGCTGGCGACCTGGCTGCCGCAGCGCATGATTGGGTAGAGCATGATCCGGAAAAGTGGGAACCGGTTTTCCGATAAGATCATGCTCCAACAAAAAGGCTTTCAATGGCCCCGATAATCGAGACCAGATACGTCTTCACCATCACTGCCCGTATCGGCGAGGCGACCTCCGCCGGCGAGATCGGGACCGGCGTTCGCCGCATCATCCCGATCATCGGCGGTGAGGTGAGGGGCGAAAACATCAACGGCAAGGTTTTGCCGTTTGGCGCCGACTTCCAGATCATCCGCCCCAACGAATTGATCGAGCTGGAAGCGAAATACGCCTTCGAGACCGATGACGGCGCCGTGGTCTATGTCGAGAACAAGGGCATCCGCTTCGGTCCCGTCGATCTCCTGCAGAAATTGAAGCGCGGCGAGCCGGTCGATCCGAACCTGATCTATTGCCGCACCGTGCCGAAATTCGAAACCGGTGCTGAAAAATACCGCTGGCTGATGCAGCACATCTTCATAGCCTCCGCCGCTCGCCACGCCGACCGCGTCGTCATCGACGTCCATCAGGTGCTGTGACACATCGATCGAATCGCCCAACACGCGCTCTCGCGCTGTGGTTAAACAGCAACGTTAATATTGTTCCTCAGTGTGGAACCGCATTTTCTGACTGCCAAAATTCAAGGTTTGAGTCATGATCCGGAGCAGCACCGGGGCAGGGGTACATTGCCTTTCGCGAAGACATTTTCCCGGCAGGCCGCTGGCAATTCCGGCGGCCTTTTTATTGGATGCTTCTCGCGGGGAGTGCCATTGGCGGAGTTTGCGTCTGCTCCGAAGGGGGCGTGCCATGACACCAACTACTTGGCACCAACCATCAGACCAGAGGAAGCTTGATCCGGAAATGACGCGCCGCCGTGATCCCGATTTTTTGCCCATATCAGCCCGCCATGCGCCTCGATAATGGTGCGCGCGATGGACAGCCCCATGCCCATGCCCGCTTCCTTGCTGGTGAAGAACGGTTCGAAGACCTCTTTCAATTTGTCTTCGGGAATGCCTGAGCCGAAATCAGACACGGATAGCTGGGCAAACTTCTCGACGCGCGAAGTCCGGATGCTGATGATGCGATTATCGCTCAGGCGTGTCCTTCATCGCGTCGATCCCGTTCACGACAAGGTTCAGAATGACCTGTTGAAGTTGGATGGGGTCGCCGAGGATCGGAAGCGCTTCCGGTGTGATCAGACTATGCAGTTCGACTTTTCGTCCGATGGCCAGCGTCGAGAGAAATTCGACGGTTTCCCGTGCGACGTCGTTGAGGTCGAGATTTTTCAGTTCGAAAGGTGCCTTTGAAAGGAGGCTCCTCATCCTCCGGATGACTTCGCTGGCGCGTCGGTCATCCTGCAAAATATCGTCCAGAATATCCTTGAGTTCAACGATGTCGGGGCTCTGGGATTTCAGGATTGCCTGTGCGGTTTCAGCGTTCGTCAAAATGGCGCCGAGCGGCTGATTTATTTCGTGAGCAATTGAGGCGGTCAGTTCGCCGGCCGTCGAGAAGCGGTTGACACGGGCCAGTTCTGCCATGCGCTGCCGCGCCTGCACTTCGGCCCATTTGCGCCGGCGGTGTTCATTCAACAGGATCGCGATAAGTCCGGCCTGTATCAGAATAACCGCAGCGAAAAATGCAATTTGCCAGGAATACCGTTGCCACTCCGTTGGCTCCCGAAACAGGATTTCGCTGCCAGGCGGAAGCAGGCTGTCCTTGATTCCCCATTTCTGCAGTTGCCGCCAATCATACCGGGGCGCGGCCAATCCGACCGGCACTATCTTGATATCGCCGGGAGGTTCGCCATTGAGGAGTCGCACCGCAACCTTTGCGCAGGCGTCAGCCATCTCCTGGCTGGAAAACATCGGGCCGCCGACAATGCCCTGCCCAAAAAGACTGTCGGTATGGGTGAAGATCGGTGCGCGCTTCTCCTCGATGAACCGAAGCAGGAGAGCATCTCCCTCCTGCGGTACACCGTGGCCGTCCACCCGGATGGTCGGGTAAAAGATCGCGGAGTGCGCGGGCAGCGCGGCGACACGCTTCACCATGTCGTCGGCCGCCAGACGGGTGAACCATTCGAGCGTCACACGGTGGGAAGAGCGCGCAAGCGCGCGCTGGAACAGGTCATTCCAGAACTGCTCCGTCGCGGAGGCGCCGCTCATCGCCACGACGATATGGTCGGTGTCGGGAAGCAGACGCAGGATATGGTCGATATGGACCGTGGGATCGTAGCTCGTAGGGCAGGCGGTGTCATTGGCAGTGAACGCAAGATCCTCGTAGGTGCTCACATCGGAGACTGCGATCAGCAGCGGCGACGACGGAAACAGTCGCGCCCTGTTCCGCAGCACGAAGCGCGTCACGGGGGCGCCCATCGCCACTACGAGCCTGGGTTCACGGCCAGCCAGAAGCGCGTTCAGATAATCGATGAACGGACCTTCCTCCCGGGCCGGGCTCTCGCCAAACCGTTCCGCCTGAAGCGAGGCTTCGTAAAGGTCGATCGGATTCGGAGCGAGCTTTCTCAGCGCTTCGCGAAACGGCGGCGTGATGGTGTTCCAGGGTGAGAAGTCCGGACCAAATGAGTGCAACAGGAGAACGCGATCCGGGTCCGCCGCAGCAGCGGACCTGGCAAGCATGAGCAGGCACATCATTCCAAAGCAGACACGACGTATCCACTTCATCGCCGATCCCGCCAGCTAGCGCTCGCAAAACGGCGCGAGCCTGTTTTTACAATTGCACCCGCGAAATTGTACCGAGGCCGCACCAGGATATCATGTATCGTTGATCAGCGGATGTCCGCCTTGGGCCAATCGCGTCGAATTCAAGATCTCTGCGGAATGTCCGGTCAGGGAGCAATCTCGGAAATGGCGGTCGTCGATTTTGGTGCGGCGCAAGCGGGTCTTTGTGGCCGTGCCCGCGGCTAACTCGCTTACGAGTTCAGCGGCAAAAGTGCATTCCGCAGTATCGAGCTTGAAATCCCCATGAGTCCCGTGAACGGATCATCCAGCTCCAAAACCAGAAAGATCGCGCCGGCAAACGACAGCGCGCACACAAACAGCGAGATGGTGACGACCATGTTCGCCCGCGCAAACAGAGTGGCGCTCACAAAGATCGCGCTCAGCCAAAATACCATGATTATCAGAAAAGGCGTCGGAATCGAACTGCCGGCTTGCGTAAACAACTGCAGTCGCAACTGGGCGCCTTCCGTGAAGGCCGCGATAGCGCGAGACTGCAGGGAACGTTGCGTATCGTTGCTCGGCGATAGCCGTTCGAGCTCATTATAGAATGCCCACGCCTCCACGCTGGACTCGAAGCGAGCGGGTTTCCCGGTTGGGTTCACTTGCTCGTGCCAAATGCGATCAGCCATTGGTGATATGCTCTGCCGCAGGAGATTTCGGACAGAGGTTGCTTCCGGTCCGTATTGCGTAAGCAGATCGTCCAGGAGGATGACCGTCGCGGTCATCTCCCTGACCCGGTTTGTCTTCTGGTCGAACGTGGTTTTTGCGGATGCGATCAACAGACCCAGTACGAGTGCGGTCAGTGTGCCAATCAGTCCCGCGGTCAGCTTTACGACGTCCTTGGAGTCCGAGTGCAGATGGTGTTCCGACAATAACGGCCGAACGGCCATCCCAGCCAGGGCGCCGCCAGATATCAGCGCGAACACAAGCAACGAAATCAACAAATTCATCATATTTGCGAATGCTCCACCATCTCGCTGATTATGCTGATCCTAGCTCCGATTGTGCGGGCTTGTCTAAAGACCCGTTCGAGGTCCCTGCTCCCTCTTTCAGGAGGGACAGACGTTCCGACAAATCTCGGGTACACCGTGCCGCGAGAAGGCGGATGCGTATCCTCTTTCGTTGAGTCAAAATTGGATCCGAAACCTCACCACGTCATTGCGAGGAGCGTCAGCGACGAAGCAATCCATGCCTCAGCAGCGGAGAGATCGATTGCTTCGCTTCGCTCGCAATGACGTGGAGAGGGCGGCGCACATGAAACTCTATCCCCGTCAGCCCCGCGCAACGGCGAAGCCGTTGTCGCTGGAGGAGGCCACGCTGCAGCCATTTCGAGCAACCGCGCGCACCAGATGCTGTGATTTTTCGATCGTACCCTACGGACCGTCGTCATTCCGGGATGCGCCCTTGGCGCAGGCCCGGAATCCATAACCACGATCGTGAGTATGGATTCCGGGCTCGATGCTTCGCATCGCCCCGGAATGACGAGAGGCGTTTCGCTTCGCCTTCTTGACTCTTCCCAGAATAGTTATACAACATAACTATTCTGGACGGGAAACAATAAGCCCATGGGAAACGTCACCTCCACCGCCACAGCTGGTCAATCCGAGCTGCTCAAGATCGAGAAAACGGGTGCGGTGCTGACCGTGGGCCTCAATCGCCCGGCCAAGCGCAATGCGCTGAACGACGGCATTATCCTGGCGATCCGGGACTGCTTCTCTGATATCCCCGACGACGTCGGCGCCGTGGTCATCCACGGCATCGGCGATCATTTCTCCTCCGGTCTCGATCTCTCCGAATTGAGCGAGCGCGACGCCACCGAGGGGCTTGTGCACTCGCAGATGTGGCATCGGGTGTTCGACCGCATTCAATATTGCCGCGTGCCTGTGATCGCGGCGCTGAAGGGCGCGGTGATCGGCGGCGGGCTGGAACTCGCCTGCGCCGCGCATATCCGCGTCGCCGAGCCCTCGGCCTATTTCGCGCTGCCGGAGGGACAGCGCGGCATATTCGTCGGTGGCGGCGGCTCGGTGCGGCTGCCGCGATTAATTGGCGTGGCGCGGATGACCGACATGATGCTGACCGGGCGCGTTTATTCCGCAACTGAGGGGTCGGCCTACGGCTTCTCGCAATACCTCACCGACGACGGCGGCGCGCTGTCAAAGGCTATCGAACTGGCCGAACGGGTGGCCTCCAATGCGCCGCTGACCAATTTCGCGGTGCTGCAGGCGTTGCCGATGATCGCGGAGGCCAATCCGCAGGCCGGCCTGTTGATGGAATCGCTGATGGCGACCGTGGCGCAGAGCGACAAGGAAGCCAAAAGCCGCATTCGCGCGTTTCTCGATCGCAAGACCGCCAAGGTAAAACCGAGCTGACATGAGCGCAAAGCCCGATATGTCCGCCTCCGCCGATAGCGCCGCGCATCCGTTGCGCCCGATCTCGTTCGGCAATCCCGACGTCGTGGTCGAACGCCGCGATGACGGCACCATCTACCTGCGCCCCAAGGCGCAACTTCGCGACTATCCGTATCCGGTCCGCATCACCGACCGTCTGCACCATTGGGCGAGCACCGAGCCCAACCGCGTGTTCATGGCCGAGCGCGATGCCGGGCGCGGCTGGCGGCAGGTCACCTACGCGCAATTGTTGATTTCGAGCCGGCGCATCGCCTCGGCGCTGCTGACACGCGGCCTGTCGGCGGACAAGCCGATCGTGATCCTGTCAGGCAATTCGGTCGACCATGCGCTGATCGCGTTCGGCGCGCTCTATGCGGGAATTCCGTTTTGCCCGGTATCGCCGGCCTATTCGCTGGTGTCGCGGGATTACGGCAAGCTCAGCTTTTTGATGAAGCTGCTCACGCCCGGTCTCGTTTTCGCCGACGACGCGACCAAATTCGCCGATGCGCTTACCACCAACGTGCCGTTGGGTACGGAGATCGCCGCGTCGCGCGGCGAGGTCGCCGGGCGCGAGGTGACCATGCTCTCGGATTTCCTGGCCACGTCGGAGCATCCGCAGCTCGACGCTGCACACGAGGCGATCGGGCCGGACACGATCGCAAAGTTCCTGCTGACGTCAGGCTCGACCGGCAATCCCAAGGCCGTGATCAACACCCAGCGGATGATCTGCGCCAACCAGGTGATGTTGCGCGAGACGCTGGCGTTTCTGAAGGACGAGCCGCCCGTCATCGTCGATTGGCTGCCGTGGAATCATACGTTTGGGGGCAATCACAATATCGGGCTGACGCTGTTCAACGGCGGTTCGATGTATCTCGACGAGGGCAAGCCGATGCCCGGCGGCATCGAGGAGACGGTGAGAAATCTCCGCGAGATATCGCCGACGGTCTATTTCAATGTGCCGAAGGGCTACGAGTCACTGCTGCCATATTTGCGCGATGACTCTGCCCTGCGCGCAAAATTTTTCGGCCGGCTGCATGCGATGTTTTTCTCGGGTGCGGCGCTGTCGCCGTTCATCTGGAACAGCCTCGACGAACTCGCGGTACAGGAGACGGGTTTTCGCGTCCCCATGCTGACAGGGCTTGGTGCGACCGAGACCTCGCCGTTCTTCATGTCGGTACGCCCGGATACCAGCCGCTCCGGCCATGTCGGACTTCCGGTGCTGGGCAACGACGCCAAATTGTTGCCGAACAACGGCAAGCTCGAAGTCCGCGCCAGGGGGCCGAACGTCACGCCGGGTTACTGGCGCCAGCCGGAATTGACGGCAAAAGCCTTCGACGAAGAAGGCTTCTATAAATTCGGCGATGCGCTCAAGCCCGCCGTTGCAGACGATTTCGACAAGGGTTTCGATTTCGACGGCCGCATCGCCGAGGACTTCAAGCTCGCCAGCGGCACCTGGGTCAGCGTCGGTCCGCTGCGCGCGCGCTTCGTCGGCACCTGCGCGCCGCTGGTGCGCGATGTCGTGATCGCCGGCATCAACCGCGACGAGATATCGGCGCTGGTGATCCTCGATCTCGACGGCTGCCGCCTGATCAACCCGGCGCTTCCACCCGATGATCTCGCGACGGCTGCTTCCGATCCCTTGATCCGCGAAGCTTTTCGCGAGAGGTTTCGACGGCTGCTGGCGAGCGCCACGGGGTCGTCGACGCGGATTACCCGCGCGGTCCTGCTCGACACGCCGTTGTCGATCGACAGCGGCGAGGTCACCGACAAGGGCTCGATCAACCAGCGCGCCGTGCTCGACCATCGCAGCGGCCTGATCGATCTGCTCTATTCGTCGACGCCGCCGGCGGATGTCATAACGCTTTAGCTCATTCCAGAAGAAATCTCGCGAAGGGAGAGAACCATGCAGTTGAAAGATCAGGCCGCCATCGTCACCGGGGGCGCATCGGGATTGGGCGCTGCGACCGCGCGCCGGCTGGCCGCGCAGGGCGCCAAGGTCGCGGTGTGCGATCTCAACGCCAAGCTTGCCGAAAGCGTCGCGGCTGAAATCGGCGGTGTCGCTGTTGTCTGCGACGTTTCTGACGCGGCTTCCGCGGAGGCTGCGGTTGCCGCCGCCTCGAAGGCCCATGGTCCGGCGCGCGTTCTCGTGAACTGTGCCGGCATCGGCGTGGCCAAACGCGTGATCGGCCGCGAAGGGCCGATGGCCCTTGCCGATTTCGAAAAGGTGATCAAGGTCAACCTGATCGGCTCCTTCAACATGCTGCGGCTCGCGACCACGGAAATGTCGAAGCTGGAGCCGCTTGCGACCGGCGAGCGCGGAGTGGTGATCTCGACCGCGTCGGTGGCGGCCTATGACGGCCAGATCGGCCAATCCGCCTATTCGGCCTCGAAGGGCGGCATCGTCGCGATGACCTTGCCGATCGCGCGCGAACTGGCGCAGTTCGGCATTCGCGTGCTGACGATCGCGCCGGGCCTGTTCCTGACGCCGCTGCTCGCCAACCTGCCGCAGGAGGCGCAGGACTCGCTCGCCGCCGCGATCCCGTTCCCGCGCCGGCTCGGCCAAGCCGACGAGTTCGCCTCGCTGGCGCTGCACATGATCGACAATCCATATCTGAACGGCGAAGTGGTGCGGCTCGATGCCGCGCTCCGCATGGCGCCGCGCTGAGGTAAACGCATGTTCGTTCATCGGCGTGACGTGCAGATACAGTGGGGCGATTGCGACCCCGCCAACATCGTCTATTACCCGCGCTACTTCGCGATGTTCGATGATTCGACATCGATCATGTTCGAAGCAGCCGGCTTCTCGAAACAGGACATCATCCACAAATACGGCCTGGTCGGCATTCCCATGGTGGATACGCGGGCGAAATTCCACATCCCCTCGACCCATGGCGACTGGATCACGATCGAAAGCCGGATCGAGAGTTTCAAGCGCTCGAGTTTCGAGGTGACGCACAAGGTGTTCAAGGGGGAGGCGCTGGCGATCGAGGCGTTCGAGACCCGCGTGCTGGTCGGCCGTCACCCGGACGACCCCGCCAAGCTGAAATCGGCCCCGATGCCGCAGGAGATTATTGACCGTTTCATGAACGGTTGACTCCAGAGGCTGACTTGGATGGACCCATGACCTAAAGAAGGGGCTGATTTAACAATCGAAATTGGTTTAAAGCTTTAAAAAGACACCAAGGGAGGAATGAATGAAGAAGTTTTTTCTGTCGGCCGCGATGCTCACGGCGGCGTTGGCGCTGCCGGGCGCTCCAGCGCTGGCGCAGACCAATGAAATCACCATCGGCATCTCGATCTCGACCACGGGACCTGCCGCGGCACTCGGCATCCCCGAGCGTAACGCGCTTGATTTCGTGCCGAAGGAAATTGGCGGCGTGCCGATCAAGCTGATCGTGCTCGATGACGGCGGCGATCCGACCGCGGCCACCACCAACGCCCGGCGCTTCGTCACCGAATCCAAGGCCGACATCATCATGGGCTCGTGCACCACGCCGCCCTCGATTGCGGTCTCCACGGTCGCCAACGAAGCCGGCATTCCGCATCTCGGCCTGGCGCCGTTCCCGATCAACGAAGCGCGCGCGAAATGGTCGGTCGACCTGCCGCAGGCGATCCCGATCATGGGCAAGGTGCTCTACGAACACATGAAGGCGCACGCCATCAAGACCGTCGGCTATATCGGCTATTCCGATTCCTACGGCGATCTCTGGGTCAATGACTTCAAGGCCCAGGCGGTGCCGTTGGGCCTGACCATGGTCGACGAAGAGCGCTTTGCCCGTCCGGATACTTCGGTCGCGGGCCAGGTGCTGAAGCTCGTCGCCGCCAATCCCGACGCGATCCTGGTCGGCGCTTCCGGCACCGCCGCGGCGCTGCCGCAGAGCGCGCTGCGCGAGCGCGGCTACAAGGGCCTGATCTACCAGACCCACGGCGCCGCCAGCATGGACTTCATCCGCATCGCGGGTGCATCCGCTGAAGGCGTGATCATGTCGGCCGGACCGGTGATGTCGCCGGAAACCCAGCCCGACAGCGCACTGACCAAGAAGCCGGGATTGACGCTCAACACCGCCTATGAGGCCAAATACGGCCCCAACAGCCGCAGCCAGTTCGCCGGTCACTCCTACGACTCGTTCGAAGTGCTCAAGCGCATCATCCCGGTGGCGCTGAAGGCCGGCAAGCCCGGCACGCCGGAATTCCGCGAAGGCATCCGCCAGGCGTTCGTCAGCGAAAAGGAAATCGTCGCAACGCAAGGCGTCTACAACTGGACGGACAAAGACCGCTACGGTTTGGATGACCGCTCGCGGATCCTGCTGACCGTGAAGGACGGGAAGTACGTTCCGGCGATGTGACGGGGAGTTCCTGCCACACACAATGTCGTCATCACCCGCCTTGTGCGCAATTGCGCACTGGGGCGGGTGATCCAGTACTCCGCGGCACTTGCGATTGAGCGCGAAGGCCACTGCGTACTGGATGCCCCGCCTTCGCGGGGCATGACGGTGTGAGACTAAATCGCGCTCTCACCCTCATGCGTGAAGCCGAGATAGCTCGCGGCGACGCGCGCGTTGCTGGCGATGTCCTTGGCCGGTCCGTTCAGGATGAATTCGCCGAGTTCCATCACATAGGCGCGGTCGGCGATCTCCAGCGCGGCTCGCGCATTCTGCTCGACCAGCAGCACCGATACGCCGGCGGAGCGCAGTTCGCCGACGATGCGGAAGATGTCGGCGACGATGATCGGCGCAAGCCCGAGGCTCGGCTCGTCCAGCATCAGCAGTTTAGGCGCGCCCATCAGCGCGCGGCCCATCGCCAGCATCTGCTGCTCGCCGCCGGAGAGCGTGCCGGCGAGCTGCTTGCGGCGCTCCTTGAGCCGCGGGAACAGCGTGTAGACCCGCTCGAACGATTGCGCAGCCACGGCCTTCGCAATCCGGAAGGCGCCGAGTTGCAGATTGTCCTCGACATTCATGGTGCCGAACAGCTCGCGATGTTCCGGCACCAGGCTCAGGCCCGCCGCGACGCGGTCCTCGATATCTGATGGCGCCATGTCTATGCCGGCAAAGGCCGCGTGGCCCTTCAGCGGCAGGACGCCCATGATGGCGTTGAGCAGCGTGGTCTTGCCGGCGCCGTTGGCACCGATGATGGTGACGATCTCGTTTTCGGCAACATCGAGCGACACCGCGCGCACGGCCTCGACCTTGCCGTAGGAAACGTGCACATCGCTGACCTCCAGCAGCGCGGTCATGCGGCAGCTCCGAGATAGGCCTTGATCACGTCTGGGTTGCTCTTGATTGATGCCGGCGTTCCCTCGGCGATCTTGGTGCCGAAGTCGAGCACCACGATGCGGTCGGCGAGATCCATCACGAAGCCCATGTCGTGCTCGACCAGGAGCACCGACATGCCGCCGTCGCGCAACTGGCGCAGCAGCGCCGCAAGCCGCTGCTTTTCCATGTGGCGCAGGCCCGCGGCCGGCTCGTCGAGCAGCAGCAGCATCGGGTCGACGCACAAGGCGCGGGCAATCTCGACGATGCGCTGTTGGCCGAGCGACAGGCTGCCTGCGAGCTGGTCGATCTGGTCGCCGAGGCCGACGCGCCCGATCTGGCGGGCGGCCTCCGCGAGCAATTTCGCTTCGTCGGCGCGATCGAGCCGGAGCATGCTGGAGATCGCGCCGGAATGCCCGCGCAGATGCGCGCCGATCGCGACGTTTTCGAGCACCGTCATGTCGGGCACCAGCTTGACGTGCTGGAAGGTTCTGGAAACGCCGAGCTTGACGACCTCCTGCGGCGGCGCGTTGTCGACCTTCTGTCCCAGCACCGAGATCGCGCCGCTGGTCGCGGTCAACACGCCCGTGATCAGGTTGAAGGTCGTGCTCTTGCCGGCGCCGTTCGGGCCGATCAGGGCCACGATCTCGCGGGCCTGGACGTCGAACGAGACGTCGTTGACGGCGATCACGCCGCCGAATTGTTTTCGCGCCCTCTCCACCTGCAGCAGCACGGAAGGTTGTTCCGCCGCACGAACGCGCGCGGGCAGCGTCAGCGAGGTATCCGGCGCCTTGCGGCCGGGCTTGAATGGCAGCCGCGCCATCAGCCAGGGCCAGACGCCTGATGGAGCCAACTGCAGCAGCATCACCAGCAGGATGCCGAACACGATGGTCTCGAGCTGGCTCTGGCCGCCAAAAATGTAGGGCAGATAGCTCTGCAGCACCTCTTTCAGGATCACGACAATCCCGGCACCCAGCACCGCGCCCCAGACATAGCCGGCGCCACCGACCACGGCGATGAAGAGATATTCGATGCCGGCCTGCGCGCCGAACGGGGTCGGATTGGCGGCGCGCTGGAAATGCGCATAGAGCCAGCCGGACAGGCCGGCGAGCACCGCGGCATAGATGAATACGAGAAGCTTGGCGCGCGGCGTCTGCACGCCAAAGGCCTCGGCCGCGATGTGTCCGCGTCGCAGCGCGCGGATGGCGCGGCCGGTGCGGGAATCCAGCAGGTTCATGGTGAGCAGCGCCGAGATCAGCACCGCGACCCAGATCGCGAAATAGATCGTGTCGGGGCTCAGCATCTTCAGCGAGCCGATCGACAGTGGCGGAATGCCGGAAATGCCGTCGTTGCGACCGAGGAATTCGAGCTTGCCGAACAGATAGAACAGCGCGATGCCCCAGGCGATGGTGCCGAGCGGCAGATAGTGGCCGGACAGCCGCACCGTGACGAGCCCGAGCAGCACGGCGGCGGTGCCGCTGACCAAAAGCGAGAGCGGCAGCGTCAGCCATGGCGAGAAGCCGTAAGTGGTGGTCAGCACGGCCGTCGTATAGGCGCCAAAGCCGCAGAAGGCCGCCTGGCCGAACGAGGTGAGGCCGCCCACGCCGGTCAACAGCACCAGCCCCATCGCGACCAGCGCGGCGAGGCCGATATTGTCCAGCAGCACGATCCAGAACGGCGGAACGCCCGGGATGAACGGGATCACCGCCATCACCAATGCAAAGACGATGAGAGGAAGCCGCTGCGTCATCGCGTCAGTCCTTCTCTTCTTCGACCGCAGGAGCCGCAAGCGAGCGCAGCACCAGGACGGGAAGGATCAGCGTGAAGACGATGACTTCTTTGAAATTGCTCGCGTAGAACGAGGAAAAGGCCTCGACGATGCCAACCACGATCGCCGCGACCGCGGTCAGGGGATAACTGATGAGGCCGCCGATGATCGCGGCGATAAAGCCCTTCAGCCCGATCAGGAATCCGGTGTCGTAATAGAGCGTGGTGATCGGGACGATCAGGATGCCCGAGATCGCACCGATCGTGGATGCAAGCAGGAAGGCGATCTGGCCGGACAATGTGGTGCGGATGCCGACGAGGCGGGCGCCCAGGCGGTTGACGGCGGTCGCGCGCAGCGCCTTGCCCATCAGCGTAAATCCGAAGAACAGCCACAGCGCGATGATGAACCCGACCGTGAGACCATAGACCGCAAGACTCTGGCCGGTGAAGCGCAGCGGACCGGCGGTCAACGCCGCCCCCGACAGTGCCGGACCGCGCAGACCTTCGGCGCCGAAAAACACCAGCCCCAGCCCCTGCAGCGCGAGATGGCAGCCGACGGAAGCGATCAGCAGCACCAGCACCGAGGTGTGCGCGATCGGCTGGAACGCGATGCGATAGAGGAACAGCCCAATCGCCGCGACGATCAGCAGGGCCAGCGCGATATTGATCGCAATCGGCGTCCTGGGCCCGGCGAGCGAATAAGTCAGCGCCAGCAGCGAAACGGGAAACGCAATGTTGAGCGCGGCGGAACGCGCGATCCGCCGCAGGCGCAGCGATTTGCGGGCGACGAACAGGTCGAGGCCAAAGGCCACCAGGCCCATCGCGACCGCGAGCCGCACCGTACCCGGTACATGGCCGGTCGCCAGCATGGCGTAGCTCAGCGCGCCATAGGTGACGAATTCGCCTTGCGGAATCAGGATGACGCGCGTGACTGCAAACACCAGTACCAGCGCCAGCCCAAGCAGCGCATAGACTGCGCCATTGGTGATGCCGTCCTGCAGCAGGAACAGCATGATCGTGGTATTCAAAACCGGCGCTCCCCTCACGCGTCGAGCCGGCTGAAACCTTATCCGTCCCGCCGACCCCATGATATCGGTAGTTGAAATCGATCGATATTTGATATATTGCATAACAATTATCAACCATAACTTCAAGCCTTGCCGTTTGAGCGGGGCTTTTCGGTCGGGATGGCGAGACGCGCGCGATGACTGCTTCCAAGAACGCCGCCGATGTCGCCAGGCTTTCACGTTCTCCCCGCAAGGAGGACGCCGACGGCGTGGCAGAGGATCTCGCCCTGCAGATGGGCGAATTGTCCGAACTGCTCGGCTATGCGTTGAAACGCGCGCAGCTCAAGGTGTTTGAAGACTTCCTGCGCTGCATGGCGCCGCTGCAACTGACGCCCGCGCAGTTCTCGGTGCTGCTGCTGCTCGACAAGAATCCCGGCCGCAATCAGACCGAGATCGCCAACACGCTCGGCATTCTCCGGCCGAATTTCGTGGCGATGCTCGACGCGCTCGAAAGCCGCGATCTCTGCGCGCGGATGCGCTCGAGCAACGACCGCCGCTCGCACATCCTTGTCCTGACCGACAAGGGCCGTGCGGTACTGGCGCGCGCCAAGAAGCTGGTCGCGACCAAGCACGAGGCGCGGCTGAACGAATTGCTGGGCCCGGCCGGCCGGGCTGCGCTGCTCGACATGCTGGCGAAGATTTCGCGGGATTTTTAGCGAGCACTTGTCTCAGGCCGCGGCCGTTCGGCCTTCGGCCTTGGCAGCTACACGGCCTGACAGAAACGTCCGCTCGATCTCACGTTCGGGAATCGGCCGGCTGAACAGGAAGCCCTGCATCTCGGTGCAGCCTTCGGCGGCGATCCTGTCGAGCTGGTCCTGGGTTTCCACGCCCTCGGCGGTCGTCGTCATGCCCATGCCGTTGGCGAGTGCCGCGACCGCACGGACGATATTGAGCGAGCCCTTGTTTTCCGTGACGTCCTTGACGAAGGACCGGTCGATCTTGATCTTGTCGAACGGAAAACATTGCAGATAGGTCAGCGAGGAATATCCGGTGCCGAAATCATCCATGGCAATCCGGACGCCGAGCGCCCGCAACTGATGCAGTACGGCGAGTGTCGCCTCCTTGCTGTGCAGCAGCACGGTCTCGGTGATTTCAAGCTCGAGCCGCGCCGGATCCAGACCGGAGGCGGCGAGCGCGCCCACGATCACCTTCATCAGGTCGGGACTGCGGAACTGAACCGCCGAGATATTGACGGCCACATGGATGTCTTCGGGCCATTTGGCGGCCGCGATGCAGGCCTGGCGGATCACCCATTCACCCAGCGGCACGATGAAGCCGATCTCTTCCGCGAGTGGAATGAAGGTGGCAGGAGCAATCATTCCCCGCTCCGGATGGTTCCAGCGGATCAGCGCCTCGAAGCCGCGGATCTCGTTGCTCGCGACGTTCACCACCGGCTGGTAGTAGAGCTCGAACTGCCCGGCCGGCAGCGCTTTGCGCAGATCCAGTTCCATGGTCCGGCGCGTCTGCATTTGCAGGTCCATCACCGGCTCGAAGAAGCGGAATGTGCCGCGCCCGTCAGCCTTGGCGCGGTAGAGCGCGAGGTCGGCGTTGCGCAGCAGATTGTCGCAGCTTGATCCGTCGCCCGGACTGACCGCGAT
Source organism: uncultured Alphaproteobacteria bacterium (assembly GCA_963774775.1). Classification (GTDB taxonomy): domain Bacteria; phylum Pseudomonadota; class Alphaproteobacteria; order Rhizobiales; family Xanthobacteraceae; genus Bradyrhizobium. Next base: position 112,976 of record CAVZGZ010000046.1, read on the forward strand.
ACCAATGCTGGCCCCAACGACCGCCTGATGGCCGTTCAGATCATAAGGCATGCTCATCAATTCGATGATGGCTTGCGCCAGCGCGCTGGCCTCGGTTGGATCTGCGATGGGAGCCTGCAGGACGACGAATTCGTCTCCGCCCATTCGCGCGATCGTGTCGGTCGTACGGACCAGTCCACGCAGCCGTTCGGCCACGATCTTCAACAGCTGGTCGCCGGCTGGGTGGCCGAATGTATCGTTGACGGCCTTGAACTGGTCGAGATCGAGATGATGAACGGCAATCATTTCGCCGTCCCGGAAAGTGGCGAGCGCACTTTCCAGCCGCTCATTGAGCAATACCCGATTGGCGAGATCGGTCAGCGCATCGTGGTGAGCCATATGCGCGATCTTGATCTCGGCCTGGCGCTGCTCGGTGATATCTTCGTGGGTGGCTACCCAGCCTAGGTCGGGTAGCGGCCGATGACGGATCTTGAAGGTGCGGCCGTTCCTCATCTCGATGATTCTGTCGCTAGGCTCACCGGAAATCGCAACGTTGGTGCGCCAGTGCAGGTACTCGTCGCGCGACATCTCGGGGATGCTACCCGCCTCGAAGCCCAGGTCGACGATTTCGGTCAAGGGCGTGCCGGGGCCGACGCGGTCGCGCGGCAGGTCGTACATCTCGGCATAGCGGTCGTTGCATACCATCAGCCGGTGATCGGCATCGAAGAAGCACAGCCCCTGCGACATGTTGTTGATCGCGGTATCGAACTGGAAGTTTTGTAGCTTGAGTCTCGCTTCCTGCTGCTTGCCAAGCTCGTATTGCGCCTTCAGGCGGGCGCTCATTTCCTCCCGTGCCGTGATGTCCTCGTGGGTCGCCATCCCGCCACCGTCGGCCATCGGGTAGAGCGTATAGGAGATGATCCGTCCGTCAGTGAATTCGTGGGTGGTGGTGTCGCCAACGACATCGCTTGCGATGCGCCCGCGAATGTAATCTTCGGGCGTCGAGCGGATCTTCAATCCAAGCTTCAGCCGGTGCTGGATGAGTTGGCTGACCGGCGTCCCCGGCCTCACCTGATCGGCCGAGAGCCCATAGATTTCCATGTAGCGCTTGTTACAGAAAACGACCTCGCGCTTGACGTCGAAGATCAGGATCCCCAGCAACAGATTGTCGATCGCTTCCTCAAGAATCGAGCCTGGAGAGGCCGGCTTCGGACCGACCGCCACATGGTTGGAATTCATCATTTTAGCGTTTTCCCCGATCGCTAATCTGCAGATCTCCTGAAAAAGGAGCGATGCATTACAGACCAGGGCAGGTAAATTGCATGTTTGAAAGGCTGCTACCTTCGGCGGGTTCTATGGAACTCGCTCAACAAAGGGTTAACATTTCGGGCCGCAGAGGCCGGGGAGGGGCGCGGCGCTAGGTTCGGTCCACCAGGATCACCCTGACGTCGTTGACATTGGTAAGCGTCGGGCCGGTCAGCAGCAGATCGCCGGTCTTCGCAAAGAATCCCGTGGCGTCGTTATTCTCCAGATAGGCCTTGGGATCGACGCCGAGCGATTTCATTTTCGCAAACGTGCTCTGGTCGATGATCGCCCCGGCCGGATCGGAGGCGCTGCCGGCGCCGCCGTCAGCGCCGTCAGTGTCCGCTGCCAGCGCCGAAATGCCAGGTGTGTCCTTCAGCAGGTTTGCCAGCGACAGCGCGTATTCCTGGTTCGGGCCGCCGCGGCCATTGCCGCGCACGGTCACCGTGAGCTCGCCGCCGGACAGGATGGCGGTGCGCCTGCCCTCATGTCGCGCCTTGAGCGCGAGCCGTGCGTGGTCCGCAGCGACGTCGCGGGCTTCGCCTTCGAGGTCGGCGCCGAGCTGGATGATCTCGTAGCCGGCATCCCGTGCGATCTGGACCGCCGCGTCGAGCGACGCCTTGGGCCTTGCAATCAGCTCGAAATGTGCGCGGGCAAAGGCCGGATCGCCCGGCTTGCAGCTCTCGTTGTTGGGATCATCGAGCGCGCGCCGGACCGCGTCATCGATCGCAAGATTGTATTTGGCAACGATGGCGCGGGCATCAGCGAGGGTCGTCGTATCAGGCACGGTCGGTCCCGAGGCGATGGCGGAGGGGTCGTCGTGCGGCACGTCCGAGATCGCCAGCGTGACAATCTCGGCAGCGTGTTGGCCCGCTCGCGCCAGCCTTCCGCCTTTGATGCGTGAGAGGTGCTTGCGGACGATATTCATCTCTCCGATCGGCGCGCCCGAGCGCAGCAGCGCGCGATTGACCTGCTGCTTCTGTGCAAACGTCACGCCGTCGACCGGCGCGATCCAGTTCGCCGAGCCGCCGCCGGAGATCAGCACCAGCAACAGATCGTCGGTGGTCACCTCCGCGGCGAGGTGCAACGTATCGTCGGCGGCCTTCAGTCCGGCTTCGTCGGGCACGGGATGGCCGGCCTCGACCACCCTGATCCGCCGCGTCGGGACGCCGTGGCCGTGGCGGGTGGTCGCGATGCCGACAAGCTTCGCCGGGTCGAGCTTGAGCGTGTCGAGATAGTGCCGCTCGGCGGCTGCGGCCATTGCGGCCGCGCCCTTGCCGGCGGCGAGGCAGATCACCCGTCCCTTCGGAGCGCTGCGCAAATGGGGCGCAAGTACGACGTCGGGATGGGCGGCCGCGACCGCCGCGTCAAAGATCGTGCGCAGGAGCGGGCGTCGATCGGTCATGGGTGATTGTTCCCGCTGTCGTCGAGTATCAGCTGTCGAGGCCGGGCCTCGGCGTTGGCCTCAATTGCATTGATACAGCGGAAAACAAAGGGCGCAAGAAAAAGCCCCCCGCGACGGCATCGCAGGGGGCTGGCACATTTGGCTTTCGAATGGGCCGATAGGAGTTTAGCCGCCGACGTCGGCGCTGATGACGTCGCCGAACAGTTCCCATTGCTGCCCCTTGAACTTCATCAGTTGAAGCTGGCTGATCGGGGCGAAATCGGTCGGGCCGGTGTTGATCTTGATGCCGGGCAGCAGGATTTCGGTCCGGAAATCCTTCAGGCTTGCCGCCTGCTTCATGACGTTGGCGCGGGTGAGGTCGTCGCCGCACTGCTTCAATACCTGCACCAGGGTTTGCGCCACGCCATAGCCCACCACCGTGCTCTGATCGAGCTTGTCACCCTCCGGATAATCCTTGGCCAGGAAGGCATAGAATTCCTTCATGCCGGGGTCGTTGTCCCACTGTTTGTCCGAGGCGTCCTTGACGTAGTTGGCGGAGATGATGTCCTGGGAGTTTTCGTAACCCGCCGGCTTGATCACGGCGCCGACCGAGGCCGAGACGTTGTTGAGGAAATGCATCGGCTTCCACTGGATCTCGGCGATCTTCTTGATCGCCTGCGCCGCGAATTTCGGCGTCGAGATGTTCATGAAGATGTCCGCGCCGGTCGACTTCAACTTGACGATATGGTTGTCGATCGTGGGCTCCGAGGTCTCGAAGCTCTCCTCGGCGACGATCATCGACGCCGCCTTCTGGCCCAGGCCGTCCTTCAGACCCTTCAGATAGTCCTTGCCGTAATCGTCGTTCTGGTAGAGCACCGCGATCTTGGCGTCCGGCTTTTCCTTGAGGATGTATTTTGCGTAGATCTGGGTTTCACTCTGGTAGTTCGGCTGCCAGCCCATGGTCCAGGGGAAGTCCTTGGGGTCGTTCCACTTGGTGGCGCCGGTGGCGACGAATAGCTGCGGCACCTTCTTCGAATTCATGTACTTCTGGATCGCCGAGTTCGGCGGCGTGCCGAGCGGGTTGAAGATGAGCAGCACTTCGTCGCTCTCGACCAGCTTGCGTGCTTGCTCCACCGTCTTCGGCGGGCTGTACGCGTCATCGTAGGAGATGAAGTTGATCTTGCGGCCGTTGATGCCGCCGGCATCGTTGATCTTCTTGAAGTAGGCGGCTTCGGTCCTGCCGATCGCGCCGTAGGACGAGGCGGGCCCGCTATAGGGCATGATGTTGCCGATCTTGATCTCGGTGTCGGTTGCGCCGGTATCGTATTTCTTCTGCGCGAGTGCGCCGCTGCTCGACGCGGCCAGCAAGGCTATTGCTGCTGAAAGGATCGCCAGTTTTCTGGTGGCGGACATTCCGTCTCTCCCTGATGAATGACTTTAGTTATGTGTCATGGCTCTCTTGATCCGAAAGCTCATTGTGATTTGCAGCAAGTGATTACCATTTTACCCATGCCCTCTCAAGAAAAAGCCCCCCGCGGAACGTCGCCGGAGCTGATTCTTTAGTCGCAGCATTAAGGATTAACCGCAACAAAAAGCCCCCGCGGATGGTCCGCGGGGGCTTGCAGGCCAAGACTGCTGCGCAGCGCATCATTCGGTGGCGACGTCGCCGCTGATGATGTCGCCGAACAGTTCCCACTTTTCGCCCTTGAACCGCTGCATCTGGAGCTGGCTGATCGGGGCGAAGTCGGTTGCGCTGGTGTTGATCTTGACGCCGGGCAAGAGGGTGTCCGGGACAAAATCCTTCAGGCTCGCCGCCTGCTTCATGACGTTGGCGCGGGTGAGATCGTCGCCGCACATCTCCAGGACCTTGGCGAGCGTCTGCGCCACGCCGTAGCCGTAGACGATGCTGGTGTCGGTCTTGTCCGCACCCGACATGTACTTGTCGAGGAAGTCGGACCACTTCTTCATGCCGGGGTCGTTATTCCACTGCGGGTCGGTGCCGTCCTTGGCGTAGGCCGCTGACAGCACGCCCTGGGCGTTTTCAAGGCCGGCCGGCCGCATCACGCTGCCGGTCGATATCGAGACGTTGGTGATGATCTGGAGCGGTTTCCAGGAGAGCTCGGCAGTCTTCTTGATGGTCTGGGCGCCGAATTTCGGCGTGGCGAAGATCAGGAGCGTGTCGGGATTTGCGGCCTTGATCTTGACGATGTGGCCGTCGATCGAGGGCTCGGACACTTCATAGCTCTCTTCCATGATGATCATGGAAGTGGCCTTGGCGCCCAACCCCTCCTTGATGCCCTTCAGATAGTCCTTACCGAAATCGTCGTTCTGATAGAAGACCGCGATTTTGGCGTCGGGCTTTTCCTTCATCAGCCATTTTGCGTAGATCTGCGCTTCGCTCTGGTAGGAGGGCTGCCAGCCCATGGTCCATGGGAAATTTTTCGGATCGTTCCACTTGGTGGCGCCGGTCGCGACGAACAGCTGCGGGATCTTCTTGGCGTTGAGATATTTCTGGATCGCTGTGTTCGAGGGCGTGCCGAGCGGGTTGAACACGGCCAGCACCTCGTCGTTCTCGACGAGCCTGCGGACCTGCTCGACCGCTTTCGGCGGCGAATAGCCGTCGTCATAGGTGACGAAATTGACCTTGCGGCCGTTGATGCCGCCCCGGTCGTTGATCATCTTGAAATAGGCTTCTTCGGTCTTGCCGATCACGCCATAGGCGGACGCTGGACCGCTATACGGCATGATGTTGCCGATCTTGATCTCGGTATCGGTCGCGCCGGAATCGTATTTCTTCTGGGCGAATACTGTTCCGGAGGTGGTGGCAAGAACGATGACCGCCGTTGTTGCGACGGCGATCCGTAGTTTGGCAAGCATGATTTCTCCTGAGTTTATCCTGGTCTGTTCCTTGCCTTTCGGATTTATTTAGTTCTTCCGCAATTTTCCGATCAGTTGCGGTACAACGATGGCGATCTGCCTGGCGCCATGCGGCACCAGGAAGATGACGAGGAACAGCAGCACGCCGAACACCGCGCCGGAGAGGCCCTTGGAAATGCCCTCCGCGACGTTGGGCACGAAGATGATGAAGGCGGCGCCGACGATGGATCCAGGCAGCCAGCCGACGCCGCCGACGACCATGCCGAGGAATAGCTGGATCGCGAGCGTGATGGTGAAGCTGTCGGGGGCTACGAACTGCACGGCAATGGCGCCGAGGCCACCGGCCACGCCGGTAATGCCGGCGCTGACGCCGAATGCCAGCGTCTTGTACAGCGCGACGTTGATGCCCATCGCGGAGGCCGCGATCTCGTTGTCGCGGATCGCCATAAAGGCGCGACCGGAGCGTGACTTCAGGAGATTCACGGAGGCGAGATAGATTCCAATCGTGATCGCCAGCGTGAAGTAATACAGCCACATGTCCTGTGACATCGGCAGGCCGAACGGGGCATCGGGCTTGGTCACCACGAGGCCCTGCACGCCGCCGGTCCAGCGCTCAAAGAAGCCGAGCTTTAATAGCTGCGGCATCGCGGTGGCGAGCGCAAAGGTCGCCAGCGCCAGGTAGACGCCGCTCAGCCGCAACGCCGGCTGGCCGAACAGGAAACCGAACCCGAAGCAGATGATGCCCGCGATCGGCAGCGTCAGCGCGTAGTTCCAGCCCGAATACTCCATCAGGATCGCCGACGTATAGGCGCCGACCGCGTAGAACGCACTTTGGCCGAGTGAGAACTGGCCGCTGCCGCCAGTCAGGATGTTCAACGCCAGGACGGCGAGGCCCAGATACAGCAACTGCGTCAGCTGGAAGATAATAAAATTCTTCACGAACAGCGGCACGACGAGCAGCAGCACCAGTATCACCAGCGAGGTGCCGTAGCCGAGTGTCATGGCTCGCTTCGGAACGGCCTCGACGGCCGGGGCTTCGGTGACGACCTCTTCGACAGCGCTCATGATCAAACTCGCTTCACGATGGGCCGGCCGAACAGGCCTGCCGGTTTGATGACCAATACGGTGATGATCAGCGCCAGCGCGATCGGCAGCTTCAACTCGTTGCCGACGCCGGGGATATAGGTTCCGACGAGATTTTCGAAGACCCCGACCAGAAAGCCGCCAACCACCGCACCCAACGGGCTGGTCAGTCCACCGAGCACGGCGGCGGCAAATCCGTAGATCAGCACGCCCAACATCATGTTCGGCTCCAGGAACACGACCGGTGCGATCATCATGCCGGCGATCGAACCGATCGCGGCCGCCATGCCCCAGCCGAGCGCGATCATCCACGAGGTGTTGATGCCGACCAGCCGCGCCGATTCAGGCAGCGAGGCGGCCGCGCGCATTGCGAGCCCCATCCGGGTGAACTGGAAGAAGAAGTAGAGCCCGATCAGGAGCAGCAGGGTGACGCCGATCATGCCGGCCTGGTGGGTCGAGATCAGCTGGCTGCCCAGGAAGGGCGCCGATCCGAACGGCGTCGGATATTGCTTGATGGTGAAATCCCAGATCAGCCCGGCGAAGCTGTTGATGATCCCGTACAAGGCGATGAAACCCGCTACATTGGTCAGGAGCGGCGCTTTCGCCAGCGGCTTGAACAGCAGCCGCTCGATCACGATGCCGCCGGCGAAGGAAAACGCCACCGTGAGCAGGAATGCCCACCAGTAGGGCACGCCCCACTGCATCAATTGCCAGGATACGAAGGTCGAGAACATCGCCATTTCGCCTTGCGCGAAATTGAGATGGTCGATCGCCTGGTAGATCATCACGACGGCGAGCGCCATACAGGCATAGATGGCGCCCGTGGCGATGCCGGCCAGGACCTGGTTGGCAAAAAGCTCCATTGTCCTTTGCTCCTCAGTAGCCGAGATAGGATTTACGGACGTCTTCGTTGTTTGCGATGTCCTTGGCATTGCCTGACATCACGATCTTTCCGGTTTCGATCACGTAGGCCTGGTCGGCGAGTTCCAGCGCCAACTGCGCGTTCTGCTCGACCACCAGGATCGTGACCTTGTCTTCGCGGTTGATCTTGCCGAGGATGCGGAACAGGTCGCGCACGATCAGCGGCGCCAGGCCGAAAGACGGCTCGTCGAGCAGCATCAGCCGCGGCCGCAACATCAGTGCGCGCGCCACCGCGAGCATCTGCTGCTCGCCGCCGGACAGCGTGCCGGCCTGCTGGGTGTAGCGCTCCTTCAGCTTCGGAAAATGGTCGTACATCCGCTCGATATCGGCAACGATGTTCTTCTTGTCGCCGCGCGTGATGGCGCCGAGCTGCAAATTCTCCTCCACCGTCATGGTGGTGAAGGTGCCGCGGCCCTGCGGCACGTGCGCGATGCCGAGACGGACGACGTTTTCGGTCGAACGTCCCGAGAGCGGCGCGCCGTCGAACTCGATCGCGCCTGTCGAGCGCACCATGTTGCAGATCGCGCGCAAGGTGGTGGTCTTGCCGGCGCCGTTGGCACCCAGCAGCGTGGTGAGCGAGCCCTCGTTGAGCGCGAAGTTGAGGCCGTGCAGCGCCTGGACCTGGCCGTAATAGGCGCGCAAATCCTTGACGTTGAGCATCGCGGTCATTGGTCCTTGCTCCCCAGATAGGCTTTGATGACATCCGGGTCGGCCTGAACCTGGGCCGGCGTTCCCTCGGCGAGCTTGCGGCCGAAGTTGAGGGCGACGACGTGGTCGGCGATCGACATCACGAGGCCCATGTGATGTTCGACCAGAAGCACCGTCATGTGCCGCTCATCCCTGATCCGGCGGATCAGGTCGCCGAGCACATAGACTTCTTCGTGGTTGAGACCGCCGGCAGGCTCGTCGAGCAGCAGGATCTTCGGATCCGCGGCCAGCGCGCGCGCCAATTCGACGCGCTTCTGGGTGCCGAAGGGCAGGCCCGACACCACGGCGTGGGCGACGCCTTCGAGATCAAGATAGGCGAGGATCTCATGAACCTTCTTGTTGACCTCGGCTTCGCCGCGGCGAACCCAGGCGAGCTTCAGCGAGTCCGAGATGATGTCGCTGGAGGTGCGGGCGTGGGTGCCGACCCGCACATTGTCCATGACGGACAGATTGGGAAACAGCGCGACGTTCTGAAAGGTGCGGCCGATGCCGATCTCGGCGATACGGTGCGGCGGCCGCTTCAGGATGCTCTGGCCCTCCATCAGGATGTCGCCGGAGCTCGGCTGGTAAAGCCGGGAAAGACAATTGAACAGCGTCGTCTTGCCGGCGCCGTTCGGTCCGATCAGCCCAAGGATCTGGCCCTGATACATGTTGAAGGAGACGCCATTCAACGCGATGATGCCGCCGAACACGACGCTGACGTCGCGAACCGCAAGCAGGGGAGAATTTCCCTGCGCGAGTTGTGCCTGCGTCATCTCGTCTCGCCCACCTGCTTCATGAGGCGGGAGTGACCGGGCGAAGTCCTTCGCCGGCGATGATGATGATGATGGAGGCTATCTGATCCCCTCGGCCAAACGTGCAATTTTCCCTCCTGATTTCAACTTCTTGCGTTCTTTTTTTTTGATGGCGGAGCTGCTCCGCCGAGCGCTGCCTCGATGTTCCTTACCATCGCAACAAGACGAGGTCCAATATCGTTGCGCAAACGATCCTCCGTGAAGCGGAATGCAGGCGCGCCGCAATTGAAGGCGTATGTACCGGTTCCGTCATTCAGCTTGAGTCCAACGCCGACCGCGGCGACATCGTCCTGCCATTCACCGGCAGAGATTGTGAAACCGAGCTTGGCCACGGTTTCGCCGGAACGTTCGATGCCGTCGCGCAGCTTGGGCCAGCGGCTGCCGTAGTGATCCCGCAATTCGCGCAATAATGCCGCACGCTCCTCGGCCGGCAGCGCCCAGAGATAGGCGCGGCCCATCGCGGTCGTTGCAATCGGTATGCGCGAACCGACATCGAGCTGGACGCCAAGCGTCAGCCCGTTACGGCTCTGGCCGAAGTAGATCATGCTTTGTCGATCGCGTCCGCCGACCGCGACCGCGCCACCGGTCGCGCGCATCACTTCCTCACGGTAGGGTTCAGATAGATGCCGAACCCCGAGATTGGCGAGCGCGGCATACCCCAGCGCCATGGCAGACGGCGCCAACTGATACTTCTCGAACCGCCGAACGGGTGTAAGGTAGCCCAGCTTGGTCAAGGTGTAGGTCAGCCGGGAAACGGTTGGTTTCGGTAGATTCGTGCGGGCCGCAATCTCCTGATTGCCAAGAAGCCCGTCATTGGGATGGAATGCGCGCAACACATCAAGCCCGCGGGAAAGCGCGACGACGAAGCTGCGATCGGTCGCCGCTTTCTTTGCTGGACGCTTCATTCCCCGCCGCTCTTCTGAACTCGTTGACAAGGGACGTGCTTCAAAATAACCCTCCTTGTCAAGATGTGGAATTAAATTTCGCAGTGCGAAATAGCGCAAGATCGACGAAACGCAAGAACAGGGCATCAGGGAGAGTCTCGTGAACGAAGTGGTTAAGCTCGAACGTCATGACATCATCGCCATTGTCACGGTTAACAGCCCGCCGGTGAATGCGCTGAGCGCCGCGGTGCGCGGCGGCATCCTCGAATGCATGAAGAGCGCGATCGCCGATCCGGAAGTGAAGGCGATCGTTCTGACCTGTGACGGGCGTACGTTCATCGCAGGCGCCGACATCACCGAATTCGGCAAGCCGCCGAAGCCTCCGGGTCTCGCCGAAGTGCTTGTTGAGATGGAGAACTCGCCGAAGCCGATCATTGCCGCGATACACGGCACCGCGCTCGGGGGCGGCCTCGAGGTCACTCTGGCATGCCACTACCGCGTCGCCACCAAGGACGCCAGGCTCGGCCTGCCCGAGGTGAAACTCGGCCTGCTGCCGGGCGCCGGCGGCACCCAGCGCCTGCCGCGCGCGGTCGGCCCGGAACTCGCGGTCAAGATGATCGTCAGTGGAGATCCCATCAGCGCAGCCGACGCGCTCAAGAACGGCCTGATCGAGGAGATCGTCGAGGGACCTGCCTCCGGCGGCGAGGCCTTCGCGCGCAAGGTGGTGGCGGAGAAGCGCCCGTTGCGCAAGCTGCGTGATGATGACAGCAAGCTCGCGGCTGCCAAGGCCGACATCTCGATCTTCACCAATGCGGTCGCCGCATTGACCAAGAAGGCACGCGGGCTGGAAGCGCCGTTTGCCGCCGCCGACGCGGTACGCGCCGCGATCGAGCTCCCGTTCGATGAGGGCCTCAAGAAGGAGCGTGAAGGCTTCCTCAAGCTGGTATCCAGCGACCAGTCCAAGGCGCAGCGCTACGCCTTCTTCTCCGAACGCGAAGCAGCCAAGATTGCCGGCGTGCCCGACGGCACAAAATCGCGCAAAGTCGAGCGCGTCGCCATCATCGGCGCCGGAACCATGGGTGGCGGCATTGCGATGTCCTTTGCCAATGCCGGCGTCCCCGTCACCCTGATCGAGACCGGTAAGGAGCAGCTCGATCGCGGCATGGGCGTGATGCAGAAGAACTACGAGGCGACCGCGGCGCGCGGCGGCATCCCCGCGGATGCGCCCGCCAAGCGCATGGGCCTGATCACAGGCATGGTCGGCCTCGAAAACGTCAAGGACGCTGACCTGATCATCGAAGCCGTGTTCGAAACCATGGCGGTGAAGAAGGAGGTGTTCACCGCGCTCGACCAATACGCCAAGCCCGGCGCGGTGCTGGCCTCCAACACCTCCTATCTCAACATCGACGAGATCGCGAAGGTCACAAATCGTCCGCAGGACGTGCTCGGCATGCACTTCTTCTCGCCGGCGAACGTGATGAAGCTGTGCGAGATCGTGCGCGCCGCCAAGACCGCGCCTGACGCGCTGGCCACGGCGGTCTCGATCGCGCGCAAGATCGCCAAGGTTCCGGCCGTGGTCGGCGTCTGCGACGGCTTTGTCGGCAACCGCATGCTGGCACAACGCGGCAAGCAGGCCGACAAGCTGTTGTTCGAAGGCGCCTTGCCGCAGCAGGTCGATGCCGTCGTCACCAGATTCGGCATGCCGATGGGCCCGTTCGCGATGAGCGATCTCGCCGGCCTCGATATCGGCTGGCGCTCGCGCAAGGATCGCGGCATCAAGTCGGAAATCGCGGATGCGCTGTGCGAAGCCGGCCGCTTCGGTCAGAAGACCGGTAAGGGCTATTACAAATATGAAGCCGGCTCGCGCGCGGCGCTGCCGGACCCGGAAGTGGAAAAACTGATCGACGAGACCTTGCTGCGGCTCGGCCGCAAGAAGCGTGTGGTCTCGGACGACGAAATCCTCGAGCGCATGATGTATCCGATGATCAACGAGGGCGCGCGCATCCTGGAGGAGGGCATCGCCGCGCGTCCGAGCGATATCGACGTGATCTGGCTCTATGGCTACGGCTGGCCGATCTATCGCGGCGGCCCGATGTTCTATGCCGACCAGGTCGGGCTGAAGCACGTCGCCGACCGGCTCTCTTACTATGCGAAGGAAACCAACGATCCCTCGCTCGAGCCGTCGCCGCTGCTCAAGCGCCTTGCGGATGAGGGCAAGACGTTTGCGTCACTGGCGCAGACGTCGAAAGCGGCTTGATGGAGCTCCGCTTTCTCCACGCGTCATTCCGGGATGCGCCGCAAGGCGCAGGCCCGGAATCCATAACCACGATCGTGAGTATGGATTCCGGGCTCGTGCTTCGCACGCCACCGATGCGCAATTGCGCATCGGTGAATGACGACATCTTGTAACGTTTTGCTTGAGGCCCGCATGGCCTACCCGGGCGAAAAATATTATCCGCAAGGCGTGCATTGGGACGATCCGATCGCGCGCGGCACGTTGCCGGACCTGCTGTCCTCTGCCGCGGCCGAGTACGGCGCGCGGCCGGTGCTCGAATTCCGCGACAAGCCGATCACCTACGCCGAATTGGAAGCGATGGTCGAGACCGCCGCGGCGGCGTTCCTGCGCGCCGGCCACGGCAAGGACAAGTCGGTCGCGCTGTTTCTCGGCAACACGCCCGATCATCCCACGAATTTCTTCGGCGCGCTGAAGGCCGGCGCCCGCATCGTGCATCTGTCGCCGCTTGATGGCGAGATCGCGCTGTCGCACAAGCTGTCCGACTCCGGTGCCCGCGTGCTGGTCACCTCCAATCTCTCGGCGCTGCTGCCGACCGCGCTGAAATTCCTCGACAAGGGGCTGCTCGATCGTCTCATCGTCTGCGAGGACGATCATTGGGGCAAGGTCGGCACGCCGCAAACGGCGCTGCCTGATAACCCTGCCATCATCACCTATCGCCAGTTCATCGACGGCGCGACCAGGCCTTCGCAATGGCCGGCCATCTCGGCCGATGACGTCGCGCTGCTGCAATACACCGGCGGCACCACCGGTCTCCCCAAGGGCGCCATGCTCAGCCATGGCAATTTGACCTCGGCGGTTTCGGTCTATGACGTCTGGGGCAAGCCGGGGCGGCTCGAACGCAATGCGGTCGAGCGCGTGATCTGCGTGCTGCCGCTGTTTCATATCTACGCGCTGACGGTGGTGCTGCTGTCGTCGATCCGGCGCGGCCATCTGATCTCGCTGCACCAGCGTTTCGACGTCGAAGCCGTGATGCGCGACATCGAGGTCAAGCGCGCCACGGCATTTCCGGGCGTTCCCACCATGTGGATCGCGATCGCCGCACTCCCCGATCTCGACAAGCGCGACCTGTCGTCGCTGGTGAGCTGCGGCTCCGGCGGCGCCCCGCTGCCGGTCGAGGTGGCAAAAATCTTCGAGCGCAAGGTCGGCATGAAGCTCAAGAGCGGCTGGGGCATGACCGAAACCTGCTCGCCCGGCACCGGCCACCCGAAGGAAGGCCCGGACAAGCCGGGCTCGATCGGGCTGATGCTGCCGGGCATCGAGATGGACGTGGTGTCGCTGGAAGATCCGACGAAGATTATGCCGGCGGGCGAGGTCGGCGAAATCCGGATTCGCGGGCCCAATGTGACAAAAGGCTACTGGAACCGGCCGAAGGAAACCGCGGAGGCCTTTGTCGGCGACCGCTTCCTGACCGGCGATATCGGCTACATGGATGCCGACGGTTATTTCTTTCTGGTCGACCGCAAGAAGGACATGATCATCTCCGGCGGCTTCAACGTCTATCCGCAGATGATCGAGCAGGCGATCTATACCCATCCATCCGTACAGGAAGTGATCGTGATCGGCATAGTAGACGATTACCGCGGGGAAGCCGCCAAGGCCTTCATCAAGCTGCGCGCGGACGCAAAGCCATTCTCGCTGGATGAGCTCAAGGCATTTCTCACCGGCAAGCTCGGCAAGCACGAAATTCCCGCAGCGCTCGATTTCGTCGATGAGTTGCCGCGCACCACGGTCGGCAAACTCTCGCGCCACGAGCTGCGCCAGCAGCAAGCGGCGTCGCCCAAGCAACAGCAACTCGCGCCAGGAGGTCGGTCATGACCACCGCACGGGAAGTGGAAGAGATATTCGTCATTCCGGGATGCGCCTCTTGGCGCAGGCCCGGAATCCATACTCATTATCGTGGTTATGGATTCCGGGCTCGTCGCTTCGCGCCGCCCCGGAATGACGGCGTGAGTTGGTAGCCGATCTAATTCATTCGCTCACAGGAGGATCCGATGGATCTCGCTTTCAGCAAGGAAGAAATCGCGTTTCGCGCGGAGGTGCGGGCCTTCTTTGGGGATAATGTGCCGCCGGAGACGCGGCGCAAGCTGCAGGAAGGCCGTCATCTCTCAAAGGACGAGATGGTCACCTGGTGGCGCATCCTGAACAAGAAGGGCTGGGGCGTCAGCCACTGGCCGAAGGAGCATGGCGGCACCGGCTGGACCTCGGTGCAGCATTACATCTTCAACGAAGAGCTGCAGATGCATCCGGCGCCGGCGCCGCTCGCGTTCAGCGTCAGCATGGTCGGCCCGGTCATCTACACCTTCGGCAACGAGGCGCAGAAGAAGCAATATCTGCCGCGTATCGCCAATGTCGACGACTGGTGGTGCCAGGGTTTCTCCGAACCGGGATCCGGATCGGACCTCGCTTCGCTCAAGACCAAGGCCGAGCGCAAGGGCGACAAGTACATCATCAACGGCCAGAAGACCTGGACCACGCTGGCGCAGCACGCCGACATGATCTTCTGCCTCTGCCGCACCGATACCAACGCCAAGAAGCAGATGGGCATCTCGTTCATCGTGTTCGACATGAAGTCGAAAGGCGTCACGGTGCGCCCGATCGAAACCATCGACGGCGGCCACGAGGTCAACGAAGTGTTCTTCGATGACGTCGAGGTGCCGGTGGAGAATTTGATCGGCGAGGAGAACAAGGGCTGGGACTACGCCAAATTCCTGCTCGGCAATGAGCGCACCGGCATCGCCCGCGTCGGCGTCTCCAAGGAGCGGCTGCGCCGCATCAAGGAGCTGGCCTCGAAGGTCGAGTCCGGCGGCAAGCCTGTCATCGAGGACCAGGCGTTCCGGGAAAAGCTCGCAGCCTGCGAGATCGAACTGAAGGCGCTCGAACTGACGCAGCTGCGTGTCGTCGCCGATGAGGGCAAGCACGGCAAGGGCAAGCCCAATCCGGCGTCGTCGGTGCTGAAGATCAAGGGCTCGGAGATCCAGCAGACCACCACCGAGCTGCTGATGGAAGTGATCGGCCCGTTCGCCGCGCCCTATGACGTGCATGGCGACGACGGCTCCAACGAAACCATGGAGTGGACCGCGCAGATCGCGCCGAGCTACTTCAACAACCGCAAGGTTTCGATCTACGGCGGTTCCAACGAGATCCAGCGCAACATCATCACCAAGGCGGTGCTGGGGCTTTAAGAGGCTCAGCGAAGTGTCGTCCCCCGCGAAGGCGGGGGACCCAGTACGCCGCGGCGGTCATGGCTTACGACGCGCCGGTGATTACTGGATCCCCGCCTTCGCGGGGATGACGACGGAGAACTCGGCAACGTCCGCTTAGAATTCTGGGGAGAGCAAAGAACATGGATTTTGATTTGTCGGAGGAGCAGCGGCTTCTCAAGGAAAGCGTCGACGGTCTGTTGAACAATTCCTACGATTTCGACGCGCGCAAGAAGTACATGAAGGAGAAGGGCGGCTGGAGCAAAGCCGTCTGGAGCAAGCTGGCCGAGCAGGGCCTGCTCGGCTTGCCCTTTGCGGAAGCCGACGGCGGGTTCGGCGCCGGCGCGGTCGAGACCATGATCGTGATGGAGGCGCTCGGCAAGGCGATGGTGCTGGAGCCCTATCTGCCGACAGTGGTGATCGCGGGCGGTTTCCTGCGCCATGGCGGCTCGGATGCGCAGAAGGCCGCGCACATCCCCGCCATCATCGACGGCAGCAAGACGTTTGCCTTCGCCCAGCTCGAGAAGAACTCGCGCTACGATCTCCATGACGTCGCAACGACGGCGAAAAAGAAAGGGGATGGTTGGGTGATCGATGGCGAGAAATTCGTCGTGCTCAACGGCGAGAACGCCGACACGCTGATCGTGACCGCGCGCACCAAGGGCGGCCAGCGGGACACCACCGGCATCGGCGTGTTCCTGGTGCCATCAGATGCCAAGGGCGTCACGCGCAAGGGCTATCCGACCCAGGACGGTCTGCATGCCGCCGATATCACGCTGACCGGCGTCGAGGTCGGCGCTGACGCTACGATCGGCGATCCCGAGAATGGGCTGGCCCTGATCGAGCGCGTGGTCGATGAGGCCCGCACCGCGCTGTGCGCGGAGGCGGTCGGCGCGATGGACGAGTCGCTGAAGACCACCGTCGAATATCTCAAGACGCGAAAGCAGTTCGGCGTGCCGATCGGCAGCTTCCAGACCCTGCAGCACCGCGCCGCCGACATGTTCGTGGCCCTCGAACAGGCCCGCAGCATGTCGATGTTCGCGACGATGGCTTCCGATTTCGACAACGCCACTGAGCGCGCCACCGCGGTCGCCGCTGCCAAGGTGCAGATCGGCAAGTCGCTGAAATTCGTCGGCCAGCAGTCGATCCAGCTCCACGGCGGCATCGGCATGACGCAGGAGGCCAAGATCGGCCACTACTTCAAGCGGCTGACCATGATCGAAAACACCTTTGGCGACACGGACTACCACCTCCGCCGCGTCACCGCGGGCGGGGGGGTGGTGTAGCGCTCTCGCCGTCATTCCGGGGCGCGCGAAGCGCGAACTATGATGCGCAATTGCGCATCGAAATCTCGCGCAACAGCCTCTGGATTCCGGGTCTGCGCCTTCGGCGCATCCCGGAATGACGCCGGAAATCAGGAGCTACCAACAATGAAAAACACCCCGTTCGATCTCTCAGGCCAGGTCGCCGTCATCACCGGCTCCAGCCGCGGCATCGGCCGTTCCTCGGCCGAATTGCTGGCAAAACTCGGCGCCAAGGTCGTGATCTCCTCCCGCAAGGCCGATGCATGCGAGGAAGCAGCCCACGGCATCACCAAGGCCGGCGGCGATGCCCACGTCATCCCCTGCAACATCTCGCGCCGCGAGGAGGTCGAGGCGCTGATCTCGGGCGCCACCAAACATTACGGCAAGGTCGACATCCTCGTCTGCAACGCTGCGGTGAATCCGTATTACGGCCCGCTGCTCGACATCACGGACGAGGCCTTCGACAAGGTCATGGGCAGTAACGTCAAGAGCAACATCTGGCTCTGCGCGCTCGCGATCCCGCCAATGGCCGCGCGCGGCAAGGGCTCGGTCGTCATCGTCTCCTCGATCGGCGGCTTGCGCGGTTCCACCGTGATCGGCGCCTACGGGATTTCCAAGGCGGCGGATTTTTCGCTATGCCGCAGCCTCGCCGGCGAATGGGGTCCGAAGGGCGTCCGCGTCAATTGCGTCGCCCCTGGCCTCGTCAAAACCGA
This sequence comes from uncultured Alphaproteobacteria bacterium, assembly GCA_963774775.1. Lineage (GTDB taxonomy): Bacteria > Pseudomonadota > Alphaproteobacteria > Rhizobiales > Xanthobacteraceae > Bradyrhizobium. Next base: position 130,421 of record CAVZGZ010000046.1, read on the forward strand.
TTTCGCCCGCGCGCTGTGGGAGGACGAAGAGCGGTTGAAGCACCGCTGCGCCACCACGCCGCTGCGCCGGATCGGCGAACCCGACGAGATCGCCGGCGCGGTAGCCTACCTCGCCTCCGATGCCTCGACCTTCATGACCGGCCAGACGATTGTGGTCGACGGCGGCGTCACGACGGCGGCGCCGTAATCTTCCCTCTCCCGCTTGCGGGGGTCGAGACGAGCGAAGCTCGCTCTTAGGGTGCCGAGCTCGGCAGCGCAATTGCGCGCCAGAGCGAGGCGGGTGGGGGACTCTCCGCGAGTCCCGCTGGCGACCGTGTACTACGATCGTCTCTCTAACGCCGCCCCCGCGGCTGCCCCCCACCCCAACCCTCCCCCGCAAGCGGGAGAGGGGGCGCAGCGTGCTTGTGGCGTGTCAGGATATTGACCTTCGCGCCCCAATCCGCTCCCTTGGCGGGACAAACACCACCTCTTCCGGGAAGCAACGCCAATGTCTTTCGTGCTGGCCATCGACCAAGGCACCACCTCGTCGCGCGCGATCGTGTTTCGCAGCGATATTTCCATCGCCGCATCTGCGCAGCAGGAATTCCCGCAGCATTTTCCGGCCTCGGGCTGGGTCGAGCACGAGCCGGAGGATATCTGGATCTCCACCATCGCGGTCTGCCGCGAGGCGATGAAAAAGGCCGCCCTCACGGCAAAAGACATCGCCGCGATCGGCATCACCAACCAGCGCGAGACCACCGTGGTGTGGGACCGCGCCACCGGCACCGCGGTGCACCGCGCCATCGTCTGGCAGGATCGCCGCACCGCCGATATCTGCTCTCAGCTGAAGACCGAAGGCCACGAGCCCACGATTTCGGCCAAGACCGGCCTGATCATCGATCCCTATTTTTCGGGGACAAAAGTCGCCTGGATCCTCGATCACGTGCCCGGCGCGCGCGAACGCGCGGAACGCGGCGAACTGCTGTTCGGCACCGTCGATTGCTATTTGCTGTGGCGGCTGACCGGCGGCAAGGTGCACGCCACTGATGCCACCAACGCCTCGCGCACGCTGCTGTTCAACATCCACACGGGGGAATGGGATGACGATCTCTTGAAGATCCTGCGCGTGCCGCGCTCGATGCTCCCGGAGGTGAAGGACTCCTCCGCCGATTTCGGCAACAGCGTGCCGGATATTCTGGGCGGCAGCATCATGATCTCGGGCATCGCCGGCGACCAGCAGGCCGCCACCATCGGCCAGGCCTGCTTCGAGCCCGGCATGATGAAATCGACCTACGGCACCGGCTGTTTCGCGCTGCTCAACACCGGCGCCACGCCGGTCAAATCGAAGAACAAGCTGCTCACGACGATCGCCTATCAGCTCGGCGGAAAGCGCACCTACGCGCTGGAAGGCTCGATCTTCGTCGCCGGCTCGCGCGGTGCAATGGCTGCGCGACGGTGTCAGGCTCATCAAGCAGGCCGCTGACACCGGACCTCTGGCGGACAAATCCGATTCGATGCAGAGCGTGTATCTGGTACCGGCTTTCGTCGGCCTCGGCGCGCCCTACTGGAATCCCCGCGTGCGCGGCGCGCTGTTCGGCCTCACCCGCAACACCGGCCCGGCCGAGCTCGCCCATGCCGTGCTGGAAAGCGTCTGCTACCAGACGTTTGATCTCTGGGCCGCGATGCGCGCCGACTGGCCCGACGCCAGCGCCGCCACCATCGTGCTCCGCGTCGATGGCGGCATGGCAGCCTCCGACTGGACCATGCAGCGCCTCGCCGATTTGCTCGACGCGCCCGTCGATCGCCCGATGATCCAGGAAACCACCGCACTCGGCGCCGCCTATCTCGCCGGGCTGCAGGCCGGCGTCTATCCCGAGCCCGCAAAATTCGCCGACAACTGGCGATTGGAACGTCGCTTCAAGCCGGCGATGAGCCAGGCGACGCGCGAGCGCAAGCTGGCGGGGTGGGCGCGCGCCGTGAAGGGCGTGCTGGCGAGCGATGAGGGGGAGGGGTAGCGCTGAAAGTCAGTCTTTCGCGACAGCCGGCGCACCGCCAGCGGCCAGCACGCCCTCCTGCTCCTGCACTTCGAGCATCGCCTTCAACGTGTTCGTGCTGAGATTGCTGGTTTTCGAATGAATTCGCCGCTCGGTGGCTTCGACCGGCATCGAATGCTGCGGCAAGGGGGAGGCGCTCCGCGCCGGCGCGGTGTTCGAGGTATCGCCGGTTTCCTCGGGAGAGCGGAAGGGCGCCCAATCGTCATCACCGGGCTTGACCCGGTGATCCACGTCTTACTTATCTTGTAGTGAGACAAAGGCGTGGATGGCCGGGTCATAGGCGAGCGGAAGCGACGCCGTCCTTCGGACGGCTATGCCCGGCCATGACGAGAGAAGGTGCCTGCCCATGTTCCTGATCGGCCAATACGACTCCCCTTTCGTCCGCCGCGTCGCGATTGCGCTGCGGCTTTATGGCCTGCCGTTCGAGCACAAGCCGTGGTCGACCTTCGGCGATGCCGACGCCATCGCGCCGTATAATCCGCTGCGGCGGGTGCCGACGCTGGTGCTCGATAGCGGCGAGGCGCTGATCGAGTCGACCGCGATCCTGGATTATCTCGATGAGCTGGTCGGGCCGGAGAAAGCGATGATCGCGGATCACGGTGAGCGCGCGGCGTCGCGCGCTGAAGATCTGCGCGCTGGGAAGCGGGCTTGCCGACAAGGCGGTCAGCCTGATCTACGAGCGCGTGCTGCGCAAGGATCAGCTCAAGCTGTGGGTCGAGCGCTGCGAGGCGCAGATATCGGGCGTGCTGGAGGTGCTGGAGAAGGAGCGCGCGCAGGTCGCGACGCCGTTCTGGTTCGGCGAGCGCATCGGACATGCCGACATCATGGTCGCCTGCGCATTACGGTTTACCGGCGAGGCGCATCCTGCGTTGTTCGACGCGCGCTATCCGGCGCTGAAAGCGCACGCCGCGCGGTGCGAGGCTCTGCCGCCGTTCCAGGAAATCGTGCAGCCGCTGGCGCCGCCGAAGGGGTGACATTCTCTCCCCGTCATTCCGGGATGCGCCTCTTGGCGCAGGCCCGGAATCCATAACCACGATCGTGAGTATGGATTCCGGGCTCGTGCTTCGCACGCCCCGGAATGACGGAGAGAGTTGAACGCGACGCGCTAGAACGCTCGCCCGTCGGGCAAATCGGTAAATCCTGTCCAGCCCAACCCCGAAAAATATTCCGCTTAACCTGTCGGGCAAATCAGCGCTATCAATTCGCCCGTCTCACCCGTCAAGAGGGGCGTGCGCACGTCACGAACGCGCGGTGGGATGCGGTGGACGCTGATGTGCCTTTGACGAACGGCGCGTGAGGCGGACGGCGAAGTCGTGTGGTTCTGGCGCCCCGATGCTGGCGTCTAAGTTGGCGGAGATAATTCCGCCAGCGACGGTGGCAAGAAAGCCGGTCACCGAGGAGAGCGCGCTATAAGCCGTAAAACCATTGCGCGGGGAAGGCCGGAGTGTTTCCGCTGAACCTGTATGCTCGTGTGCGTTTTTCTCTGTGCAGCTTGCACACGAGACCGCGGGTGCAGCGCGCACCCGGTCTTCCCTGCGCCCTCTGTGTTTTGGAGGGACAAATTTCTTGCAAACCTCGGGCGAAGCACGCCGCGAGAAGGCGAACGCACGTTTAGAGCACCGTCATTGCGAGCGAAGCGAAGCAATCCATTCTTTCTTTACTCGGCGCGATGGATTGCTTCGCTTGCGCTCGCAATGACGCTGAGAAGGCCCTCACGCCTTCGGCCGCATCGCCTCGGGCGTATCGGGCTGCGCCAGCGGATGCGCCTTGGCGAATTCCGGCAGCGCCATCGCGGTCTCGAAGATGCGCTTCACCGTCGGCCATTTCGACAAATCGATCTGCTGGGTCACCGCCGCCGAGACATGGCCGACCAGGCAGATGTCGGCGAGCGTTGGCTGATCGCCATGCGAGAAGCGGCCGGTGTTGTTGTCCCTGACGAGATGACCCTCGAGCGCGGCGAGCGTTTCCACTGTCCAGTGCCGGCGCCAGGCCGCCTGCTGCGCGTCGCGCAAATTCAGCTCGTGATCGAGATAGCGCCGCACCCGCGGCGTCAGCAGCGGATGGCCCTCGCAGGCCACCATCAGCGCCAGCGCGCGCACCCGCGCGCGGCCCAGCGCGTCCGCCGGCAGCAGCGGCGGGGTCGGATATTTCTCGTCGAGATATTCGATGATGGCGAGCGACTGGAACAGCGTGGTGCCGTCGTCCTCGACCAGCGCCGGCAGCGCCATCTGCGGATTGAGCTGGCGATAGTCGTCGCCGCGATGGGCGTCGGCGTCGATGTCGACGAACACGACCTCAGTCGGGAGATTTTTCAGATTGAGCGCGATGCGAACCCGAAAGCTCGCCAGCGATCGCCAGAAGGAGAAGAATTTCATGGAACCACACTCCGTGTCATACCCGGACAGAAGCGCGTCTTCGCGCTAGATGATCCGGGCATCCATCGATCTTCACAAGAACTCTTGGAAGAAGATGGATCACCGGGTCAAGCCCGGTGATGACGAGTTACGCCCCCACCGCCTTCTTGCGCCAGGCCAGATGCACCGCGCAGGAGCAGCCCGGCGGATGGGACGTGACGTCGTTGGCGGGAGTGGCTACCGGCGCCAGCGTCACTGCCTTCGCCGCCTGTTCCTGCGACGGAATATAGTTCAGTACCGGCGCCAGCCAGCGCTCGGTCTCGGCCACGCTCATGCCCTTGCGCGCGGCATAATCCTCGACCTGGTCGCGCTCGATCTTGCCGACGCCGAAATAGAAACTTTCGGGATGGCTGAAATAAAGCCCGGAGACCGACGAGCCCGGCCACATCGCGTAGCTTTCAGTCAGCTGCACGCCGGCCGTGTTCTCCGCATCGAGCAGAGCGAACAGCGTCGCTTTCTCGGTGTGATCGGGCTGCGCGGGATAGCCGGGCGCAGGCCGGATGCCCGCATATTGCTCGAGGATGAGCTGATCGGCCGAGAGCGCTTCGTCCGGCGCATAACCCCAGAACTCCTTGCGCACGCGCTGATGCATCCGCTCGGCAAAGGCTTCGGCGAGACGATCGGCCAGCGCCTTGCACAGGATCGAGGAGTAGTCGTCATTGGCGTTCTTGAAGCGGTCGGCGACCACGTCCTCGCCGATCCCGGCGGTGACCACGAAGGCACCGATATAATCGGGCACGCCGCTGGTGGCGGGCGCGATGAAGTCCGACAGCGCGGCATTGAAACGGCCTTCGCGCTTCTCGAGCTGCTGGCGCAGCGTGTGGAAGGTCGCGATCTGCTTCTTGCGCGTATCGTCGGCATAAACAGCGATATCGTCGCCGTCGGCATTGGCCGGCCAGAAGCCAATGGTGGCCCGCGCCGTGAACCATTTCTCAGCGATGATCAGGTCCAGCATCTTGCGCGCATCATCATAAAGCGAACGCGCGACTTCGCCGATCTTGGGATCGTCGAGAATGGCCGGGTATCGCCCGGTCAATTCCCAGGTCTGGAAGAACGGCGTCCAGTCGATGTATTCAGCGAGTTCGGCGAGATCGTAAGCGTCAAAGCTCCTGATGCCGAAAAATTTCGGCTTGGTCGGCGGCGCCTTGGCAAAGTCGATCTGGACAGCATTGGCGCGGGCGACCGCGAGCTTCAGCCGCTTCTTGTCGGCCTGCGCGCGGAAATGCGCCGCAGAAATCTTGGCGTATTCGGCGCGGATGTCGGCGGCGTAGGCTACACGCTTCTCGGCCGACAGCAGCGACGACGCAACACCGACGGCGCGGCTGGCGTCGTTGACATGCACCACCGGCCCGCCCTTGTAGTTCGGGTCGATCTTCACGGCCGTATGGACGCGGCTGGTGGTGGCGCCACCGATCAGCAGCGGCAGGTTCAGGCCCTGCCGTTCCATCTCGCCGGCCAGAAAACTCATTTCGTCGAGCGAGGGCGTGATCAGGCCGGAGAGGCCGATGATATCGGCGCCTTCCGCCTTCGCGGTCTCGATGATCTTGGCCGCCGGCACCATCACGCCGAGGTCGATGACCTCGAAATTGTTACATTGCAGCACGATGCCGACGATGTTCTTGCCGATATCGTGGACGTCGCCCTTCACGGTGGCGAGCACGATCTTGCCGGCGGCATTGCGGCCATCGCCGGTGATGCCGTTGGCGAGGTTGCGCGCCTTCTCCTCTTCCATGAACGGCATCAGATAGGCGACCGCCTGCTTCATGACGCGGGCGGATTTCACCACCTGCGGCAGGAACATTTTTCCGTCGCCGAAGAGGTCGCCGACGATATTCATGCCGGCCATCAACGGGCCCTCGATGACGTTGAGCGGACGCTCGACCGTCAGCCGCACCGCCTCGGTATCCGCCTCGATATATTCGGTGATGCCGTGCACCAGCGCATGGCTCAGCCGCTTCTCGACGGGCCATTCGCGCCAGGCGAGATCCTGCTCCTTGGTCTGCTTCTCCTTGCCACGGAATTTCTCGGCCAGCGCCAGCAGCTTCTCGGGCGCGCCGGGATCGCGGTTGAGGATGACGTCCTCGCACACCTGGCGCAATTCAGGGTCGATGTCGTCATAGACGATCATCTGCCCGGCATTGACGATGCCCATGTCCATGCCGGCCTTGATGGCATGATACAGGAACACCGAATGCATGGCCTCGCGCACCGGCTCATTGCCGCGGAACGAGAACGACAGGTTCGAGACGCCGCCGGAAATATGAGCGTGCGGCAGGTTCTGGCGGATCCAGCGCGTCGCCTCGATGAAGTCGACGCCGTAATTATTGTGCTCTTCGAGGCCGGTGGCGATCGCAAAGATGTTCGGATCGAAGATGATGTCTTCCGGCGGGAAGTCGAGCCGGTTGACCAGGATGTCGTAGGCGCGCTTGCAGATTTCGGTCTTGCGCGCAAACGTGTCGGCCTGTCCGGCCTCGTCGAACGCCATCACCACCACGGCCGCGCCATGGCGCCGCGCGATGGTCGCCTCGTGGATGAATTTCTCCTCGCCTTCCTTCATCGAGATCGAGTTCACCACCGGCTTGCCCTGGACGCATTTCAGGCCGGCTTCGATCACGAGGAATTTCGAGGAGTTGACCATGACAGGCACGCGGGCGATGTCGGGCTCGGCGGCGACGAGGTTGAGGAACGTCACCATCGCGGCTTCGGAATCCAGCAGGCCCTCGTCCATGTTGACGTCGATGATCTGGGCGCCGTTCTCGACCTGGTCGCGCGCCACCTGCAGCGCCGCGGTGTAGTCGCCTGCGGTGATCAGCTTGCGGAACCGCGCGGATCCCGTGACGTTGGTGCGCTCGCCGACGTTCACGAAGGGAATCGCGGGCGTCAGTTCGAACGGCTCCAGACCCGACAGCCGCAGCCGCGGCTCGATCTCGGGCACGGCGCGCGGCTGGTGCGGGGCGACGGCCGCCGCGATCGCCGCGATATGGTCCGGCGTGGTGCCGCAGCAGCCGCCGACGATGTTGACGAGCCCGGCTTGTGCGAATTCGCCGATCAGCCGCGCCATATATTCCGGGGTCTCATCGTACTGGCCGAATTCGTTCGGCAGTCCGGCGTTGGGATAGGCGCACACCAGCGTATCAGCGACGCGGCCGATATCGGCGATATGGGCGCGCAGATCTTCCGCGCCCAGCGCGCAGTTGAAGCCGATGGTAATTGGCTTGGCATGCCGCACCGAGTTCCAGAACGCCTCCGGCAACTGGCCCGACAGCAAGCGGCCGGATTTGTCGGTGATGGTGCCCGAGATCATCACGGGCACGTCGATGCCGCGCGCCTCGGTGATTTCGGCAATGGCGTAGAGCGCCGCCTTGGCGTTCAGCGTATCGAAGATGGTTTCGACCAGCAGCAGATCGGCGCCGCCGTCGAGCAGGCCATTGATCTGCTCGCCATAGGCCTTGCGCAGATCGTCGAAGGTGACGGCGCGATAGCCGGGGTTGGAGACGTCAGGCGAGATCGAGGCGGTGCGGTTGGTAGGTCCCAGCGCGCCCGCAACGAAACGCGGTTTGCCGTCTTCGGCAGTGACGCGTTCGGCCGCGGCGCGCGCGAGCTTGGCGCCGTCAAGGTTGAGCTCATAGGCAAGGTCCGACATGTCGTAGTCGGCCTGCGCGATCGAGGTCGAGGAGAAGGTGTTGGTGGCGACGATGTCGGCACCGGCGCGCAGATAAGCGGCGTGGATGTCCTCGATCGCCTTGGGCTGGGTCAGGATCAGCAGATCGTTGTTGCCGCTGACGTCGCGATGGAAATCCTTGAACCGTTCGCCGCGGAAGGCGGCCTCGTCATATTGCAGGCCCTGGATCATGGTGCCCATGGCGCCGTCGAGCACCAGGATGCGTTCGCGGGCGGCCGCGAGCAGGGCAGTTCGCTTCGGGGATACAGGCACGGTCATCGATCAGGCAGCTTTCTGTGCGCCCTGCGGGCGGATGCCGAGCAGATGGCTGATGGCGAACACGAGGTCCGCGCGGTTCATGGTGTAAAAATGAAAGGTATCGACGCCGTGTTTTGCCAATTTCTGCACCTGGCCGGCGGCAACCGTCGCCGCGACCAGCTTGCGGGTCTCGGCGTCGTCGTCGAGGCCTTCGAACTTTTCCGCGAGCCAGTTCGGCACCGAGGTGCCGGCGCGGGTGACGAAGGCTCTCGCCTGTTTGAAATTGTGCATCGGCATGATGCCGGGCACGATCGGGATCTCGATGCCGCGGGCGCGGACGCGGTCGAGGTAGCGGAAATAGAGATCGTTATCGAAGAACACCTGCGTGATGGCGCGCGCCGCGCCGGCGTCGACCTTGGCTTTCAGCGTGTCGATATCGGCGTCGAAGTCGGGGCTCTCCGGGTGCTTCTCCGGATAGGCGGACACCGACACCTCGATGTCGGGATGGTTTTTCCGGATGCCGGCGACGAGATCGGCCGAACTCTTGTAGCCATCGGGATGGGTGGAATAGGCCGTGCCGATGCCGGCCGGCGGGTCGCCGCGCAGTGCGACGATGTGGCGGACGCCGACGTCGTGATAGCGGTCGACGATGTCGTCGATCTCGCCGCGCGAGGCGCCGACGCAGGTCAGATGCGCGGCCGGCAGCAAAGCGGTCTCTTTCAGGATGCGGGTGATGGTCGAATGGGTGCGCTCGCGGGTCGAACCGCCGGCGCCGTAGGTGACCGAGACGAAGTTCGGCGACAGCGGCGCCAGCCGGTTGATGGTCTCCCAGAGATTGCGCTCCATCTCCTCGGTCTTGGGCGGAAAGAACTCGAAGGAGATTTTCGGAGCCTTTGGCGCGCGATGCCCGTCGGATGCGGCTGTTGACGTAACCTCGGTCATGGTACTCAGGGCTCCACAGCGGTTGGGCAGGCGTCAGCGCTAGCTGGACAGTGCTAAAATAGGCCAAACGGGCCCGGACCAATAGCCCATTAGAGGTGGGAAATGGCCCAATTTATGAAAACGTGTGCCGAATAATGGTGATAAAATAAGTTCGGTGGGCAGAGGATTGAAAGCCCGGGATTGATAGCAGAATGCGGTATTTTAGCAAGAAAATGCCCAGAATCGGGTCGGCACGATTAATGTCGGCTAGGGTGGGCCAGGTTCATCTGTTAAGAATTCATCATAAATCGTCCCACTTACGATCGAGCCAGTTGGCCTTGGTCGGCACCCCGACCGCGGAGCTGATCTGCGCGGTCGAGACCGTTGTGCCTGCGATCGGGCACACTAACTTAGCCACATGATCCCGCTCTCCGTTCTCGACCTTTCCGTCGTCACGACCGGCACCAAGCCGGCTGCGGCGCTGCGCAACAGCATCGATTTGGCGCGCCATGTCGATGGGCTCGGCTTCGACCGCTATTGGCTCGCCGAGCATCACAACCTCGCCTCGGTGGCGAGCCCGGCGCCTGACCTGATGATCGGACAGATCGCGGCGGTGACGAAAAACATCCGCGTCGGCTCCGGCGGCGTGATGCTGCCCAACCACGCCCCGCTGATGGTGGCCGAGCGCTTCAAGATGCTGGAGGCGCTGTTTCCCGGCCGGATCGATCTCGGCCTCGGCCGCGCGCCCGGCACCGACGGCGCCACCGCGCACGCGCTGCGCAGCCGGCTCGATCGCCGCGAGGGCGATGATTTCCTCGAGCGGCTCCACGAGCTGACCTTGTGGGAGACGCGCGATTTCCCGCCCGGCCATCCCTACAACAACGTGGTGGCGATGCCGGATGATTCCCCGCTGCCGCCGATCTGGCTGCTCGGCTCAAGCGACTATTCCTCCGAACTCGCCGCCCAGGTCGGGATGGGGTTTGCCTTTGCGCATCATTTTGCGTCCTACGACGCGATCGAGGCGATGACCAATTACCGCACGCGCTTCAAGCCGTCGGGCTGGCGGACGACGCCGCACGGCATTCTCGCGATCGCCGCCGTCGCGGCTGAAACTGACGCGGAAGCCGAAAAGCTGGCGTCCTCGATGGACCTCAATCGCCTGCGCCGCGACCGTGGGCAGTTCCTGCCGCTGCCGAGCATCGAGGAAGCCCTCGCCTATCCCTACACCGATGCCGAACGCGCCTCGATCGCGCGCAACCGCTCGCGGCTGTTCGTCGGCAGCCCGGCGACCCTGATGGCGAAACTGCAGCCGATGATATCGGCAAGCCAGCCGGACGAACTGATGATCATCACCGCGGTGTACGATCACGAGGCGCGGAAGAAATCGTATGGCCTGCTGGCGGATGCGTTCGGGTTGGGCAAGAAGGTGGCGGCGTAAAGGGTGTCATTCCGGGGCGATGCGAAGCATTGAACTATGAGGCGCAATTGCGCCTCTGAGAATCTCGAGATTCCGGGTCTGGTCCTTCGGACCATCCCGGAATGACGCATTACTCGGCCTTCTCGCTGAAGGTCGCGCGGAACGGATGCGCCGGATAGACGCCGATGATGCGGAATTCGCGGGAGAAGAACTTCAGTTCTTCCAGCGCGAAGGCCAGCCCTCCGTCTTCGGGATGACCATCGACGTCGGAGTAGAACTGCGTCGCGGAGAATTCGCCGTCGACCATGTAGCTTTCGAGCTTGGTCATGTTGACGCTGTTGGTCGCAAACCCGCCCAGCGCCTTGTAGAGCGCGGCAGGCAGGTTGCGGACCCGGAAAACAAAAGTGGTGACCAGCGGTCCCGTTCCCGGCGTTGCCCATTTCTGCTCGCGCGCCAGCACCACGAAGCGGGTGGTGTTGTGGGCCTCGTCCTCGACGTCCTCGGCCAGGATATCGAGGCCGTAGATTTCGGCCGCAAGGCGCGAGGCGATCGCGGCGACGGTCTTGTCGCCGCGCCCGGCGACATCGCGGGCGCTGCCGGCGGTGTCGGCCGCGACGATCGGCTTGATGCCGAGCTTTCGGATGATGCGGCGGCACTGGCCGAGCGCGTGGACGTGGCTCTCGACCGTCTTGATGTCGGCGAGCTTGGCGCCCTTCGGCGCCATCAATTGGTGACGGATCGGCAAGAAGTACTCACCGACGATGAACAGGCCGGAATCCGGCAGCAAATGGTGGATGTCGGCGACGCGGCCGGCGACCGAATTCTCGATCGGGATCATGCCGAGATCCGCTTCGCCCGAGGAGATCGCGCCGAGCGCGTCCTCAAAGGTCGGGCAGGGCAACGGCTCGGCGTCGGGATAGGCTTCGACGATGGCGATGTGGGAATTGGCCCCCGGCTCGCCCTGGAACGCGATTTTCAGTTTCTTGGTCATGGGGCGCCTTGTATCAGCCGCTCAGGATTTGGCCAGCATCTGGCGCGCGGTTTCGAGATCGGTCGGTGTATCGACGCCGCGGGGCACCGTGTCGACGATGGTGACATCGATCCGCATGCCAGCCTCCAGCGCCCGGAGTTGCTCCAGCTTTTCCTGTTGCTCGAGCGGCGATGGCGGAAGCTGGACGAAACGCTCCAGCGCCGCGCGGCGATAGGCATAGAGGCCGATATGATGGTAGCGCGGCCCGTCGCCCCACGGCGCCGTGGCGCGCGTGAAGTACAACGCGCGCAACCGCCGCGGACCGATCGGGGAGCCAACCGCCTTCACCACGCTCGGAGCGCGGTCTTCTTCCTCGGTGTGAATGTCGGACGCCAGCGTCGAGATATCGACCGCGGGGTCGGCAAGCGGCGGAAGCACACTGCGGATGGTGTCGGGCGTAATGGTCGGGAAATCGCCCTGCAGATTGATGACGATCTCGGCCTTTCCCTCGGGATCGAGGATTTTCATCGCCTCGTAAATCCGGTCCGAGCCGGAGGGGTGGTCGGCGCGGGTCATGACCGCCTCGCCGCCATGGGCTCTGACCGCGTCCGCAATCTCCGGGGTGTCGGTTGCGACCGCGACCCGGCCGATATTGGCCGCTTCCGCCCGGCGCAGCACATGGACGATCATCGGCAGGCCGGCGATATCCAGCATCGGCTTGCCGGGCAGGCGGGTGGCCGCCATGCGGGCGGGAATCAGTACCAATATGCGGGGTTCGGTCATCGTTTCAGGGCCCGCCCGGTGGGCGGAAAATGGGTGGGGACGGGGCGAAAGTCGGCGCGTTTATACGGGTTGCCAGAGCGCGGGCAAACCGATATCTCAACCCTGCTTGGGGTGCGGCGCAAAACGCCAATTCCTGAAGTCCCATCCGCGGCCGTTTTGCCGGCCTGAAGTCGACCTTTAAGGCCTGGAGCCTGATCCGAAATGGACTCCTTCGAACTCAACAAAATTATCGGTGCGATTCTCGGCACCTGCATTTTCCTGCTGGTGACGAGCTTTGCCGCCGGCGCGATCTTCTCGCCGCAGCTGCCGGAAAAGCCGGGCTTCGAGATTGCTGTGAAAGAAGAGGCTCACGAGGGCGCGGGCAAGGAAGCCGCGGCGCCGTCCGAGCCGATCGAGAAACTGCTGCAGACCGCCTCGGTCGAAAAGGGCGCTGCCGCCGCCAAGAAGTGCGGCGCCTGCCACACGTTTGAGAAGGGTGGCCCGAACCGCGTCGGTCCGAACCTGTTCGGTATCGTCGAGCGCGCCCGCGCCACCGAGGCCGGCTTCAACTATTCCGCCGCCATGAAGGGCAAGGGCGGCAAGTGGACCTATGACGACCTCAACAAGTTCATTGCCAACCCCAAGGGCTTCATCCCCGGCACCGCGATGGGCTTTGCCGGCATTCCGAAGGACAGCGAGCGCGCGGACGTGATCGACTATCTGCACACGCTGGCCGATACCCCGGTTCCGCTGCCGACCGCGGCGAAGTAACATTTCGATCGTCCTGCATGGACTTACGGACCGAACGGCCAGGCATTGCCTGGCCGTTTTCGTATCGGCTCGCGGCCTTGTTATCGGGACGTTTCGCCGCACCGATTCTGTTCCCGGGCCAGCATCATGAGGAAAAAGCAACGTAATTTGCCGAACCGTTGCCTTATATTGGGTCCTCACTAGAGCATGATCCGGAAAAGTGAGTACCGTTCCGAAAGGATCATGCTCAGGTAAAAAGATAGAGCGGGATGACGAAGTCATCGCGCTCTAGCGCGAAAGCAGCAACAGGAATTCCGCACTTGGCGATTACCCGACGACACCTTCTGCAAAGCGGCGCCGCAGCCGCGATGGCCCCGGCACTGGGGCTGGCGGCAAGCCTCCCCGCCATCGAGACCGCAATCGCGCAAGATGCGGCCGGCGAGCCGGTCTGGCGTCACGCTTTGTCGCTGTTTGGCGACATCAAATACCCGGCCGGTTTCAAGCGCTTCGATTACGTCAATCCGGATGCGCCGAAAGGCGGTGTCGCCAGGATGATATCGATCGGCACGTTCGATAATTTCAACATTGTCGTTGCGGGCATCAAGGGCTCGATCGCGCCGGCGGCTGCGTTTATCCACGAAACGCTGATGGCGAAATCGATGGATGAGGTCGTCACCGAATATGGCCTGCTGGCGGAAGCAGCCTCCCATCCCGACGATTTTTCCGCCGTGACCTATCGTCTGCGCAAGGAAGCGCGTTGGCACGACGGCGAGCCGGTGACGCCGGAAGACGTGATCTTCTCGCTCGAGGCGCTGAAGAAATACAGCCCGATGTATGCCTCCTACTACCGGCACGTCGTCAAGGCCGAGAAGTCGGGAGAGCGAGACGTCACGTTCACCTTCGACGGGCCGGGAAACCGGGAATTACCGACGATCGTCGGCGAACTGACGGTGCTGCCGAAGCACTATTGGGAAGGCAGCGACAGTCAGGGCCGCAAGCGCGATATTTCGGCGACAACGCTTGAGAAGCCGCTGGGATCCGGTCCCTACCGCATCAAGGATTTCGTTGCGGGCCGCTCGATCACCCTGGAGAGGGTAAAGGATTATTGGGGTGCCAGCGTGCCCGCCCAGATCGGGCAGAACAATTTCGACGAGATGCGCTTCGAGTTCTTCCGCGACAACGTGGTCGCGCTGGAAGCGTTCAAGGCCGACCAGGCCGACTGGATCGCCGGAAATTCAGCGAAGCAATGGGCGACGGCCTATGATTTTCCGGCGGTCGCCGACAAGCGCGTCGTCAAGGAGGAGTTCCCGATCAGGAGTTCCGGCCGGATGCAGGCCTTCGTGCTCAACCTGCGGCGGGATCAATTCAAGGACGCGCGGCTGCGCCGTGCCTTCAATTACGCCTTCGATTTCGAGGAGATGAACAAGCAGCTGTTCTTCGGTCAATACAAGCGCATCAACAGCTACTTCGATGGCACCGAGCTTGCCTCCTCCGGACTGCCTCAGGGGCAGGAGTTGCAGTTCCTCGAGGCGCTACGTGACAAGGTGCCGGCCGAGGTCTTCACCACGCCTTATGCCAACCCGGTCGGCGGCAATCCCGAAGCGGTGCGCGCCAATTTGCGCGAGGGCATGAAGCTCTTGAAGGACGCGGGGTTCGAAGTGCGCGAGCGCAAGCTGGTCGATTCCGCGGGCAAGGCGGTCAGCGTCGAAATCCTGGTGCAGGACGATCCTTCCTCCGAGCGCATCGCGCTGTTCTTCAAGCCATCGCTCGAACGCATCGGCGTCACCACGTCGATCCGCGTCGTCGATGACGCACAGTACCAGAATCGTCTGCGCGGTTTCGATTTCGACATCATCATCGACCAGTGGGGGGAATCGCTGTCGCCGGGCAACGAGCAGCGTGAGTATTGGGGCTCGCAGACTGCCGATCAGCCCGGTGCTAGAAACACCATCGGCATCAAGAATCCCGCTATCGATGCGCTGATCGAGAAGGTGATCTTCGCCAAGGACCGCGAGGGCCTGGTGGCGGCGACCCGGGCGCTCGATCGCGTGCTGCTGTGGAATTTCTACGTCGTGCCCCAATTCACTTATGGCTTTACGCGCTACGCGCGCTGGGATCGATTCAGCCACGCCGAGCCGATGCCGCAATACGGCCGTTCGGGTTGCCGTCGTTGTGGTGGTACGATGCGGACAAGGCCGCCAAGATCGGCAAGCGCTCTTGAAGGATATTTCGCGCATGGCGCTAGTTACCCGTCGGCACGCGCTCGGTCTCGGCATCGCTGCGCTGAGTGCGGCGAAATTTCGGCCGGCGGGGGCGTCCGAGGAGACCCCCGAATCGCATGGAATGTCCGCGTTCGGCGACCTCAAATACCCGGCCGACTTCCATCATTTCGACTACGTCAATCCCGCCGCACCGAAAGGTGGCTTGTTCTCCCTGATTCCATTCGTGCGGGCCTACAATCAGTCCTATCAGACGTTCAATTCGCTCAACGCCTACATTCTAAAGGGCGAGGGCGCGCAGGGCATGGACATGACTTTCGTGGCGTTGATGGCGCGTGCCAATGATGAGCCCGACGCGATGTATGGGCTTGCCGCAAAGTCGGTGCGGATATCGCCTGACAAGACCACCTACCGCTTCACGATCCGCCCCGAAGCGCGATTTCACGATGGTTCGAAACTGACCGCGCAGGACGTCGCCTTCTCGCTGAACACGCTGAAGGAAAAAGGGCATCCCTTGATCATCGTGCAGCTGCGCGATTTCGTGAAGGCGGAAGCGCTCGACGATGCGACGGTCGTGGTCACGTTCACGGAAAAGCGCGCGCGCGACGTGCCGCTCTATGTCGCCAGCCTGCCGATTTTCTCCAGGGCTTATTATGCAACGCGGCCGTTCGAGGAATCCGCGCTCGATACGCCATTGGGCTCCGGGCCGTACAAGGTCGGCAAGTACGAAGTCAACCGCTACATCGAATACGAACGGGTCAAGGACTGGTGGGCGGCCGATCTTCCCGTCAATCGCGGCAGCTACAATTTCGATACCGTGCGCTACGAGTTCTATCGCGACCGCGATGTCGCCTTCGAAGGCTTTTCCGGCAGGAGCTACCTCTACCGCGAGGAGTTCACGGCTCGCATCTGGGCGACGCGCTATGATTTCCCGGCCATCAAGGACGGCCGGATCAAGCGCGAGACGTTGCCGGATGAAACGCCTTCCGGCGGGCAGGGCTGGTTCTTCAACACCCGCCGCGACAAGTTCAAGGATCCGCGCGTGCGCGAAGCCGTGGGCTGCGCGTTCGATTTCGAATGGACCAACAAGACCGTGATGTATGGCGCCTACGCGCGCGCCTGTTCGCCGTTCCAGAATTCGGACATGGTGGCAAGCGGGCCGCCTTCGCCCGAGGAACTGAAACTGCTCGAGCCGTTCCGCGGCCAGGTGCCGGACGAGGTGTTCGGCGAGCCCTTCGTGCCACCGGTGTCTGATGGCTCCGGGCAGGACCGGACGCTGTTGCGCAAGGCGCAGCAACTGCTGCAAGCAGCAGGGCTTCCGGTCAAGGACGGCAAGCGGCTAATGCCAAATGGCGAGCCTTTCACGATCGAGTTCCTGCTCGACGAGCCGTCGTTTCAACCGCATCATGCGACCTTCATCAAAAATCTCGGCCAGATCGGTATCGAGGCCAACATCCGGCTGATCGACGCCGTGCAATACCGTGCGCGTGTCGAAGACTTTGATTTCGACGTGACCACCGAACGCTTGAGCATGTCGGCAACGCCAGGCGATAGTCTGCGGGCGTACTTTTCGTCCCAGGCGGCCGCCACCAAAGGGTCGTACAATCTGGCGGGGGTTGCCAGTCCTGCAATCGATGCGCTCGTCGAGAAAGCGATGAGCGCCGAGACGCGGGTGGATTTGACCAATGCGTGCCGCGCGCTTGACCGCGTATTTCGCGCCGGGCGTTACTGGGTGCCGCAATGGTACCGCACCACGCACCCGATCGCCTATTGGGATCTGTTCGCGCATCCTGAAAAGCCGCCACGTTACGCGCAGGGCGTCGGTGCGCCGGAAAATTGGTGGTACGACGCTGCCAAGGCCGCCAAGCTCGAGCAGGCGAAGTAGACCATGAGCGCCTATATCGCCCGCCGCATCCTGCTGATGATCCCGACGCTGCTCGGAATACTCTTCGTTTCCTTCGTGGTCGTGCAATTCGCGCCCGGTGGGCCGGTCGAACGTGTGCTGGCGCAGCTCTCGGGCGCCGATACCGGAGGCTCTTCGCGCATATCCGGCTCGTCAGGCGGCGATTTCGGCAGCCGTCCCCAGGTCGGCGCATCGGCCGACGCGGTGAGTTCAAAATACCGCGGCGCGCAGGGGCTGGATCCGAATTTCATCAAGAGCCTGGAAAAGCAGTTCGGCTTCGACAAGCCGGCGCCGGAGCGTTTTGCGCTGATGGTGTGGAATTTCGCCCGCTTCGATTTCGGCAAGAGCTACTTCCGCGACGTCAGCGTGATCCAGCTGGTCAAGGAAAAGCTGCCGGTCTCGATGTCGCTCGGGATCTGGATGACGCTCTTGACCTATCTGATCTCGATCCCGCTCGGCATCCGCAAGGCTGTCATGGACGGATCGCGCTTCGATACCTGGACGTCGGCCGTCATCATCGTAGGCTTTGCGATCCCCGGCTTCCTGTTCGCGATCCTGCTGATCATCCTGTTCGCCGGCGGATCGTTCTTCAACATTTTCCCGTTGCGGGGGCTTACCTCCGACGGTTGGTCGCAATTCCCCTGGTACTGGAAGATCCTGGATTATTTCTGGCACATCACGCTGCCGTTGATTGCGATGGCGCTTGGGGCCTTCGCCACCATGACGCTGCTTACCAAGAATTCGTTCCTGGACGAGATCCGCAAGCAATATGTGATGACCGCGCGCGCCAAGGGCTGCAGCGAACGCCAGGTGCTGTACAATCACATTTTCCGTAACGCGATGCTGATCGTGATTGCGGGCTTTCCCGGCGCCTTCATTCACGCTTTCTTCTCGGGCTCGCTGTTGATCGAGACCATCTTCTCGCTCGACGGGCTCGGCCTGCTCGGCTTCGAGAGCGTGCTCAACCGCGACTACCCGGTGGTGTTCGGGACGCTGTTCATCTTTTCGCTGGTCGGTCTCGTCGTCAATTTGATCTCCGACCTCGCTTACATGTGGATCGATCCGCGGATCGATTTCGAGGCGCGGGAAGTCTGATGGTGATGCTCGCACCAGGGCCGGTCGAGACCACGACGCAGTCGCCGCTTGGCGAAGTCGTCCCGCCGACGCGCCACCGCTTCTCGCCGTCGCCGCTCAACAAACGCCGCTGGCAGAATTTCAAGGCGAACCGCCGGGGTTACTGGTCGTTCTGGATCTTCCTCGTCCTGTTCTTCGTCTCGCTGTTTGCCAATCTGATCGCCAACGACAGGCCGCTGCTGGTCAAATATGACGGCCATCTCTACTGGCCGGTTTTTGTCAGCTATCCCGAAACCACCTTCGGCGGCGATTTCGAAACCACCGCCGATTATCGCGATCCCTATCTGCAGAAGCAGATCGCAGACAAGGGGGGCAGCATCGTCTGGCCGCCGATCCGCTATTCCTACGACACCCACAACCTCGACCTGCCGACGCCGGCGCCATCGAAGCCGACCTGGATGCTGACCGAAGATCAGTGCAAGGAAGTGGTGCAGAAGAAGCATCTGAGCGGCTGCCGCGACCTCGAATACAACTGGCTCGGCACCGACGATCAGGGCCGCGACGTGGTGGCGCGCCTGATCTACGGCTTCCGCATCTCGGTGCTGTTCGGCCTGACGCTGACCATCATCTCGTCCATCATCGGCGTCGCGGCCGGCGGCATCCAGGGTTATTTCGGCGGTTGGATCGACCTCGGCTTCCAGCGCTTCATCGAGGTCTGGACCGCGATCCCCTCGCTCTATCTGCTGTTGATCATCTCGGCGGTGCTGCCGCCGGGCTTCTTCATCCTGCTCGGCATCCTCCTGCTGTTCTCCTGGGTGTCATTGGTGGGTCTGGTGCGCGCAGAATTCCTGCGCGGGCGCAATTTCGAATACATCCAGGCCGCCCGCGCGCTCGGCGTCTCCAACGCCGTGATCATGTTTCGCCATCTGCTGCCGAATGCGATGGTCGCGACCATGACGTTCCTGCCCTTCATCGTGTCGTCCTCGGTGATGACGCTGACGGCGCTGGATTTCCTCGGCTTCGGCCTGCCGCCGGGCTCGCCGTCGCTCGGTGAATTGCTGTCACAGGCGAAAGCCAACGTGCAGGCGCCCTGGCTCGGCTTCACCGGCTTCTTCTCGGTCGCGATCATGCTGTCGCTTTTGATCTTCATCGGCGAAGCCGCGCGCGACGCCTTCGATCCGCGCAAGACGTTCAGGTAAGGCCCAGCATGGACGCCATCAACCAGCCTCTGCTCGATGTCCGCGACCTCTCGGTGGCGTTCGGCGCGTCGGTTGCGGTGGATCACGTCTCGTTTTCGATCAAGCGCGGCGAGTGCGTCGCGCTGGTCGGCGAATCCGGCTCCGGAAAATCCGTCAGCGCGCTCTCGGTGTTGAGGTTGTTGCCCTATCCGTCGGCGTCGCATCCCTCTGGCGCCATCCGCTTCAAGGGCCGCGACCTGCTAGGATCGTCGGAACGCGAGATGCGCGAGATCCGCGGCAACGATATCTCGATCATCTTCCAGGAGCCGATGACCTCGCTCAATCCGCTCCACACCATCGGGGCCCAGATCGGCGAGATATTGTCGCTCCACAATGGCATCAGCGGCTCGATGGCGCGGGCGCGTACGCTGGAGCTGTTGACCCAGGTCGGCATCCCCGATCCGGAGACGCGGCTGCAGAGCTATCCGCATCAATTGTCCGGCGGCCAGCGCCAGCGCGTGATGATCGCGATGGCGCTCGCCAACGAGCCGGACCTTCTGATTGCGGACGAGCCGACCACCGCGCTCGACGTCACCGTGCAGGCGCAGATCCTGGCGCTGCTTGCCGAAATCCGCACCCGGCTCGGCATGAGCCTGCTGTTCATCACCCACGATCTCGGCATTGTTCGCCGTATCGCCGACACGGTCTGTGTGATGAACGGCGGCAAGATCGTCGAGCAGGGGCCGGTCGAGCAGGTCTTTACCGCGCCGAAACATCCCTACACGCGCGACTTGCTCGCGGCCGAGCCGAAGCCAGATCCGGCGCCGCCGCGGCCGGACCAGCCGGTGGTGATGTCGGCCGACAATCTGAAGGTCTGGTTCCCGGTCAAGCGGGGGCTACTGCGTTCGACCGTCGGTCATATCAAGGCGGTCGATGGCGTCAGCCTTGCGGTGCGCAAGGGCGAGACGCTCGGCGTCGTCGGTGAGTCCGGCTCCGGCAAGACCACGCTCGGCCTTGCCCTGCTGCGGCTGATTTCGTCTGATGGTCCGATCGTCTTCCTCGGCAGTAACATTCAGGGCCTGCGCTTCAAGGAGATGCGGCCGTTCCGCCGTGACATGCAGATCGTGTTCCAGGATCCGTTCGGCGCGCTATCCCCGCGCATGTCGGTCGGCGACATCGTCGCCGAAGGCCTGACCGTCCACCAGAGCGCGCTGTCGGAGCACGAGCGCGAGGCGCGGGTGATCAAGGCACTGAAGGACGTCGGCCTCGATCCGGCCACGCGCTTTCGCTATCCGCATGAATTCTCCGGCGGCCAGCGCCAGCGCATCTCGATTGCCCGCGCGGTGGTCCTGGAGCCGAATTTCGTGGTGCTGGACGAGCCGACCAGCGCGCTCGACATGCTGTTCCAGGCGCAGATGGTCGACCTTTTGCGCGAGCTGCAGCGCAAGCGCGACCTGACCTACATGTTCATCTCGCACGATCTGCGCGTGGTCGCCTCGCTGGCGAGCCACCTGATCGTGATGAAACATGGCAAGGTGGTCGAGGAAGGCCCGGCTGTCGAGCTCTTCAAGAATCCGAAGAGCGACTACACCCGCGCGCTGTTCGCCGCCGCGTTCCGGCTGGAGGCCGCGCCCGATGGGGCGGTCGACACTTAGAGCCGCTTGATCCCCACGACCTCGCTGCCCGCGGCCCTGATGCGCGCGATCGCGTCATGCGTATTTTCGACCACGGTCGCCATGTGATGCGCATTGGCGTGGACGATGGTGCTGGCGTCCCGCGCGATCGCGACGTGACCCTTCCAGAAGATCAGGTCGCCGCGCTGTAATTTCTTCATCTCGGCTGGGCTCAGCTCGCGGCCAAGCCCATCCTGCTGCATGTCGCTGTCGCGCGGGCAGCCGGTACCCCCTGCGTTCAGGCAAATCTGGACGAGGCCCGAGCAATCGATGCCGAGGCTGCTTTTGCCGCCCCACAGATAGGGCGTGCCGACGAAACGTTCGGCGACCGCGACGAAATCGTTCTCGACGGGGTCGAGACTGCCAATATGCCGGCGCGGCAGATACCAGCCTTCTCGGGTCACCGCGAACGCGCCGTCTTCGCGCACGACCGTTACCCGTGCTTCCATCGACAGTGTCTCAAGCGGCGGCAGTTTGATCGACGGGCCCGGAAATGCGAACGTGCGCAGTGCCGTGACTTTGTGCGTCGGGACGGCCAAGGGCCGGACGAGCGCGGCATCCGGCAGCCAGCCGACATAGCCGTCGCTGTTCAATTGCCCCCAGGCAAAACCTTCGGCGTTGCGGTCATAGATCGTGACGCGCTCGCCCTTCAACGCCTGCGTCAGCAGCATGGCATCACTGGCCGGCGTCTCGCGCAACGGCGCCAGCGCTTCGGTGACCTCGAACTCCTCGCCTGCCACATAGCGCGCGGCCTTGACCTTGCCTTCGAGATATTTCGCGGCGATATCGCCGCGGGCCGGCGTCAGGCGCGGATCATCCATAGCGTTCGCTCAACAATTTGTAGATCGCACGCGCCGCCTGACATTCGCCGCCTTCGGGGCGAGCCGGCTTTGCCGAAGGCGTCCAGCCATAGATATCGACATGCAGCCAGGACCTCGCCTGTTCGACAAAGCGCTGCAGGAACAGCGCGCAAGTGATCGAGCCGGCAAAGGTGCCGCCTGGCGCGTTGTTGATATCGGCCACTTTCGAGTCCAGCCAGGAATTGTAGGGCGGCCACAGCGGCATGCGCCACAACGGATCGTTCTCCCCCTTCGCGCATCGCGCGACATCGGCCGCCAGCGTCTCATCGTTGGTGTAAAAGGGCGGTAAATCCGGCCCCAACGCTACCCGCGCCGCGCCCGTCAGGGTTCCCAGATCAATCAGCAGGTCTGGCTTCTCCTCGTCGGCCAGCGCCAGCGCGTCGGCCAGCACCAGCCGTCCCTCGGCATCGGTGTTGCCGATCTCCACGTTGAGTCCCTTGCGCGACTTGAAGATGTCGAGCGGGCGGAAGGCGTTGCCGGCCACCGCATTCTCGACCGCGGGGACCAGGACGCGCAGACGCACTTTCAGCTGGGCGTCCATCACCATCTGCGCCAGCGCCAGTACGTTGGCGGCGCCGCCCATGTCCTTCTTCATGATCAGCATGCCGCTCGACGGTTTCAGGTCGAGCCCGCCGGTGTCGAAGCAGACGCCCTTGCCGACCAGGGTTACCTTGGGGAGATCAGGATCGCCCCAGGAAAAATCGATCAGGCGCGGCGCGCGGGTCGAGGCCATGCCGACCGCGTGGATGAGCGGGAAATTCTGACGCACCAGTTCGTCGCCGACGATGCAGTTGAAGCTGGCGCCGTAGCGCGCGGCGAGTGCCTGCGCAGCCTGCGCCAGCTCCTCCGGCCCCATGTCGTTCGACGGAGTGTTGATGAGATCGCGCGCCAGCGTGGCCGCGTCCGCCATCCGTGCAATCTCGGCGGTGTCGATGCCGTCAGGCGGCACCAGACGGACATCGCCATTGTCGGTCTTGCGATAGCGGCCGAAACGATAACTCCCAAGCGCAAAGGCGAGCGCGGCCAGCCGCGCATCATGCGGCGGGTTGGCGAAACGATAGACGCCTGGTGGCAGCAGGCCGGGCAGGGCGCCGGGCCGGAACAGGTCACGCGATGGGCTCGCCTCGTCCTCGAGGCCGAACAGCACCTGCGCGATCCCGCCATCGGGCGCGGGCAGCGTCAGGCATTTGCCGGGCTTGGCGGCAAATGCATTGGCCAGCGCGAATTTCTGCGCCTCGGTGGGAAGGCCGTTTCTGATCGCTTCCCACGTCGCCTTGGTGACGAAGGTGATGGGAATGGCTGCGGCTGGGGCTGAGGTCTCGAACACGGATGGCATGCGGGTCCCGATCGTCAGGAGCGATAGCCGCCTACTACACGCCTTTCGGCCTTCATGGTAGGCTTCCGATACAACAACATCCGGGGAGAGTTTGATGGCCAGGAAAGCCGCGAAGAAAGCCGCGAAGAAAACGGCCAAGACGGGCCTCGACGGCAGACATCGCGACAAGACCGGCCGCATCGACAAGAAGCACGGGAATACGCACATCGGCGCGTTGCGCAAGACCTATGGCGAGCATTTCGCCGCGGGGCGCCGCAAGGACATGATGCTGAAGACGCTGCTCGCTGAGGCCGGCACGGATTCGCTGCATGCCTATCTGAGCAAGCATCACAAATAGCTGAGAAGCGGCACCGCGCTCCCGCGCGCTCACTCTCTTCGGAATCGAACGTGCCGTTTTCTCCAGGCGGGGGAATGCAATGGATATTGTGCTGGGTATTTTCATAGCCATCGGTCACGCGATCGAGCTGGTCTTCGCTTATGTGGAGAGCCACCACTGGATCTTCGGGCTCGTCCTGCTCGGCTACATGTTCTATCTGCACGACCGTAGCCTGCATGCCAGGTTCGATGCGCTCGAGAAGCGGATCGACGAGGTCAGGAAGCGTCTTGCCGTCGATTATTGAACCGCGGCCCTGTTTAGGGCGGCAGGCTTGCGCTGGCGCATGGGCCCCTCGGAGGGCCGATTAACCAGACGTTAGGGTTAACAGTCTATTGCTGTCGCGTTCGGCTCGATCCATTCGCCCGATTTCGTGAGTTGCCATGCGTCGACAGTGCAGCCTTGTCCGGTTCCTCGCTTCCACAGCCCTGACGGCGGTTTTGGCCGCAGGCCTTGGTGGCTGCCAGACCATGTCCGACGTGACGGGATCGCTGACCTCCAAGCCCGATTCCAGGACGGACGTAGCATCCGATGATCCGCACCGTGCGGTCGAGGTCTATGGCGACCGCTACCACGCCAACCCCAAGGATGCCGACGCGGCCGTCGCCTACGGCCAGGCGCTGCGCGCCACCGGCCAGCGGGCACAGGCCGCCGCCGTGCTCGAACAGGCCACCATCGCCCATCCCGGCAACAAGACGCTGCTCGCCGCCTATGGCCGCGCGCTCGCCGACAACGGCAATTCGCAGGCCGCGTTCGACGTGCTCAGCCGCGCCCATTCGCCCGACAATCCCGACTGGAGCATCCTGTCGGTGCAGGGAACCACGCTCGACAAGCTCGGCAAGCACGAGGAAGCGCGCCGCTATTACGCCAGCGCGCTGCGGATCGTGCCGGAAGAGCCGTCGGTGCTGTCCAATCTCGGCCTCTCCTACATGTTGACCAAGGAATTGCCCAAGGCCGAGGAGACGCTGCGCCGCGCCTATGCGGGGAGCCGCGCCGACGCCCGTATCAGACAGAACCTCGCTCTGGTGGTTGGCTTGCAGGGCCGGTTCGCCGAGGCCGAAAGCATCGTCAAGGCCGATTTGCCGGCCGACGAGGCCGCGGCCAACGTGACCTATCTGCGCGAGATGCTGAACCGCAAGGATATCCCGCGTGCGGTCTCCAGCGCGACACCAAAGCGAGCGCCGGTGGTTGCGCTCGATCAGGACGACTGACGCGCGAACCGGTATCCGCCTCGTTCGAAAGAGCGCTCACCGATCCCAATTCAGAAATTGCCGTCGTCTGGAGCCCAGAGCTTCAGTTCTGATTGAATCAGAACCGAATCTCCAGATTCTTGTTCTGACGCGCTTTCTCCGAACGAACCGGTATCCGGTTCGCTCGAAAACGCTCTATCTTTTTGTTTGAGCATGATCTTTTCGGAAAACCGGTGCCCACTTTTCCGGATCATGCTCTAGTGGAAAATTGTCACCGTCTGGAGCCTGATGTAGGTCGGCCCGAGAATGACGATAAACAGGCACGGCAGAAAGAACACGATCATCGGCACGGTGAGCTTCGGCGGCAACCCTGCCGCCTTCTTTTCGGCCTCGTTCATGCGCATGTCGCGATTTTCCTGCGCCATCACGCGCAGGCTCTGCCCGAGCGGCGTGCCGTATCGTTCCGATTGCTGCAACGCCAGACAGACCGACTTCACGCCGTCGAGCCCGGTGCGCTTCGCCAGGTTCTCATAGGCCACCTTGCGATCCTGCAAGTACGACAACTCGGCTGTGGTCAGCGTGAATTCCTCCGACAGCGCCACCGATTGGGTGACGATTTCACCGGCGACCTTGCGGAAGGCGACCTCGACCGACATGCCCGATTCGATACAGATCAGGAGCAGGTCGAGCGCATCGGGGAACGCCCGCTTGATCGAAAGCTGACGCTTGCTGATCGCGTTCTTCAGGAACAGCATCGGTGCCTGCAGCCCGCCATAAGCGCAGGCGATGCAGATGCCGATCTTGATCGGCATGGATTTTTCCATATGCGCGATCACGAACACGTACAGGATCGAGCCGAGGAGCATCGCAATCGGCGCGACCGCGCGGGCGAACAGGAAGGTGACATAGGGCGCGTGGCCGCGATAGCCGGCCATCACGAGTTTCTCGAGCGCCGACTCCTGCGCCAGCCATTTGGTGAGGTTGAAATCTTCCACCACCTTGGAGACCACCTGCTTGGGCGTCTGGCGCAGCGAGACCTTTTCCGACTTGGAGAGGCGGTCGCGCTCGCGCTGGCGGATCCGCTCGCGCTCGCTGGCAACCGCCTTCATGCGTTTGGCGAGGCCTTCGCCCGCAAACAGCGGCATGACCAGGGTGTAGGCGGTCGCACTCGCCGCGATGGCGGCGAGCAGCATGGTCATGAAGTGGACGTCGTGGAGTTTGGTGACCAGGAAATCAATCATGTCGCACCGTCAGAAGTCGAAGTTGATCATTTTCTTCATCACCATGATGCCGCACGCCATCCAGGAGACGCAGCCGACCAGCATCAGCTGACCCATGGGGTCGGTCCACAGCAACGCGATGTAGTCGGGCGTCGTCAGATAGACGAGCAACATGACGATCGGAGGCAACGAGCCAATGATGGCGGCGGAGGCCTTCGCTTCCATCGACATCGCCTGGATCTTCTCGGCCATCTTCTTGCGGTCGCGCAGCACCTTGGACAGGTTGCCGAGCGCTTCGGAGAGATTGCCGCCGGATTTTTGCTGGATCGCGACCACGATGCCGAAGAAGTTCGCCTCCGGCACCGGCATCCGGTCGAACAGGCGCGCGCAGGCCTCACCGAGCGGCATGCCGATCGCCTGGGTTTCGATGATGGCGAGGAACTCGCTGCGCAGCGGCTCCGGTGAATCGGCGGCGACCACCTTGATCGATTCGAACAGCGGCAGGCCGGCCTTGATGCCGCGCACGATCACGTCGACGGCGTCGGGCAATGCCTTCAGGAAGGCCTTTTCCCGGCGGGTCTTGAGGAAACTCAGCGCCCAGCGCGGCAGGCCGAAGCCGGCCCCGAAGGCAAGCCCGCCTGCGCCAAGCGGTCCGCCGCCGACAATGAAGGCGCCCGCAAACACCGCAACGGCGAGAACGCCTGAGGCGATCCAGAATTTCTGTTCGGTCCAGTCGAGTCCGGCCTGGGTCAGGCGCGTACTGAGCGCGACCCGCTTGTCCTTCTGGCGCCGGGCCTCAAGGTCCTTCAGCGACCCCTCGACCTGTTCGCGGCGCGAGCGCTGGGCCTTCTCGGTCTGTCGCGCCATCGGCTCGGGTCTGGCGACGGAGGTGCGACGTGCCTCGGCCTTCTTCTCGCCGGACAGAAGCGGATAGAGGAAGACCCAGGCGATACCGCCGACGGCGGCGGCTGCGAGGAAACCCAATGCGAGCATCTGCATGTTCATTTGCCCGCTCCCTTAGACGTCTACCTTGACTTCGGAGGCGTCGAGAGCCGCCGCAAGCCGTTTCTCTTCGTTGTAATAGCGTGCGCGTTCCCAGAATTTCGGCCGGCCGATTCCGGTGGAGCGATGCCGGCCCATGATCTTGCCGTTCGCGTCCTCGCCGATCATGTCGTACAGGAAGACGTCCTGGGTGATGATGGTGTCGCCTTCCATTCCCATCACCTCGGTGATGTGGGTGATGCGGCGCGAACCGTCGCGCAGGCGCGCGGCTTGCACGATGACGTCGATCGAGGCGCAGATCATCTCGCGGATGGTGCGCGAGGGCAGCGAAAAGCCGCCCATCGTGATCATCGATTCGCAGCGCGACAGGGCTTCGCGCGGATTGTTGGCGTGCAACGTTCCCATCGAGCCGTCGTGGCCGGTGTTCATGGCCTGCAGCAGGTCGAACGCCTCGGGTCCGCGGACTTCGCCGACGATGATGCGTTCAGGCCGCATACGCAGGCAGTTGCGGACCAGTTCGCGCATGGTGACCTGGCCTTCGCCCTCGATGTTCGGGGGGCGGGTTTCCAGCCGCACCACATGCGGTTGCTGCAGCTGAAGCTCGGCAGCGTCCTCGCAGGTGATGACGCGCTCGTCGTGTTCGATGTAGTTGGTCAGGCAGTTCAACAGCGTGGTCTTGCCGGAGCCGGTACCGCCGGAGATCAGCACGTTGCAGCGGACGCGCCCGATGATCTGCAGGATGGTCGCGCCTTCCGGCGAGATGGCGCCGAACTTGACCAACTGGTCAAGCGTCAGCTTGTCCTTCTTGAATTTTCGAATGGTAAGTGCAGGGCCGTCGATCGCGAGCGGCGGCACGATGGCGTTGACGCGGGAGCCGTCGGCGAGGCGCGCGTCGCAGATCGGCGATGATTCGTCGACGCGCCGGCCGACCTGGCTGACGATGCGCTGGCAGATGTTGAGAAGCTGCTGGTTGTCGCGGAAGCGGATGCCGGTGCGCTGGATCTTGCCGTTGACTTCGATGAACACCGTGCCGGCGCCATTGACCATGATGTCGGCGATGTCGTCGCGCGACAATAGCGGCTCCAGCGGACCGTAGCCGAGCACGTCGTTGCAGATGTCGTCGAGCAGTTCTTCCTGCTCGGCGATCGACATCACGATGTTCTTGATCGCGATGATCTCGTTGACGATGTCGCGGATTTCCTCGCGTGCCGACTCGCTGTCGAGCTTGGCGAGCTGGGCGAGGTCGATCGCCTCGATCAGGGCGCCGAAAATCGTCGCCTTGACCTGGTAATAATTGTCGGACTTCCGCACCTCCATGACGGGTGCCGGCGGCGGCTTGGGCGGCGCGAGCGGCGGCGAAGCAATCGTCGGCGCCGCGATATCGCGCATGACCGCCGGCGCGCCGGAGGCAGGCTCCGGCGCGTGAACAGCAGGCTTCGGCACCCGCGTGTCACTATCGTTTCCGCTACGCTTACCAAACACGACGGTACTCCAGGCGGGCGGCTATTTGGCCCGCAGCTTCTCGAGCAGGGGTGACAGGAAGGATCCCTTGGGCTTTTTGGTCTCGCCGCGGCCTGTCAGCCGCTGCGCAATCTGCAGGAACATCTCGACCGAGCGATGAGTGGCGGAGATTTCCGCGATCATCTGGCCGTTGTTGGCAGCCGAGCCGAACATCTGCGGATCGAACGGAATGGAGGCGATCGGCGGACTCTCGATCGCCTTGGCGAATTCGCTGGCGGCGATCTCGGGGCGTTTCGGCACGCCGACCTGGTTGAGGCAATAGAGCGGCGCGCGGTCGTTCGGCCGCGACGCCTTCAACAGGTCGTACAGGTTCTTGGTGTTGCGCAGATTGGCGAGGTCGGGCGCGGCGACTATCAGGATGTCGTCGGCGGCAATGAGTGCGCGCTTGGTCCATCCCGACCATTGATGGGGAACGTCGAGCACGATGCACGGCATCGTGGTGCGCAGCGTATCGAAGATCGAATCGAATGCATCGGAGCCGAAATCATAGATTTTGTCGAGCGTCGCCGGCGCGGCCAGCAGGCTGAGATGGTCGGTGCATTTCGATAGCAGGCGGTCCATGAACGCGGTGTCGACCCGATCGGGCGAGAATACCGCATCCGCGATGCCCTGCGACGGATCCTGGTTGTAGTCGAGGCCGGCGGTGCCGAAGGCAAGGTCGAGGTCGGCAACCACGGTATCCAGCGACAGATCGCGCGCGATCGCCCAGGCCACGTTGTGTGCGATCGCCGAGGCGCCAACGCCGCCCTTGGCGCCGACGATGGCGACGATGCGGCCGACGGCCTTGGCCTCCGGCGCCGAGAACAGGTTGCAGACCGAACGCACCACGTCGATGGCGGTGACCGGCGCGATCACGTAGTCGCTCACGCCGCGGCGCACCAGCTCGCGATACAGCGTGACGTCGTTGATGCGGCCGATCACGACCACGCGGGTTCCGGCGTCGCAGACGCTCGCGAGCTGGTCGAGCCCGGTAAGGATGTCGTTGCGGCCCTCGGTCTCCAGGATGATCACGTTCGGCGTCGGCGCCGAGCGATAGGCCTCGATGGCGGCAGCCATGCCGCCCATCTGGATCTTCAGATGCGCCTTGCCGAGGCGGCGGTCTTCGCCGGCCGATTGCACCGCGGCAGCGGTCTCCACCGTCTCGCAAAACGCCTGCACCGACACCCGCGGTGCCGGCGCAATATGATCGTCCGCGCCCGGCGGCGTGACGTCCGGCTGCTCTTCCGAATTCTGGCGCGCGTAGCTGATCATTTGCCTGTATCGCTGAGTTTGGCCTTGTCGGCCTCGGGATAGGTTGTCGTGGTCGTAGTACCTTTGCGATATTTCTCGAAAGCCTCGGTCCGCCGCACGGTGTAGGCGGGCGTCTCCGCGCGCGGCTGCACGAGGTCGGACGGGTTCGCGACCATGGCCGCCAGATCGCGCTGATTGGCGCATCCGAAATTGTAGTAGGGCTTGTTTTCGAAGTAGGACTTGTTCTTGATGGAAGGACCGAGATCTTCGGGCCACAGGCCGCAGGGGCCCGCGACCGCCGCAATTTTCGGGTAGTTGATCCGGATCGCGGCCATGAATCGCGGATCCTCGGGGTGGTATTTGCGCACGATGACCGCGTTCGGCGGCACGCCGACGGCGGCGAAGGTCGCCTGGATCTCGCGCAATGATTCGGTCGCCGCGCGCGCGTTCGGGGTGTCGATGGGAACGTCGATGGTGAATGCTCCGGTGGCTTCGTGACGCCAGTCCTGCGCCATGGCCGTCACGTCGGCGCGTTGTTCGGCGGTCAGGCCGCCGCGCGCGTGGCCGACGAACACCACGATCGAGCGGTCGGCTTCCGTAATCGCGATCGGATGCCGCTTGCGGTAATCGTCGGGGGCGCCGACTGTCGTCACATTGTCTTCGGTGTGCTTGCAGCCGCCGAGCGCGACCGCAAGACCCAGCAGCGCGCCCGCCAGATGGAGGGCGCGTTTGCGGCCGGCGGGCATTTTGGATGTCATCTCGTGCGTCATCGTCCCGCCTCAGTCCGTGATAAAGCCGTAGGTGCCACGATAATTCCGCGCCGGCTCGACGCGGCCCGGAACGCCATAGATGCGATTGATGCTGCCGAGCAGGTCGGCCTGCGGATCGGATGCGTTGGCAAAGCCGTCATCCGGGCGCGACAGATCCTTCTGCGCGACCGCGCGGACGATATAGGGCGTCACCAGCACCATCAGTTCGGTCTGGTTGTTGACGAAGTCGCGGCTGCGGAACAGCGAGCCGAGAATCGGCAGCTGCATCAGCCCGGGAAATCCGTTGATGGCCTGTTTGGTCTGGTCCTGGATCAGTCCGGCCATAGCCATCGCGCCGCCCGACGGAATTTCCAGCGTGGTTTCTGCGCGACGGGTCTTGATCGAGGGAATCGTCGTTCCGTTGGCACCGCCGGTCAAAGCGTTTTCGGTCGAGACTTCCGACACTTCGGTCATCACTCGCAGGCTGATCCGTCCCTCGGTCAGGACCACCGGCGTGAAGTTGAGCGAGATACCGAATTTCTTGAAGCTGACCGTCTGAACGCATTGTCCGATCGCGCCAGATGTCGTCGTTTGGCAGGTGACGCCGGTCGGAATTGGAAATTCGCCGCCTGAGATAAAGGTCGCTGACTCGCCGGAGATCGCCGTCAGATTGGGTTCGGCGAGCGTCCGCACGACACCGGCGCTTTCCATCGCGCGCAGGGTTGCCTGGACCGACGGGGTCGCGCCGAATGACGTGGTAAGGGCGTTGGTACCGACGAGCGGGGCACTGTTGGCGGTGAACGGGTTGGTATTGCTGAACTTAACGACGGCCGTGCCGTAATTCATGTTGGCCGTGAGGTCGATACCCATCTGCTTGACGATGCTGCGTGCGACTTCGGCGACCGTGACCTTCAGCATCACCTGGTCGCGGCCGCGAACAACGATCGAGTTGACAACCTTTTCCGGGCTGCCCGCCAGCCGTGCCGCGAGATCGTTGGCCTGCTGTGCCTCGATCGGGGTGGCCGCCGTACCCGTCAGTATCACGCCGTCGCCGATGCCGTCGATCTGGATGTCGGAGTTCGGCAACGCCTGCTTGAGCGCGGCGCGCACGCCGTTGAGGTCGCGCTTGACCGCAATGTCATAGGCCGCGATCTGCTGGCCCGCGGAATCGAAGAATACGATGTTGGTCTGGCCGATGGCCGCGCCGATGATATAGGCGCGCTGCGACGAGCGGACGACGGCGTTGGCGATCTTGGGGTCGGCGACCAGGACGTCCTTGATGTCGCGCGGCAGGTCGATCACTACGGATTTGCCTATCCCGAGCGAAAGGAATCGCGCATTCATCTGGCCGTCGGCGGCAGCCGGCGCGGCGACACGATAGTCGCTCGCCAACACCGGTGTCAGCGCCGGGTTGAGCGTGAGCGCAGTGACGGCCGACAACGACAGGGCGCGGACGATCAAGCTCCGCATCGCCGGTTGATTTACCCTGCACTTCATATCGTGCGTCCTTTCGGTCACTTCTCTAGTATCGCCTGATTGGCGACGCCGTAGCGGATGACGTTCACGGTCCCGCCACGCTTGTTGGAATCGTCGGTCTTGGTTTCGACCGCGTTGATGTCTGCGATGCTGCGTAGCGCCAGCGATAGCGTCCCGGTCTGGCGCGCGCGGGTCAGCGTCTCGGTCTGCTCGGGCTTCAACTCGAGCGTCACCGTCTTGCCGACCAGCGCGTTGGTGCCGTCTTTTTCCTTCGGGGCCTGGTCGATCGCGAGCACGCGGACGTTGGTCAGGATGACTTCGGTGTTGACGACATCCAGGGCGCCGTTTTGCGGGTTCTTCTCGTGCTTGGAGAGCAGCACGTCGACGCGGTCGTTCGGCAGGATGAAGCCGCCGGCGCCTGTCTCCGGCGAGATTTCGGTCGAGACCGCGCGCATGCCGCTGGGCAGGATCGCGGCCATGAAGCCGCTGCCGTCGGCCCTCACCAGCTTCGAGTCCCGGATCGGTTCGCCGGCAACGAAGGGCGCGCGTGCGATTGCGCCGGTGACGTCCTTGATGGCGTCGGCCTTGTTGTCTCTGCGCATGAAGCTGTTGCTGGCGGTCGCCGCCGGCCAGGTCTGCCATTGCAGATCGTCAGGCTTCACGGTCTGGCCGAGGCCGATGTCGGACTTGGCGATGAGGATATCCACGGTCGGCAGCTGTGCGACCGGCGCCTGCGGCGCAGAATTGTCGGACCCACTGGCGAGATAGAGCGCAGTGAGGCCGGCGCCCGCGGCGATAGCCAGAACCACAATGCGTGCTCTATTCATACGCTTCACTTTCCACATGACGCAGCGACGCTTCCGCCGCCGTGATCGGAGTTGACCAGTTATTCGTCAAAGCATGGTTAATGAGGCGTATCTAAATCGCCTTAACGGGAAGTTACCCGCCGCATGTCAGCGCATCGCGAGGTGCGCAAGGTCGACCGCCTTGATCCACTCGGTCTCCGGATAGACCATGAGTGCGCCGATCGCGAGCGCGATGCCGTAGGGAATGCCGGTCTGCTTGTCGTGCAGTTTCAGCGCCCAGGCCTGGCGGGCGAATGGGTAGGGCAGCGGCCATTGCCGCAGTTGCAGCAACAGCAGCGTCAGCGCGCCGCCGAACAGCGACGCATAGACGAGGTAGTCGAGCAGGTGGCCGAATCCGAACCAGAGCGCGGCTGCGGCAGCGACTTTCGCATCGCCGCCGCCGACCCAGCCCATCGCAAAGCAGGTGAAAGCCGCCGCCAGGACCGCTGCGCCGGCGCCGAAATGCGAAAGCAGGTCGTGAGATCCCATGCCGGTCAGCGGCGCAAGCGCCAGGAAGCCTGCGACCAGTGCCAGCGACACCCGGTTGGAAATCTTCATCGTAAGGAGATCGCTCGCCGCCGCGAAGGCCATCAGCGCTGGAAACAGCAGGAGGCGGGCAATATCGAGGATCATGAATTTACACAGCCATGCGGCCAGCGCGGGGTCCAAGCTCCGCCGGAGCCTATCCACGAGTGGTGAACAATAAGAAAACGGCCGGGTCGAGGGCCGGCTGGAAAAAGCAAAGGCCCCGGATCGCCGGGGCCTTTGAAGCAGTTTCGCAACGACGCTTACTTCAGCGAGGTCGAGATGGAGCCGAAGTTGGCCGAGAGCTGCTTGCCGACGCCCTGAACGGCGGCAATGATCGCGAGCGCGATGCCGGCGGCGATCAGGCCGTATTCGATGGCGGTTGCGCCGGATTCATCCTTGACGAAACGCGAAACGAGATTCTTCATTGATAAAAACTCCTGTGTACACGTGGCTGGTCGAACTAACGTTTGGTCTCGCCGGCGTTCTCAGCACCGTGACCATGGCGCCACCCTATGGTTGGACAATTGCGGCACAGTTAATTCGGCCGCGTAAAAAGGGGGGGAACCGCCTCTTCTTCAGCACAGTAAATGTGGAATTAATCCATCCGGTAAAACGCGATACTGCCTCGAAGTCCCTTGTAAAAAGCCTGTCACGCGAATGCGTCGGCTGATCCCGACGGCGATCCCGATTCATGGCTCCTTAAGCGAGAAGGGATACCCGTAAGGCCTCGGAGCAAATGAGGCGGCGATGTCCACCCTTCCCCTGGAAGTTATCGAGATGATCGGCCAGACGGTGGCCAAGGTGGCGCCGATCACGATCGGGCTTGCTCTGGTATTCACCGTGCTCTCCCACTTCTGGTCCTGCAATCCAGGCGCGCCCTGGTGGCGCAAGCGGGAGCTTTTGACCGACATTTGCTACTGGTTCTTCGTGCCGGTATTTGCCCGGGTATTCCGGATCGGCCTGCTGGTGCTGGGTGCCGCCATCGTCTTCGATATCCACGACGCCGACGGGCTGATTGCGTTTTACGACAATGGACATGGTCCGTTGTCGCAGCTTCCGCTCTGGGTCCAGGCGGCGCTGTTCCTCGTCTTTTCGGATTTCATGCTCTATTGGCTGCATCGCATGTTCCATGGCGGCGGCTTCTGGAAATATCACGCGATCCATCATTCTTCCGAAGACCTCGAATGGATTTCAGCAGCGCGATTCCATCCCGTCAACCTGCTGATCGGAACGATAACGGTCGATGTCATTCTGCTGATGGCGGGTATTTCCCCGAACATCATGCTGTGGGTCGGGCCGTTCACGACGTTCCATTCGGCCTTCGTCCACGCGAATCTGAACTGGACTCTTGGGCCGTTCAAATACGTGCTCGCAACACCGGTGTTTCATCGCTGGCATCACACGTCGCTGGAAGAAGGCGGCAACACCAATTTCGCCGGCACCTTTCCACTCTGGGACATTCTCTTCGGAACGTTTCGGATGCCTGAAGGCAAGCTTCCCGGCAATTACGGTGTGGATGATCAGTCGGTCCCTTCCGAAATCGGGGGGCAATTGGCCTATCCGTTTCGTCACTAAAGCCCGATTGGTACTGATTGAATCAGAACCGGGCTCTGGTTGTTGACGCGTTTCTCTACGCGAACCGGGTTGCCAAACTTCGCTCGAAAACGCCATAGCCAGCGTACAAGTTCGGAGATTCTTCTTGTCGAGCGGATGCTGGTGGACGCGCGACGCCGCGATCAATCCTGGCATCGGCTCCAACTCAGCCGTCGGCCTGCGCTGCGACGCCATATCCGGTTGCGCGCGGTCTCGAATCCTCGGTCACCGGGGCGTTCTCCTCCGACGAACCTGGAACGGCGAGGAGTCGCTTTGCGACGGCGATCGATGCCGCAGCGACCGCGACACCCGCGACAACATCCACAAAGTAGTGACCGCCGAAGATCGGAGTCGAGATCAGCATGAGCGTGTTGCAGACCAGGGCCAGCGGTCCGAAGAACCGAACTGGACAGAGCGCCCAGAAGTAGAGGATTGCGGAAGCGGCATGGAAGCTTGGAAACATGATGATGCCCCTTAGATTGAGCAGATCCAAAGTGCGATGAGTCCCGCTGCGTGCGAACGTGAGATCGTTGATGTGAGCCTGATAACTCGGGGCGTAGATGTTGGGGTAGTGCTCCAGGCTGAGCCCAAGGTACTGATAAGTACCCATGGCCGGGAAGAATATCGATGCGATGGCGGTGGCGATCAGGCTCAGGCTGAAGGCAAGCATGTATTGTTGAAGCCTGACAAATCGACCCGAAAGCGAGAGGATAATAGGAACGCCGAGCCCCGGC
The DNA here is from genome assembly GCA_963774775.1 of uncultured Alphaproteobacteria bacterium. GTDB lineage: Bacteria > Pseudomonadota > Alphaproteobacteria > Rhizobiales > Xanthobacteraceae > Bradyrhizobium. The sequence goes on from CAVZGZ010000046.1 coordinate 166,311, forward strand.
CAGGCGATCATGCCGTATCCGAGGCAAAGCAGGTTTGCGAGGCCGACGTGGGAATTGACCAGATCAAAGACGGCGCGATGATCGAACCCGACGAAGCGATCGGCGCTGTAGAAAATCCTGTCCTGGAGCGGGAAGTCGTAACTCGCCGCGACGTAGGTCAGCGGCACGATAATCGCCGTGATCATGATGCCTTGCGCGACGGCGTCGAACATGAATCCGAGCTTGCGAAAGATTAGCCTTTCCTTCGATGCGAGGAAACTGGCGCTCAGGATTGCGATACCGCTCACCGCAAGGGTGACCAACACGCTCCACAGTCCCAATGAGAACGCCGATGAGGGCAGCGCCGCAGCCAAAACGATCCCGGTCAGGCAGGTCGGAAGCCACACCAGCCTGCGATTTCGCCACACGAGAGCGAAGCGGTCAGTCCCTGCCAAAATCCGCTCCCTGGTTCCAACTGCCCTTCCTTCATCCGAGTATTTGACGGGAAAGTACTAATCCACTCTTAAACCGGCTTTTGCCGAATCAGTAGCGGCGAGATTTTGGCAAATTTTCAATGAGCGCATTTGGCGCGAAGTGGCAGGCACGATTGGATTCTGCTATTTGTCGCATCAGCCGTCGGGCATGAGCAGATGGCGGGCCGCGGCGCGCGGGAGCTGAAGTGCAAATGTCCAATCTGCCGCTGCAAGTCGTCGAAATGCTCGGCCAGACGATTGCCAAGGTGCTGCCCTTCACGCTCGCTCTCGCGCTGATCTTCTCGGTGGCGACCCATTTCTGGGCTTGCAATCCCGGCAAGCCCTGGTGGCGCAAGAGAGAGCTCGTCACCGACATTTGCTATTGGTTCCTGGTGCCGCTGTTCGCGCGCGTCTTCCGGATCGGACTGCTGGTGCTCGGCGCCGGCGCCGTCTTCAACATCCGCGACGCCGACCGGTTGATCGCCTTCTATGACAACGGACATGGACCGCTGGCGACGATGCCGCTGTGGGTCCAGGCGATGCTGTTCCTGGTGCTTTCCGATTTCATGGCGTACTGGCTGCACCGCATGTTTCATGGCGGCGGATTTTGGAAGTACCACGCCGTGCATCATTCCTCGGAGGATCTGGACTGGATTTCGGCGGCCCGTTTCCACCCGGTGAACCTGCTTCTGGGCACCATCGGCATCGACGTCATTCTCCTGTTGGCGGGGATTTCGCCGAACGTGATGCTCTGGGTGGGGCCCTTCAACATTTTCCATTCCGCCTTCGTGCACGCCAATCTAAGCTGGGATCTCGGCCCGTTCCGCTACGTGCTGGCGACGCCGGTATTCCACCGCTGGCACCACACCGCGCTGGAGGAGGGCGGCAATACCAATTTTGCCGGCACCTTCCCGCTCTGGGATATCCTGTTCGGCACCTTCCGCATGCCGGCGGGCCGGCTGCCCGGCAATTATGGCGTGGACGATCAGGCGACATTTCCCCGCGAGTTTGCGGGCCAGCTCGCCTATCCGTTCCGAAAATAGCCAGCCGTTGCAATTGCGGGGCGCATTTTTGCAGTTCGTTCACTTATTGTCGTCAGTTTAGCCCTGTCGGGCGCCGGCTCCGCTGCGTCTCGCTTTTGCCGGCTTGTCAACGTCCCGGGGTAGAGTATGTCGTTCAAGTCCCAGCGTATCGGGTTCGCCCTCCTTGCTGCTTTCGTCCTGTGGTCGCCGGCCGCCTCTCTGGCTGCGCCCGATCCGGACAAGATCGCGGTCAACGTCGATCAGGCCAAGCTTGTCAGGCTGCCTACCGGCATTGCCACCATCGTCGTCGGCAATCCGCTGATTGCGGATGTCACCCTGCAAAATGGCGGCATCGTCGTCGTCACCGGCAAGGGCTACGGCTCGACCAACTTCATCGCCATGGACCGCGCCGGCCAGGTGCTGGTGGACCGCCAGATCCAGGTCGACGGGCCGAGCGACCAGCTCGTTACCGTCTATCGGGGCGCCAGCCGCGAAACCTATAGCTGCATGCCGACCTGCCAGCGCCGTGTCACCCTTGGTGACGGCGACCTCTACTTCAAGACGACGATGGATCAGGCCGGCGCGCTGAACAACCAAGCCAGCAGTGTGGCTGCGGCGGCGGGCAGGCCGACGAACTGACCCGAATCGGTTCTGATCGAATCGGAACCGGGCTCCAGCATTTTTGTCTCGACGGGTTTGTTCACGTCAATCGGTGCCCCCCGGATCAAGTCCGGGGGCAGGTCTTCGCTCGAACAGGCTCCCGTCTCGCGGTGCTACGCGAAGTGATCGTCGCGCGGGCGCTCAATTCGAGATGGGTTAACGTTACTCTAATGGAGCGGGCCGTTTTGTTCGGAACGGGCGAAACACTTCAACAATCAGTTTCGGGTAACCCTTGGGATATTGCCCGTCGCCTTGGGATCCTTTCGATGTCGCAGCCCTTCGCCTCCACCAAAAAAGCATTGCGCCGGTTTCGACGCAATCGCCGCGGCTCGGCCGCCGTCGAGTTCGCGCTGGTCGCGCCGGTGTTTTTTGCGCTGCTGTTCGCCATCCTCGAGACCGGAATTATCTTCTTTGCCGGCCAGGTGCTCGAGACCGTGACGCAGGATTCGGCGCGCACGATCATGACCGGTCAGGTGCAGACTGCCGCGCTTACGAAGACGGCGTTTAAGACCAATGTCTGCGCTCGAATCAGCGTGCTGTTCGACTGCGCCAACGGAATCTATATCGACGTGCAGAGCTATTCGGCGTTCTCAAGCGTCAACATCACGCCTCCGATCGATGCAAGCGGCAACTTCATGAGCACCACCATGAATTACAATCCCGGCGCCTCCGGCGACATCGTCGTGGTGCGGGTGTTTTATCAGTGGCCGCTGATCGTCACCGGCCTTGGTTTCTCCAACGTCGCCAACCTGACCAACAACAAGCGGCTGCTAACGGCGACGGCGGCCTTCAAGAACGAGCCGTTCTGAGGCGCACGATGAAGACGATGATTTCGATGATGCTTCGCATTCGGCGTTCCGTAGCCGATTTCGCCGGCGATTGCCGCGGTATCGCGGCCACCGAGTTCGCCATCATCGTGCCGCTGATGTTGGTGATGTTCTTCGGCACGGTCGAGATTACGGCCGGTGTCGCGTTGGATCGCAAGGTAACGCTGGTCGCGAGAACGCTGTCCGATCTGACATCTCAATCGGCGGTGCCGGTGACCGACACCTATCTGCAAAACATCTTCACCGCGAGCATAGCGATTCTGTCGTCGTATCCGGCGTCACCTACGAACGCTACGCTTTCGGAGATTTATATCGACTCGAGCAAGGTTGCGAAGATTCAATGGAGCAAGGCCGCGACCATCGCGAGCGGCGCCACGCAGGCAACGCTGACGGCGTCGACCCGCAACTTCGGCGATGACGTGACAAGCTTGGTGCCGTCGACGCTTCTGGTTAAGCAAACCTACGTGATCCTCAGCGAGGTGAGCTATCTCTACAAACCCACGATCGGCTACGTAATGGCGAAGACCGGCGTAACGTTGCGCACTGTCGACTATACGAGGCCGCGTCAGGTCGCTTGCGTGATCTATAACAATGTCCCGGCCAGCACCTGCCCGACGCCCTGATGCTGAATGCCCGCTGCCTCGCAAAAAAAGGCCGCGCGATGAGCACGGCCTTTCCTGTTCGTTGGAATTTCCCGGCCCGTGCTCTTGCGAACAGGACCGGATGAAATTCGCTTATCCGGCGGCGCGCAGATTGTCGGCCGAGGATTTGCCAGAGCGGCGATCTGCTACGATTTCGTAGGAGATCTTCTGGCCTTCACGCAGCGTTCCAAGGCCGGCGCGTTCAACGGCACTGATGTGCACGAACACGTCGTTGCCGCCGTCATCCGGCTGGATGAAGCCATAGCCCTTGGTTGCGTTAAACCACTTCACGGTTCCCATGCTCACGGGGGTAGTCCCTTCTCAGATATACAAGTCTAAACCCACTGGTCGGTGGGCCTGGTGAGATCGAATTTTTGGAAGGGTCGTCAGCGTCTGAACCGGCTGTACCGGTGGATAGCTAATGTCGTCCGGCCGAAAATCGATTAGCCCGATATTATGCGATGGCAGGGTCCAAAACAATCCTGACGTGCCCGATTTTTTGGCCCGAGCGCACAGGCCCTCGATCGCGCGTGGCACCATCGTGCCATGCGCTAATCCGTCGCGATTGAAGACCGCGTCCTACCGGCGGCGGAACTGGCCGCCGCGCGGCGGTGCACCACGCGGGGCTCCGCTGGCGTTCGGACGTTCATCCTTGTGGCGGAATATCAGCCGCCCCTTCTCCAGGTCGTAGGGCGACATTTCGATCGTGACCCGGTCCCCCGCCAGCGTCTTGATCCGGTTCTTCTTCATCTTGCCGGCGGTGTAGGCGACAATCTCGTGTCCGGCATCGAGTTGCACGCGGTAACGTGCGTCGGGGAGGATTTCGGTCACCAGTCCTTCGAACTGGATCAGCTCTTCCTTAGCCATTTGTTTCTCCAGATCGAGCGACGGCTAGTGCTGCGGTTGGTTCTTGCGATTGGGTTGCGTATTCGGTCGGGTCTCGCGATGCAAGAAGGCCACGCCTTGAATGCTCTCGCTCTTCCCGCCCTGCGACGGACGTGGCGACTCGCCCCGGTTCGTCTGCGGCGCGCTATTATTACCACCACCGCGGCGGCGTCGGCGAGGGCCTTTTGCTCCCGGCGCCGCTTCATGTGGCCTGGACTGGAACCTGGGTTCGGACCGGGACTCATTGGATCTGGATTCTTGAGATCGGGATTCAGGCGATCTCGATTCGTGAGCCCTGGATTCCTGACCCCGAACCTTGTGGGCGCGCGGCGCGGAACGGCCGCCCCGGTGCGGTGCGGGCGCAGCGGAGGCCGCGTCGCGGTGACCTGGTGTGCGGAGGTCTTCCTTCGGCAGCACAATACGGATCAGCCGCTCGATATCGCGCAGGTAGCCCATTTCCTCGCCGCCCGCGATCAGCGAAATCGCGACGCCATCGGCGCCGGCGCGCGCGGTGCGGCCGATGCGGTGGACATAGGTTTCCGGCACGTTGGGCAGATCGAAATTCACCACATGGCTGATGCCATCGACGTCGATGCCGCGGGCAGCGATGTCGGTTGCGACCAGCGTGCGGATCTCGCCCGATCGGAATGCCGCCAGCACGCGCTCGCGATGGTTCTGCGACTTGTTGCCGTGAATGGCGTCGGCCCGGATACCGGCCTTGGCCAGTCCCTTCACGACCTTGTCTGCGCCATGCTTGGTGCGGGTGAAGATCAGCGCGCGATTGACCGGTTCCTGCTTCAGGAGCTGCGCCAAAAGAGTGGGTTTGGCCGAGTGGTCGACCTGGATGATGCGCTGGGTGATGCGCTCCACGGTCGAGGCCACCGGGGTCACCGCGACGCGGGCCGGGTCACGCAGCATTTGATCGGCGAGTTCGGCGATATCCTTCGGCATCGTTGCCGAGAAGAACAGCGTCTGCCGCTTGATCGGCAATTTGGCGACGATCTTCCGGATGTCGTTGATGAAGCCCATGTCGAGCATGCGGTCGGCTTCGTCCAGCACCAGGAACTCGACCTGGTTGAGCTTGAGACCGTTGCTCTGCACGAGGTCGAGCAGGCGGCCGGGAGTGGCCACCATGACTTCGACGCCCTGCATCACCGAGCGGACCTGGCGGCCCATCGGCACCCCACCGATGGCGAGCGCCGAGCTCAGGCGGATGTGGCGGCCGTAGGCGTTGAAGCTGTCGAGGATCTGGCCCGACAATTCGCGGGTGGGCGAGAGCACCAGTACGCGGCAGGTCTTCGGCTGCATCCGGATGCGGTTTTCCAGAATGCGATGCAGGATCGGCAGCGCAAAGGCCGCGGTCTTGCCGGTTCCGGTCTGGGCGATGCCGACGACGTCGCGTCCGGCGATGGCTAGGGGGATGGTTTGAGCCTGGATGGGCGTGGGCGTGTGGTAATTTTCTTCCTTGAGTGCACGCGATATGGGATCGGCAAGGCCGAAGTCCTGAAAGGAGGTCAAAAGATGGTTCTTTCCATTACAAAAGGCAGGCGCCCGGCAGCTTTGGCCAGGAGCGCGCGAGGGTGTCAGAGACACCCGCGTGTTTGGGGCGTCGGTTTCGGTTAGCTGAAAGGGGCAAGCCAGAAACCGTTGGACGGGCTCAGAACACGCGGCTCGCAAGGACCTGATGATTCTCTAGGTCACCGCGCACATATGGAACACGAACGCGGCGCTTTCAAGGTGAATCCTGAATTCAGTCCTCGACGCGGTTAAGGAATGCGCCCGGGGTTGCCCGCGGAGGTCTTGGTTCCGCCTCCGTCGCCACGCATTGGCCTGAATTTCATGCCGGAAAATTAGACAAATAGCCTGTTTTGTTCAAAAAATAATCATTCTGCTGTTAAAGCATACAAATTTTCAGATCAAAAAATAGGCATTTTTGGCGCATTCAATTGTCAAGCAAGCTAAATTCACAAATAGATACAATATCTTAGCTCATCTATATCCCGTGGCATGGTTCTTGCGATTCCGTTAACGCAGGCGGCCGTGGGGCCGTTTCGCAGCGTTTCATGCCTGCGTCAGGGAGATGACATTTTATGCTTACACAACTTACTCACGATATAGCGACGCTGAGCCGCCGCAAATGGCTTGCGGCGACCGCCGGCCTGGTTTTGGGCCTGGCCGCGTTCGCTCCGGCGAAAGCCGCCGACGACACCATCAAGGTGGGCGTCCTGCACTCGCTCTCCGGCACCATGGCCATCAGCGAAACCACGCTGAAGGATACCATCCTCTTCCTTATCGACGAGCAGAACAAGAAGGGCGGCGTACTCGGCAAGAAGCTCGAGGCTGTCGTCGTCGACCCCGCATCGAACTGGCCGCTGTTTGCGGAAAAGGCGCGCGAGCTCATCACCAAGGACAAGGTCGCGGTCGTGTTCGGCTGCTGGACCTCGGTGTCGCGCAAGTCCGTGCTCCCGGTGTTCAAGGAGCTGAACAACATCCTGTTCTACCCCGTGCAGTACGAGGGTGAGGAGAGCGAGCGCAACGTGTTCTACACCGGTGCTGCGCCGAACCAGCAGGCGATCCCGGCGGTCGACTACCTGATGAAGGACGAAAAGGTGAAGCGCTGGGTGCTGGCCGGCACCGACTACGTCTATCCGCGCACCACCAACAAGATCCTCGAAGCCTACTTGAAGTCGAAGGGCGTCAAGCAGGAAGACATCATGATCAACTACACGCCGTTTGGTCATAGTGACTGGCAGACGATCGTGGCCGACATCAAGAAGTTCGGCTCGGCCGGCAAGAAGACCGCCGTGGTCTCCACCATCAACGGCGACGCCAACGTTCCCTTCTACAAGGAGCTCGGCAACCAGGGCATCAAGGCGACCGACATTCCGGTCGTGGCGTTCTCGGTCGGTGAAGAAGAACTCGCCGGCATCGACACCAAGCCGCTGCTCGGCCATCTCGCCGCCTGGAACTACTTCGAGTTGATCAAGACGCCGGCGAACGAGAAGTTCATCAAGGACTGGCAGGCCTACACCAAGAACCCCAAGCGCACGACCAACGATCCGATGGAAGCGCACGTCATCGGCTTCAACATGTGGGTCAAGGCGGTGGAAAAGGTGAAGTCGACCGATCCGGACAAGGTGATCGACGCGTTGCCCGGCACCGAAGCGCCGAACCTGACCGGTGGCGTCTCCAAGATGCTGCCGAACCATCACATCACCAAGCCGGTGTTCATCGGCGAGATCAAGGCCGACGGCCAGTTCGCCGTGGTGTGGAAGACCCCGGGCCTGGTGGCCGGCGATGCATGGTCGAAGGAGCTCGACGGCTCCAAGGACCTGATCGGCGATTGGGTTACCAAGAAGTGCGGCAACTACAACACCAAGACCAACAAGTGCGGTGGTCAGGGGTCCTGATATAGATTAGTTCAAGCGAACGAAGGAGGCGGCAATTTTGCCGCCTCCTTCCATCTTCTGCCGGGGTCGTCCAGTGCCTGCCAAAGTTTTTCATCGTCTTCGTGCGCTTGTCCTATCGGTCTTTTTGATTGCCGCCTTTGCTTTGCCCGCATTCGCCGGTCCGTTCGAGGATGCGGTTGCCAAATTCGCCAACGACGAATTTTCCGATACCGAGGAGGCCATCGGTGAGATTGCGACATCGGGAAATCCGCTGGCGTTTCCGATCATCAGCGCGCTCGGGGAGGACCGTCTTTCGGCCGATCCTGATACCAAGAAGGTTTTCATCACCCAGCCCGATGGCAAGATCATCGATGCCGCGACTGGCGCCGCTGTCGACAAGCTGCCGGACAACGCGGCTTCCGTACGCCTCAACAATCGCCTGCGCCGCAGCGTGGAAGCCGCCCTTGGCGGCTTGACGCTATTGTCGCCCGATCCCGCCAAGCGGGTTGCGGCAGCGCAATCGGTGTTCAAGACCCACGACGAGACCATGCTGCCCGTGATCGACGGTGCGCTGGCCAAGGAGACCAACAAGGCGGCGAAGACGGCCTTTACCGAGGCCCGTGCGGCCATCCTGCTCTATAAGTCCGACGCTACCGACGTCGAGAAGCTTGAAGCCATCGCCACCGTCAAGGCGCGCGGCGATCAGGAAGCGATGGCGCTCCTGACGGGGCTCGGCAGTGATCAGCCGCCGGCGATCGCGAGCGCCGCGGCGAACGCGACGGCGGCTATTCAGCGCACGCTGGCGCTGTGGTCGACGGTGCAGAACGCCTGGTACGGCCTCTCCCTCGGCTCGGTGCTGCTGCTGGCCGCGATCGGGCTTGCCATCACCTTCGGGGTGATGGGCATCATCAACATGGCCCATGGCGAGATGGTGATGCTTGGCGCCTACACCACTTTCGTCGTCCAGGAAGTGATCCGCACGCGTTATCCCGCGCTGTTCGATTATTCGCTGTTGATTGCGGTGCCGCTGGCCTTCCTGGTTGCCGGCGCGATCGGCGTGCTGATCGAGCGCAGCATCATCCGCTTCCTGTACGGCCGCCCGCTGGAGACACTGCTCGCGACCTGGGGCCTGTCGCTGGTGCTGCAGCAGGCGGTGCGCACCGCGTTCGGACCGACCAACCGCGAGGTCGGCAACCCGTCCTGGATGAGCGGCGCGTTTGATCTCGGCCAAATCACCATCACCTACAACCGGCTGTGGATACTCTGCTTCACGCTTGCCGTGTTCGCGATCCTGCTGGCGATGCTGCGCTATACCGCGCTCGGGCTCGAGATGCGCGCGGTGACGCAGAATCGCCGGATGGCGGCCTCGATGGGGATTGCCACCTCGCGCGTCGATGCCTTGACCTTCGGCCTCGGCTCGGGGATCGCCGGCATTGCCGGCGTGGCGCTGTCGCAGATCGACAATGTCAGCCCCAACCTCGGCCAGAGCTACATCATCGATAGCTTCATGGTCGTGGTGTTCGGCGGCGTCGGCAATCTCTGGGGCACGCTGGTCGGCGCCTTCACGCTTGGTATCGCCAACAAGTTCCTCGAACCGGTCGCCGGTGCCGTGCTCGGCAAGATCGCCATTCTGGTGTTGATCATCCTGTTCATCCAGAAACGCCCGCGCGGCCTGTTTGCGCTCAAGGGGCGGGCGGTGGAAGCATGACGCCGCATGTGCTCACCCGTTCGCTCGATCGGGCCTCGACCGTCTTCATCCTGGTGGTTGCCGTCATTGGCGTGCTGATCCCGCTCTCGAACCTGCTGTTGCCGCAGGGTTCGATGCTGCAGGTGCCGACTTATCTGGTCGCGCTGTTCGGCAAATATGCCTGCTACGCCATCTTAGCGCTCGCGATCGACCTGATCTGGGGCTATTGCGGCATTCTCTCGCTCGGTCACGGCGCCTTCTTCGCGCTCGGCGGCTACGCCATGGGCATGTACCTGATGCGTCAGATCGGCAGCCGCGGCGTCTATGGCAATCCGATCCTGCCCGACTTCATGGTGTTCCTGAATTACCCGAAACTGCCGTGGTACTGGTACGGCTTCGATATGTTCTGGTTCGCGGCCCTGATGGTTCTCGTGGTGCCGGGCCTGCTGGCGTTCTGCTTCGGCTGGCTGGCATTCCGCTCCCGCGTCACCGGCGTCTATCTCTCCATCATCACGCAGGCGATGACCTACGCGCTGCTGCTGGCGTTCTTCCGCAACGATTTCGGCTTCGGCGGCAATAACGGCCTGACCGACTTCAAGGATATCCTCGGCTTCAACGTGCAGGCCGACGGCACCCGTTGCGCGCTGTTCGCGCTGAGCTGTCTGGCGGTGATCGCAGCCTTCCTGATCTGCCGCGCGGTGGTGACTTCCAAGCTCGGCAAGGTGCTGATCGCGGTCCGCGACGCGGAATCGCGTACCCGCTTCCTTGGCTACCGCGTCGAAACCTACAAGCTGTTCGTGTTCACGCTGTCGGCCTGTATGGCCGGCGTCGCCGGCGCGCTCTATGTGCCGCAGGTCGGCATCATCAACCCATCCGAATTCGCGCCCGGCAATTCGATCGAGGCGGTGATCTGGGTCGCAGTCGGCGGCCGCGGCACGCTGATCGGCGCAGCCATCGGCGCCGTCGTCGTCAACTACGCCAAGACCTATTTCACCTCGGGTCCATTGGCGCCGTACTGGCTCTTCATGCTGGGCGCGATGTTCATCCTGGTGACGCTGCTGCTGCCCAAGGGAATCATCGGCACCTTCAATGCATGGTGGGAGCCGTACAAGGCCAAGCGCCTCTCGGATGCGGCCGAGAGTGCGGCACGCGAAGACGGCATCAGCGAACCGAACGCGGCGGAGTAAGCGCATGAACGTGATGGACACCCGCGCGACATCCGCCTTGCTCTATCTGGACGGCGTACACGTCTCGTTCGACGGCTTCCACGCCATCAACAATCTGTCGCTGACGCTGGCGCCCGGCGAGATGCGCGCCATCATCGGCCCGAACGGCGCCGGCAAGACCACGATGATGGACATCATCACCGGCAAGACCAAGCCGGATGAAGGCACCGTGCTGTTCGACGGCGTCACCGACCTGACGCGGCTGGACGAGACGCGAATTGCCGAACTCGGCATCGGCCGCAAGTTCCAGAAGCCGACAGTGTTCGAGAGCCAGACCATCGAGGACAATCTGCTGCTGGCGCTCAATGTCGATCACAGCGTCAAGGGCACGCTGTTCTGGCGCGAGAGCAAATCCGAGTCTGAGCGTATCGAAAAGGTGCTGGAGACCATCCGCCTGAAGGATGCGCGAAACCGCCTGGCCGGCAGCCTCTCTCACGGTCAGAAACAGTGGCTCGAAATCGGCATGCTGCTGGCGCAGGATCCGAAACTCTTGCTGGTCGACGAGCCGGTCGCAGGGATGACCGACGTCGAGACACATCTGACCGCGGAGCTGCTGAAGGAAATCAACAAGGACCACACCATCATGGTGGTCGAGCACGACATGACCTTCGTGCGCGAACTCGGCGTCAAGGTAACCTGCCTGCACGAAGGCACCGTGCTGGCGGAGGGGAGCATCGACCAGGTCTCCCAGAACGACCGTGTCGTCGAAGTGTATTTGGGAAGGTAGCGGCGAATGGCGAGTAGCGAATAGCGAATGGAAGTTCCTTGACCATTCGCTATTCGCCATTCGCTACTCGCCCTTGTAAGGACGCGCCGCATGCTCGACGTTAAAGACATCAACCTCTACTACGGCGCGGCGCAGGCGCTGCGCGGCGTCTCGCTGCAGGCCGAGCCCGGCAAGGTGATGTGCGTGCTGGGCCGCAACGGCGTCGGCAAGACCTCGCTGTTGCGCGCCATGGTCGGCCAATACCCGATCTCCTCCGGCTCGATCGAATTCGACGGCGCCGACATCACGGGCCTGCGGCCCTATGAGCGCGCGCGAAAGGGCATCGGCTTCGTGCCGCAGGGCCGCGAGATCTTTCCGCTGTTGACGGTGGAAGAAAATCTCAAGACCGGCTTCGGGCCGCTGAAGCGCGAGGACCGCAACATTCCCGACGACGTGTTCTCGCTGTTTCCGGTGCTGCAATCGATGCTCGGTCGCCGCGGCGGCGACCTCTCCGGCGGGCAACAACAACAATTGGCGATCGGCCGCGCGCTGGTGATGCGGCCGAAATTGCTGCTGCTGGACGAGCCGACCGAGGGCATCCAGCCCTCGATCATCAAGGATATCGGCCGCGCGATTTCCTATCTCCGCAACCTCGGCAACATGGCGATCGTGCTGGTCGAACAATATCTCGACTTTGCCTGCGAACTCGGCGACAGTTTTGCCGTGATGGACCGGGGCGCGGTGAAATATGCCTGCGACCGCAGTAACCTCGATCCCGCCGAGATCAGCCGCCAGATGGCGCTGTGACCTGAAATTTATGTGACGCGGCAACGCGTGTTGGGGAGCGTTGGAGCGGATGCGGACCGATATCACCCGTGCAGCTTCGGCGACGTTCGCGGCCAACCGCGCCCAGGGCGCGGTGAAATTCGACGTTAAGCTCCAGGACGGCGCGACCCGCCGCGGCGCGCTGCATGAATCCGGATCGCTGCGCGTGCGCTTTCCCTCGCCCGAGGACGACGGCTTGTCGGCCATGTTCGTCAACACCGCGGGCGGCATCGCCGGCGGGGATCGCTTTGACATCGATATCGCAACCGGCGAGGGAACACGGCTGACGCTGACCACGGCGGCTGCCGAGAAGGTCTACCGTGCGGCCGGACCGGCCGCACAGCTCAATATCGCGCTGAAGGCCGAGAGCCGCTCTCATCTCTCCTGGCTGCCGCAGGAGACCATCCTGTTCGACCGTAGCAGGATCTTGAGGCGGATCGACATCGATCTGGCGGAAGACGCTTCGCTCCTGCTTTGCGAAATCGTGGTGTTTGGCCGTTCTGCCATGGGCGAGACGATGCGGCATGGCGAATTCGTCGACCGCTGGCGCCTGCGCCGCGGCGGGCGTCTGGTGTTCGCCGAAACCATCCGCCTCGACGGCGACATCGGCGAAAAGCTCGCAAGGCCGGCGGTCGCCAATGGCGGCGTCGCCATCGGCACCGCGCTGATCGTGCCCGGCGACGAAGCGCTGCTGGAGCGGATCCGCGAGGCTTCGGACTCCTTTGGTGGCGAAGTCGGTATCTCCGCCTGGAATGGGTTTGCAATGGCGCGCTTCTGTGCCCAAGATGCGGGCAGGCTGCGTGCCGACATGATGACGGTGCTCGGCCGCGCCTCCGGCTCGGCGCTGCCGCGGCTTTGGCTCAACTAACGGCTCAACCAGGACTATTCAAAACACTTAAAGAGTGCTCGCATGAATTTGTCTCCCCGCGAAAAGGACAAGCTCTTGATCTCGATGGCGGCCATGGTGGCACGCCGCAGACTCGAGCGTGGCGTCAAGCTCAACCATCCCGAAGCCATCGCCATCATCTCGGATTTCATCGTCGAGGGCGCGCGCGATGGCCGCACCGTGGCCGAGTTGATGCAATCAGGCGCGCAGGTGATTACGCGGGCGCAGTGCATGGATGGGATTGCGGAGATGATCCACGACATCCAGGTCGAGGCGACGTTTCCGGACGGGACGAAGCTCGTCACGGTGCATGAGCCGATCAGATGAGGCGGGCGGATCTATCAACGTCGTCATGCCCGGGCTTGTCCCGGGCATCCACGTCTTTCCTTTTTGAAGTGGCAAAGACGTGGATGGCCGGGACAAGCCCGGCCATGACGCAGTAACATTTGCGAGGTACCAATCATGATCCCCGGTGAACTCTTTATCCAGGACGGCGAGATCGAGCTCAACGCGGGCCGCAAGACCGTCACGTTGTCGGTTGCCAACACCGGCGACCGTCCGATCCAGGTCGGCTCGCACTACCATTTCTTCGAGACCAACCCGGCGCTTGAAATTCGACCGCAAGAAAGCCCGCGGCATGCGGCTCGACATCGCCGCCGGCACCGCCGTCCGCTTCGAGCCCGGCCAGACCCGCGACGTCCACCTCGTCGCACTCGCCGGAAAACGCGTGATCTACGGTTTTCGCGGCGAGGTGCAGGGCAAGCTGTAGAAAGAGCTGCCATGGAAAAGGTCGCCAAGGACAAGATCGAGATCGGAATAGTGCTTCAGGGCGGTGGCGCGCTCGGAGCCTACGAGTTCGGCGCGATCACGGCGCTCCTTGAATTGATGGATGAGATCGAACATTGCAGGCCGGACGGTGCGGCTGGTCGCGGTAACCGGAGTTTCGATCGGCGCGATCAATGCGGCCTGCGTCGTCGGCGCCAGCGACCGGGCCGACGCGCGAAAGCGCCTGCAGTCCCTGTGGTCCGATCTGTCGCTGGAAACAGCCGAAGCTGCTGGGCGGCGGCTGCGAGCCGTAACCGCGCGTTGTTTGGTGTGCCCGGCTTCTATGCGCCTCGCGAACCGATTTCTGGAATTTCTTCGACTGGACGAACTACTACGACACCGATCCGATGCTCGGAACGCTGAAGAAGCACGTGAACTTCGATTTGCTGAACGGCAGCGCGACTGCCTTCGTCGTCACTGCGGTTGATGTGTCCTCCGGCGAACTGGTCCGCTTTCGCAATCGTCCGCACAAGACGGAGCCGAAGACCGAGATCGGTCCGCGCCATATGCTGGCGAGCGGCAGCCTGCCGCCGGCATTTCCCGCGACCCCGGTCGACGGCGCGAGTTTCTGGGACGGCGGGATCGTCGACAACACGCCGCTCGGCGACGCGATCGATGCGTTTTCCGGATCGAAGGACGCCGATCGCTTCCTGATCGTGATGAACCTGTTTCGGAAGAATCGCGCGCCGCCGAAGAACATGATCGAGGTCAACGATCGCCTGGAGGAGCTGCGCTACGGCAACCGCGTTCGCCAGGATCGCGAGAATGCGCGCACCATCAACGAGCTGCTGCAGACGATCAGCGAACTCGCGGCCGCTGTTCCCCGCTGGATCGCTCGATCTGCAGCTCGAGGCGCGTGTGACACGATGCGGTCAGGATTGCTGATGGTCTCCGAAGCTGCCGAGCTCGCCGCGCGCCGTCACAATGGCATGGCGCGCAAAGGGCGGCGGCAACGAGCCCTATATCAATCATCTTGCCGAGGTCGCGAACTTGCTGGCGCGCGTGACCGATGGCACTGATCGCCGAACTGGTCGCGGCCGGCTGGCTGCACGACACCATTGAGGACACCGAGACCACGCGCGAGGAGCTCGCCGAGAAATTCAGCCCGCGCGTCGCTGATCTCGTGGTCGAGGTGACGGACGACATGAGCCTGCCGAAGCCGGAGCGCCGGCAACGGCAGATCGTCGATGCCCCGCACAAATCGCCGGACGCCAAGCTGATCAAGATCGCCGACAAGATCAGCAACATCCGCGCACGGATATTGTCCGATCCGAGCGAGGACGAGCGCGCCGATCTGATCGACTACACCGCCTGGGCCGAAAAAGTCGTCGCGGGATGCCGGGGTGGCAACGCTGCGCTCGACCAGACGTTCGACGAAACCGTCAAGCTTGCAAGGAGTACGCTGTGAGCACGAAAATCAAACGTTCCGTCTATGCCGACATGTTCGGGCCGACCACCGGCGACCGGGTGCGGCTCGCCGACACCGATCTCATCATCGAGGTGGAAAAGGATTTCACCACCTATGGCGAGGAGGTGAAATTCGGTGGCGGCAAGGTGATCCGCGACGGCATGGGGCAATCCCAGGTCACCAACAAGCAGGGCGCGGCGGATACCGTCATCACCAACGCGCTGATCGTCGATCACTGGGGCATTGTGAAAGCCGACGTCGCGATCAAGGAAGGCATGATCGCGGCGATCGGCAAGGCCGGCAATCCCGATATCCAGCCTGGCGTCACCATCGTGATCGGTCCCGGCACCGATGTGATCGCGGGGGAGGGAAAAATCCTCACCGCCGGCGGGTTCGACAGCCACATTCATTTCATCTGCCCGCAGCAGATCGAGCACGCGCTGATGTCGGGCGTCACCTCGATGCTGGGCGGCGGCACCGGGCCGTCGCACGGCACGTTTGCGACGACCTGCACGCCCGGCCCCTGGCACATGGCGCGAATGATCCAGTCGTTCGATGCCTTCCCGGTCAATCTCGGCATCTCCGGCAAGGGCAACGCCTCGCGCCCGGCCGCGCTGGTGGAGATGATCAAGGGCGGCGCCTGCGCGCTGAAGCTGCACGAGGACTGGGGCACCACGCCGTCAGCGATCGACAATTGCCTCTCGGTGGCCGACGATTACGACGTCCAGGTGATGCTGCATTCGGACACGCTGAACGAGTTCGGATTCGTCGAGGACACCGTGAAGGCGTTCAAGGGCCGCACCATCCATGCCTTCCACACCGAAGGCGCCGGCGGCGGCCACGCGCCTGACATCATCAAGATCGCCGGCTTGAAGAACGTGCTGCCGTCCTCGACCAATCCGACGCGGCCGTTCACCCGCAACACCATCGACGAGCATCTGGACATGCTGATGGTGTGCCACCATCTCGATCCCTCGATTGCGGAAGACCTGGCGTTCGCCGAAAGCCGCATCCGCAAGGAGACCATTGCGGCCGAGGACATCCTGCACGATCTCGGCGCGCTCTCGATGATGTCGTCGGACTCGCAGGCGATGGGCCGTCTCGGCGAAGTCATCATCCGTACGTGGCAGACCGCCGACAAGATGAAGAAGCAGCGCGGCTCGTTGCCGCAGGACAAGGGCAACAACGACAATTTCCGCGTCAAGCGCTACATCGCCAAATACACCATCAACCCCGCGATCGCGCATGGCGTGTCAAAACTGATCGGCTCGGTGGAAAAGGGCAAGCTCGCCGATCTCGTGCTGTGGTCGCCGGCGTTCTTCGGCGTCAAGCCGGACTGCATCATCAAGGGCGGCTCGATCGTGGCGGCGCCGATGGGCGATCCCAACGCGTCCATTCCCACGCCGCAGCCGGTGCATTACCAGCCGATGTTTGCCGCCTACGGAAAGTCGCTGACGGCGTCCTCGGTGGTGTTCACGTCGAAGGCCGCCGTCACCGGCGGGCTGGCGCGCAAGCTCGGCATAGCCAAAAAGCTCTATGCGGTGCAGAACACCCGCGACAAGATCTCCAAGAAGAGCATGATCCACAATGACGCGACGCCCAAAATCGAGGTCGATCCCGAGACCTATGAGGTGCGCGCGGACGGCGAATTGCTGACCTGCGCGCCGGCCGAGGTGCTGCCCATGGCGCAGCGATATTTCATGTACTAAGCGCGATCAGCAAAAGTGGATACCGGTTTTGCGTTCGATCGCGCTTCTGGGCAAGATGCCCCAGGCAAACCAAGCAGAAACAAGCCGGGAGGAATTTCCGTGATTTATGTCGTAGCCACACTGACCGTCAAACCCGAAACGCGCGCCGAATTCATCGCGGCCGCCACCGCCTGCATCAAGGAGACCCGCAAGGAGCCCGGCAATATCGCCTATGATCTGCACGAGAGCGTCACCGATCACACAAAAATGGTGTTCGTCGAGCAGTGGCAGAATGCCGAGGCGCTGGTGCCGCACCGCGCCGCCGAGCACATGAAGACCTTCGGCCGCGTCGCCGTGAAATGCTTCGCCGCGCCGCCGAAGATCGAGGTGATCACGCCTGAGAAGGTCGATGTCCGCTAGACCAGGAATTGTCGGGATGTTCGCATGATCCGCGCGACGCACGTCAAGGGCCAGCATCGCTGGACGCAGGCCGCGGCCGACACCGTCGTGCTCGATTTCGACGATCGGCATCGGCGGCGGATGGCGATGACGGGCACGCGCGGGCTCGAATTCCTGCTCGACCTCGAAACCGCGGTCGCCTTGCGCGGCGGCGACGCGCTGGTGCTGGAAGATGGACGGTTGATCGAGGTGGTCGCGTCGGCCGAGCCGCTGCTGGAAATCCGTGGCAGCGATCCGCATCATCTGATCCGGGTTGCCTGGCATCTCGGCAATCGGCATCTGCCGACCCAGATCATGCCCAGGGGCTTGCGCATCCGCAGGGATCACGTGATCGAGGCGATGGTGAAGGGGCTTGGCGCCCGCGTCATCGAGATCGAGGCGCCGTTCGATCCCGAAGGCGGCGCCTATGCGGATCATGCGCATGCGCCGGAGGCGGGTGCGCATGATCACACCGGCCACGATCATGCTGGCCATGATCATTCCGCGCATGGTCATGACCATCATCACCACGGTGATCACGATCATGATCACGATCACCATCATCACGATGAGCATTGCGACCACGACCATCACCACCACGACCATTCCCATGCTCATGACCACAAGTGAGCCCGGGCCGGTCGATGACCGGCACGGGATGACGGCGGGTGAGGCGGCGGCGCTGTACCGGCTGATGACCTGGCTGTCGCCGTCATTTCCGGTCGGCGCCTTCGCCTATTCCAGCGGCATCGAATGGGCGGTGGAGGCCGGCGACATCAAGGACGCCGCCTCGCTGCGCGATTGGCTGGCGGCGGTTCTCGCGGACGGCAGCGGATTTTGCGACGGCGTGTTTTTGGCGCAGGCGCACCGGGCGGCTGTGGCAGGTGACGATGCAGGCCTGCGCGAGATCGCCGAACTCGCCGCCGCCTTCGTGCCCTCGCGAGAGCGCCAGCTCGAGACCACGACGCAGGGCCGCGCCTTCATCGAGATCGCGCGCGCCGCCTGGAACAGCGCGGGCCTGGAGCAGATGGTCGCGGCCTGCGAGGGCGCCATCGTCTATCCCGTCGCCGTCGGCATCGTCAGCGCCGCGCACCAGATTCCGCTTGAGCCGGCGCTGCACGCCTTCTTCCACGCGGTGGTGTCGAACTGGATTTCGGCCGGCAGCCGGCTGATCCCGCTCGGCCAGACCGACAGCCAGCGCGTGCTGGCCGATCTCGAACCGGTCGTCGCTTCGACAGCGATCCGCGCCCGCGACGCTTCGCTGGACGATCTCGGCAGCGCCACCTTCCGCGCCGATCTCGCCAGCCTGCGCCACGAGACGCAATATACAAGGCTGTTCCGGTCATGAGTGGCGCACACCTCTCCCGTCGTCCCTGCGAACGCAGGGACCCATACCGCGGAGCTGTCGTAGAAGGCAGGTTCGCCGATGTCCCTCTGCAACAATCGACGTCGGTGGTTATGGGTCCCTGCGTTGCGCAGGGACGACGACGAACCGAGGGCATCTCCACATGTCTAACTCTCACGGCCCGCTTCGCATTGGTGTCGGTGGCCCCGTCGGCTCCGGCAAGACCGCGCTGATGGACCTGCTCTGCAAGTCGATGCGCGAGCGCTACGACATCGCGGCGATCACCAACGACATCTACACCAAATGGGACGCCGAGTTTCTGGTGCGCTCGGGCTCGCTGACGCCGGATCGTATCGCCGGCGTCGAGACCGGCGGCTGCCCGCACACCGCGATCCGCGAGGACGCCTCGATCGAATCTGGCGGCAGTTGCCGACATGCGCGCCAAATTCCCCAATCTCGATCTGGTGCTGATCGAATCCGGCGGCGATAACCTCGCTGCGACATTTTCGCCCGAACTCGCCGATCTCACGATCTATGTGATCGACGTCGCCGCCGGCGACAAGATCCCCTCCAAGGGCGGGCCCGGTATCACCCGCTCGGACCTGCTCGTCATCAACAAGATCGACCTCGCGCCGCATGTCGGCGCGTCCCTGGAGAAGATGGACACCGACGCCCGCCGGATGCGCGGCGAGCGTCCCTTCGTGATGACCAACCTGAAGAAGAGCGAGGGGCTGGATCGCATCATCAGCTTCATCGAGGCCAAGGGTGGCCTGCGCCCACAGGCCCGGCCAAGGCGGCGGCTGAGCACGCGCCGTTAAGGATTATGGCGCTTGCGCCCCTGAATTATTCCGCAAATAGCCGGAACAAAATCCAACTTTGCTGATTAGCAACCTCTGGCGCCGCCAAAGCCGGACGGCGGGCCGCCGTTGTTCATGTTGGTTTCGAACCCGATAGTTGCGTACCGATGATCGCCATTCCATATTCCGCCGCGGTTGGCGTTCACTGCGTTTCCAATCGTTGCTGTCCCCGCAGACGTCAGATGCTCTCCATCTCGCTTCGCCATCCCGTCATTTCCGAGTAATCGAGTGGTTCGGCTGGGTTTCATCATCGGCCTGATTGCGCTG
>CAVZGZ010000047.1:0-136090 GCA_963774775.1 uncultured Alphaproteobacteria bacterium
GGGCATTACTGGGAAGCGGCATGTCAGGTTGCTCTCTGGGTGGTGCAAATCACTCAGGGAAAGATAGGGGATTTCGCAGACCCTGTAATATCTAATCACGCGCTTAACATAACTTTATGCAGGTATTTCAAGGATATTACCGGATAAAATCGGATGATGCACACGCTATGCACACAGTCCGTGCAAAATCAGCCCGTGATCACTTTGGCTTTGTCGGATCGCAACGCGTTCTCGATCAGTGCTCAGCGTCGTGCCCAACCGCGCAGGCTAACGGCACTCAAGAATTGTTCGCCATCGGGACTAATCTTTTTCCTCGCGCGCCCACGCGTACTGTTCCGCGCCTCGCTCGCGGGGCTCTAATTCACCCCTTGAATGACACCTGTGACGACCATGACGCCATTCTGCGTTAATCGCTCACACGCGCGCGCGTGGAGGGTGGATATGTAGACCCCCGTCACGCTCGTCACGCCTGTCATCAGGCCGCATCTGCCGCCGCATACTTGGCCTGCAACAGCTTCTCAAACTCGTCCATGACTTCGCTGATGACTTCCTCGGGAACGCTGGTCAGCCTTGGGGACGTTCCGCTTGATGGCCTGGGCGACGCTGTAGAGGATTTGGCCCTCGGTGCGGGATGGCAGCGGGCCGGGATCGTAGGTCAGCTGCTTGGGCGGCCCCGGTTGCTCGCCGGTCATGCCAGGCGTCGTTCCAGTTCCCGAATGCGGGCGCGCATGGCGGTTTCGTTGCTGATAACGCTACCGTCGTCGTCATAGATCGGGCTAACGCTTTGCCACCGGATTTCCATTCGCTTCGGCGGTTCGTTGGCTTCCAGTTCCAGCAATGCCGCTTCGTGGTTCCGGCTTTCCACTGTCTCAGGAAGTCTGTCGCCGTACCGTTTTGGATGCAGTTTCGCCATGAGGAACTTGAGCGTATCGACCTTGAGCCGGGAGCGCTGCACCCATTCGTTGTCGCAGCGTGCGGGCTTGGTCTTGGTCGCCGGGATGGTGTCTTTTGAACTGTCCCAGGCGATCTCTAGAATTTCTTCCGCGTACCAGTCCATCAAGGCTTCGCGTGCTGCCGTGTATTGAGCTTGCCGGCCGGTATCCTTTTCCACCCACCGCAGGAACGTTGTCCGGCTTGGCATCTCGGGGTCGTCGCAAATCTTCCGCAGCCCCTGCCCGTTCGCCATGCGATCGCAAACGGCATCGAAAATCTCATCTGTAAATTCTGCTGGTCGCTTTGGCTTGTCTGCCGGCGGGATGATCTCAGGCTCAGTCATGGTAGTCCCCTTTGAAACTCGCTTTTGGCCGCAGGCTGAGGCCGAAAAACTCCCGGGCCTTGGCGCTGCGATAAAACTTGAATTCGTGTCGGATCATTTGGTCCTTGAAAGATTGCTACGTTCCCGGGCCTGTGCCGGCCGCGAGTGCGAATTCCTTCCATGACTTGAAAAGCTTTCCGCTGCTCTCGGAGCGAGAGGAATTTCCAGGCTCGCAAACGCATTCCTCTGCCAGCCAGTGCGCGAACAGATCTTGATCACTGAAATACTCGTCCGTCGCTGCAATCACGCTGGCCGGCTTCAAGAGCCCGCAGGCTTGCCAATCAAGGCAACCGTTCACCATCCATTGCAGGATTCCGCCGGCTTCCATAATCAGCTTGCGCTCTAGTTCCCGATCTGGCTTTTCCGGCTTTCGTTCAAACGGCACGATCAGAAAACGGCGGCGGGCTGCCTCATCAACATTCCGCAGCACCGGCTTGTGATTGCCGACGATAGTAAGCTTGAACTGCGGAATGAATTCGAAAAAGTCCTGCCGCATAAACCGGGCGCTGATACGATCGCCGCCGGTCATCTGCTTGATGCGACTTTCGGCCTACGCTCGCCCCTCTTCCGTCTCGGAGGCCGTGACCATCCGGGCGCCGCGGAGCATGGCAAGGTCGGTCGGGTGCTTATCCGATGACGACGCAGTGAAAGTGTCCATTGCGGACGTGGTGGCGTAATCCTTCAAAATCGCGGCCACGATGTTGAGGAACACTGATTTCCCGTTTCCGCCTGGACCGTATACAAAAACCAGCGCGTGCTCGGTTGTCAGCCCGGTGAGCGAATACCCGCACCACTGCTGCAGGAAGCGAACAAGCTCCGCGTCTCCGCCGGTCGTCTCATCGAGGAACTGAAGCCAGCGAGGGCAGCCAGAGGAAGACGGTGCGAAGCCGGTCAACTTCGTTATGCCATCGTCCCGGCGAGGCAGGCACAGTCGGCCGGTTTGCAGATCGATCGTTCCTCCAGGCGTGCCAAGCAACATCGGGTTGGCATCCCAATAGTTGATTGTCACGGCCACATCCGGGTCAGTCTTGGCGAACTTTTCGACGCCAGACGCAAAACTTGTCGAGTTGATTTTGACCCGCTTACTGGCGGGAACATCTTCGGCGAGGCCGCGCGCCAACTGACGCGCCCAATGGAACGCAAGGCCCGTCTGCTCTTTGGCCCAAGCTCTGCTGTTCCACTTGAACCATGCATTTGTAGAGTGGCAAAATCTCAAATCTTCCCCGTGGCGCTCGACAAACTGCTTTGCGGCCAAGTTGCGGTTGATCACGTCGTTTGGAGCGGCCCGCGGATAGGCTTCCCGATCGCGGCGGAGGCTCTCTTCATCCATTTCAGCCTGGTTCATGCCGCTGCCCTCAAAAGCCACGTCGGCAATGGCTGGGGCTGCCCAAATGCATCGGACATAAGATCCTGAACAAAATCCACGCCGTGGATGTCGATCAGGTTGTTTGTCTTCGCGGTCTCCCAAAGGGCATCGATAACCACGCCGTGCTCGGCAACGCCGCGGTACACGATCTCGGCAAGAAAGCCGGCCTGTTCATGGAAAGCACTTACCTTGCCCAGCGCCACAGCGCGCCGCATTGCCCTCAACTCGCGATCAGCGGGCGTCATGCGGGCACCTCTGGCCCCGGTCATCAGGAAAGCAATTGATTACCTCCATCGTGCCGCAATAGGTTTCGACCAACTCCACTGCGGAAAGGATGGCTTGGCGTTTCGTAGGCCGCTACATCGCAACCCGCCGCCTTCGTCAAGCTCCATCAATGCCCATGCCCCGTTCAAAGGAAACACGGTAGCGTGCCGCTCTTTCCCTTCGGAATGGCGTCATAGGGTAGCCGTACGCGGCGCGCTTTTGGAAATGGGATCACACTCACGGCGCCGGCCTCACGGTCACGACGACGAGCGGCTGCGGCCCATAGCGCTTTCCAAGCGTCATCCGGCAAATCAGGCGTCGTCGCGGTAGACCACGCCGTTCAGCGCGTCCGTTCCACGCCTTCGCGATGTTGTCGAGGTCCGGCTTTTTGCCCGGCTTGATCTCGCCCAGCGATGCGCTTGCTGCCGCTTCCGCTCCGACCATGAAGCCGGAACCGGGAAAGATCGGCGCGCAATGAAGATCTCGACGGGCGGAGTCGAACGGCGGCCGCCGGCAAGCTCCTGCATCGCCGCGGTGCGGATCATGCCCTCATAGGTGCGGGTTTTCTCGGGGGTGTAGTGTCCGACATGGCCGCCGCGGACGAACGCGCGTGCGCGGCCCTTGCCCTGCGGGGGGCCTTGCAGGCTGATGGTGATTGGCTCGCTCATGCTGCGTGGCTCCCGTCACCTCGGGACCGCAACAAGCGACGAGACGGCCGCCAACAGGCGCGTCGCCTTCATCCGGCGTGATTGCGCTCGCCGTTCAAGCTCACGTCGATGAGGCTTTCGGCAGGGACAAGCATTGCGATGCTTACAATTCCGGCGCTGTCCTGGCCAACGTAGCGTTCGGCATCGGGTCGCTTCTGTGCGGCCCATTCGCCTTGGTCGCATGGCTAGCCGCGGCCACCTGCGAGGTCCGATTTGCGAACGCTGTCCATGACGTACATCGAGCGCCCTCAAAAGCTCATTGCGGCGACTATCCGGCGATGTCCGCCGCCCCGAGCGAATGATTTACGGAGGGCCATCGCGCGCGGAGACCGTCGAGCCTATATAGGGTGTCGAGCCTCGCCGCGCAAGCATCTCGAGACTTCATCGGGCCGGTACAACCGTGTCGTTCGGTGGCCGGCTTCTCCGCCATGGCACCTGCCCATCAGGCTGCGGCCTCCTGCGACGTAGACTTGCGCTTTGCAGCGCTCAAGCCAAAAATCCCGGCGTCGGGATCGTATTTGACGACACCCTTCCGCGGATGTAAACGGGCCGTCGTCGGTACATCGCAGTTCCTCGAGATAGTGGGCTACGAGCCGGTATAGATCGCCAACAATGTTGTATCGATCGGCGAGCTTCGCTACAAATGGTGAACCGCAGTCGAATGTCGAGAAGTTGTTGGGTTCGGCTTGGGAAAGCCTCGCAAGGGTTGACCACCCGATTGACTGAATGCGGGCAGCCCACCTCGGCTTCATGACTCTCCTTAAGGCCCAGACAGATCGGGCGTTAATGTGCGCCGTCACTCTCGTTAGATCTGCAGGGCGATGATCCTCAACCATCCTCTCTTGCGCGCCATCAACGCGCTTGATGCCGTCGACTTCTTGCCGTTGTGTCGCGGCTCTCTTCCGTACGTTTCGCGGATAGCCTGATCAGCCAGGGTCGTCATGCCAGCTTCGCAGGATATCGGCCATTGCGATCTCGTCGGCTCGGCCTGGCCCTTTCCCTGGCAACTCCATTTACATCCCGGTCCGGCCTCCTTCCTGTGTTCGGATGAGAACAGGCAGAGACTCCCGTTGCGCAACCTCCCGGACAAGGCTTCAATATCCCCTGGTCTCGCGCCGCCAGTCGCTCCGGAGCCGGCGCTGAACTGACGAGATCGGCGCAGCTACCTCTTGCTCGCCGTCACGCTTCGTCTCTGCGCCAGTCGCGGGATTCGGCCGCTCAGCCGCTCCGCGACCTTAGACGCCACCACTAGCGTCTCATTTGCGCTCGTCTTTCACTTGCGAGCCGCCACTGGGATAACGTTGTTAGCCGGCGGGTTGAGGATCAGCGCGACAAGCCCCGCCAGCGCGTCGAACGCCTTGCCGCTTCTCGTCCAGGTATTCGTAGCGATCGTAGGTTCCGCGAACGCCGGCGATCACGTGGCCCATGCACGCTCAGCTATGGTCTGGATCGACCTTGGCGCGGCTCATGAGGGTGCGGCCAGTGCGACGCAGGTCGTGCAATTGCCATTGCTTCATGGCGAACGACCTTCGGCCTTCCGGATCTTGGCAATGATCGCGTTTAGCTCTCTTCTTGGCTTTGCTGAAGCCGCTGAAGGCTTCTTGGCCGCCCGTGGTGGAGAACACAGACCAAGAATTTTGGCTTGCCCGTGCGGGCTTCTCTCAGATCAACGCGCGCAATGCCGGCGTGATCGGAATGACGTGATCCTGCTTGTTCTTTGTATCGCTGCCGCTGGTATGGTCCAGAGGTCGCCGTTCGAACTCGTCCGTGTGCATCTTGGAGGACTCGTTGCGGCGGGTCATGGCGAGCAGAGTGATTTGACGTACCGCGGATAGCAGGCCGGCGCCTCGAACTGATCCAGCGCCTTCCAGATATCCCGGATCTCGTCATCGGCCAGGATCCGCTTGCGGGCCCGTCTCGCTTTGGCTTGGTTTTCGCCATGCCGCGGACGATCGGAGACTTGAACTCGTCGTCCTGCACCATCTGCCAGTTGAAGGCCTTGCGAACGTGCGCCAGTACCCGGTCAGCCATCACGGGGCCGTTCCCGGCCTCGATCTCGTTGAGCATGGTCGGTGATGTCGCTCCGCTTAAGGTCGTAAATCGACCTATCCCCAAGCGCGGGCGAACGTGGTTCTCGAAAGCCGCCTTAACCTGGTCGCCGCTCCGGAGGGCGTCCACGTGATCCTTCTCGAAGGCGTCCAGGACGGTGTTCACGGTGTTGGCGGCAGCCAACTTCTCCCGTTTGGCCTCAGCTCGGTTTTCTTGAAGTTCCCCCACGGGGTCTTGCTTGTTAGCAACCTCGCCAGCCGCCTTCTTGGCGAGGTCGCGGGCCTGGTCCGCCGTAACGTTGCTTCCGTGCAGCCCTAGGCCGAGCCACCGCTGCTTGCCGGTCGTCTTGTCCCGGTACCGGTACCCATAAGTGGCGGCGCCGCTATCCAGCTTGCGCGCAACGAACCCCTTCATCTCCGTGTCCGCCAGGATTTGACCGGCGGTCATGGCATCAATCTTGGTCTTGGTGATCCTTACCTGCATCGCCATCCCCCGTGCACACAGAATTCGTTACGTGGTCTCTATGCACACTCTATGCACACAACGGGGAGGGTAGTTCAAGAACATTCTTCCGATTGCGTCCGGCTGCTTCCGATGCAATATTTGCTGTGATTTCAGCGCTATTGCTGAAAAACAGAGTCTTACCAAGAGGTTATGACGCGTTGGAACACATATCTTTTAATCATGGGGTCGTGGGTTCGAGTCCCACCGCGCTCACCAATAAAATCAAGTACTTGTCGTCCTTTTGGTGGTGCGCGAAGCCGTAAGCACGCACAGATCCGCCTGCTCCAGGCAAGACCGCTCAAGGCGGCGTAGCTCGTCGGGATCTTCCGGCCGCTGGCTAAATCAAATCAAGCCGCTACTCTTGTGCAAATCCGTGATTTCGCGTGATCGTCTATGGCCTTCTTTTGGGCCCCTATGAGGAGGAACCTGTTCCGCATGGCGCCAGCGGGAATTCCAAATTTTTCCGCAGCGACTGACAGCAGCCGCAGGGGGGCTGCATGAAGCAGCGATTGCACGAGAACCTATCAGACGCAGACTTGCGCAACCTCGCCCGCCTCATCTCGGCGTGCACGCTAGGGCTCTGGGCATTTGCAGCGGGTCTGCTGATCGGGACCTTTTTGTTTTCATGAGATTCGAGCGCGAGACCGAGGCCGCGGCCCCGTTGGGATTAGTCCTGCTGACTCTGGGAAGCCCGCCGGCGAGCCCGGCCGCTGCGGGCTGTCATGGTGCCGGTCGGTCGGCGCCGGCGCATGGGGCAAGAGCCCAGCGTGCAGTGAGTCCTATTGGCGCACGCCGGGCTCGACCATCCCCTTGACCCGCTAGGCACGGCCAGCATCGAACGTAGGAACGATTCGGCGCGAAAACCCGCTTCGAAGTCAGGGAATTTTTTCACGTCGCCGCTGATATCTTTTCGGCCAAGCCAATTGCTGCTTTGTGGGATTGAGCCCAGGCAATCGGGCCGCTGGGGAAAGCCTGGCGGCCCACCAAATGCCTGCCTTGAAGCAAAGCGTGGGACCGAAGCCCCGCGCGCGTTGTTGTCAGCGCCGCAGCCTTCTGGCGTGGCCCGCCAGCGGCTGCCGGCGTCCTGGGGCTGCCTGCTCATTAATTTTTCGCGAATGAGCAAAATTGCACAGCGGCGGAACCGCAGTGGTTCCATCATAGCTCAATCACCGATCCGCTCCGGCCTCTACCGGTGAATGAGAGTGTCGTGCTCCCGCCGGATCAAGGGATGCGTCACATGCCTCAGCCTCATATGCGGCCAGACCCCACCCTCATTCCCATCGAGCGTCCCCGCTGTCCAAGTTGTCAAAACCGCATGATGCTCGCCTTCATCATGCCGGGCCCTGCCGGGTATGATGTCCGCAATTTCGAATGTGTGAAATGCAATCACGTCGAAACGAGAATGATTTGTTCCGATCCAATGAAAGCGGGACCGGCGGGTTGGACCAACAGCGATCTAAATCCGCCCAAGTAAGGCCGCTCGCCGAGGCCCGCGACCGAAGCCGCGTTGCGCGGACGCAGATTCCTGCGGCGCCGTTTGTGGACCTTTAGGGCACGGCAAACGTTGGGGTCCGTAACCGGGGCAGGTTCGTGAACCGAGAATGCGCTATGAGCATTGTTCCTCTCGACCTGCAAAGAAAGTTCGAACGGCGGTGGGCCGCCCGATTTTCGCGGCCGCCGGCGGTGCCTCAAGCCCATCGGCCTGAAAGCCAAGGTAACCCCCTTGCCGCAGACGCCAAATCCAAAAGAAAAACCCGCCGGGTCGAAGCGGCGGCCTTGAGGCCTGCACCGGTGGTGTGAGCGCGTTTTGCGTCTCATGTAGAGGTGCCTTCTTGTGATCCCTGACGGCGCAGAAACAATACGCGGGCACCGCTTTCTCCACATGATTAACCCGGCAGCTTTTTCGCCGGTCTGAGCAAAATTGAACATCCGGGATTGTCAGATGAGGCCATACTCGGGGATGGCCTTAGCTTCGGAAATGCTTACCCCTGACGAGTTCGCCTCGCTGCTTCTGGTCGGCCATACGCCCGCTGTGAATGGTCCTCCGGCAGTGATCCCAGCTGCACATAGCGCCCGGTTGATCGCGATGGGTTACATGGTCGATATATCGGGCAGGCTACGAATGACGACGCCGGGCAGAATCCGGATAGCTGCCGGGCCAGCGCGAACCGAGGCGGCCTGAAAGAAGCACATGAAAAACATGTCCCCAAAGATCAGTGAGCATAGGTGCCCGGCTTGCAACGGCACAGGTTTTCCAATGGTGACGCAGCCGGTTCAGCCGGGCCGCAAAATCTATCCCGTCAAATGCAGGGCATGCGCTGGCAAGGGCAGAATTGCGGACGCTGCCAACTGAGGCACTGCGCAAATGGCGCCATGTGCTCGATCCGGCGACGCTGCATCCCGACGGCCCTCCTCTGCCAGGTTTGCCAGAAAGCCAACCAATAGCGCCCGATTTGAACGGCGAGTATCATTTTCTCGGCTCTGCCGTGACGACCGCAAAGTGCGCGCATCGATCCAAATCAGCCCGGATCGATGGCCCGATCATCCTGCCCACGTCACAATCCCTTCCGAAGATCGGACCGGATTGATCCCGCGTATTCAAGAATAAGGAGCTGGGCTCTAACCAGGCTGCCTTAAGTCAAGTCGGCGCCTGCAATTGTCCAAGAAGCCAACCGGCTGTTTTAGTGGATTTCATCGGGTCGATTAGCTCGACCACCGCCTGATGGACGTGATCGCAAGCGGGGCACTCAAACGTCCGGATGTCAAAGCCTTGGGGGCCGGGCGTGATTCGCGCGAGCATCGTTGTCGTATTGCATTGAGGGCAAGGCGGGCGTGGAAAGGTCTTCATTTTGCGCGCCTTGGTCAGGCGGGAGCGCTACAGAACTCTCAGTCACCGGTAGTTGCCGAAGCGGTGCGGTGATAGAATCAGCATGGAACCGCCGCCGGGCTACCGCTGTTCCATTTTGCTCGCTTTCGAAAAGTTAATGAATAAGGCAGGCACCTTTCACGATCTGGCTGAAGCTCGTCTGAAGCAATTAGATCCAATTATCAGGATTGAGGGGCACGACCGCTGGGATTCGACGGGGGCGGAGGTGAGCTGTTTTGACCAGCGCCGCTGCACGCGGCGCTGTAGTCTTGCGCATCGTCGGGAGACTTTCACGTGTCTGCATCGGCGCTGTAGAGCCAATCGCTCCTGGCTGATCAAGGATAGTCATGTGTCCTCGCCCGATCCCCGGCTCTGCTTCGCATCGAACAAAATCGACAGTCATCCTTGCACCAAATGCCAGGCTCCGATGGTGCTCACCGGTATCAAGACGGCTCGACTGGCGTTCGACATACGCACGTTTGAGTGCTTCAATTGCGACAATGTCGACAAGATCATGACAGAGACAAACCGTGGATCAACTTACGATCCTACGGCGCTCTAAAGCGGTCCCGCCGAGCAAGATACGATTATCTACAAATCTCTCTTGATCTCGGGCTTGTCGTACAGAACTGCATTCAGCAGTGAATTGTGAACTTCAATTTTTCCGTTGTAGCTGATCAAGCCAAGCTTGCGAAATTTGTTCATGAAGAAGCTCACGCGGGAGCGCGTGGTCCCGATCATTTCGGCCAGTGTTTCCTGGCTGATATTTGGACTGATCGGTTGAGGCACGCCCTCCTTCCCGAAGTTTGCCAGCAGGAGCAGCAGGCGCGCCAGCCGCTTTTCGCTCGAGTTGAATAACTGGTCGATCAAGTCCTCTTCAATCCGGCTATTTCGGGTCAACAGATATGCCATGAACATCTCTGAGAACTTCGGCTCACTGTGAAGTGCAGCAAGCATGGCGGTCTTTGTAATAATAGTGAGCAGGCACTCTTCCATCGCCGTCGTCGTGGCGATACGCAAGGAATGGCCGTTCATGCACCCCTCGCCGAAGAATTGGCCGGTTTCTAGAATTCCGACGACGGCTTCCTTGCCTTGCTCCGATATGACAACGACCTTGACCCGGCCTTTTTGAATATAAAAGACCGTATCTGCCGCGTCTCCTTGCGCAAACACGACCTGGCCTTTGCCATACTCAAGTATTGTTTTCCCCTCGCCTACCTTGGCGAGAAATACCTTGGGATCAAATGAAGCCTGAATTGTCTTGTTCGCCATGTCGGGTTTGGTCCGCGGTGGAACGCCTACTTTAGCCGATCAGGCCAAGGACGTCTGAAATATAAAGCGCCGCGCGGCCGAGATTTCGCAGGCATTGTGAAAAGGGAGCCCTGCGTGGGGCGAGCGAAGCTCCCTCGTCGGCCGGGCGAACGCCAAAGCATCGTTTCCCGGCATTCCACAACGTCCCAAGGCTGGCACATGCGGCAATCGCTGTCTGAGCAATTTTGACCACTGTTCAATATTGACCACGCTTACCTTCAGCCGCTGGCATAGACTGACTCCGCGGCCCATCCGTGTTCGGCGCCAACCGTCGCGACGCGGGAAACAGTATCTCCGGCCAAATATCCGGACTTCACCTTCGCAACTGAGTTGAACGTTCGCAGCCCTTGGCGAACAGCTGGCTCGGGCTACTCATTTTGGCTCCAACGAAAGCATCGGACGATCATGGATTTGCACGAAGCCGCTGTGCCGCCCAGGGTTCTCGTTGTCGAGGACGAGATGATGCTGCGCATGCGCGCGGTCGATATCGTCGAGGACGCCGGGTTCACGCCGATCGAGGCGACGAATGCTGATGAAGCGCTCATCATTCTCGAATCCAGATCCGACGTTGAGCTCCTGTTTACGGATATTCAAATGCCCGGCAGCATGGATGGCCTCAGGCTGGCTCACGCCGTCCACGGGCGGTGGCCGTCGATCAAGATCATTCTGGTCTCCGGTCAATTGGCGCCGACTGAAACCGAGACTCCGACGAACAGTCGCTTTTTCGGCAAACCGCTCGAGGTGAAGCAGATGATTGCCGAAATGCAGGAAATGATCGGGATTGGTACTTTGGGCATTGATCCGCCCGACATTGCGACGTTTCTTGCGAACACCCTGAGGATTGAACCGCAAACCCATCCGCAGATGTCCGAAGCGACCAATGCTCCCACCAACAAATTTTTGACGGCAGAGAACGACAGCCTTCGCCTGTTGCTTGAGCAAGCGGGCATCGACGCTCAGGTATTGCTGGCGCAGGCGGGCATCGACGCAAAGGAGCGCGAAGCCGCCGACAAGCTGCAAAAGCTGATTCTTGAGGAACTGCACCACCGCATCAAGAACACCCTGGCGACCGTGAGCGCGATCGCGTCTCAAAGTCTGCGGGTGGCGACCAGCATCGAGCACGGGCAACATGCGATCGAGGGACGGCTGATCGCGCTCGGCCGGGCACATGATCTGCTTTTGCAGGCTAGATGGGCCAATGCCGACCTAGCTACGACAATCCGGGGAGCGACTGCGCCCTATGACAGCGAAGGTGCCGGCAGGTTCTCGATCGCGGGGCCCGACATCAAAATTACGTCCGGTGCGGTGATCGCGCTGGCGATGACGCTCAACGAGCTTTGCACCAACACTACGAAATTTGGTGCGCTCTCGGTGCTTGCGGGAAGCATCGACATCAGATGGAAGATCGATGAGGAAAGGCAGCGGCTGCAACTGTCATGGTCCGAAAAAGACGGTCCATCGGTTCATGCACCTTCGCACCGAAGCTTTGGAACGCGCCTGATCGAATCTCTTGGCCAGCAGTTGAAAGGTGCGGTGCAGATTGCCTACGAGCCAAGCGGCTTCGTGTACCGGTTGGACGTCCCGCTAGCGTCGCTGGTCGCTCCGGCTTGAGGAAGGCGCCTCCGAAACTCCTGAAGGAATCAAGAGCGATCGGAAACCTTTGACAGTGCATTCGCTGTCTGAGCAGCTTTGACCACACCGGAACATCCGAGCCGTTTTCAATGTCCCATGCCAGGCATCACGGTGCCGTTGTAAATCTCGGGATTGGGAACGCCTTCGACGATCAGAAGACCGGCGAGTCCCCGCTCCACGCGCGCCAGTGCGTGATCAACGATCGTGTAATTCCCCGGCACATGAAGCTTGAACTCGTTGATCACAGCCCCGCCGGGTGCCACGGTAACGGTCTGAATACCTTCCAGGGGCGGGTTTGTCAGGCCTCCCAGATTGTAGACCTTGTCGAAGATTTCACCGATCACATGAAAAGACGATGTGAAGTTAGGACCGCCTACGCCGAAGAAGAGCCTTACGGTTTCGCCGACCTTGGCGTGCAGCGGATGAAGTTTGGAAATTGCCCCCACCGATCCATTGAAGACGAAATATTCAGGCCGCTCGTTCAATAGCTTCTCGACGCTGAATTCCTGGCTTCCATGCTGGCCGAACGCAGCCTCCGTATAGATTTCGCCTTGCATGACATAAAATTCGTGATCGACCGGCGAAAGGCCGGCCTCGGGCTCGACCAGGATCAATCCATACATGCCATTGGCAATATGCTCGGCAACCATCGGTGTCGCGCAGTGATAGACATAAAGGCCGGGAACCAGAACCTTGAAGGTCATCGATTTTTCGTCGCCCGGATCAACCTGCAGAGCGGCGGCGCCGCCGCCGGGTCCGGTCGCAGCATGGAAATCCACCGAGTGGATCATATTGCTGTCGGCCGAATTCTTGAGATGAACGTCAACGGTATCGCCGACGCGAACGCGGACGAACGGCCCCGGTACCTTTCCGTTAAACGTCCAGTAGCCGAACGTCGTCGCCTCCGCGAGCCGGCCTTCTTGTTCGACCGTGAATAGATCGAGCCTGACCGTTTTAGGGTCACGCTTGCCGATCGGTGGAGGAAGATCGGTGGGTTCTCGCGAAATATCGGCCTCGACCAGCGTCTGTGGCGCAAGTACGGGCGTCACCAGAAACTGTCCCTGCATCCCCGCCAATTGGTGACCGGGAACGCTGCAGAAATAGATGAAGTCTCCAGATTTTGCCGCACGAAAGACGATCGTCGTGCTTGCGCCCCTACCGTTCACCCGTGGCGACTTCGCGTCCTGGTCAGGAAAGACAATGTCATGTTCGGTGCCCTCGCCGTTGATCAAGGTGAGTTGCACGATCTGGCCTTCGGCCGCGGTCAGAACCGGGTTCGCTTTGCCATCGATGGACCCGCCAACGCCGAGGTAGACCATTTTCCCTTCGGCGATTCCGGAGCGCAAGGTGTACTTGGCATCCGTGAGATAGGCGGCATTGCTTTCCGGTTTGGCTTGCGGTGCTGCTGCAGACGTTGACGGTGCCGCAGCTCTCGAGTTCGCGGCCGCCGGCGCATCCGTAGGAGCCGCGGGAGCTGCCAAAAACGCGATCACGTCTTTTCGATCGCGATCGGTTTTTAGACCTGGAAACGGCATCCGATTGCCCGAAACGACCTTCTGCGGATCCGTCAGGTAGGCATCGAGGGTTGCTGCGTCCCACGTCAATGCGGCCTGCTTGAGCGCTGGCGAGTAATTAAAACTGGCATCCGCGGCCGACTTGCGGCCGACAATCCCGGCAAGGCTTGGACCTAATATGGTCTTTCCCGGCTCCAAGGAATGACACGCCTGACACTTCTTGAAGACCTGGCGTCCGGCGGCATTGCCTTGCAATCCAGCGGCGCCGGGGGCCGCGCCTTGTTGCTGGCCCTTCTCGGGAGTTGAGGGAGCTTGCGGCGCCGCCCCTGGCTCAGCCTGAGCTTTGACCATGGCGTGATCTTGCATCGGCGCCGGCTTGGCGGCATCGCCCGTCGTGACGGCCGGAGTGGGCACCGATGCCGCGGGAGCTTTCGCAGCCTTATCCACGATTGCGGGCGTCTGAGGCGGCGTGCGTTGCGAGGGAGCCGGCGTGTCTTTGGATGCCAACGCGGCGGATTGCGATGGCGGCAACTCGGCCGGCCCTGAATTGGTCCGTGTCGGAGAGTTAGCGGCGACAACCACCAACAAAATGACGACAGCGCCTCCAAGCGTTCCAGGTAGCCAGTCTTGTAAATGATCCCGATCGAAAAACGGACCCCACCGACGCATATTGAACTCCTGACCGTGCCACCGACATTCGGACGGAGACGTTCGGCGCGCAGCATTACACCGGGGCTCGTTTCCCCCTCGTCTACGACAAAACCAGCATGCGCTTCAGGCCGATGACTCGCTGGTCAATATTGCTCAATCTGAAAAATTGAAGACTCAAACGTCTCCCTGGAGCGAACGCGGGCATTTCGTCGCAATCCGCGCCGGCGACGGCGATGGAATTTTGGTTGTTGGCCGCCAAAGCCTCTCGGGTCATTCAGTGATCCACTGTGTGATCGCCCTCACAGAATTCCTGCCTCGCCTGAGCAATAAAGGGGACGGGTTTCTTCGGAACCTTCGTCAAGAAACGAAAGGCTTCCCACGAAACCATCTTCCAGGTGCCTCAAAGAGGTACTGAAACGAGCCCGTACTACGATCGATGCCAAATTCGGGGCACGCAGGTCATCCTGAGCGAAATGGAGCAATTGCCATGATCACCAAAACCACACCCACTGAGCGGGTTGAGCAGAATAATGCGACAGAGCCATTGACCGAAACCGAACTCAACAACGTTACCGGCGGTTCACAGAGTTCGGACGCCGGCAAAGTCTCAGTCCATGATTTTCACATTACGAGGAAAGTAGACAAGGCAAGCCCCGTCTTTTTCTTGACGTGAGAGGATAGTCCCTTCCGAAAACTGGAGAGCGACATGAACAAGCAGATCCGCGAAATGAGCCCAACGAAGCCGGACGGCGAACCCGATAAAGCTGCACCCACGTTGGTCCAAGCAGAACTTGGCGAAGAAGAATTGTCGCAAGTGTCAGGCGGCAAAGGCAGCAGCTTGGCTTCGAAATGTTGTACCGGAAAGCACTTCGCGGAAGCCAAGATTATTTCGTGACGGTCGATCCGCAGGCGCAATCCGACAGTTGGTTACGCCTGCTCGCCCGGCTGCGACAGCCGCGCCCACAAATAAGCGACTGCGACCACCGGCCATAGCCACAGGCTGTAATGATGGTCGTCGCCGAGACGCTGTCCCAATTCGAATATGATCGATATCGAGACATTGCTGACGAGGGCGGCGCCGATCAAAATCGGCCCTTTGAGAAAGTAATTGTAGAGCGCAGCCGAGAGCACTGCGGCGATGATGAGCAGCGTCAAGCCTGCCTGATCATCAACGCTGGATCCCAGAAGCCCGGCTGCATCAGCGCGCGGCTTCGCCTCGACCAGACCGAGGCGCCTGCTCGCGGGCGCTTTCGCCGGGCACCTCGAACCCTGCGACGAAGTTCACGAACCAGACGATCGAGATCGGCGTGAAACGAGGCGTGTCGCAGATCCAGTCCGTTCCGGACCGCGAGACCCTGCATGTCCGATGGCAAACGATCGGCCTTTGGAATCCTGGTGCCGTCGAGCAGGATCGGAATCACCGGTATGTCGCGCTGAAGCGCTGCGCCGATCTCGACGCGAACGAAATCATTGGGGTCGTCGATGCGACGGGTTTCGTTCTCGTCGCGCAGGTCCAGCCAGCGTGACCCGATCACCGCCAGCAGCACGTCGCAACTTGCAACCTCCCGGGTCAGTTGCTTGACGAAGTCGGTACCAAGCGGAATGCCGTCCACATCCATGAAGATGCTGTCGCGGCCAAATTCGAGCGACAGGCGATCGTTGAGGCGGCCCGATTGACCGGCACTGTCCTCCCGGCGGTAGCTGAGAAAGATTCTCTTGTCCGGCACCGGCAACCCCGAAGGTTGATCGCGGCATAATTCAACTGCACCGATAGGCTGGCAGCAAGGATTATATCGATGTCGGCCGATCAGGCCTTGAAAGCGCCCCCAAAACTCGGGGAGCGTTCCACTACCCAGCCTGCGAGCTTCGGCCGACCACCTTACGTGCCTCCGAAATCCCGCCGAGCGCCGGCAAGAAACCATTTTCCGTGGTCCGCGAAGCATTCCGGAAACAAAGGCGGCCTAGCCTACGTGCCTGGTCCAACAACGAGGTACGATCATGCTGGCCGTCATCCTCAACCTGGTCTACCGCGAATTCCTCAGGAGCGCCGTTTCCGGCATGGCAAGCACGGGAGCGCGGCGATGACTGAGATTGTGGCGGCAGTATTGATCTTCCTCAGCATCAGCATTTTTCTGGCTCACGCTTTCGACGCATATCGCTTGCGTTAGCGTGAAGAAGCCGTTGCTGGGCAGCTAGGAATTCGTCCAAGTCTGGTCTCGGGACATCAGTCCCTGCAGGCCGCGGGGGTCAAGTGACGCCGAGCAGGCGCCGGCGTCGGTTTGCTGGCATCACCGGGATTCAGTCTGCCATCTCGCGATTGGACGGAACCTTCACCTGCTGGAATTCGACCGATAGTGACCGATAGTGCGCCGCCATTTCCCGGTAGTGCCGCCGGGAAATTGGATCCGCCGCGCGGTCAGCGCGCTCGTCAAACATGCGTGCACGGTCGATGAGCTCTTGGGCGTGGGACATCTGGAACCTCCCCTGGAGTCCGCTTGCCACAATATGTAAGCAAAAGGCTGGTCAGCACTGCATCTGGCACGAAATTGTGATGCGCCTGTCAGTCTGTTCGATGGCGAATCCCGGCGAACCTTGGCCGAAACCTCATTCCTTCGGGGCGCGGGGCTCGCTGCTGGAATCAGCCGTCGGGAATATGCGCTCGTAGTTCGCGCGGGCCTCGCGGATGAGACGGGCCCGCTCCAGTTCAGACTTCGGAACCAATCGTATGACTTCGCCCATATGCGCTCCAGGGAGATATTCTGCAGGATACGCAAGCGAGGTATGCGAACATTGTGCCAAGCCTGCCGCTCAGCGATATGGGGCGCGCTGCAGACCTACGCCGCCCTCCGGCCGGGTCCAATGTCTCGGCCCCGGTGCCGACCAAAAAACACGAGGCCCGGAGTGCCTAGGAGCCCGGGCCTCGTGATCTGATCCCCCCGCCCCATTAGGTGCAGGTCATCTCGGCTTAAGCGAAATCGAACCCGCTATCCATCCGGGTGACTACGGTTGCGCTTGACCCGGCGCGCGGGACGCAAGCAGGATTGGCGACAGCAGGACCATCAGATCACAAGCATTTCAATGACGCGCTTGACGTGTATTGCACATCTAATTCCAGGTTCGATGCCATCCAGCTTCTCGGTCAGCACTTCGACGATCCTGCTGTTGAAACGATGTGGCGAGTGCTCGGGCGCATAGAGCCACGCCCTGTGAGACACTCCGCTCAGTTCAAATTCGATCTCCGTAAATCCGAATCTCTCGCCATCGGGAAACTCGACGGAATTCCAATCAAGCGGCGGCGTCACGATGTCGGGAAGCCTGATCTGTAGTGGATCGTCCAGCAACAGATTGATAGTGCCGTCGTGACACTTCATGATCTCGGGAAAATAGGGCCGGATGAGAGGCTTCTGCAGCACGATCGTCCCGGGAGCACCGTCCGCGTAGCTCCTGCCGCTCGCCCAGCCCAGGCCTTGGGTGACCGCCGCCTCTATCCGCATCTCAATTCAATTCCCGCCAATTCTGCCGAACCGGCCGTCGCGCGAGAAGCGGATCAACGCGCCTCCTCTCGCCGAAAACGAGGCGCATTGCGCCAGAGCCCCTTGCGGCTAGGTGCCGTAGCTATAAAAGCCCCTGCCCGTCTTGCGGCCAAGCAGACCAGCGTCGACCATCTCTTTCAAGAGCGGGGCCGGACGATATTTCGGATCGTTGAAGCCTTTGTAGAACACATCCATCACCGACAGCATGGTGTCCAGCCCGATCAGATCGGCCAGCGCCAGCGGGCCGATCGGGTGATTGCAGCCGAGCTTCATGCCGGCGTCGATCTCTTCCGCCGTCGCAAGCCCCTCCTGCAGGGCGAAGATCGCCTCATTGATCATCGGACACAGGATGCGGTTGACCGCAAAGCCCGGGCTGTTCTTCGCTGTGATCGATACCTTGCCGATCCGCTTTGAGAAGGCCTCGGCCTTGGCGACGGTGTCGTCGGAGGTTTGCAGGCCACGGATCAATTCCAGCAGAGCCATGACCGGGACGGGATTGAAGAAATGCATGCCGATGAAGCGGTCGGGGCGGTCGGTCGCCGCCGCAAGCTTGGTGATCGAGATCGAGGAGGTGTTGGTGGCGACCAATCCCCGCGGCTGCAGCGTTGCGCAAAGGTCCTTCAGGATCTTGACCTTCAGTTCCTCGTTCTCGGTCGCGGCCTCGATGACGAGGTCGCATGTAGCAAGCTTGGCCTTGTCGGTCGTCGCCAGGATGCGCGACATCGCCGCCTCACGGTCGGCGGCGCTCATCTTCTCCTTCTTGACCAGGCGGTCGAGACTGGAGCCCACCGCAGCGAGGCCGCGCGCGACCGCAGCCTCCGAGATATCTACCATGGTCACGCCAAGCCCTGCGGCCGCGCTGACCTGGGCGATACCGTTGCCCATGGTGCCGGCCCCGATGATGCCAACCGTCTCGATCATTGCTGTTGTCCTTCTCATTTCCTGAGCAGCCAGACGGCTGCACGCAATCCGTTCGAAGAGCGGACCTGGCGTCCGCCGCTGCGCATGCATACCAGCCCGCAGCAGCCACCGAAACCGGGGAGCTTGTCAGCCTCATCGCCGTTCCAGCGCGCAGGCCCTGCGCGGCGTTACCAGTTCCGACCGCCCAACACCCGGCCCTTTACAGGCCCCTGCTCCTTTTTCAGCCGGTCGCGCTCGGCGCAGAGTTCGTCGACCCGGTTTTGCATCCGCTCCAGCAGCGCCTCGGCCGAGGCCGTGGCGATGCCGGCGCGCTGCAACTGACGGATCTCGCCACGCTGGCGGGCAACCTGCGTACGCATCCGCTCGATTTCGGACCTGATGGCATCAAGCTGCATGACGGTCTCGCTCGGCAAGCGCCTTTTCGATCTGCCGCCGAATGTCAGCCGCAGGGCGGCCCTCTCGCTCGAGACGGCGCAGCCGGTTCCACAAACGGATGATTTCCTGCTCTTTTTCGGCATCCATGGCGGTTGTTCCGGGGTTTCGCCCAATGTGAACGAAAAGAGAACAAATTTCAAGCCAAGCCGACGACAATGGCGTCCCGCCCCGCAGAATGCCCAAGGGAGTACCGTCACCGCGTCTTACGTAGAAAGAAGTTCTGAAACGCGGCGATGGCTTCCGGTGAACGCATCCGCTCGCCGAAGAATTCGTTTTCCTGGTCGACCCGGCGGATCAGTTCCTCGGTGGGCAGCTTCAACAATTTTCGGGAAATCTCGACCGCGTCCGCCGGCAGCGCGCAGATTTCGCGTGCCACCTTCCTGGCTTCGACGACGGCATGGCCGGGCGAAACGACCATGTTGACGAAGCCGGCTTCGCGGGCGTCTTCGGCGGTGATCGGCCGCCCCATGACCAGCATGGAGAACGCGCGCTGATGCCCCACCATTTGCGGCACCAGCAGGCTGGTCGCGCCGTCAGGCACGAGGCCGTACTGGATGAAGGGCGAAGAGAACGTCGTCGTCGTGCTCGCGACCACGTAGTCGCAATGAAACACCATCGTGGTGCCGATACCGATGGCGATGCCATCGACGGCGGCGATGATCGGTTTCTTGTTGTTCACCAGCGACTGGAGAAAGATCACCGCGTTTCGCGGCCGCGCCACGTCGGATTTCTCCGTCGCGGCCTGCAGAAAATCGCCGATGTCGTTGCCGGCGGTGAATACCCCCGAACGTCCGGTCAGGATCAGGCAGCGGATCGCCGGATTGGATTGCGCGCTGTCGATCGCATCGCTCATCGCAAGATACATCTCCTGCGTCAGCGTGTTCTTCTTCTCCGGACGCCGCATCGTGATCGTGCGCGTGGAGTCCGCATCTTCGACAATGATATGCTCGGTCATGGCATCCCTCAAAACCCCGGGCAGTCCGTGCCTTTGGCTTCAGGGCCATCCCGGCTTGCCACGGATCGTACTTCTCGTCAGGGACAGATATTCGCTCGAGTACGGCCTTGTAAGCCTGCTCATCCACGTTCGAATGATTTTCGACCATCCCGCTACGGGCCGATTAAATTTGACCTCGAAATTTCCGGTGCTAGCCTTCCCTGAAAGAAACGGCGGCGGGCCAAGCTTCAACCTCGATCATTGAGGGACGGAAACCATGAACGTAGCTCCGCAAGCGGTATTGGCGACTGAGCCTGTCACCTCCGAAGGTGTTGTCGCGGCAGGCGCCTATGTCGATGGCCGGCGCGTCGCCAACATCGCCGTCGAGGACGCCGCGGGCTGGCGAAGCCGGCCTGGCCACGTCGTCTGGATCGGACTGCACGAACCGGATATGGCGCTGCTCCGTGCTGTGCAGCGGCAATTCCAGTTGCACGATCTCGCCATCGAGGACGCCGACCACGCCCACCAGCGGCCCAAGATCGAACAATATGGCGAAGCGCTGTTCATCGTCGCGCGCACCGCGCAACTCGACGGCGAAAGCATCGCATTCGGCGAAACCCATTTGTTCGTCGGCGAAGGATATCTCGTCTCGGTCCGTCACGGCCCCTCAACGTCCTACACGCCGGTGCGGGAGCGCTGCGAAAGCTGCCCGCGGGCGCTGGCCCGCGGCGAGGACTACATTCTCTACGCGATCCTCGATTTCATCGTCGACAATTACTCGCCCGTGCTCGAAACCATTCAGGAAGAAGTCGAAGCAATGGAGGCGCAGGTGCTGGCGAGCGCGATGACGCGCGCGCAGATCGAGCGGCTTTATTTGTTGCGGCGCGATCTCTTGCGCCTGCGAAACGCGGTCGGGCCGCTGGTCGAGGTCTGCCGCAGGCTCGAACATGACAATCTGCCGATGGTGCGTCCAACCATGCAGCCGCTGTTCCGCGACGTGACGGATCATGTCCGCACGGTTCAGGAGCA
The DNA here is from genome assembly GCA_963774775.1 of uncultured Alphaproteobacteria bacterium. Lineage (GTDB taxonomy): Bacteria > Pseudomonadota > Alphaproteobacteria > Rhizobiales > Xanthobacteraceae > Bradyrhizobium. Next base: position 21,032 of record CAVZGZ010000047.1, read on the forward strand.
AATCGACTCGCTTCGCGAGGTGCTCGCGTTCGCCTTCGAAGCAAGCCTTCTGGTCGGCCAGGCCCAGGAGACCACGGTCTCCAAGAGGCTCGCTTCCTGGCTTGCCATCATCGCGGTCCCGACCATGGTCGCCGGAATTTACGGCATGAACTTCAAGAATATCCCGGAGCTGCAATGGGAGTACGGCTATTTCTACGTGATGGGTGCTATCGTTGTGATGTGCGCGGCGCTGTACTGGCGATTCCGGCGCGTCGGATGGTTGTGACTCCCCGCGAAAGCGCTCGTCGCGGAGGATGAGGCAGTCGTCTTATCAACCCTGACCGTCCTCAAGGCCGTATTCACGGTAGATCGTCAGAGGATCTTTCTCGGGAAACAGCCTGCACTTTGCCTGGGCCAGATGCAGCGGCATCGCGCCGGGCTGGCAACCGGCGGTCAAGAGCTTCTTGATGTCGTCCATATGGGTTCGCGGCTGGTGTTTCGGCGGAAGTTGCTCCAGCGCGACGAGGGCTGTAGCCAATGCCTCCGTGACCACCCATTCGTCGTGGCCTGTGATGCCCTTTTTTGCCAATGGACAACCCTCCCCATGATCCCGTCGCCGCTCGCCCCGAAGCGGCCCGACGTACGACGTTGCCGGACGACATACGCCGCGCTTGACCAAACCATGGGGCGTCCCCGGAATGGTCCGGCCAGACTGCGCGTGATTTTTGGCAAAAATTCACCCGTTTGCGTAGATTCCCACCGCTTCGAGGCGGCAGCTCCGACGTGCAGACGGGGCTTCACTCGCCCTGGCCCTCAGGTGGACGGGCGCTTCTCAGTTTACCAACGAAAAATCGGCGCCGTTTGCGTGGCAGTTTGTTCCGGAGAAGCCCTCAAAGCGCCAAAGAGTGACGCTGTTGGCTTCACCGCAGTGCTCACATGCCAGCTTTTCGTCTCCCAACATGTATCGCGCGCGCCTGAACGCTTCCAATAAAGCTGTCTCTCTGCAACTCGGACAGACCAACATCAGATTTCGTGAGCGCCAGCGCTGAACCAGAGCCTGAATCCAGTTCACAACCACCCCCAGGGAATGCCCATTCCTAATCCCTCGATCGTATCCTCATTCGCGTGCACGGCGGTAGAATTTGGTGGAGGTACAATCGGGTTCGCGATCGATGGTATTTTATCAAGGCAACGTTACAGGGCCATGCGACATGCGGCGCTGATCCCGGGAATGAGGGCGCCGGGACCTGATTGCACCGCAACATTGAGGTGGCGTCGCAACCTCGCGTTTACTTGATTGAATTTCCAGCGAATTCCAACGACACAATAAAGGAGTAATCGCGAGGCGACGCCCATGCTTTCCGAGAAATTCTTCCTGATGTTGGAAACCCTCAAGAGCAACACCTACCCCGACGGGAGCGCGCGTGTGGTGAGCACGTCGCCGCATGTCCCGGTGAAGTTGCCAGCAGCCAAATAGGCTCAAGAAGCCCTTGGCCGGCGTAGACCCGCGCCGCGTTTGCTGGCAGCCTGCTGGCGACCGGGCGTGTTACGCCAGATACAGGGCTTGCCGATGACTAACGCATCAGCTTTCGCAGCCGCCATCTTGTTGGCGGTGACCACCCTCGGGACGCCAGCGTCGGCACAGGCCCACGAACGCTGGCCAACCATTCCCGAAGAGCTTGGCATACGATCCCCGCTTCCCCGCGTCTGGGTTCCGTACCGCTGCAGCGACGGCCCCGTGCAGAATTTCTACTACGGTGCTTATTATGGCGGCGAACCGCCGGCTTCGTATCTCGGCTACGCCTACCGCCCCTATCATCGCTACACCGCCTACCGCATCATCCCCCGAACCTATCTTTGCTCGGAGTGATGCCGGCGCCTCCGCGCATGATGATCGGCTCTGCAGCACGGAGCGCGCAACGGAGCGACGCGCGCCCGCCACCGTCGGCTTAACCGGCAGTGAGCCAGCTCACAGTCCCCGATCCCGCCGTCAGCTATACCGACTCCGCAAAATCACGGTGTCCGTCATGGAAAACAGAGTCGATTTCGAGACCATCATCATTGCGGTGTGCGTCGCAGGCTACGCTGCGCTCATGCTCGGCTACCTGGCGCAGCACGATCTCGGCCTTTCCAGCGCGCAGATACGCCACATGGCGATGATATCGGCTGACCTGTTGGCCATGCCCGTGGCGATGGATTTTCTCCGCACAAAATCAGGCTGACCGGCGCGAACGGCGTTCGGTGGCCCCTGTTGGTTGTGAATCCGGTCACGAATTCATTTGGCGCTAGGTCTTTCCGGGCGAATCAGAATTATTCTTGTTGCCGATCGCTTCTTGGGATTCCGGCGAATGGCCCAGCCTGAAGTTTTGGATCAGAATATTCGCACCCTGCAGGAACGGCTGCGTGCAGTCTGGCAGCAACTCGGCGATCCGTCGCTGACGCCCTTCACTCGCCGCGAGCTACGCAACCAGATGAAGCAATGCACCGCCGATCTGCGCGCGCACCTTGAGGCTGTCGCGCGACGACAGCCGGAGCCATCAGCCGGTTCAACGCGGACCTTTGCAAAGCCCGAACTCCGAATCCTGGCCTGCAACTGAGCGGATCAGGCGCGGCCTGCCCGACGGCCGCCGCATCCACAAGGCGCTGGCGAGCCGGGCGGAACTGCCTGAGCTTGCGACAGCCAGGGAAGCTGGGCGGTACTCATGAGATCAAACCGGCCGATGGCCGCCCCGTCCTGTTGATAACCCGGCGCCATCCGCCCCCGTGGCGGAACAGGCCGCAGCGGTATGCTATCGGCATATCGGTCTCACCAATCACGGATTTGAACTTATGCGGATCACCCTCGTCGGCTCCCGCCATTTCGGCGTGACGACTTTCAATATGCTGCGCGAACGCGGCGTCGACATCGCGAGGGTCGTCGTTCACGACGGTGAAGACCGGCTGGCGGCATCCGCCAGAGCCGCCGGTATCGAGGTGGTGGTACAGGCCGACCCGAAAATCGTCACCGCGTCAGAGATCGCAGCGAATACCGATCTGATCGTGACCGCGCACAGCCATGCCCGCGTCAGCAAGGAGGCGCTGGCCGCAGCCAGGCTAGGCGGCATCGGTTACCATCCATCGCTGCTGCCCCGGCACCGCGGCATTGCCGCGGTGGAATGGACCATCAGGGAAGGCGACCCGATCGCCGGCGGCAGCATCTACCACCTCGCCGACCGAATGGATGCCGGCGCCATCGCCGCCCAAGACTGGGTATTCGTCAAGAAGGGCGAGACCGCACGCGAATTGTGGGAGCGCGCGCTGGCGCCGCTCGGGTACCGGCTGCTGGGCGAGATCATCGACTACGCCAAAACCCACAAGACCCTGCCCGCCAGGCCCCAGGACGAGCAATTTGCGACCAAAGCGCCGAGCCTCCCCGACGGCAAGCACTAGGTCCGGTTCGGCCCTACCCGCGACGTCAGAAAATAAAACGCCAACAATGCGATCCTTTCTGTTCCGGGACCGGAACCAGATTCACTTTGATGTGTTTGAACCTGTGGGAACTTCTCGTGTTGTTGCGGTGCATCAAAGTTTAAACACAATCTGCCCGGATAAGCCGCGTTCATCACACACATTTCAGGGATTTTTGATCATGCGTCCGAACCGCATCCGCAGGTTTTTTGTTGCCTCGTTTCTCGCCTCCGCCGCAGCCGTCGCTGCTGCCCCCGCTTCCGCCCAGACGCCCTATGACGGCTTGTGGCAGGTTACCGTGGTCACCAAGACCGGCAGCTGCGATGCGCAGACCAGCTCAACCCTGACTGTCGCTGACGGAAAAATTACCGCACCCGGTGCTGCAATCTCCGGCAGTGTGGGCAGTGGGGGACTTGTGCGAGTCTCGATCAATGGTGCATATGCGAACGGTCAACTCAACGGTAACTCCGGATCGGGGAAGTGGAATGGCGCATCAGCTGGCGTACCTTGCAGCGGTCGATGGGAAGCGTCCCGTCAGTAAGATAAGCCGAACTTCAAAACTATTCGGTCACGCGCGGCGGCTGACATTCGCAGCCGGCGCGTTTTTCGTGACAGCCCTTGCTGTCTCTCCCAGCCACGCCCAGTCGAGCCCATTCGCGGGAATGGCCGGCAGCTGGTCCGGCGGCGGCACCGTCACGCTGGACGATGGTTCGAACGAGCGGATTCGCTGCCGCGCGACCTATCGGGTCGGTGGGCCCAACATGGAAATGACGCTGACCTGCGCCAGCGATGCCTACAGGTTCAACCTGCAGGCCAACGTGGCCGACCGCGGCGGAGCGGTGTCCGGCACCTGGAGCGAGAGCAGCCGTAACATCAGCGGCAACCTCGAGGGCCACGGCGGCGGCGGCAATTTCCAGGTCGTTGCCAGCACGGTCGGCTTCAACGCCAATATCTCGCTGCGCACGGTGGGCAACAAGCAGTCGGTTGTCATGCGGGCCGACAGCCAGTTCAGGGGCGCCAATATCTCGCTGTCGAAATAAGCTCCCAAAACGAAGCGCCCCCGGGGCGCTAGGAGCGCCCCCGGGGTCACAAAGCCGGGGGCTTTTTTGTTAGCTCGTCTTCTTTGTTAGCTCGTCTTCGGTTTTGCCAACCTCGCCGCTGTCTCCTTGATCGTCTTGGCGATCAACAGCGCCTGCTCCTTGTTGAATGCGAAATCCTGGACGCCTTTGTGCGTAGTCAACGACAGCACCATGATGTCGGGCTGTTGCTCGGGCCAGCCGGTGGCGAATGCAGTCACGAAGTCCGCAGATGTGGATCGATTGCTCATTGATAAAACCTTTTAAGCCGCGGGAACGTAAGCGGTGACTTCGATTTCGACCTTGGCGCGGCTATCTACCAGACCATCGATATAAAGCAGCGTCGATGGCGGGAAGTTGCGCCCCAGCGTTTCCTTCCATGCCGCGCCGATGCCGGCGGCGGCCGCCTCATATTCGCTGCGGCTGGTGAGATACCAGGTCAGGCGCACGATGTGCTCGGGACCGGCGCCGGCCTCGTGCAACAGCTTGATGATACGCTTCAGCGCGGTGCCGACCTGGGCGGCCATATCAGGCGCATAGTCGCCCTTTTCGTCGCCGCCGGTCTGGCCGGCGAGCACGATCCATTGGCCGGGGCCCTCGAAGGCCACGCCGTGCGAGAAGCCGCGGGGTTTCGACCATTCGGCCGGTTGCAAGATACGCATGCGCTAGTCCTCCCAAATGTTCGTCGTCATTCCGGGATGGTCCGAAGGACCAGACCTCAGATGTGCACTTGCACATCGGGGAATCTCGAGACTTCGCTTCGCGCCCCGGAATGACGAGTAAAATCGAGCGATCCTTAGCACCGAACCGGGGAACACTTCCACTTCGCCCGCTAGTAGCATCACAGCATCGGCAGATTTGCACGTTGCAAACCATCATCATCTCGCCGATACCGGCCTGCCCTCACCCAACCCGCTCGGCCCGCCTCCCGACCATGGACCGCACTCCCTCCAAAACCAAGGCCGCGCTGTGGATGGCGGGCTGGCTCACGCTGATGCTGATCGTGGCCGTCGCCGGCCGCGAAGGCATGCGCGCGATGAACGTATTTCAGCTGATGGAAGTGCGCTCGATCCTCGGCTTGTTCATGCTGTACCCGCTGATCAGCATGAACGGCGGATTCAGTGTGGTGAAGACGGCGCGGGTGCATGTGCATATCGCGCGCAATTTGATCCACTACGCCTCACAACTCGGCTGGTTCTTCGCGCTGACGCTGATCCCGCTCGGCCAGGTGGTGGCGATCGAATTCACCATGCCGATCTGGACTGCGATCCTCGCCGCGAGTTTTCTCGGCGAACGCATGACGGCCTGGAAGATCGCAGCAATCGTGCTCGGCCTGGTCGGCGTGATCGTAATCGTCCGCCCCGCCACCGGCGAGATCAATCCGGGGCAGTTGATCGCGCTCGCAGCCGCCGTCGGCTTCGGCATCTCGGTCGCCGTGGTCAAGTCGCTCACGCGTACTGAACAGACGTTGGCAATCATCTTCTGGATGCTGGTGGTGCAATCAGCGGCGGGCTTTTTCCCGGCGCTCTATGTCTGGCAATGGCCCCCGGCCTATACCTGGGGCTGGGTGGTCGTGATCGCATTTTGCGGCACATTCTCGCACTACTGCATGGCGCGCGCGTTGCTGCATGCGGACGCCACCGTCGTGATCCCGATGGACTTCCTGCGCGTTCCCTTGACCGCGATCGCCGGCTGGCTGATCTATTCGGAACGGCTGGATCTCTTCACCGTGCTGGGTGCGGCGCTGATCCTGACCGGCAATCTGTTGAACCTGAAACCGAATGCGCCGCTCGCGGCCCGCGCCGGAACCTGATTTCGCTACGTTTCTTGGCGCGGCTGTGATCTGCATCACGCGCTGCGTCAGCCCTGCTCCGCTACCCCAGCGGTAAGGGATGGCCGTTCCGGCAATTGCGGGCCACGTCAATTTTTTGCTGCCCGAAGTATGGTTTTTTCGTGTATTCTGCCACGAACGTTTACAGCGAATACCTTTTCGATTCTGCCAGGGGGATTTCAGATGCGCACCCTAACCCTCATTGTTTCTCTGATCTGGATGGCTTTTGCCGCCACCGCCGCTAACGCCGAAAAGCGCGTCGCTTTCGTGGTCGGCAACGGCGCCTACAAGAATGTCGCGCAACTTCCCAACCCACCGATCGACGCCAAGGCGATCGCGGGTGTGCTGCGCAATGTCGGCTTCGAAGTCGTGGAAGGCACCAACCTCACGCGCGACAAGATGACGGAAAAACTGCTCGACTTTGGCAAGAAGGCGCAGGGCGCTGACGTTGCCGTGTTCTTCTATGCCGGCCACGGCATTGCGATCAGCGGCACCAACTATCTGTTGCCGGTCGATGCCGACATCAAATCCGAAATGGACGTCAAGCTGGGTGCGGCCATCAACATCGACCTCACGCTCGACCAGACCATGAGCGACGCCAAGGTCAAGCTGGTGTTCCTCGACGCCTGCCGCGACAACCCCTTTGCCGCCAAGATCAAGTCGAACTCGGCCACCCGCAGCGTCTCGGTGCAGACCGGCCTTGCCGAGATGAAATCCGGGGAAGGCACGCTGATCGCGTTCGCGACAGGCCCCGGCCAGACCGCGCTCGACGGCCAGGAAGGCACCAACAGCCCCTTCACCCGCGCGCTGATCGCCAACATCGCCCAGCCCGGCGTCGAGATCCAGCAGGCCATGACCAAGGTCCGTGCCCAGGTCAACGAGGAGACCAACAAGGGGCAATTGCCCTGGGGCCACACCAACCTGATCGGCTCGGTCTATCTTAACGGCGCGCCGGCGCCGGCCGGTGGGCCGACAGCTGCCGCACCTTCAGCTCCAACCTCCGTGGCCGCCGCGCCAGGTTCGGATGTCGAGCTGGAATTCTGGCGGTCGATCAAGGACTCCAACAAGCCGGAAGAGTTGAACGCCTACCTCACCAACTATCCGAACGGCCAGTTCAAGGCGCTGGCGCTGTCACGCATCGCAGCTCTTGAAAATGGTCCGAGCACCACGACCCGCAACCTGACCACCGGCATCGATCCCGCGACCTTCACCGAGGATTCAAGCCAGGTCACAGAGGACCAGATCGGCCTCGACAAGGGCCAGCGCCGTGACGTGCAGCGCCGCCTCACCGGGCTCGGCTTCGACACCAAGGTCACCGGCAAGTTCGATGAAGCAACCCGCGCGGTAATCACGCGCTGGCAGGCCGCGCGCGGCTATCCCAAGACCGGCTTTCTCAACAAGTTGCAGCACAAGGCGCTGTTGACCGAGATCGTCTCGGCTACGAGCACGGCGAGTTCAGGCGATGACGAGGATCGCCCTGCCCGCCGTCGTAGCGGCGGCGGTGGCGGTGGTGGAGGCAGCCGTCACTATCACGGTGGCGGCGGCGGTCCGAACCCCGGCGCGTTCATGGGCGGCGTGATCGGCGGCATGCTGCGCTGAGATCGCGTTCGAACACGGAATTGGAGCGCGATGGCGACGCACCGCACCGTCATCACGCTCCTGCAACATGTCAGCAACGGCGCCAGTGATTTCCGCAAAGCAGCTCAGGCGGCAGAATTCGCCTGCGCGAGAACGCTCCAGTCGAATTCGCGAGCCCAGTCGCTGAAACTGTGCCAGCGGACCTCGGGGAAAGCCGCATGTAACGCGGCGATGTCGACACCGTAGCCGACGCGATCGAACCATTCGGCCATCAGCGCCAGATCCTCGCTTTGCTGGCGGACCGCGGCGATTGGGATTTCCTGATAGTTGACCGCGCGACCTGTGGCTTGTGCGAGGATTTTCGCTTGCTCTTCGCCTGATAACTCGTCGCCAGCGAAATCAAAGCGCTGTCCGAACACTCGCTCGCGCCGCTCCGCCAACGCTGCGACGAATGCCCCGATATCAGCAAGCGCCACCAATTGGAGCACCCGTTTCGCAGGCATTGGAAAGGCGTGCACGCCCTGGCGTAGCGCGCTGACCGATCGCGGCATCACGATATTCTCCATGAAGGCAACCGGCGCACTGATGGTGTAGGGGATGCCGAGCCCGGCGATGTGCCGCTCGACAAGGTATTTGCTGTCGAAATGCGGGACGCCTGTCTTCTTGTCGGCATTGGCGACGGACGAATAGATCAAATGCCCAACGCCGGCAGCCTTCGCCGCGTCGGCGGCAATGATTCCCTGCCGGGTCTCTTCTTCTATGCCGGCCTCATAGCTGTTGCCCATCAAGAACAGGGTGTCGACGCCACCGGCCGCCTTCATGACGGAGGCTGCATCACCGAGATCGCCTGCCTCGACAACGGCGCCAGCCGACGCCAGCCGCTGTGCAGCCTCGTTGTCCGGCTTGCGGGTGAGTGCCTTGACTCGATGTCCCCTGGCCAGAAGGGCGCGCGCAACCGCACCTCCCTGTTGGCCCGTCGCGCCGGTAACCAGAACATTTCGCTTGGTAGTCATGGGTGGCTCCTTTGTTTCCAATGGAGCGAAGCTAGCGGCTTCCGAATTGATCCATAATTGGATAAAGTTGAGAAACATAGTCTCAATTTTGGATACAATGGTCGATCTGAACGATATCGTGATGTTTGCCCGTGTCGTCGAAGCCGGCAGTTTCACGGCCGCTGCACGGCTCCTCGGCATGCCCAAGACCACAGTCAGCCGCCGCGTTGCCGCGCTCGAACGCGAGGTTGGCGTGCGGCTGCTTCAGCGCACGACACGCAGCCTCAACCTGACGGATGCAGGACGTCTCTATTACGAACGCAGCAGTCTCGCCCTGCGCGCCCTCGATGAAGCTAACCTGCAACTCTCGGAAGCACGAACGGAACCGTCAGGCACGATCCGCATTTCATCTCCCGTCGGCTTTGGCGGTCATTTCCTGACCGGCATGGTGTTTGACTTTCTTGCGCTGCATCCGAAAACAAAGGTCGAACTGCGCCTCACCGACGACAAGCTCAATCTGGTCGAGAGTGGAATCGACCTCGCTTTCCGTACCGGGATCCTTCAAGATTCCACGCTGATCGCCCGCAAGCTCGGCGCCACGCACCGAGTCCTGTGCGCCAGCCCAGGCTATCTCGCGCGCCGCGGCGTACCGGCCGTGCCGGCGGACCTCGTCCGCCATCACTGCGTCATCGCGGGTGCATCGACGGCCAATGCGAGCTGGGTGCTCGACGGACCGCACGGCCAGGAAACGGTCACAGTGAGCGGACGCTTCGCCGCCAACGAGATGCAGGCCGTGATTGCCGCTGCAATTGCGGGCTATGGCATCGCCCAGTTGCCCCACGGAATTGTCGAGGCGCCCATCACCGACGGGCGGTTACGCCGGGTTCTCGAGGGCTACACGACACCGGCGGGCGGCCTCTATGTCGTATACCCGAGCAGCCGTCACCTTTCGCCGCTGGTCAAAGCATTCATCGAACTTGCCGCCGGCAGGATAAGCGACGCCGGGATCGCCCAGAGCGATAAGGCCATGGCCCCACCGGGCGGCTAGACCCACGTCCCGCGACGGTCGAAACCTGTTTCATAATAATGTACGTGATCCTCGATCTCTTCAAAGTGCTCGACCGCCCGCACCGCACATCACGATCGTCATCTCCGAAACAATCTAGACGCTGCTACTTGCCCGCGGCCTTTCGCAGCGCGTCGTTGATGCGGTCCTGCCAGCCGGGGCCGCCCTCCTGGAAATATTCCAGCACCTCCTGGTCGATGCGCAGCGAAACCAATTCCTTCACGCCGGGAAGTGCGGTCGTCTTCGGCGGCGCCTCCACCACCTTGGTGGTGGTGCGCTTGAACGCGGCTTCGGCCTCGCTGCGGGCGTCGTTCAGGGTTCTCGGCCGTCTCGGCTGATCCGCCATCTCTAAGATTCCTTCAAACAGAACTGTCGACAGATAGCGCTCGGAGAACGACGGCACGATAGCCAAAATCGTCTTGCCGGCGGCCTCCGGCCGCTTGCCGATCTCGAGCGCCGCCGCGATCGCGGCGCCCGAGGAGATGCCGCCGGGAATGCCTTCGCTACGTGCCAGTTCGCGCGCGGTTTCGAGCGCGGTCTGGCTGTTGACCTTGACGATCTCGTCGATCACGGAGCGGTCGAGGATGTCTGGAATGAATCCCGCGCCGATGCCCTGGATCTTGTGCGGCGTGTGCTGCCCGCCCGACAGCACCGGGCTTTCCTCGGGCTCGACAGCTACGATGCGCAACGACGGCTTGCGCGGCTTGAGCACCTGGCCGACGCCGGTGATGGTGCCGCCGGTACCGACGCCGGCGACGAAGAAATCAATATTGCCGCCGGTGTCGTTCCAGATTTCCTCCGCGGTGGTGCGGCGATGGATCTCGGGATTGGCGAGGTTCTTGAACTGCTGCGGCATCACCGCGTTCGGCGTCGTCCGCACCAACTCTTCGGCGGTGGCAATCGAGCCCTTCATGCCTTGCGCCGCAGGCGTCAACACGATCTCGGCGCCGAGGAAGGCCAGCATCTTGCGGCGTTCGATCGACATCGATTCCGGCATCACCAGCTTCAGCCGATAGCCGCGCGAAGCGGCGACGAAGGCGAGCGCTATTCCGGTATTGCCCGAGGTCGGCTCGATCAGCACAGTATCGGCGTTGATGATGCCGGCCTTCTCCATCGCGATGATCATGGCGGCGCCGATGCGGTCCTTCACGCTCGCCGCCGGATTGAGATATTCGAGCTTGGCGAGGATGGTCGCGTTGACGCCATGCGCCTGCGGCAATTTGCGCAGCCGGACGATCGGCGTGTTGCCGACGGCATCGACGATGGAATCGTAAACCAGTCCCCGTCCGGGACGTTGCACTGCACTCGTTGTCGACGACGCGTCCATCACGGGCTCCTGTGGCGAGAATGTGCGGGAAATATGCGGTCTTCCCTAATTAGAAGCGGCATGTGGCGGTGCGCAAGAGCGAAAGACGTGAGGCGCACATTCGCTGCATTGCAAAATCGAAAAGATCACAAATAACGTCAAAGCTACGCATTTGTGTTGCGACATCGTCAAAGAAATCAGTGTATAAGAAAAGCCACAGTCAAGCTCAGAACCAGATCGCAGGGAGGTCAAGATGCCAGCAGTTGCTGAAGTCCTGTCGACCGTTGCCTCCAGGCCGGACCCTCGCGGGTGCGATTTGCCGACGTGCCCGGTGTGTGCTGACTCCATGATAGCCGCGGAAGCATCCGCCTACTTACACGACCATTTGATCAGCTATCTCTGGACCTGCGACACCTGCGGCTACGGTTTCGTAACCAAACATTCGGTGAAACGGTTCGCGTGTAACTGAATTCTTAAAGCGCTCACCTTGGAGCGATGTCCCCGCGCGCCCAACCGGCGCGCGTTTCATTTCGGAAATCCTCGAACCTTCCTTTTGCGATCGCGTCGCGAATGCCAGCCATGAGATGCTGGTAATAGGCGACGTTGATTTCCGACAGCAGCATGGCGCCTAGAGTCTCGCCTGATCGCACCAGGTGATGCAGATAGGCGCGCGAATAATTGCGCGCTGCCGACCACGGGCTCTCCTCGTCCAGCGGACGTGGATCGTCGATGTGGCGCGCATTGCGCAGGTTGATCTGGCCGAACCGGGTAAACGCCATGCCGTGGCGTCCGTTCCGCGTCGGCATCACGCAGTCGAACATGTCGACGCCACGCGCGACGGCTTCCAGCATGTCGTCGGGCGTGCCAACACCCATCAGATAGCGCGGCCGGTCCGCCGGCAATTCCGGTGCCGTCTCCTCGATCATATCAAGCATCACCGCTTGCGGCTCGCCGACCGCGAGACCGCCAATCGCGTAACCGTGAAAGCCGGCATCGACCAGTTTTCGCGCACTCACGTGACGAAGTTCGGGCACGTCACCGCCCTGGACGATGCCGAACAGCATGTAGCCATCCGGCGCCGTCTCGAACGCGCGCTTGCTGCGCTCGGCCCAGCGCAGCGACAATTGCATCGCGCGCTCGATATCGGCGCGCTCCGCCGGCAGCCGCACGCACTCGTCCATCTGCATCGCGATGTCGGAGCCGAGCAATCGCTGCACCTCGATCGAACGCTCCGGCGACAGCTCGACTTTGGCGCCGTCGATGTGCGAGCGGAAGGTGACGGCCTTCTCACTGACCTTGCGCAGCTCGGCGAGCGACATCACCTGGAAGCCGCCGGAGTCGGTCAGCATGGGACCGCCCCAGCCGGTAAATCGCTGCAGGCCGCCAAGCGTGGCGATGCGCTCGGCACCCGGCCGCAGCATCAGATGATAGGTGTTGCCTAGCACGATATCGGCGCCGGCCTCGCGCACCTCGCGCCAGTGCATGCCCTTCATGGCACCGGCGGTTCCGACCGGCATGAAGGCCGGCGTCCGCACCACGCCGTGCGGCGTGGTCAGGCGCCCGGTGCGGGCGGCCCCGTCGGTTGCGAGCAGCTCGAAATGATTAGGAAGGCTCATGGGGGGCTTATGGCGCGACAGGCGTGCCCAATTCAACCTCGTTGACGGCTATTTCCGTCCCAAAAACCGTTGACGCCGGTGAAAGTTTTCAGCATAAGTCCGCGCCATGACGACCTCGACCAAACGCACCACCAAAACCACCAAGCCCTCTGGGGCCTCGGGAGGCGTGCGCGCGTAGTCGAACGATCGCATCAATTCAACCCGAAGCCCCGCCTGAAAAGGACCGGGGCTTTTTTATTGCCTGCAGCATGATCCGGAAAAGTCATGCTCAAATAGATGGAGACCCAAGTGAACGCCGCAGTGAAGAACGATCCCGTTGTAGCCATCGTCGGCGTCACCGGCGCGGTCGGCGCCGAATTCATCGCCACCATGGACAAGCGCGGCTTTCGCGTCGGCAAGCTCAAGGCGCTGGCAAGCGCCCGCTCGGCCGGCAAGACCATCGATTTCCGCGGCCAGAAGGTGGTGATCGAGGAGCTGAACGAGCGCTCTTTCGACGGCGTCGATATCGCGCTGTTCTCGGCCGGCGGCGGTATTTCCCGCAAGTTTGCTCCCATCGCGGTGAAGGCCGGCGCCGTCGTGATCGACAATTCCTCCGCCTTCCGCATGGACCCGAACGTGCCGCTGGTGATCCCCGAGATCAACGCCGGCCGCATCCGCGATCACAAGGGTATCATCGCCAACCCCAATTGCGCCGCGATCACCGCGCTGGTGCCGCTATGGCCGATCCATCAGAACAACCGCATCAAGCGGCTGATCATCTCGACCTACCAGGCTGCCAGCGGGGCTGGTGCAGCCGCCATGGAAGAGCTGGTGGAATCGACCCGCGCCAACCTCAACGGCCAAGTCTACACGCCGAAGGTGATGCCGCACCCCTACGCCTTCAACCTGTTCAACCACAACACCGCTGTTGATCCCGACACCGGCTACAACGACGAGGAAACCAAGGTCATCAAGGAGACGCACAAGATCTTCGAGGACGAGAAGATCGCCGTCGGCGTCACCTGCGTCCGCGTGCCGGTGCTGCGCGCCCATTGCGAAGCGATCACCTTCGAATGCGAGAAGCCGATCAGCGAAGACCAGGTGCGCGCGTGGCTTGCGACGGCGCCGGGTGTGCGGATCGTGGACGATCGTGCGAAGAATTATTTCCCGATGCCGACCGACGCGTCGGGTCAGGATGACGTCCTGGTGGGGCGTATCCGAAGGGATCTCAGCGACCCCACCGGCCACTCGATCTCGATGTTCGTTGCAGCCGATCAGTTGTTGAAGGGCGCAGCACTGAACGCGGTGCAGATCGCGGAGTTGTTGCCAGCGCGTGTGATGGCGTGAAGTGAAGAAGGGTGGACAGGCGCAACATGCGCTTTGTCCACCCTACGTTTCGCGCTTGAGCGCTTGCTTCATCCAGCGCCTCGCTGGGAGGTCGATGAAAACGGTGGCTGCGTATGCGATCGCTGCGACGACCGGCATCGCGAAAAGGCCGATCGTGACGGATTGGATTCCGAAGTACCAGGCGCAGGCCTCCACTGCGTAGAACGTCACGCCCTGCAAGACATACATCCCGTAGGAAACCAGTCCGAGGGTGCGCATGGTGTCCGTCAAAACGCCTTTCGGTGGATCGAAACGCGCGCAGATCATGATCGCAAGCGGAAAGATGACGATCACGGAAAACAGGCTCGCGGGGAGATCGGAATTCACGGAAAGACCCAGCGCAAGAACCCCGGTGACGACGGCAAATGACGCGGCCGCGGAACCAAGGCTCGCCGGCGGCAGTCGCGTCCGTTCGTAGAAGCGGTAGATCAGGACGCCGGCGAAGAACGAGAAGCCTACCCGCAGCAGGCCTGCGCCGGACGTTTCCCAGCTCGGTCCGCCGCCGAGCACGCCGCGCTTCTCGCTTTCAATGCCGAACCCGAGCCATCCCGCCGTGGCGCAAGCGACCAGTGCCACGGCAAACCCACCGACGAGCCAGATCAGGGATTTCGTGTGCAGCCGCCTGCCGAAAGCCGCGAACAGCAGGTTTGCCAACAGTTCGAAAAACAGCGACCAGGCAGCGAAGTTGAGTGGGTACAGATCCGCCTGGGGGTGAGCAAAATTCGGCGTCGGCAGCATCAGCGCGCCGCAAAGAAACTCGATGACCGCTTGCGCCGGGCCCAGCGCTCCGTTGACAAGCTGAGCGAACAGGAACGGCAGCGCGAGGATGAAAGCCAGAGCGTACAACGGGTACAGCCGCTGCAGTCTGGCGAGCATGAATGTCCCAACCGACATTCCTTCACGAAAGCGTCTTCCGTAAGCATGCTCGAGCACGAAGCCCGATAGAACGAAGAACAGGTCGACGGCAAGGTAGCTGTTCTTCATCCACCCCGTCGGCGTGGCCGGAACTGCCCAGAGAAAAGGAGCGTGGCGCAGGGCGACCATGATGGCGGCGACACCGCGCAATCCGTCGAGGGCGACGAATGTCCGTTCGCTAAGCGGCGCCTCTATGGTCTGCTCTGGCGGAGCCAGCAAGTTTGCGGTTCCTCAATTGATCGCTGAACCGGATTGGCGATCCCTTCGCCACCCCGGCAGATGCCGCACGATGCAGGCGGACGCCCCGTCGCGCATCGAATCAATGGCACCGCAAGGTTACGGTTCAATTACTTGCGAAACAGCAAAGTCGCATCGCCATACGAATAGAACCTGTAGCCGCCTGCGATCGCGTGGGCGTAGGCGTGTTTCATGGTCTCGAGGCCAGAGAAGGCCGACACCAGCATGAACAGCGTCGAGCGCGGCAGATGAAAATTGGTCAAGAGAATATCGACCGCACGGAAGCGATACCCCGGCGTGATGAAGATCGAGGTTTCGCCTGAAAACGGCTGGATGGTGCCGTCGTCGGCCGCAGCACTTTCGAGCAGACGCAACGAGGTGGTGCCGACCGCGACGATACGGCCACCCGCGGCGCGGGCCGCGTTCAGCGCGGACGCGGTCTCGGCAGTGACGCAGCCCCATTCGGCGTGCATCCTGTGCTCGGACGTCTCGTCCACCTTCACGGGGAGGAACGTCCCTGCCCCGACATGCAGCGTCAACCGATGCAGTCCGACGCCTTGGCCGCGCAATGCGGCCTCCAGCGCCGGGGTGAAATGCAGCCCGGCCGTGGGGGCTGCGACCGCGCCCTCATTGGCCGCGAACATGGTCTGGTAGTCGGCCTCATCCTGACCGTCGGGCGCACGCTTGGAGGCGATGTAAGGCGGCAGCGGCGGGGTCCCGAGATCGGCAATGGCCTGATCGAGCGTCGGGCCGTGGAACGAGAACGACAGCGTGACCTCGCCGTCGCTGCCCTTGGCCTCGACCTCTGCGTCGAGATGGCCGAGCAGGCAGACCTTGCCCTCGTTGCCGAAGCGGACAGTGTCGCCCGGCGCAAGCTTCTTGGCCGGCTTGACCAGCGCCTGCCAGCGCGATCCATCCAGCCGCTTGATCAGCGTCGCCTCGATCTTCGGCTCGGTCTCACGCCCGATGCGGCGCCCCTTCAGTTGGGCCGCGATCACCTTGGTGTCGTTGACCACAAGTTGGTCGCCGGGCTCGAGCCAGTGCGGCAGCTCCGCGATGGTGTGATCGCGCAGCACGCCGTCGCCCTGCACCACCAGCATCCGCGCGGAATCCCGCGGCTGCGCCGGGCGCAGCGCGATGTTTTCGGCGGGAAGTTCGAAGTCGAAGAGGTCGGTGCGCATGGCCGGATTGTCATTGCCGGGCTTGACCCGGCAATCCATCTCCTACGATTGACTTTTCCGCAGATTGATGGATGCCCGGGTCAAGCCCGGGCATGACGATCGTATCTTCAGCCCGCGTCGGCGGCCATATGCGCCTTGACGATCTTGTCGGGATTCTTCACCGGTTCGCCGCGCTTGATCTTGTCGACGTTCTCCATGCCTTCCGTCACCTTGCCCCAGACCGTGTACTGGCCGTTGAGGAAGGAGGCGTCGTCGAAGCAGATGAAGAACTGGCTGTCGCCGGAATCAGGGCTCGCCGCGCGCGCCATCGAGGTGGTGCCGCGCACGTGCGGTTCCTTGTTGAATTCGGCCTTCAGCTTCTTGCCGGAACCGCCGGTGCCGGTGCCCTGCGGGCAGCCGGTCTGGGCCATGAAGCCCTCGATCACACGATGGAACACGATGCCGTCGTAAAAGCCTTCGCGCACCAGTTCCTTGATCCGGTCGACGTGCCCTGGCGCGAGGTCCGGGCGCATTTCGATGGTGACGGGCCCCTGGGTGGTTTCGAGGATCAAAGTATTTTCGGTGACAGCCATGCTCTCTTCTCTTCGGTTTTGGGTGGATATTTACGGTTTCTGAAAGGGATCGCGAACGGACGGCCGGCAACGGCCCCGCCGAGTCCCTCGGTAAATGGCAACGGCGCGCAGCGTTGCAACGTCTCCATCACCGCGATCCGGTATTGCAGGCGGTCGTTATCGGACGCCTGTTCCGACTCGTAGGTGATCCTGGGGTGGCCGAGGATGGCGCCCTCGCGGTTGAAACTGACGATCACCGTGATGTCGATCGGATTAGCCTGCGAAAGCGGCGGCGGTCTCCAGCAGCGGTGAATCCTGAGGACGACGTCCCTGATGGTGTCGAGTTGCTGGGGTTCCGCACGCGCCGAGACAGTCAGCGCGAGCCACACCAGCGGCACTGCAAACCGGCGAAATGGTCTGCGACGCTGCATCACACCTCACTTGATGTCGGATGCGACTTGCACCTTCACCATCTTGTCGGGATCGGTCACCTGCCCGCCGGACGAGCCGGGAGGCGCCTTCTTCAGCTTGTCGACCACGTCCATTCCCGACACCACCTCGCCGATCACGGTGTATTGGCCGTTCAGGCTCGATCCGTCCGCGAACATGATGAAGAACTGCGAATTGGCGGAATTGTTGCTATCGCCGCGCCGCGCCATGCCGACGATGCCGCGCTTGAACGGCACATTGGAGAATTCGGCCTTCAGGTTCGGATATTTCGAACCGCCGGTGCCGTTGAAATTCTGGCCGTCGCCGGTCTGCGCCATGAAGCCGTCCATCACGCGATGGAATGGCACGTTGTTGTAATAGCCCTCACGCGCGAGCTGCTTGATACGCTCGGCGTGCCCCGGCGCGATGTCGGTCCGCAGCTTGATGACGATGCGGCCCTTGGTGGTGTCGATCACGATCGCATTCGCCTTGTCGAGATTGGCGGGAAGCGGCTGGGCGATCGCGGGAGCCACGCACATCAGCGCAGCGACGAATGCGAGAATTCGGATCATGAAAACTCCGGATCAAGAGGCAGGGATTGCAAGGGGTGCAAGAGGTTGTTCAACGCGGCGCGGCGTTAGCCGGGGAATTTTGTCTTGAGACTAGCCGCCACCGATGACGGCACGAATGCGGATACGTCGCCGCCCATCTGGGCGATTTGGCGCACCAGTGTGGCGGTGATCGGGCGGACAGCAGCAGAAGCCGGAACGAACACCGTGTGCACCTCCGGCGCCATGGTCTCGTTCATGCCGGCGAGCTGCATCTCGTAGTCGAGGTCGGTGCCGTCGCGCAGGCCCCGAATCATGATGGTCGCGCCGGCCTTCTGCGCGGCTGTGACAGTCAGGTTGTCATAAGTCGTGCAGTCGAAGGCGCAGCCGGCCTTCTTGGCGATGGGTGCGCATACCGCCCGAAGCATCTCCAGCCGTTCCTCGGTCGAAAACAACGATTTTTTGCCGTGGTGGACGGCAACCGCGACGATCAGGCGGTCGCACAGGGTGACGGCGTGCTTCACCACGTCCAGATGGCCGTTGGTGACGGGGTCGAAAGAGCCGGGATAAAGCGCGATACGGGGCATAGGTCCCGTCTAACCCGCCTCGGGCGGCCCGGCAAGCCGCGGGTGGTTCCCCTCCGCCAGACATTTTATTTCGCATAGGCCAATGAACCACAGGCCGGTTCCGGGCGTCTTCAAGGGGCGCGAACCGGCTTTGTTTCGTCCAGCAGTGACCCACGAAACAAAACTCGGCTCCAATGAAACCATTTCCGGGGTTGGCGAAGACGCCCGGAAACTTGCGCTGCGTACATCTCTCGCCAACGAAACGACGGGCCGCCAAGGCCCAATGACAGGGGACCGTTTATGATCAAGGCACTTTCTGCCATCGCTGTTGCCGCCTTCATTGCCGCCGCGCTCACCGTTCTTCCCGGTTTCGCCCCCGAGGTCGAAGCCAGCGTACCGCACGCCCTCGCCAAGGCCGACCGTCTCGACATCCATCTGGTGGGCAAGGATTGCTCGCAGCAGGCTTGGCCGAATTTCGAAGCTTCCTGCCTGCGCGGCGCCGGCACCAAGTCCACCGTTCGCGAAGCTCGTCTCGTGACCGCCGACCGGACCCCATAGCCGCATCGGTCTTACCGCACGGCTCTACGGCGTCATAACCGATTCTCCCTGAAACATTTTCTTCACACCACCAAAGCTGATGCCCCATCCAAAAGGCTGGGCGGGCTTTAGTGCGAGACGCACTGCACAATCCCCATAGCAATTTGCGACGTCCCGTCGCAGAGTGGCTGACGTTCGCGCCGTTCGGATGGCCCGACGGACGCGATGCAATTTGGGGGTTTCGCCAGTGTCCAGTTCACCCGCCATCGCCACATCCGGCCATCCCAATCCACTCCCCCTGGCAACGACCCTCGGAGCGCTTGGCGTCGTCTACGGCGACATCGGCACCAGTCCCCTTTACGCGCTGAAGGAAGCGGCCAAGGCCGCCGCCCACGGCGGAGCCGTGACCCAGGCCGACGTCCTCGGCGTGGTGTCGCTGATCCTGTGGGCGCTGATCCTGATCATTTCGCTGAAATACGCGATGCTGATTCTGCGGGCCGACAACCGCGGCGAAGGCGGCATCGTCGCGCTGTTGGCGTTGCTCTCCGCGCGCAACGCCCAGCCGGGCACGTGGCGCGCGCAGCTTCTGATCGTCGGCCTGATCGGCGCTGCGCTGCTTTACGGTGACGGCGCGATCACGCCGGCGATCTCGGTCTTGAGCGCGATCGAAGGCCTGAAGGTGGACGAACCGTCGCTGACGCCGCTCGTGGTGCCGATCACGATCGCCATTCTGGTCGGCCTGTTCATCATGCAGAAGCAAGGCACCGGTTTCATCGGTCGGATCTTCGGCCCCGTGATGCTCGCCTGGTTCGCCGTGCTCGCGGCGCTCGGCATCCATGGCATCGTGAAGGCGCCGATGGTGCTGGAAGCGCTGAGCCCGCTCTACGCCTTCCAATTCCTGATCCACCAGGATTTCCACATCAGCTTCGCCATCCTCGGCGCGGCGTTCCTTGCCGTGACCGGTGGCGAGGCGATGTATGCCGACATGGGACATTTCGGCCGTTTCCCGATCCGGCTCGCCTGGTTCGCGATCTGCCTGCCCGCGTTGGTATTGAATTATTTTGGCCAGGCCGGCCTGCTCGTCTCCGATCCGACCGCGATCGATAATCCCTTCTTCCAGCTCGCGCCCGATTGGCTGCACTTCCCGCTGGTCGCGTTCTCGGCGCTGGCCACCGTGATCGCGTCGCAGGCGATCATTTCCGGCGTGTTCTCGCTGACCCAGCAATCGATCCAGCTTGGCTTCCTGCCGCGGATGCAGATCCGGCACACGACGAGCGACGCCATGGGCCAGATCTACGTGCCGCTGGTGAACTGGCTGTTGGCGGCCGCGACCCTGGGCGCCGTCCTGAGCTTCGGCACCTCAGACGCCCTCGCCGGCGCCTATGGCATCGCGGTGTCGCTGTTGATGGCGATCACCACCCTGCTGGCGGCCCTGGTTGCGATCCAGTGGGGCTATTCACCGTTCATCGTGATCGCGGTCAACGGTTTCTTCTTCGTCATCGATTTGATCTTCTTTGCCGCCAACTCGGTCAAACTGTTCGAGGGCGGCTGGTTTCCGCTGCTGCTCGCAGCCATCGTCGCCTTCCTGATGCTGACCTGGCGCAGCGGCGTCAGACTGGTCGAACGGGCCCGCGGCGCGCTGCGGCAGCCCGAAGAAGATTTGATCGAGACCGCGGTGACCAAGTGCCATGCCAGACTGCCCGGCACCGCCGTCTTCCTGGCCTCGGCGCCGAACGGCGTGCCGCTCGCGCTGACGCAATTCGTCAAACACAATCACGTGCTGCACCAGCGCGTGGTGCTGGTCACCGTGCTAATCGAGGAATTACCGCGCATCCCGGACGAAGACCGCGCCGATGTCATCGAAATCATCCCGGGCATCACCCGGGTGATCCTGCACTACGGCTTCATGCAGTATCCGACGATCTATGAGGGCCTGATCCTCGCCTGCAAGCAGGGCAAGCTGCCCGGCATCGATCTCACCGACATCACCTATTACATCGGCCGCGAGACCATCATCCCGCGCGAGGATGTTCCGGGCATGTGGGTATGGCGGGAATCGCTGTTCGCATTCCTGCAGCGCAATGCGGAGCGCTCGGCGGCGTTCTTCGGGGTGCCGACCAGGCAGGTGGTGGAGTTCGGGACGGAGATCGAGATCTAGGGGCGAATGGGGAGTGGCGAATAGCGAATAGCGACGTTTCCACCCCTACTCGCCATTCGCTATTCGCCACTCGCGTCTTTAGTTCCCGTTCCCGTTCTCGCCATTTTCCCCGTCGTCGCCGATATGCTCGACCGAGACCACGTGCTCGTCCTCGGCGGTATCGAATACGATGACGCCCTGGGTCGAGCGGCCGGCGATGCGGATGCCTTCGACCGGGCAGCGGATCAGCTGACCATTATCCGTCACCAGCATGATCTGGTCGCTGTCTTCGACCGGGAATGAGGCCACCAGCTTGCCGTTGCGGTTATTGACCGACATCGCGACGATGCCTTTGCCGCCGCGGCCGGTGGTGCGGTACTCATAGGACGAGGTCCGCTTGCCGTAGCCGTTGACGGACACCGTCAGCACCACCTGCTCCTGCGCCGACATGAACGCGTAGCGTTCCTGAGAGAGCTGGATCGCGCCCGAGGTCTCCTCGCCCTCGGCGTCCGCCGGCTCCTCGACCGCGGTCTCGGCGGCCTCGCCGGCCACGGCACGGCGCATCTTGAGGTACGCCGTGCGCTCGTCCGAGGTCGCCTCGACGTGGCGCAGGATCGAAAGCGAGATCAGCTTGTCGCCGTCCGCGAGCGCAATGCCGCGCACGCCCATCGAGGTGCGGCCGGTGAACACGCGAACGTCGGTGACGGGGAAACGGATGCACTGGCCGCCGGCGGCGGTCAAAAGCACGTCGTCGCGCTCGGTGCAGATTTGCACGTCGACGATCGCCTCGCCCTCCTCCAGCTTCATGGCGATGATGCCGGAACGTCGGACATCGACGAAGTCGGACAGCTTGTTGCGGCGGACGGTGCCGCCGGTGGTGGCGAACATCACGTCGAGATTGCCCCAGGAGGATTCATCCTCCGGCAGCGGCATGATGGTGGTGATGCGCTCGCCCTGCTCCAGCGGCAGGATGTTGATCAGCGCCTTGCCGCGGCCGTTGGGCGGCGCCACCGGCAGTCGCCAGACCTTCTCCTTATAGACCTGGCCATGCGAAGAGAAGAACAGCACCGGTGTATGGGTCGAGGCCACGAACAGCCGACTGACAAAATCCTCGTCGCGGGTCTGCATGCCCGAACGGCCCTTGCCGCCGCGGCGTTGCGCCCGGTAGGCCGAGAGCGGTACGCGCTTGACATAGCCGGCATGGGACACGGTAACCACCATGTCCTCGCGCTGGATCAGGTCCTCGTCCTCGACCTCGCCTTCCTGCTCGATGATCACGGTTCTCCGCGGCGTGGCGAACTGTTTGCCTCACCTCGGCGAGTTCGGTCCTTGATGATCTCCTGAACGCGGGCGCGCGAACGCAGGATGTCGAGATAATCGGCGATTACCTTCTTGAGCTCGTCGAGCTCTTTGGCAATCTCTTCGCGCCCGAGCGCGGTCAGCCGAGCCAGGCGGAGTTCGAGGATAGAATTGGCCTGCAACAACGATAGCCGGATCGTGCCATCGGCGTTGATACGATGCCTGGGATCGTCGATCAGCGTGAGCATCCCTTCGACATCGCGCGCCGGCCAGTCGCGCGACATCAGCGCCTCGCGCGCCGTATTGGTATCGGCCGAGGTTCTGATGACGCGGATGACCTCGTCGATATTGGCAACCGCAATCGCGTGCCCAACCAGGATATGGGCGCGGTCGCGCGCCTTGGTGAGCAGGAATTTGGTGCGCCGCGTCACCACCTGTTCGCGGAACGCGATGAAGATGGTGAGCAGGTCCTTCAGGTTCATCGTCTGCGGACGACCTGAATCCAGCGCCAGGATATTGGCAGGGAAATTGGATTGCAGCGGCGTAAACCGGTAGAGCTGGTTCAGCACCACATCCGGCATCGCATCGCGCTTCAGTTCGATGACGACGCGATAGCCGTCGCGGTCGGACTCGTCACGTAGATCGCCAATGCCCTCGATCTTCTTCTCTTTCACCAGGTCGGCGATGCGCTCGACCATCGTCGCCTTGTTCACCTGGAACGGGATTTCGGTGATGATGATGGCTTCGCGATCCTTGCGGATGGTGTCGATCGAGACCTTGCCGCGCATCACGATCGAACCGCGGCCGAGATGATAGGCGGAGCGGATGCCCTGGCGTCCGAGGATGATGCCGCCGGTCGGGAAATCCGGACCCGGCACGATGTTGATGAGTTCGTCGATCGTCAGCGCCGGATTGTCGATCAGCGCCACGCAGGCGTCGACCACCTCGCCGAGATTGTGCGGGGGGATGTTGGTCGCCATGCCCACGGCAATGCCGCCGGCGCCGTTGACCAGAAGGTTCGGGAACCTGGCCGGCAGAACCGACGGCTCTTTCTCGGAACCGTCGTAGTTGTCCTGGAAATCGACGGTGTCCATGTCGATGTCGGCGAGCACGGCCAGCGCTGATCGCGTCAGCCGCGCTTCGGTGTATCGATAGGCGGCCGGGGGATCGCCATCGACCGAGCCGAAATTGCCCTGGCCGTCGATCAGCGGCACGCGCATGGAGAAGTCCTGCGCCATCCGCACCATGGCGTCGTAAATCGACTGGTCGCCGTGCGGATGATACTTACCGATCACGTCACCGACGACGCGCGCGGACTTGACGTATTTCTTGTCCGGTGTGTGCCCCTGCTCATGCATCGAGTACAGGATGCGGCGGTGGACCGGTTTCAGGCCGTCACGCGCGTCCGGCAGCGCCCGCGCCACGATCACGCTCATGGCGTAATCCAGGTAGGACTTCTTCATCTCCTCGAAGATGGAAATCGGCTTGATATCGGAAGGCACCGGCGGCTCGCCGGGCTTGTCGTCTTCGTTGTCGGACAAAGGGGGGAATCCAGTCGGTTCAGTCGGGAATCATATAGCGTATGAGGGCTCGGATAACCACCCTGATCGAGTGTCAGCGCGCAGTTTTTCCCTTCGTTTTTTCATGGACTTACAGGGTTAGCGGCGGGTTCGGCCGGGGCCGCGAAACCACGCGCGCTGCAAAGCGAAATTCGCAGGCCGCCGAACGTTCATCCAAGGCCCCTATTGGCCGAAAACCACGGCGTGCATGATCCGCCCGGGCAGCAACGTGAACAGCCCAGCAATCACCAGCGCGCCCGTGAACGTGAAGATCATGATGCGGCGGTGCGCCCTGACGTCGTGATGCCGTGCCTTCCACACCGCCAGCGGCAGCATGGTCAGCGTGAAGATCGACAGCAGATGGATCGGGCTCCAGGGGCCGACCAGCCTGATCTGGTGGACCCAGAACGAGCTGACGGCCACGACCGCCATCAGGCCGACCCAGATCCAGCCGATGGTCCGGTGCGGCAGGGTTCCCTTTGGCGCCGCGAACTGGACGACGCCGAGCACGAAGGCTCCCATCGCCGCGAAGGCATGCAGCGGGATCGCCGGCGCGGCATCCAGCAACGGCGAAAGGCTCATGATCGCGGCTCCCTGCAGCTCCAACAATCGGCCTCCAGGCGCAAACGCTTAGGCCGACCGGTTGATGTTAAGGTCGAAGCGAAGAGGTCCCGCTCTTTCTTGCGAGTTATGCCATATTTTTCAGTATATTATATAACAACACCAAAGTATTACATTAGCACCAGACCAGAACGCCACCTCGCTTGCCCGCGAGAGAATTTCCCGCGGGCATCCATGCTTCCCGGCGTTGGATCGCATCAGAACGGAATATCGTCGTCCATGTCGCTGTTGCGCGCGCCGGCGCCCCCGGCCACCGCTCGTCGCGGTGCGGAACTGACGGGTCCAGCCGAACCGAAATCACCGCCGGAATCATCCGGCCCGAAGCTGGCGCCACCGCCGCCGCTGCGGCCGTCGAGCATGGTCAGCGTCGAATTGAAGCCCTGCAACACGACCTCGGTCGAGTATTTCTCGACGCCGCTCTGGTCCGTCCATTTGCGGGTCTGCAGCGCGCCTTCGATGTAAACCTTGGCACCCTTCTTCAGATACTGTTCGACGATCTTGCAGAGCGGTTCGGAAAAGATCACGACGCGATGCCACTCGGTCTTTTCCTTGCGCTCGCCGGTCGCCTTGTCGCGCCAGGTTTCGGAGGTGGCAATGCTCAGATTGGCGATCGGCCGTCCGTCCTGGGTCCGCCGGATCTCCGGATCCTTGCCGAGGTTACCGACCAGAATCACCTTGTTCACGCTTCCCGCCATCGCCGTTCTCCACTCAAAAATACGGGCTGGCCGGACATCGGCCTCAAGCCCCCAACCTTCGCCACTTACATCGGACTGCCGACGACCCTATACGCTGGCGCGCGCCAGCGATCAGGCCAAGCCTCGGCTATCCCTCGGTTATCCACATTCGGTTATCCACATATAGCATTACCCCAGCGAATGTTCCAGTTTTGTTCGCTGCAACCGGCCGTAGCAAGCGCTGGGCGGTATATTGGTGCCAACCGACGAAAATGGAACCCGGATTCGATCCGCCGGTTCCAAGTTATCGCAAACAAATCATTAAGTTACGAGCACCGCAGTTCCTCGGCAACTGTTGCATTTCGGAGACGGCATTTCCGGTTGAATCGCGGTATATTTGCTCCAACGGCGCGGCGCTCGCGTCTCACAACCAAACGCTTCGGGACCAACGAGAAGCGATCAAGAACTCAGGGGTTGGAGATTGATCATGAAGAAGTTTTTGTTGGGTACAGTTGCCCTTGTCGCATTGGCCGCCCCTGCTTCGGCCGCCGATCTCGCCGCGCGTCCTTACACCAACGCCCCGCCGATGATCGCCGCCATCTATGATTGGAGCGGTTTCTACATTGGTGCCAACGGTGGTTGGGGTTCGAGCCACAATTGCTGGGACTTCACGACGCCGGCGGGCGCGTTCGTCGCCGCTGAAGGTTGCCACGACGCGACCGGCGGCGTCGCCGGTGGCCAGATCGGTTATCGCTGGCAGTCAGGCACCTGGGTGTTCGGCCTGGAAGCACAGGGCGATTGGGCTGACCTGAAGGGCAGCAACGCGAGCCTGGCATTCCCGGGCTTCACCAACCAGTCCAAGATCAACGCGTTCGGCCTGTTCACGGGCCAGATCGGCTATGCCGCCAACAACGTACTGTTCTACGTCAAGGGCGGTGCGGCTGTGACCGACAACAAGTACAACGTCTATACCGCTGGCGTGCTCGCTGGCTCGACCGGCGACGACACCCGCTGGGGTGGCACGGTCGGCGCGGGCCTCGAATACGGCTTCGCCCCGAACTGGACGGCTGCGGTCGAATACGATCACCTGTTCATGCAGGACCGTACCAACAGCTTCATCACGCCGGCTGGCGTCTTCTTCGGCACCGATCGGATCAATCAGGACGTCGATCTCGTCACCGTCCGCGTGAACTACAAGTGGGGTGGCCCTGTGATCGGGAAGTACTGAGCTTCGCAACATCCAAGCTTTTGAAAAGGCCGGCCTCGCGCCGGCCTTTTTGCTGTCCGGATCGCCTGCGTTCCGGCGGTCAAATACCACTTAGCGTGCATAATCCCGCCTAGTGTTGCTTTTTGGAAACACAACCTGCCGGTCATTCGTGTACACCCGTAAGGGTTGGGCAGCAGCGCCCAATGCCTCTTCCAGGGCTGGAAGGGCGAACAAGAAAACGGGACTGGAATTTTTGAAATGAGAAAGCTTCTGCTGGCTTCCGCCGGCTTGTGTGTATTGAGTGCCTTCGCTCCGGCCATGGCTGCGGATCTCGCCGCAGCCCCCCGCTACACGAAGGCTCCGGCGGCGCCTGTCGCAATCTACAACTGGACCGGCTTTTACGTGGGCGGCTTCGGCGGCTATGCCAGCGAAAACACCTCTGTCGATCCGAAGGTGAAAGGCGGCTTCGCCGGCGGCACGATCGGCTACAACTGGCAGACCAGCAACATCGTGTACGGCCTCGAGGCCGACGGTGGCTGGGCTGACGTCAATGCCTCGGTCACGGCGCTCGGCGTCACCGCGACGAGCCGTATCAACGCGCTCGGCACCGTTCGCGGCCGCCTCGGCTTCGCGGTCGATCAGGTGCTGTTCTACGGCACCGGCGGCTATGCCTGGATCGACAACAAGATCAGCCTCAGCGCGCTCGGCGTGACGCTGTCGGACAGCCACTTCCACTCCGGCTGGACCGTCGGCGCGGGTATCGAGGCGTTCATCGCTCCGAACTGGTCGGTCAAGGGCGAATACCTCTATCGCAGCCTGGGCAGCGAGAGCTATTTCGGCGTTCCCTCCGGAACGCTCAACCTGCACAGCGGCCAGGTCGGCGTGAACTATCACTTCGGCGGCCCGATCGTCGCGAAGTACTGATCGTCGCAAATCTCGCGTCTCAACGGAAAGGCCGGCCTCGCGCCGGCCTTTTTGTTTGTGTGCGGCGGCCGCGCTGCTGCCAGATGCCGCCAACGCGCAACTGGTTTCGAAACAAACCGTTGATGATTCGCGAAGGCACTGGAAATCATTTCCCGTTCTTCCTATGTTCCAGCGATCACCCCATCGGCGCATGATCCCGGCTTTCCGGCGATGCGCGCCTCAAACGCGGCGCGGCATAAGCGCCTGGAAATGCCGATATGGATGAAGTGCTCAGGGCGAAGCGCCAACAGAACGCCTCCTCGACGCGTGCGATCACGATCCGCGGCGCGCGCGAACACAATCTGAAAAATGTCGACGTCGAGATCCCCCGCGACAGGCTCGTGGTGTTCACCGGGCTGTCCGGCTCCGGCAAATCCTCGCTGGCGTTCGACACCATCTATGCCGAGGGCCAGCGCCGCTACGTCGAGTCGCTCTCGGCCTACGCGCGCCAGTTCCTGGAGATGATGCAGAAGCCTGATGTCGACCAGATCGACGGCTTATCTCCTGCGATCTCGATCGAGCAGAAGACCACGTCGAAGAACCCGCGCTCCACGGTCGGCACCGTCACCGAGATCTACGACTACATGCGCCTGTTGTGGGCCCGCGTCGGCGTGCCCTACTCGCCGGCCACGGGGCTGCCGATCGAAAGCCAGATCGTCTCGCAGATGGTCGACCGCGTGCTTGATCTGCCCGAGGGCACCCGCCTCTATTTGCTGGCGCCGGTCGTGCGCGGACGCAAGGGCGAGTACAGGAAGGAGCTCGCCGAATACCTCAAGAAGGGTTTTCAGCGCGTCAAGATCGACGGCACCTTCCATGAGCTGGCGGAAGCGCCCACGCTCGACAAGAAATTCCCGCACGACATCGACGTCGTGGTCGACCGCATCGTGGTGCGGCCGGATATCGGCCAGCGCCTCGCGGAGAGCTTCGAGACCGCGCTGAAGCTCGCGGAAGGCCTCGCCGTGATCGAATATGCCGACGCGCCCGCGGCGGCCGCCGACGAAAAGAAGTCCGAGAAGAAAACCGCAAAAATCCACGACAAGAGCGGCCCCGAACGCATCCTGTTCTCGGAAAAATTCGCCTGCCCGGTTTCCGGCTTCACCATTCCGGAAATCGAGCCCCGGCTGTTTTCCTTCAACAACCCCTATGGCGCCTGCCCGGCCTGCGGCGGCCTCGGCGTCGAGCAGCATATCGACGAGGATTTGGTCATCCCCGACAAGGAGCTGACCTTGCGCAAGGGCGCGATCGCACCCTGGGCGAAATCGTCCTCGCCCTATTACATCCAGACGCTGACCGCGCTCGGCAAGTTCTACAAGTTCACGCTCGACACCAAGTGGAAGGACCTGCCGAAGAAGACGCAGGCAGCCCTGCTGCACGGCTCCGGCGACGACGAGATCAAGTTCTCCTACGAGGACGGCGTCCGCTCCTACGACACCAAAAAACCGTTCGAGGGCGTGGTCACCAATCTCAACCGCCGCTACCGCGAGACCGAGAGCGAATGGGCGCGCGAGGAGCTTGCAAAGTATTTCTCCGACATTCCCTGCGCGGGCTGCAACGGCTATCGCCTCAAGCCCGAGGCTTTGTGCGTCAAGATCGGCGGCAAGCACATCGGCGAAATCTCCGAATTGTCAGTGCGCCGCGCCGGCGAATGGTTCGAGAGCGTGCCGGCAGCACTCAACGCCCAGCAGAACGAGATCGCCGCCCGCGTGCTGAAGGAGATCCGCGAGCGGCTGTCGTTCCTGCTCGACGTCGGCCTGAACTACCTGACGCTGTCGCGCTCGTCCGGCACGCTGTCGGGCGGCGAAAGCCAGCGCATCCGCCTCGCCTCCCAGATCGGCTCGGGACTGACAGGCGTGCTCTACGTGCTGGACGAGCCCTCGATCGGCCTGCACCAGCGCGACAATGCGCGGCTGCTGGAGACGCTGAAGCGGCTGCGCGACCTCGGCAATACCGTGATCGTGGTCGAGCATGACGAGGACGCCATCCGCCTCGCCGACTACGTGCTCGACATCGGCCCCGGCGCCGGCATGCATGGCGGCCACATCGTGGCCCAGGGTACGCCCGCGGAGGTCATGAACAATCCGAAGTCGCTGACCGGCAAATATCTCACCGGCGAATTGTCGGTGGCGATCCCCGAGCGGCGGCCGCCGAACCACCGGCGCACCATCAAGGTCATCAATGCCCGCGGCAACAATCTGAAAGAACGTCTCGGCGGAAATTCCGCTGGGGCTGTTCACCTGCGTGACCGGCGTCTCCGGCGGCGGCAAGTCGACGCTACTGATCGACACGCTCTACAAGGCGATCGCGCGCAAACTCAACAACGCCAGCGAGGGCGCCGCGCCGCACGACCGCATCGAGGGTCTCGAACACATCGACAAGATCATCGACATCGACCAGTCGCCGATCGGCCGCACCCCGCGCTCGAATCCGGCGACCTATACCGGCGCCTTCACGCCGATCCGCGAATGGTTTGCCGGCCTGCCCGAAGCCAAGGCGCGCGGCTACGAGCCCGGCCGCTTCTCGTTCAACGTCAAGGGCGGCCGCTGTGAGGCCTGCCAGGGCGACGGCGTCATCAAGATCGAGATGCACTTCCTGCCCGACGTCTACGTCACCTGCGACACCTGCAAGGGCAAGCGCTACAACCGCGAGACGCTGGAGGTCCTGTTCAAGGGCAAGAGCATCGCCGACGTGCTCGACATGACCGTGGAAGAAGCCGCCGACTTCTTCAAGGCGGTGCCGCGCGTGCGCGAGACGTTCCAGACGCTGCACCGCGTCGGCCTCGACTACATCCATGTGGGACAGCAGGCCACGACGCTGTCCGGCGGCGAAGCCCAGCGCGTCAAGCTCGCGAAAGAACTGTCAAAGCGCGCCACCGGCCGCACGCTCTACATCCTGGACGAGCCGACCACGGGCTTGCATTTCCACGACGTCGCCAAACTGCTGGAAGTGCTGCACGAGCTGGTCTCGCAGGGCAACACGGTGGTGGTGATCGAGCACAATCTCGAAGTCATCAAGACCGCCGACTGGGTGATCGACCTCGGCCCCGAAGGCGGCGACGGCGGCGGCGAAATCGTCGCCGGGCGCCCGACGACATCGGATATCGTGAAAGCGCCGCGGAGCATACACGGGGAGGTTTCTGGCACCGGTGCTGAAGAAGGCGAAGCGCGCCACCGGCCGCACGCTCTACATCCTGGACGAGCCGACCACCGGGCTGCAGTTCCACGACGTCGCCGAAACTGCTCGAAGTGCTGCACGAACTGGTCTCGCAAGGCAACACGGTGGTGGTGATCGAGCACAACCTCGAAGTCATCAAGACTGCTGACTGGGTGATCGACCTAGGCCCCGAAGGCGGCGACGGCGCGGCGAAATCGTCGCCTGGGGCCCGCCGGAGGACATCGTGAAAGCGCCACGGAGCTACACGGGCAAGTTTCTGGCGCCGGTGCTGAAGAAGGCGAGCGGCAAGCCGCGGAAGAGTCAGCAGCGCGAGCGAGGCGGCGGAGTAGTCGGATAGCTCATCCGGAAGCGGAAATCTACGAAGGATGGCAGACATCAAGCAGACCCTTTCGAGTAGTATCGTCGTCTGCCACTCGACACCTATATCGTCAGCTACCGGAGTTCGTCGCATGCGGTGCAGAGTCGCTACAGCAACTAGCTAGCGGCTCTGCACTGCGGGCGCTTGCCGAAGTACCGAATGGCACCCTTCGCAGGACTAACCCCAGCGTTGCGATACGATTTCGACCGAGGCATGAGGCCGTGAATGGATGCAAGTGCCGAGTTAACGCGGCTGTGGCGAACTAGTTGTCGCGAGGCGATCATGGCTGGCGCATACGCTGTCGAGCGAGGGCAAGCGCGTACGGGCTGGAATAGCGCAGCGTATTCCGCCATCTTCGTTGGCACTTCATGCGGCGCAACACGCTAAGCGATTGCGCCCTACGGTCCTGCCTCTACCTCTCACTCCACAAATGACGTCGCGGATAGCGTCCTGCGTCAATCACCGTGTAGGCCAAGAAGGCATTGCTAAATCGCTCGATGCCGTCGACAACGCGTCGTCTCCGCACGGAATTTTCGGAACCGATGCGCATCAACACAATGCTCGGGACCGTGCGCTCCCTGACGATAACAAGGTCGACCAAAGTCTTGACCTCGGAGAGCAAGACTGTTTTTCACGAGCGCGAGCGCGATTACATCTGGGTCGCTTAACCCCGCAGCGGCATTCCGCGACTAGAGCACGTCGTGTCCGTGCATGCGCGGAAACGCGACCATGCGCCGCAACGCATTCATGCGAGCCGGCGCCGTATAGCCGTCACGTCTTCGTCGGCGAGATAGTCCGCGGCAAACGCCTGCGCTGCAAGGATGTCATCATGCGTCAACCGCGGATGATCCGCGAGGATTGCCTCGGGCGGCATACCGGCGCCAAGCTTGCGCAAAACAAGCTCCACCGGAATGCGCGTACCGCGAACGACCGGCTTGCCGTCCATGATGTTCGGGCTGATTTCAATTCGATCGTGTGGCATGTCGGTCCTTCGATGCGACATTCGTCCAGGATATCAGATCGGACGATAGTTGTCAGCGGCTCGACGGAATAGCGTCGTGTATTCCGCCTCTTTCGTCGTCTACCCACGCGGCGCAATACGCTTTCGCTATTGCGCCCTACCGCCCCTACACCGTCCAGTAGTGCGGGTGCGGGCGCGAGCGGTCGCCCCAGTCGAAGGCTTCTTCATCGAGCTCGGACGGGCCTTGGCACAGCTCCTCCAACGTCAGCTCGACCAGGAAACCCTGACTCCTGGGATCAAACCTGAGTGCGTCCCACCGCACCGGATAATGATGGTGGGTGGCGAGCAGCCCGCCGGTCTTTATCACGGCGTAGGCCACCGTTCCGCTCACCTTGTCGAGCATCAGGCGCTCGATCGTACCGAGCTTTGTGCCGTCCAGCCCAAAGACGCACGCGTGCTCGACGCGATCGCTGGGCACCAGGGTATGATGCATGGCGTCCTCCCTGTGGTTCTCTTGTTCCGCTGAGATTATAGCACGAATGTATCGGGCATGCGCGGAACGTCGGTTCGCCGCGGTGCACAAACACACGCCCTTCGTCACCGACCGTGCGGCGCAATACGCTTCGCTATTGCGCCCTACGGCCCTCCGGCAGCCATTTGCGGCTACGCCACGTTCAGAGCCTGCGCGATATCGGCGATCAGATCGGACGGGTGTTCGATGCCGATCGACAGCCGGATCGTGGAGTCGAGAATGCCGATCCTGTCGCGGATGTCGGCGGGAACGCCGGAGTGGGTCATGCTTGCGGGCAGGCTGGCAAGCGATTCAGTGCCGCCCAGGCTCACGGCCAGCTTGAAGATTTGCAGCGCGTTGAGGAATTTGAAGGCGGCGGCCTGGCCGCCGACAATGTCGAACGAGAAAGTGGAGCCCGCGCCGGTGCATTGCCGCGCGAACAGACGGCCGGCGGGCGACGCCTCGTCGTGGTAGGGAAGATAATGGACTTTGGCCACCTTGGCATGGTCGCGCAGGAAATCCGCCACCAGCCGCGCGTTTTGGTCGGCTTTTTCCATGCGGATGCTCAGGGTTTCGAGCGACCTCGAGATCATCCAGCAGGAATGGGGATCCAGTTGGGTGCCGATGGCCCCCCGCAACGCCTTGATGTCTTTCATGAGGGCTTTTGAGCCCAGCGCCGCGCCGGCGATCAGATCGGAATGACCGCCGACATATTTGGTCAGCGAGTACAACGAGATATCCGCGCCGTGTTCGATCGGCCGCTGGAACACCGGCCCGAGCAGCGTATTGTCGCACGCGACGATCGGCGCGAAATCCTGCGCCTCGCCGATGTTGTCGGCGATGCGGCGGACCATCGCGATATCGACCAGTCCGTTGGTCGGATTTGCCGGGGTTTCGATGAGAATCATCGCAACCCGCCCCTTTTGCATGGCCTCGTCGGCCGCCAGCTCGACAGCGGCTTCGTCGACGCCGTCGGCAAAGCCCACCGCGCCGATCGAGAAGCCGGCAAGCGTCTTCGCCAACAGCGTTTCCGTTCCGCCGTAGAGCGGCTGCGAATGCAGGATGACGTCGCCCGGCCGCGCGAAGGCCAGGATCGTGGTCGCAATCGCCGACATGCCGGACGAGAACAGCGCGCATTTCTCGGCGCGCTCGTAGACGGCGAGCCTGTCCTCGACGATCTCGCTGTTGGGGTGATTGAACCGCGAATAAACCAGGCCCGCGCCCATTCCCTCCGGAGGCTCGCGCCGGCCCGAGACGAAATCGAAATAATCCTGTCCGTCTTCGGCGGTCCTGAACACGAAGGTCGAGGTCAGAAAGACCGGTGATTTGACGGCCCCTTCCGACAGTTGCGGATCGTAGCCGTAGTTCAGCATCAGCGTTTCCGGATGCAGCATGTGGTTGCCGATGTGGGTCTTCGACGGAAATGGTTTCACCATGGCCGGCCTCACTGTCTGGATTCGGAAACGTCGTCTGGATCCGGAAACGCGCCCCGCGTCGCGTGTTCCGCAATGGCGAGGCGGTCGGGAGTGGTGGACGCGATGGCATTCGGCGGCTCAGCCAACTTTGCCAAGAGTCGTCAACTCGCCAAGATCAGCGTAGCAACATCCGGGACCGATTTCACGCGCCGGATCAGTCTCAACCCATGGGGCGGCACACCCGGGCGTATTCTGTCTCGTTTGTCGAACGCCGGATCGCCGATGTCAGAACTCGTAGCGCGGAATAGCGAAGCGTATTCCGCCAGTTCGCGCATCAAACGGCGCAATACGCTACGCTATTGGGCCCTACACCCTCACTCCGCGATCGCCGCCTCCACAAACCCCGCCGGATCATCGCAAAACTCCCGCATGACCTTGTAGTGGTCAGTGTCCTTCACGGTCACCGGCTCCAGCCCGTATTTCGTCAGCCGCAGCAGCCGCGCGTTGCGGATAGGCCATCAGCATGGGCGAATGCGTGGCCATGATGATCTGGCAATGGCCGATATCGTCCATCCGCCGCATCAGCTTCAAAAATTCGATCTGGCGCGAGGGCGACAGCGCGGATTCCGGCTCGTCGAAGACGAAGATGCCCTGGCGCTGGCAGCGCTCCTCGAAGAAGCGCAGAAAGCCTTCGCCGTGGGAATGGGAGAGGAAGTCAGGTCCTCGCTTACCGACGTCGCGCGCCGCCAGATCCAGATATCTCGCGACGGAAAAGAAGCTCTCGGCGCGGAAGAACCAGCCGTTGGTAATCTTCGGCAGCCAGCTTGCACGGAGCGCATTCGAAAGCCGGCCGCCCATCACCTCCGTCGCCTGGGAATGATCGACCGGCATGTAACCCTTGCCGCCGCCGGCTTCGTCATAGCCGGCGAGCACCGCGATCCCTTCCAGCAAGCGTGGATTTGCCGGTGCCATTTTCGCCGACGATGATGGTGATCGCCCGGTCGAAGCTGAGTTCGAAATCATCGCGAAACAGCGGCAGGCAGAACGGATAGGCCTCGCGGTTGGCGATCCGCGACGGCTCGAGCCAGATGCGCTTGAGATACGGCGCCGGCAGATTGATCGGCTTGCTTCGTCTTGCCATGCGTACGTATCCAACAACCGACGTAGTCCAGCGCTTCAATCCCCGCCTAACTCACTGGCACACCTTCCGGAACATAACAAGAACATTTTCACCCATGCCCAGCGCCAACTACGCCCTCTTCCGCCAAGCCATCCTCGCCGAGCAACAGGTGGTCTGCCTCTATGACGGCCGCACACGCGAACTCTGTCCACACGTGATCGGCACCAACAAGAGCGGCGAAGAAGTCGTACTGGCCTGGCAGTTCGGCGGCCAAAGCTCAGGCCGGCTGCCGCAATGGCGCTGCCTGCGGCTCGCCAATGTGCGCGACGCCCGCGCCCGCGAGGGCCGCTGGCATGAAGGCGGATCCCATCGCACCGAGCAGACCTGCGTCAGCGAGATCGATCTCGATATCAATGTTCACGTACGCAAGCGACGGTGACGCCAGACCCTCATCTTGAGAGCGTGATTGAAAAGCAGCCAGCATTTTCGGGCAGTCCGCCAATTGCTTGAAATTGATTGCACTTCCGTCATCGGCCGGGCTTGTCCTCGGCCGATGCCACGTCATCTCCTGCGGAGACGACTTGCACAGAGCGTGGATGTCACCGCGCTCAGCAAGCGCCGGGCATGACGATGGGAGCAAGGACAGCCCGGCGCGCGGTGCTCGGGAGACGTATCGTGGTTTTCCAGCCGCCGAACGCCTGCGCGTTCAGAGAAAATTCCTCTGTAGTCTCAAGCTGATTTGCCCTGTCCAGTCCTGCACGAAAAAACATTCCGCTTAACGCGTCGGGCAAATCAGCGCTATCAACTCGCCCGTCTCACCCGATGAGGGGCGGATCGCGATCGTCACGAACGTGCGGTGAGATGCGGTGGACGCTGATGCGCTCTTGACGAACGGCGCGTGACGCGGACGGTGAAGTCGTGTGGTTCTGACGCCCCGATGCTGGCGTCAAGTTTTGCGGGTAAGGTCCACGAAGCGACGGTGGCAAGAAAGCCGGTCACCGAGGAGAGCGCGCTATAAGCCGTAAAACCATTGCGCGGGGAAGGCCGGAGTGTTTCCGCTGAACCTGTATGCTCGTGTGCGTTTTCTTTCTGTGCAGCTTGCACACGAGACCGCGGGTGCAGCGCGCACCCGGTCTTCCCTGCGCCCTCTGTTTTGAAGAGGGTGGGAATTTCCAGCAAACCTCGGGCGCAACGTGCCGCGAGATCGCGAAGGTGTATTTGATGCAATCGAGCACGACACACCACAACTCGTCATACCCCGCGCATGCGGGGTATCCAGTACGCCGCGGCATCTCTGTTGATCGCTAACGTCTCTGGGATACTGGATCACCCGCATGCGCGGGTGATGACGACTGAAGGCGTGGCACCTCCGTCGCAAGCTTTACAACGACGCCCCCTCCTCGCCCAGCACCTCCAGCACCAATTCCATCGTCATCAGCACCGGATTGTCCCCGCGCATCAGCTTACCCGCAGCAATACCGCCGAGGTAATCGACCAGCACGATATCGAGCTCGGCTTCCAGCATGCCGTCGGCACAAGGCGCGATGCTGCCGGAGCGAACCGCGAGTTCGGTTGCGAACGGCACCACAATGCGCCCATCAGTGAAGCAGGCGCCGATGGTCGAGCCGACACCGCCGTGCAGGCGGGCGCGGATGATGCCGTGCTGCCGGCAAAACGCTTCCAGAGCGCCGGCAAAATCCTGGTTCGGCCGCAGCCGCAGCGCGAACGCGCGGCTGGTGGTTTTCGCATCGGTCAACGCGCTCGGCACCGGTCCGAACAATTTGAAATTGGTCTCGGCATCCGCCTCAGCGCTGAATATCGCACCGTCGAGACCGAACGCATTCACCTCGAACGGCTCGGCGACGAATGTCTCCTCCGGCAGCATATGACCGCCATTGAAGCGTCCATCGGCCTCCGTCCACAGGCCATGGCAATGGAAGAACGGCGCACCGTCGCGTGTCCCAAGCGTCATCGCGGCGAACTTCAGCCGCGTGAGGCCCTCGGGCCGAAATGTGTCGCTATAGAACGCCGCGTTGGCACCGTCCTTCGACAGCGCCGGCATCACATAGGCGAAGGGTCCGAGCGCGCCGCCTGTGGCGCTCAACACGCCGCCGGCAAATCCGTTAGCCGCAAAGCCGCGGCGCGCGGCTTCGAGCAAGGGGATGCCGGCTTCAAGCGTAAAGGAGAAGGCACGGCCACGTGCCTCAACCCACTGGATGCGCTCCGGCGCAGGCGGCCCGGGCTGAGCGATGCTCCGCATCGCCTAGGTGTCCGCCGGCTTGGCGATGACTTCGAGCAAACCGCGCGCTTCCAGTTCGTCGCGGATCAGCCGCTTCGGCACCTTGCCGTAGCCGGATTTCGGCAACGCATCCCAGAAGAAGAAGCGCTTTGGCATCTTGTAGCGCGGCACCTTTGGCGCGAGGTACGCCGCCAACTCCGCTTCGCTCACGGGCTTCGCGCCCTCGCGCGCGACGCAGACGGCTACGCCCACCTCGCCCCAGAACGGGTCGGGCACGCCGAGCACCGCGACCTCGCCGACCGCGGGATGGGTCAATATCTTCTCCTCGACCTCGCGCGGATAGATGTTCGAGCCACCCGAAATGTACATGTCGGAGGCGCGGCCGGTGATATAGACGAACCCCTCCTCGTCCATGTGGCCGAGATCGCCGGTGCGAAACCAGCCGTCGCGGAACGCCTTGGCGTTGGCCTCGGGGTTGTCGTAATAGCCCGCGAACACGGCCGGGCCGATCACGCAGATCTCGCCGGTCTCGAACGGCTTCAGCTCGTGGCCGTCATCGCCCTGGATCGAGACCTGCATGCCCGTGCGCTCGAAGCCGCAGGTGCCGATGCGCGCGTGCGGTCCGTCCTCGGGATCGTGCAAGCCCGGCGGCAGCACCGTGATGTTGCCGGTGACTTCGCCGAGGCCGAAATACTGCACCAGCACCGCACCGAGCTTGTTCAGCGCCGCCTTCTGGTCCTCGCGATACATCGGCGCACCGGCATAGATCACGTGGCGCAGCGAGGAATGATCGTGCTGGTCGACCGCGGGATGCTCGACCATCATCTTCAGGATCGTCGGCACCGTGAACAGGTTGCTGACACGGTATTTCGCGATCAGCCGGAACGCTTCCGCGATATCGAACTTTTCCGTCGGCAGCAGGATGGTCGCGACCCCGCGCGCGCTCTGCACGAGCTGATGCACGCCGGCGCCATGCGACAGCGGCGCCACCACAAGCGACGCATCCTGCTCGGTGACCCCTGGCGTCAGGTCGGCGAGATGATTGGTGATCACAAAGGCCATCTGGCCGTGGGTCAGCACCGCCGCCTTGGAGCGGCCTGTGGTGCCCGAGGTGAAGAAGAACCAGCAGGGATCGTCGTACTCGACCGCAGCATTCTCGATTCTAGCGCCGGCATGCGCGGCGATCGCTGCGCCGACGGAGCTTTCGCCAAAGGTCCCCTCGCCGCCGATCCGCCAGGTGAATTCGAGCGCCGGGCCTGTCACCGCGGCAGCATGATCGGGAAACTCGCCATGGCACAGAAATGCCTTCGCGCCCGATGCGCTACCGAGATAGGCGACCTCGTCCGGCATCAGGCGGAAATTGGTCGGCACCCAGACCGCACCCAGCCGGAAGGCGGCAAACATCGACCAGAACATCTCGTCGCAATTCTTCGAATGCACCAGGATGCGGTCGCCCTTCGCAATGCCGCGCGCTGCGAGCGCCGCCGCCAATGCCGAAACGTGGCCGTCGATCTCGCGCCAGGTCCAGGCGCGTTCGCCCCAGACGAAGCCAATGCGGTCGCCGTGCCGGCGGGCATTTTGCGTGACGAGATGCGCCAGATTCATCACCCGGCGCGACATCCGCGGCAGCCCGCCGCGCGGCACGGAGGGCGGCACGGTGTCAGTGCCGCCGCTCACCGCCGGCCCATCCAGACGCCGGCCGCGAGCAGTACGACGCCGGCCACGCCCGAGACGATGCCGTGCTTGGCGTGTACGCGCGCTACGCCGGCTTCGTGTCCGGGTAAGAAGCCCGGCAGCTGGTCAGCCGGGATCAGGAAGTACACCGCGGCGATGACAAGCAAGACGACGCCGAGCAGGGTCAGGACGAGCTTCATCGATGTTTCCTCAATCAAGACCGGGTTTTGGGTCGCACCCGCGACGTCATTCGCTGCTGGTTTATCGCCATCCCGGCGGGTTCGGCAAGGCCCGCAAAGGGCAGCCTTATTGAACGCGAACAGCGCGGTCATGATCCATTGTCTTGCGATCAGGACAGGGTGGCGCCGTACGATTCCGCCGCCCGCAGGAGCCGCCAGTGCACGCCCGCTAACGCACGCCCGTCCCCTTGCAGCGCTGGCATTTCACCACTTTGTCGCCCTTCTTCAGCAGGCCCTTGCCTTCGCAGTTCTTGCATTTCTGCTTTTTCTTGATGTTGGGGCCTTTTTCATTGGGCATGATAGCTTCCAGGCTAGGTTTCCACCCGTCACCATGCGGCAACCAGGCATTCCCGTCTATAAGCAGCCACACTTGATTTGAGGAGCAGCATGTTTTCCCGTCGACAATTTATCTTCACTGCAACAGCCGCGCTGTCTGCCATCTTGACGCACCAGGCGTTGGCCGAACCGCCGGCACCGAACGATCCGATGGGAATCCTCGCGGCGATCTACACCCGCGCGGCCAAAGGCAAGGGCGACGGCGGCGGTGCGTTCGTGATCGAGAACAAGGCGGCCAAGGCAAAATACCTGTCGAAATCGCTGATCGAGTTATGGGCGAAAGCCGACGCCCATACGCCAAAGGGTGATATCGGGCCGATCGATTTCGATCCCGTCACCAACTCGCAGGACCCGGACGTCAAATCGTTCAAGGTGACCGCGGAAAAGACGGAGGCCGAAAAAGCCATCATCGCCGTCACCATCACCGGCCGTGCTAGTCGCAAGCCGGCCGACCAGACGATGCGCTACGACTTCGTGCGTGACGGGACTGCCTGGAAGATCGACGACATCAAGGGCGCAAGCGACGGCGAGCCCTGGTCGATCCGCGGCATGCTCGCGGAGTTCCTGAAGAACTAATGTGCCATACTAAGCGTCCTGGCCAGACCTGCCGGTTGCGGCCAACCGGCAGGTCCGGTCGAAGGAAACTATTGCGAATGCCTGGCGAGATCTTGATCGCTCAGGTTCCAGTCCTGCCACAGCTGCAACGCGCCGAGGAGAACCACGAGACCACCGAGCAGGGCATGCCACACCGTCAGGATGGTGTCGGCGGAATAGCCGTACACGAACGGCGACACCATCAACCAGAGCCCGAGCACGATGGCCGCTTCCTCCTCCCAGCGCTGCAGCGCGACATATTCGAGCTGGGCCAGGCCAAGCACCAGCATGCCGACCACAAACGTATTGAGGATCAAATAGCTGCGCTCCGCATCGACGACATCATGGCTCGCCTGCATGGGAAACCACGGCGACACCATGATCAGCACGCCAAGCAGCATGCCGAACCAATCTTCCCAGGGGCGATGTGTACTGAAGAAACGGAAGTCCGACATGGTAAACCTCCCTTGCAAAGAGGCATACGTCAGCGGCCGGCGATCACCACACTCCGATCGAAAGCGACCATCGGGCCGAATCCGAGGCGTATGTCTTGCGAAAGACGTAGGCCGTTCCCCATCGCTTGCAAGGCCTTCCTGCCGGGATTGATGCAAAGCAGCAGACAGCAGCCAGCGCCATGGTCGCCGATTTGCATCGGCGGATTCACGCGCTTAAATGAACGCAGTCAATCGTTTGGGAACGTCCCGCATGGCTATCGTCCGCGACAACAAGGACCAACGGCGTTTCGAACTCGAGGTCGAGGGCGGAATTGCGTTTGCGAATTACCGCCAGACACCGCAGGCGGTCATTATCACCCACACTGAGACGCCGCGCGCATTGCGCGGCCGCGGCATCGCCTCCGAACTGGTGCAAGGCGCGCTGGAGCTGATCCGCGCCGACGGCCACAAGGTGATCGCCGGCTGCGGCTTCGTGGTGGACTATCTCAACAAGCACCCGGAGTTTGCCGACCTGACGGGCTGAGATGCGCTGCATCGAAAAAGGCCCGCGACAACGCGGGCCTTCGTTCGACTTTGGAGCAATGATCAGTGTTTGATTTCGGGCGGCAGCTTGCCGCCATTAGCAGCTAGCTTCGCCATCACCTGCTTGTGCAGCCAGATGTTCATGCTCGCGGAATCATTGGTGTCGCCGGTATAGCCGAGCTCGTGGGCCAGTTCCTTGCGCGCGGTCAGGCTGGAATCGATATCGAGCGCCTTCATCAGATCGACGATCGACGTGCGCCATTCCAGCTTCTCCTTCTTGGCCGCGACGGCCTTGTCGAGGATGGGAGCGACATCCACCGTCTGCGCAGGCGCCGCTGCAGGGGCCGCCGCGGGAGACGACGATCCGCCGGCTGCGCTGGGCGCAGCAGCCGCACCGCCGCCAGCTGGTGCTGCGGTCGCCGAGCTGCCGAAGATCGCGCTCATGATTTTTCCGAAAATGCTCATCGTTGGCTCCCAATGGGATTAAGATCGAGTGAGGGTTTGTTTCGGCACTTTTGAACCGGCAGCACCTGACCGGGGTCGCGCTTTGACTTTATCGGACCTCTGGTTGCTTGCCAATGTGACATTCACTCAAGCGTGAGTGCGTTTGTTCCGGTTTGGGAGTACGCTGCGATTTCAGTTCGCGACATGGCCAGTTTTTTGTTCCTGTCTTTCGCGCCTGGCCTGTTCGTGATCGTTTTTGGAAACGGCACGCTTGCGCCCTCTCGTCGGCGCAAAACGCAGGCCGACCAAGGGAGACAACGACCATGGCCACTCCAATTCAAGGCACTCCAATTCAAGGTAGTGTCACATCAGTGACGCAGAGCGGACAAAATGCCGCGGCTGCGCCTGTCATCCGCACCATTGGCCTGTCCGATCTGCATCAAGCGTTGCGGCTCGGCTGGGAAGATTTCAAGGCAGTCCCGAGCCACGCCATCATCCTGTGCGTGATCTATCCAGTGCTCGGATTGGTGCTGGCGCGTACGGTGATGGGATATGCCGTACTGCCGCTGCTGTTTCCGCTTGCCGCCGGCTTCGCGTTGCTCGGCCCGTTCGCAGCGCTCGGCCTTTATGAGCTGAGCCGCCGCCGCGAGAACGGCGAGGAAGCTTCCGCCTGGGATGCGATTGAGGTGTTCCGCTCGCCGTCATTCGGCGCGATGCTCGCGGTCGGCGTGCTGCTGCTGGCGCTGTTCGTGACCTGGATTGCGACCGCGCAGGCGATCTATACCGCAGCCTTCGGCTATGCGACCGCCGCAGAAATTCCGGACTTCGCGCAACGCGTGCTGACGACGTCGCAGGGGTGGTGGCTGATCGTGGTCGGCTGTGGCACGGGCTTCCTGTTCGCCCTCGTAGCGCTCTGCATCAGCGTGGTGTCGTTCCCGATCATGCTCGACCGCCATACTTCGGCCGGCGAGGCCATGGTGACGTCGCTCCGCGCGGTCGCCCGCAACCCGGTGCCGATGGCCGCCTGGGGGTTGATCGTTGCAGCCCTGCTGGTGTTGGGATCGCTGCCATTCTTCCTCGGCCTTGCCGTCGTCATTCCCCTGCTCGGTCACGCGACCTGGCATCTCTATCGCGCGGTGATCGTCAAGGATCCCAATGCGCGGCCCGTCACTCCCCGTCCGCGCGAGCGCAAGCCCGCCGCCGATTTCCCGGCGAACCTG
This sequence comes from uncultured Alphaproteobacteria bacterium, assembly GCA_963774775.1. Taxonomy (GTDB): domain Bacteria; phylum Pseudomonadota; class Alphaproteobacteria; order Rhizobiales; family Xanthobacteraceae; genus Bradyrhizobium. The sequence goes on from CAVZGZ010000047.1 coordinate 63,971, forward strand.
TTCCCGTGGCGGCGCAAGGACGACACGTGAATCTTCCGTAAGCCTTTGGGCACAGCCAAGCCGCCAGTCCATCATGGATCGGCAGCTTGGCTGTTTGCGTATCTGCCCATGAATTGGGCGCACGATGGCGCGGCCTCTGCTTTGCAGCGCCGGAGCCTTGTTTTGGCCGCTCTTGCCGCGAACATTTGTTGTCGTTTTGATACTAATGTCGGGACATATCGACTCCGGAGTGATCGACGTTATGACCTCTCGCATTTCTCTCCTCGCGCTTGGTGCGCTGCTCGCCGCATCAGCCGCGCCGGCGCTGGCGGCGCCTTGCGGCACCGGCACATTCGAGGCCTGGCTCGACGACTTCAAGAAAGAAGCTTCCGCCAAGGGCATCTCGCAGCCGGCGATCCAGGCCGGACTGACCGGCGTCAGCCTCGACAAGAATATCCTGACGCGCGACCACTCGCAGGCGGTCTTCAGCCAGAGTTTTGAACAGTTCTCCGGCCGCATGGTCCCGCCGCGGCTCGGCCGCGGCTCCAACATGCTCAAGCAATATGGCTCCGTGCTCTCGCGCATCGAGCAGTCTTACGGGGTGCCCGGCGAAGTGCTGGTGGCCATTTGGGGTCTGGAAACCGATTTCGGCGTCAACACCGGAAAATTCCCGACCATGCGCTCGCTGGCGACGCTGGCCTACGACTGCCGCCGTTCGGACATGTTCAAGGCCGAGATGCTGGATGCGCTCCGCATCATCGAGCGTGGCGATATCGCGCCGCAGGAAATGCGCGGCGCCTGGGCCGGCGAAATCGGCCAGACCCAATTCATGCCGTCGTCCTACGTGAAATATGCAGTGGATTACGACGGCAACGGCCGCCGCGATCTCCTGCACAGCGCACCCGATGTGCTGGCCTCGACCGCCAACTTCCTCGCCAGCCACGGCTGGCAGCGCGGCAAGGACTGGGAGCCAGGCAGCGCCAATTTTGCGGCGATCCAGGAATGGAACAAGAGCGAGGTCTACGCCAAGACGATCGGCTATTTCGCCACCCAGCTCGCACACGCGCCCTAGATGGCTACGAGCATTAGCGATCCCGGGAAATCCGGGGGACCAATCGGCAGGCGACCGGCTCCTCGATGACTTGCCAGACCGACGTGCCCCGGGAGTGGCGTGGACCGCGCTGTACCACGAAGCGCCTCTAGCGGGTCGATCCCGCCTCACCAGGAAAATCCACCCGGTCAGATTTAAATACTGATTTTACATTCATTATTATGACGAGATATGCATGCGAATCATGCATGAGATCGTCTTCGAATCGGACCTATTCTTTATGCCTGTGGCAAACGTCGGACCGCGCAGCCTGGATTTCAGAGCCTCTTGATGTCACCTGGTTGTTGCGCAATAGATGTGTCACCATTTCAACAAAACCCATGATTTTACAGAGATTACTTGCTGCGGCCCGCTCACGCGAAGGATCGGATGCATCCCCTGCGGTGCTCAAACAGGCAGGCGCGGTGAAAGGTTAATCACTTCTTACTCACGCTATGCGTTCTGAGCTTAGCTGCACCGCAACATTGGAACTTCTGCAGTGCGGTATCTCAATCTATATTCACTTCAACGATGAGGCTTCCTCCAAGGGCTGAATCGCAGATACAAGGAGATTACCCATGTTGCTCTCGCTCATCCGCATGATCCAGGCGTTCCGGGACTATCAGCGCAATGTCAGCGAACTGTCCCAGCTTAGCGATCGCGAACTGGCCGATATCGGCCTTGATCGTTCGGACATTCCGCGCGTTGCAGCCGGGAACCATGCCGGCTGATCGTTCGTCAGCCACCTGACAACGGATAACGCCCGCCTCGCTGCGGGCGTTGTCGTGTCTGCGATATCGCTTCCGGCGCGGAGGCCCCGGTTCGCGTGGAGAAAACGCGGCAAAAAGTGGCTTTCGGATGCGCGCCGGATCAAAACGCGCTATCGCTGCGCGATGACCGCCACCCAATCATCTTCTGAGCCCGTGCACATCGTCGGCGCGGGCCTCGCCGGCTCGGAAGCCGCCTGGCAAATCGCCAATTCCGGAATCCGTGTGGTGCTGCACGAGATGCGGCCGCACCGAATGACCGAGGCCCACCGCACCGACGGCCTTGCCGAACTCGTCTGCTCCAATTCCTTCCGCTCCGACGACGCGGCCAACAATGCTGTGGGTCTGCTGCACGCCGAGATGCGCCGCCTTGGCTCGCTGATCATGCGCTCGGCCGACGCCAACCAGGTGCCCGCGGGCGGAGCGCTGGCGGTCGATCGCGACGGCTTTTCAGCGGCCGTCACCCGCGCTTTGCAGGACCACCCCTTGATCGAGATCGGCCGCAATGAAGTCGCTGGCCTGCCGCCCGCGGATTGGCGCAACGTTATCGTCGCCACCGGCCCCCTCACCTCGGCGCCGCTTGCGGAAGCTATCCGCGCGTTGACGGACGAGAATGCCCTCGCCTTCTTCGATGCCATCGCGCCGATCGTGCACAAGGATTCGATCGACATGTCGGTGGCGTGGTTTCAGTCGCGCTACGACAAGGTCGGGCCGGGCGGCACCGGCGCCGACTACATCAATTGTCCCCTGACAAAGGAGCAGTACGACGCTTTCGTCGACGCGCTGAATGACGGCGAGAAGGTCGACTTCAAGGACTGGGAGACCAACACGCCCTATTTCGACGGCTGCCTGCCGGTCGAGGTGATGGCCGAACGCGGCCGCGAGACGCTGCGGCACGGGCCGATGAAGCCGGTCGGACTCACCAATCCGCACGACCCGACGGTGAAGGCTTACGCTATCGTGCAGCTTCGCCAGGACAACAAACTCGGCACGCTCTACAACATGGTCGGCTTTCAGACCAAGCTGAAGCACGGCGCCCAGCAGCGCGTGTTCCGCACCATTCCCGGGCTTGAGAATGCCGAGTTCGCCCGGTTAGGTGGCTTACACCGCAATACCTTCTTGAACTCGCCAAAGCTGCTCGACGGGCAGTTGCGCCTGCGCGCTGAGCCGCGGTTGCGCTTTGCCGGACAGATGACGGGCTGCGAGGGCTATGTGGAGTCCGCGAGCATCGGATTGATCGCCGGGCTCTACGCCGCAGCGGACGCACGCGCGCAGCAGCTTGCACCGCCTCCGGCGACCACGGCGCTCGGCTCGCTGCTCGGCCATATCACTGGCGGTCACATTGAAACCATCGATGCGGGCCCGCGCTCGTTCCAGCCGATGAACATCAATTTCGGCCTGTTTCCACCGCTCGCAAATCCTCCGACCAAAAAGCCCGACGGCTCGCGGCTGCGCGGCAACGAGAAGACAGTCGCAAAGAAGCAGGCGATGAGCGCCCGGGCCCTGGCCGATCTCGATCGCTGGATCGCCGACCATCTGCGCGTAGCGGCGGCGGCGTAACATCATGAACTTGCCGAAAGACGACGCCGCCACCCTGTCGGCGCGATGGCGCGAAGGTGTCCTGCTCAAGCGCGATGTGTTCTCGACCGTCGAGCGCGGCCGCTTCCACAGCGATGCCGGCGAAGTCGACGCCGTGCTCCGCCGGCTCGATCACGTGCCGGCATGGTCGTTGCCGTTGGCACTGCACCTGTTCGGCCGCGAACGCCGCGCCCTGGCGCTGGCCCGCGACCTCGACGTCGGCCCCAAACTGCTATGGGCCGGAAAGCGCGCGCTGGTGCGCGGCTTCATCGATGGCGTGGCACTGCACCTCGCGAAGCCATATGGCGACGTCGCCTATTTCCGCTCCGCCAAGGTAGCCCTGCGCCGGCTGCACCGCGCCGGCATCTGCCACAACGATCTCGCCAAGGAACAGAACTGGCTGCGCGGAAGTGACGGCCGCGCCTACCTGACAGATTTTCAGCTCGCCGCCTGCTTCAAGCGCCGCAGCCGGCTGTTCCGGATCGCGGCGTATGAGGATCTGCGGCACCTGTTGAAACACAAGCGCAGCTATGCGCCTGAAGCCTTGACACCGCGTGAGCGCAAGGTGCTTGCGAAAAAGTCGGCGGTGGCCAGCATCTGGCTCAAGACCGGCAAGAAGGTCTACCAGGCGATCACCCGCGGCCTGTTCAATTTCACCGATCGCGAAGGCGGCGGGCGACGTCTGGTCAATGACGCCCCAGTCCTGATCGACCTGATCCGCAAAAACCCTGAAGTCCGCGATACCGCCATCGTTGCCTTCGCCGACCGCCGCGTCGGCGTCGGTCTTTATGCTTTCGTCGAAGCCGACCAGACCGCGCTGGAAAAGCAGTTGCGCAGCGAGTTGTCGTCGGCGAAGGGCGTCCGGCCGCCGGAACATATCCAGGTGGTGCACGCATTGCCGCGTGATGCCGCCGGAAAGCCGCGCACGGAAATTCTGCAACTGGTCGCCATGAACCAGATCGACCTGATCGAGCCGATGATGCGCAGCGATGCCGACCGGGAATTCCTCAAGGATATCCTGGAACAGCGCAAGAATTTGCGCGACCGGTTTAATTTTGAAGTGGCCGAGATGGACCGACCGGCCGATTAACCATCCCACCTCCGATAGCCCGACCCCGATTGGCTCTTTAGGCCGACGGTGGTAAAATTGCCGACGGAAGCGATCTGCACGCCGCAGCCGATTCGAACGCGGACGGCGTGTGAAACCTTCCAGCGCTGAAATCCGTAAATTGGTCAGATTTCAGCGGTACGACGAAAGCGGCGACAGAACAGGAAGCTGTGGGTAAGGAACCAAAGACCGACACCGAACTCGAAGACATGATTCTTCAGAGGCTGGTCATCGGAGGTGTTTTCGTATCGGTACGCCCAGATCCAGTTCTTGGCTGGCGACCGACGGTGGTGACTGCGCCCAAGCATACGAGAAACGCGCAAGTGCTGGCGGACAACATTGCGGCCGAACTGCGCAAGAAGTTCACGCTGAAAACCTGATCGCGCGGCATCCTCTCCCCTGAACGTGGCGCGCACAGCGACCATCTCGACAAATCGCCCATAGCAAAGCACTCTCCACGGGGCGCCAAGGGGGAAACGCTCGATGCCGCTAACGCGTGGCAAAATAGTGGGTTACAACTCCGAACGCCTCGCGTTTGGATTTACGATGCAGAACGACGGCGATACCGTCGAATGCCAGATCAGTGACGCCGCGATGGACGAACTCGCCGGCGTCAGGGGCACGCCGAGCATTGCGAGGCAGGCGCAATTTGTCGCCCAGCGGGATGCCATCGAACAGATTGCATCCGACCTGTTCGACAGCGGCCCTGTCGTCAAAGGCTCGGTGATCAGGATTTTTACCAAGCATATTCGGAAATAGAACGACGCGGTCTGCCGGCAGCCTTACAAAAATTCGGATGACCGCGACGCCCGCCACAACGTCCACAGCATGCGAAACCGCGAGGTGGCGCGCGGCGCGAACGGATCGTGGTCGGCGCGTGACATCCGCTTCAGCTCGCGTCGTACCAGCGCCAGCGGCAGGAACAATGGCCTCACCTCCGGCTGAACGCGCGCCAGCAACGCCATGGCGGTGTTCAGATGGCCGTTGGCCTCGCCGACGAGCTGGTCGATCGCAGCGCGCACCCTAAGCGTCTGCTTGCCGGAGAAGACTTCTTCCATACTGCTGCCGTGGCTCTCCAGCAGTTGCAGCGGCACGAACAGTTGCCTGCGCGCAGCGTCGAGCGGCAACGCCGCAATTACAGTTGCCATCCCCTGCGCCAGCCCGGCGTGACGCGCGAGGTGGTCGACCTCCTCCGACGACGGCGCGACAACGCGCGCGCCAAGGGACAGCAACGCCGACGAGGTATCGTTGATATAGCCCTCGAGCGCCGCCATCGATGGCATCGGATCGTTGTAAAGATCGAACTGATGCTCTTCGATCAACCGCGATAGCTGCTCGACCGGGAGGTGAAGATTGTTGATGGTCTGCAGCAGTTCGGCCGCCACTGGATTGCCCTCGACGCCGCCATGACCGGCACCCAACAGCATGTCGGTCCACCATTGCAGCCGCATTTCACCCGGCAGCGGCTGGCTCACCTGGTCCCGCACGCGGGAAATCTCGACATTGAAGGCGTAGATCGACAGCAGCGCACGGCGTTGGTCCGTTGGCAGGAACAGCGTGGCGGCGTAGCGCGCGAAATCATGCGTGCGGACCAGATCGGCGCAGAAAGCGGCGGAATCCTGAGGCGAGTCCGGCGTGCTCATAGCACCGCGATCAGCGCGGCCGCGACGCGCCGGCGCTCGCCCATCATGATGTTGTAGGTCCGGATCGCGGGACCAGTCTGCATGGGGTCCAACACCACCTTCACCGCGCGCAACGCCTCGCGCAGTGGCTTCGGCGGCAGCCAAATTCCTGTGCCGGTACCGACAATCAGGGTATCGATGGCATTGGCGGAGGCGAATACCCGCGCCAGCGAGGCTTCATCGATCTCTTCCGGCTTGGTGACCGACCAAGCCCAGATCCCGTCCGGCAGGCACAATAGCGAGCCCCGATGCGACATATCGGCAAAGGCAAAACCGCCCTTGCCGTAGGCCTCGATCGGCGCCGACCTCGGAAGATGCGGAGCGTCCGAGGGTTTCGCCGTTTGTTTGGGCATGATCTTGTCCGAAAACCGGTTCCCACTTTTCGGGATCATGCCGAGATCACTTTTTGGCAGGCTTATCCGGCGCGTCGCGGTGCTCGCCGACGCCGAGATAGATCAGGATCGGAGCCGCGATGAAGATCGAGGTGTAGGTGCCGACCAGCACCACGCCAAACATCATGACGGCGGTGAAGCTGTGGATGGCATGCCCGCCGAACAGCAGCAGCGCGAGCAGCGCCAGCGTCACGGTGACGTGGGTGATGATCGAACGCGACAGCGTCGAGTTGATGGATTCGTTGAGCAACTGCGGCATCGGCATCTTTTTGTAGCGCCGCAGCATTTCGCGGATACGGTCGTAGATCACGACCGTATCGTTCAAGGAATAACCGAGGATCGTCAGCAGCGCCGCGATGCTGGTGAGGTCGAAATCGACCTGGCTGATCGACATGAAGCCGATCGTCAGCACGATGTCGTGGACGTTGGCGATCATGGCCCCGAGTGCGAACTGCCATTCGAACCGGAACCAGAGATAGATCAGAATCGCCATGATCGCGAGCATCAGGCCGATCATGCCGTAGGCCAGCAGTTCACCGGACACACGCGGGCCGACCACTTCCACCCGCCGATAGTCCACGGCCTCGCCGAGCGCGCCACGGACCTTCTGCACCGCTTCCTGTTGCGCGGCATCGCCGCCGGGCTGTTCGGCGACGCGGATCAGCACGTCGGCGGGCCCGCCGAATTGCTGCAACTGGATATCGCCCAATCCAAGGTTGCTCAGCGTCGCACGCATCGAGGCGATGTCGGCACTCCCCGACTTGGCCTGCACCTCCAACAACGTGCCGCCCTTGAAATCGATGCCGAAGTTCAGGCCGTGGGTAAAGAACAGCGTGATGGCAAGGATCGACAACAGGGCCGAGATCGGAAAGCTGATGCGGCGAAAGCGCGTGAAATCGAAATGCGTATCGTCAGGAACGATGCGCAGCGGCGGCAGCAGGTCGAGCGCTGCGACGACGGTCAGCACGGCAATCAGGATGCCCAGCGCGATGAGAACGAAATGAGTCACAGGGGATTCCTAGATCGGCACGGTCTTGGGCCGCTTCCATCGCACCCAGCCGGCGACGATCAGGCTGGTCAGCGTAAACGCGGTGAAGACCGTGGTAATGATGCCGATGCCGAGCGTCACGGCAAAGCCGCGGACCGGCCCAGTGCCGATATAGAACAACACTGCGGCAGCGATGAAGGTGGTGATGTTGGAATCCAGAATGGTCGACAGAGCGCGCCTGAAGCCGGCGTCGATCGCGGAAATCGCGTTGCGCCCGCCGCGCAGTTCCTCGCGGATGCGCTCATAGATCAAGACGTTGGAATCGACCGCGATACCGACCGTGAGCACGATCCCGGCGATGCCGGGCAACGTCAGCGTGGCGTTGAGCAGCGACAGCAGGCCAAAGATCATGGCGACGTTGATAGCCACCGCGATATTGGCGAACACACCGAACAGCCGATAGGTCAAGAGCATGAACACGATGACCATGATCGAGCCGACATAGGCCGCGAGTTCACCCTTCTCGATCGAATCCTGGCCGAGGCCGGGACCAACCGTGCGCTCTTCGATGATGGTCAAGGGGGCCGGCAGCGCACCGGCGCGCAACAGAATCGCCAGATCATTGGCTTGCTGCACGGTAAAGCTGCCGGATATCTGTCCGGAACCGGCGGTGATCGGTTCCTGGATGACCGGCGCCGAGATCACTTTGCCATCCAGCACAATGGCGAACGGCTCCTTGACGTGTTCGGTCGTCGCCGCCGCGAACTTCCGTGATCCCGAGCTATTGAACTTGAATGAAACGATCGGCTGGTTGGTGCGCTGGTCGAAGCCCGGCTGGGCGTCGATCAGATCGCCGCCGGAGACCAGTACCTGCTTCTTGATCACATAGGGCTGCGGATTAGACGGGTCCGCGCTGGGCAGCAATTCCGAATCCGGAGGCACGCCTCCCCGTTGAGCCTGATCCGGCGGCACCGTGAGATCAACCATCCGGAATTCCATCTTGGCAGTCTTGCCAAGCAATTCCTTCAGCCGGGTCGGATCCTGCAGGCCCGGCACCTGCACCAGGATGCGATCATCGCCCTGACGCTGGATCAAGGGCTCCACCGTTCCGAGTTCGTTGACGCGGCGCTCGACGATCTGGATCGACTGTTCAACCGATTGCCTGATACGGTCGGTGATCGCTGCCGGAGGAACTGTCAGCCGGATCAACCCACCACCACCGTCAGCAACGTCAAGGCTGCGCTGGCCGCTGGAACCGAGCAAGCCGCCAAGCGGTTGCGACAGTTCACGCAGCTTGGCGAGCGCGGCCGGCACGTCCGTATCCTTAGTGATCCGGGCCTCGACGCTGTCGCCGCGGATGGTAATTCCCCCGGTAAAGCCGATCCTGGCGTCGCGCAGCACTCGGCGGGCGTCGTCGCGGATCTGGTCGAGCTTTTCCTTCTTGACGTAATTGGAGTCGACTTCCAGCAGCAGAGATGAACCGCCCTGCAGATCGAGGCCGAGCACGATATGGCGCTGCGCCCAGACCGGCCAGGTCTTTACCTTCGCCTCGGGGAAGAAATTCGGCACCGCGCAAAGGCACACGACCAGCGCCGTCAGGATGATCCCCAGCGCCTTCCACCGCGTGAAATACAACATCGAGTTAACCTGTCAGATTCAGGAGAATGCGGACTGCGGACGATCAGCTCGCGGATGTCTCGTCCTTGGCCTCGGCCTTCTCCTTGGCGGGCTCGCCCTTGGCACGCACGCCCGAAATCATCTGCCGCATCTGCCGCACACGTACGCCGTCGGAGATCTCGAACTCGATCTGGTCGTCATCGACGACCTTGGTCACCTTGCCGACCAGGCCCCCTGTGGTTACGACCGTATCGCCACGGCGGATATTCTTCACCAGTTCGGCATGATCCTTCACCTTCTTCTGCTGCGGGCGCAGAATCAGGAAATACATGATGACGAAGATCAGCGCGAACGGCAGCAGCGACATCAACATGCTGTTGGCATCGCCACCGGCTGCGGCCTGGGCGTACGCAGGAGTAATCAGCATTCGGACAATCCTCGTGAGTCGGGAAAGAACCGGCCACGCCTTGAGCGTAAGCCTTGGGCGTAAGGGGCCGGTCCGGTCAAATTCGCGCGGACTATAGCGGCGGCCAGCCCAATTGCAACGCTAACAGCCCCTCATTTAGGCGGCTTGCGAGACCTGCCAAGGCCCGATAAGGCTGCGCCATCAGGAACCCCGCAAATGTCGAAAAAAGCCAAAAAAACCGAGCCTCGCGGCGCCTCCAGAGCCGCCCCTCGAAAGCCGGCAAAAACCGCGACAAAACGTCCGGCAAGCCAGCCGAACGGCGATACCGCAGGTCGGATCGCTGACGCGCTGGAGGCCATCGCAAATCACCTTTCCGCCACCTCCTCGGCCCCCCGTGGGCCTGAGTCGTTTGCCTCCGCCGATGCCTTCGTCTGGCACCCTGATGGACGGCTGGCACCCGTACCGCGCGTCAGCCGTGTCGATCTTGGCCTGCTCAAGGGGATCGACCGGATGCGCGACATCCTGATCGAGAACACCGAGCGCTTTGCCGACGGGCTGCCCGCCAACAACGCGCTGTTGTGGGGCGCGCGCGGCATGGGCAAGTCGTCGCTGGTGAAAGCCACGCACGCCAACATCAACGTCAACCGCAAGCCGGCCGACCGCTTGAAGCTGATCGAGATTCACCGCGAGGATATCGAGAGCCTGCCGGGCTTGATGGACCTGCTGCGCGACTCCTCTTACCGCTTCATCGTGTTCTGCGACGATCTCTCCTTTGACGGCAACGACGCCTCTTACAAATCGCTCAAGGCGGTGCTCGAGGGCGGCATCGAAGGCCGGCCTGACAACGTCATCCTCTACGCCACCTCGAACCGGCGGCATCTGTTGGCGCGCGAGATGATCGAGAACGAGCGTTCGACCGCGATCAATCCGGGCGAAGCGGTCGAAGAGAAAGTCTCGCTGTCCGACCGCTTCGGCCTCTGGCTCGGTTTCCACCGCTGCAGCCAGGACGAATATCTGGCCATGGTGAAGGGCTATTGCGGCCATTTCGGCATCAAGCTCGCCGAAGAGGAACTGGAGCGCGAAGCGCTGGAATGGTCGACCACGCGCGGTTCGCGTTCCGGCCGCGTCGCCTGGCAATTCACCCAGGAACTGGCGGGGCGGCTCGGCGTACGGCTGAAGAGCGAATTAGGGCATCGTCCCGGGTGAGGTGATCCATGATCAGACGCCGAGCAGTCCTTGCGGGAATTGCCGGAGCGCTGGCGTCGCGCCCGCTCGCCGCACAGACGCGACCACGCGACGGGATGCGTCGGCTCGGCGTGCTGATGGCCAACCATGCCAGCGATACCGTTGCCGAAGCCTACGTGGCGGCGCTGACCAAGGGGCTTAATGCGCTCGATTGGCACGAGGGCCGCAATCTGCGGATCGTTTGGCGTTGGACCGGCGGCGCCCCAGCGCTGTTCGACCGCTATGCCTCGGAACTGGCGGCATTGCGCCCGGACGTTCTGCTGGCGCAAGCGAGTCCATCCGTTAGCGCGCTCAAGCGGCAGACCAGCACAATCCCGATCGTGTTCACGATGGTCTCCGATCCCGTCGGCCAGGGTTTTGCCGAGAGCTTCGCGCACCCAGGCGGCAACGTCACCGGCTTTAGCGATTTCAATCCGCTGATGGCGGGCAAATGGCTGGAGATCCTGACGCAGATGACCCCGCCGGTCGCACGGGTGGCGGTGCTGTATAATCCGGCGACCGCGCCCTATGCCGGCGTGATGATGCGCGCCGTCGAGGACGCAGCGCCATCCTTCGCGGTTGCGGTGCGCGGGGCGCCCTGTCGCGACGACGCCGAAATCGAAGCCATGACGGCGCAGCTAGCGCAGGAAGGAGGCGGCGGGCTACTGGTCCTGACCGATATCTTCAACATCGTGCATCGCGACGTCATCCTCCGCTCTGCTGCCTTGCATCGCCTGCCCACAATTTACTTCACGCGCGCATTCACTTCGGCCGGCGGCTTGATGTCGTATGGCATCGACTATGCCGATCTGTTTCTCGGCTCGGCTGGCTATATCGATCGCATCCTGAAAGGCGACAACCCGCGCGACTTGCCGGTCCAGCAGCCGAACAGGTTCGAGCTGGTGATCAACCTCAAGACCGCGAAAGCGCGCGACATCACCATCGCGACGACACTGCTTGCCACGGCGGACGAGGTGATTGAGTGAGACGAATTCGCAGGTAACGACGCCTCACGCGCCGTTGAGGAATTGCAGCGGGTCAACCGGCGAAGAACCCTTGCGGATCTCAAAGTGGAGTTGCGGCGACCCCACCTCCCCCGATTGACCCGATTTTGCAATCACCTGGCCGCGCTTGATGGTGTCGCCGCGCTTCACCAGCAGTTCACTCGCATGGGCGTACGCGGTGACATAACCGTTGGAGTGCCGAACCAGAACGAGATTGCCATATCCTTTCAGCTCGTTGCCGGAATAGGCAACGACGCCGTCTTCGGCAGCCTTTACCGGCGTACCCTCGGGCACCGCGACGTTGATACCGTCATTGGATTTGCCGTTGGTCTTGGCGCCGTAGCTGGTGATGACCTTGCCACGCACCGGCCAGCGGAAGGTCGGCAGCGCACCGGTCGCCTCGCTCGACTTCACCGCCGGCGCTTCCGCGGCTGCGGCAGGTTCTTCCACATTCGCGGTCGGTTGAACCAGGCGCGCGCTTTGCGGCTGTACGGTTGCGACCATCTTGGTTGCGGGAGCAGTTGATACGGCCGGCACCGGAGCGGCCACTGGCGCCGGAGCCACGGCCGCAGTTTTCGCACCCGGCACGGTCAGCTTCATGCCGAGGCTGAGCTTTGCCGATTGGTCGAGATTGTTCGCCTTGGCGAGTTCGGCGACGGGCACGTGATGCTGATGGGCAATGCTACGCAGCGTATCGCCCTTGTTGACGACATGAACCGTTGCAGCGGCAGGCGCCGCGGCGACAGGCTTGCTGACCGGCGGCGCAACGGCCGGCGGCGCCGGAGCGGGCGCAACGGCTGCGGTCTGGCGCGGAATGATGAGCTGCTGGCCCGGCGACAGCGCGCGCGGCCCCTTGTAGCCGTTGGCCTGCAGGATCGCTGCGGCCGAAACATTGTACCGGCGTGCCAGCACATCCAGCGTGTCGCTGGTGCCGACGATGATCTTGGTGCCGCCTGGCGGCGCTGCGGCATTATGGGTTGCCGCCACCGAACGCGGCGGGACCGTACCGGTCGTCTCGAGCTGAGGATGAGCCGGCGGCGGGCTATAGGACGCCAATCCCCGCCCGCCTCCCGAAACGCCCCCTCCGGCAACGGGAGAAGACTGCGGCGCAGCAACCGCCGGCGGCGGCGGCAAGGCCTGGGACTGATATTGGGGAGATTGCGAATATTGCGATTGCGGCCGCGCATATTGCGGCAGCTCGCGGCGCTCGACCTTTGGCGCCGGCACCGAGCCGGTCGCTTCAGGCTGATAGTTAAAAGGATTGGAGAACGTGTCCTGCGAGAAGCGCGACGACATATCGGCGCTACAGCCGGCAAAGGCCACTGACATCAGCGCCAGCACCGCGACCTGCGGCACACGACGCGAGCGAAGCAACTCGACGATACCGGACATGGTTACTCACTCGTACGCAACAAAATACTAGTTTGAGTAAACACGTCGGGAGTAAATAACGCCTTAACCCTGGCAATAAGATATTGGCGGGAACCGCCAATCCGGAATTCTACAGTTCGCGCGCCACGCCGGGCAACGCCGGCACGAAACGCACCTCGACCAGCTCCTTGCGCTCGAAGCCGGTCTCCCGCCTCACCACCCGAACCAACGTCTGGGTCCCCTGATGCGGCCCGACCGGCGCGATCAGGATGCCACCGACCTCCAGCCGCTGCAGCAGGTTGTCAGGAATTTGCTCCATCGCCGCCGTGACGATGATGCGCTCGAAGTCGCCGCCGCCGGCCGGTACGTTGAAACCATCCCCGAACAGCACCTCGATATTGTGGTAGCCGAGCCGCTCGAGTCGCTCGCGGGCGCGGTCGGCCAGCGTCCGGTAGCGCTCGATGGTCAGGACATGCTTGCAAAGCCGCGACAGGATCGCGGCCTGGTAGCCCGAGCCGGTGCCGATCTCGAGCACGCGGTGATCCCGGGCCAGCTGCAGTTGCTCGGTCATATAAGCCACCACGAAGGGCTGGCTGATGGTCTGCCCGCAGGCGATGCCGAGTGCGCTGTCGCGGTAGGCGTTGGCGCGATCGCCGGCATCGACGAAGATCTCGCGCGGCACCTCCTCCATGGCGCGCAGCACCGCCTGGTCGCTGATTCCCCGCCGCCGCAGGCTAAGCTGAAACATCATCTTTTCGGGCGGTTCGGGATTTGCGGCCATGTCTCTCTCGTCAAGCGACTCTGCCGGCATTGTAGCGTGGCGCCTTCCAAACAGGTTGAAGCGATTTGGAATTGATAGGCGACTTTAGGGAAAGATTTCCCTTCCAAGCCCGTTCCGCCAGTGGAACCGCTGTGCCCACCCAGCGTTGGCGTCCCAGTGTCTCAAACCCGCCTGATCGGCAGCGGCGCGTGATCATAGCCCTTATGGGCAACATTCCTCTCAAACGTTTTCATTGCGCCTGCGGGCGTTATTTGCGAATTTGGCTTTGGGGCGGGCAAGGATTCCATCATGACTGCGACACGGCCGGTGGGCTGTACGGTGTTCCTCGTAGAGGACGAGGTCATGATCCGGATGATGGTCGCCGATATGCTGGTGGAACTCGGCCACAGCGTCGCCGCCGAAGCCGGTGAAATCGGTGAGGCGGTCAAACTCGCGCAATCCACCGATTTCGATCTCGCGATCCTCGACGTCAACGTCAATGGCAAGGTGATCACCCCGGTCGCCGAACTGATCAACGCGCGCAACCGGCCCTTCATTTTCGCGACCGGCTACGGCTCGTCGGGCCTGCCGGAGGAATACCGCGACCGCCCGGCGCTGCAAAAGCCGTTTCAACTGGAGACGCTGGCGCAGGTGATATCGAACACGCTGAAGCGCGCGCCGGTTTAACTCACTTCAGCGTTGCCGTCAGCGCTTCCGAGAACGCTTCATCGGTGCGATCGAGCCGCAGCGGCGTCACCGACACATAGCGCGCGGCAAGGGCTGCGAGATCGGTACCCTCGGCCGGCGTATCCATCATCGCCGCCCGCTCGAAGCCGATCCAGAAATAGGGATTGCCGCGGCCGTCATGGCGCCGGTCGACCTTGAGGAAGCCGAGATTACGCTTGCCCTGCCGGGTGACGCGGATGCCTTTGACTTCGTCCGGCATGCAGGACGGAAAGTTGACATTGATCACGGTATTCTTGGGCACGCCGGCGGCGATCACCTTACGCAGGATTTCCGGACCAAATTTCAGCGCGGTCTCCCACAGCGGCTTGTTGCGGGTCTCGATGCTGAATTCCTGCGACAGCGCAAACGACGGGTAACCCAGAATGGTGCCTTCCAGCGCGCCTGCGATGGTGCCGGAATAGACCACGTCTTCGGCGACGTTGCGGCCCTTGTTGACACCGGACAGCACGAGGTCCGGCGCCTTCTCGCCCAGAATGTGGCGCGCCCCCATGATCACGCAGTCGGTCGGCGTGCCCCGCACCGCAAAGTGGCGCGGACCGACTTCACGCAGCCGCAAGGGATCGTTCAGCGACAGCGAATGCGAGACGCCGGACTGATCCAGCTCCGGCGCCACGATCCAGACATCGTCGGACAGCGCGCGTGCGATCTCCTCGACGACCTTCAGGCCGGGGGCATGGATGCCATCATCGTTGGTGCAGAGAATGCGCATCCGTCCAAATGCCCTCAGGTCCGATTCGTGGCCGGCTTTTCGCCACCGGTGGGGCCGTCTTAACGCGCTCACGCGGCAGAGGCAAACCCACGGAATTCCTGCCTTAACGCTTTAGTTTCACCCGCCAGGGACGCAGGAATTTGGCGCTGCCGGCGATTCCAAGGCGAAACCCGGGCGCGGGCGGCTCTACCGGCTCCGGCTCGATTGGTACACGTTCGATTGGTGCGGGCTCGATCGGTGCCGGCTCACTGATGGCTGCCGGCTCCGGCCGAGGCGCGACCGGATCGAGCCTTTGGGGTTTCGGCTCATCGAGCCTTGGCACCGGCCGAGCCGGCGCAGCAAGGATGCTGTCGATGAGCCGCGAAACCGGCTCGCTCTCGGAAGGCCGAGGCTCGGAATGCAACGGCTCGGCCGCGCGGGGCGTTTCGGAGTACCGCGTCTGCGCCAGGGCAAGCCCCTTGTCGAAGTCAGCCCGGTTCAGCCATTCCTTGCCATGCATCTCCGCGATCAAAGCTTCCTCCCACAATCGGGAGGCTTCGATGTCAAAGAAGCCCTGCAGCTTCTGATCGATCAGCTGCAATCCGTGACCGGTGACGGCCCATTGCCGGCCGAGCCAGAAGATGTCGCGGTGCAGCGCCATTTTCGAACGTTCACATCATTTGTCGTGCTCGATCACCTTGAGACCGCCCATATAGGGCTGCAGCACGTCAGGCACCGCAATGGAGCCGTCCTGCTGCTGATAGGTCTCCATGACCGCAATCAAGGCACGGCCGACCGCCGTGCCGGAACCATTCAGCGTGTGCACGAAGCGCGGCTTGCCGTCGGGGCCACGGTAGCGCGCATCCATGCGCCGCGCCTGGAAGTCGCCGCACACCGAGCAGCTCGATATCTCGCGATAGGCACCGCCATCGCCCTGCCCCGGCATCCACACCTCGATATCGTAGGTTTTTTGCGCGGAAAATCCCATGTCGCCGGCGCACAGCGTCATCACGCGGTAGTGCAGATCGAGTTGTCGCAACACTTCCTCGGCGCAGGCGAGCATGCGCTCGAGTTCATCCTTGCTGTTCTCGGGCGCAGCGATCGACACCAGCTCGACTTTTGTAAACTGATGCTGCCGGATCATGCCGCGGGTGTCGCGGCCCGCGGCTCCTGCCTCGGCGCGAAAGCACGGCGTCAGCGCGGTCAGCCGCATCGGCAGTTGCTTTCTCGTCGAGGATGGATTCGCGAACGAGGTTGGTCAGCGCTACTTCGGCGGTGGGAATGAGCCCGAGACGTTCGTGCTTTAGGTTGTCAAGGAGGCCTACGTGCGCTGTCAGCGCTATACCCTCTTCCTCAGCAGCCGCAATCAATTCACCCTTGATGGCCCAGAACTGATCGTTTTCAAATTTCGGCAACTGCCCAGTACCGAACATGACATCATTCCGCACCAACAGCGGCGGATTGATCTCGGTGTAGCCGTGCTCGTTGGTGTGCAGATCGAGCATGAACTGCCCGATCGCGCGCTCCAGCCGCGCCAGGCCCTTTTTCAGCACCACGAAGCGAGCGCCGGATAGCTTTGCCGCAGCCTCGAAATCCATGTAGCCGAGCGCGCCGCCGAGATCGTCGTGCAGTTTCGGCGCAAAGCCGTATTCGCGTTGCTTGCCGAACACGTGACGCTGCACATTGCCGTGCTCGTCGCTGCCATCTGGCACCTCGTCGAGCGGCAAATTCGGAATCGCGGACAATTCCTTCGCCAGTTCCTTATCCGCGAACTTCGCAGCAACCTCGAGCTCCGGCATCGTGGTCTTGAGCTCGGCGACCTCCGCCATCAGCTTGGCCGCGCGCGCGTCATCCTTCGCCTTCTTGGCGTCGCCGATTTCCTTTGAGGCCGCATTGCGCCGCGCCTGCGCCTGCTCGGACGCCAGGATCGCCGCCCGGCGTTTCTCGTCGATCGCCAGCAACGCGGCCGACATCGGCGCAAGCCCACGCCGTTTCAGTCCGGCGTCGAAGGCAGCGGGATTGTCGCGGATCGCTTTGATGTCGTGCATGGTCGATCAGTCCTGAAGTCGCCAGTTCGCATAACGTTGTATGTCAACGTTTTCGGTGGCTTCCCGTACCACACTCGTCATCGCCCGCGAAGGCGGGCGATCCAGTATTCCAGAGACCTGAGCGATGAATCGAGAGGCTGCGGCGTACTGGATACCCCGCCTTCGCGGGGTACGACGGCCCATGGTAGAGGCAGCCGCGCGCCTATTCCGCCGGATTGGCGGCTGGGGGCGGCGTTCCGGAGGACGCCTTCGCGGCGGCGGCCTTCTTTTCCACCATGCGCACCGCGATGATCGAACCCTCGTACAGCGCCAGCAGGGGGATCGCCAGCGAGGCCTGGCTGATGACATCAGGCGGCGTCAGCACGGCGGCGATGATGAAGGCGACGACGATGAAATAGCGCCGCTTCTCGCGCAGCTGTTTTGAGGTGATGATGCCGATCCGGCCCAGCAGCGTCAGGATCACCGGCAGCTGGAACGCGATGCCGAACGCGAAGATCAGCGACATCGTCAGCGACAGAAATTCGCCGACCTTGGGCAGCAGCTGGATCTGCGCGGTTTCCGCCCCGCCCGCCTGCTGCATGCCGAGCGAGAACCGCACCAGCATCGGCAGCACGACGAAATAGACCAGCATCGATCCCAGCACGAAGAAGAACGGAGTCGCGATCAGATATGGCAGGAAGGCGTTGCGCTCATGCTTGTAGAGGCCGGGCGCCACGAACATGTAGATCTGCGAGGCCACGATCGGAAACGAGATGAAGCCGGCGCCGAACAGCGCGAGCTTCAACTGCGTCAGGAAATATTCGAGCAGCGCGGTATAGATGAACTTGGAATTTTCCGGCCCCGCGACCCAGACGAACGGCCAAACCAGCACGTTGTAGATCTGCTTGGCGAAGAAGAAGCAGAAGATGAAGGCAACGCCGAAGCCGAGCAGCGCCTTGATCAGCCGCGAACGCAGCTCGATCAAGTGATCCATCAATGGCGCCTTGCTGGCCTCGATATCTTCGGCGCTCATGACGCTTTGGCGTCCTTGAGCACCTCGGGCTCGGCCGGCGTGACGTCTTGCGGCACCGGCTGCGACTGGACCTCACGGGTGATCGCGAGCGGTTCGTTTACGGCAGCATGCGCCTCGGGTTCGACTACCGTCTCCGGCGTCGGTCCGGCCAGTGCATCGCTCGGCGATGTCACCGGTGCATCGCTCGGCGATGTCACTGGCGTGTCGATTGCCGAAGCGATCTGCGCATCGACGGGCTTATCGATATCGCCGATCTGAAGCGAGTCACTAACGTCCTTCTGCAGCGAGGTCATGATGTTGCCGCTGGCGAAGCCGGAGGCCGCTTCCTTGACCTCGTCAAAGCTCTTCTTGAGGTCGGCCATTTCGGCCTCGCGCATCGCCTCCTGGAACTGGCCCTGGAATTCGGCGGCCATCTTGCGGGCCTTGCCCATCCATTGCCCGACCATGCGCAGCACGCCCGGCAGCTCTTTCGGGCCGATCGCAATCAACGCGACGACCGCGATGACGACGAATTCACTCCACCCGATATCGAACATAAATTTTTCCGCTCACGCGAACCCTAGCCGCCCCAATCCTAAATCAGAGATTTGGGCTGCCCGCGTCTTTTCTCGACGGTGACTAAACTAGACCGCCTTGCTGCCGACATCCGACCGCGCCGCCGAGGGCGCCGCGTTGTGGTCGATCGACTTCACGGGCTCGGCAGGCTTATCCGCCACCTTGTCGTCGTCCTGCATGCCCTTCTTGAAGGCCTTGATGCCCTGCGCGACGTCACCCATCAGATCGGAAATCTTGCCGCGACCGAACAACAGCAGGACCACTGCGATCACGACGATCCAGTGCCAAATGCTAAGCGAACCCATCCTGCAACCCTCCAAACACCTTCAGGAGCTTATCGCGTTTTCTTCACGCGAACCGGCATCCACTTCGCTCGAAAACGCTATTGGCCGGCATCCGGCCCAAGCTTTGCCGGAAGGTAGGCCCGCGGGGTGTCAAAAACAAGGACCTCCGCCGCGGCAAATCGCTGTCGCAGCTACGTAATATTGCTACCGTTAACCGGGAATATTTGGCAGCGACGCCTAGCTTCCTTCGCCGCCGCCGCCCTCGGGCTCAGGCTCGGCCGCGGGCGCCAGCAGCAATTCCAGATTGTCGCCGGCCTCCAGCGGGTCCTCGTCCTCGCGCAAGGCCACATCGTCCGACGGCGTCGGCACGCTGAAGCCGGTCGGCAGCCGCGAATCCAGCAGGCCCGTGCCCTTCAGTTCCTCCAACCCAGGTAGGTCGGTGAGCGCCTCCAGGCTGAACTGCGACAGGAACCCCTCGGTGGTTCCGAAGGTCAAGGGACGGCCCGGTGTCTTGCGGCGGCCGCGCGGGCGGATCCAACCGGTTTCCAGCAGCACGTCCAGCGTACCCTTGGAGGTGATGACGCCGCGGATTTCCTCAACCTCGGCGCGCGTCACCGGCTGGTGATAGGCGATGATCGCCAGCACCTCAATGGCAGCGCGCGATAACCGCCGCGTCTCCGTGCTTTCGCGCGTCATCAGCCACGACAGATCGCCTGCGGTGCGGAACGTCCATTTGTTGGCGACCCGAACCAGATTGACACCTCGCGGAGCGTATTCCGCTTGCAACTGGGCCAGCGCCGCCTTGATGTCGACGCCATCGGGCATCCGTTTTGCGAGCGCGGCCTGCTCGATCGGTTCGGCGGAAGCAAACAACAATGCTTCGAGCAACCGTAACTCCTCGGGCCGCGCCTGCGGATCGACCGGATTTTCCTCGGTCTCTTCCACGAGTTTCTCCGCCAGACTTGCCATGGCTCGATCTCCTTCTTCCACTTACTCGGCCGAAAGGTCCGGTGCAGTCATCGCACCGGACGCCTGCGGCGCACGCTTTCGAAAATAGATCGGCGCGAACGCCTGCTTCTGATTGATTTCCATCTCGCCTTCCCGCACCAGTTCCAGTGCTGCGGCAAAGCTCGACGCAAACACCGTTGCCTTCTGTGAGGGATCGACGACGTACGTCAGAAGATATTCGTCGAGACAGCTCCAATCCTCGGCCACGCCGACGAGGCGCTCCAGGGACGCGCGCGCTTCCGCCAGCGACCACACCGTGCGCTTGGCCAGATGCACCGTCGCCAGCACGCGCTGCTGGCGCTGCACCGCGTAGGCGGTGAGCAGATCGAACAGCGTCGCCGTGAATTTGGGATGACGGATCTCCGCGATCGATTCCGGATTGCCGCGCGGGAAGATATCGCGCTGGAACTGCGGCCGGTTCATCAATCGGTTCGCAGCCTCCCGGATCGCTTCCAGCCGGCGCAGCCGGTTGGCGAGCGCGGTCGCCATTTCCTCCGCGCTCGGTCCCTCCGCGCTCGGCGGTTCCGGCAGCAACAGGCGAGACTTCAGGAAGGCGAGCCAGGCCGCCATGACCAGATAATCGGCTGCGAGCTCGAGGCGGATCTTTCGCGCCGCCTCGATGAAGGTCAGATATTGATCGGCCAGTGCCAGGATCGAAATCTTGGCGAGATCGACCTTCTGCTGCCGTGCCAACGTCAGCAGCAGGTCGAGCGGGCCCTCATAGCCATCGACGTCGACCACCAACGCCGGCTCGCCCTCGGCGATCTCCGCGATTTCGGCGGGCCGCCCGGTCTCGAACGATAGAATCTCCGCGGTCATGCCGTAGCCACCCGATCCATCAAACTCTCAAGTTCAGCCCTTGCCGCCAGCCGGTCGAACGGTGCCGGCGGCTTGCGCGAGGCGAGCGCCCGATCAGCACGTTCGAGGGCCGTGCCCGTCAGTTCCGGCGTCTCGCGGGCAACCTCACGCATTTCGTCGAGCTTGCCGTTGCAATGCAGAACCATGTCGCAGCCGGCGTTTACGATGGCCCGGGTCCGCTCGGCGATCGATCCCGCCAACGCATTCATCGACACGTCATCACTCATCAACAAACCTTGGAACCCGATCACGCCGCGAATCACCTGTTCGATGATTGTCGCAGAAGTCGTGGCCGGATGGACGGGGTCTAACGCGCTAAACACAACATGTGCGGTCATCGCCATCGGCAGGTCCGCAAGCGGTTGAAAAGCGGCGAAATCGGTCCGTTCCAACTCCGATTTCGCGGTATCGACCGTCGGAAGCCGAAAATGACTGTCTGCTGTGGCCCTTCCATGGCCGGGAATGTGCTTGAGCACCGGCAGGACACCGCCCTGCTCCAACCCTTCGGTGACCGCCCGGGCGATTCGGGCGACCTTGCCGGGCTCGGTTCCGTAGGCGCGGTTGCCGATGACGGCATCGCTGCCCTCGACCGGCACGTCCGCCAGCGGCAGGCAGTCGACCGTGATGCCCAGATTTATCAAATCGGCCGCAATCAGGCGGGAGCTCAGCCGCGCCGCGCTCAGTCCCAACGCGGGATCGAGGTCGTAGAGCGCGCCAAACACGGCACCCGGTGGATAGGCCGGCCAATGCGGCGGCCCCAGGCGCTGCACCCGCCCACCTTCCTGATCGATCAGGATTGGGGCCTCAGCACTCTCAGCCACATGGCGCAATTCCTGAACAAGTCTGGATAGTTGATCCGGCGTCTCAATGTTGCGCTTGAAGAGAATGAAGCCCCACGGCCGCTCGGCGCGGATAAATTCGCGCTCGGCGTCGCTGAGCTCCGGTCCGGATACGCCGGTAATGAATGCACGGCAGGTCATGCGGCCGATTAGGCCGCATGTACCGCAGGGGTCAAGGAAACCGCCGTTAATTCCTTTGGACGACGCACTGTCCGCCAGCAGATTTCAAGCTGCCGCAGAATTGCGAGGCCTCGTCCGGCGAGCCGAACGGACCAACCATGGCGCGGTAATAGACTCCCTTTTCGCCGAGATCCGCCCGCTTGATCACCGGGGCACGGGAACCTAACACGCCCGGGAATTTGCCTTGCAGTGCGCGGTAGGAGGCCTGTGCATCGGCCTCGTTCTTCTGCGAGGAAACCTGCACCAGGTACCCGCCGTTGCTCACGGCCGGCGCCGGATTGTTGGACGCCAACCGGGTGGGAACTGGCGCCGGTTCAGCCGAGGGCGTGCCGGGTGCCAGGGAGAGCGGCGCGTTGGCGCTGGCATTTGCCGCAGACGGGTTACCGCGCGCCGGCACCGGGTTAGCAGCGGTTCGGCCGGCCGCGGCCGGCTTTGCCGGAGGCGCAGCACCAGCGGGGACGCCTGCATCGGCGGCATCGCCCTTGACCCGAAGGGTAGAAACCTTGCGCGGCTCGGTGCCTGACAAAGTGCCGTTCGCAGCTGCGGGCGGTAGCGCCGCCTGAGGCGTCACGCTCGCCACCGTCGGCGGGCTGGCGTTCTGATTCAGCGGCGGAAATACGACGCGCGGACCGCCTGCCTTGCTGTTGACGTCGACCGGGGTCTCCTCGCGCGAAACGAGCTTTTCACCACCATCGCCCGGCACCATGCGGTCCGGCGTCTTGGCCACGCCGTCGGCCGGCGTCGCCATCACCTTGGTCGGGCTGTTGTCGGCCTTGATGATCGGCGGCTCGCCGCTGCGGGGCGCGCCGACATAGGTCCGATAGGCTAGCGCGCCACCAGTGCCAACGACCGCCAGCGCCAATACCGCGACGACCGTCAACAGGCCGCTGCTGCGTTTGCGCGGCGCGGGCTCTTCCTCTTCATATTCGCTTTGATAGGCGTACGGGTCGTTCGGATAGGCCGGATCGCGCTGGAATTCCTGTTCGCCCGATTCGATCTGGCCGTACAGCGCATCGTCGTAACGCGACGGATCGGGCTCGTGGCCGGCCGCGGGCAACGGCTGATCTTCCCGGTATTCCGGCTCCGGCGCGGGCTCGGGATGCTGGGCCGCATAGCGGTGCAGCGGATGCACCGGGCTCGGCTGTAGATCTGGTTCGGCGTGCTCGGGCTCTTCGTATTCCGGCTCCGGCGGTGATGTCGGTTCCTGCCGCGCGCGCTGCATCCATGGCGGCGGGCTCGGCGGAGCGAACTCCTCCTCGGGAGGCTGATAGGCTGGCGGGCGCGCATTGGCCCGCGACTGCAGTGGGTGCGGCGTCTTGTTGGAGGCACCGAACGGATCTGCCTGCCCGATCAAGCGCGCCAGCTCAGCCAATGGATCGCTGTCGGCCTTGCCCGGAGGGGCGCCGTAGTCATGGTCGCCGCTGTAATCGTCCTCGGCGGGAAAAGCTCGGTCCTGATATCGATCAGCCATCGTGATGATGCATCCCCTTCGGGACAGCGCCAGGCCGCTCGCACTGGACTTGCCAGCACCAACGAACTGGCCCCTGCCAGATGCCCTCACAAATCCCCACTTGTGAGGGCTTAAGCCCCTACCTACCGCATCTCGGTTGGAGCGTGGACGCCGAGAACGGCTAAGCCCGATGCCAGAACCGAGACGACGCCCTGGACCATTGCCAGTCGCGCCCTCGTGATCTCTGCATCATTATTGATAATGAAGCGTAAATAGGGCAAATCGCGCCCCCTGGTCCAAAGCGCATGAAATTCGCTGGCCAAATCATACAGATAAAAAGCGATTCGGTGCGGTTCATGTGCCACCGCTGCCGCCTCGATCATTCGGGGATAAAGCGCGAGTTGCTTGAGCAGGCTGAGTTCCGCCGGGTCGGTTAGCCGTTCGAGGGCGGCATCCCCAAGGTAGGCCCCCCGGGCGCGATCGTCGTCCGGCAGTCCAGGCACCACCTCCCGGGCGTTCTTGAAAATCGAATGGCCGCGGGCGTGCCCGTACTGGACATAGAACACCGCGTTGTCCTTGGACTGCTCGATCACCTTGGCGAGGTCGAAATCCAGCACCGCGTCGTTCTTGCGGAACAGCATCATGAACCGCACCGCATCCGAGCCGACCTCGTCGACCACCTCGCGCAGCGTGACGAAATCGCCCGAGCGTTTCGACATCTTTACGGGCTCGCCGTTGCGCAACAAGCGAACGAGCTGCACCACCTTCACGTCCAGCGCTCGCCTTGCCTGACGTGACCGCCTTCACTGCCGCCTGCATGCGCTTGATATAGCCGCCATGGTCGGCGCCAAAGACATCGATGAGGTTGTTAAAGCCCCGGTCGAACTTGTTCTTGTGGTTGGCGATATCGGAAGCGAAATAAGTGTAGCTGCCGTCCGACTTGATCAGCGGACGATCGACATCGTCGCCATAGGCGGTGGCGCGGAACAGCGATTGTTCGCGGTCCTCGTAATCCTCGACCGGCTTGCCTTTCGGCGGCGGCAACCGGCCCTCGTAAATGTCACCCTTGGAACGCAGATAATCGATGGTCTCGGCGACCTTGTTGTTGCCGCTTTCGATCAGCGAGCGCTCGGAGAAGAACACATCGTGCCGGATGTTGAGCGCGGCGAGATCGGCCTTGATCATGTCCATCATCATGGTGATGGCCGTGTTGCGCACGATCGGCAGCCAGCCGCTTTCCGGCATCGCCAGCAATCTGTCGCCGTGCTCGGCGGCGAGCGCCTGTCCAACCGGCACCAGATAGTCGCCGGGATAGAGCCCCTCCGGAATTTCGCCGATATTCTCGCCGAGCGCCTCGCGATAACGCAGGAAAGCCGAGCGCGCGAGCACGTCGACCTGGGCGCCGGCGTCGTTGATGTAATATTCACGGGTGACGTCGTAGCCCGCGAACTGCAGCAGGCTGCACATGGCATCGCCAAACACCGCGCCGCGGCAATGGCCGACATGCATCGGCCCGGTCGGGTTGGCCGAGACATATTCGACATTGACCTTCTCGGCTCCGCCGATCGTGCTTCGCCCGTAGGACGCGCCTTCGCGCAGCACCGTGCGCAGCGCATCGGCCCAGGCTTGCGGCTTCAGGGTCAAGTTGATGAAGCCGGGTCCGGCGACATCGACGGAGGCAATGAGCGCGTCCGCGCGCAGCCGCTCCGCGATCTTGTCGGCGAGATCGCGCGGCTTTGCCTTGGCTTCTTTGGCGAGCACCATCGCGGCATTGGTCGCCATGTCGCCATGGCTGGCATCCCGCGGCGGCTCGACCACCACGCGCGAGAAATCGATGCCGGCGGGCCAATTATCGGCGGTCGCGACTGCTGCGCAGACCGCGTGCACGCGCGCCAGTACATCGGCAAATAGATGTGGAGAAGCTGAGGGTTCGGCCATTTTCTAAAGTCCTGGGCCGCCGCCTAACGCAAATCCGGGGTCAAGTCAAAAAGCCTCTGATGCTCGATCAGGGCGAAACGATCGGTCATTCCGGCGATGAAATTGCCGATCCGCCTGATACGATCCGCCTCCGCCTCGCCCTCCTTGCCCTCGACCCACTCCGGAGGCAGGTCGCCCGGCGAGGCCCGGTAACGCGCGAACAGATCGAACAGCACCTGTTCCGCCTCCCCCATCACCCGCATCACCCGCTCGTGGCGGTACATGTGCTGCTTGAGGAAGGCCTTGATGGAAGCCTCCTCCGCCGCCACCGCGGGCGGAAATGCAACCAGGGGCGCGTGGTGATGACGGACGTCATGGGCCGATTGCGGCTTGGCCATCGCAAGGCGCGCGCTGGTTTCGGCCATGACCGCGCCGATCAGATAGGAGATCAATTCGCGCACCAGTTCCGCGCCGCGCCTGACGTCGTCGAGACGTGGATAGTGCCGGTCGATTTCGGCGACGATGTCCCTGATGAGCGGTATCTCATTGCCAAGGTCGCCGACCCCGAACAATCCGGCGCGCAGGCCGTCGTCGATGTCATGGGCGTCATAGGCGATGTCGTCGGCAAAGGCCGCGATCTGCGCTTCCAGCGAGGCAAAGCTCCAAAGCTCGAGATCGTATGTGCTGACGTAGTCGGTGATGCCGACAGGAATGCCTGTCTCATTGTAGCGCCCGGCTGGGGCGCCGCTGCGTTCGGTCAGCGGGCCGTTGTGCTTGACGATGCCCTCGAGCGATTCCCAGGTCAGATTGAGGCCATCGAACTCGGGATAGCGGTGCTCGAGTGAAGTCACTACCCGCAGCGCCTGCGCATTGTGGTCGAAGCCACCATGGGCATTCAGGCATTCGTCCAGCGCGCGCTCCCCGGCGTGGCCGAATGGCGGATGGCCGAGGTCGTGCGCCAGCGCCAAGGTTTCCGTCAGGTCCTCGTCGAGGCCAAGCTGGCGGGCGAGCGCCCGGGCGATCTGCGCCACCTCCAGCGAATGGGTCAGCCGGGTGCGATAATGGTCGCCCTCGTGGAAGACGAAAACCTGGGTTTTATGCTTCAGGCGACGGAACGCCGTGGAATGAATCACCCGATCGCAGTCCCTGCGGAACGGGCTGCGGGTCTTGCTCGGCGGTTCCACGAACAGCCGCCCCCGGCTGCGGTCGGGATCGCAGGCATAAAGCGCGCGGGGGGCAGCCATTCCGACCGACACGGTTTTTTAGTCCTTATCCATTTGATTCCACGCGTGTACGCACTTAACTATGTCAGGTGCCCTATACCAAATGAATTGGGTATGACGGCTACCGGAGAAGGCTACGACAATGACTGACTGCCATCACCGTCAGCGAGCGGGCCGCTCGCCGCATCGGCCAAATCCTCAGCAAAGAGGGCGACGGCGCCAAGCTGCGCATCTCCGTCGAGGGCGGCGGCTGCTCCGGCTTCCAGTACAAATTCGACGTCGAGCACGCCCAGGCAGAAGATGACCTCGTGATCGAGCGCGACAACGCCGTGGTGCTGGTCGACCCAGCGTCGGTGCCGTTTCTGGCGGGCTCCGAGGTCGATTTCGTCGACGATTTGATCGGCGCCTCATTCCGCGTCGTCAATCCCAATGCCACGGCCTCATGCGGCTGCGGCACCAGCTTTTCGATCTAAGCGACGCTGATCCCTACTCCGCCGCCACCACGTGCGGCCCATCCACATCGCCGGTCTCTTCCGCCGGCGGCTCGAGCTTGCGCTTGAGGCGACGGTCGATGCGGTCGAGATAGACGTAGATGACAGGCGTGATGAACAGCGTCAGCAATTGCGAGACGCAGAGGCCGCCGACCACGGCGACGCCGAGCGGCTGGCGCAGTTCGGCGCCAGCGCCGGCGCCGATCGCGATCGGCAGTGTGCCGAAGATCGCCGCGAACGTCGTCATCATGATCGGGCGGAAGCGCAACAGCGCCGCCTCACGGATGGCGTGCTCGGCGCTCAGGCCGACGCGGCGGCGTTCGAGCGCGAAGTCGACCATCATGATGGCGTTCTTCTTGACGATTCCGACCAGCATCACGATGCCGATCATCGCGATGACCGACAGCTCCATGTTGAACATCATCAAGGTCAGGATCGCGCCAATGCCGGCCGACGGCAGGCCCGAGATGATGGTGATCGGATGAATGAAGCTCTCGTAGAGAATCCCGAGAATGACGAAAGCCGCAAACACCGCGGCAAGGATCAGCACTCCCTGCCCGCGCAGGGAATCCTGGAACACCTGCGCCGTGCCGGCAAAGCCGGTCGCGATGGTTGCCGGAAGATTCGAGGTCTGCTCGACCTTGGTGATCTCGTCGACCGCATAGCCCAGTGAATAGCCCGGCGCGAGATTGAACGATATCGTCACCGCCGGTTGCTGACCCTGATGATTGATCTGCAGCGCCCCGATCGACGGCACCAGTTTGGCCACCGCATCCAGCGGAATCGTCTGGTTATTCGCGGTCTTCAGGTAGAGCTTGGAGAGATCCGACGGATCAACGCGGAACTGCGGCTGCGCTTCGAGGATGATCTGATAGTCGTTTGAGGGCATGTAGATGGTGCCCACCTGGCGCGAGCCGTAGGCATTGTAGAGCTGGTTGCGAACCTGATCCACGGTGACGCCATAGACCGCGGCCTTCTCGCGATCGATGTCGACGGTCATCTGCGGATTCTTGATGTAGAGATCAGTGGTGACGTCGAGCAGCCCTGGCAGCTTGGCGATCCTGCCGCTCATTTCGGGCGCCAGGCGATAGAGCGATTCAGTGTCGCCGCTCTGCAAGGTATATTGATACTGGCTCTTCGACGGCCGTCCCCCGATATTCAGGTTCTGAATGCTCTGGAAAAAAGCCTGCATGCCCGGAATTTGCGCCGCCTTTTGGCGCAGGCGCCCAATGACGATCAGCGCGGGCTCGCGCTGCTTCTGCGGTTTCAGCGCGATGAACAACCGACCATAGTTAGCGGTGGGATTGGGCCCGCCGGAGCCGACGGTACTGTTGATGTAGTCGACCGCGGGATCCGATTTCAGCACGTCCACCAATGCCTGCTGGCGCACCTTCATCGCTTCGAACGATGTGTCGGTGGCGGCCTCGGTGACACCGGTCAGGAAGCCGGTATCCTCTTGCGGGAAGAAGCCCTTCGGTACGACCATGTAGAGGTAAATGGTGCCGCCCAGGGTGGCAAAGGTCACGAGCAGCATCAGCGCCTTCCGCGCCAGCACCCAGTCAAGAGCCCATTCGTAAGCCCCGAGCCATGCCTCGAACATCCGCTCGAAGATACGAAGCACGATGTTCGGCTTCTTGGTTTCGTCATGGGCCGACAGCACCCGCGCGCACAGCATCGGGGTCAGCGTCAGCGATACGAAACCCGAAACCACGATCGCAACCGTAATCGTCACCGCGAATTCGCGGAACACGCGGCCGACGATGCCGCCCATCAGCAGCACCGGAATGAACACGGCGATCAGCGAGAACGTGATCGAGATGATCGTGAAGCCGATCTCGCGCGCGCCCTTCAGCGCGGCCTCAAACGGCCGCATGCCATGCTCGATGTGGCGGACGATGTTTTCCAGCATCACGATGGCGTCGTCGACCACGAAACCGACCGAGAGCGTCAGCGCCAGCAGCGTCATGTTGTTGATGGAATAATCCAGCGCATACATTGCGGCACAGGTGCCGAACAGCGAAATCGGCACGGCGAGCGCGGGAATGAAGGTGGCGGAGGCCGAGCGCAGGAACAGGAAGATCACCAGGATGACCAGCGCGACCGCGATCAGCAGGGTTTCCTCGACGTCGCTCACCGCCTGACGGATGGAGATCGAGCGATCCATCATCACATTGATCGAAACCGACGGCGGGATCTGGGCACGCAGCATCGGCAGTTTCGCCAGCACGGAATCGACCACCGCGACGGTATTGGCGTCCGGCTGCTTCTGGATGGCGAGCACGATGGCGCGCTCGTCGTTCAGCCAGGTCGCGATCTTGTCGTTTTCGACGCTGTCATAGATCCGCGCGACTTCGTCGAGCTTGACCGGCGAGCCGTTGCGCCAGGCCACCACCACCTGGCGGTAGTCGATCGCCTTGTCCATCTGGCCGGAGGCCTGCAAGGCGACGTCCTGCTTGGGACCGTTCAGGGTACCGACCGGCGTCGACGAATTGGCCCGCGACACCGCGGCGCGGATGTCTTCCAGCGAAAGCCCGCGCGCCGCAGCCGCTTCCGGATCGGCCTGCACGCGAATGGCGAATTTCTGCGCGCCAAAAATCAATACCTGCGCGACACCCGGAATTTGCGACAGCGACTGTCCGATGGTGATGTCGCCATATTCGTTGACGGCGGACAGCGGCAAGGTCGCCGAGCCCAGCGAGACGAACAGCACCGGAAAATCCGCCGGGTTCACTTTGCGGAAACTCGGCGGGATCGTCATTTCGATCGGCAGCCGGCGCTGTGCGATCGTGAGCGCGGTCTGCACGTCGAGCGCCGCGGCATCGATGTTGCGGTTGAGGTCGAACTGGATGGTGATGACGCTGGTGCCCTGCGAGGAGTTCGAGGACATCGAGGAGATGCCCGAAATCGTCGACAGCTGCCGCTCGATAATGCCGGCGACCGAGGCCGCCATGGTGTCGGCGCTGGCGCCAGGCAAGGTCGCGGTCACGGCAATGGTCGGGAAGTCGACCTTGGGCAGCGCGGAGACCGGCAGCAGGCGGAAGCCGAACACGCCGAACGCGATGATCGACGCCGTGATCAGCGTCGTCATGACGGGGCGGCGGATGCAGAGTTCGGAGAGCGTCATCGGCTAGGCCCCCGCCTTGCGGGTCCGGGGTTCCACCCGCGATCCGTCCGACAGCAGGAGTTGTCCGTCGACAACCACGCTTTCATCGCCGGACAGCCCCTCCGAAATCACCGAGGTGCCCTGAGAGGTGCGGTTGACCTTGACCGGCTGTTTTTTGGCGACGCCGTCCCTGACGACAAAAACGTAATTGCCTTCCTGGCTTCGCTGGACGGCCACCGTCGGTACCACCACGGCGTCCTCGCTGCGGATGATCAGCTTGGTTTGCACGAGGATGCCCGGCCACAGCGTTTCGTTGGTATTGTTCATGATGCCGCGCACGGTGACCATGCCGGTGGTGGAATCCACCGAGTTCTCGACCATTGCGACCTTGCCGTCCTCGGAGCTCTGATGGCCTGGAATGGTCGCGATTACTTTCGAATCCCCTTTTGCCATGGCGTCGCGCAGATCGACCAGCACGCGCTGGGGAATCGCAAAGGTGACGTAGACCGGCGCCATCTGGTTGATCACGGCGAGCGGCGCGGTATCGGCCGGACGGACGAAATTGCCGATCTTCACGTTGGCGGCGCTGATCCGCCCCGAAAACGGCGAGCGAATCAGCGTGTAGCTCTTCTGGACCTTCAGATTGTCGAGCGCCGCCTGATCGGCCTTGATGGTGCCGATCAGGATATCGGACTGGGTCTTGGCGTTGTCGACATTGACCTGGGTGGTGGCGCCCTTGGCGACGAGATCGGTGTAACGGCGCAGATCGCGCTGCGCGCCCTCGAGTTGGGCCTGGTCCTTGGCGAGCATGCCTTCGGCCTGTTCGATCTGGGCATCGATCTGGCGCGCGTCGAGCGTGAACAGCAGATCGCCTTCGTTGACCCTGGCACCGTCCTCGAAATGGACCGCGAGGATCGTGGTCTCCAGCCGTGATTTCAGCGCCACGCTGGAAATCGGCGTGACCGTCCCGATGGAATCGACGTCGACGGGGACCGATTTGCGTTCCGCCTTGGCGAGTTCGACCGAAGTCAGACGCGGGCGCTGGGGCCCTTGAGCGGTGGCGCCGCCCCCCATCCATGACGACCGGGTTGAATATGCGGCTATGGCGGCAATGCCGACAATGCCGGCGATCAAAATCAAATTACGTTTTTTCATGCTATTTCAGGTCCGCCGACCACAAAGGCCGGGACGGTGCGGTGCTCCCCCTTGACGGCGATTTTTGCGCCTTATTTTTAGACGGTTATCATAGCGCTGCGGCACATGGTATGCCACAGCGCTGAAAATGTATGGTTACGACTCGGGTCTCCCCTCATGCGCATTGCGACGTGGAACGTCAATTCGATCCGGCAGCGGCTCGAGCTTCTCCTCGCCTGGCTGAAGGAATGCTCGCCGGATATCGTCTGCCTGCAGGAGATCAAATGCACCGACGACGCCTTCCCGCGGCTGGAGCTTGAGGCGCTCGGCTATAACGTCGTTACCCACGGACAGAAAACCTTCAACGGCGTCGCGCTGCTGTCCAAGCTGCCGTTCGACGAAACCAAGTCCGGGCTGGCCGGCGATGACGAGGATGCCCATGCCCGCTTCCTTGAAGGCGTGGTGACGCTGAAACACGGCGTGGCGCGGATCGCCTGCCTTTATTTGCCTAATGGCAATCCGGCGAATACCGATAAATACCCCTATAAAATCAAATGGATGTCGCGGCTTCTTGAGTATTCGAAGGAGCGGCTTAAGACCGAGGAGCCGCTGATCCTCGCAGGCGACTTCAACGTTATTCCGCACGCCCGGGACGTCTACAACCCCGCCGCCTGGGCCGATGACGCCCTATTCCGCCCAGCCACCCGTGAGGCCTTCCAGTCGCTGCTGGGCCTCGGGCTGACCGATGCCCTAAGAGCGGTGACCGACGAGCCCGGCCAGTACACCTTCTGGGACTACCAGGCCGGGGCCTGGCAGAAGAACTGGGGCATCCGCATCGACCATTTGCTGCTGTCGCCCCAGGCCAGCGACCGGCTGATCGATGTCGGCATCGACAGCTACGTCCGTGCCTGGGAAAAACCGTCGGACCACGTCCCGGTCTGGGTGGATCTGGATTTCGAGACCACCTGAAAACCCGAACTCAGTTGCGTCACTCAATCCCGCCGGCCTTGCACCCAGTGCTCGAGCATCTGCAGCGCCATGGCGCGGTCGTCGTCGGACGCCTTCGCGATCGCCCGGTTGTAGCTTTCGTTGATCCAGTTCTCGTCGGGCGCCGCGTTGTCACGTGCGAGCGTCAGCCACATCAGGCCGCGGGCGCGCTGCGGCGGCAGCCGGTCGCCGTTGAACAGCATCTGGCCGAGCAGCGCCTGGGCCTGGTGCTGGCCCTTCTGGGCGGCCAGCCCGAGCCAGCGCGCGCCATAGCGGAAATCGTCCCGCGAGGCGTCCGGCGTCTTCAGATAGAGCCGCGCCAGATCATACTGCGCGTCGGCATTGCCGAAATAGGACGCGGCATAGGAGAACATCTCCCTGGCACGCTCCATGTCCGGCTTGACCTTGGAATTGGGGATGCCGTTCAGATAGTAGCGGCCGAGCGCCACGAAAGCGTTGGCGATGATCGCGGCCTGTGGCGCCGACGGCGAATCCTCGGCATGCGCATTGGCAATCCGGCTGAAATATTCGAAGGCGCGCAGATCGTCCTGGGTGACGCCGTCGCCATCGGCGTACATCTTGCCGAGCTTCCACTGCGCCACGGGGTGGCCGCCCTCTGCGGCATATTGCAGCGAGGTCAGCGACGTCGTCGGCGATGTCGCCGCGGGAGTAGCTGGAACCGCTGTTCGCTTCAGCGCCGCTGCGGTACCCGGCTGACCCGAAACCACCGGAAGCGCGGCAGCCTCCTGCGAATTGACCGGGGCTCCGTCGAATCCGAATCCGGGGCCCGCCACTGGCATGGCACCCAACGCAACCGCAAAAAGGATACGCCTATACGTCCGCATAACACTGTTTCTCGTGCGCACCACCCGGATGAGTTACAGCGCCATCCACCGCCGGCCCGACTTGTTGGGCGTACTTCCACAGCGCACCTGACGTGTGGTTAGTCGCCCGAGGGGTCCATTTGGTCTTACGTTCCGCGAGTTCTTTGTCAGTCAACTTTACGTTAAGAGTCCCGACATCAGCGTCGATCTCGATGATGTCACCATCCTGCAACAGGGCGATCGGCCCACCCACGGCGGCTTCCGGGCCGACATGGCCGATGCAGAAGCCGCGGGTGGCGCCCGAGAACCGGCCGTCGGTGATCAGGGCAATCTTGCCGCCCATGCCCTGCCCGGTCAGCGCCGCGGTCGTCGACAGCATTTCCCGCATGCCGGGACCGCCGCGCGGCCCCTCATAGCGGATCACGATGACCTCGCCTTCCCGGTAGGTCTTTTTCTGGACGGATTCGAAGGCGTCTTCTTCGCGGTCGAAGCAGCGGGCCGGGCCGGTAAATTTCAAACTCGACATACCCGCAACCTTCACGATCGCACCTTCTGGAGCGAGATTCCCCTTCAAGCCCACCACACCGCCGGTGACGGTGATGGGATTGTCGGCGGACCGCACGACATCCTGGTGCGGATTCCATTTCACGCTTTTGAGGTTTTCGGCGATCGTTCGGCCCGTGACGGTAAGGCAATCCCCGTGCAGGTGGCCATTATCGAGCAGCGTCTTCATCAGCAGCGGAATGCCGCCAACTTCAAACATGTCTTTGGCAACATAACGGCCGCCCGGCTTCAAATCCGCGACATATGGAGTCTTTTTGAAGATTTCCGCAACGTCGAACAAATCGAACTTGATTCCGCACTCATGGGCGATCGCCGGCAGGTGCAGCGCAGCATTGGTCGAACCACCTGAGGCTGCAACGACAGCTGCGGCATTTTCCAGCGCCTTCCGGGTAACGATGTCGCGCGGGCGGATGTTTTTGGCGATCAGCTCCATCACCTTCTCGCCGGCGGCGGTGCAAAAGGCGTCACGGATCTCGTAAGGCGCCGGTGCGCCTGCCGAATACGGCAGCGCCAGGCCAATCGCCTCGGATACGGTCGCCATGGTGTTGGCGGTAAATTGCGCGCCGCAGGCGCCGGCCGAGGGGCACGCCACCCGCTCGATTTCGTCGAGATCCTCGTCCGACATCGCGCCGACCGAGTGCTTGCCGACGGCCTCGAACATGTCCTGCACCGTCACCTGCTGGCCCCGGAAATTGCCCGGCAGGATCGAGCCGCCATAGATGAAGACCGAGGGCACGTTGAGGCGAACCATCGCCATCATCATCCCCGGCAGCGATTTGTCGCAGCCGGCGAGGCCAACGAGCGCGTCATAGGCATGGCCGCGGATGGTCAATTCGACCGAATCGGCGATGCATTCGCGCGACGGCAGCGACGAGCGCATGCCGTCATGGCCCATGGCGATGCCGTCGGTGACGGTGATGGTGCAGAATTCGCGCGGGGTGCCGCCGGCGGACGCGACGCCCTTCTTCACCGCCTGCGCCTGGCGCATCAGCGAGATGTTGCAGGGCGCGGCTTCATTCCAGCATGAAGCAACGCCGACAAAGGGTTGATGGATCTGGGTTGTGGTCAACCCCATCGCATAGAGATACGAGCGGTGCGGCGCGCGTTCAGGCCCTTCCGTCACGTGACGGCTCGGCAGCCTGCCCTTGATGTTCGTCTTGGCGTCCATCCGCAAACCTGTTTCCCCGGCCGCCTCTCATTAACCCGGGAGATCGGCAAATCGTCCCTTCGCGAGCGCTGTGGCCTTACGAAAAAATGATTTCATGCAGGGGTGTGGCTAAAAAGCGGCGTAGGCAGGCATGGGCTGGAAAAACGGTTAAATGTCCAGAAACTGTGGCGAACGCGCAACATCCGTGGCACTACGGCAACGCTCGTGTATGCAGGCCTTCCACAGTTGTGCGCTGGGTTCCCATACATCCGAAGGATGCGACTCCGCGTTCCCGCGGCGCTGATCGCCCGAGGTTTTGATCGAAGTTGCCCCCTCCTCAGTGCAGAGGGCGCAGGGAAGACCGGGTGCGCGCTGCACCCGCGGTCTCGTGTGCAAGATTGTGCGAAGAAGCGCACACGAGCATACAGGTTCAGCGGAAACACTCCGGCCTTCCCCGCGCAATGGTTTTACGGCTTATAGCGTGCTCTCCCCGGCGACGAATTCGTCTTGTCACCGTCATCGGCGGATTGATGGTTTTGCCAGACCCGGTTGGATCAGCAACACCTCCGCCAACTTGACATCAGCAACGGATGCCAGAACCACACGCCTTCACCGTACGCGAATAGCACCGCTCGTCTTGCGCGCCGGTTGTCCGCTCACGAACCCGATGAAGAGCCGCCCTGCGATTTCCGATTGCGCGCGCGAGCTACCGCGTCCACCGCGTCCCACCGCGCGTTTCGTGACGATCGCGAGCCGCCCCTCTTATCGGGTGGGATGGGGCAAGTTAATAGCGCTGATTTGCCCGACAGGTTAAGCGGAATGTTTTTCGCGCGAGGGCTGGACGACCCAAATCAGGTTGGAATCGTTGGGGAAATTGCTTTCCAAACTCGTTGAGAAAGTGCATCTGTGAAGCAACCTAACGGAACATTTGGAGCTTATACAACGGCAGCTTTGTTACGCTCTGGCAGTCGAAAGCCCGTTTCATGGACGCGTTTCGCTAGTTGCTATACCTTACACTTAAAACCACTGGGGGAAGGCTTGGCGTTCACTGTGGACATGGCCGTCGCCGCGAGGCGAAATCTTGATGCCGCCATCAAGTTGGAGGCCGAACGCCGGGAGCTGGTGGCGGGTTATCTATTCGGCCTCGCAGCTGAATGCGCTATCAAATCTATGATGTCTGAACTTCAGCTACCCCATCCAAAAGAGCGGGCAGACGACCCACGCTATGCCCACTTTCCTGAGCTTCTTACACTCTTACGGGATCAAATGAGCGGTCGACGAAGTAGCTCCTTAATCAGATACATCCAAGACCCTAGGTTTCTTCAAGGATGGGCAATAATTATTCGCTATTGTGATGGGAAGAATGCCCCCAGCAATTATCTGGAGTTATGGTCCCGGCAAGCGCGGGACGTCGTTGGTTTGATGGGGACTTAGATGGCAAGCGTACGATACGACGAAAGCTTGGCCATAATGCTCAAAATTTTGTCGCAGTCGATGGACGCGGAGCAAATTGCTTCGGGCGTAGTCGTGCGCGACGTTTCAGGTCGTCTTTCATTCTTTGCTCGCGCGAAGCTGGATGAAGATCAGTTCATCAAACTCGAAGAAGAACTGCGGACTGCATTGGGGCCTTACGCGCGACAGGACCGAGTGCTTGCTTCCGGAGGCGATTTTGGGAGCAACGTTTTATCTGATATCAGCGCTTACGAGACGTCTGTAGGCTCGACTAGGGTCCGCGTCGTGGATCGCCAACTCGTAGGAATGGATTGGCTGAGAAAGCCAGCGGAGGCTATTTCCCCTCCTCGTCGTTTTGTATTCGCCAGCTTGAAAGGTGGTGTTGGACGTTCAACAGCACTGAGCGTTGCGGCTCTGCATCTAGCTAATCAGGGCAAGCGTGTCCTCGTAGTTGATTTGGACATGGAGGCACCGGGCATATCAACCATGTTGTTGACTCGGGATACCCTGCCGCGCTTTGGCGTAGTTGATGCCCTTGTCGAGAACGGCGTTTCCGGGCTGGACGAAGGCTTCATTCAAGACCTTGTAGGGTCATCACTCCTATCTGCGCATTCCGGCAAGATTGACGTAGTTCCCGCCTTTGGAATGGCATCTCTAGAATATCCAGCGGATGTTCTCGGTAAACTGTCGCGTGCATACGCCGAAGACATCGGGCCAGATGGGACGCCACTGTCGATCCTCGATCAGGTTCAGGAACTCATTGGTAGGTTCTCGGACCCGGCAAGATACGATGTAATCTTTGTAGACGCACGCGCGGGTCTACACGAAACGGCAGCCTCGGCAATTTTAGGATTAGGAGCCGATATTCTTTTTTTCGGATTGAATGAGGACCAAACCTTTCACGGTTATCAAGCGCTCTTCGCGCATCTCGCGAGGTTGCGCCCGGGATCGGAAAGCAAATGGCTTGATCAAATAACGATGGTTCAGGCCAAGGCGTCGGGCACTAATGAAGATCAGGAATTATTCACGGAGAGATGTAGAGCACTCTTCCAAGCATCGGGCCTCATGCCCACGCAGCGGCCATCAGATCAAGTCTATATTCCTGCGGAGCCGTTTCGGAATGTGCCTTGGGAAGACACGAACACTAATTCGCGGCCTTTGTTAGAGGAAGACCCGGAATACCTTATGATCTTGGATGATGAGCGCTTCAAACACTATTCCCCGCAACTACGCGCCGAGCTGATGTTACCGCGCATTTATTTGAGCACGTTCGGCGCACTTCTGGAGCGGATCGACGAAACGTTATCAGCAGCAGGCGAAAATGGCGAAACTGAATAGCACAGATTATCAAGCCATTCGGGCTGGAATAGCCTCGCTGCCCGCGGACGTTTCTAGTGATGCTGTGGGTTCTGCAGTCCCAAAATTGGATGATATCTTCGCTCCGCAGAACCACGCGGCAGCGCTTGATCCCGCAACATCTATCGTCGTCGGGGCAAGAGGAACCGGGAAAAGCTTTTGGTCCGGTGTTCTAGGTCAAACCGACACTAGAAACGCAGCAGCAACCGCTTACCCAAATTTGCGCTTGGATAGAACGAGCGTCGAATTCGGATTTACGGGCATTGGCGGCTTAAAAGGCACGACCAAAGACGCAATCGACAAATATGTGATCGGCGATGAACGATCAAACGCCCTTGTTTTTTGGTGGGCCACTATACTCCGTGCTGCCGAGCAGACGAAGACGGGGCAGGTAGTCAGCCTAGAAGGAATGATCGAGACTGCTAAGAACACTGAACTTCGGGACCAACTTCTCACCAATTACGACGAGGAACTGAAAAGCAACAATCGTAATCTTCTGGTTGTGTTCGATGCCTTGGATACGGTTGCTTATACTTGGCCTCGACGAAGAGTTTTGACAATTGCCCTGCTTGAAGTCGTTTGGATGATGCGGGCATATCGCGCAATTCACGTGAAGTTATTTTTGAGAAGCGACCAAATTGATGATGATGGGCTGCAATTTGTCGAACTGCCGAAGTTACGCGCAGGTGCCGTCAAGCTCGTATGGCTTTCCACTGACCTGTATGGATTGTTGTTTTCAAGGGTCGCCACCGCGCTTGGGCAAGAGGCGCGAACTTCCTTTGAGAAGCTGTTGCGCGCGGTCGGGGTGGAGGGAGCATCGCGCAAGGAAATTTTGATTAGAAAATGGTCAATATTGAACGATCCCAAGCAGCAATCAGCGGCAATGGGCGCAATAGCAGGACCGTTTATGGCAAGCGGGCCGAACGGATTTAAGAAGGGCAAGACCTATGACTGGCCCATCAAACATCTTGCTGACGCGTTCAATGAAGTTACCCCGCGGAGCTTTATTGAGCTAATCATCTCTGCCTCAAAGTTTGGACACGCCCCGTCAGACAAAGTCATCACCCCGGAAGGAATCCGGCATGGTCTGCGAGCGGCCTCAAAAACGCGCGTCGATCAACTGCATCAAGAATTTCCCTGGATCAAAGGCGTTTTAGCCCCTTTGGACGGGCTCCTACTTCCGGCAAAAGAGGCAAGCGTTTTTAAAGTTTGGGCAACCGCAAAAACCACTCAGACGGTCTTGCAGGACGCGAATGTTAACGGATACCTGCCCCCTTTCGTGACGGGAAAGCAGGGGAGCGATGAGCGAGCACTGTACGAAGCGATGAAAAACATCGGCGTAATGTCTCGTCGAAAAGATGGGCGCTTGGATATGCCCGATTTGTTCCGTGTAGCCGCGAACCTTTTGAAAAAGGGCGGAACCGCCCCCATCGGATGAGGCCCAGGTGGAGATCGAAATGGATGATCGAACCGTGCGGGCGGCGCTGGAAGCGCCATTGGGAGGCTTCGGGCGCGAGCGACTTCGAGGCCGAACATGAGATCTACCGCGAGGATGCCGTGCATTCAACTATCGTTCTGCCTTAGCGATCCAACGAGATTTTTCGTACTTTCAAATTGAGTGTCACCGTAATCCCAAACTTGCGCGGCACCGACGGCTCCGCGCCTGTCATCAGGTCCAGTTTCGCCACCAGCGCCCGCCAGCCGGCGGCAATCTCTAACGCCGCGGTACTCCTACAAAGTGATGAAAACCAGTATGCCATACGCCAGTCTTCATGCATTGAGCAAAAAAAGCATCGCATTTCGCGACGGAAGCGGGACCAAGTATCCTGCGGTCGATACGACATTGATCTCGAGTTTGAGAGCAAGTTCGAGATCCAGCAGATACAGCGGCACCCAATTCCACCGAAGCCACCGACCGCTTCAGGGTTGTTTCTTCTGATTTTCTTGCCTGAGCCGTTTCTTGAGCGCGCTGTGATTTTTTCTTTTCAACGCGAGTTCGAACCACATCTGCTTGCGATTTTGATTTAGCCGCCGTTTGATCCGGCGATATTGCCGTTGCGCTGTCGGAGTTGGGTCGCGACTGCGTCGTCCCCTCCGTCGCCTTCGCCGCAGCTGGCTGCGCTGGCTCGGCAGCAGGGGGCGCTTGCGCCTTGCGTTTTTCTTCTTCCCCTGCCGTGAGCACGCCGATCTTCACCGTCCTGGTATATTCAGCGCCGTTACGGATGATGATGACCTGGACCTCCTTGCCGACCGGCGTCTCGGCGACGATGGGCGGCAGGTCGCGCACGTCCTTGATGTCCTTGCCGTCAAACTTCACGATGACGTCGCCCACGTCGATGCTGCCCGCCTTCGCCGAGCCTTCTTCAACGCTCGCGACAAGCGCGCCGCGCGCGGGTGTCATGTTCAGACTCTCGGCGATTTGGTCTGTGACTGGCTGAATATTCACACCGAGCCAGGCCCCGCGCCGCGCCTCTTCCGAATTGACGACGGCTGGCTGTCGCTGCTCGGCCTCGTCCACCTTGCGATTTGCTTCCGCTGCGGCCGCCTCTCTTGCCAGGCGTTCCTGCTCCGCCTTGACATCCGCCAGCCGCTGCCGCTCGGCCTCGTCCGCCTTGCGATTTGCTTCCGCCGCGGCCGCCTCGCTTGCCAGGCGTTCCTGCTCCGCTTTGACATCCGCCAGCCGCTGCCGCTCGGCCTCGTCCGCCTTGCGTTTTTCTCCCGCCTCGGTCACCGCTCTCGCTTGGCGTTCCCACTCCGCCTTAAGCTCGGCCTCTCGCTGTTGCACGGTTTGCTCTACCGTCGTCAGCATATGCTGAATGAATGCGTAGCCGCCCCAGCCGATCAGCAGCAGCGCTGCTACTGCCGTCGCGCCGATTGCCGCCCGCACACGCCGCCGGCGTGGTCCGCCCGCATCGTCCCCGAGTGCCTCGCGCATTCTTGCGACGAGCGCCTCGGCATCATGGCCAAAATGCGCGTGACGGACGTCGACGGCATGACGCCGGGCGAGCGGCTTCAAGGAATCCGGCAACTCGCTTGCCTTCGGCATGCGTGCCCCATCGACCAGGACCGGGATGACGCGAATCTCGCGGGTAAGCGCTGCCGCAATTTCGATAGCAACGAAGTCGTCGGGATCGTCGAGCCGTCGCCTGCCGCTTTCGTCTTTCACGTCCAGCCAGTTGGGACCGATAACGACCAGGATGACGTCGCACTCGGCCACCTGGCTGTTGAGGTGCGCCACGAAGTCGGTCCCCACCGGAATGTGGTCGACATCCATAAAGAGCTTGGCGCGGCCGAAAGTGTGCGCGAGCCGATCATGCAGCCGACCGGCCATACCGATGGAATCATCTCGGCGGTAGTTGATGAAAATCCTGCCGGCCATGGCTACCGGGTCTCCCCGAAAGACCCCAAAATGTTACTGCAGGACCGGTCAAACTGCTATGAGCTTGTTCACATTGCACAAGTTGGAAGACGCTGGCCGCTGGCGGAGATCGGTAATGCCGATCCGCGCAACGCCGCGCCGCAACGTGAAGAGCACGGTGCCGCTGTTGACGTGGAGGAATGAAATCCCGTTATGACGACCTCGGCCCCATCCGCGGTCCAGATCTCATGACCGAATTGCTTTCAACATGGCCTATCCAAAGCGACCGGTACTGACCGTTAGCCGTGGAAGGCCCTTCGCACTGACCGGCTTAACCGTCTCTTTACCATAAAAGTTCAGGATGATTCCCGTGGTCAACCGGAAAGGTCTTGATCTCCATGGGGCAACGCCATCAGCGAACGATCGGAATCGATGAGAATGTCCTGAGCTTTGCTCGGCCATCGATACCCGACAGCAGTGAGAATGCGCTCAATCTCGTCTACCGGGCGGCCGATGTCTTTCGCAGCATGGAGGATCGCGCCCAGCAGACCGAAGCCCGCGCCCAGGCGCTGTGCAAGAGCGCCATGGACAGATTGAAGCTCGCCGAAATGCGCACCGAAGCTTCCGAGCGAGCCCGGCGTGAAGTCGTGATCGAGGCCGAATGCAAGCTGCAGGACGCATCTCGCGCATTGACGCAGGCCCAATCGCGTTTCGAAGAGACAGTTGACAGACTCACGGCGGCGGAGTTCCGTGCGCAGGCCGCCGAAGCCGACGCACGCGAAGCCAAGCAGGCGCTCGCGCTCGTCGAGGAAGCGATCCGCAGGCGACTGCTTTGCGCCAACCCGGAAGTTGATGGCCGGTTGAACGCAGTAGGCTGAACTTTGGGGCGCAACTGATTCACTTTCCGTCATGGCCGGGCTGTCCCGGCCATCCACGTCTTTTCTTGAGACCGGCAAGACGTGGATGCCCGGGACAAGCCCGGGCATGACGAGCTAAACGCCGAGGCCTGAATTGGTTGGTCAGCCGCCTCGCCGACACTTCCCCAACACCTCACCCTCCCCGACAATTCAGCATCCATTGCACGCCGAACCGGTCGGTGAACTTGCCGTAGTAATCGCCCCAGGGCTGGATGCCGAGTGGGGTCGTGACGTCGCCACCTTCCGACATCAGCGCGAACAGGCGATCGGTGCTGCCGCGATCGGGCATGAACAAAATGTGCGCCGAGCCACGCATCGGCTCGGCATCGTGATTGTCAGAGGCAAAGAACAGAACGCCGGGTCCTTCGAAGCGGGCGTGCATGATCTTGCCCCGCATCGCTTCGCTCGCCACCGGCATCCCTCTATCCCCATGCCGCACCAATTCCGTGACGTGGCCAAGGCCACAGGCGCTGTAGAACGCCAGCGCCTGCTCGCAGCCCGTGGTGAAGAACAGATAGTTGGAAAGCTGCATGATCTTCGCCCTTCATCCTGGCTCTTCCCCGCGAGTGGAAAATCGCGGCCGAAGCTGTTATATACTGATCACTCTCTATCGATCAACGCATAAAGAGCAATCGCTCTCAATTAGGCAAATCATGCGCTACAGTGCTGAACACAAACAGGAAACGCGCGCTCGAATTGTCGATGCGGCGGGACGTCTGTTCCGTCAGGAGGGGTATGGCGGGTCGGGGATCGATGGCCTGACCAAGGCCGCCGGCGTCACCAATGGCGCCTTCTACGGGCATTTCAAATCGAAGAGCGAAGCGTTCAGAACGGCCGTCGTCGCCGGGCTGGAGGAGCTCCGGCACGGGATCGTCGGATTGGCAGCCGGCCGCAAGAAAGGCTGGTTCAAGAGCTTCGTCGCCTATTATCTGGGTCCCAAGCGCACCTGCGAGCTTGGTCAGAGTTGCGCCCTGCCGAGCCTCTCCCCTGACGTGATGCGCGCGGACCTGGAAACCCGAAGCGCGTATGAGCGCGAACTTCGCCTGTTGATCCGCGAACTGGCGTCAGGATTGTGCGAGACCGGCGCCTCCGAACCCAAAATCGCGCGACAGGAGGACACCGCGATCGCGCTGC
This sequence comes from uncultured Alphaproteobacteria bacterium, assembly GCA_963774775.1. Lineage (GTDB taxonomy): Bacteria > Pseudomonadota > Alphaproteobacteria > Rhizobiales > Xanthobacteraceae > Bradyrhizobium. Next base: position 107,213 of record CAVZGZ010000047.1, read on the forward strand.
TGGCGCTTCTCTCCGGAGGCGTCACGCTGGCGCGGGCGGTCCCCGATTCCGCCTTGTCCGAGCGGATCGCACGGATCGTCGAACGGACCGCCGACGCGATCGCTTCGTCCGCGCCCGCCAGGTCGATAAGCCGATCACTCCGCAGCCACCGCCCCTGCCACGCGATCCCGCTGCCTCTCGCCTGCGACGACCGGCAGGCGATCGATGGCCTTGATGCCGGGCCGCTTGCGCCAGGTGATTTCTGACTCTTCGATCCCAAGCGCCAGTTGCGGCCAGCGCTGAAATAAGGATTTCAGCGCGCATCTGGCCTCGAGGCGCGCGAGCTGATGGCCGAGGCAGAAATGGATTCCGGTGCCGAAGGCGATGTGCCGGTTCGGCCGTCGCTGCAGGTCGAGCCGTTCCGGATGGGGATTGGCCAGCGGAATCCATGTTGGCGGCGGCCAGCATGGCCATGACCTTCTCGCCCTTTTTCACTTTGACGCCGCCGAGGTCGACATCCCGGCGCACGTAGCGCGGCTTGGTGAATTGCACCGGGGTGATGAAGCGCAGGAATTCCTCCACCGCCAGATCGGCGCGGCTCCAGTCCTCCTCGAGCCAATCGCGCAGACCGGGGTTCTTCAACAGCTCATGCACGCCGCCGCTGATGAGGTGCGTGGTGGTTTCGTGCCCGGCAAACAGCAGCAGGAACACCATCGACACGATCTCGTCGCGGCTGATCTGTCCGCCCTCCTTCTCGACGCGCACGATCTCGGCGATCAGCCCCTCGCCTCCCTTTTGCCGAACGGTTTCGAGATGCTGCTCGATATAGCGCTTCATCGCCATCGCGTTCGGAAGCATGGCGAAAAATCCGAGCGCGCCGGTGAAGCGGGTGAAGCCGCCGGCCCAGGCGGCGAATTTCGCACGATCGGCCAGCGGCAGCCCGAGCAGCTCGCAGATCACCGACAGCGGCAGCTTGCGGGCGTAGCGGTCGACGAGATCGGCCGGGCTGCCTTCGGCGAACAATTCATCGGCGAGCTGGTCGCCGATGGCGCGGATATGCGGTTCCATGTCGAGCACGGCGCGGCGGCGGAACGCCTCGTCGACGATATCGCGCAGCCGCTTGTGGTCGGGCTCGTCCATCGACAGCATGCTGTTGGCCAGCGTCCGCACGATGCGGGGCATCCACCATCGCAACCCGGCAACGGTGCCGTCCTCCTCGCGAATGGTGAATGTCGCCGTGTCCTTCAACACCTGGTCGGCGAGCGCCTGCGTGGTCGTGGCCCACACCGTGCCGAGCATCGGGAACCGCACCTGCACCACCGGTCCCAGCGCGCGAAGCTTGTCGATCGCGGCGGCCGGATTGCGATAATAATCCTGACTGGTGAAATCTGCCTGGAGCGTCATGAGCGAAACCTTCGTTGAAGAGCGCCGCGCAGCACTTTGCGTGTCGAGGTCAGGGGAGATGGGGGTCTCGGTATAGGAATTCCAGATCAGGAAGGTGAGGCGCGCAGGCTCCTCGGAGTTCCATTAAGCTGTTGGGTTCCATCCGCTTCCGCGTTTTTTGTGCACTGTTGCCATGAAGCGACAATTGATTAATCAACCTCATGCTACTTTTGCTTTAGCCGGCTGGGGGCCGCACGCGTTGTGCGATGGTTTGTGACTAATGGTTTCGCAGGGGGACCATGGAATGAACCGATGCTTACGTTCGCTATCCTGCTTCCTCGCAGTGACGGCGCTCGCTCTGTTCTCGACGCAAGCGAGCGCGCGGGCCAGCCACAAGCCGCAACACGCCAAAAAGACGCACGAGGCGAAGGGGGCTCATCCCCATCGCAGCGCTGCCGTTGAAAAACACCGGCGCACCAAACATGCCGACGCAAAGCGCAAGTCAAAGTCCGCGAAGGACTCCGCGCCGCCCAAGGAGGCCACGCCTCCGCTCACCGGCGATCTGGCGCTGGTGAAGGACGCCATCGATCTCGCGCGCAAGGCCAAGACCGACGACGCGACCGCCACACGGAACCGAATCGCAGATCCCGCGGCGCAGAAACTGGTCGAATGGTTCATCCTGCGCCACTCCGAGACAACCGCGAATTTCAACCGCTATGCCGCGTTCATCGCCGCCAACCCGGACTGGCCGAGCGCGGCGATGCTGCGCCGGCGAGCGGAGGCGCGGCTGTGGCAGGAGCGCAGCGATGCGACCACGGTTCGCGGCTTCATCGGCGATCAGCCGGCCAGCGCCAAGGGCAAATTCGCGCTGGCGCGGCTGCTGCTCACCGAAGGCGATCGCGAAGGTGCGGCCCGGCTGGCGCGCGACGCATGGCGATCGGACGAATTGTCGGAGCGCGCGGAGAACGAAGGGTACGAGACCTTTCACGACCTCTTCACCCGCGAGGACCATCGGGCGCGGATGGACAAGCGCATCGGCGCCAAGGACCTCGCGGGCGCCAAGCGCGCGGCGCAGCATCTGGGCGGCGACGAGCTTGCCATCGTAAAGGCCTGTGCGGCGGTCAAGGGGAAAGCGGACAAGGCGCCAAGCGCACTCGACGACGTCGCGACCGATGCGCGAGGCGATCTCGGCTACACGCTGTGCCGCATCCAATGGATGCTCGCCCAGAACAAGATCGACGACGCGGCCCGCGTGATGCTGGCGGCGGCGCCCGAGACCATGGCGCTGCAGGACACCGATGAATGGTGGCGCGTGCGGCGCACGCTCGCCCGCAAGCTGCTCGATCAGGACAAGTTCCAGGCCGCCTATGATGTGATCCGGCCGGCCGCGCCGCCGGCGAATGAATACTACCTGGCCGACTACCACTTTATGTGCGGCTGGATCGCGCTGCGCTATCTCAATGATCCCATGACCGCGGCGGCGCATTTCGCACTGATCGATGGCGGCCAGTCCAATCCGATCGTGCTGGCGCGGGCGAACTACTGGCGCGGACGCGCCGCGGAAGCCCTCGGCGAGAAAGCGGCGATGCGCGAAAGCTATCAGGCGGCCGCGCGCTACCCGACGGCCTATTACGGACAGCTCGCGCGCGCCAAGCTCGGCCTCGACCAGATCGAGCTGCACGCGCCCTCGCCCGTTCTTGCAGCGAGCGACGGCGCACCGGCGACCGACGAGCGCGTGCGCGCGGCCGACATGCTCTACGAGATCGGCGAGCGCGACGTCGTGCGCTATTTCGTCGCCGATCTTGCCGAACAAAGCCCCGACGTAGCTATGCTGGAAGCGCTCGGCGAACTCACGGGACGCCGCAACGATGCGGTCGCGATGCTGCAGGTCGGAAAGTCAGCGCTCGGCCGCGGGCTGGCGCTCGACCATTACGCGTTCCCCACGATCGGGATTCCCCGGCACAGCCAGGTCGCTCCCGAGATCGAACGCAGCATCATCTATTCGGTGGCGCGCACCGAGAGCGCGTTCGACCAGCGCGACAAGTCGTCGGCCAACGCGGTCGGCCTGATGCAGGTGACGCCGGAGGCAGGACGCGATACCGCCAAGCGCTTCGGCGTCAGCTATGACTGGGACCGGATGGTTTCCGATCCCGTCTACAACACGCAGATGGGCGCCGCCGAACTCAGCGCACTTCTGAGCGAGTACAAGGGCTGCCACATCATGACCTTCGCCGGCTACAACGCCGGCCGCGGCCGGGTTCGCGACTGGATCAAGGCGTATGGCGATCCGCGTGATCCCAAGGTCGACCCGGTCGACTGGGTCGAGCGCATTCCCCTTTCCGAGACGCGAAACTACGTCCAGCGCGTGATGGAGAATTTGCTGGTCTACCGCGTGCGTTTCGACAACGGCACGGCGGTGGCATCCTCAAAGAGCGAACAGCGCGTCGTGACGCAGGAGACGAACGCGGCTCCGCCTCCGATTGCCGCGGAGTTTGCCGGCCAGTAACGTTTGTGCAGACAAACAATTCGGGCCCTGGCGTAGGCGCGCCAACTTACCATCAATATCGGATGAATCCCGTGCGGATTGACCTGAATCAAGTCGGGCGGCCGGTCCTGCCGCGTGATATCGTTGATCGCCCCTTCGGCGGAGAACAGACATCTCAAGCCCCCTCACGCTTCAACAACTGAAGGTCTTCTCCGGATCGATGATCAAGCAGTCGATCAGAAGGCGGATTGTCGCCATCGCTGTCGGATTGATCGCCCTCATGGTGGCGACATCCGTGCTCTCGATGGTGATGGTTGGCCGGGTTGGCCATTTGCTCGATGAATTGACGGCGAGATATGTGCCGGCCAACGCCAATCTGACGCGGATCAGTATCCTGTCGCTCGAACGGGCTCTGGCGCTCCGCCGCATGGTGATCGCAAAGATGCAGGAGCCGCCCGATGACCTCGGGTACAAGGTTCGCAAGCAGCTATACGACGCGAAGGACGCCCAAATCGACACCGAGGCGCAGGCTGCGCGCAAGCTCATCAATGCGATCATCGACGACACGAGTACGCCCTCGGACAACACGGCGCTGGCGCGCATCGACAGCCGCATCGACAGCCTGGTGAGCGAGAGCCGCCACCATCTAAATCAGGCATCAGGACAGGTCCTTTCAGAACTTGATGCGCGAGATTTCGCAGCGGTGAGACGCAGCCTTGCGGGCGTCGACGCACTCCGCGACGAATTCACCGTAAAAATCGACGCCATGCGCACCGAGATGCAGAAGGTGAGCTACGGCGCGATCGCAACGATCCGGTCGGAGCAGAACCAGGCGGTCCTCACCTCGGGTATCGTGACGTTGCTCGCCGCGATTGTCGGTTTGATCTTCGCCAACCTCGTTAGCGGCGGGATCATTCGCTCGGTCCGGCAATTGCTGGAGGGTACGCGGGCGGTCGAGGCGGGCCAGCTCGATCAATCCATCGATGTCACGAGGGCCGACGAAATCGGACAACTGGCCAGCGCGTTCAACCGGATGGTGGTGCAACTGCGCGACAACCAGCGCGTCCGCGAGACTTTTGGCAAATATATCGATCCTCGCGTCGTGGAGGGTCTGATCGACCGCCCGAACCTGACCGCGGCCGAAGGCCAGCGCCGGGTGATGACGGTACTGTTCTGCGATCTGAAGGGCTTCACCAGCCTGAGCGAGGGCATGACGCCGCAAGGTCTGGTCAAGGTCATGAATCGCTACCTCTCCATCATGTCCGAACCGATCAGGTCCAACCGGGGGATCATCGACAAGTATATCGGCGATGGCATCATGGCCTATTGGGGGCCTCCATTCGTCGCTGAGGCCGATCATGCCCGCCTCGCGTGTCTTGCCGCTCTGGAAATGATCGAGCGCATCACGACCTTGCGTCAGGAAATTCCCGAGTTGCTTGGCGTGCGGGGAACTCCCATGGAGAGCTGCGATTTGCGCGTCGGCGTTGCCACGGGCGAAGCGCTGGTCGGCAGCATCGGCTCCGATATCATGATGAGTTATACCCTGATGGGCGATGTGGTGAATCTTGCCTCACGCCTGGAAGGCGCGAACAAGGAATACGGCACCCGCAATCTGGTTTCCGAGCGAACGATTGCTGCTGCGGGCAACGCGGTCGAGGTTCGGGAGATCGATCGGGTCGTGGTAGCCGGTCATTCCCATTCCGAGGTCATTTTCGAGATCCTTGGACGCAAGGACGCACTCACGCCGGAACAACTCGCGTCACGGGACCGATATCTGGAAGCGCTCTCGTCCTATCGCGAGCGGCAATGGGATGACGCTGTTCGGGCGCTAAACGCAGTGCTCGAGGTCAGGCCCGGCGACGGAGCGTCCATGGCCCTGCTCAAGCGCATCGAAAACCTCAAGGCAAACCCGCCCCCCCAAGGCTGGGACGGGTCGTGGCACATCGAAAAATAGTCGCCGGGTCCAACTCCGAACTGACGCTACGCCCTCGGCGCGAGGGTCACGCACCGCCGCCAATCGTATCCAGGATAACGCCTGCTGATGATGCTATTCTCGATCCTTCTCCCGCGAGATCCTCGTACAACCGCGCCACGGATTCGCAGTAGAGCGAGTAACACTTGTAGTCGCAGTAGGGATACTGCGTCGTGGTCGCGCGTAGATAGCCGGTTTTGATCCACTGGCAGCACAGCATGCAGAAAGTCTGCGGGTAAGGCGTCCTGCCATTCACCAATACGAATCTCACGTGGCGCCTCCCAACGCGAAGCAGTAGACGGTATCGACGGGGTTCTTCGCAAAGCCCGGCGGTGGAGCGCAAAGGTGATTACGGCCGTCGGGATTATCCCTGTTCCGCTCTATTTTCTGGGCCGGAACGAGAATGTATTTCCCGTCCTCCCGGCGTCTCGCATAGATCTTGCCGTCGGCGGATTTGATTTCGGTCGGGTAGCAGTCCGCATTGTTGCAGCAGCTGAGCGACGGATTGTCGGGCATGTGCCACGTCGAATAAAACCTCTCATGCAGAAGCTGATCCTGGGCGGGATGATGACGATGGGCGGTCTCGTTCGGCTCACCTTCCTGCGCATGGACGAGCGTTGCCAGCAGGCCGAGAGCGCTCGATAAGAGGAGCTTGCAAAGAAGCTTCAAGGCGCAGTCTCCTTGCTCACAACCGCTGAATGGTGAGCAATCTCCGGATGATTGTTGCTACAACGTCTCAGGCCGCCTGGAATCGGAATAGCCATCGGCGATCGCGCTCGCGACTCATCCTGAACCGATCGAGGCAGATTCCCGACGGCACCAGTCTCGGATGACCGCACCGGACCTCAACTGTACGAAGGTAAGCGGGTGCTATGATAAGGAATGGAGACCCTATACGAAGGTTTGGAGGCGACTGAGCGTGAACTCGACCGCTGCGAGCCGTGAATCATCGCACAACTGTTTGCACCAGCCGTCAGTGGAGGCGTCTCGGAAGTCTTCGGTGGCTCAATCCACCTTGACGTTGGCGGCCTTGATCATCGGCCACCACTTTGCGATTTCCGCCTTCTGCCAGTCGCCCAGCGCCTGCGGCGATAGCTGGTCCTTGGGCGGCATCTGCAGGCCGAGGTTTTCGAGCTGCTTCTTCACCGCGGGATCGTTCAGCGCCTCGACCGCCGCCGCGTTGAGTTTTGCCACGATCTCCTTCGGCGTGCCCTTCGGCAGCCACAGGCCGGACCACAGCGTCATGTGGAAACCCGGCAGGCCGGCCTCGTCCGTGGTCGGAATGTCCGCGGCGCTGATTCCACCCGCTTGTCGTCGGTGACGGCGTAGGCGCGGATGGTGCCGGCGCGGACCTGGCTGATCGAGTTGGAGGTCTGGTCGACGATGATATCGATCTGGCCGGCGACGAGGTCGTTCATCGCCGGCGCCGTGCCGCGATAGGGCACATATTGCAGCTTGATGCCGGAGACGCTCTCGAAATAGAGCCCGGCGATGTGGCTGCCCGACCCTGCACCCGCGGTGCCCGCGGTCGGCGGCGCCGGGCGCGACTTCAGCCACGCCAACAACTCCGTCAGCGATTTCGCGGGAACGGCGTTCTTGCTGACGATGATCATGGGGTTGGAGGGCAACAGCACCACGGGTTCGAGGTCGGCAACAAGATCGTAGCCGAGCTTGTAGATCGCGCCGTTCGCGACATTGGTGCCGAGATGGCCGAAGCCGATGGTGTAGCCGTCCGGGGCTGATCGCACCGCGCGGCCGACGCCGATCGAACCGCCTGCCCCGGTCACGTTCTCGATCAGGACCGCTTCGCCAAGCGAGGTCTTCATGCGCTCGGCGAGAATGCGCGACATCGCATCCGACGGACCACCAGCGGCGAAAGGCACGATGATGGTGATGGGACGCGAGGGATATTGTTCGGCGATTGCGGGCTGCCGAATGCCAGCAACGCCACAGCCTCGCCAGGAATCGTCCTTCGCATCACACCCTCTTCATCGCACCCATCGTCATTGCGCGGAGCGAAGCGACGTAGCAATCCATTCCTCCGCTGCCGAGCGATGGATTGCTTCGCTTCGCTCGCAATGACGACATCTCACAGTTTCGCATAGTCGATCGGCTTGTGACGATCGAGCGTGCGCGTGACGGGCGGCAGCGGGTACTTGAGCCCTGTCGCGCAATTGAACAGCATCACGCGGTCGTTTTTCGTCACGCGGCCGTCGGCGAGGCTCTGCTGGTAGGCGGCGTAGGTCGCGGCGCCCTCGGGACACAGCAACAGCCCCTCCTCGCGCGCGACCTCGTTGAGCGCAGCGGAAATCTTCTCGTCGTCGACCGCGATGGCAAAGCCTTTGCTCTCGCGCACGGCGCGCAGGATCAGGAAATCGCCGATCGCCTGCGGCACGCGAATGCCCGAGGCGATCGTGTGCGCGTCTTCCCAGCGCGGCGCGTGCTCGGTGCCGGCGTCAAACGCACGCACCATCGGCGCGCAGCCCGAGGCCTGCACGGCGACCATGCGCGGACGCTTGCTGCCGATGAAGCCGATCGCTTCCAGTTCGGCGAACGCCTTCCACATGCCGATCAGCCCGGTGCCGCCGCCGGTCGGATAGAAGATCACGTCGGGCACTTCCCAGCCGAGCTGCTCGGCCAGCTCCAGCCCCATCGTCTTCTTGCCCTCGATCCGGTACGGCTCCTTCAGCGTGGAGGTATCGAACCAGCCGGCCTTCGCCTTGCCCTCGCCGACGATCTTGCCGCAATCGTCGATCAGCCCGTTGACGCGATAGACGGTTGCGCCCTGCAGCTCGATCTCGCTGACGTTCACCTCCGGCGTATCGGCCGGACAGAAGATCGTGGTCTTGATGCCGCAGGAGGTCGCATAGGCCGCGAGCGCTGCGCCGGCATTGCCGTTGGTCGGCATCGCCATGTGCTTGATGCCAAGCGCCTTGCCCATCGACACCGCCATGACGAGGCCGCGCGCCTTGAACGAGCCGGTCGGCAGCCGCCCCTCGTCCTTGACGATGATCTCGCCGCCGCCAAGTTTCTTCGAAAGTTTCGGCAGCCGGATCAGCGGCGTCGTGACTTCGCCGAGGCTGACGATGTCGGCGCATTTGCGCACCGGCAGCAATTCGCGATAGCGCCACATGTCGGCGGGGCGCGCTTTCAGCGCATCCTTGGTCAGCGCCTGCTTCACGCCGGCAAGGTCGTAGCGCACCAGCAGCGGCTTGCCGGCCTTCGAGAGATTGTGGACCTGATCGGCGGGATAGTGATCGCCCTCCATCGCGCATTCGAGATGGGTGACGAATGTCGGACGTTCGATGGTCAGATTGTCGTTGTCGTGCATGGCTTGCTTCTTTCTTCTTGCGCCGACGGCATTTGATCCACTGTCGTCATTGCCGGGCTTGACCCGGCAATCCATCCCCTTGAAGCATTCTTTGTTTCCGATGGATGCGCGGGTCAAGCCCGCGCATGACGAGTTACGGATTACGTCAAATATTCAACACCCGCCCATACGCATCCAGCACCGCTTCCTTCATCATTTCCGACAAGGTCGGATGCGGGAACACCGTGTGCATCAGCTCTTCTTCCGTAGTCTCAAGGTTCATCGCGACGACATAGCCCTGGATCAGTTCGGTGACCTCGGCGCCGATCATGTGCGCGCCCAATAGCTGACCGGTCTTCTTGTCGAAGATCACCTTCACCAGCCCCTGGTCCTCGCCGAGCGCGATCGCTTTGCCGTTGCCGACGAACGGGAAGCGGCCGACGCGAATCTCGCGGCCGCCCTCCTTCGCTTTCGCCTCGGTCAGACCGACGGAGGCCACTTGCGGGTTGCAATAGGTGCAGCCGGGAATGAGGTTCTTGTCCATGGCGTGCGGGTGCAGGCCCTTGATGGCTTCGATGCAGACCACGCCCTCATGCTCGGCCTTGTGCGCCAGCATCGGGGGACCTGCGACGTCGCCGATGGCGTAGATGCCCGGCACGTTGGTCTTGCCATAGCCGTCGATCACGACGCAGCCGCGATCGGTTTTGACGCCGAGCTTTTCCAGCCCGAGGTTTTCGATATTGCCGACCACGCCGACCGCGGAAATTACCCGATCGAACTCGACCGTCTGCGGCTTCTTGCCGTCATCGATGGTCGCGACCACGCTATCGCTCTTCTTCTCGAGTTTTGTGACCTTGGTCGAGCTGAGGATCTTGATGCCCTGCTTCTCGAACCGCTTGCGCGCCAGGCCCGCGATCTCGGCGTCCTCGACGGGCAGGATCTGCGGCAGCACCTCGACCACGGTGACATCAGCGCCCATGGTATGGAAGAACGATGCGAATTCGATGCCGATTGCGCCGGAGCCGACCACCAGCAGCGATTTCGGCATCTTGTCCGGCACCATCGCCTCGAAATAGGTCCAGACCAGCTTCTTGTCGGGCTCGAGCCCCGGCAGCACGCGCGGCCGCGCGCCGGTCGCGATGATGATGTGCTTGGCTTGATAGGCGCCCTCGCCCAAGGCGCCTTTCGGCGCTTCGACCGCGGATTTCTTCACGGTGATCTTGCCAGGTGCGTCGATCGAAGCGTCGCCCCAGATGATCGAAACCTTGTTCTTCTTCATCAGGAAGCCGACGCCGTCATTGAGGCGCTTCGATACCCCGCGCGAGCGCTGCACCACGGCCTTGGCATCGAAGCTGACATTGTCGGCCGACAGCCCGTAATCCTTGGCGTGCTGCATGTAGTGGTAGATCTCGGCCGAGCGCAGCAGCGCCTTGGTCGGGATGCAGCCCCAGTTCAGGCAGATGCCGCCGAGATAGGACTTTTCGACGATCGCAGTCTTGAAGCCGAGCTGGGCCGCGCGGATCGCGGTGACATAGCCGCCGGGACCGGAGCCGATGATGATGACGTCGAAGGATGTGTCGGCCATTTCTATACGCTCGTTATCGTCGTGCGACCCAAAACGTTCTTCCCGTCATTGCGAGGAAGCTCTTGCGACGAAGCAATCCACCTTGTCGCGGGTCAGATGGATTGCTTCGTTGCACTCGCAATGACGGCGTGCGTCATCGGTCTCACACCATCATCATGACGGGATTTTCGATCAGCTGCTTGAACGCGCCGATCAATTCGGCGCCGAGCGCGCCGTCGACCGCACGGTGATCGCAGGACAAGGTCACGCTCATGATGTGCGCCGCTTCGATCTTGCCGTTTCGCACCACCGCCCGCTCCTCGCTGGTGCCGACCGCCAGAATCGTCGCATGCGGCGGGTTGATCACGGCGGTGAAATCCTTGATGCCGTACATGCCGAGGTTGGATACCGCGGTGGTGCCGCCCTGATATTCTTCCGGCTTGAGTTTTCGCCCACGTGCGCGGGTCGCAAAATCCTTCATCTCGGCCGAAATCGTCGACAGCGACTTTGGTCTCGGCCTTGCGGATGATCGGCGTGATCAGGCCGCCCGGCATTGCGACGGCGACACCTATATCGGAATGTTTGTGCTTGAGCATGCCGGATTCGGTCCAGCTCACGTTGCAGTTGGGAATCCGCTGCAGCGCGATCGCCATCGCCTTGATGACGAAATCGTTCACCGAGAGCTTGTAGAGCGGCTTCTTTTCCTTGTCCTTCGGCGCCGCGGCGTTGATCTCCTCGCGCGCCGCGAGCAGCTTGCCGATGTCGCAGTCCATCGTCAGATAGAAATGCGGAACGGTCTGCACCGACGCGGTGAGACGCTGGGCGATCGTGCGCCGCATGCCGTCATGCGGGATCACCTCGTAGGAGCCGGGTTCGAACAGCGCGAGAATCTGCTTGTCCGACATGGAGGGAGCGATACTGGGCACGGCGGATGGCGCCGCGGCCGGAGCCTTGAGGCCTTTGCCGGACTTCGCTTCCTCGACGTCGCGCGCGACGACACGGCCGTGCGGGCCTGACCCGCTGATGCGGCCAAGCTCGATACCGGCCTCCTTGGCCAGACGACGAGCCAGGGGCGATGAGAAGATGCGCGCATGACCATTGGCCTGGGGCGCCGGGCTCGCGGCTGGTGCTGCCGCAGGCACTGGGGCTTTCGGGGCCGGCGCGGCCGCCGCAGCAGGTGCAGGCGCTGCTGCGGCAGGTTTTGCAGCCGGGGCTTCAGCGGCCTTTGGCGCCGGGCTAGCTGCCCCCGCGCCTGCCGCCTTCACGTCCTCGCCGTCGCCGGCCATCACTGCGATCACGTCATTGACAGGGACGTCCTGGGTGCCTTCCGGCACCAGGATTTTCGCAATAACGCCCTCATCGACGGCTTCGACTTCCATCGTCGCCTTGTCGGTCTCGATTTCCGCGATCACGTCGCCGGACTTGACCGTGTCGCCTTCCTTCTTGAGCCATTTTGCCAAATTGCCCTTTTCCATCGTGGGCGACAGCGCAGGCATCAGGATGTTGATCGGCATCGTGACCTCACAGAGATTAAGTCTTGCTTGCCGGCTCGCACACGCGCGAGGCCGACGGAATCGTTATGGGCGCGATCGGCGCCTGATGCGAGAACGAAGCGCATCAGTTGCCGATATCGCCTTGCCAGAGCCGTTCATTGGCGGCAACGGATCGCCAATTCTTCATCATGTCGATCGAGCGCTGGTCGGCCAGATCGATAAAGGGAATGCCAAACTGGGTCAGGATGTCCTTACTGCCCGGGAAGGTCACGGACTCCCCGATCACCAGCAGCGAGAGCTTGAACAGCCCGACCGCGCCCGCGCACATCGAGCACGGCGACAGCGTGGTGTACATGACGGTGTCGTGGAACGAGATCACCCCGGCATCGCGCAGGCAGCTCATCTCGCCGTGCAGGATCACGTTCTTTTCCTGCACCCGGTTATTATGGCCGCGGGCAATGATCTTGTTGTCGCGCGTCAGCACGGCGCCGATCGGCAGGCCGCCCTGCGAGATCGAGCGCTCGGCCTCGCGGATGGCTTCAAGCATGAAATCGAAATGATATTGTTCGATGGCCAATTTCAGTGCCCCTGCTTCGACCGGGTCGCGGTGCTGCCGAGGTCGGTCGGACGCTCGATCTCGGCTTCGAACATGTCGATGATCCGCGCCAGCGCCTCATCCTCGGTGAAGGCGCTTTCCTTGGCGTAGGCGCGCGCGGCGTGGCGGGCGATGTCGACGAGCAGCAGGCCCCACATGTCAGGCTCCTCGAAGGCGCGGGTGAACGCGATCGAGAGCCCGCCATCGACGACGAAGGCGCGCAGCACCTCGACCGCTTCATCGCGGCCCATGACATCAGGAGGCAGTGGCTGTTCCTTGGGGCCTGCCATGGGTCACCGGTACGATACGGCTTTGGCGGCCTGGACCACCTCGGCGACCGTGGGCAGTGCGAGCTTTTCGAGATTGGCCGCGTAGGGCATCGGCACGTCCTTGCCCGACACGCGCGCTACCGGCGCGTCCAGATAATCGAAGGCGTGCTCCATGATGCGCGCGGCAATCTCGGCGCCGACGCCGGACTGCTGCCAGCCCTCCTCCACCGTCACCGCGCGCCCGGTCTTCTTGACGGACGCAACGATGGTCTCGGTGTCCATCGGCCGCAGCGTGCGCAGATCGATCACTTCGGCCTCGATGCCTTCCTTGGCGAGCTCGTCGGCAGCTTTCAGCGCATAGGTCATGCCGTTCGACCAGGAGATCAGGGTAACGTCCTTGCCACTTCGCGCCACGCGCGCCTTGCCGATCGGAACCACATAATCGGCGAGCTTCGGCACCTCGCCGGTGTGACCGTACAGCACTTCGTTTTCGAGGAAGATGACGGGGTTGGGATCGCGGATCGCAGCCTTCAACAGCCCCTTGTAGTCGGCCGCCGAAAACGGCGCGACCACCTTCAGGCCCGGGACCTGCGAATACCAGGCCGAGTAATCCTGGCTGTGCTGGGCGGCGACGCGGGCGGCGGCGCCGTTGGGACCGCGGAACACGATCGAGCAGCCCATCTGGCCGCCGGACATGTACAGCGTCTTGGCCGCGGAGTTGATGATCTGGTCGATCGCCTGCATGGCGAAGTTGAAGGTCATGAACTCGACGATCGGCTTCAGGCCCGCCATCGCCGCACCGACGCCGATGCCGGCAAAACCGTGCTCGGTGATCGGCGTATCGATCACGCGCCGTGCGCCGAATTCCTGCAGCAGGCCCTGGGTGACCTTGTAGGCGCCCTGATATTCGGCGACCTCTTCGCCCATGATGAAGACGTCGGCGTCGCGTCGCATCTCTTCGGCCATCGCGTCGCGCAGCGCCTCGCGGATAGTCTGAGTGACCATCTCGGTGCCGGCCGGGACTTCCGGATCGGGTTCAGTGACCGCGGCCGGTGCCTTCGCTGGCTCCTTGGTCTGCGGCGCCTCGGCCTTGGCTTCCGTCTTGGCTTCGGTCTTGGCTTCGGTCTTGGCCTCGGCAGCCGGCGCGGGCTCGGCCTTTGGTGCCGCGGCTACCTTGCCGAGATCGGCGGCGCTCTCTCCGTCAGCCAAAATGGTCGCGATCGGTGTGTTGACGGCGACGTCGGCGGTGCCTTCCGGAATCAGGATCTTGCCGAGCGTGCCCTCATCGGTGGCCTCGACTTCCATCGTCGCCTTGTCGGTTTCGATCTCGGCGATGACGTCGCCCGACTTGATGGTCTCGCCTTCCTTTTTCAGCCATTTGGCGAGGTTGCCCTTTTCCATGGTGGGCGACAGCGCAGGCATCAGTACTTGAATGGGCATATCAGCTCCCGAAATCACTCTTCAGTTTTGTTCTGCGCGTGGTTTGAAATCAGCGATAGACATCGGTCCAGAGCTCGGACGCATCCGGCTCCGGATCGTGCTGGGCGAAGTCGGCGGCTGCGTTGACGATCTCGCGGACCTCGGCGTCGATCGCCTTCAATTCCTGCTCGCTGACCTCGGCGGCCAGCAGGCGGTTGCGAACCTGCTCGATCGGATCCTGATCGTGGCGGACCTTCTCGACCTCCTCGCGGGTGCGATATTTCGCCGGGTCCGACATCGAATGGCCGCGGTAGCGGTAGGTCTGCATTTCCAGAATGTAGGGCCCCTTGCCGGCGCGGCACCAGGCGACCGCCTCGTCGCCGGCGGCCTTCACCGCACGGACGTCCATGCCGTCGACCTGCTTGCCAGGAATGTTGAAGGAAGCGCCGCGTTTGGAAAAATCGGTCTGCGCTGACGAACGGGTCACCGAGGTGCCCATGGCGTAGCGGTTGTTCTCGATGACGTAGATCACCGGCAGCTTCCACAGCTCCGCCATGTTGAAGCTTTCGTAAACCTGGCCCTGGTTGGAGGCGCCGTCGCCGAAATAGGCCAGGCTGACGAGATCATTGCCGCGGTAGCGGTTGGCGAAGGCCAATCCCGTGCCGAGCGACACCTGGGCGCCGACGATGCCGTGGCCGCCGAAGAAATTCTTCTCCATGCTGAACATGTGCATGGAGCCGCCCTTGCCCTTGGAATAGCCGCCGCGGCGCCCGGTCAACTCGGCCATCACGCCCTTGGCTTCCATGCCGCAGGCCAGCATGTGCCCGTGATCGCGGTATCCGGTTATGACCTGATCGCCCTGCTTCAGGGCCATCTGCATCCCGACGACGACCGCTTCCTGGCCGATATAGAGATGGCAGAAACCGCCGATCGCACCCATGCCGTAGAGCTGGCCCGCCTTCTCCTCGAACCGGCGGATCAGCAGCATGTCGCGGAGCGCGGCGAGCTCCTGGGCTCTGGTGAATTCGGGCGGGGAACCCTTTGCCTTGTCCTGACCTGCTTCCTTGGTGACGCTTTTCTTGGGTGAGGCCATGGCAATTCCGGGTCAGAGAGGGACTGAAGCCCTCTCTAACCCAACTCAAACGGCCGTGGAAGGATTGCATTCGTCCTGCGGAATTTTGCTATACCGCACTGCAGCGCAGACTAAAACTTTGCAATCGATTTTAGGTATTGCGGGATATTTCATTTCGTCGACGCGCGTTGGCGCCGCGATGAGAGACATCGCGCTGTCGCATCTCGCCGACCTCAGAAGAACCCGAGCTGACGGGAATGAGGCTGAGCACTCTTGGCCGCTCCTCGATGCTGCAACGCACCAGTGACCGGAACCATGGCGGTCGCGATTGTGCGCCTCACGCAACTCCGTAGAAATGCGGCATGAACCGGCTTGGCCGCAACGCTCCGTTAGGAAGCTTTGCGTATGATTTGGGTTTATTGCCGTCAGACTTATTGCCTTGCCGAAGATGGAATGAACGCGAAATCAGTTTCTCGAGTTGGCGCCAAATGCTGGTCCATTTCGTTACCGATGAGCCGAACAAGATACCAGCCATCCGCGCGATGCTGGAGCCGCAACACGCCGTTGAGTTTCAAGTGCTAGGGGATGCTCACAGGCGCGCTATCTCAAGTGGCGTGCTGGTGGTTGACGCCGACCTTCGGAAGGCGGTTCCGGTGGAGCAGATCAAGCTGGTTTTGCAGGATCTGCACTGCGTTTCTGAAAAGCTGTTTGTCGTTCACAACCAGCTTCGCGACAGGATCGCGCAGGCCTTTGCACTCGGCGCTACCGCGGTGGTTTCCAGGCCAAAAGAGATCATATCGAAATTGGCACACATCGAAGTCACGCAGAAGGCCGTGCAAGCCGACGCTGCCGATGCCCTCGCCGAGATCACGAACGGTGCAGCGTCCTTCTCGTCGATGTTTTCCGCGATAGAGAGCGGCAAGCGGATCAGGCTTTCGGACGCCGAGAATGCCACAATAGAGATCATCAACGGCGTCAAGCATAAAGGTCTCAACACGTGGCTTGACGATGTGCGCCACTATCATGAAGGAACGTTCCAGCACTGCCTGCTGGTGACGGGAGTGGCCGTCGCATTCGCCTTGAATATCAAATTCCCCGAGGCCGACGTAAAGCGGCTCGGACTCGCTGCAACGCTCCATGATGTCGGCAAGGCACGTATTCCCCTGTCGATCCTCGACAAGCCCGGACGTCTTGAGGCAGGCGAACAAGAGATCATGAATCGCCATCCGGTGATCGGATACGAACTGCTCAAGGCTATCCCCGAGATGAGCCCCGAGATTCTTGATGGCGTGAGACACCACCACGAATATCTGGATGGCTCCGGATATCCCGATGGACTGACAGCGCCGGAGATTTCCGACCTCGTGCGGCTGCTGACGATCTCCGATGTCTTCGCCGCGCTTATCGAGAAGAGGCCTTACAGAGCGGCGATGTCCCGGCAAGATGCCTACAATATCCTGTGCAGTATGGATGGAAAGCTCGAACGACCGCTGGTCAAGGCGTTCGGCAAGCTGATGCTAAGAGGATGAAAGAATTCTGCCAACGTAAGGCCGGGCGATCCATTGGGAGCTAGATGGCGATGGTTGCGGCAGTCTTGCCGAATTTGATCACGGAATTGGACGTTGCTGTAAGGGATGGGTCACCCGAGCGTGGTGACCAAATCCTGAGACAGGTGACGAGCCTGTTCTTGTCCAATGCTGATCGCCTCGGCGCCCCCCAGGTAAGTTTGTTCGATGACATCCTCGTTCGCCTGATTGCGCGGACAGAGGCAGGACCCCTGACCCGCCTCAGTGAAGCCCTGGCCACGATGAACCTGGCCCCCCGGCAGACCATCCGCAAACTGGCGTTTCATGGCGATCCCCTGGTGGCGACGCCAATTCTGAGAAATTCGAACGGGTTGTCAGAAAAGGACCTGGTTGAAATCGCCAAAACCCTTGGTCAGCAACACTTGCTGGCGCTCTGCGAGAGAACGACACTCAACGAAGTGCTGACCGATGCGCTTTTGAGACATGGTGACGTCAACGTCTCCAACGCGCTCGCCCAGAATCCGGGAGCACGTTTCTCCGAATGCGGTTACGCAACACTTGTCGGAAGGGCCGAGCGTGACGAAAGTCTCACCGAAAGGCTCGGCGTTCGATTGGACATTCCGGCAAATTTGCTGCGGGAGCTCCTGACAAAAGCTACCGATCTGGTACGCGCGCGGTTCCTGACGGCACCCCGGCCTGTCGCGCGGGGGAAGATGCAGCAATCTGCCGCTGCACCGGCGCGGCCAAAGATCGACTACACGCAGGCGCAACAGCAGATGATTGCCCTCAATCGCGCCGGCAAGCTCAACGATCAATCGGTGAACAGGTTTGCCGTCAGGCAGGAATACGTCAACGTCGTCGCAGCGCTCTCATTCATGGCAGACGTGAAGATCGAGGCAATCGAGCCCTTGATGGAGAGCGACCGACTGTATGGTCTCATCGTAGCGTGCAAGGCCGCCCGGTTGAACTGGGCGACAACGACAATGATCATCCGGAGTCGGCCCGATTGCCCCCCGTTGACACAGCGGGAGACCGAACAGGGTCGAGAGGTTTTTGACGCCTTGATATTGTCGGTGGCGCAATGGACGATCAGGTTCGGATCTGATCGTATCCTTGAAAAGAAGAGTGCTCGTGCGGCTATCCGCTAGCGAGTTGAACAATCAGTTCGGCTTGTTGATCCGGACCAGATCGCGCGGATTGGCGTAATCGAGCTGGAAGCGCGCCCGCTCGTCGAGCATATCAGGGTCAACCCTGTCCGACCGCAGCAGCGACACGCGCTGCTCGCCCTCGGCGCGCTCGTGCTTCAGCCGGGCCAGTTCGGACGTCAGCGCGATGATCTCCTGGTCGAGTTCCTGCCGGGCGTTGAGCCCGTATTTGCCGGTATAGGCGTTGACGCCGAAATAGCCGACCATCGCCGCCGCCATCGCATAGAGGGCGAGCCCGGTCAGGATCGATTTGAGTCGGGTGCGGGAGACCATGGCCGTCACTTTGGGGCGGCCACGGTTAACGAATTCCTAAGACGACGAACAGTCGCTTATTTGTGGTGCTTCTCGACAAAGGCCGCGAACGCCTCGAGATATTGCTGCAACACTTTCTGCAGCGCTTCCTTGGCGAGCTCGCCCTTGTCGTCGAAGGCATCGCCCACGCCGTTCAGGTAGATTTCGGGCTGCCCCATGATCACGCCGGCAATACCCGGCAGGATGTTCTGCAGCTGCTTGGCCGCACTGACGCCGCCGAGCGGGCCCGGCGAGTTGGAAACGATGCCGACCGGCTTGCCGAGGAACGAGCTCTTGCCGTAGGGCCGCGAGGCCACGTCGATCGCGTTCTTCAGCGCGCCCGGGATCGAGCGGTTATATTCGGGCGTAATGAACAGCACGCCGTTCGACCTCTGCAGCTTGTCGCGGAACGCCAGCCAATCGGCGGGCGGTGCGGCCTCCAGGTCCTGATTGAAGAAGGAAATATCGTTCAGCGTGGTGACGTCGAGCTTCAGCGAGGCCGGCGCCAGCTTGGCCATCGCCTTGGCGATCTTGAGCGAAAAGCTCTCTTTGCGGAGACTGCCGACGATCGTGACGATGGTGTGGGTGGTCATGGCATTTCCTTCTTGGTGCTGAACTGGCGCGGCTCACATAAGCCAGAGCGGCCGAAAAGATGCAAGTGCATGAACCGTGCAATTTTGGAAACTCAGCGTTCGCGCAATGGCCATCAGACAAGCGGCCGCCCTCCCCCGGGGCGGCCCTTGGTGTGTACGATTGAATGCCGCCTCATCAACCCTTGTGCGGGTTGATGAGGAATTTCTCGCCGGTGGCACGCTTGTTGTAGATCGCGATCTTGTCGAGCTGGAGCGTCTCCTGCAGCGACACCACCTGGGTGTAATGGCTGGCGAAGGTCGTCTTCAGTTCGGAGACCACGCGCGCGCGCAGCTTTTGTCCGTCGGCCTTGCCAATCTTCATCAGGAACGCGAACAGCAGCCAGCCGCCGACGCCCCATGCCATGCCGAAGGCGCGGTTCAGCTCCATCGGACGCGGATCGAGACCTCCATAGACATAGACCTGCTTGTGCACGGACGAGCCGTAGCGGTTATATGCCTTCGCAGTCCTGCTGATGGCGGTCTCCATGCAGGTCAGGATCTGCGCTGCGAGCGTGCCGCCGCCGATCGCGTCGAAGGCGATCGTAGCACCGGTCTCTACCAGCGCGTTGGTCAGATCGTCGATGAAGGTCGGCGCCGTGGAATCCACCACATGCTTGGCGCCGATCTTGTGCAGGATGTCGGCCTGCTCCTTGCTGCGGACGATGTTGACGAGGCCGATGCCATCCTTGAGGCAGATCTTGTTGAGCATCTGGCCGAGATTGGAGGCGGCCGCCGTATGCACCAGCGCCTTGTGACCCTCGCGCCGCATGGTCTCGGTCATGCCGAGCGCGGTCAGCGGATTGACGAAGCAGGAAGCGCCTTCCGCCGGCGTAGTGCCATCCGGCAGCGGCATGCACTCGTTCACCCTCAGACAGCGATACTGCGCATACATCGCGCCACCGATCATCGAGACCGTCTTGCCCAACAGCGCTTTGGCAGCGTCCGACGATCCGGTCTTGATGACGACGCCGGCGCCTTCGTTGCCAACCGGCATGGACTCATCGAGCCGCGCCGTCATGGCACCCATCACCGCGTCAGGCATCTTTGCGGTGATGACGGGGGCCTCCCTGGTGCCGGACACTTTCGCGGTCGACATATCGGCCGGGCCGATCAACAGCCCAAGGTCGGAAGGATTGATCGGCGCAGCCTCGACGCGAACCACGACTTCATCGGGGCCCGGTTCAGGGGTCGTGATCTCAACCAGAGATAGCTCGAGTTCGCCGCTCTTCTTGAGCAGCGATCGCAATTGCAGCCCGCTTGTGCCGTCACTCATCGCACATTCTCCCGTTTTGTGTTTGTTGTATCTGGATGCGCGGCGCGATTAGACAAGCGCCTTCAGCGCCGCCTTCCCTGCATATTTCGCCTGTGCGCCCAATTGCTGCTCGATGCGCAGCAGCTGGTTGTACTTGGCGGTGCGGTCGGAGCGCGCCAGTGAGCCGGTCTTGATCTGCCCGCAATTGGTGGCCACCGCGAGGTCGGCGATGGTGGAATCCTCGGTCTCGCCGGAACGGTGCGACATCACGGCGGTGTAGCCGGCCTTGTAGGCCATCTCGACCGCGGAGAGCGTTTCCGTCAGCGTGCCGATCTGGTTGACCTTGATCAGGATCGAATTGGCGCGACCGTGCTTGATGCCATCGGCGAGCCGCGTGACGTTGGTGACGAAGAGGTCGTCGCCGACCAGCTGGCACTTGCCGCCGATCAGGTCGGTCAGTTGCTTCCAGCCGTCCATGTCGTCTTCGGACATGCCGTCCTCGATGGTGACGATCGGATAGCGCGAAACGAGATCGGCGAGATACTTCGCCTGCTCCGAAATCGAGCGGGTCTTGTTCTCGCCGCCATAGACGTAGGCGCCGTCCTTGAAGAACTCGGTGGAAGCGCAGTCGAGACCGAGCATCACGTCACCGCCCGCCTTGTAGCCGGCCTTGTTGATCGCGTTCATCACGAAGTCGAGCGCGGCATCGGCCGACGGCAGGTTCGGCGCAAAGCCGCCCTCGTCGCCGACATTGGTGTTGTGGCCGGCCTTCTTCAGTTCACCTCGCAGGGTGTGGAAGATCTCCGAACCGCAGCGCAGCGCCTCGGCAAAGGATTCCGCGCCGACCGGCAGGATCATGAATTCCTGGAAGTCGATCGGGTTGTCGGCGTGCACGCCGCCGTTGATGATGTTCATCATCGGCACCGGCAGCGTCCGCGCCGAGGTGCCGCCGACGTAACGGTACAGCGGCATATCGAAGGATTCGGCCGCGGCCTTGGCGCAGGCCAGCGAGACGCCGAGAATGGCGTTGGCGCCAAGCCGGCTCTTGTTCGGCGTGCCGTCGAGATCAATCATGATCTGGTCGATCTGGACCTGTTCTTCGACCGCCTGGTCGGCCAGCGCCTCGAAGATCTCGCCGTTGACGGCCTCGACCGCCTTCTGCACGCCTTTGCCGAGATAGCGCGCCTTGTCGCCGTCGCGCAGCTCGACCGCCTCATGCGCGCCGGTGGAAGCGCCCGACGGCACCGCGGCGCGGCCGATCGAGCCGTCTTCCAGCACCACATCGACCTCGACGGTGGGATTGCCACGGCTGTCCAGAATTTCGCGGCCGATGATGTCGACGATGGCGGTCATGTCTGTGCTTCCTCGGTTGGTTCAGGCTGGTTGCGCCGCGTCATACACGGAGCGCAAGCAAATGTGAACGCTTACCGTATGGCCTTTTCCTGACGGGTGGATTTGGCGCGGTTATGCTCGTTGGACGTCGATCACCGCGAGCAAAGCTTCTTTCTCCGAGAGCCGGGGTAACGCAATGAATCGCCGCCAGTTTCTCATCTCGGCCGCCACTGGAATTGTCGCCACACCTGGCCTGTTGCGCGTCGCCGGCGCACAGGAAGGCCCATTCCGGGTCAAATATTTTCCGGTTGATGCGGGCATCGGCCTGCACGACGTCGCGCCCGCTCCCGACGGCATCATCTGGTTCACCGGCCAGGGCAACGGAACGCTGGGGCGACTGGACCCGCGCGATGGCTCGTACAAGCTGGTCGGTCTCGGCAAAGGCGCGGCACCGCACGGCGTCACAATCGGACCTGACGGCGCTCCATGGGTGACCGAGGGCGGGCAGAATGCGATCGCCCGCGTCGATCCAGCAGATCGTCGTGTCACGCTGTTCCGTCTGCCCGAAAAATATGCTTACGCCAACCTCAATACCGGCGTCTTCGACAGAAGCGGGATCTACTGGTTCACCGGCCAATCCGGCCATTACGGCCGCCTCGACCCAAAGTCTGGCGCCATGAAGGTGTTCGATGCCCCGCGGGGCGTTGGTCCCTACGGCATCGCGGTCACGCCGAAGGGCGACGTCTGGTACGCCTCGCTTGCCGGCAATTACATTGCCAAACTCGATCCAACAACCGGCCAGGCGACAGTGGTCGAACCGCCCACGCCAAAACAAGGCGCCCGGCGGATATGGTC
Source organism: uncultured Alphaproteobacteria bacterium (assembly GCA_963774775.1). Classification (GTDB taxonomy): domain Bacteria; phylum Pseudomonadota; class Alphaproteobacteria; order Rhizobiales; family Xanthobacteraceae; genus Bradyrhizobium. Next base: position 129,847 of record CAVZGZ010000047.1, read on the forward strand.
GGACTCCAATAGCCGGCTCTGGGTCAGCGAGTGGAACAGCGGCAACGTCTCGATGCACGATCCCGCGGACGGCTCCTGGAAAGCCTGGAAGCTGCCGGGAACGAGCCCACACGCCTATGCGGTCTATGTCGATGACAGGGACAAGATCTGGCTCACCGATTTCTCGGCGAATGCGATCGTGCGCTTCGATCCCGCGAGTGAGAAATTCAACGTGTTCGCCAGCGACAAACCGGGCGCCAACGTCCGCCAACTGGCTGGGCGGGCCGGCGAGGTATGGGGCGCCGAATCCGGCAACGCGCGTCTGGTGGTCGTTCAGACCGTCGCGCCCACCTGAAATCCTCGCGGCTTTTCGACGTCCACCGCATCGCGCTGACGGTTGACGGGCCTATCCTCTTGCGTCAATGACGCGTCCGCAAAGGACGAATATCATGGCCAAAAAACCCCTGCAGCTCGGCCGCGCCGTCGAATGGCCCAACAGCCCGGAAAAGGCCACGCTCGACCGCGTGCCCAATCCGCAAGCAGGCACCAATTATGTGGTCCGCTTCACAGTGCCGGAATTCACCTCGATTTGCCCGGTCACCGGACAGCCGGATTTCGCCCATCTGATGATCGACTATGTTCCGGGACGATGGCTTCTGGAATCCAAATCGCTGAAGCTTTTCGTCGCGAGTTTCCGCAACCATGGCGCCTTCCATGAGGATTGCACGGTCATGATCGGCAAACGGATCGCAGACGAGATCAAGCCGAAATATCTGCGCATCGGCGGCTACTGGTATCCGCGCGGCGGCATCCCGATCGACGTGTTCTGGCAGACCGGCCGCTTGCCGAAGGGGATGTGGCTCCCCGAACAGGGCGTCGCGCCCTATCGCGGCAGAGGTTAAGGCCTGACGTCCGGCCGAGCACCGGCATCGGCGGGCCTGGTCTGATGCAGCAGCAGCCCGCAGGCAAATCCGAGCGCGATGATCACGGCTGCTGCCGTGACCAAGGTCGGCGTCTTGCCCGCGTGCTGAATGCCGAAGCCGTAGACGATCGGGCCGATGGTCTGGCCCATGAAAAAGAAAAAGGAGTGCAGCGACAGCGCGGTGGCGCGCGCTTCCACCGACAATTCGCTGGCGAACACCTGCAGGCAGCCGTGGATCATGTAGAATCCCCAGCCCATGAACAGCATGCACAGCGCCTGGGTCTTCCAGCCGAACCCGAATGACGTGGCGATCAGCTGCGATCCCACCAGCGTTGCGCCCGCGATCATCATGCCCCTGACCCCGATCGCCGGCAGAAAGCGCGACACCGTCATGGTGTAGAACAGCCCGCCGATCGCAAACCCTGCGATCACGATGCCGGCGATCGATAGCGAGGTCTCGCCGAGGGCAAACAGGAACGAGGCGATGAACGGAAACAGCCCGAGCACGCAGCAGCCTTCGATGAAAACGGCCGAATAGCAGACGCGCGCGTTCGGATTTGAAAAGATCGTGCGGTAGCCGTGCTTGAGCGCGGACAGGTTGGTCCTCGGCGGACGCGTCAGCGCCGCGCCGCGAAAACCGGCCGCGACAGCGATCGCGGCGACAAGTACGAGCGTGCCGAGCACGGCAAGCACGCCGCGCCAGCCGAGCAAATCGCCAATCAGCCCCGAGGCGGACGCGCCCAGCAGGTTTCCGGTCATCGAGCCCGCCAGCGTGCGCCCGATCGCGAGCTGGCGCTTCTCCGGCCCGACCAGATCGCTGGTCAGCCCGAGCGCCACCGGGAAGACGCCGCCCGAGCCGATGCCCGCGAGGATGCGCGTCACGAACAGCAGCGGAAACGAGGTCGAGAGCGCGCCAAGCAGATTGGCGACACCGAGCAGCACGAGGCAGATCGTCATCAACCGTGCCTTGCCGAACAAATCGGCGGCCGCCCCGATCGCGGGCTGGATGACGGCGAAGGTAAAGGCGAACACCGCGGCAAAGCTTGCGGCGGTCGCGATGTTGACGCGAAAATCATCGGCAACATGCGGTAGCACCGGATCGAGCGCGCGCACCGACAGGCTTGCGGCGAAGGTCGCCAGTGTGATGATGTTGAGGGCCGGCGGCATGCCACTCGTTGCGGTCACGGCAGCATGCGCTCCGTCACGATGCCGGCTGCTTCGCCAGCGCGTCGAATTGCATCAGCGTCTTGATGAGCCCCTCGAATTCGCGCAGCGGCACCATGTTAGGTCCGTCCGACGGCGCGTGATCCGGATCCGGATGGGTTTCGATGAACACGCCGGCGACGCCGACTGCGACCGCAGCGCGCGCCAGCACGGGCACGAATTCGCGCTCGCCGCCCGACGAAGTCCCCTTCCCGCCCGGCTGCTGCACCGAATGCGTGGCGTCGAAAATCACGGGCGCGCCGGTCGTGCGCGCCAGGATCGGCAGCGCGCGCATGTCCGACACCAGCGTGTTGTATCCGAACGAAGCGCCGCGTTCGGTGACCAGCACCTGGGCGTTCCCGCCGCCGGTGATCTTGGTCACGACGTTCGCCATGTCCCAGGGCGCCAAAAACTGCCCCTTCTTGACATTGACGACCTTGCCGGTCGCGGCCGCTGCCAGCAGCAGATCGGTCTGCCGGCACAGGAACGCCGGAATCTGCAGCACGTCGACGGCCAGCGCGACCTCGGCGCATTGCGAGGCTTCGTGCACGTCGGTGAGCACGGGCAGCCCGAGCGCGGAACGGATTTCGGCAAAGATCGGCAATGCCTGTGCTAGCCCTATGCCGCGCGCGGCGGATGAGCTGGTGCGGTTGGCCTTGTCGAACGAGGTCTTGTAGACGAGCCCCACCTTGAGGCGTGCCGCAATTTCCTTCAGCGCACCGGCGACTTCCAGCGCATGGGCCCGGCTCTCGAGCTGGCAGGGGCCGGCGATGATCGATATCGGCAAGGAGTTGCCGAATTTGACCGGGCCAACCGTGACGACCGGTGCCGCAGAGATGTTGGCGCTCAAGGGTATTTCCTTCGTGGCTGCCCCGGACCATGCCGGTCCGCGCGATCAGGATCAACCCCGTTTAGCCCCCCGAATATCAGGGTTGCACCGCCTATTATTTCACCGACGAGAACGACGTCGGCGCCAGCAATTGATTGACGATGTTGCCGACGATCGGGCCGTCTTCCTCGGTCTTGGCGCGAGCCGTGATCCACTCCGGATCGCTCAGGAACGCGTTCCATTTCTTGTCACGCTCGGCGAGCAATTCCCAGGCCAGCAGATAGGTCAGCTCCTGGTTGGATTCACCAACCAGCGTGGTGAAGAACCCGGCCTGCTTGATGCCGTGCTTCTCCCAGAGTTTCAGCGTGATCGTCTCAAAACGATTGAGCAGCGCCGGCAGCCGGCCCGGCAGGCAGCGGTAGACGCGGGTTTCGTAGATCATAGAACCAACTCTCCTGATTTTTGTTCTTGCAGGTCACGGGGAGTGCTTTTCGCAACAATCGTCGCATTCGTCAAAGGTCGTCGACCCAACCGCCCGGGCAGCAACCGCCTTAGCAGCAACTCGGTCGAGCAGTGACAACAAAGCCGGACTGAACACCGGCGAGAATCCATGCCGTGGTCTATCCGGCTTCAAGAATTCGACGCAGCATCGATCAGCTGATTTGCCATGCAAAGGCAAAGGGCTGCGGAAACCGCGTGATATGGAACGCGAGAATCGTGAATTTCAGATCGCCGGGTGGCACATCCTCCCAAACGACCTGTTCAACATTGTTCTGGCGATCAAATCCCGCCCCCGTTCCCATGTTGCCGTGCCGCTCCTGTCCATCGGCCGCGGTCATGATCAGGTCGAGATCGTTCTGCAGCTGCGCCCCGGGCGGATCAGCCCAGACCAGCGTGAATTTCAGCGTCCGCCCGCCTCCTGTAATCCTGATGGTGCCTTCAGAGTTTTCGCCCTGCCTGAGAGGGCCGCCTTCGCCAAATCCTGCCTCGGCACTGGCCCCGGGTATGATGACCGACGCCGCAAGATTCACCCGTCCCCAGCCGCTGGCAGGGTTGGGCGAAGGTCCGGTTTCGCTCGGGTGATACTGTCCCGTTATCGGCTGCGCACCATTGATCAGCAGTGCCTTGATCAGGGCGGCGCTCGGGTTTGGCACCTCATTCTTCACGAGGGTTTCCCGCAACACAGCGCAACATCCGGCGACCAGCGGCGTCGCCATGCTGGTGCCATCGTCAAAGAAATAGTCAGGATCGTTCGAGGTGCCAAACACCGTCGGCGGACTGACCACCGCCCCTGACCTGGTCGACAGGATCGACGTTCCCGGTGCGACGACGTCCGGCTTCAGGCGCCTTTCCTTGGTCGGCCCGCGGCTGCTGAAGGCGGCCATGCCGTCGACGTTATTTGCGCTCAGATCGCTGAATATCGGGTCGGTTGGAAAGGATGCCGCCCGCAATGCACCATATGTCAGCGCGATGGTGGGCCGCAGATTCTCGCTGGCGCCGACGGTGATGCAGTTCTTCGCCGCAGCTTCCGATCCGATCGAGCCGGTGTCGATCCTGCCATCGCCATTGCTGTCGATGCCATCATTACCAGCCGCGAAGCAGATCACGCAATCCTGATGATTGAATACGAAATCGTCGATTTCCCGCGAACTCTGGTTGTACGCCAAGCCGGGGGTTGTTGCGCCCCATGAATTCGTATGAACGCGCGCATCGGGGTCGGCGTTATACGGCGGCTCGAACAGATCATGTAAATCATTGGGAACGGCCAATCCTCCGTCGGCATCAAGCAGCGATTGCACGACCAATCTTGCTTCTGGCGCCGTACCCTGAATGACGCCTCCCATGGTCGCGGAATGTCCGTCACCCAACACCGATCCGCACACATGCGTGCCGTGGCCGGCGGGATCGTCCGTGCTGCCTGGCCGGCCAATCGCCACAAGATCATGAACGCGCCCGGCAAACGCGGCATGTGTGTTCGTTGTCGACCCGTTGTCGAAACCGGTATCGTTGACAACGACGATTTGTCCCTTGCCCTTGAACGGGGTTCCATTGACGATGACGTTCGCCGCGATGACGCCGCGGGCGATGTTATTATAGAGTTTGACGCCGTGAACCTCCTCCAAGTGGCGGACTTCATCGACGGCGGCGACGTCGTTCAGATATTTCTCCTGAACGTTGAGCCGAATCTTCTTTCGGTTCACGGTCAGTGTATCGGGGCTGACGTGTGCGGCGGCTGCCACCTTGGCCTTGAAGTCGGAGCTATCGGGATCGACGTCATCGTGCGCCACGATATCGACCTGCCGAAGCGTGGTCGATACCGATGGCGCCGGCGCCTCCAACGGACCGATCGTGTGCGACTGCACGGCGCTCACAGGCGGCCGCAGGCTTGGATTGACCTTGAAGCCTCGCAGATAGGCGCCGGCCCAGGAGACGAAAGGCAAAGCCCGTACTGCGGTGAGATCGGCCGGCTTGTAAGCGCACAGATAGGTATTCTCGGACACATATTCCTGAACCACGACACCCAGCTCACCGAGCCTGGATTTGTCGGCGTCGCTTAATGGCCCCGTTGTTTGGACCAGAACATAGTTTGTTTTGGATGTGTCAGGGCTAGCTGCATTCGCAGCGGCGGCGGTCGGACTTGCGGGATCGAAAGAAACGCCATTGATGGTAATACGCGACATGGTGCACCTCCCTTGCAAATTGTGCCCGGCAACCGGGCGATTTCAATCATTTGCCTAGCCAAACGCCAAGGGTGATAAAAAATAAGAAACAACCTAAACTATTATGACTGTCTTGCCAACCACATTGTCCGGCCGTCGCAGGTCAATCACTCCGGATTGATCTGATCTGAGCGCCGTCGCAGCTGCGCAGGTCATTTGATGCAGCGTGCGCTACACTTGCACGTTGTCGTCCGATGCTTTTTGCCACTATTGCAGCCGACCCCGCCGATCGCCAAGAAGGACGCGTAGCGGATGGGTCATATGCGGGGAAAATCGCCGGTCGGGTTTCCGCGCCGCTTCGCTACATCAACCGCGACTTTACCAGCGCGGCCTGGATGAACGACGCAAACAGCGGATGCGGCTCGAACGGGCGCGACTTCAGCTCGGGGTGGAATTGCACGCCGATGAACCAGGGATGGTCCTCATACTCGACGATCTCGGGCAGGATGCCGTCCGGCGACAGCCCCGAGAACCGCAGGCCGTGCTGCTCGAGCCGGTCCTTGTAGGCGGTGTTGACCTCGTAGCGATGGCGGTGACGCTCCGAAATCTCGGTGGCGCCGCCATAGACTTCCGACACCCGGCTGCCGCGCG
>CAVZGZ010000048.1:0-32196 GCA_963774775.1 uncultured Alphaproteobacteria bacterium
GGCGCACTCGGAGAGATTTCGAACTCCCGACCCTCGGAATCGAAATCCGATGCTCTATCCAGCTGAGCTACGAGTGCGTGTGGTGGCCGATTATCAGACTTGGCTGGCGAGGGCCAGCCGCTGCTGATTCAATGTTTCAGAAACAAGGATGCCGCTGGCCGTCCTGGCCGAGATAGGCGGCGGCACCTTGGGCACAATGATTGGTGGAGGGGCCGTCGTAATAGGCGAAGGAGCCGGGGGTGGGGCCGGGCCCGTAATTGTGGAGGTAGCTGATGTGGTAGGGCAGCTGCCAATAGGCGTGGTGGTAGTGGTGATGATGCCGGTGGTACGGGTAGACGGGGGCGTCCGCCGCAAGGGCGGGGGCGATGGCGACCGCTGCCAGGATGGCGCTGGCGGCGAAAAGCTTCACTTTGGTCATTACGGGTCTCCGGGGTCATCAGCTGAAAATAGACGATCTTGGCCGGTCTCGGTTCCATCTAGCGCGAAACGGGTCGAAAAGCTGCAGATATTGCGCCACAGATGGCAATTTTTGGCGTTTCGGGGATGCTTAACGATATCCCAACACAGTCTCGCCAGAGTTCTGCGGCTTGGTCCACCCGATAGGACCGACCCACACCCCGCGTTTTCAGGCTGCCCGGTATTCGATCGATCCATGCGCATCACGCCATCCAACACGCTCCTGGCTCTGCTGTTGCTTCTGGTGGCCGCCGCGCCGGCCCGCGCCGACGTGCTGCGCATCACGCGCGACCATGGCGGCTATGTCGAGGAGTACAAGGCCAAGTACAAGCGCATCCGCGAGCGCCACGAGCGCGTCGTCATCGATGGCATCTGCAATTCGGCCTGCACGCTCGTGTTCGGCATCGTGCCGATGAACAAGATCTGCGTCACGCCGAAGGCGAGCCTCGGCTTCCATCAAGCCTATTACGACAAGGCCTTCACCTTCGGCATCAAGGTCACCAGCGCCGAGGGGACATCGGACCTGATGTCCTATTACCCTGACACGGTGAAGGACTGGATTCGCCGCAACGGCGGGCTCACCACCGAAATGAAGAAGATCAAGAACGGCGAAGATCTCTGGAAGATCGTCGATCCCTGCCCGGAAGAGTGGTAGGCGGCTGCAACTTTCTTCGGTCAGTCCTTTCGGCTGGCCTGTCCATCTGAAATCAGCAACACGGACGCGCTGGACTTGTTGAGCACGGCTGCGGCAACGCTGCCGAAATTCAGGCTGTCGCCCTGGATACGGTCCACGCCCAGAACCACCAGGTCGGCGCCGGTCGACCGGATTTCCTGCAGGATAGCTGCTTCCGGCGCTGTATTGGCGCGCAGCGACGTCGCGACATCGACGTCGTAGCGGCTTGCCGCCGCCACGGTATCCTTCAGGATTTCCTCCTCCCTGGCGAGCGACATGCTGGTTGTGGTCCGCCGCGTGCCCTTGTCGCGCGTGGTCGACACATAGACCGCCCGCAACGGATCGGCGCTCAGGCGTGCGAGCGCGATCGCGACCTCGGCGCCGCGCCGCGAGACGCCGCTGCCCGACACCGCAACCAGGATTTTGTTGATCGTGCCGCCGGGCTGTTTGAGATGCATGCCCTTGGCCGCGACGATGGCGAGAGGACCGGTGAAACCGGCCGCCAGATCCTCGATCTTCCGGTCAAACCCATCCTTGCCGCGGACCACCTCGTCCATTCCGATGACGAGAAGGTCAAAGCCCTTGCGTGCTTCCTCGACGACCGCGTCGGCCGGCGTCTTGTCGGGACTGCGCGTGGTCACCTCGATGCTGCCTCTGTTCTCGTGATCGGCTTCCGCGATCGCCTTGGCCGCATTCTTGACGGCGGCTTCGTGGCTTTCTTCTTCCTTGCGCTTCTCTTCCTGAAGCCTGGCGTGCGGGCCGACGTGGAGCACGGTGATCGGCAGGCCGCGGCTTCCTGCGAGCAGGCCGGCGATATACGAGGCAAACCGCGCATTGGCGCTTTCATCGACCGCGAGCAACAGCCGCTCCAGATTTGCGACGAAGCCCTTTTGTTCGAACTCTTCGCGTTCGATCCGCTCCTTCTCTTCCTCGCCGAGCGGAAGACGAGACAGCGCGGCGCGCAGCATTGGCGGCATCGCCATCGTCGTCAGGATCGCCATGGTCACGATCATCGAAAACATGTTCTGGCTGAGCATGCCCATGGACAGGCCGATGGTCGCGATGATGACCTCGGTCGAGCCGCGGGCATTCATGCCGCTGGCGAGGGCATAGGATTCCTGGCGCGTCAACCCGCCGAGGGCGCCGCCCACGAAGGCGCCGCCAAATTTTCCAATGCTGGCAATCAGCACCAGGGCCACCGTCAGCAACAGCAAATGAGGATCCTTCAGCACGGTCAGGTCGGCGCTGAGCCCGGCCAGACCAAAAAACACCGGCATGAACAGGCCGGTGATCAATCCCCGCAGCCGCTCGTCGATCTGCCGGGTGAGGATCGGCGATTCCCCCACCAGGACGCCCGCAATGAACGCGCCGAGCACCGTGTGGACGCCGATCAGATGTGTGATCATCGCCATCGCGCTCATCAGCAGCAGGATCACGGTGATGACCGCGGCCGAACTGACCAGGTGATCGTTGGCAAGGCGGATCAGCCTGAACACCAGCCGCCGCCCGATCGTGAAGCTGACCGCGAGAAAAATCAGCGTGCCGAGCAACGCCTGGCCGACCGAAAGCACGTCGAGGCTGCCGCGGGAGGCCAGGCTGAAGATCACGGCAATGATGATCCAGCCGATGGTGTCGTCGATGATGGCGGTGGCGACGATGATCTGGCCGACATTGCGCCGCATGAAATTCATCTCGCGCACGACGACCGCGACGATCTTCACCGACGAGATCGAAAGCGCGGTGCCGAGAAACAGCGACGCGACGAGGCGCGCTTCCGGATGCGGCAGCAGGCTTTGCGGCAGAAACTCGCCGAGCGCGAAGCCGCAGGCAAAGGGCACGACGATCCCGGCGACCGAGATCGTGATGGCGGCACGGCCGACCTTGCGGACCAGCGGCAGGTCGGTTTCCATGCCGGTAAGCAGCAACAGCAGCAGGATGCCGAACTGCGCCAGCCCGTCGATCAGGGCCTTCTGTTCGCCGGTGGGCGGAAAAATCGCGTGCTGCGCCTCAGGCCAAAGCCAGCCCAACAGGGAAGGGCCGAGCAGCAATCCTCCCAGCAATTCCCCCATCACCGAAGGCTGGCCGATCCGCTGCATCAGCTCGCCAAGCCCGCGGCCTACCGCGATCAGCAGCGCAATCTGGACCAGGAAGATGAATTCGGACGGCCGCGCGGCGTTGTCGCCCCCGGCATCCGCTGCCGTCACCATGAAAAGGAAAATCGTGGCGGCCCAAAATAGCAAGTGGAGCTTGGCCCATCGTGCCGTCATGCTTCCCGAATGCCGCTTTTGAGTTTCCTGCCAAGTTCCGAACCCGCGGGAGCCGAAAGCGTTCCGCCAAAAATGGGTCGAACCCGGCAATGACGAGGTGCTCGAGATAACGCCGGCATGAGAAAATTCGAGGGTTGCCGGACCGCTCATGATCGGGCAATCAGGGCCGTAAATGAGAAAAGACATTGAGGAAGCCGCCGCCTGCGCGGCGCCGGCGATTTTCGTTGTGCTCTGGAGCACCGGATTTATCGCCACCAAATACGTCATCAACTATGCCGATCCGCTGACCTACCTCGCCATCCGCATGGCGATCGTGGTCGGCTTGATGGTGGTGATCGCAGCCATCGCGCGGCCGAAATGGCCCGACCTGACCGGCGTGGCCCACAGCGCGGTCGCCGGCATTCTGGTGCACGGTTTTTATCTCGGCGGGACGGCGGTCGCGATCTCGCATTCGATTCCAGCCGGGCTCTCGGCGCTGATTCCGGGGCTGCAGCCGATCCTGACCTCGACGCTCGCCAACCGCTTTCTCGGCGAACGCGTCACGCCGCTGCAATGGGGTGGATTGCTGCTCGGGCTCGGAGGCGTCGTGCTGATCCTGCACAACCGTCCGATGAGCGGGGAGGCCGGCTGGGGCTGGCTGGCGTCCGCCGTGTCGCTGGTCAGCATTACCTTGGGCACCCTTTACCAGCGGCGCTATTGCAACCAGATCGACTGGCGCGCCGGAAACCTGGTGCAGTACGTCGCGGTGACGATCTTCTTTGCGATCGGCGCCGGGCTGTTCGAGAACAATGTGGTGCGCTGGACCACCGAATTCATGCTGGCGCTGGCCTGGCTCGCGGTGGTGCTGTCAATCGGATCGATCGGGCTGCTGTACTGGCTGATCCGGCATCAGGCCGCCACCTCGGTGGCGAGCCTGTTCTATCTGGTGCCGGCGGTGACTTCGCTGATGGCCTATGCCCTGTTCGGCGAGCGGCTCGACCCGGTCGGGATCGCAGGCATGGCCGCCTGCGCCGCCGCGGTGTTTTTGGTCAACCGCCGGGGGTGAGTCGTGCGCATCGGTCCGTCACTGCGGGGAGCGCTAGCGGCGAAGCAATCCAGCTATCGGTCATGCTGCGGGATCGATTGCTTCGCAGAAGCCTCCCACCGGGCGCGCATTCGCGCGACCGGTGGCTCGCAATGACGGGATCAGAACGTCAGGCGATCAGCGCTTCGACTTCTTGGCCTTCTTTTTCTTCTTGGCGACTTTCTTCGCGCCCTTCTTGGCTTTCTTCGCCGACTTTTTGGCCGCCTTCTTGGCCTTCTTCTTTTTCTTCGGCGCCGCCTTCATCGTCTTCTTGGCTGCTTTCTTGGCTTTCTTCGCCGTCTTCTTCGCCGTTTTTTTGGCGGCCTTCTTGACCGCCGGCACGGCTGCCGGCTCTGCGACGGGGCTTGCTGCGTCCGTCGCCTGTTCGATCATCGGTGTATCGTCGTTCATGTCATCCCCCAGTAATTTACTGTAACGCTTACGATAGCGAGATTTATGAAAGCGTCAAACTGGCGTCACCGATACGTTGCGGATTTTCGCGTAGGCAGCCAACGCGCGCTCGCGACCTGTCCTGTGATCGATGATCGGATGCGGATAGGTTTTGCCGAGTTCGATGCCGGCGCTCGCGAGTTCGAGTGGCGTCGCGCTCCATGGCTGATGGATCAGGCCTTTGGGCAGCCGCGCCAGTTCCGGCACCCAGCGCCTGACATAGACACCGTCAGGGTCGAACTTCTCGCCCTGCAGGATCGGGTTGAAGACGCGGAAATACGGCGCAGCATCGGCGCCGGAGCCTGCCACCCACTGCCAGTTGGCGGGATTGCTGCCGGCATCGGCGTCAACCAGCGTGTCCCAGAACCATTGCTCGCCAGCGCGCCAGTCGATCAGGAGATGTTTGATCAGGAACGACGCCACCACCATCCTGATACGGTTGTGCATCACGCCGGTGTGCCAGAGCTCGCGCATTCCGGCATCGACGACGGGGTAGCCGGTCCGGCCGCGTTGCCAGGCGGCCATGGCCTTGTCGTCCTGCTTCCAGGGGAAGGCGTCAAAGGACGGCTGCAGGTTGCGCGCGGCGAGATCGGGGACGTCGAACAGCAGATGGCGGCAGAATTCGCGCCAGCCGAGTTCGCTGAGGAACTTGTCGATATCGCCCGCGAGCTGTGGGCGTTCGGCGGCGGCAAAGCGCGCGGCGTGCCAGATCTGGCGCGGGCTGATCTCGCCGAATCGCAGATGCGGCGACAGTCCCGAGGTGCCAGCGCGGTCCGGCCGGTCGCGATCGCCGGCATAGCCGGCGATGCCGCCCTCGAGGAAACCCGTGAGCCGCGCCTTGGCCGTGGCCTCGCCGGGTTGCCAGCTCTCCCGCAGTCCGGACGCCCAATCGGGCCGCGACGGCTCAAGCTGCCAGTCGCCGAGCGCATCACTTGTCAGGCTCGGCCCGGCCGCGATCTTCTTCGGCACGGGCAGCGGCTTCGGCGGGTCGCCGAGCGACTGCACCCGCCGCCAGAACGGCGTAAACACGCGCAGGCCGCGGCCTTCCTTGTTGCGGATGTTGGCGGGGGCGGCGAGGAGGTCACCCGGGAAGATTTGCGAGTCGACCCCGTCGCTTGCAAGCGCGGCTTCAACTTCCCTGGCAACGGCTAGATGTGGCGCCTGCGCGATCTCGTTCCAGAACGCGGCGCAGGCGCCGGCTTCGCGCGCGACTTCGCCGATGACGCGGGCGGCCGGCCCCTTGCGCAGCACGAGCGGCGCGCCAGCGGCGCCAAGGCTTGCCTGCAGCGCCCGCAGCGATTGCGCCAGCCACCATCGTGTAGCGCCGCCGAGCGGACGCGCCGCTGGCGGTTTCAGCGCGTTGCTTTCTTCGTCCAGCACATAGAGGCCGATTACCGGCGCGCCACTTGCGGCGGCTTCATGCAGGGCAGGGTGATCCGACAAGCGCAAATCGTCGCGGAACCAGACGATGACCGGCCGCGAACGCATGCGGTCCTCCTTAACGTTTCGGCAAGAATTACGTCTGACAGCGGCCTGAGGTTTCGAGGACCCGGTACCATTAATGCGATCGTAAACAAGAACCGTCAAATGTGAGGCTTTTGAGGGACCTGGATCATGACTGCGCGGTTGCTTCGGAAGTTCTTGCCGCAGCTCAAGTTGAAACTCGGCACCAAGGCGGTGATCTGCGCCGTCCTCCTGATCGCGATGAACACCGCATTGGTGGTTGGCGCCGCCTACTGGTCGCTGACATCGGAATTCGCCGAGCGCGCGCGCCGCGACATCGAGGTTAATCTCCGCACGTTGGCGATGACGTTTGGCGAAACCTTTGGGGAGGCGAAAATCACCCTGAAGGACGGCGTCGTCACCCACGCCGAGGCGGCGAAGATGCCCGAGTTCAGGGATCATGCGATCGTCGATCGCGCGGTGTCCTATGTCGGCGGTAACGCCACTTTGTTCGTTTATGACGAGGCCTCCGGCCAGTTCGTCCGCCGTTCCACCAACGTCAAGAAGGAGAACGGTGATCGCGCCGTCGGCACCCAGCTCGCGCCCGACCATCCCGGCCAGGCGGTGCTGCGCCGCGGGGAGGCCTACAAGGGGCCGGCGGTGCTGTTCGGCAAGACCTTCATGACGGCCTACTACCCGATCTCGAATCCGGCCGGGAAGGTCATCGGCGTGCTCTATGTCGGCATTCCGATGGCGCAGTTCGACGCCATGCTGGCGGAGACGATCTGGAACATGGCGATCGCAGCCGGCATCGCCGCACTTCTGGTGCTGGTCCTGACCATGCTGATCGTGCGCGGCGTGACCAAGCCGCTGACTTCGGTCACGCAGTCGCTGACCGCCATCGCGGACGGCAACAACGACGTCGAGATCGATTGCCACGACCGGACGGATGAGATCGGCGAGATCGCCCGCACGGTCGCGGTGTTCAAGAGCAACTCACTTGAGCGGCGCCGCATGCGCGACGAACAGACCGCGACCGCGGCTGCGGCCGCCGAACAGCGCAAGGCGGAGCTGCGCAGCTTCGTCGATGAATTCCAGACCGGCGTCGGCGGCATCATCGACCACGTGATGAGCTCGTCGGGCGAGTTCGAGCAGATCGCGCGCCAGCTCACCGAGACGGCGCGGACCACCGCCGGATTGTCGCAGCAATCGGCTGATGCCTCCGAGATCGCCTCTGAGCACGTCCGGTCTGCCGCGGCGGCCTCGGATGAATTGTCGAATTCGATCTCCGAAATTACCCGCCGGGTGCAGGAGTCCAACGGGATCGCGGCCGAAGCGGTCAAGCAGGCGGCGGCAACCGATCAGCGCATTGCCGAACTGTCGGAGGCGGGCGCCCGGATCGGCGACGTGGTCAAGCTGATCACCTCGATTGCGGAGCAAACCAATTTGCTGGCGCTGAACGCCACGATCGAGGCCGCCCGCGCCGGCGACGCCGGCCGCGGCTTTGCGGTGGTGGCGCAGGAGGTGAAAAGCCTCGCCGGGCAGACCGCGAAGGCGACGGAAGAGATTTCGAGCCAGATCGCCAACATGCAGACCGCGACCGAGGAATCAGTCGGCGCCATCAAGGCGATCGGCCAGACCATCGAGCGCATCAGCGATATCGCGACTTCCATCTCGGGCGCGGTCGAGCAGCAGCGCGGCGCGACCGAAAACATTACCCGCAGCGTCCGGGCTGCGGCGAGCGGCACGGCCGGCGTCGCCGTCAACGTTCGCAACGCTGCGCAAGGGGCAAGCGTAACAGGCGAAACCTCGAGCCGCATGTTCGCTTCCGCTCAAGCGCTGTCGGGCGAAAGCCTGCACCTGAAGACCGAGGTCGAGAAATTCCTCGACGGCGTGAAGGCCGCGTGATCGGAGCCTGTTCGATTCCGGGATGGTGCGCCAGCACCAGACCCCAGGTGCGCAACTGCGCACCGGGGAATTCTCGAGATTCTCAGGTGCGCAATTGCGCACCGCAGTTCGATGCTTCGCATCGCCCCGGAATGACGTTCGCGCAATCGCGACCGTCACTTCGGCTGCGGCACGATCCGGATGTACGGCTTCGGCGCCTTCCAGCCCTGCGGATAGATCGTCTTGGCCTCGTCGTCGCTGACCGAGCCGGCGATGATCACGTCTTCGCCCTGCTTCCAGTCCGCGGGCGTGGCGACGCGGTGCTTCGCCGTCATCTGCAGCGAGTTGATCACGCGCAGTATTTCCTGGAAGTTGCGGCCGGTGGTCATCGGATAGACCAGCACCAGCTTGATCTTCTTGTCCGGCCCGATGACGAAGACGTTGCGGACGGTCTGGTTATCAGCGGGCGTGCGGGTGAGGGGATCACCGGAGGTCGAGGCCGGCAGCATGTCGTAGAGTTTCGAGACGTTGAAATCGGTGTCGCCGATCATCGGATAGTTCGGCGCGGCACCTTGCGTCTCCTGGATGTCCTCGGACCATTTCGGAGTGCCGGTCGACGGGATCGACGGAAAGCCCCATCAGCTTGACGCCGCGCTTGTCGAATTCCGGCTTCAGCTTGGCAAGCGCGCCGAGTTCGGTGGTGCAGACCGGCGTGAAATCCTTGGGATGGGAGAACAGCAGCGCCCAGCTATTGCCGATCCAGTCGTGGAATTTGATTTTGCCCTCGGTGGTCTGGGCTTCGAAGTCGGGCGCGAGCGCGCCAATCTGAAGTGCCATGATTTTACCTCATATCATTGAAGTTGCTGATGAATTTGTGCATTCGAGGCGTGCCGGACAGTATAGGGGCAGGAACCGCCCAAGTGAACCGGGTTTCGTAAATAGAGGAAATCATTCTATTTCAGCTCAAACTCCTAGCATCTTCTGTTGATCCGCGCCCCTGCGACGAAAGAGCTCGCAGCCGGAGGTAAAAGCCCGGATTGCCCCGATATCGCCTTTTATGCCCCTCAAGACGCCGGCCCGGATGGCTGGAACCTCGAACCGAGACACCAGTCGCCGCGACTAAATAGCAACCATTTAAAAAACTCGGAATGCGAGTTTCGAATCGTTAACCACTCGTTTACGCCCGCATGGAAATGCTGGTCTGGAATGAAGAAACTGAGAAGTGAGACTATGTCTGCCCCTAGTAGTACCAAAGGACCAAGGCTGTTGAAGCATCCGGCGCCCTCCAACCTTCCTGCAGCAAGAGCGCTGCACATGCGCTCACCATTGTGCGCGATGGCGTGATCACCGGCGAAGGCCCGACCACCAAAGGCCGCATCCATTTTTCCCGCACGCTGGACGCCGATGACGCCGCCTGGTGCGCGCGCATCCTGACCGCGAGCGCCGTCGAGCATCAGCCGGTGAGCCGGGCCGAGGCCGAGGCGCTGTTCGAAATCAACGACGCTGCCGCCGAGCGCAGCGACGACGGCCGTTTCGACGATCTCCTGGCCAAGGCGATCGCGCATCACGCGGCCTCGGCTTCCGGCCTGTCGGTGCCGCCGCGCACGGTGGCGCTGTCGCCCGATACCGACATCGAAAGCTGGGCACCGGCGCACGCCAGGACCATCGACAGCAAGACGCTGGAATGGATCGCCACCCAGATGCGCGGCAAGCGCCGCAGCAATCGCACGCTGGCGGCCATGGTCGCAACCGTCGTCGGCGCCGCCGCGCTGCCGCTCGCACAGCTGCCGAACGTGTTCGATATCGGGATGATGTAAGAAGGTCCCAGTGCTTAGAATTTTGAGGCGGCGGGGTGTTCTTGCCCGCCGCTTTTTGTTTGCCTTCTGGCAGCTCCGCGCGACATCCCAAGCCTGCGGGCCACGGGCAAAAACGCCTCCGCCCTCTTCGGCACGCTTGATCGCCTTCAATTTTAAAGCCGTCGGAAACTGACGGTTTTTTGCTCCTGCTGCCACAGGTCATTTTCCAAATGAGCCTGTCACAGAATTAGCGTGTCTCATTCCAGGGGTGTACTTAACTCACCAGAAGTTTTGTGCACTGTCACCGTAATACGGACAATCGCATTTCCGAGCCTCCTAACCGGAACGGACATGCGGCAGTCGTGCCAAAATCGACGCGAATGACCCGCTCACATCCTTCGACCTGCTACGGTTGCCTTGCCGGACCGATCTGCGGCGCGCGGACTGGCTTGGCCACTCCATAGAAAATGACAACGCCTTGGCCGCCGCAGCGGGTCGAAAGCGCCTCGCTGGGGTTGGGGTAACAGCTGTCGATATCCTGCCAGTTGTTCATCACCCATACGTTGCCCGCCGGATCGACTGCAATGTCGGTTTGCAACTGCAAGCCTCCCCCGACGTAGCCGCCGGGCGGGGATATCTGATCGCCAGTCTTCATGCCGGGCGGACAGTTCTCCGTGCGCGCACCGCACAGCTGCACGATTGGACTGCTTGGCATTGCGAAGTTGGAAATCCAAACGTTGTCGTTGCCGTCCACGGCCGCAGCCCATGGACCGGGAAGACCGCCGCCCTTGAAAGGCGAACCGGGGTATGGGGTGCCATCCGGCCGCAGCACCGTAACACTGCCGCTACCTCCCTTCTGCTCGGACATTGTCTTCGTCAGGTAGTCAGATGCCTTCGCAACACCCTCGAGCTTCAAACGTACATCGATGTCAATCAGATGGGCCATGCCCAGCAGTCCGCTGCCGAAGCGTTCGGTGATCCAGACGTTGCCCTGGCTGTCGATGGCAAGGCCGCTATTGTTAAATCCGGTCTTGAATTTCTCGGCCTTGCTAGGATCGGCGGCGGGAAAGCGCGTAACGTGGTCGAGCGCGCTATTGGATACCCAGATCCGGTCCTGCTGGTCTATGGCAAGGTGAAACGGTGCCTTGAACGACTTGCACGGCTCCGCGCTATCGCCCTCGCAAACGATCCGGCCCGCAGCCAGATCCCCCTTGGGAAAGTAAACGAGCTGGCTCTTCTCGACGCCGAGAACCCAAACGTCTCCGCTTGGCGTGACGATGACCCCCTGCATAAGACCAAGTTTGCCATCGAACGTGATGCCTTCGGGCGGCGTCAGCGGCTTGCCGTTCTTGTCAAATACCGTGATGGACTTGCTGCCATAGTTGGTGAGCCAAGCATTGTCCTTGGCATCGACGGCTGCACCGAAGGTGCCGCCCTCCATGCCGCCGCCAGTAAAGCCCGTGGTGATCGGGGAGATCGGACGACCGTTGGGAGCGAACTTGGTGGCGTTGACCTTGCCATAGACTATCCGACGCCTGCCAGCCGACGCGTGAAGTTGTCGCCGACCCAAAGGTTGCCCTCGCTGTCGAACATTGCCTTGCCGCCCGCGCGATAGCCGCCACCGTCGAACTTGAGCGGCAGAACCCATGCGCTAGGTGCAGTGTTGAGATAGGGCATGTACGGCACGGCCCGAAGGTTTTTGCCCTTCGGGATCGGATAGAACTGGTCGAGAAGAGCGAACACCCGCGCGGGCTGATACCACGGAGCACGAGCAATCGACTGTGCCGCCGTCAGCGTGTCATTCGGGGCGTCACCCTTTGGCGGCGTGGCCGCTGTGTAGAGCTTGGGGCAGGCATCCGGTGTCACACTCGTGACGCATCCGGCGATCACATCGGCCAATGTGGCGAAGTTGGCCATCGTTGGCGTCTGACCGCTATTGAGCGGGTCCTGAATTGTTGCTCCCCAGCCACCCGATTGAAGATCGACGAAGTTGGGCACATTGCCAGCGGCGATACGGAGGCTGAGCGCAGGTCCCTTGATTGCCGAGCCGTCGAGGAATTGCGCGTGGGTCCACACCGAGGCCACGGTCGTCATCTCGTTAATTGTGACAGTCGCCGGGGAGGTTGCCACCTATCACTGTCATCAGCGCAATGGCCGGATTGTCACCGCTTTGCGCATTGGCTTGGGGTTGGCCGCCCTTTGCGATCAGATAAAGCGTGGTATCTTTGGGTGCGTCGGTTGAACTGAGCGTGAAGCTTCCATCAACTCCGGTGCGCGTCTGACCCAGTTGCGTCGGCGCGCCCCCACTTGCGGCCCACAGAGTGACCGTCGAATTGGCAATGGGTTGGCCACCACCAAGAACCTTCCCATTAAGCGTGTCCGCCGCTGCCGGCTGTGCAGAACGCGTAACCCAAAAGTCCCACCGTAAACAGCGTGGTTACAATTGGGGCTTTCGCAAGCTTGTGCATCGAGGGGCTCCATATTCGAGAAAACTCAAGGTTTCTGGGGCCGACTTCGTTGGGCGGTATTGATGTGGATCAATGCACCGCGGCCCTACGTCCGTTGTTGGCCGTTTTCGGAAGTGCCGTAATGAATTACGGTGACAGTGCACTTAATTCCTCGTTCGACGACTGCCCGTTCTCAATCCCTTTCAGCCCGATAAGCTCCGGACCGCGCCCTGATTTGCCGACGCCGGCAACACCACGCCGCGTCCCTCGGCTCGTTACCACCACAACCCTTTGTGCTACCCGGCGGGCAAATCACGCATGGGCTCGGTCGAGTCGTTCAAGTGAAAATATTCCTGTTTTCGCGACCCCCAAATCAGCGCTACAAACGCCGCCGTCTCATCCCTCAACGAGGGGCGTTGGCCATCGTCGCGAACGTTGGGGTGGGATGCGGTGGACGCGGCAGCGTCGGGCGCGTGATGTGATCGCAGGGCGGATATCCCGTGAGCGATTACTACGCGCAGACGAACGGCGCTGTTTCCCCGGTTTCGCAAAAACTTCGGCGGGGGTGCACTATCCGCCGAAGCACTTGGTGAAGCTGGCTCGCGGACGGCAAAAGCGTGTGGTTCTGGCACCCGTTGCTGGTGTCAAGTCGGCGGAGATTTTGTTGACCCAACCGGGTTCGGCAAGACCGCTAATTCGCCGATGATGGTGACAAGACGAATTCGTCGCCAGGGAGAGCGCGCCATAAGCCGTTAAAACCATTCGCGTGCGGGAATGCCGGGTGATTCCGGTGCGACCGTGGTGACTACCGTGTGCACTTTTTCGCACACGGGCTGCGGGTGCATCGGGCACCCGGCATTCCCCACGCCCTCCAGGGGCGGAAGAGTTTGGGCGGAAGATTTTCAACGGCTCGGGCGCAATGCGCGGCGAGAGCGCGAAGTTGTATCTGATGCATTTGTTCGCGCCATACCGCAGTCGTCATCACCCGCGCATGCGGGTGATCCAGTATTCCAGAGATGCCGGCGATGGAATTGAGAAGCCGCGGCGTACTGGATACCCCGCATGCGCGGGGTATGACGACTTAGGGTGGGGCGCAGTTCCGTCTACGTCAATTGCGACGAGCGAAGCGACGATTGTTCGCCGTCGCTAATGCCACGGCGGACACGTCGCGGAGCCTGTCATCGGGCGCGCATTCGCGCGACCCGTTGGATCGCAATGACGGCTTATTTCCCAGCCGTTTTCTGCTTGCCTTCTTCCTCAAGCCCAAGCGTGCGGCCGGGGAAGCCCGCGGTGTCGAAATAGCGCTGGGTGCCGACGCGCTGGAAGTTCAGCACGGTGCGCAGTCCGTTCGCCGCCGGCTTCGACTTCACCGATCCGGCATAGGCCTGCGGCGTTGCGCCGTTCGGCATCGCTTCGGTCATGACGCGGCCGGTCAGGTGACCATTGGCGTGCTGCAAAAGCCCCATGAGCTTCGCGGCGGTGATGCCGACGTCGGCGTTGCTGACGGGCAGGGCGTCGACGTAACCCGACTTGAAGTCGGGCCCGATCGCCGCAGTGAAGTTCAGCGTATCGCCGCGGCTGAAGCTGCCATGCATGCCCTGGCCCTGGCGCAGCACGGTGTCGGCGATCTGGACCGAGCAATTGGTCTGCTCCTCGCAGCCGCTCGACCAGGAGCGGAAATTGACCACGATCGACGGGTTGGGCGTCGCGGCCTTGCCCTTGAGGTTGAGCTGCGACATCGGCAGCGTGCCGGGGAAGCGCCCGAGTTCGTCATCGACGAAGAGGCCGCTGACGTAATCCTGTTCCAGCAGCGCCTTGATGGTGCGCTCAGTGAGCTTGCGCTCCTTGCTCGGCAGATAGATCAGGTCCGATCCGCCATTGGTCGCGATGACGACGTCGGGCTTGGTCGGATCCTTGCCCAGCACGCCGTTGCCGGCCTTGGGGTGGGCGCCATCGGCGACACGGGCATTCTTGTCGTTGGGGTCGAACAGCGGCAGGTCCAGCGCTTTCGCCAGATCGATGGCGAGGAAACCCATCGGGAGGAAATCCTTCGGGGTGTCGTCATAGGAGATCTTCGCCGACGGACTGGTCTTGCTTTCCTTCGAGATCGTCGAGAAACCATGATCGGAGGAGACGATGATGTTGGTCGAGGCGGTGAGGCCGAGATCGTCGAGCGCCTTGCGAAGCTGGGCGAGGTTGTTGTCGGCGTTCTTGATGCCGGCCATCGAAGTCGGCCCGTTGATCCCTGGCGTGATCGTGTTGAGGCTGTCGCCGTGGTTGTGCTGGCTGCCGTCGGGATCGCGCGACCAGAACACCAGCACGAACGGCTTGTTGCGTGCCTTCAACATCGGCAGCACGACCTTGGTGGCGGCGTCGGCCATGTAGGCCTGTTGCGCGACGTTTGCCACCGTGGTGCCGGGCTTCTTGGCATCGCCGACGTTGCTGTTATCACCGCGCGAAGGTGTCGCGAGCGGCAGATTGGCCTTGGTCAGGGCGTCCTTCATTTCATCCGACAGGGGGACGCCGATCTTGGAGCCGGTGGAGTCATCGATCACGATGGTGTTCTTGCCGCGATCGGTGTGATCGAAGATCAAGGTCGGACCGAGCTTGCCGATGGCGGCCGTGCTGAATCCCTTTTCCCGCGCCATCTTCAGGATGGTCTCTTCGTTCAGGTAGTCGCCGCTGAAGTGCTCGTCGACATCGCCGAGCACGGCGTCGTTTTCGAGGAAGGGGACGACGGTGTCGCCGGCCGGTACCGAACTGTAGCCAGTGTAGATCGTGTTGCTGAAGTCGCCGGTGTCGCCGAGGTAGTGGCCGGTCGACATCGCTGAAGCGTTGGCAGTCGTGAAGGTCGGAAACAGCGAATGCGAATTCTTGAAATTGACGCCCTTGTCGCGGATCTCGGCCATCGCCGGCGCCGTCTGCGGGCTCACGATACGGCCGCGCAGGCCGTCCGGTACGAACAGGATCAGGTTGTGGGGCGTATTATTTTGCGCCGACGCCGCTCCTGTGGACAGTGCGATCAGGCTCGCGGACAGCAACAAGGTTGAGCGGCGCATGAGATATCCCCGTGAGAAGCAAATTCCGGCTGAACGCCGTGGGCTTCCGTTTAGTTTTGCTGTGCGACAGAATTGTTACAGTCGCCAGAGAAACCGGAGTTTTGCTGTGGTAACCCGTGTATGGCGGCAAGCAAAAGGCGATTGTTCAAACGAAATCAGCGGAAGTTGCCGCGAAATTCCCGTCCGGCTATCGTCGCATCGACCAGCGCCGCGCGGCGACGATCGCCCAGATCGCTTCGACCAGGCCAAATGGCCAGGCGCCCTGCAGGAATCCATAAACCGAGCCGAGCGCGCAGGCGACGGCGAACGCCAGGATGAACCAGTGGCTGCGATCCTCGGCGGCGTAGCAGACCAGCATCATGGTGACGGCGAACAGGCCGAAGAGGGTCAGTGCATCCATCGGCGCTCGTCCGGCGCGCGGCGTCGGCTCATCCGACGTCGCCGTAAGCAAACGTTTAAACCATTGTCATAAGCTGATCGTGATCATTTCCCGCACTAACCACTGGTTAATCATGCGCCTTTTGCCGATCAAGGACCCCGACCGGTCCTGGCGAACGATCAGGGCCCAATGGAAGAAGGACGCTGAAGGCGTCGGGGAAGACTTTGCCACCTTCGCGGGCATCGCGGCCTTCGATGTCCTCGCAACCAAAGAGGGCGACAATCCCGGTCTCTTTTGCCTCACCGACGGCGAACGGATTCACGCGGTCTGCCAGATCAGGCGCTTGCTGATGAGCAAGTATCAGTCACCGATCCTGCGCGCACGCTATGTCAATGTCTCACCGTCCTATGAACTGGGTGTGGCCGGTACCAACGAATACGCCCAGATGCTGGTTGCGCTCTTTTCCGGCGTGGTGTGGCTGTCGCGGGACGCGTTGACGGCAAGCCACATCCGCTTCTTCCTGAAGAGCCCCGGCGACTCGCAGTTCTTTGCCGCGCTGCAGGTCGCAACCGCGCTGTCGCCCTTTTCAAAATTCACCATCGATGGGGCGCTCATCGAGTGCAGCATGAAGGACGATGAAGCGAAGAACGCGGCCAGTCCAGCCAACGCGGTTTCCTGAGTTACGTCTAGCCTGACGGCGGACGACAGTGTCGGCGCGGTGCGTTCGCTGACGCATTTTCCGATCCTGACCGTCGCGACGACCAAGAGCTCGACCGCGCTTGCCGAGGCCGGATCGAGCATCTCGCGCATTACGATGCGCTGACCAATCTGCCGAACCGAACGCTGTTTCAGCGGCATGCGGAAAGTTTGCTGCTCGAAGCCGCACGGTCGCGTTCGCAATCCTCTATATCGATATCGACGAATTCAAGCGCATCGACGACTCGCTCGGCCATCTGGTCGGGACGAGTTTCTTAAGAGCGTTGCGAGCGTCTGCGAATTCGATCGGGACGAGGACTTCATCGCTCGGCTGGCGGCGACGAATTCGCTATCGTCAGCACGGGGTCGTATCGGACGACGACGTCAGCGGCTGGTTGAGCGGATCTATCGCGCGTTGCGCACGCCGTTCGATTGCCATCGGCCATCGTTTTCCAGCGATGCCAGCATCGGATCGCGATTGCGCCGCGGCACGGTACAGACTGTTCGGGCTGTTGAAGAGTGCGGATCTTGCGATGTACGCGCGAAGGCGGCCGGCGCAGGACGCATCGCTTCTTCGAGCCATCGATGGAACAACAGGCAATTTGCGCCGCGAACTAAAGCCGATCTGCGGATCGCGCTGGCCGAAGGCGGCTTCGAGCTGCATTATCAGCCGCTGTCGATCTCGTCAGCGATGAAGTGACCGGTTGTGAGGCGTTGTTGCGCTGGCGCATCCGGTGCGCGGCATGATCTCGCCGGCGATTTTATTCCAGTCGCGGAGGAATCCGGCCTGATCGAGGAGATCGGGCATGGGTACTGCGCACCGCCTGCGCCGAGGCGGCGGCGTGGCCTGTGCATGTCCGAGTCGCGGTGAACGTCTCGCCGATCCAGTTCAAGTCGGAAGCGCTGTCGCTGAAGGTAGCTGCGGCGCTGGCAGAAGCCGAGCTGGATCCGCGGCGGCTCGAACTGAAATCACCGAGGCGGTGCTGATCGCCGATGATGATGCCGCCTTGCGGCTCAACCAGCTTCGCGCGCCGGGGTCACATCGCGCTGGACGATTTCGGACGTCGATGTGGCGCGCGCGTCACGGAACCTAATCGGTAGAATGGCGTTCTCCTGCGGGGCATGACCGGTGCAGGCGATCAATGACCATCGCAAGGACTTGTGCGGCTCTGTTGCTGTTTGCGAGTTCGGCGGCAAACGCCGAAAGTGGCCTGGCTTCCTATTATGGTGGTGTCGGCAGAAGCGGCGAGATGACATGCGCTCACCGCAGCCGGCCATTCGGCAGCGTGATCAGGGTCTCCTATCGCGGCCATTCGATCCAGTGCCGTGTCAATGATCGCGGTCCATTCGTGCGCGGCCGGATCATCGATATATCGACGTCGGCTGCGCGGGCGCTGGGCATTCTTCAGCTTGGCGTCGCTCAAGTCCTGATCGAGTAGGGCGGAGAAGGGGCCAATACGAACTCACAGTCGTGAGGCGACTGATTGGTGCTCGATGATCGCTTTTCGCAGGGTACGCGACAGCAATTCCACCGAATAGGGCTTCTGAATCAGTTCGAAGCCGCTGTGGGCGTTCTCGGCGAGCACGGTGCTGTATCCGCTGGTCAGCACGACCGGGAGTCCTGGGTAGCGGTCGCGAATGACGCCGGCGAGTTCGACGCCGTTCATGCCGGGCATGATGACGTCGGAAAATACCAGGTCGGCGGAGAATTCGTCGCGCGCCAAGATGGCAAGCGCATCATTGGCATTCGCCACGCGCCTGACCGCATATCCGAGATCCTCCAGCAATTCGGTGGAGAACTGGCCGACATCGTCGTTGTCTTCGACGACGAGGACGCGATAGCCGCGGCCGACGGTGGCCGGTTCGCTGCGGGTCGCGGCTACCTCGCTCGCGTCGGAGGGGCGGGCGGCTTGCGGCAGATAGATGGTAAATGTCGCACCTTCGCCGGGTACGCTGGCGACGTCGATGTCGCCGTCGGATTGGTTGGCGAAGCCGAACGCCTGGCTGAGGCCGAGCCCGGTTCCCTTGCCGACTTCCTTGGTCGTGAAGAACGGCTCGAAGATCGCCTCGATATGATCCGGTGCGATGCCGGTACCGGTATCCGTCAGCGAGATGGCGACGAAGTCGCCGCGGCGGGCGGGGCGGGCGCGTAGCGCCGGAATGGAGCCGACCTTCCTGACGCCGATGGTCAGCCGGCCCTCGCCATTCATGGCGTCGCGACCGTTGACGGCGAGGTTGATCAGCGCGGTCTCGAACTGCGCGATGTCGGCAATCGCAAAGCAATCGGGGTCGTCGATCGCGACCTCGATCTGGATCCTGCCGCCGACAAGGGGACGAATAAGCTGCGCGACGCCATCGACCTGCTCGCCGACATTGAAGACTTGCGGCTTGAGCGGCTGCCGGCGGGCGAACGCCAATAGCTGGGCGGTCAGCTTGGAGGCCCGTTCCACCGTCTCGGAGATCGCGTCGATGTAGCGGCGGCGGCGTTCTTCCGGCAGCTCGCGGCGGCGCAGGAAGTCGGTCGCGGAGCGGATGATGGTGAGGAGATTGTTGAAATCATGCGCGACGCCGCCGGTGAGCTGGCCGACCGCCTCCATTTTCTGCGACTGGCGCAGCGCCTCCTCGCCGCGGCGGCGCTCGGTGATGTCGACGGCCTCCGGCACCGCGCCGATGATGGCGCCATACTGGTCGCGCAGCGGCCGCATCGCGAAATCGAAATAGCGGTCGCCGATCGGAAGACGCAGCATCATTTCGCTCTTCACCTCTTCGCCGCGCATGACCGCGATGAAGGCATCGTGGACGGTCTGGCGCATATTTCCGGTGGCACTGAACCACGGCGTTTCCCAGAACGGCTTTCCGATCACCGCGCTGGCGTCGACGCGGATACCCGCAAGGGCCGTCCGGTTGGCGTGGAGCACGTCGCCATGCTGATTGAGCAGCACCTGGTACTGGTGGCTGGTTTCGAAGATGGCGCGCATCTGCGCTTCGTTGGACTCGAGCTGGGCGGTGCGCTCGGAGATGCGCAGCTCCAGTGTTTCGTTGAGCCGGCGCAGCTCGATTTCGGCCTGCTTGGCCGCGGTGATGTCATGGGCGACGCCGATGAAGCCAATATGCTTGCCGGTCGGATCCCAACGCGGTTGCGATTCCGACCGCAGCCAGCGCCATTCGCCGTTGGCGTTCTTGTAGCGTGCTTCCAATACGAAGGGTTTCAGGGAGGATTCGCCGGCGATCTGCTCCTGCAGGATGCGCGGCAGGTCGTCCGGATGCAGCGCCTTGCGCCAGTCGAACACGATCGCCTGCTCGAACGGCAGCCCGAGGAAATCGAGATAGGCCTGGTTGGCGAACGAACGGGTGCGGTCGAGCTTGGTCACCCAGATCGGGACCGGCGCGCTGTCGGCGATCAGCCGGAAGCGCTCCTCGCTTTCGCGCAAGGTAGCCTGCGCCAGCATCTGATCGGTGACGTCGAGATCGGCGCCGACCAGGTTCAGCGCACGGCCGCTGCGGTCGCGCTCAATCTTGGCGACGACGCGGATCCATCTGACCTCGCCGTCATTCGGTCGGATGATCCGGTATTCGTCCGAATAGTCCTCGCTTTGGCTCTTCAGCACGCCGAACAGATGTTTGACGGTTCGCTCACGATCCTCGGGATGGATCCGGTCGACCCAATCCTCGTAGGTCTCATTGGCCGCCTCGGGCGACAACCCATGGACGAGGAGATATTCGGGGGAGCGGCGGTTCCGGACGCCATCGCGGAAATCGATTGCGAGCCCGCCGACGCGGGCCATCCGCTGGATTCGGGCAAGCTCCGCCTCGCGCTCCTGCAGCGCGCGGTGCGCCCGGTCGCGCTCATGTGCGATCTCCTCCAGATGTTGCCGCAGCCTCTCAGCCGCGGCGGCTTCCGGAAGGGCGTTTGATGAAGGGTCTGGAGACATGCGCGCCGGCAACCTCTTGGCTCGCAGTTTCACACAACAGACGGCGGCTTTGCCAGCCTCATTTGCTCTTGGTGCCGGCCCGGCAATTATAGGCCCGGCGGAACCCGGCAGCCTGTGCATCCTCCTCGGAACAGAACCAGCGGTCCGGGTTGGTCAGCGCCGGATAGCTCCGGCAGCCCTGCAGATGATAGATGCCGATATTGCCGGTGACGCGCGCCCGTACCGCGAACTTGCCCTTGATGTTGCAGCCTGATGGCATCGCGAGATCGTCCGGGAATAGCGCCTCGCGGATTTCCTTGTCGCGGTCGGCCGGACACGATCCGCCGAGCAGGGCACCGTCCTTCTTGCCGCTACGGAACTCCTGCGGTGCCACGAAGCAGCCTCTCCACAGCCCTTGCCGATCCTCCCTGGCCTGGGCTTCATCGACCTTGAAGCGTCCGGTGGCGGAGGATTCTACATTCAGGGCAAGACCCTTGCCGACCAGCAACTGGCTGAGACTGGTGGTCTCGCCTTCGATCTTGCACACGCCAAGATGCCGCTTCCTGGCGGTGGGGTCAGGGCCGAGATCGTCGCAGCGGACCTCGCGATCGCCGATCAGCTTGGCCAGTTGATCGCGGGCCTCGATGCCGCAGGTCCAGTTTTCGGCGTGCTCGTCGATACACAATTGGTCGATCGGCGGCGCATCGATGCCGTCGAGGCGGAAGGTCAAATTGCCGAGCTGAAGGGTGCTGCCGTCCCGGACGACGGCCGTGGCGGCCGAACTCTGAGTAGCCGGGAGAAATGTCGATAGCAGTGCCGCAACCAGGACAATTCGTGACCGCATTTGTTTCACTTCAAATCAATTCCGAACCGAATACGTTCTAGCACAGGCTGGCGCGATGAAACCAAGAGCTGTAGCAGGAAGATGGCTCTTACGCTTCGGTCACGTGTATTCCTCGAGCGCTCAAGGCCCCAAAGAGAGCCTCAATATCTTTAGCCTCAAGCCTGTCGGTGGACGACATGGCGAGTTCGTCCAACTGGTCGAAGGTGATGAACCCGAACTGATTGCCGATTTCCACAGCCCTTTTGATCATCGCTGATAAGTCCATTTGATCCCTCCGAAGTTAGAGCTCCTACTAAATGGGAGAAGAAGCCCCGTTGACTTCGCATGAACAAAAGAGGAACATGCATCGAGCCATCCGGAATGGAAAAATGTCATGTCGTCCTCTTCACAGCCGAAACCCGAAGAGGCCGATGAGCTTGAATCCGCTGTGGATCAGGCCATTTCGGCCTGCGGCGGCGATATGAGGGCGACGATCCGCGCGCTGATCGTTGCCAACGAGTATCTGGAAACCGAGGCCGGCGAGCTGATGAAGGCGGTCTCGCACGCCTATGCGCAGGGGCGGTTCAACTCCTATTCGGGGTGAGTGGCCGCTGTTCGGTGTAGCCCGCCGATACGAGACCGTTGCCTCTATCGATTTTTGCTGTACCACAGGTTTGTTTCCCGCGTCCCCGCATGTCACATTGCGGGTGAGGATCCTGCCCAAAAGCTCAAGCAAGAAGAACATGTTCAAACAAATCCTGATCGCAAATCGCGGCGAGATCGCCTGCCGGGTCATCAAGACTGCGCGTCGCATGGGGATAGAGACGGTCGCGGTTTATTCCGAGGCCGACCGCGACGCGCTGCATGTCGAAATGGCCGATGAGGCCGTGCTGATCGGCCCGCCGGCGGCTTCCGAAAGCTACCTGCTGATCGACAAGATCGTGGACGCCTGCCGCAAGACCGGGGCGCAGGCCGTCCACCCCGGCTACGGCTTCCTGTCCGAGCGCGAGGCGTTTCCGCGCGCGCTGGAAGCTGCGGGGATCGTCTTCATCGGTCCCAACCCCGGCGCGATCGCCGCGATGGGCGACAAGATCGAATCGAAGAAGGCCGCTGCAAAAGCCAACGTCTCGACGGTGCCCGGCCACCTCGGCGTGATCGAGGACGACAAGCACGCGGTGAAGATCTCCGACGAGATCGGCTATCCCGTCATGATCAAGGCGTCCGCCGGCGGTGGCGGCAAGGGCATGCGCATCGCCCATTCGAAGTCCGAAGTCGCCGAGGGCTTCAATCTCGCCAAGGCGGAAGCCAAATCCTCGTTCGGCGACGACCGCGTGTTCGTCGAGAAATTCATCGTCGATCCCCGCCACATCGAAATCCAGGTGCTGGGCGACAAGCATGGCAACGTGATCTATCTCGGCGAGCGCGAATGCTCGATCCAGCGCCGCAACCAGAAGGTCATCGAGGAGGCGCCGTCGCCGCTGCTCGATGAGACCACCCGCCGCAAGATGGGCGAGCAGGCGGTCGCCCTTGCGAAGGCCGTGAATTACGATTCCGCCGGCACGGTCGAGTTCGTCGCCGGCCAGGACAAGAGCTTCTATTTCCTGGAGATGAACACCCGGCTGCAGGTCGAGCATCCCGTCACCGAATTGGTGACCGGCATCGACCTGGTCGAGCAGATGATCCGCGTTGCCGCCGGCGAGAAGCTGGCGCTGGCGCAGAAGGACGTGACGCTGACCGGATGGGCGGTGGAATCCCGCGTCTATGCCGAAGACCCCTTCCGCAACTTCCTGCCTTCGATCGGGCGTCTGGTGAAATACCGACCACCGGCGGAAGCAAGCCACGATGGCATCACCATTCGCAACGACACCGGCGTGCAAGAGGGCGGCGAGATCTCGATCTACTACGATCCGATGATCGCCAAGCTCGTGACGCATGCGCCGTCGCGTGCGGCGGCGATCGAGGCGCAGTCGACCGCACTCGATGCCTTCTATGTCGATGGCATCAGGCACAACATTCCGTTCCTGTCGGCGCTGATGAGCCACCCGCGCTGGCGTGAAGGCAAACTCTCCACCGGCTTCATCGCCGAGGAATTTCCAAAAGGGTTTTCGGCGCGTCCGCCGGAAGGCGAGATCGCGCGCCGGCTGGCGGCGGTGGCTGCCTCGATCGACCACGTGCTGGGCGAGCGCAAGCGGCAGATTTCCGGCCAGTTGAATGGCCGCCTGGTGCAGCGCGAGCGCCGCCGCGCGGTGTGGCTCGACCGCGAGGAGATCGCGCTCGATGTCGCGCGCGAAGCTGCCGGCATCGCGGTGCGCTTCATTGGCAAAGATGGCTTGCCGGGCAATCCGCACAATCTGGTGTCGGAGTGGAAGCCGGGCGAGCCGGTGTGGCAGGGCACCATCGACGGTCAGTTCGTGGCGATGCAGGTGCGGCCAGTCAACAACGGTTTTCGTCTCGCGCACCAGGGCTACGAGGTCCCGATCTACGTCTTTACTGAAACCGAGGCGACTTCAGCACGGCTGATGCCGGTGACGTCGGCTGCCGATACCGGCAAGAAGTTGCTGTGTCCGATGCCCGGGCTCGTGGTGTCGATTGCGGTTGTCGAAGGGCAGGAGGTCAAGGCCGGCGAGACGCTCGCCGTGGTCGAGGCGATGAAGATGCAGAACGTGCTGCGCGCCGAACGCGACGGCACGGTGAAGAAGATCCACGCCGCCGCCGGCGCGACGCTGGCGGTCGACGCGCTGATCCTGGAGTTTGCGTAGACGCCGTCATTCACAGGGCCGTCATTGCGAGCGCAGCGAAGCAATCCATCTCACCGCATAAAGGAAGAATGGATTGCTTCGTCGCTTCGCTCCTCGCAACGACGCCGGAATAAAGACGGAGGAGTTAACAGATGGCCTTCCGCAAACGTCGCGAAGCACTGCGCTCGATCCTCAACGGATCAGCCTGCATTCGCCCGGGCTCGGTCTATGACGCGACCTCGATCCGCATTGCCGAGGATCTCGGCTTCGAGCTCGGCATGTTCGGCGGCTCGGTGGCTTCGCTCGCGGTGCTCGGCGATCCCGATATCGCGCTGATCACGCTGACAGAGCTTTGCGAACAGATGCGGCGGATGTCACGCGCCGCGCAATTGCCTGTCCTGGTCGATGCCGACCACGGCTACGGCAACGCGCTCAATGTCCGCCGCACGGTGCAGGAGCTGGAAGCGGCGGGTGCTGCCGGCCTCACCATCGAGGACACGCTGCTGCCGCAGGCTTTCGGGCAGGCGAAGACGCAGTTGATTCCGCTGGAAGAGGGCGTCGGCAAGATGAAGGCGGCGCTCGATGGCCGCGGCGATCCCTCGCTGGTGATCATGGGCCGCACCGGGGCGGTCTCGATCACGGGCCTCGAAGATGCGATCGTGCGGGCGAAGGCCTATGAGGCCACCGGCGTCGATGCGCTGTTCTTCACCGGCATCAAGAGCCGGTCGGAGCTGGAAGCGATATCGGCTGCGACGAAATTGCCGATCGTGCTCGGCGGCGCACCCGAGGAAATGACCGCGCCGGATTATCTCGCAAGCCTTCGTGTGCGGATCGCTTTGCAGGGCCATGCGCCGTTCGCCGCCGCAACGCAGGCTGTTTATGAGACGCTGAAGGCGCTGCGGGAGGGAACTTCGCCCAAGAACCTGAAAGGGCTGGCGTCATCCGAACTCACGAGCCGCGTCATGCGCGAGGCGGATATGAAGGCGCGCAGCAGCGAATTTCTCGGGCTCAAGAAATAGATGGCTGGCGTAATGCGCCATGTGACGATCCGCGGCCGGGTGCAGGGCGTCGGCTACCGCGCCTGGGTCGAAGATGAGGCGACCGCGCGCCATCTCGAAGGCTGGGTGCGCAACCGCCGCGATGGCAGCGTCGAGGCGGTGTTTTCAGGTCCGGAAGATGTCGTATCCGCCATGATCGCGTCCTGCCGCCGCGGACCGTCGTCGGCACGGGTCGACGCGGTGCAGGATGAGGCCGCCAATCCCGATGCCATGAACTTGCGGCGGGCAGGGGAGCGGTTCTCGGTGCTGCCGACCGTTTAGGACCAGACGTTTGGCGCGAGGTTATCTCGCGGCGGTGACCACCAGAGCCCGAATACGTCCCTCGACGGCGCCGGTGCCAAAGCGGCGTGCCAGCGCTTCCGCAGTGTGGACCGTTGCGGCCTCGAGACCCGGGGCGCCACGGGCCTCGATCTCGGCCCGCATCGGCGTGCCCTGACAGTACGCGATAGCCGCATCTTTCGGAGAACTGGCGCGACTTGTATGCGCGACCGGTTCGATCGCGATGTCCGTAAAGCCAGCCTCGGTCAGGTCCCTGCGGATACGGTCGACGTCGTGATAGCCGTGCGGCGTGCGCACCATGAATAGTGGGGGATCGTTGGGGAAGACTTCCTTGAGTGCTTCGGTCACGGTGTTGGCGAAATCGTTTTCCTCAATTCGATCCCATACGTTGAAGAAAAATCGTCCGCCGGGCTTTAACACACGCCGGGCGTCGGAATATCCCTTGATCCGGTCGGGGAAGAACATCACCCCGAACTGGCAGGCGACGGCGTCGAAGCTTGCATCGTCGAAGGGCAACGCCAGCGCGTCGGCCTGCTGCCATTTGATCTGAGGCTTGCCGGTGAGGTGCGTCTTCGCCTGCGCCAGCATGGGCTCGTTCAGATCGGTCGCCGTTATCTTTGTCTTGTCGGGCAAATGCGATGCCAGCGCGCCGGTGACTACGCCGGTGCCCGCTGCCGTCTCCAGTACGTCGCGCGGATAATGGTGCGCGATGCGCTGCGCGAGATCGCGTGCGTAGGGTTCAAAGATCATCGGCACCAGCAGCCGATCGTAGATTTGCGGAATTGACCCGGTGAACGCCTTGTCGTTTGCGACCATGGTGGCTCTCCTCGGTGTGGGCGAGGGCGTGCGCGGCGCCGCCAACAAGGATACTGCAACGCCCGCGACTTCAGGCCAACGCTGCACGATGACGCGGAGGCACCCCGCGGGTGGAGCTGCACCAAGGACCGGGGGCCCGCGCCGTGACAGCCGCTTGACATTCGCTCCGTTCTATCAGATATTTCTGTTATGACAGAAATAACCGCCAAGAAGAAACTCCCCGCTGCCGTCGAACGGTTCATCCTGCACTGGGGCGACATGGGCGACGAGTGGGGCGTCAATCGCTCGGTCAGCCAGATCCACGGGCTGCTGTATCTCGCCGAAGAACCGATGACCGCCGAAGACATCGCCGACACGCTCGGCATGGCGCGCTCCAACGTCTCCAATTCGATCAAGGAGCTGTTGTCCTGGAACCTGATCCGGCGGGTGCCGATCCTCGGCGACCGTCGCGATCATTTCGAGGCGGAGACCGACATCTGGGAAGTGGCGGCGCGGATCGCCGCCGGCCGCAAGGAGCGCGAGATCGACCCCGCCGTCGATGCGTTGCGGGCCTGCGTGTCCGATGCCGCCGACGATCCGACGATCAGCCCGGTCGCGAGCAAGCGGTTGAAGGAGATGCTGGCTTTCACCGAGCTGGTCGACCGCTTCTATATGCAAATGCTCAACGTGCCGCGGCCGAGATTGGTCGCGCTGATCAAGCTTGGCGAGAAGATCGTCAGCTTCCTGCCTACGGGAAAAACCAAATAAAGCGGGTTGGAACGGGAGTGTGCGATGGCGTCAGCAAGGATCTCAAGACTTCCCGCCCAGCCAGCTTCCGACATCACGTTGTTCGACGATCACCGATTCCGCGCGCTGCTGCCCGATGACCAGTGGGGCCGCCTGCCGGTCGCGATCTGGCGGCGATTTTCAAAGCGTCTCGCCGACGGCAAGACCGTGGTCTATGTCGGGGAGGTCGAAGAAGTCTCGTTCAGCCCGATCGGCTGGTGGGTCGCGCAGATAGCGCGTGTGATCGGTGGGCCGCTGCCGACCGGCTGCGACACCCGCGTGCCGATGATCGTCACGGTGACCGAGGATGCCGCGTCGGGCGGTCAGATCTGGACCCGCATCTGCGCGCGGCGTAATGGTTTTCCGCAGGTCATTCACTCCGCCAAACGCTTTGCCGGTCCGACCGGGCTTGAGGAATATGTCGGCTTCGGCGTCAGCATGGGCTTGCGCATCTCGGTCGAACACGAAGCGCTGTGCTTTCGCAGCACAGGCTATTCGCTGCAGCTCGGGCGCCTGCGGCTGCCCTTGCCGGAATGGCTGACGCCGGGCGATCTCACTGTGACTCATTCCGATCTCGGCGGCGGCCTATTTCGCTTCACGCTCGAGGTCGTCCATCCCCGTTTCGGCACGCTTGTCCGTCAGTCCGCCGTGTTTAGGGAGGCCACGTCATGACACCGTTGCTCTGGACTTTGATCGCCATTCAGATCGCGATGGGCGTGTTCGACACCTTCTATCACCACGAGCTGACCGAGCGGCTGGCGTGGCGTCCCTCGCAGCGCTACGAGCTGCAGCTCCACGCCGTGCGCAACTTGCTCTATGCCTTGCTGTTCCTGGTGCTGGGCTGGCTCGAGCCTCACGGTATTTTTGCGATGCTCATCATCGCGGTGCTGGTGGCTGAAATCATCATCACGCTGATGGACTTCGTCGAAGAGGATATGAGCCGGAAACTGCCAGCCAGCGAGCGTATCAACCACACGCTGCTCGCGATCAATTACGGCGCTATCCTCGTGCTGTTGCTGCCGGTGCTGATCGACTGGGCCATGCAGCCGAGCGGAATCGTCGCGGCCTATACGGGATGGCTGAGCATCGTCGCGGCCGCATCGGCGGTTGGCGCTGCGCTGTGCGGCTTGCGGGATCTCGCAGCGTCAAGGCGGTTGGGGCGAATGCACCCGGCGCCGGCCGAAAACCTCATGGAGAAACTAACGCCGTGCCAGACGGTGCTGGTCACCGGCGCTACTGGTTTCATCGGCAGCCGGCTAGTGGCGAGCCTCATCGGCGCCGGTCATCGAGTGATCGCGCTGGTGCGCAATCCTGCAAAGGCCGATGTCCTGCCGCCGCCGATCACGCTGATCACCAGCCTCGATCAGCTGCCAGCCGACACCAAAATCGATGCGATTATCAATCTCGCCGGCGAGCCGATCGGCAATGGGCTTTGGACCGAGGCCAAGCGGCGATTGATCTTGAGCTCTCGCATCGACATGACCACGGATGTCGTCAAACTGATTGCGCGGCTGGAACGCAAGCCGACGGTGCTGGTCTCCGGCTCTGCGATCGGCTGGTACGGATTGTGGCAGGATCAGGTGCTGACGGAGTCGGCCAAGTCTCACGCTTGTTTCAGCCACGAGCTTTGCGACGCCTGGGAGAACGCGGCGCGTCCCGCGAGTGAGCACGGCGTTCGGGTCGTCTACTTGAGGATCGGCCTGGTGCTCGGCACTGACGGCGGCTTCATCACGCGGATGCTAACGCCGTTCGAGTTCGGCCTTGGCGGCCCGCTTGGATCGGGCAAACAGTGGATGTCCTGGATCGAACGCGACGATCTGGTCCGCCTGATCGCGCATGTGATCGCCAAATCCGATCTCGCCGGCCCGATCAACGCCACCGCGCCAATTCCCGTCACCAACACCAAATTCACCGAAGAGCTTGGCCGGAAGCTGCATCGTCCTGCGGTGTTTCGGATCCCCGGCGCGTTGCTGCGCAGCCTTGGCGGTGATTTCGCCAACGAACTCCTGCTTGGCGGTCAGCGCGTGCTGCCCAACAAGGCGCTGAGCAACGGATTCGTGTTCCGGCACGAAACCCTGCGCAGCGCGTTCGACGCGATTTTGTAACTGCAGCGCAAGCGGGGGGCTTCCAGCGGGCCGCGCTTAGGGTAGTTTGCGGTCAAGCAATGGAGGCGACAATGATCGCGACGCTCAGAATGGTTTTGGCCCGCTTAAGCGCAGTGGTGCTGGTCGTCCTCCTGTCGGTTTTAACGCAGGCGCGGGCCCAAACTCCGGCAACCCCGGTTGCGGGCGTCGATCCTGCCCTGATCGAAGATATCGTCGTCGGCAGTCGCGTTCTCGCCGACTTCGGCGTTCTCGATGGCTTCGGCCATGTCAGCGCGCGCCATCCGACCAACCCGAACCATTTTCTGATGTCGCGCTCCCTGGCGCCGGCGCTGGTCACCGCCGACGACATCATGGAGTTCGATCTCGACGGCAACCCCGTCGACGCCCGTGGCCGCCAGGTGTTTCTGGAACGCTTTATCCACGGCGAAATCTACAAGGCGCGGCCGGACGTGATGGCGGTAGTCCACACCCATTCGCCCGGCGTCATTCCATTTTCCGTGAGCCAGGTGAAGCTGCAGCCGATGTTTCACAATGCGGCGTTCCTGGCGGCGGGTGTGCCGGTGTGGGATATAAGAGGCGAGTTCGGCGAGACTGACATGCTGGTCCGCGATCCCGCGCGCGGCAAATCGCTGGCGCAAATGCTCGGCGACAAACCTGTCGTCCTGATGCGCGGCCATGGCGACGTGACGGTCGGACCCTCAGCCAAGGTGGCCGTATTCCGCGCCTATTATACCGACGTCGATGCGCGGCTGCAGTCGCAGGCTGTCGCGCTGGGCGGCCCAATCAACTTTCTGACGCCGGGCGAAGGGGCGAAAGCCGACGCGGTCAATCTGGCCGTACTCGATCGCATCTGGAACCTGTGGAAGATACGCGTCGCTCCAACACTTGCGAAATAGGCGCGACAACTATCCCGCCGCGACCACGCTCCGGAACGTCGCGGCCAGCGTCCGCAGCGCCGCCAGTTTGGCGGGATCGCTGACCTTCGAGTGCAGCATCACTTTTGACGAGCCAAGGCGCGGCAACCCTTGCGCCGGTCCGATGTCGATCAGCCCTGCGGGTGCGATCCGCCGTGCCAGCGGGGCGACCGCGAACCCCGCCAAAGCGGCCGCGGCCACTGCGGTGACACCGCCGCCGACAAAGCCCTCGCGCCAGGTGATGGCGGCCTTGTCCAGCGCGCGGACCGCGATCGCCCGCACGCCGCAGGGCGGCGCCAGCGTGGCAATCGGCAAGGCATCGCCGCGGGGCCAGACGAAACGTTTTGAGGCGAACCAGCCGAACTCGTCTTCCGTCAGCTTCTCGCCGCCGCGCCGACTACCTTCCTGCCGCACGATCACTGCGTCGAGATCGCCCGCATCGTAACGGTCGAGCATCTCGCGCGAAAAGCCAATAGCCACGGCGAGTGCGAGCTGCGACGACAACGCGTGCAACCGCTCCAGCAGCGGCACCAGTTCAGGCCCTGCGGCGTGATCGCTGATGCCAAGCGATAGTTGCTGCTGTGCTGGCTTTTCACCCGACAATGCGCGGTCATGCGCTTCCATCAGCGCACGTGCGTGGTGTAGAAAAGCCGAGCCATCGGCGGTCAGCCGCACCGCGCGCGGCGAGCGCTCGACCAGCCGCTTGCCGAGCACGGCCTCCAGCCGCTGCAGCTTCATGCTGATCGCGGCTTGCGTCGCGCCGAGCGCCTCGGCGGCGCGGGTGAAGCTCTGCAACTCGGCGACCAGCAGGAAGGCCTGCACGGTATCGATATCCAGGGTGCTCATGCCATCATCAATATTCATTATCACTGTTATGAACAGAGATAAGATACCAAAATGATGCTGTCAGGTCTAGATAAGGAAGGCGCGATTGATCGCGCACTGCTTACGGAGAACGATCATGCCCCTCATATCAGTCACCTATTCCAGCGTTCGCAAGGCGCCGTCGCTGAAGGCCGAGATTGCCAGCGCCGTCAGCGATCTCACCGCCCGAATCCTTCACAAAGATCCCAAGGTCACCGCCGTCATCGTCAAGTACGTCGACGCCGCCGACTGGTTCGCCGGTGGGCGGTCGCTAGCGGAGCAGAGTCTCGCGAGCTTCTGGCTCGATGTCCATGTCAGCGAGGGCACCAACACCAAGGACGAGAAGGCCGCCTATCTCGCCGCCGTGTTCAAGCGGATGGGTGAGCTGCTCGGGCCGCTGCACAACGAGAGCTATGCGCATGTCGATGAAGTGAAGGGCGATTCGTACGGCTTCGGCGGTCTCACGCAGGAGCGCCGCTATATCGCAGGCCAGCTCGAGGTTGCGCCGCAGATCGCAGCGGCGTGAGCAACCCTAGCGTTTTCAAGTGAAGTGGACATGGGTTCGCGTGAAGAAAGCGCCTCAAGCAAGACGAGGCTAAGCTGTAGCTTCCGGCAGGCGTGCACCTGTGGCGCCGAATACTTCCTCAAACGCCCGTCGGAGCGCGACGTCTAAGTCTTCCATGGTCACGGGAAGGCCGAGGTCGACCAGCGAGGTGACGCCGTAGCGCGGGTCGGCGACGCCGCAGGGCACAATCGCGGAGAAATGCGATAGCTCCGGTTCGACATTGATGGCGATGCCGTGGAAGGAGACCCAGCGCTTTAGCCGGATCCCGATGGCGGCGATCTTGTCTTCGAAGTCCGGGCCCTTGTCGGGCCGCCTGACCCACACTCCGACGCGGTCCTCGCGCCGTTCGCCGCGGACGTTGAATGCGGCAAGCGTCCGGATGATCCATTCTTCCAGGCCCGCCACAAAGGCGCGCACGTCCGGCCGCCGCTGCTTCAGATCGAGCATCACATAGGCGATCCGCTGGCCGGGGCCGTGATAGGTCACTTGCCCGCCGCGCCCGGTCTGAAACATCGGAAAGCGCGCCTCGAGCAGATCGCCGGCCTTGCCGCTGGTGCCTGACGTGTAGAGTGGGGGGTGCTCCAATAGCCACACCAGTTCGGCGGCGCGTCCGGCCGCGATGTCGGCAACCCGTGCCTCCATCTCGGCCACGGAATCGGGGTAGGGCACCGGTCGGTCCGATATCAGCCATTCGACGTCGCGGCCCTCCGGCGGGCGCGCGAACGTCGTCAAATCAAGGCTT
>CAVZGZ010000049.1:0-22324 GCA_963774775.1 uncultured Alphaproteobacteria bacterium
GTCGTAGGGTGGGCAAAGCGAAGCGTGCCCACCACTCGGAATGATCATCACGGTTAAATGGTGGGCACGGCGCCAAGAGCGCCTTTGCCCACCCTACGATTTTCTCCGTGACAAGAGAGCGCCGCTGAAACACGGCACTCTTCATCCCCCATTGCAGCGCATCTTCTCCGCATATTTGTCGATGCAGAGCTTGAGAAACTCGGCGTTCTGCTGCTTGATCGCGGTCAGGAATTTGATGATCGCATTTTGGGTTTGCGTGCGCGCTTCGGGCGTCAATCCTTCGAACGTCTGCGGCAATTGGCTATCGAGTTCCTTCTTGGCAACGGCCCAATCGGTATAGAAACGTTCGACGCGCGCCCTGTTGTCGTATCCGAACGCGTCGACCATCGCGCTCATGTCGTCGGCACCGAGCTCCACACCCTCGTGCTCCATCCAATCCATGTTGTATTCGAGCTGACGGCAGGCGTCCTGGAACTCCTTCTCGGGTCTGGTGGCATCGAATTGCTTTAGCGTCTCGTTCCACTTTTCGAAGAAGGTAAAGCGCCAGCGAGACGCCAGCGTGAGCGCAATCAACAGCAGGGAGGTCTGCCGGTCGCCGACGAACCTGCGGTCGAACGTTTCCACGAGCAGGACGTAGAATCGCCGCTTGCCGTTCTTGAAGAGCTTGTGCCGGGTGAGGATGGCGCGATAGATGCGGCCGTCCCGGCTGCCTCTGAACGTGACGTCATCGGGTTCGGGCGTTTTCAGGGCCGCCGCCAGGCCGACGTTGATCTCCAGCTTGTCCATCCAGGGAATGTTGGCGCGGTCCGGCCGGGACAGTGCCTGGCGTATTTGTCCCCAGGTGGTCTGCGGCGCCTGGTCCGAGCTCAGCGAGAACGGCAGATTGAGCCCGAGAATGTCGAACGCCCGGCTGGAGCCCACCAGCGGCGAGCTTTCCGGAATGCGCTTTAGCGTCCCATCATGCGAAGGATAGATCGTGATCTCGAATCCCGCCTGAACCGGCGTTTCCGACACTTCGTCTTCCTGGCGGGCGACCTCGAAGGCATGACAGATCTGCTTCGCCGCCTTGGCGATGTCGACCGTGTACTCGCTCGGGTCGGCGCAATCGTTGGCGGTGTAAAGATCCTTGATGCTGCAGAACGCCTTGAGAAATTTGCCAACCGAACTTCCCCACCAGAGTTTTACTTCCTCTCCCGACGGAATCGGATCGTCGGCCGTGTAGGGGGCGACCTGGCTGACCAATGTGGTGTTGTATCCATCCAGCACCCCTGGAAGCTTGCTCTTGTCGACATCATGAAGGCAGGTGACGGGCTTGTCTTCGTGCGCCTTGTCATCGTGCGGCTTCACGATGCTGTAGATGCCGATTTCGTAGCCGCAATAGACGCTTTGATCTCCGGTAAAGACCACGATCAACCAATCGGTCTGTTC
Source organism: uncultured Alphaproteobacteria bacterium (assembly GCA_963774775.1). Classification (GTDB taxonomy): domain Bacteria; phylum Pseudomonadota; class Alphaproteobacteria; order Rhizobiales; family Xanthobacteraceae; genus Bradyrhizobium. Next base: position 1,429 of record CAVZGZ010000049.1, read on the forward strand.
GAGCGCGGACTGGATAATCGGCTGGTATCGCTGGCCCGGCGGGATGCTCTTGGTGTCGAGAAAGCATTTCAGAAATGCCTTGCCCTTGCCCTTCTCCGCCAGAATGGTGAGCTGTCGCTCGATCTCGCTGGCAATGATCGCATCATTATGCGCGTAGCTGATGAAAGCTTGGGTTACCTCAGGCATCTGATTGCTTGCCTCCCGAATTTCGGCATTGTCGTCATCTCGGACGCGTCAATCGTCCAGAGCGGAGCCTCGCTGGCAGAGAGAGCCCTTGAAACCGGAAGTTGATCAGGTCCCGGTGACCCGGTCAGTGTGATAGGTCACACAGTCCGGCAGAAATAGCGGTTCGGCCCACCGATTGGATGGCCGACGATTGCGGCCCGAACCGTGCCGCAATCGATAAAATTTGAATTACAACCTGAAGACTAGCATCGATGTCTTCCGCGCGGTAGATGCTTGCGGGCGGTGCTTGCCGTGGCGTTCAACGCTTGCGCGAAAACCGCGCCACCAGTTCGACATGCGGGGTGTGGCGAAACTGGTCGACCGGCGTGACGCCTTCGATCGTGTAGCCGCCATCGACCAGGATTTTTGCGTCGCGCGCAAACGTCGTGATGTTGCAGGAGACCGCAACCAATGTCGGCACCTTGCTGGCGGCAAGCTGCGTCGCCTGCGCCTGCGCGCCCTGTCGGGGCGGATCGAACACGACCGTGTCGTAGTCGCGCAATTCCTGCGGCATCAGCGGCCGCCGGAACAGGTCGCGCGCCTCGGCCTTGACCGGCTTCAGCCCCGATGTGGAGGTCGCTGCCTTTTGCAACGCCGCGACTGCGCCCGCGTCGCTGTCGAATGCCGCGATCTTCGACTTGGCGGCGAGCCGCAGCGCGAACGGTCCGACCCCGCAGAAGAGGTCGGCGACATGTTTGCCGCGCTTGCAATGTTCGATCACCAACGTTGCAAGCGCTTCCTCGCCGGCCGCGGTCGCCTGCAGGAAGGACCCCGGCGGCAGGGCGACCCGCGTGGTCCCCATTGCGATCGTCGGCGGCGCGCGCTGCAGCACCAGTTCGCCGTGGCGCGTCAGCCGCGCCAGGCGGTGCTGCTCGGCAATGCGTGACAGCGTGGTGATCAGCTTTGTCGGCAGCGGTCCCGAGCCGCGCACGTCGATGTCGAGGCCGTCGTCGGTGGCGGTGATCTGGATGTCGAGCGGCTTTCCCGTCGATATCAGCGGTTCGGCCAGCGCCCATGCCGCATCCAGCGCGCCGTCGAGGCCAGGGTCGAGGATCGGGCAGCGATCGACCGGAATGATGTCGTGGGAGCCTGCCGCGGCAAAGCCCACCTTGAGCACTTCATGCGTGCCCATTCGCGCATGCAAAGTGATACGCCGCCGGCCGAGGCCGTGGGCGTCGATCAGTGGATGGACTTCGCAATCAAGCCCGGCCTGCGCGAGCGTTTCGACCACGAGACCGCGCTTCCACGCGCGATAATGTTCGCTTTCCCAGTGCTGAATGGCGCAGCCGCCGCAGATGGCAAAGTGCGGGCAGAACGGCGCGATGCGTTCGGGGCTTGCACGCTCGACCTTAAGCAGGCGCCGGCGATCGGGATGGCCTGGGACGGCTTCCACCTCCACGGTCTCGCCGCCGAGCGTATAGGGCACATACACGTTCGCGCCGCCGAAGAGGGCGACACCGTCACCGAAGTGGCCGACATGATCGATGGTGAGGTGTTCAGCCACGGCGGGCACCGAGGAAGAATTCGATATTGCCGTCGCCGCCCGTGATCGACGACGGAAACACCTGGATGTCGGTGCAGCCGAGCGAGGCCGCAAACGCCGAGATGTCGTCGCAGATTTCCTGGTGCACCATCGCGTTGCGGATGATACCGCGCTTGGAGTGTTTTCGCGCCGCCTCGAACTGGGGCTTGATCAGCGCCAGCAGGCTCATCGGCGCCGCCGCCAGCGACAGCGCCACCGGCAGCACCGCCTTCAGCGAGATGAAGCTGACGTCGATGACGACGATGTCAGGTCGTGCCGGCAGCCGCTTGCCTTCAAAGCTTCTGATGTCGGTCTCCTCCATGGAGACGATCCTGGGATGTCCCTGCAGCGAGGGATGCAACTGGCCGTGGCCGACGTCGATCGAAAATACCAGGCTGGCGCCGTTCGCCAGCAGCACTTCGGTGAAGCCGCCGGTCGACGCGCCGACGTCGAGGCAGACATGGCCTTCGACGTCGATGGGATAGTGTTCCAGCGCCGCCGAAAGCTTCACGCCGCCGCGCGACACGAACGGATGCGCGGGCTGCGCAGATAGCTCGGCGTCAGTCACGATGGTCTCCGATGCCTTGAGAACGACCTTGCCGTCGGCCACCACCAATCCGGCCTCGATCGCCGCGCGGGCCCGGGCCCGGCTTTCGAACAGGCCGCGCTCGACCAGCAGCACGTCCACGCGCTTGCGGGAGGCAGGTTCATGGTCGCTGTTCTTCGTCAATGTCAGCCCGATTTACCATGGGCTCGATCAGCCGCGAGGCGCACGCAGGTCTCGAACGCGGCAAGATCGTGCCAGATGTCGGCAGGTACATGGCGTGACGTCACCAGCGGGCAGCCGTGCAGGTCGAGTGCATGGACCATCATCAGATTATCGGACCAGCCGAAGTCTTCCACGGTCAGTCCTTCCGGATCGGTCAAATGGCCCGCGGGCGCGGTCTTCACATCATATAGCCGCGCTACACGCTCCCGGTATGACGCGGGATCGTTGCTATAGGCGAGGCACAATTTGCCGCGCCCCGCCATGTAGCCGAGCTCATAGACGGTGCCTGCGTCGGCACTGGGGCCGCGAAACGGTGTCAAATTGGCGATGATGGTATCGGCCGCGTCCATCATCGCCTCGTTGCCCTTGAAGATGGTGAGCGAGGCATCGCGGTGGACAGGTCGACCGTGTTGTCGAGCGGATAGAGTCCGATCAGGCCGTAACGTGCGCAGATCGCGGCTTTCTGTCGCCCGATCTCGACGGCGTCCGGCAGGAAAACGTCGGGGCCTGCAAGATAGACTTTCATTTGCTTAGTATCCAAAATGGGTTATTATTTGTTATTGCTACCTCTACGTGCGGATAGCCCATGCCAATATTCAAGGAATCCGATCGTGTAGCGCTATACGGTCAACTTCGCTCCTTTGAAAGCGACTTCGATAGGTCGCAAAGCCAGATGCGCGCCATTTCTTCGGCGTGGACTGCCGCGGTATTGGCAGCGATTGCCCTGTTGATCACGACCACCGCTACCCCGATCGTCGTGCCGCCGAACGCGATACTGATCCCCAATGGTCTCATTGACGTCCGTGCCGACGCGTTGGCCTATTTGAGGGCTGTCATCTGCGTTGTCGGCAGTGCGGGCGTTTTGGCTTTCTGGTATATCGATCAGGGTGTCTATCAACGGCTGCTGCATTCGGTATTTGCTTACGGCATGCACGTCGAGGCTAGCGACCCCGAGCTGCCGCAGATCAGGCGTCGCCTATTTCAGGCAAATTCCGATGTCACCAATCGGCTGGGTACCTTTTATCGGGCTCAATTTTGGCTGTTTGTAGCGATCTCGATCGGGACTGATCTAATAGGCCGCTTGGTGGCTCACAGTCCGCTGGATCGGTATGTTTGGTTCATTATCGGCGCACACCTGTTCGCGGCGATAGTCTTCGAGATCGCCTCCCGCACTTGGCCATCCCTGAGCAAGGCGATCGGGTACTATCCGAAGATCCCTGACTTGCCGAGCGAACAAATTCCGAAGATACCTGTTGGGGAGAAGCCAGCTCAGCAATCCTGAACTGGCCCGATCTCCGAAGCGAAACCCGCTCGGTCTAAAATCTGAGGGGCGGCCAACGCGATGAGCGCTCTTTAGGCGAGCTTGACCGTCTCGGCCTTGTAGTCCTTGCCGAGCGCGTCGAACACCTTGGCGACGATGCCCTTGGCGTCGAGGCCTGCATGGGCATACATCGCGTTCGGCGAATCGTGGTCGATGAATTCGTCGGGCAGGACCATCGCGCGCATCCGCAAACCGCCGTCGAGCATGCCGTGCTCCGCCAGCGTCTGCATGACGTGCGAACCGAACCCGCCGATCGAGCCTTCCTCGATGGTGAGCAGGACTTCATGCTCGCGCGCCAGCTTCAGCACCAGATCGACATCCAGCGGCTTCATGAAGCGCGCATCGGCAATGGTGGTGGAGAGGCCGTGGGCGGCGAGTTCGTCGGCGGCCTTTTCGCATTCGGCCATACGGGTGCCGAACGACAACAGGGCGATCTTGCTGCCCTGCCTGACGATGCGGCCCTTGCCGATCTCCAGGGGAATGCCGACCTCGGGCATTTCGACGCCGCGGCCTTCGCCGCGCGGATAACGCAGCGCGCTCGGCCGGTCGTTGATCGCGACCTGGGTCGCGACCATGTGCACCATTTCGGCTTCATCGGAAGCGGCCATGATGACGAAGTTCGGCAGGCAGCCGAGATAGGCGTTGTCGAACGAACCGGCATGGGTAGCGCCGTCGGCGCCGACCAGTCCGGCGCGGTCGATTGCGAAACGAACCGGCAGGCTCTGGATCGCGACGTCGTGGACCACCTGGTCGTAACCGCGCTGCAGGAAGGTCGAGTAGATCGCGCAGAAGGGCTTGTAGCCCTCGGTGGCAAGACCGGCCGCGAACGTCACCGCGTGCTGCTCGGCGATGCCGACGTCGAAGGTTCGGTTGGGGAACGCCTTGTTGAAGATGTCGACGCCCGTGCCCGACGGCATCGCCGCGGTGATGGCGACGACCTTGTCGTCCTTCTGGGCTTCCTTGACGAGGCTCTGGCCGAACACGTTCTGGTACGCCGGCGCGTTCGGCTTGGCCTTGGCCTGGGCACCGGTGGCAACGTCGAACTTGACCACGGCATGGTATTTGTCGGCCGCGGCTTCCGCCGGAGCGTAGCCCTTGCCCTTTTGCGTGACGACGTGGACCAGGATCGGGCCGGTCTCCATGTCGCGAACGTTCTTCAGCACGGGGAGCAGATGGTCGAGGTTATGACCGTCGATCGGGCCGACATAGTAGAAGCCGAGTTCTTCGAACAGCGTGCCGCCGTCCATCATGAAGCCGCGGGAATATTCCTCGACGCGGTTGGCGCGGTTGGCGAGGATCTTCGGCAGGCGCTTGTTGATCTGCTTGGCCGCCTCGCGCAGCGTGCGGTAGGTCTTGCCGGAATAGAGCCGCGACAGATACGCGCTCATGGCGCCGACCGGGGGCGCAATCGACATGTCGTTGTCGTTGAGGATGACGATCAGGCGCGAGTTCATCGCACCCGCATTGTTCATGGCTTCATAGGCCATGCCCGCCGACATCGCGCCGTCACCAATCACGGCGATAACGTTGTTCTTGCCGCCGGAGAGGTCGCGCGCCACGGCCATGCCGAGGCCGGCGGAGATCGAGGTCGAGGAATGTGCAGCGCCGAACGGATCGTAGTCGCTCTCGGTGCGCTTGGTGAAACCGGACAGACCGCCCCCTGTGCGGAGCGTGCGGATGCGGTCGCGGCGGCCGGTCAGGATCTTGTGCGGATAGGCCTGGTGACCAACGTCCCAGATCAGGCGGTCGCGCGGGGTGTCGAAGATGTAATGGATCGCGGTGGTCAGCTCGACCACGCCGAGGCCGGCGCCGAAATGCCCACCGGTGACGGAAACGGCATCGATGGTTTCCTGCCGCAGTTCGTCGGCAACCTGCTGCACCTGTTCGATCTTCAGCCGGCGAAGGTCGTCGGGCGTGCGAATGGTATCAAGAAGCGGGGTCTTACTAAATGTGGTCACAGCGATGTTCCAATTTTGCATGTCGGGGCGAACGGCCCGACGCGAGATGGGTCGCGCATTAACTGCGCAGTGAAAATCCAGACGCCACGTGCCATCTCGGCAGCCTGGAGCCTGATCTAAAAGCCTAGATGCACTCCGGATCGAACCTTCTGATATGCATCACGGTGGTAGCTTCACCCTTCCCGGTCAGTTTTCTTCAGCCATTTGAAGTGCTTGCCGCCCTCGGAAACCGGCGGCAGGCCGCTCTCAACAACCCATAGAACTGCAAGCTTTACACCAAAGCGGGGGTTAAAGCCAACCCGCCGGGCTGATTCGAGTTCCCGGGGGGCCATCGAAAAACCTTGATTTTTCAACCGCTGCGGCGGACGGAGGGTTCCATGCCGCCCAATTCGGCGGCATCCGGCCGGTCTGAGCCGGCCGATTCGATCCGCGTCCAGGCCTTTTCGCGGACTTGGGCGTCGCCGGTTGCGACATCAAGCGCGGCGTCGGGAACTGCCATGCGCTCGCTCAGCGGCACCGGCCCGCAGACGATCATGAAGAAGTCGTAGGCGTCGGGCACTTCGTTGGCCATCACGAACTGGAAATGGACCCGGAAGAACTGCCAGCGGAAGCTCTCGTAATGTTCCGCCTTGATGATGTCGCGGAAACGCACCGGCACGATGATCGGGTTACGTTGGCTCGCGCCGACCTCGATGCCGTGACTCTTGATCGGATCGAGCTGGTAGAAATTCATCACGTCTTTGCGGGCCTGGCAGTCGATCCAGTCAATCGACGGTTCGACCGCGAGTTGGCGCAGGTGCTCGCGGAAATCCCTCGAAACGGCGTGGAAACCGACGATCGGAAAATTGCCGCCGATCGTCAGCAGCACGATGCGCGGACCGTGCCGTCCGAGCGCTGGATCGAGCTTGAGCGCCCGGGCCAGCAACTCGGTGCCCAGGAACGACCCGGAACTGTGGCCGACGATGACGATTTCATCCGCCTCGCTTCCGCGTGCGACATCGACGAGACGCTGCGCAAAGCGGTCGATGCGCTGGTCCCATTCGGGACGCTCGCGGTGCGAGAATTCCCAGGTCCAGATCGTGTCGGACAACAGATAGAGCACATAGGTGCTGTTCTCGGTGTATTTCAGCACAATGCCGAGCAGGGCGACGAAGATCGCGATTGCCGCAGGAATGCTGAACAGGTCGGGAACGCCGATCGCATTAAGGCCCTTTTCGAACACAAAGGCGATGCCGGCCGCGCCCACGGCCTCCAGCAGCAGCACGAAATGCGGATAGGAGATGAAGGTCGCAAAACGCCAATTTGCCCGAGCGAACCGCGCGATCGTGCCTGACAACATCAGCCGCCAATAGATCCACACCGCCTGCAACACCGTGCGCCAAATGGGCGCGGCCAGGTCGCGCTGGATGAAGTCCTCGAAGCGCAGGAAATCGTAATCGGTTCGGCTCTGCCAGTCGTCCGCCTTGGTCTCGATGGTCCAGGAGGCGATCTCGTCGTCGGGGGCGACCTTGGGCCGGCTTATCGTGGCGGAAAGCTGATAGAGCCGGCCGAACTTGCGCAGTTCGGTGCGGAACATGCGGTAATATTGCGCCAGCCCGCGCGGATCGTATCCCTGAATATAGATGATGTGTCGGTGCTGAACGCGCACGTACTGTCCCCGGATGGCGGCGGCCGGACTATAGCAGGCCACGGATGGCGCAAAGAGCTATTTTGGCTCTGGAGGGCGCTGGATTCGCCCAATGTTCTCGATTGTTGCCGTGCGAGCGCTATTGCACGTCGAGCGGCTCAGTCCCGGTCACCTGGCCCGAGGCGTCGGTGGTGATCTTGTCGAACTCTCGCCTCGGCCTGCCGCAGCAGTTCTTCGCAGCGCCGTTTCAACGCCTCGCCGCGCTCGTAGATTGCAACCGACTCCTCCAGCGGCACCTTGCCGTCCTCCAGCCGCTTGACGATCGATTCAAGTTCCTCGATCGCGCGCTCGAAGGACAGCTTCTTGACGTCCACTTGGGTATTTTCGGCCATATCGCATTCCCGGTTGCGCCCCAAATTGCCGGCGCAGAATCAATCGAATTTTTGCGGAGGTATTGTGGCGACAATTCACGCGCCCATCAATGCGGTGACGTGCTCGGCTACCGACTCTTTCAGCCCCTGCAGGTCGTAGCCGCCCTCCAGCACCGAGACGACCCGGCCGCCCGCGCTGGTGTTGGCGACATCGATCAGCTTGCGCGTCACCCAGCCGAAATCCTCGGCCTTGAGATTGAGCGAAGCCAGGGGATCACGGTAGTGCGCATCGAAGCCGGCCGAGATGATCACGAGTTCGGGTGAGAATTTCTGCAACTGCGGCAGGATCAGGTTCTCGAACGCGGCGCGGAATTTGGCGCTGCCGTCTTCGGAGGCGAGCGGCGCGTTGACGATATTGTCGTGTTCGCCGCGCTCGCCGCTCGCACCCGTGCCGGGAAACAGCGGCATCTGGTGCGTCGAGCAATACATGACGGTCGGATCGGCCCAGAAAATGTCCTGCGTGCCGTTGCCGTGATGGACGTCGAAATCGACCACGGCCGCGCGCTTGATGCCGTATTTGCGCTGGGCGTGGCGCGCGGCGATGGCGGCGTGATCGAACAGGCAAAAGCCCATCGGCCTGTTGATCTCGGCATGATGGCCCGGTGGCCGCGTCGCGACGAACGCATTGTGATGGGTGCCCGACATGACGGCATCGGCTGCCGCCACCGCGCCGCCGACGCCGCGCATCACGGCCTCCCAGGTGCCCGGCGACATCGAGGTGTCGCCGTCGAGATAGATCAGGCCGCTCGAGGGTGCGACATGACGGAGTTCCTCGACATAGTGCCCGTCGTGGCAGAGCGTCACCGAATTGAGCGAGCCCTCGGGCGCATCCTCGCGCACGAGCGTGTCGAAGCGGCTCTCGCCGAGCACCTGCTCGACCGCCCGGATCCGGTCGGGCCGCTCCGGATGTCCAGGCGGCGTCAGATGATCGAGACTGGCCCGATGGGTCAGGAGAAGGGTTGTCATGCAGGGAGTTCCGAACCGCCCGGGCGTGATTGCGAAGGGGATAACCTAATCGTTTGCCGCGGGTTCCGGAAGTGCCGCCGCCGGCCGGGTCGATTGACCCAGCCCGCGCATCAAGTCAACCGATCCGATCAGTTCACTGATCTGTCAGTTTACCCGGGCGATGCGCTGGGGCTGTCCCGGCGATAGCGGCGAGTTGGCCTTGAAATAGGCATCCAGCGCATCGACGTCATAGCTGCCGAATTGCGGGGACGTGCCGTCCTTGAACACGGTAAAGCCGTCGCCGCCGACGGAGAGGAAGTTGTTCACCGTGACGCGGTAGCTCGCCGCGGGATCGATTGGTGTCCCATTCAGCGACAGCCGCTCGGCGAGGATGCGCGCGCCGTCAGGTTTCGTGCCGTCCCACGCATAGGCAAAGCCCTTCGATACCTGCAGGATCCGCGGCCGCTTCGGATCGGACCATTGCTGCTCCAGCGCGTCCTTGATCTGCTTTCCCGTCAACGTCAGCGTCACCAGCTGGTTGCGGAACGGCTGGCTGGCGAAGATGTCGGCGTAGGTGACCGCGCCATCCTCCTTCCGCGCGATATCGATGCGAATGCCGCCCGGATTGGTGAAAGCGATTACGGCGCCGCCGCTTGCGGTTGCGCTGGTCGCGGCGAGCTGGGCGTCGGCGATGATATCGCCCAGCGCGCTCTCGCCGGCCGGGTTAGGCACGCGCGACAGCGTCTCGGTGATGGAGCCGGCGGGTCGGTTGGCGAGCGGGGCAGCGACCCGGTCATAGGATTCAAGCAGCGCGGACTGCTCGGGATCGCGGGCGGTGCCGCTGACGCGGACGATGGTGTTATTGGCCTTGGCACTGACGATGTCGCGGGTCGCCCGATCGAGCTTGAGGTCAATGGCCGTGACCAGCGTGCCGTATTTGTCGCCGGAGGTGACAAGCCGCCCGTCGATTTCGCAGACATAGGCCTGATGCGTATGGCCGGAGATCACGACGTCGACGGCGTGATCGAACTTCTTCACGATATCGACGATCGGCCCGGATATGCCGGGGCATTCGTTGTATCCGCCGGTCGGCGAGCCGCCTTCGTGGATCAGCACCACGATGGCCTCGACGCCGCGCGCCTTCAGTTCGGGAACCAGCGCATTCACCGTCTCGGCCTCGTCGCGGAATTCAAGGCCTCTGGCACTGTCCGGCGAGATGATGTCAGGCGTGCCCTTCAGCGTCAGCCCGATGAACGCGACCGGGATGCCCTCGAACTCCCTGATCTCGTAGGCGGGAAACACGGTCTTGCCGGTCGCCTTCTCGATCGTGCTGGCGGCGAGATAGTGAAACTTGGCCCCTGCGAACGGATGCGGTCCCAGGCATTTGTCGACCGGATGGCAGCCGCCATTTTGCATCCGTAGCAATTCGTCCTTGCCCTCGTCGAATTCGTGATTGCCGACGGCAGAGAGCGCGAGCCCCATCGTCGACAGCGACTCGATGGTCGGCTCGTCATGGAACATGGCCGACAGGAACGGGCTGGCGCCGATCAGGTCGCCGGCGGCGACGAAGATCGTGTTGCCGTGGCCCTCGCGCAATTGCCGGACCACGGTTGCCATACGTTCCGAACCGCCGGCGGGCACCACGATGCTTTTGCTCTTGTCATCAGGGTCGGCAATCCGGATTCCGCCCGGCGGCGGGCGCAGATAGCCGTGGAAATCATTGATCGCCAGAATCCGCAGTTCGACGGTATCTGCGGTTTGGGCGCGGCAGGGCGTGGCGAGGGCGATGCCTGCCGAGAATGCAACGGCTGCAAGGAGGTGGATACGCAAATGGCTCATGGTTTCACTATAGCGTGGCGACGCAGCGAAATTATAGCGCGGTGGCGCAACGATTTTGCGAACCTGGTTGTTCAATTCCTCTTGCGTGCAAAGAAGGCCTTGAACGCCGCGACCGCTTCATTCGAGCGCATCCGCTGGCCGAACAGGTGGCTCTCCTGCTCGATCCGGCGGGTGATGTCTTCGGGCGGCAGCTTCAAGAGCTTGCGCGAGATTGCGACTGCCTCCGCCGGCAGCGCGCAGATCTCGCGCGCCACCTTTCGCGCCTCGGCCTCGGTATGGCCGGGCGCCACCACCACATTGACAAAGCCGGCATCGCGGGCGTCGTCGGCCGTCATGGTGCGGCCCATCACCAGCATGGCAAAGGCGCGCTGGTGACCAATGGAGCGCGGCATCAGCAGGCTGGAGGCGCCTTCCGGCACCAGGCCTAGTCGGGCGAACGGCGTCGAGAACGTCGCGGTCTTGCTCGCCAGCACATAGTCGCAATGGAACAGCATGGTGGTGCCGATGCCGATTGCGACGCCGTCGACCGCGGCAATGATCGGCTTGACGTTATGGGCGAGCGAATAGAGCAGTTTCAACGCTCTCAGCACGTGCGGCGCCTCAGAGTCCGAGGTGCTGTCCGCGAGCAGGTCCTCGACATCGTTACCAGCCGTGAACACGCCGGAACCGCCGGTCAGAACAATGCAGCGGATCTTCGGATTGTTCTGCGCCGTGTCGATGGCGTCGCTGATGCCACGATACATGTCCGGCGTGATCGCGTTCTTTTTCTCCGGCCGCCGCAGTTTGATCACGCGGGTGGTGTCTTCGTCGGTGACGATCAGGTGCCCGGTCATCAAGCGCTCCCCAGCATTTACGGCGGCGCCCATGCCGCTGGCGAGTCATCTCGCTCTATCCTACATGATACGCGACAACGCCCAAATGTCCCGCCCGTTTTGCCCTCACGGGACTTTAGGATAACAGGATAACGCAATGCAGCTAACCGGCATCCACCATTTAACGGCGATCTCGGCTAAGCCGCGCGACAACCTGGCGTTTTATACCGGCCTGCTCGGCATGCGGCTGGTCAAGAAGACCGTCAATCAGGACGACGTCTCTGCCTACCACCTGTTCTACGCCGACGGAAAAGCCAATCCCGGAACCGACTTGACCTTCTTCGATTTTCCCGCCTCCCCCGAGGGGCGCGGCACCAACTCCATCTCGCGTACCGGCCTGCGGGTATCGGGCGAAAAAAGCCTGGGCTATTGGCGGGATCGCCTGAAAAAGGCCGGCGGCGTGACGCGCGATGTCGTCGAGGTCGACGGCCGGCTGACCCTGCCGTTCGAGGATGGGGAAGGTCAGCGGCTGGTGCTGGTCGACGACGGCGGCGCCGGACCCGCCTCGCCATGGGAGCGCAGCCCCGTGCCGGCGGAGCACCAGATCCGCGGCTTGGGTCCGATCGTGCTGACCGTGCATGAGCTGTCGCGCACCGCCTCCGTGCTGACCGAGGTCATGAACATGCGCCGCGTGCGCGACTATGCCGCTTACGGCGCGGCGATTCATGTGTTCGAGATGGGCGGGGGCGGTTCCGCCGCCGAGCTGCATGTGATCGAAGACAAGGAGGTGCCTGTTGCGCGGCAAGGCGCCGGCGGCGTCCACCACGTCGCGTTCCGCACCCCGGACGAAACGACGTATCACGCCTGGACCAGGCATCTCACCGAACTGCGGATTCCGAACAGCGGCGAGATCGACCGCTTCTATTTCCGCAGCCTCTATTTCCGCGAGCCCAACGGCATCCTGTTCGAGATCGCCACCGACGGCCCGGGCTTTGCCACCGACGAGCCGATGGAAACGCTGGGCGAGAAACTCTCACTGCCGCCATTCCTCGAGCCGAGGCGGGCAGCGATCGAGGCGGGACTGAAGCCGATTGGGTAATCGATGTTTCAGAGCGTCGAACTTTCCGGGCATGATGCGATGTCGTTCGCGAAGGACGGCGCACTGCGTATGCGCGCAGCTCTCAGCGCTGCGGATTTGCAAGGGCTAGAGGACGCAACTGCCGGTTTCCCGTCGGATCAAGCTGCTATCCGGCTCCACGGGATTCCCGCGCTTCAGCCATTTTTGGCGTCATCAGGAGCGGTTGGACAGGTCGCGGCTTCGGTCCTTGGAAATGCTGCTCGAGCCGTCAGAGCCATCCTGTTCGACAAGACAGCTTCGACCAACTGGGGACTTCCGTGGCATCAGGATCGAACGATCGCTGTTGCCAAACGGATGGAAGTTGAAGGTTTCGGTCCCTGGACCGTCAAGAGCGGATTGCTCCATGTCGCGCCACCGTTTGACGTGCTGGCAAGCATGGTGACGCTTCGGGTCCACCTCGATACCGTTCCTGAAACCAACGCGCCGCTTCTAATCGCGCCCGGATCGCACCGATTGGGTCCAATCCATGAACGCGAAGTGAAGTCTGTTGTTCAGCGGTGCGGGACCGCTGTTTGTCTGGCCGAAGCTGGCGATATCTGGCTCTATTCGACGCCAATTCTTCACAGTTCGGAAACGGCCCGCGATCCCGTTCATCGAAGAGTTCCGCAAGTTGACTTCGCGGTCGGCGGTCTTCCGGGCGGCCTCACGTGGCTTGGCGTCTAGCAACCGTAACCCGGACGAGCAACGCGACATCCGGGTTTTCATTAGCTGTCGATCCCGCACGTCGCATGCGCTCATGCGGGTACGTTGCTATCGAGCTCCCGTTCTCGCGACGCGGACGCTCATATAGACCATGCGGTTGGTCCCGCCAGACCATAGCCGCGCGGCGGATCGAAGTGTCTCGGGACGTCGGCTAAACGCACCACCGCGCAGCATGTGAACGTTGCAATTTCCTTCCATCCACGCCGATCCGTCTGATGGCGCATTTTTGTAGCTGTCATTTCCGCAATCCTCGACCCAGTCGTAGACATTCCCGTGGACCTGAAAAAACCCCCAGGGGTTAGGGGCAAACGAATCGACCGGAACTGTCCTGGCAAACGTTGGCTGCGAATGATCGGCTGGATGGGCACTGTTGGCTTGAAGTGGTTTGAAGTCGTCACCCCACCAGAATGCCGACGATGTGCCCGCGCGCGTAATATATTCGCGCTCGGCTTCGCTCAATAGCCGGTAAGGTCGACCCGTCTTGTGCGACAGCCACGCCACGTATTCCTTGGCCTCATCCCAGAGGATGTTTATCACGGGTTGTTTTGCGCGCCCCCAGTTCTGGTCGGGCGGGCGATAGCTGCAACCCATTGCAGCCACGCAGGCGTCCCATTCGTCGAATGTCACGGCGTACCGGCCCACCGAGAACGATTGCGTGAAACTTATCTGGTGCTGCGGTCTTTCATCTGGCGTGCTCCCGGGTTCGTTCTCGTGAGCTCCCATGATAAATTGTCCCGCCGGAACGACGATCATCTCCGGACAGGACTCGCATTCCTTGAATTGGTCCATGGGCCTTAGAGCAGCGTTCTCGTTGAGAGACAAAGGTCGCGGGAGACGCGCTTCGAGTATTAGGCCATTCCTTATATCCAAGGCCGGTCGCAAGAGCGGCTGGCTCTCAACACCTTCGGCAAAGGCAATTTGACAAAGCGTCAGGACAGCCGACGCCGAAATTGCAGAAATCGGTCCTATCCCGGTCATTCGGAAACGATGCGCCCTGCAGGCAGCAAATGCACAACGATATAATGTCGCAGTTGGGCTCGAAGACCGAGCCGGGCGCACCCGGGCGGGCCTTTCGTTGCGCGCAAGAGAGCAGGATCAATCCCACATCAGATCGTAATTTTGTCGCAACGCCTGCTGCACCCTTACCGCTGCGCGCGCCGCGGTGTTGGCATCGGCGGTGCCTGCGGACAGCACACAGAGCGACCAATTGTTCTCGGCGCGCGGGTCCAGGACGCGATTGATAGCGATGCCCTGAACGTCCGAACAGCCTGGCTGCATCCGGAGTTCTGCGAACGCGCGCCACCGCAAATCCTGCACTGAAAGGAGGGTCTTTGCCATTCCGCTCCAGCGGCCCTACTTGGACGCGTTGGCGATCTTGTGCCCGAGATGGCCGGTCTCATGATCGCGGCGGAGCTGGCTCAGCGCCGTTTCGTTCAGATTGGGAAGAACCGCGCTCAGCTGCTCGGTGTCGGGATAGCCGGCTGCGAAACCCCGTCCATAGAATTTGCGCAAGGTGCCGACGGGCGTACTTCCGTATTTGCCGCTGATCTCGCCGTCCGTGTTGCGGTGCTTGATATCGAGATGTGCCTTGCTCATGCCGCTCTCCCTTGCGCCCGCAAGCCGGCAGCATCCACCCGCTGTGATCAAATGGCAATCAACGGATACGTGCTGGCTATTTCGCCCGCATTAGGTCAATGTCCCTGACGCTCTCTTGAGGCGCTCCGTAGCGGTCGATCGCATCGTTTAAGCGCCATTCGCTTTCACGGGCCCACGCTGGAAGGGCCATAGTTCCATTGCGCAGCAGCACGGTCCACGCTAGAGCAGCCGTCAATGTTAGAGGTCGACTCATGTCCTATGCCTACAAGCTGAATGAAGACGTGCTCCACCAGCGCCAGGGACCGCAGGGCCGTGCTGAAACCGAGCCGCCGATGATTTACACCATCGTTCAACGGATGCCGATCGAGGCCGACGGACGCCTCAGATACCGCATCAAGAGCAAATCAGACAATGTCGAGCGCGTCGTCACGGAAGATCAGCTTTCTTATTGTCAGTGATTTCACGCGTGCGGTCATTTTAGGAGTTCAGTCGTGCTCAATGAGCGAGAAAAAATCCTGAGCGCGCTGCGCGAGAAGCCGCTCAAAGTCTACGAAGTCATGAAACGCGCCAACATTCCGAATGAGGAGGCGTGCCAGTCCCTGCTCTTGAAAATGCGCGATGAAGGCCTGGTGAAGTTCGACATCCACAAGGGACGGTGGCTGGTCGGACAGGTCGCGAAATAGCAGCGATCGATTGGCGTATGGGCAGCGCGCGCGAGACCCACCAGCCCCGCGCAAGCCTGATTCAATCACAACCGAAGCTGGCCGTGATTCAATAGCAACTGCGCGGGTCCACCGGCGCGTACTGTCCCGACGGATATCGATAATAGCATCCGCCTTGCGACCAATAATATCCGGCACGCTGCGCGGCCGTGGCGCCCACGATCGCGCCGGTCGCTCCGCCTGCTACCGCGCCGGCGATCACCCCGCCCGGTCTGTGCGTGATAAGTCCGCCAAGCAAGCCGCCGACCAGCGCGCCTCCGACAGCGCTCGCGGCTGGATCCGGCGGGGGTGGGGGCGGAGGTGGCGCGTAGGCACCGGGCGGCGGATAATAGCCCGGGGGCGGCGCGGCATAACCTGCCGCAACCGGCGGGCCATCAGGACCAGCCGCGTCGTCGACGAACTCGACGTCGGAGACGTAGGCGGGTGGCCCTTCCATCGGTTGCGGGTAAAAATACCAGGCGCCTCCCACATCCCACCACCAGCCGTCGCGTCCGTTGTGTATTTCGTGGTGCCAGCGTCCACCTTCCCAGGCGAGACGACCGTGATAGGCGTGTCCGCCAAAATTATGCGAAGGCAAAGCGCCGCGCGCAAAATGCGCATCATGAGGCCCTCGGCCCGACACCGATCCCGGATGTGATGTCGGATTTGATCCGGGATTTCTTGGGCCCGGTCGGGCCGCCTGCACGGCAGGCTTGCCCGGCGCGGTTCTGGAGGGCGGTCCGTTTGGCTCCTCGGCATGCGCCGATAACGCAAACGCAGTTAGCGCCGTGAGCCACGGAAAGAAGATTTTAGAGCGCCGGGAAGTGTTCATTGTGAGTCACCCGCCATGAGCTTGCCGCGGCAGCGGTTGCGGCCTGGTCGGGATTCTGACCGCCCGCAAACATCTTGTCTTGTTACAAATCTGTAAGATCGAGAAGACTGACAGCCCGCAAGGCGGCACTTATCGCCTGCGCGCAGCGGCTGATTTCTCGAACCGGATCAAGCTGATTTGCCCTGTCCAGTCCTCGCGCGAAAAACATTCCGCTTAACGCGTCGGGCAAATCAGCGCTATCACTTCGCCCGTCTCACCCGACAAGAGGGGCGGCTCGCGATCGTCACGAACGCGCGGTGAGATGCGGTGGACGCGGATGTGCTGACGACGAACGGCACGTGATGCGTACGGCGAAGTCGTGTGGTCCCGACGCCCCGACGCTGGCGTCAAGTTTTGCGGATCAAGGCCCGCGGAGCGATGGTGACAAAAAAGCCCGGTCGCCAAGGAGAGCGCGCTATAAGCCGTAAAACCATTGCGCGGGGAAGGCCGGAGTGTTTCCGCTGAACCTGTATGCTCGTGTGCGCATTTCCTTGTGCATCTTGCACACGAGACCGCGGGTGCAGCGCGCACCCGGTCTTCCCTGCGCCCTCTGTTTTCGAGGAGGGACAAAGATTCTGGCAACCTCGGGTGATCAGCGCCGCGAGATCGCGAAATCGCGTTCCGAGACCACCACGTCATTGCGAGGAGCGAAGCGACGAAGCAATCCATCTATCAGTTATGCCGCTGTATGGATTGCTTCGCGGAGCCTGTCATCGGGCGCGCATTCGCGCGACCCGTTGGCTCGCAATGACGAGGAAGCTATACCAATGCCTGCCATGCCAGTGATATGCGCGGACGAGAAGGTGGGCACGGCGCAAGCGAGCCGTGGCCCACTATGAGATATTTTAATCTTAAAACATTTGTGTAGAACCGCAACCCCCTTCGTGGTTAGAATGACAGAATAAAGACGCCAATAACGACATCGAGAGCCGGAGTTTCCGGCCATCTGGAGGGCTGACCATGACCGTTGAGGGTGCCGTATCGGATGCAAAACTGTTCCCGGCCGAAGCTGCAATATCCGCTCGCACCAGCATGCTGGTCGTGGCGCTGTGCTGGATCGCGATCTTTTCGGAAGGCTACGATGTCGGCGTTCTCGGCGCGATCCTGCCGGCGCTGGCGACCGATGCGAGCTGGAAGCTGACGCCGATCGAACTCGGCGCGATGGGAAGCTATACGCTGTTCGGCATGCTCGTTGGCGGGATCTTCAGCGGAACGCTGAGCGAGCTGTACGGCCGCAAGCCGCTGTTTGTCGGCTGCCTGACGCTGTTCGCCGCCTGCATGGTCGTTACTGCCTGGGCACCCACGCCGGCATGGTTCGGTGTCAGCCGCTTCATCGCCGGACTTGGGCTTGGCGGCATCATTCCCGTCGCCGCTGCGCTCACCATCGAATATTCGCCGGCGCGCAGGAAGAGCCTCAACTACGGCATCATGTATTCCGGCTATTCGGTGGGAATTCTCGTGGCCGCCCTCGTCGGCAAGGCGCTGCTGCCGGACCATGGCTGGCGTCCGGTGGTGCTGGTGGGCGCGCTGCCTGTTGTCTTCGTGCCGCTGATGATCTGGCTGTTGCCGGAATCGCTGGAATCGCTGGTGGCACGCGGTCGTTCCGAGGCCGCGCGAACGCTTGCGGCGCGTCTCGACATGGCGGTCCCACCCGGTGCGGCCAAGGCGACGGGGACGATCGGATGGCGCAGCGTACTTGGCGAGATCTTCTCGCCCCGCAACGCCTTCGCCACCGTCTGCTTCTGGATCGCCTTGTTCATGGGCCTGCTGCTGGTCTATGGCATCGCCCAGTGGCTGCCGCAGATCATGCGCAAGAGCGGCTACAATCTCGGCGACAGCCTGCTGTTCCTCGCCGTCTTCAGCTTCACTTCCGCGATCGGCGGCATCGTGCTGGGACAGTGGGCCGATCGGTTTGGCGTTCGCCTGACGGTGACGCTTGCCTATCTGCTCGGCGCCGTCGGAATCGCAGCTCTCGCGTTCAAGGGATCGATCTGGCTGAACTACGCGATGGTCGCGGTCGCCGGGTTTGGAACAGTGTCGGCGTCGCTGGTCCTGACCAGCTATCTCGCCGACCGTCTCGCGCCGTTCGTGCGATCCGCCGGCACCGGCTGGGCGCTCAGTTTCGCGCGCATCGGCGCGCTGACCGGGCCATTGGTCGGCGGCTACGTCGCAAGCCTCAATGTCGGCCCGCAGTGGAATTTCTACGTGTTTGCCATGGCGGCCGCGATCGCCGCGCTGGCGACGGCGCTGATCCCCGGCAAATCAGGAGCGGCGTGAAACGACGAACTGACCGAAGCCGGCAATTGGAATGCCGAGAAACTTACCCCAGCAGCACCGCATCCGCACCGTTCACCGCGTCGGCGCCGTCGGTCACCGTCTTCTCCAGCGAGCCGGCCTGCACCGTCACGTTCTCGGCAAAGAACCGCGCTACCGCGACGTAGCGCTGCGGATCGCCAGCGTCGCCGTGGCTCTTCGCCGCGAGCGCCTCGCCCGCGAGCATGCAGCCGCCGAGCGTCGAACCGAACAGGCGCAGATAGGGCGTCGCACCGGCCAGCGCATCGTTCGGCGCAGTGGCGACGCGCTCCAGCAGCCATTTGCTGCTGCGCTCCAGCGAACCCAGCGCATCGCGCAATTTTGCGCCCGTGGTGCCGAAGGCGGGATCGTTCGACGCTTCGACCTGCTTGACGATACCGGAGAGTTCGTCGAGCAGCGCCCAGACGGAGGCGCCGCCATTGGCGGCGAGCTTGCGCGTCACGAGGTCGATCGACTGGATGCCGTTGGTGCCCTCGTAGATCGTGGTGATGCGCGCGTCGCGGTAATGCTGGGCGGCGCCGGTCTCCTCGATGAAGCCCATGCCGCCGTGGACCTGGACGCCGAGATAGGCGACCTCGTTGCCGATGTCGGTGGAGAACGCCTTGGCGATCGGCGTCAGCAACGCGCCGCGGGCGGCGGCGTCAGCGCGCACCTTGGCGTCCTTGGCGCGCACGGAAATATCGAGCGCGACCGCGGTGGCGTAGCAGATCGAGCGTGCAGCCGCGGTCATGCTGCGCATCTGCATCAGCATGCGCTTGACGTCGGGATGCACGATGATCGGATCCATGCCGTCGCCGGTCTTGCCGACGGCGCGGCCCTGGCGGCGTTCCTGCGCATAGGCCAGCGCCTGCTGATAGGCACGGTCGGCAATACCGACGCCTTCGAGGCCGACGCCGAGGCGGGCCTGGTTCATCATCGTGAACATGCAGTGCATGCCGCGGTTCTCTTCGCCGATCAGATAGCCGATCGCGCCGCCATGGTCGCCCATGGTCATGGTGCAGGTGGGGGAAGCATGCATGCCGAGCTTGTGCTCGATCCCGCTCGGATAGATGTCGTTCTGCGCGCCGAGCGAGCCGTCGGCGTTGACGAGGAATTTGGGAATAAGAAAGAGAGAAATACCCTTGGTGCCCGCCGGCGCATCGGGCAATCGCGCGAGCACGAAATGCACGATGTTGTCGGTCATGTCGTGGTCGCCATAGGTGATGAAGATTTTCGTGCCCTTGATGCGATAGCTGCCGTCACCGGCTCGTTCGGCGCGGGTGCGCAGCGCGCCGACATCGGAGCCGGCCTGCGATTCCGTGAGCTGCATGGTGCCGGTCCATTCGCCGGTGACGAGCTTTTCGAGATAGATCCTCTTCAACTCGTCGCTGCCATGGGCGTCGAGCGCCTCGATCGCGGAGAGCGTCAGCAGCGGGCAGAGGCCGAAGGCGACGTTCGACGCGCTCCAGATTTCGGTGCAGGCGGCGTTGATCGCCAGCGGCAGGCCCTGGCCGCCGAAGGCTTCGGGACCCGACACCGCGTTCCAGCCGGCGTCGGTCCAGCGCCTGTAGGCATCGGGCCAGCCGGGCGCGGTGGTCACCTTGTTGTCCCCGAGCTTGATGCCGTGCTCGTCGCCGACCGTGTTGAGCGGGGCCAGCACGTCGCCGGCGAATTTGCCGGCTTCTTCCAGCACGGCGGCGGTGATGTCGCCGTCGAAATCGCCGTAATGGCCGGCCTCGACCGCGGCCTGAAGGCCGGCGCCATGGTTGAGTGCGAGCAGGATGTCGTTGATCGGCGCACGGTAGGTCATGATGTAACTCCTGCCTCTGATAACAACCGGCTGCCGTCTTCCCATGAAACCGGCCGGCTCTCAACTCTCCGAATGAGGGAATCGGGGCGGGCGGGGAGGCGCCGGGATGGCGGTTCCGGCCGGCGCAGACCCGCCGCCGGCGCGCCGAAGAAGACGTTGTCACATAGGGTTAGGCCGGAGGCGCGGTTTTCGGCGGAATTCGCCCTTGGGGCTGTTGAAATGGCCGAACTCCCTCTATAGACCGGCGTTGCCGGAGGAGACGGCGCAAGGCTCGGCCTGCGCGGTTTTCGGATCCGAGTTGGGGCGTAGCCAAGCGGTAAGGCAGCGGATTTTGATT
>CAVZGZ010000050.1:0-24973 GCA_963774775.1 uncultured Alphaproteobacteria bacterium
GTGCTATAAGCCCCCATGGCAAAACCCCGCCCCACCAGCGCAAAACCGCTTTCCGTCCTGCTCGGCGACGTGTTTTCCGACGCCTACGCCAAGCAGGGGTTTGCCGCGCGCGAACTGGTGACGCGCTGGGCGGAGATCGCCGGCCCCAAGATCGCCGCCCATTCCGAGCCGCTGAAGATGCAGTGGCCGCGGCCGGTGGAGGGGCAGCCGCAGGAACCGGCGACGCTGGTGCTGCGGGTGGAAGGGCCGATGGCGCTGGAGATCCAGCATTCCTCCGACGTGATCCTGGAACGGGTCAACCGTTTCTTTGGCTGGAGCGCGGTCGGGCGGCTGGCGCTGCGGCAGGCGCCGTTGTCGCGCCGCGGAAGCCGCCGTCGTCACCCCGCGCGCCCGACCCGAAAGCGGTGGCGAAAGTCGCCGAAACCCTCGCATCCGTCGAGGACGGAGAATTGCGCGCCGCGCTGGCGCGGCTCGGCGCCTGATCAAGCGAAATTGAGGCTTTGGCGCGCCAGCGGGGCTGCTAACCCGCCATTGCCACAATTATCGTTTCAAGCTAGCGAAGGCTTCCTTTTGGGAACCTCTTTTCGGGCGTGAACGCGCCAACCGGGAGCAGACCTTGATCATTACGCGCCGCGCCTTTACCGCCGCCCTGTCGCTGTCCGGGCTTGGCCTGCTCGCCGGCTTCTCGCCGCTGCGGCTGATCACAGAAGCCATGATCCCGGAAGCGATGGCGCAAAGCGCCTCCGCCGCTGATGTCGCAAAACCGGTGTCGCTGCCGGATATGGCGCTCGGGCCGGCCAATGCCTCCGTGACCATCACCGAATTCGCCTCGATGACCTGCCCGCATTGCGCCGCGTTCAACGAAGCCGTGTTTCCGAAAATCAAGGCGGAATATATCGACAGCGGCAAGGTGCGTTACGTGTTCCGCGAATTCCCGCTCGATATCAAGGCGGCTGCGGGCTCCATGCTGGCGCGCTGCATCGCCAAGGACGATGCGCCGAAATATTTCGCCGTCGTCGACCTGCTGTTCCGCCAGCAGAACGACTGGGTGACGAAGAACACCACGGAGACTCTGACGCGGATCGGCAAGCAGGCCGGCCTCAGCCAGCAGCAGGTCGAGGAGTGCCTGAAGGACCAGACGCTGCTCGACAAGATCGCCGCCGACCAGAAGTACGCCAACGAGGTCTTGAAGGTCAATTCGACGCCGACTTTCTTCATCAATGGCGAAATGGTCAAAGGCGAAACCTCGTTCGATGAATTCGCCAAGAAGATCAACCCGCTCTTGAAGAGCTGATCGATCGCCTAAGGAGCAGGTCTTGCTCATCACCCGCCGCGCCTTCACCGCCGTTTCGTCGCTGGCTGCGCTGGCCGGCTTCGCGAAGCTCGGCCTGATCGCGGACGCCAAGGCGCTGAATGCGGCCGATGTCGTGAAGCCGCAGGCGCTGCCGGACATGGCGCTCGGTTCCACCAACGCGCCCGTGACGATCGTCGAATATGCGGCCCCGACCTGCCCGCATTGCGCGCGGTTCAACAAGGACGTGTTTCCCAGGATCAAGTCGGAATATGTCGACACCGGCAAGGTGCGCTACGTGTTCCGCGAGTTCCCGCTGAACATCAAGGATCTCGCCTGTTCGATGCTGGCGCGCAGCATCGCCAGGGATGACGCGGCGAAATACTTCGCCGTCCTCGACATCATGTTCCGCCAGCAGGACCAACTGGTGGAGAAAACCTCCGATACGCTGAGGCTGATCGGACGGCAGGCCGGGCTGAGCGCGAAGGCGGTCGAGGACTGCCTCAAGGACCAGGCGATGCAGGACAAGATCGCCTCGGGCCAGAAATTCGCCGAGGAGACGTTGAAGGTCGAGGGCACGCCGACCTTTTTCATCAATGACCAGGTGATCGTCGGCGAAGCCGAATTCGCGGAATTCGACCAGCGGATTAAATCGCTGTTGAAAACTTGATTCGCGCGACCGGCTTCTTACGGTCACGCGAAAGCTGCAAAAACCCCTATAAAAGCCTTGGGAAAAGCCCTTCGCGCAGGTTGCCCTCGGGCCCCGGCCTCGCCATTGTCCCGGTCCATGAGAGCCGCCCCCGGCTGTTCGTCCACACACCGACATTGCCTTCCATGGTATTGTCACGGCAGGGAGATTCGCGCCCGGCCAACAGAGAATTGTGTTCATGAAGCTCACGCGCCTCCGCCTTCACGGTTTCAAGTCGTTCGTTGAACCCACCGACTTCGTGATCGAACCCGGCCTGACCGGCGTCGTCGGACCGAATGGCTGCGGCAAATCCAACCTGGTCGAGGCGCTGCGCTGGGCGATGGGCGAGACTTCGCACAAATCGCTGCGCGCGGCCGACATGGACGCGGTGATCTTCGCCGGTTCCGGCAATCGTCCGGCGCGCAACCACGCCGAAGTGGTGATGACGATCGATAACGCCGATCGCTCGGCGCCATCAGCGATGAACGATCGCGAGATTCTTGAAATCTCGCGCCGGATCGAGCGCGAGGCGGGCTCGGTCTATCGCATCAACGGCCGCGATGTGCGCGCCCGCGACGTTCAGATCCTGTTCGCCGATGCCGCCACCGGCGCGCGTTCCCCGGCGCTGGTTCACCAGGGCAAGATCGGCGAGATCATCCAGGCCAAGCCCGAGCAGCGCCGCCGCGTGCTGGAAGATGCCGCCGGCGTCGCCGGCCTGCACGCCCGCCGCCACGAGGCTGAATTGCGGCTGAAGGCGGCGGAGACCAACCTGCTCCGCGTCGAGGACGTGATCGGCCAGCTCGCCGGACAGATCGACGGCCTGAAGAAGCAGGCGCGGCAGGCGATCCGCTACCGCGACGTCGCGGCGAAGGTGCGCAAGGCCGAGGCCATGCTGTACCATCTGCGCTGGATCGAGGCGAATGCCGACGTCGGCGAAGCCGCGCATACGCATGACCTCGCCGTGCGCGAGATGGCCGAGCGCACCCGCGAGCAGGCCGAAGCCGCCCGCATCCAGGCGATCCGCGCCTCCGAACTGCCGGCGCTGCGTGAGGGCGAGGCCCGCGCCGCGGCCGGGCTGCAGCGCCTGACCAATGCGCGCGAACTGCTCGATCGCGAGGAAGCGCGCGCCAAGGAACGCGTCGCCGAACTCGATCGCCGGCTGACGCAGTTCTCGGCCGACATCGTCCGCGAACAGCAGCAGACGTCGGACGCGGAAGTGGCGCTGCAGCGCCTCGACACCGAAGACACGGAACTGAAGGAAGAGATCAAGTCGCGGGTCGAACAGCGCTCGGGCGTCGATGAGCGCGTGTCGGAAGCCGAGGCCACGCTGGCCGCCGCCGAGCGCATGTTCCAGGAACTGACGACCGCGCTCGCCGACCTCACCGCCAAGCGCAACCAGCTCGAAGCCGGCGTGCGCACCCATCGCGACCGGCTGGCGCGGCTCGATCAGGAACTGGCCAACGTCCAGGCCGAAGAGCAAAAGCTCAACAACGAAACCGGCACGCTCGGCGATCTCGAAGCGCTTGGCCGGCGCCATGGAGACCGCGCAGATCCACCTCGCGGAATCCGAAGCCGCGGCAGAGGCGAGCGAAGGCAACCACGCCGACGCGCGGCAGACGCTGGAAGCCTCGCGCGCGCCGCTTGCCGAAGCCGACAAGCGCGTGCAGCGCCTGGAGACCGAAGCGCGCACGATTTCCAAGATCGTCAATGGCGAGACCAAGAATTTGTGGCCGCCGATCATCGACGGGATCACGGTCGCCAAAGGCTATGAGAAGGCGATCGGCGCAGCGCTGGGCGACGATCTCGACGCCCCCGTTGATCCCTCGGCGCCGATGCGCTGGACCGATGCCGGCGAACACGGTGAGGATCCGCACCTGCCGGAAGGCGTCGAATGCCTCGCCAACCACGTCCAGGCGCCGACCGAACTGGCGCGGCGTCTCGCGCAGATCGGCGTCGTCGCGAAAGAGCGCGGCGCGGAACTGGTTTCGCAATTGAAGACCGGCCAGCGGCTGGTGTCGCTGGAAGGCGATGTCTGGCGCTGGGACGGTTTTGTCACCGCCGCTCACGCGCCGACCGGCGCGGCACGGCGCCTCGCCGAACGCGCGCGGCTGGTCGATATCGAGCACGAGCTCGAGCAGGCCCGCACTGACGCGGCCGCCAAGCGGCAGGCGCTGGAGACCGCCGAAGCCGCGCTGAAGATGGCGTCATCGGCCGAGACCGCCGCCCGCGAGGCCTTGCGCGCCGCCCATCGCGAGGCCGACGCCGCCCGCGAACGCCATGCCGCGACCGAGCGCGAGATCAACCGCCACGCCGCGCGCCGATCGGCGCTGACGGAAGCGCACACCCGCCTTGCCGCCGACCGCAGCGAGGCCGAAGCCGCGCATGAGAATGCCACGGCGGCGCTGACGGAGCTGCCGCCGAGCCTCGACACCGAGACGAAACTCGCCGACGTCCGCACCGCCATCGACGGCCATCGCCGTCTCGCCGCGCAGGTGCGCGCCGAAGCGCAGGCCCTGGCCCGCGAGGCCGAACTGGCCGATCGTCGCCTGCAGGCCATTCTCGCCGAGCGCAACGAATGGCAGAACCGCAAGCAGAGCGCGGCGTCGCAGGTTTCGACCATCGAGGCCCGGATCACCGAAGTGACGGCCGAGCGCATGGAGCTCGAGAACGCGCCGGCGGTGTTCGCGGAAAAGCGCCGTGCGCTGATCAGCGAAATCGAGTTCGCCGAGAACGACCGCCGCGTCGCCGCCGACGCGCTCGCCGCGGCCGAGACCGCGATGGCGGAGACCGACCGCGCCGCCAAGGCGGCGCTGGAAGCGTTCTCCAGCGCCCGCGAGGCCACCGCCCGCGCTGAAGAGCGCATGGAAGGCACCAAACGCAGGCTCGCCGATATCGAGCGCGAAATCCACGACATGCTCGAAGTGGAGCCGCAGGCGGTTGCCGGCATGGCCGAGATCGAGCCGGGCGCGGAACTGCCGCCGGTCGCCCAGATCGAGGAAGACCTCGAAAAGCTGCGCCGCGACCGCGAGCGGCTCGGCGCAGTCAACCTGCGCGCCGAGGAAGAGCTGCGCGAGGTCGAGACCCAGCACACCGCCTTGACCACCGAGCGCGACGACCTCGTCGAAGCCATCAAGCGGCTGCGCCAGGGCATCCAGAGCCTCAACCGCGAAGCGCGCGAGCGTTTGCTGACCTCGTTCGAGACCGTCAACAACCACTTCAAGCGGCTGTTCGTCGAACTGTTCGGCGGCGGCGAAGCGGCGCTGCACCTGATCGAGAGCGACGATCCGCTGGAAGCCGGCCTTGAGATCATCGCCAAACCGCCCGGCAAGAAGCCGCAGACGCTGTCGCTGCTCTCGGGCGGCGAGCAGGCGCTGACCGCGCTGGCGCTGATTTTTGCGGTGTTCCTCACCAACCCCTCGCCGATCTGCGTGCTGGACGAAGTCGACGCGCCGCTCGACGACCACAACGTCGAACGGTTCTGCAACCTGCTGCACGAGATGACCGGCTCGACCGAAACCCGCTTCATCATCATCACGCATAATCCGATCACGATGGCGCGGATGAACCGCCTGTTCGGCGTCACCATGGCCGAGCGCGGCGTCTCGCAACTGGTCTCGGTCGACCTCGAAGGCGCGGTGGACATTCTGGATCAGCACGTGGCGTGAGCCGTCGCGCATCCGTGAGGTCATCATCTGCGAAAGCGGGCGCGTGGCCATTGCCACGCTCGGATGCGATCGGAACTCCCAAACTGGACTATCGTCAGGGGCAACAGGGCTGGTGGTAAGACGCGGCACATCGCACGATGGCCGCGTGGTGGCTCACGGACGGCAATGTCCGAAAACCTTCACAGAACCGAACTCATTCGATCACCTTGTCGGCGCGGGCGAGCAATCCGGGAGGGACTTCGAGATTGAGAGCCTTGGCGGTCTTCAGATTGATAAGCAGCTCGTACCGCCGGGGAGCCTGAATCGGAAGATCACGAGGTAATACCCCCTTGAGGATGCGATCGATGTAGCCGACCGGAGCCCGGATCAATTCATCCCAGACGAACGTATACGATATCAACGCGCCGTTGTCGCTCGCGCCGAGCACCGAATTGATCGCTGGCAGACCAAGGCGTGCGCATAATGCAATGATGTGATCGCGATGGCCGTTCGTAAATGGCTCGGGGATGACTAGAAGCGCACGACGGGGCTCGCGGACAAAGGCGCTAAGAACGGACTCAGTCTCAGTATCGTTGTGCGTTCGACACTCCAGGATCTGTACACTCCGATCGGCCTCCTTGGCTGCCGAAATCAAACCTGGAGCGTAGGGCGCGGTGTCTGGATTGAAGAGGACACCAACCTCCGCCAAGTCGGGCATAAGCTCGCGCAACAGTTGAATCCACTTTCCAGCGATAGCAAAATCCCAAACGACGAACCCAGTGACATTGCCGCCGGGGTGGCCAAGGCCTTCCGCTAGTCCAAATCCGACGGGATCGATCAGTTGGGTGAAAACGATGGGGATAGTGGCCGTCAATTGGCGAACGGTGAGCGTTGCAGGTAAACCTTGAGAATAAATGACATCGGGCTTGAGTGCTACCAGCTCGGCTGCGGACGCTTTCGTTTTGGATAGATCAGCCAGAGAACCGCCGAAGCGGTAGTCGATCTGGATGTTGCTCCCTTCGATCCAGCCAGCCGATCGCATCGACTCGCGAAATGGCTTGATGAAAGCCTGCGCAATCGGCGCATCTTCGCTCGGCGCAAGCCCAACAAGCACGCCGATCCGGCGTGTTTGCTGCGTCTGCTCGGCAACCGCAGACAGCGGCCGGAGCATTACAGCGCTTGCAACGCCAGCCAAGAAGTCGCGCCGTCCAGGCAATTTTCCCGAGGCCATCACGGTATCCTCGCTAACTGGCCAGCGCAGCGAAGCAGTTAGCCCAAGACAAATCCATCAAAAAATGACTAGGGCTGCCACCTTCGTCCGCCCAGCAGTCAATCGCGCCGTGACCGGGCTAGATCGGGATGTCCGTTCTCGTGCCATTAGCGGAAGTCACCGCCTCATTCGATCGCTTCACTAGTTTGGAGAATCACTTGGATCAGGATTAGCGATCTCGGCTACGTCCCCCAGTGCTCGTGAGGATGCAGGAGTTTGGCGGGTGCCCGATGCTGCCTCGGGCTTGAAAGCCAACACCGTGTTGTACGGGTTGCCGAAGACAAATGTCTTCGAAGTGCGCCAAATGATCCGCTCCAATTCCACGAATGTGCGCATCTTTAGCCTATACTTCCACAACACCAGGTGTTGAATGAAATTCCAAGTGAGGCCCCAGGCCCAGAATGGCAGTCGCCGATAACGGATCGGGTTGAAGCCGAGTCCGCGCATCTTGTAGACGAGAAGATTGGCACCGACAAAATTGTAGCGCCAGTTGTCGAAGAAGGCGGTAACGCTCAGGTAATCCTCCATACGCCGACAATGATCCAACGACCCCGGTGAGCGGATTAACAGGCTTCCGCCCGGCTTGAGCATCCGCCAGCAGCGCGCCAGCCAAGCGTCCAGGTTTTTGGTGTAGCCGATCGATTCGAGTGCGTAGATGGCGTCAAAACTTTCATTCGGGAGATCGAGGCTGTCGAAGTCGGTTACGATCACCTGTCCACGCCCACCCAGTTTTGCAAATTTCCGACGGCAGATGTCCGCTTGCACGGATGAATTGGTCACGCACACAATTTCGATACGTCGCCGGCTGGCGAGGTAGTAGGCCGCCGCGCCCGACCCACACCCGAGATCCAATAGCCGCATCCCATCTTTCAGCTTCAGAAGAACGTATTCGGCTTCGTAGAGACGCGAAAATGCGACGCGGGGGAAAACGCACGTGCTGTAGTTCGCTTGTTCGTCGCGATACGTGCCGAACACGTCATCATATGTACGCTTCTCGTCGTCGTGCTTGAGAAAGTCGATCGGTTGCGGTGTCCACTCGATCAGTTGACGCTGCTCGAATTGATTCAACTCGTGTCCGATCTTGCTCGCGTCTTTCGGTTGAGTCACCAGGAGAAAAAGTACGTAATGAAAAACGTTGTATGCCACGAACAACGAGATGACGATCGCCACGATCAACTGAACCGTTAGAAAAATGTTCAAGGTTGCTCCTGTGATCGCTGAAAAGCTCTGAAAGTGGTGGAGAGAGTCTCACGTCGATGAGGGTCACGGCCAAGAAGAAGGGTCCGTTATTATGCAATTCCATGCGCTTCTTGGGTAGGGCCAATTGTCAGCTCTGGGGTCATTCGCGTCGATTTGACCGCGTACCTACGACTTCGGCTATACTCCCATAAACAGACGTCGTTATCGTGCGTCGGCATGTCTCAAATGTGCCAGATGCGGACACTTTGGAGTTACGTTGACCGTGCTCATCGTAATTTGCCGGCGTCGTGGTCGAGTCGACCTACAACTGGTATTGGCTGGTCGATGGCCCGCAGGACGCCGGCTTCCACACGCATCTGCAACTACACTACAGTGCACTTAACTACTTTGTGCAGACGTGGCAGGCATGACTTCTGACGGCGTCAAAAGTCAATTTAGTACACCGCAATACTTTTTATGAAAATCAGCCGCGGCGCGCCGCCTTGATCGCGGCGACGTCGATTTTCTTCATGCCCATCATGGCATCGAATGCGCGCTTTGCTTCATCGCCGCCGGCCGCCAGCGCCTCCATCAGCACGCGTGGCGTGATTTGCCAGGAGATGCCCCACCTGTCCTTGCACCAGCCGCACGCACTCTCCTGGCCTCCATTGCCGACGATGGCGTTCCAGTAGCGGTCGGTCTCCTGCTGATCATCGGTGGCGATCTGAAACGAGAAAGCTTCGTTATGCTTGAACGCGGGACCGCCGTTGAGGCCCATACACGGGACGCCGGCGACCGTGAATTCTACCGTCAGCACGTCGCCCTTCTTGCCGGAGGGGTAGTCACTGGGTGCACGGTGGACGGCGCCCACGGCGCTGTCGGGGAAGGTTTCGGCGTAGAAGCGGGCAGCAGCCTCCGCGTCCTTGTCGTACCACAGGCAAATCGTGTTCTTGGCCATTGCTTGTCCTTTCGCTGGGCTTACGCGCCCCGTCCGCAGAGTTCTATCGATGCCAGATGGCCTTATCAATGAAGCTCGCCGAGCAACGCCTTCGCCTCTCGAAGATCGCTTGTGTCAAAACCTTCGGTGAACCAATCATAGATCGGAGCGAGAAGGTCACGTGCCATTTTCCGTTTACCCTGATGACTCAGGAGCCGCGCCAGGCTCGTGGCCGCGCGCAATTCCCACGACTTTGCTTGCTGCGC
The DNA here is from genome assembly GCA_963774775.1 of uncultured Alphaproteobacteria bacterium. GTDB lineage: Bacteria > Pseudomonadota > Alphaproteobacteria > Rhizobiales > Xanthobacteraceae > Bradyrhizobium. Next base: position 9,276 of record CAVZGZ010000050.1, read on the forward strand.
GCGCGCAATGGTCAGGGAATGCTCGAAATGCGCTTGCGCCTTAGCCTCGTCCCGCTGCGGCGACTTGAGCGCGATCTCACCGGCAACGCGATGGACCTCAGCCTCGCACCATCTCTCCTTGGTTGCCTGCATCGCCGTCATGGCTTTGTCGATGCAGCGCCAGGCATCATCGAATTGGCCCGAATCTGCATGGGCTATTGCCAGCATGAACTCGTGCTCCGGTGTAAATATCGTCGATCCGGCCGACCGCCATAAATCAATACCTGCCGTGACGGTCTCGACTGCCTTCGCAGCTCCCGTGAGGGTCAGGACATAACCGCGCCGTAACACGCCTTCCGCTTTTCGGAACGGGGCACCCTTCTCCTCGGCTAACATGACAAGCTCTTTGAGATGCTCGTTTGCCGCGTGGTAATTCCCGCAATAGGTATTAACGAGAATCGGGAAATTCAGCGTGAACATCAAGGTCGCAGCATGCTCAATCTGGCGCGCTTCCATGAGCGCGTCGTCTGCATCGTTGAGCGCAGCTTGGGGATAACCGAGCAGCCACAAGGCCATTGAACGAAAGGCCAGGCAGGTTACCCGGAGATCCTGGCCAAATCGCGTCATCAATCGCCGGTGCTCGGCGGGGCGGTAAAGCGCGAGGACTTCATTGTAGTGCGCTTTGGCCTCAACGAGGTCTCCCGTAAACGCGAGCGTACTCGCCATGGTGCGGTGTCCAACCATGAGCGGTACCGCCGCTCCCTCCTTCTTGCCAAACGCCAGAAACCGCGCTGCGAGCTCTCGCGCAACGTCACCATTGAAGTTTATGAAATTGACGATCCACTGACCAAAGAGGGCCGAGAGCAGCAACGAGGGGTCATCGGGAGGTTCTCCCAGCCGTTCCGCCTGCTCGATCAACGCTCTCACCTGAGTGACGGCAGCCTTCGTTTCGAGCGAGCCATATCCTTTGACATGCATGAGCGTGTTCAAGAGCGCGACCTGCAATATGATCTGCTCGCGCCGCAGATCGGGCGTGCTGGGCAGCGTTGCGATTTGCGCCAGAGCCTGGCTAAGTTGTTCTGCGGCTTCGACCAGCGCCGAACGCTCCTGCGACCGCTGTCCCGCCTTGCCCCACAGGCGCGCTGACTTCTCAATCAGGTCGGCCTTTGTGTAGTGACGCGCCAGCAGCTCGGGCTGGCCCTCGGCGATTTCTGCGAACTGACTTTCGAGGATCTCGGCGATGCGCGCATGCAGCACGCGCCTTGGCGCCCGCAGCAGCGTACTGTAGGCCACGTCCTGCACCAGCGCATGCTTGAACAGGTAGCTCGCATGTGGCGGGATGCCCTGTCGAAACAACAAGCCCGCCGCAATGAGCCTGTCGAGGTCGGAGTCCAATTCTGCCTTCGGCTTTCGCACGAGCGCAGCCAGCAACATGTGGGGAAATTCCCGGCCGATCGCCGCGCCGACCTGCGCCACGTCCTTCGCCGGGCCGAGCCGATCGAGTCGCGACATCAACGAAGCCTGCAGGCTCGCCGGAACCGCCACGTGAGGCGTTGGTCCCCCTGCGAAGGCCCGCTGCGCATTACTCTCACCCTCCGCGTCCAGCACCGCCTTGGTCATCTCCTCGGCGAACAGTGGAATGCCGTCGGTGCGCTCGATGATGTCCTGGCGGATGCCCGCCGGCAACGATCGGTTGCCGGCGACTCTCTCGATCAGGAAATGGATGTCGCCCGGCGCCAGCCGGTTGAGGGTCACCCCGGTCACGTGCGGCCGTCCGATCCAGGGCGGGCTGAATTCCGGCCTGAAAGTAACAAGTATCAAGAGGCGGTGGCTGACCGCGAGGTCCACCGCCCGGGCGAACAATTCGAGGCTGGTCGGATCGGTCCAATGCGCATCTTCGAAAATCATCAGCACGGGATTGATCCGCGCCAGCGCCTCGATGTGCGAACCAAGAGCTTTCAGCGTTTTCTGACGACGGAGCTGCGGCTCAACTTCAACCGGAGGGTAGCGTCCATCGTTGGGCAGCGACAGCATTTCGGCAAACAGCGCCGCATCCTGCGGCGGCATCGAGCTTTGCGCCAGCAGCGCGTCAAGCTTGTCCGTTTTCGCTTGCTGGCCGTCATCATGAGCAAAGCCAGCGGCGCGCAACATCTCGCCGATCACCGGATAGAGCGTGCTGTCGGTATGCTGCGGCGAGCAGAAGTACTGCAGGCGGATGTGCGGCTCGTGAGCAAGCTGTTCCAACAGCGCGACGGTGAGCCGTGATTTGCCGATCCCCGCCTCACCAGAAAGCAGCACCACCTGACCTTCGCCACTCCTGGCCCGCTCCCATTGGCGCAGAAGCAGCTCCATTTCTTCATCACGACCGATCAGCGGCAGTAAATCGCAGCTTTGGAGCGCGTGCGATCGGCTGGTCACTGTTGTCTTGCCTGCGACTTGCCAGGCAACAACTGGTTCTGCGTATCCCCTGATCTCGACTTTACCGAGATCGAGATACTCGAATTGCGGTCCCGCGATCGTCTTTGTGCGATCCGAGATGATGACGCCGCCGGGTTGTGCGAGCGATTGCAGTCGGGCGGCAAGATTCGGGGTGTCGCCGAGGATGCCATGCTCCTCGGAAATCGCGCTGTCCGACATATCGCCGACAAGCGCGACGCCCGTTGCAACACCGACGCGCGCGCTCAATTTTTCTTTCGCGGGCAACGCGGCGACCGCCTGCACTATTGCGAGGCTGGCATGAACGGCGCGCTCCGCGTCGTCTTCGTGCGCCTGAGGATAGCCAAAATATACCACCGCACCGTCCCCATGATGTCGCGCGACAAAGCCGTCGAACCAGGCAACGGTTTCAGTAATGCAGCGCCGGTAGCCGGCGATGATCGCGCTGAAGTCTTCGGGATCGAGCCTGGCGGAGAGCGCAGTCGATCCGACGAGGTCGCAAAACAGTACCGTGAGCTGCCGGCGCTCGATCGGGCGCGAGTCCCGTGCCATCGGCACCACCGCGGGAGAATCCATGCGCAATCTGGTCCCGCAGTCGCCGCAAAACTTGTTCAGGGCTGGGTTGGCCGCGCCGCAGGCCGGACAGCGCCGCACGACCGCCGCTCCGCACCGCCCACAGAATTTCCTTTGCTCCGAGACTTCGGCCGCGCAATTCGTGCAGTGCATCCGGACCTCAGCGGATATCGATAACACCATTACAATGCGCCAGATGTCGAGCGATCCATGTGATCCTGGTCACAGCTCCGGGTGATCCGCCTCGATGGCCCGTTTTGGGATCAATCGCGTCGCGTTTGACATCTCCGGCATGTCTGTTCCAAGAGCCATCTCGAAAATAAATAGCAGTCGCTAGGATCGGGCACGGCGCAAGCGCGTTTTAGTCCATCCCGAAACGCGGTGGCTGCGGCAAAATAACCCGACGGGCAGAATTCCGCTTAACCTGTCGGGCAAATCAGCGCTACCAATTCGCCCGTCCTTTCCCGGCACGAGGGGCGTATCGCGATCGTCACGAACGCGGGAGAGGATGCGGTGGACGCGGCAGCGTCGGCGCGCAAGTTGTTCGCAGGGCGGTTTTCCGTGAGCGGGCGGCAGCGCGCAAGACGACGATGCTGAAGCGTACGGCAAAAGCGTGTGGTTCTGGCACCCGTTGCTGGTGTCAAGTCGGCGGAGATGTTTGCGGGCCCAACCGTGCCTGCAAAATCGCTAATTCGCCGACGACGGTGGCAAGACGAATTCGTCGCCGGGGAGAGCACGCCATAAGCCGTAAAGCCATTGCGCAGGGGATGCCGGATGCCTCCGCTTCACCTGTATGCTCGTGTGCGGTTCTTCGCACAATCTTGCACACGAGACCGCGGGTGCAGCGCGCGCCCGGCATTCCCTGCGCCCTCTTTCTTTCGGGGCGGAAGTATTCTCTCACGACCCGGGCGCTTCGCGCCGCGGGAACGCGGAGGTGCGTTTTTGGTAGATACGAGTAACACACCTTCGGCTGTCATCGTCCGCGAAGGCGGACGATCCAGTATTCCAGAGACATTCGTGATAGAACCGAGAAGCCGAAGCGTACTGGATGCCCCGCCTTCGCGGGGCATGACATCAAGAGAAATGACCTCACCCGATCTTCCCGCCGAACTCAAAGCCGCACTCGACGCCAGACTGGAAGGCGTATCGCGCAATGACGCCGCCGGCCGTGCCGCGTCGATCTCGCAGACCTACCGCGACGGCGGCGGCTCCGGCGCGATCAAATCCGAGACCGACGCGCTGGCCTACGCACTGGCGCGGATGCCGGCGACTTATGCTGCCGTGGTCGCAAGTCTCAACGCGCTCTCCGAAATCAGGCCGGATTTTGTACCGGCGAGCCTGCTCGATGTCGGCGCCGGCCCGGGCACGGCGACCTGGGCCGCGGCGGAAGCCTTTCCGTCGCTGAAAGAGTTCATCCTGCTCGATGCCAATGACGCCTCTGCGCACGCTGGCGCTTGAGCTCATCCGCAAGAGTGCGCGCCTGCGCGGCATCATCTACGAGCCGGGGCAAGCGCGCAGTCTTGTCGCGCACGCCGACGCGGCCGACCTCGTGGTCGCAAGCTACATGATCGGCGAGATCGGCGACGCCGAGCGGGAAGCCCTCGCCGCACTGCTATGGGCCAAAACCCGCGACACGCTGCTGGTCGTCGAACCCGGCACGCCCGCGGGTTACGCGCGGATCATCGCCCTGCGCGCGCAATTGATCGCCGACGGCGCCCATGTCGCGGCACCCTGCCCGCATGACGGAAAATGTCCGCTCTCGCCGCCCGACTGGTGCCATTTCACCCAGCGCCTGCAACGCTTGCGCGCACACAAGCAGATCAAGGGCGTCGAGCTGCCGTTCGAGGACGAGAAATTCGTCTATGTGGCGCTGACCCGGGTGCCGGTTGGGACCCACCCGGCCCGCGTGCTGGCGCAGCCTGATGTCAGCAAGGTCGAGGTGACGGCAAAGCTTTGCACCGCGGCAGGCCTCGCCGTCACAAAAGTGCCACGCCGCGCCAGGGACGATTACGCCCGCGCCCGGCGCTGGCGATGGGGCGATGCGGTGCATGACCCGTCATTCCGGGATGGTCCGTGAGGACCAGACCACAGATGCGCAATTGCGCATCGGGGAATCTCGAATTCTCCGATGTGCAATTGCGCATCGTAGTTCGATGCTTCGCATCGCCCCGGAATGACGGCGCACCTCATGAACTTATCCCGCCCTGCAGCACGACCAACGCAGTGCCCACTTCGCGGCGGGCTGCCGCATGGCCGGATTTTCGTCTAGGTTGCCCGCCTCTCTCGTCCCATCAGGAGTTCTCCCATGTCGACCGGCTGGATCGTTCTCGGCGTCATCGTCATTCTCGTGTTGTTCGCCTTTGGCGCCTACAACCGCCTGGTCGCGCTGGGCCAGCGCGTCAGCCAGGCGTTTGCCGACATCGACGTGCAGCTCAAGCAGCGCCACGATTTGATCCCGAACCTGGTCGAGACCGTGAAGGGCTATGCCGCGCATGAGCGCGGCACGCTGGACGATGTGGTGAAAGCCCGGGGCGCTGCGATGTCGGCGCAGGGGCCGGCGCAGGTCTCGGCCGCCGAAAACCAGTTGAGCGGCGCGCTCGGCCGCCTGATCGCCCTGTCGGAGGCCTACCCGGACCTCAAGGCCAACGCCAATTTCCAGCAGCTCGCCAGCGAACTGTCGGACCTCGAGAACAAGATCGCCGCCAGCCGCCGTTTCTTCAACAACGCCGTCCAGGAATACAACACCGGCATCCAGCAGATGCCGGCCGCATTGTTCGCCGGCATGTTCGGCTTCACCCGCAAGGAATTCTTCGACCTCGGCGCCAGCCGCACCGAAGTCGAGGCCGTGCCGAGCGTGAAGTTCTGAAGCATCGCGCCTCGGCGAGAAGCAGCCCATCATGGCCGCGTACGGTCTCTACACCCATATCGCATCGAACAAATTTCGTTCGATGCTGCTGCTTGGCGGCCTGTTCCTGCTGATCTATGTGCTGGTCTATGCCGGCGCGCTGATCGCGGAGGTGATGATCGATAGCGGCCGGACGGCCGAATATTATCTGACGCGGGCCTCACGCGACCTGCTGACGGCATTTCCCTATGCGACGCTCGCGGCAGTGGCGTGGATCGTGATCGCGTATTTTTTCCACCAGAACATGATCGACGCCGTCACCGGCGGCGAGGACGTGACGCGGCAGCAGCAGCCGCGGCTCTATAATCTGCTGGAAAACCTCTGCATCTCGCGCGGCATCCCGATGCCGAAGCTGAAGGTGATGGACAGCCCGGCGCTGAACGCGTTCGCGACCGGCCTCAATCGCCGGCAATACGCCGTCACCGTCACGTCAGGCTTGTTGAACGCGCTGAACGACCAGGAAATCGAGGCGGTGCTCGGCCACGAGCTGACCCATATCCGCAACGGCGACGTGCAGTTGATGGTGGTCGCGGTGATCATCGCCGGCGTGGTCGGCTTTTTCGGCGAATTGTTTTTCCGGATGTTCACGAACTTCTCGTGGAGCTCCGGTGGCGGCGGCTGGTCGTCGTCATCCTCGTCGCGATCATCCTCGTCGTCTTCGGACCGAGACAGCAAAGGCTCCGGCGGCGGCGCGGTCATTGTCGTGATCATCGCGATCGCCCTGATCGTGGTGGCCTGGCTGATGTCGCAGGTCGTCAAACTGGCGCTGTCGCGCTCGCGCGAACTGCTGGCGGATGCCGGATCGGTCGAACTGACCAAGAACCCCGATGCCATGATCTCGGCGCTGCGCAAGATCGAGAACCGCGGCGAGCTTCCCGGCGCCACTTCAGCGGTGATGGAACTGTGCGTCGACAACCCGCGCGAGGGTTTTGCCGATCTGTTCGCGACCCACCCCTCGGTGCAATCCAGGGTCGACGCGCTGGTGAAATTCGCCGGCGGTCACGATCCCGGGCCGCTGGCGCTGCCCTCCGATCCGGAGGAGGTGCCGCAGGACGACCAGACGGAACAGCCGGGCTCGGATGGTCCGCCCCCGCCGCCTTTGCCCCGGGGTCCCTGGGGCGGAACCAGCGAGCGCGCTGGAGCCCCTGGTACTGGATCGGAGGGACCGTGGGGACCGCACCGCTGAGCTGATTTATGACGTTCCCGCGCCCGTTCCCGGGTGTTAACGAATTCCGTATGAATAACCGGGCCGGTGGCTTAAGGAATTGAATTCTCCCTTGTTTCTGCCATGTTCGCGCCCAAAGCAGGTATGGGGACTGCCGATCGCTCCCGCGATCGGGGTGCGTTAAGGGATTTCCATGGCAAAGCCAGTCGTGATTGTGGTGGGCGCGGACAAGGGCGGGGTCGGAAAGACGACCGTGTCGCGGACTCTGCTGGATTATTTCAGTGCCAACAACGTGCCGACGCGCGCGTTCGACACCGAGAGCCCGCGCGGCACCCTGATGCGATTCCACCCCGGCATCACCCAGATCGTCGACATGACGACGACCTCGGACCAGATGAAGATCTTCGATACGCTCAACGCCGGTACCTCCGTCACCGTGATCGACGTCCGCGCCGGCCTGCTGTCGCCGGCGCTGGCCTCCCTGCGCGATATCGGCTTCCTGGACGCCGCCAAATCCGGCCAGATCACCTTTGCCGTGTTCCATATACTGGGCCCCTCGATCGCATCATTGGACGAAATCGCCGAGACCGCGAATTTCATGCAGGGCGCCAAATATTACCTGGTGAAGAACTTCATCAACGATACCCAGTTCTTCCAGTGGGACCAGGCGACCTACAATTCCTATTTCCACCGCATCAAGGACGCCACCGAACTCACCATTCCGAAGCTCAACGAAATGGCCTATGAGCAGGTCGAGGTCTCCTCGGTGCCGTTCCTGAAATTCGTCGCCAACAAGGGTCCGAACGACGAGGCCGCCAACTATTCCTTCGTGCTGCGCGGCTATGTCCGCCACTGGCTCGCCAATGTCTGGAGCGAGTTCGACCGGATCAAGCTGACCGACCTGGTCGGCGGCAAATCGGCGACCCGCGGCAGCGAAAAATAGTCGTTTACCTGGCCGTGCAGGGGCTGGATTGGGCGGAAATTTAGCCTGATATAGCGTGCGATGTCATCCACGCCCGTCTACATCATCTGCTCGCCCCGTCCGCTGGTCGGCAAGACGCTGACCGCGCGGCTGCTCAGCGAATTCCTGCTGCTCAAGAACGGCACGGTGACCTCCTTCGACATCAATCTGAAGGAGCCGTCGCTGCTCGAGTATCTCCCGAAGATCACCGAAACCGCCGACGTCATCGATACCTTCGGCAAGATGCAGTTGATGGACCGCCTGATCGTCGACGACGGCGTTGCCAAGGTGATCGATCTCGGCTTTCACGCCTTCGACGAGTTTTTTGCGATGACCGACAAAATCGGCTTCCTGAAGGAAGCCGCGCGCCGCCATGTCGCGCCGGTGATCCTGTTCATGGCCGACACCGACCGGACCTCGGCCCGCGGCTACGAGATACTGCGGCAGCAGATTCCACCGCGGGCGCTGGTCACTGTCGACAATGAATTCGTGGTGCGCGGCGAACTGCCCGCCGCGATGGCCACCGGCCGGGTGCTTCGCCTGGGCGCGCTGCCGAATTTCCTGAAGACCTATATCGACCGCCTGACCTTCTCGTTCACCGGCTATCTGCGCAACGAAAAGGATTCATCGACCGAGCTGCATCAGTGGATCCGGCGGAATTACACGACGTTCCGCGATCTCGAACTGAGCGTGATGCTGCAGCGGTCGTGATTGCGGCTAATGCCCCTCGAACGCCATCAGCGTGCGCACCGGCACGTCCATCGCCCGCAGTTTCGCGGCGCCACCGAGGTCGGGCAGATCGATGATGAAACAGGCCGCGACCACGTTGGCGCCGATCTGGCGCAGCAGCTTCACCGCGCCTTCCGCGGTGCCGCCGGTCGCAATCAGATCGTCGACCAGGATGACGCGCTCGCCGGGATGCACGGCGTCCGCGTGCATCTCCATTTCATCGAGGCCGTATTCCAGCGAGTAGGCGATCCGCACCGTGGTGTGCGGCAGCTTGCCCTTTTTGCGGATCGGCACGAAGCCGGCAGACACCTGATGCGCGACGGCCCCGCCGAGAATAAAACCCCGCGCCTCGATGCCGGCGACCTTGTCGATCTTGTTGCCGGCCCATGGCTGCACCAACTCATCGACCGACCGTCGAAAGGCCCGCGCATCCGCCAGCAGCGTGGTGATGTCGCGAAACAGGATTCCCGGCTTCGGGTAATCCGGAATGGTGCGAACGGTGGCTTTCAGGTCGTGGTCAAATGTCATTGGTCTCTCGCAATCCTCAATTCATCCCTACACCCAGCCGGAACGCATTCTCCACGATGCGCAGCCCCACCTCGCCGCCGAGCGACATCAGCGATTCCGGGTGAAACTGCACCCCGCCAACCGGCAAGGTCTTGTGCTCGATCGCCATCGCGACGCCGTCCTCGGTCGTCGCCGTCACCGATAGCACATCCGGCACGCTGTCGCGCTCGACATAGAGCGAGTGATAGCGGCCGATCACGATTTCATTGGGCAGGTTCTGCATCAGCCGCCCGCCCCGCACCTGGACCCGCGAGGGGCGCCCATGCGCGGGGTGAGCGAGCTGGCCGAGCTGGCCGCCGAAATATTCGCCGATCGCCTGCACCCCGAGGCAGACGCCGAAGATCGGCAGCCTCTTCTCGATCGCGGTATCGATGGTTTTCGAGATGCCGAAATCCTCCGGGCGTCCCGGGCCCGGCGACAAGACCAGCAGGTCCCAGGCCTTCTGCTTCAGCATGTCCTGGGCATGCACGTGCCGCACCACCGTGACATCAGCGCCGACCTGGCGGAAATAATCCGCCAGCATGTGCACAAAGCTGTCATCGTGGTCGATCAGCAGCACCCGCTTGCCCGAGCCGGTGGCATCGGGCGCAAACGCCGACAGCGGCTTTGGCGGATCGCCGCGCAGCGCCTGGAACAGCGCCGCCGCTTTGACCTGGCATTCCCGGTCCTCGGCCGCAGGATCGGAATCGAACAGGCAGGTGGCGCCGACGCGCACTTCGGCGAGGCCATCCTTCATGCGGATGGTGCGGATGGTCAGCCCGGTATTGATGCTGCCGTCGAAATTCACCGCTCCAATGGCGCCGGCGTACCAGCGCCGCGACGAACGTTCGTGGTCTTCGACGAACTGCATCGCCCACAGTTTCGGCGCCCCCGTCACCGTCACCGCCCAGGCATGGGTGAGGAAGGCGTCAAGCGAGTCGAAGCCCGGCCGCAGCATGCCCTCGACATGGTCGACGGTATGGAACAGCTTTGAATAGGTCTCGATCTGGCGCCGCGCCAGCACCTTGATCGTGCCGGGGACGCAGACCCGCGCCTTGTCGTTGCGGTCGACGTCGGTGCACATGTTGAGTTCGAATTCGTCCTTCTCCGAATTCAGGAGCTGCCGGATCTGCTCGGCATCGCCGATCGCATCCGTGCCGCGCGCAATCGTGCCCGAGATCGGACAGGTCTCGACCCGCCGCCCGTCGGAGCGCACGAACATTTCGGGTGACGCCGAAACCAGGAATTCCCCCTCGCCGAGATTCATCAGCGCGCCATAGGGCGATGGGTTGATCCGGCACAGCCGCTGGAACACTTCCGCCGGCGAACGCTCGCAGGGCTCGGCAAACAATTGCCCGGGGACTGCCTCGAACAGATCGCCGCGGGCAAATGCCGCGCGTGCGGTCTCGACCGTCGCCTGATATTCGCCGGGCGCGTGATCGGCAAATCCCTGCCGTGGCGTCTTGGAATAGAAACTCTCTGCGGTGTTGTACGGCAGCCCCTCGGTGGATTTTCCCTTCCAGGCAAAGTCGTAGCTCAAGACCACGCCGCGGCCGGTGGCGCGGTCGTAGGCGAGCAGGCGATCCGGCACAAACAGCACGATGTCGCGCTGGTCGTTTTCGCGTGCGCGCTTCTGCACGAGGTCCTCGATCTGGAACACGAGGTCGTAGGCGAAGGCACCGAACAAGCCGAGCAGCGGATCGGCATTGGAGGCGAATGCCGCCACCATATCGCGCACCAGCGACATCACGCTGGCGCGGCGGGTGCGCTGGTCTTCCTCGACCGGCGCCGCTCCGCGGATGATGTGGCCGGCCAGCCGCGTCGCGCTTCTTTCGGAAATGACGACGCAGGGCTCGCGCAGGACGTCGCCGAGGAAGGCGATCAGCACCTCGCCACGCGGGTTGAGCGCGAAAAGCGAGAAATTCGTGCCCGCCGTCTCCAGCACCAGTGGCGGATCGGCAAAGCCGAGGTCGAAGCTCTCATAGCGCCCCGGCACCGTGGTGCCCGACGACAGCACCACGCCGCGGCGGCGATCGAGCAGGTCGATCAGATCATCGAGCCGCTTGGCGCCGCCGGTGAATTGCTCGACCACCCGGGCAACGGCAAGACCGCCATTGGTGCGGTATTCGCTCTTGGCCGGCAGGGAAAAGACTGTCCTGTTCATGTGATCCTCTTACGAGACTTAGCGAGGGAGCGCCACACAGGACAAACGAAGGGACCGTCGCACTGCGATGGCGACCTTCGACGATTTTGTGAAATGAAATCGCACCGGCCACCTCTTAAGAGGTGCGCCACCAAAGACGGGATGGGCTGGCAACGGTGTTCATGGAGGCTAAACACCATCCGGAGGGCGCGATGTCAAGGGATGGACCGGCGCCCTGCCTCCCTGGAGCCCTTCTTTAGGGGTTTGAAAGGGTGAAAATACCGCGTAAATTTGCCCCCAAGCAGCGGCCAGAGAAACGCTCAACAAACGGACAAGCGGCGGGAGACGCGGATGGCGATACTGGGTCTTGGATATGCAGGCTTCGGGTCGGATGCGCTGGACGACTGGCGCCAGTTCGGTACCTCGCTGGTCGGGCTGCAGGCGGTGGAGCGCGGTAATTCGATGCTCGCCTTCCGGATGGACGACCGCAAGCAACGCATCGTGATCGACCGCGCGCTCGCCGAGGGCACGCGTTTCTTCGGCTGGGAGGTCGCTGACGCCGCTGCACTCGATCAACTCGCGGCGCGGCTGGAGCAGGCCGGCGTCGCGGTTACGGCCGAGCCACCGTCACTGGCCGATGCAAGGCGCGTGCGCGGGCTGATTTCATTCCACGATCCCGCCGGCAATCGCCTCGAGGCGTTTTACAGCGCCGAGATCGACGACACGCCGTTCAAGCCGGGCCGTTCGATCTCGGGCTTCCGGACCGGCCCGCAGGGCCTCGGCCACGCAGTGCTGACGGTCGAAAGCATCGAACCGGTGATGGGTTTCTATGTCGACGTGCTCGGCTTCGGACTTTCCGACTACATCGAAAAGCCGTTCCGAGCCTATTTCTTCCACGTCAACCCGCGGCATCACAGTCTCGCGTTGATCGAGACCGGCAGCAACGGCATGCATCACCTGATGGTGGAGCTGTTCTCGCTCGACGATGTCGGCCAGTCCTACGACATCGCCTGGAAGGAGGATCGCGTCAACGTCACGCTCGGCCGCCACACCAACGACTTCATGACATCGTTCTACGCCAAAACGCCATCGTCCTTCATGATCGAATGCGGCTGGGGCGGCCGCGAGATCGAGCCGTCGACGTGGCAGCCCGTTGAAATGTTCGACGGCCCGAGCCTGTGGGGCCATGAACGCGTCTGGCTGCAGCCGGCGGATCGCGAAGTCGCCCGCGACATGCGGATGCGCGCTGCGGCTTCAGGGCTACGTGCGCCGGTGCAGGTGATAGAAGGTAATTTCAAGCTGATGTCAGGCACGTGTCCGTGGTGGGATGGGGTAAGCGGCAAAGGGCTGACAGGGCGACACTGAACCCCTTTCTCCCGTCATTGCGAGCCAACGGGTCGCGCGAATGCGCGCCCGATGACAGGCTCCGCGAAGCAATCCATCTTTCCGCGGAAAGAAAGAATGGATTGCTTCGTCGCGTTGCTCCTCGCAATGACGATGAACCTTACCCCAGATGCTTCCTGAAAAACTCCGTCGCCCTACCCCAGGCGAGCTCGGCACACTGGCGGTCGTGCACCGACAGGCGCTGCTCATTGCCGAAGCCGTGGTCAGCCTCATAGCGGAAGAGCTCGAGCGACTTGCCGGCCGCCTTCATGCCTTTCTCAAAGCCGTCGACCAATTGTGGCGTGCACCAATCGTCCCTGTTGGCGAAATGAGCCTGCAGCGGAATTTTGACGTCCGCAGGCTTGGCCGCCTGCTCCGGCGGGATGCCGTAGAACACGACGCCGGCCGTGAGCTCCGGGATCTTGGTGGCGCCGATGATGGTGACCGCGCCGCCGAGACAGAAGCCGGTCAGGCCTACCTTGGCGCCGTTCCTGGCGAGATATTGCGCGGCGCCGCGCACCGTCTGCGTGGTGGCGTCCATGAAATCCAGCGAGTTCATCTCTTTGCCGGCCGCGTCGGTGTCGTGATACGGCACCACCTTGCCCTTGTAGAGATCGGGCGCCAACGCGTCGAAGCCAGCCAGCGCGAAGCGGTCGCACATGCCCTTGATCTGGTCCTGCAGTCCCCACCACTCCTGGATCACGACCACGCCCGGCGCGTTGCCGCGCGCGGATTTGGCGAGGTAGCCGCCGGCTTCGTTGCCGTCGGGGCGCTTGAAGTTGATGCTGGTACCCATGGGTTCCTCCGTGGTTTTTCTTGAGGATGACGATTGGCGGCTATTTTGTCCGCAGTGGGGTCAGGAAGCAATCCGCCTCCGTCATTCCGGGATGGTGCGTTAGCACCAGACCTCAGATGCGCAATTGCGCATCGGGGAATTGAGATTCCGGATTCGATGCTTCGCATCGCCCCGGAATGACGTCGTTCTTCACCCAACAAAAAAGCCCCCGCGGGGGCTTTTCCGAATTCGTCAGTCGGGCCAGACGGCGTCAGTGCGCGTTGGCCCAGACCTTCTTCTTGGTGAAGTACATCAGCCCTGCGAACAGGATCAGGAACACGAACACCTGCAGGCCCACCCGCTTGCGCTCCTCCATCCGCGGCTCCGCGGCCCACATCAGGAAGGTGGTGACGTCGTGGGCGTATTGCGCGACCGTCGCGGGCGAGCCGTCGTCGAAGGTGACCTGACCGTCACTCAGCGGCTTCGGCATCTTGATGGCATGGCCCGGGAAGTACTTGTTATAGTACGAGCCCTCGGGGAGCGTGACACCCGCCGGCGGCTTATCTTCAAATCCCTGCAGGATGGCGCTTACGTAGTTCGGACCCTGCTCCTGGAACTGGGAGAAGAAGTCGAAGATGAACTTCGGAAAGCCCCGCTCGTAGGACCGCGCCTTGGTAATCAGCGACAGGTCAGGCGGCGCCGCACCGCCATTGGCAGCGCGCGCGGCCTGCTCGTTCGGGAACGGTGCCGGAAAATAGTCGGCCGGCCGGCCGGGCCGTTCGAACATCTCGCCCTGGTCGTTCGGGCCGTCCTTGATCTTGTAATCGGACGCAAACGCGGACGCCTGGGCGACCGAATAGCCGGGACCGCCGGCGTCCGCGAGGTTGCGGAATGCGATATAGTTCAGGCTGTGGCAGGCCGAGCAGACTTCCTTGTAGACCTTCAGTCCGCGCTGCAGCGAGCCGCGATCATACTTGCCGAAAGGGCCTGAGAACGACCACTTCACCGACGGCGGCACTTCCTGATGCTCCTGGGCGCGGGCGTCTTGCATGCCGCCGACCAGCAATCCACCGGCCACCAGCAGTGCGACCACTGCGGAGGCCAGTACCTTGCCGCTCTTGGCCAGCACGTCTTCGGCGATCGAATTCGGCACCGGGCGCGGCTTCTCGATCCGGCTGAGCAACGGCAGCAGGATCAGGAAATAGGCGAAGTAGCAGACGGTCAGGATACGGCCGGCGATGACATAGATGCCTTCCGGCGGCTGCGCACCGAGATAGCCGAGCAGGATGCAGACGATCACGAAGATCCAGAAGAACTGCTTGGCCAGCGGGCGATATTTCGACGAGCGGGTTTTCGCGCTGTCGAGCCAGGGCAGGAACGCCAGCACGATGATCGCCGAGAACATCCCGATGACACCGGCGAGCTTGTTCGGGATCGAGCGCAGGATCGCGTAGAATGGCAGGTAATACCATTCCGGCACGATGTGCGCGGGCGTCACGCCGGGGTTCGCCGGGATGTAGTTGTCGGCATCGCCGAGATAGTTCGGCATGTAGAAGATGAACCAGGCGTAGAAGATCAGGAAGCAGGACACGCCGAACATGTCCTTGATGGTCGCATAAGGCGTGAACGGCACGGTGTCTTTTTCGGTCTTGGCTTCGACGCCGGCCGGGTTGTTCTGACCCGCCACGTGCAGCGCCCAGACGTGCAGCACGACCACGCCGGCAATCACGAACGGCAGCAGATAATGCAGCGAGAAGAAGCGGTTCAGCGTCGGGTTTCCGACCGAATAGCCGCCCCACAGCAGCGTCACGATGCTCTCGCCGAAATAGGGCACGGCGGAGAACAGGTTGGTGATGACGGTAGCACCCCAGAAGCTCATCTGGCCCCACGGCAGCACATAGCCCATGAAGCCGGTCGCCATCATCAGGAGATAGATGATGACGCCAAGGATCCAGAGCACCTCGCGCGGCTCCTTATACGACCCGTAATACAGGCCGCGGAACATGTGGATGTAGACGGCGAGGAAGAACATCGAGGCGCCGCAGGCGTGCATATTGCGCAGCAGCCAGCCGAAGTTGACGTCGCGAACGATCAGTTCGACCG
>CAVZGZ010000051.1:0-238373 GCA_963774775.1 uncultured Alphaproteobacteria bacterium
AGCCTTCGCTGGCGGAGTCGACGAAGGCTGCCACGCCGAAGCCCGACGGGCGAAGCAGGCCGTGCGACATGCGAGCTACGGCTCGGCACAGCCGGCTCCATGACACGTCTTTCTATTCGGCGGGAATTGATTGTTCGCCCCAATGCGGATGTCCAAGTGCTAAATCTTGTTAGAGACCCGACAAGCTTCAGTAGCAGGACGCCATTTTTGCTGTCAGTTTCTCCGTTCAGAGGCGCATCGCATCGCCCCTCGCGTGAGCGCCACAATGCGGCTGGTTCATCTCTATTGGACAGGTCGACCACTCATCGGGTGAAGCACTTCCGAAGGTATGCGCAAAGTGTCTGGGAGATGACCGAGGGGGACGCCGATGGCTTTAGATGCAAAGCAGCTGCTCCAAATGTCACAACAATAGCTTGACGAACTATTCAGCGCACGTGATTCCGGCCCGATCCCGGATGGTGAAGCCAAAGGCACCGCCATCATTGCGCCGGGAACACCGATGAGCGAGTTGATCGCCGCCTTTATCAATATCTTTGCTTGGCAAGGCAAGGTGTTCGACGCCAAGCCATCAGCTCGCCTTCGCCTTCACGTATCGACCGGGTGCGGATTCGCCGGGAGGATAGAGGTTGCTGCCGAGCTGCGCGCGCGCCGGCAGTTGGTCTTCCGCCCACGGCTTCAGCCAACCGATCCAGTCGTTCCACCAGCTACCCGGTTTTTCGTCCGCACCTGCCAGCCATGCCGCCGGCTCCTCGCATCGCTCGGTCGACACCCAGTAGCTTCTCTTGTTCTTCGACGCGGGATTGATCACGCCGGCAATATGCCCGCTGGCGCCGAGAACAAAACGAATGTCGCCGCCGAACAAGCCTGTCGTTCGATAGGCCGATCGCCACGGCACGATGTGATCTTCGACGGTCGCCAGAACGTAGGCGGGCAGGTCGACCCGCCTCAGATCGACGGGTGCGCCACACATGGTCAATCGGTTCGGCTCCCGGAGATTGTTCTCCAGGTACATGTTTCTGATGTACCAACAATACATCGGCCCCGGCAGATTGGTTACGTCGGCATTCCAGAACAGAAGATCGAAACGCTCGGGCGGCTTTCCCTTCAGATAATGATTGATCACGTTCGGCCATATCAGTTCCTTCGAGCGCAGGGTCTGGAAGACGAACCCCAGCTCGGCGCCGCGGTAGATACCTCCTTTCCCGATCGTCTGCTCACGCTGACGCACGCTCTCTTCGTCCACGAATACGCCGAGATCACCCGGCTCCCGGAAATCGAGCATGGTCGTCAGCAACGTCACGCTAGCGACAGATTCCTCGCCTCGCGCCCGCATAATGGCGAGCGCAGATGACAGGATCGTTCCGCCGACGCACCAGCCGACGACGTTGATTTTGTCGGCGCCCGAAATCGAGT
The DNA here is from genome assembly GCA_963774775.1 of uncultured Alphaproteobacteria bacterium. Classification (GTDB taxonomy): domain Bacteria; phylum Pseudomonadota; class Alphaproteobacteria; order Rhizobiales; family Xanthobacteraceae; genus Bradyrhizobium. The sequence goes on from CAVZGZ010000051.1 coordinate 1,414, forward strand.
GGGTGACATCGATGGCGCGCATTGCGCCCTGCTCGACGTAGTCGTCCCATCCAAAGTGACCGCAAGAGGCATCCGGATTGCGCCAGGATACCATGAAAACCGTCAGGCCATGCTCGACCGCAAACCGAACAAAGGAATTGGCCGGCTGGAGGTCCAGAATATAGAACTTGTTGATGCAGGGCGGCACGATCAGCAGCGGCCGGGCCGCCACCTGCTCCGTCGCCGGTTCATATTGAATGAGTTGAAACAGATCGTTTTCGAATACGACCGCGCCCCGGGAGGTCGCAACGTCCTTTCCGACCTCAAAAGCGGATTCGTCCGTGATCGTCAAATTGCCCTTGCCAAAATCCGCCATCAGGTTGTCCAGGCCGGCCTTGAGGCTTTGGCCTTCGCTATCCGTCGCAAGCTTGACGACGTCGGGATTGGTGGCGACAAAATTGGTCGGGCTCATCGCCTCGACGAGCTGACGCGTGAAGAAACGCAGGCGATGCTTTTCCTTTTCGTCCAGATCGAGCGCTTCAACGAAGTCGACGCAATAGCGCGAATTCAGCAGGTAGTATTGCTTCAGCAAATTATAGAGCGAATTGTCGCGCCATTCCGTTCCGTTGAACCTGCGATCACCGCGCGGAGGTTCGACGGCGGCTTCGGTTTGCAACCCTGCAGCCGATTTGATCGCTTGTTCCGTGAGCTGGTACAGACGCATCAGATGGTCGGCCTGCAATTCGGCGATGCGTCCGGGCGAACCCAGAGCTGCGCCGGCCCCGGTGCCCTCACGATCGGCATCCGCCGTCCACCCCAGCGACCGCCACAGGCTTGCGCCGGCTTTCACGAACCCGTCGACAAATTCGTCAGGCATATTGAATGGCCAATTCATCACTCACCTCTCACTTGGCAGATAAGAGCCAACCGCTGTCCGCGCCGCGGAGACAATTACTACATCAGTCATGACCAACTCCCGTGATTTCTCGTGAAGTTCCGGCGGCGGTCTGCAAGGATCACCCCGTGCCCCTAGCCTGTCGTTACGGCGACCTCGATGTCGGTCGGATCAATGTCGCGATCGATCGCAGCACGCAGTTTGTCGCGGTCAAGCTCGCCCTCCCACCAGGCCACGACGACGCAAGCAACGCCATTGCCGCACAGGTTTACCAGCGCGCGGCATTCGCTCATGAACTTGTCGATGCCGAGAACGATGGCCATGCCGGGCACCAGTTCGGGCCTGACGGCAGCGAGCGTACCGGCGAGCGTGATGAACCCGGCGCCCGTGATGCCTGATGCGCCCTTCGACGTCAGCATTGCGACGATGAGGATGGTCAGCTGCTCGCCGAAGCTGAGGTCAATGTTCATTGCCTGCGCGATGAACAGCGTCGCCAGCGTCATGTAGATGTTCGTGCCGTCCAGATTGAAGGAGTAGCCGGTCGGCACCACCAGGCCAACCACGGGTTTGGAGCAGCCGAGACGCTCGAGCTTCTCCATCAGCTGCGGAAGGGCGCTCTCCGAGGACGACGTGCCCAGCACGATCAAAAGTTCGTCCTTGATATATTTGAGGAACCTGAAGATGGAGAAGCCCGCGATACGCGCGATGATACCAAGCACGACCGCAACGAAGACGAACGACGTCAAATAGAAGGTTGCGATCAGACCCGCGAGGTTGCCGAGCGCCTGCGGCCCATATCGGCCGATCGTGAAGGCCATGGCGCCGAAAGCGCCGATCGGAGCGGCCTTCACGATGATGGCGATCACGCCGAAGATCGCGTGAGCGACATCGTCGATGAAGGAGCGAACGGTGTGACCGCGCTCGCCCAACGCCATCAGCGCGAAGCCGAACAGGATCGCAAACAGCAGCACCTGCAGGATCTCGCCCTGCGCGAACGCACCGACCACGGTGTCGGGAATCACGTGCAGGACGAAGTCTACCGACTTCATCTCGCTCGCCTGCTTGGCGTAGCCCGCAACGGCCGCGGCGTTAGATTGCCCCTGGAAGCCGGCCCCCGGGCGCAGCACATTGCCGACGATCAGGCCAAGTGCCAGGGCGAAAGTGGAAACAACCTCGAAATAGATCAGCGCCTTGACGGCGACGCGCCCGACTTTCCTGACTTCGGAAATGTGGGCAATGCCCGACACGACTGTGCAAAAGATGACCGGCGCGATCACCATCTTGATCAGCTTGACGAAGCCGTCGCCCATCGCCTTGATCCAGTCGTTCTTGGCGAACTCCGGAAACAGCCAACCGACGATCGCGCCGAGCACGATGGCCACAAGAACCTGGACATACAGGATCTTGTAGAATGGCTTCTTCTGCGGTGCGGTTGTCTTTGTGACCGACATCGTTTCCTCCCTACGCGGCAATCGATAGCTGCCGCTATTTCTTCTTCTGCGGCGGAAGATCCGTGCAATGACCCTCGAACACCTCCGCCGCCATGCCGATGGACTCTCCGAGTGTCGGATGCGGATGAATGGTCTTGCCGATGTCTCCGGGCTCGCAGCCCATCTCGATTGCAAGGCAGATTTCGCTGATCAGGTCGCCTGCGTGCGTGCCCACGATCCCGCCGCCGATGATGCGATGGGTCGCCGCATCGAACAGCAGCTTGGTAAACCCCTCGTCGCGACCGTTTGCGATGGCGCGGCCGGAAGCCGCCCAGGGGAAAACCGCCTTGCCGAACTTGATGCCCTCGGCCTTGCACTGCTCCTCGGTCTTCCCGGCCCAGGCGACTTCGGGATCGGTGTAGGCGACGGAAGGGATCTGCCGGGCGTCGAAATATGACTTTTCGCCATGAGCGACTTCCGCGGCCACATGACCTTCATGCACGGCCTTGTGCGCCAACATCGGCTGCCCAATGACGTCTCCGATCGCAAAGATATGCGCCACGTTGGTGTGCATCTGCTTGTCGACGTCGATGTAGCCTCGCTCGGTCACCGCGATGCCGGCCTTTTCGGCGGCGATCTTCTTGCCGTTCGGGCTTCGGCCGACCGCCACGAGCACGAGGTCATAGAGTTGCGGCTCGGCGGGCGCCTGCTCGCCCTCGAAGCTCACCGCGATCCCGGTTTCAGTTACCTTCGCGCCGACCGTCTTGGTCTTCAACATGACCTTGTCGAAACGGCGGGCATTCATCTTTTCCCAAACCTTGACCAGGTCACGGTCGGCCCCCTGCATCAGGCCGTCGAGCATTTCGACCACGTCGATGCGCGCGCCAAGCGTCGAATAGACCGTCGCCATTTCAAGCCCGATGATGCCGCCGCCGATCACCAGCATGCGCTTGGGGATCGACTTCAGCAGCAATGCGCCTGTCGAATCGACGATGCGCGGATCTTCGGGGAGAAACGGCAGTTTCACGGACTGGCTGCCGGCGGCGACGATTGCCTTGGCGAATTTGACCGTTTTCTTGCCGCCCGCCGAGACGACTTCGAGATGATGCGGGTCGAGGAAGGCACCGACGCCGGTCACGACCTCGACCTTGCGGGCCTTCGCCATGCCGGCAAGGCCACCCGTCAGCTTCTTGACCACGCCGTCCTTGAACGCCCGCAGCTTGCCAAGGTCGATCTGCGGCGCCCCAAAGGAAATTCCATGATCAGGCAGGTGCTTGACCTCGTCGACCACGGACGCCGTATGCAGCAGCGCCTTGCTCGGGATGCAGCCGACATTGAGACACACACCTCCGAGCGTATCGTAGCGTTCGACCAGCACCGTCTTCATGCCGAGGTCGGCGGCGCGAAAGGCGGCCGAGTAGCCGCCGGGACCGGCGCCCAGCACCACCACGTCGCATTCGATATCCGACTTGCCGGAAAAGGATGCCGCGGAAGGCGCGGCTGGCGGCGGACTGGCGGCAGCCGGCTGCGATGCCGGCGCGGGCTTCGGCGCGGCCGCAACACCTGCGGTCTCCAACACGAGGATCGTCGCCCCTTCACTCACCTTGTCGTCGACCTTGACCCTGACCTCCTTGATGACGCCCGCGTGCGAGGACGGAATCTCCATCGACGCCTTGTCGGACTCGACCATGATGAGGCCGGTGTCGATCGCGACCGTCTCGCCTGCCTTCACCAAGACCTCGATCACCGCGACGTCCTTGAAATCGCCGATGTCCGGAACCTTCACTTCGACCTGCTGAGCCATGCTGTGCCCTCCCGATCTCAGAACAGCACGCGCCGCAAATCGGCGAGCACATTGGCGAAGTAGACGTTGAAGCGGGCCGCCGCCGCGCCATCGATGACGCGATGATCCCAGGACAGCGACAGCGGCAGTGTCAGCCGCCAGTTTGCCGTCTTTCCATCGGACGAGTGCTGCTTCCAGTAACCTTTGCACACGCCCATGATTGCGACTTCCGGCGCGTTGATGATCGGCGTGAAATAGATGCCGCCGATGCCGCCGAGCGACGAGATCGAGAAAGTCCCGCCCTGCATCTGGTCGGGCTTGATCTTGCCCTCTCGCGCGATCTTGGCGAGTTCATTCATCTCCTTGGCAATTTCCGGCACCGACTTCTTGTCGGCATCGCGGATCACCGGCACCATCAGGCCGTTCGGCGTGTCAGCCGCGAAACCGATGTGCCAGTAGTTTTTGTAGACGAGCGTGTCGCCGTCGAGGCTCGCATTGAACTCCGGAAACTTCTGCAGCGTTGCGACGGCAGCCTTCACCATGAACGGCAGGAGCGAGAGCTTGACGCCGCTCTTCTCCAGCTCCTTGTTCATTTTCACCCGGAACTGCTCGAGATCGGTGATATCGGCCTCGTCGTGGGTCGTTACGTGCGGAATGACGACCCAGTTGCGGTGAAGATTGGCCGCTGAAATCTTCTTGATGCGGCCGAGATCCTTGCGCTCGATCGGCCCGAACTTCGCGAAATCAACCTTGGGCCAGGGCAGCAGATCGATGCCGCCGATACCGCCTCCGCTTGCGGCCGCTGCTTGCGGTTTGGCAGGCGCAGCGCCGCCTTTGACAAAGCCATCGACGTCTTCGCGCAGAATGCGACCGTGATTGCCTGAGCCCTTGACCTTGCCGAGATCGACGCCCAGTTCGCGCGCCAGCTTGCGCACGGCAGGACCGGCATAAGCGAGCGCGAACGCCTTCTCGTCGACCGCGCCGGCTGCCGCCACAGGAGCCGCTGCCGCTGGTGATGCGGGTGCCGGCGAAGGAGCGGAAGCGCCGGCCTGCGCAGACGCGCCGCTGGTCGCGAGCACGAGGATGATCGAGCCCTCGCTGACCTTATCGCCGGTCTTCAGCTTGATTTCACGTACGGTGCCCGAGAGGGGCGCCGGCACTTCCATCGTCGCCTTGTCGGATTCGAGCGCGATCAGCGCATCCTCTGCTTTCACGCTATCGCCGGGCTTTACGAAGATTTCGATAACCGGAACGTCCTTGAAGTCGCCGATGTCGGGGACGCGCACCTCAGCGACGCCCGCCGGCGCACTGACCGGCGAGGGCGGAGCGCTGACCACCGGTCGCGCGTCAGCCTGCTCAGCACCAGCGCCCTCGAACTGCACGATCACGGCGCCTTCACTCACCTTGTCGCCAACTTTGACAACCACCGATTTCACCACGCCATCCCGCGGCGATGGTACCTCCATGGTCGCCTTGTCGGATTCCAGGGAGATCAACGGCTCCTCGGCCTTCACCTTGTCGCCCGGCTTGACGAAGACCTCGATGACCGGGACGTCCTTGAAGTCGCCGATGTCGGGAACCTTGATATCGATCAGACCACTCATTGCTCTGTCCTCGGCTCCGCTGCCTCACACGGTCCAGGGCGCAGCGCGCCCTGTGTCGATTTGATATTTGGCGATCGCGTCAGCCACGGTCGCCGGCTTGATCGCTCCGTCGTCGGCGAGCGCCTTGAGCGCCGCGATCGCGACGTAATGCCGATCCACCTCGAAGAACTTCCGGAGCTTCACGCGATAGTCGCTGCGGCCAAAACCGTCCGTGCCCAGCACGACGTATCGACGTCCCGCCGCCTGGACAGATTCCCGGATCTGGTCGGCGTAGTTGCGCATGTAGTCGGTCGACGCCACGACCGGCCCCGGATGTCCCTCGAGTTGCCCCTCGACCCAGCTCTTGCGACGCGGTTCGGTCGGGTGCAGCAGGTTCCAACGCTCCGCCGCCATGCCGTCGCGGCGCAGTTCGTTGAAGCTGGTCGCGCTCCACACGTCCGCGGTCACGCCGAAGTCCGCCTTGAGCAGATCCGCCGCCGCGATCACCTCGCGCAGGATCGTACCCGAGCCGACGAGCTGGACGCGGAGTCCCTTCTTCGCGGTTTCGCCGCCGCCCTTCAGGAGATAGAGCCCTTTGAGAATTCCTTCCTCCGCACCCTTGCCTGCTTCGGCGAGGGAGGGATGCTGATAGTTCTCGTTCATCAGGGTGATGTAGTAGTAGACGTCCTCCTGCGCCTCGTACATGCGGCGCATGCCTTCGCGGACGATGGTCACGACCTCATAGGCAAAGGTCGGATCGTACGACACGCAGTTCGGGATGGTGGCGGCAAGCACGTGGCTGTGGCCGTCCTCATGCTGCAACCCTTCGCCGTTGAGCGTGGTGCGGCCGGCGGTGCCGCCGAGCAGGAACCCGCGGGCACGCATGTCACCCGCGAGCCATGCGAGGTCGCCGACGCGCTGAAGGCCGAACATCGAGTAGTAAATGTAGAACGGAATCATCGGCACGTTGTTCGTGCTGTAGGACGTCGCCGCGACGATCCAGCTCGACATCGCCCCGCCTTCGTTGATTCCTTCCTGCAGAACCTGCCCGGTCTTGTCCTCGCGGTAGTACATGAGCTGATCGGCGTCCTGCGGACGGTAGAGCTGGCCGACCGACGAATAAATCCCGAGCTGGCGGAACATGCCTTCCATGCCGAAGGTGCGGGATTCGTCCGGCACGATCGGCACGATATGCTTGCCGATTGCCTTGTCGCGCACGAGGGTGCCGAGCATCTGCACGAAAGCCATCGTGGTCGAGATTTCACGGTCGCCCGTGGCGTCGAGCAGCCGCTGGAACGTCGACAGCGGCGGAATTTGCAGCGCCGCGGACTTGCGCCTGCGCTGCGGCAGACTGCCGCCGAGCTTTTCGCGCTGCGCCCGGAAATACTTCATCTCCGGGCTGTCTTCCGGCAGACGGATGAAGGGGACTTTTGCTAGCTCCTCGTCTGCAACCGGCACCTGGAAGCGGTCGCGGAAGCCGCGCAGCGCATCCTGCGTCATCTTCTTCGCCTGATGCGCGATCATCTGGCCTTCGCCGGACTCGCCCATGCCGTAGCCCTTGACGGTCTTGGGCAGGATGACCGTCGGCCCGCCCTTGTGATTCACCGCCGCCGTATAGGCCGCGAACACCTTCTCCGGATCGTGCCCGCCGCGCGCAAGCTTCCAGATATCGTCGTCGCTCATATCGGCGACGAGTTGTTTCAATTCATCGTATTTGCCGAAGAAATGTTCGCGTATGTAGGCACCACTCTTGCTCTTGAAATCCTGGTACTCGCCGTCGACGCACTCCTCCATGCGCTTCAGCAGCAACCCGCTTTTGTCCTTTTCCAGCAGGCGATCCCAGCCCGAGCCCCACAGCACCTTGATGACGTTCCAGCCGGCGCCGCGGAAAACGCTTTCGAGCTCCTGAACGATCTTGCCGTTGCCGCGGACGGGCCCGTCGAGCCGCTGGAGGTTGCAGTTGATGACAAAGATCAGATTGTCCAGGTTTTCGCGACCGGCGAGCGAAATCGCACCGAGCGACTCCGGTTCGTCCGTTTCGCCGTCACCCATGAAGGCCCAGACCTTGCGATTGGATGTTTCGGCCAGCTTGTGGTTCTGGAGATACTTGAGGAACCGCGCCTGATAGATCGCCACCAGAGGCCCCAGCCCCATCGACACCGTCGGGAACTGCCAGAAGTCCGGCATGAGCCAAGGGTGCGGATAGCTCGACAGCCCCTTGCCGCCGGTCTCCTGCCTGAAGCCGAGGAGCTGCTCCTCGCTCAACCGTCCCTCGAGGAAGGCGCGGGCGTAGATGCCTGGCGAACAGTGCCCCTGGACAAAAATCAGATCGCCGCCATGCGCATCCGTCGGCGCATGCCAGAAATGGCCGAAGCCGATGTCGTAGAGTGTGGCAGCCGATTGAAAGCTCGCGATGTGGCCGCCAAGCTCCGAGCTTTCCTTGTTGGCGCGCAGAACGATGGCGAGCGCGTTCCACCGGATGATCGAGCGCAGTTTGTGCTCGATAGCGCGGTCACCCGGTAGCGCCGGCTGCTGGTCCACCGGAATCGTGTTGCAATAGGGCGTCGTCAACGTCTGCTCAATGCTGAGTCCGCCGCTGCGAGCGGCGTCGATCATCGTGTTGACGACGAATTCGGCCCGTTCATTGCCGCGATGGCCTCGGATTGCCGATAGGGCATCCAGCCACTCCCGGGTTTCCTGCGGATCCAGATCGTGCGCGTCCGCGACTTTCATTGCCATCTCCATTGCATGCCGAGCCGAAGTTAAGCGTCAATGTTCATTGCGTTCCGCCCGCATGCGGAAGCACGCAATGTTACACAGGCGGTATCGCCTGTCGCTCTAGATGATGGATTGAATACTGGCTGGCATCGGAACGTCCCCTCATGTTGTTCTGGAGCTGTTGCTCCTTTTGCAGATACCGAGGCAGCATTTGTGCCAGAGCACGGAAAGTGCAGTCAATCGCCCGCATGCCATTCATTTTGCTTGAGATTGGCTGGCACACCAGTGGCCCTGCCGATACGATCGGCCAGGATCTGTCTGACGCTCCGGAAAACTGGCCGGCAGGGCACCCGAAATTTCGGATCGCCCGTGTGTCCGGAGCGAGAGCGCCTGTGCAATGCAGCGCGATTGCAAGAGGACCGACGAGTGCAGGCGGCATCGGTTCTGTAACGGAAGCGTCGGGGCGTAGCTGTAACCGAACCCGGGGTCGGTCACCAAAGGTGGCGCGTTTGCCGGCTCTCTACTCCACCCCATAGCGCTTGAAGTTGTCGCCGATCCGGGCCTGGATTGCCTTTGCTGTTGAGATATCGGTATCGCTGCCAGCTTTGTCGCCTTTCTTGAACCTGGCAAGTCCACGTCCGTAGAGCGCGCTCGCCAGCTTCGGATCAGATCGCAGCGCAGCATCATAATCATCGATAGCTGCGTCGAACTGGCCCATCTTCAGGTAGATCAGCCCGCGCGAGTCATGCGTCGCGGCATCGTTCGATCCGGACTGAAGCGCCTTGTTGCAGTCCTCCAACGCCGCCTTCAACGCACCGAGGACGGCGCGGCTCCAACAGCGTCCGCTCCATACGGCTTCCAAATTCGGCTCAAGACGAATTGCCTCGTCATAGTCCCGCGCCGCGCGATCGTACTCGTTCTTTTTGAGGTGGGCTCCAGCACGGTTGGCGAAGGCCCCGCCATACTTGGGATTGAGCCTGATCGCCTCATCGAGAGATTTGATCGCGAGGTCGTATTCGCCCTTCCTCAAATAGGCTACACCGCGGTTGTTGAAAGGCTTGGCGTAAGTTGGATTGAGCTTGATCGATTGATCGAAATCCTGGATAGCGCGGTCGTAGTCTCCCTTCATGGTATGGGCGTCGCCACGATTGTTGTAGGCGTTAGCCAAGGCAGCCTTTGTGTCTTGACCCGCATCGATGAGCGCCGTGCAACCGCTAATCCGAGGTTCGAGCGACGTACGATCCGAGCCGTTGCACAACTCGACATTCTCGATATAGCCACTCTTCTTCGAGTCCTGTGCGACTGCCAGTGACCCGAGCAGCAGCAAGATGAGTACGGGCGTCACGCCGTGGATGATGCGCCCGGATTTGGCTGCCTGACAAATCGCTCTTACCCCGATCAGCTTGCGCCCCGCGACGGGCCTAGCACCCTCGACAAATGTTAAAATTCAACTTGGGATGGGATTTTTCTTCGGGTTGCCGCGCCGCGGATCCTCCGGGCTTCTTCGCAAGCTTGCTCTTTCCCTCTTCAATAAGGGTAGAAAATTTGACTGTCCCATCGTCCGAGATTTCGACGTGCGGCGTGGTACCTCGAATCCCCATGGTTGCGACCGGGGTGTCGATCTTCATATCGCCGGTCTTCGCTATGTTGCCGGCAACAAAGGTAAACGTTCCTTTGGTCAGGCTGAACAAGGTCGAGTTGGACTTCCCGTTTGGATCGTACACGAACTCGTTCAGAGCGATGCGAGCGCTATTCGACAGATTGAACGAGGTGCCATCGGTGAAGTTGATGCCGACCCGACCGTCGGCGCCGGTTGCGACCACGTCGCCCAGATAGACCAAATCCCCGACCTTCGCCTGACCGGCTTGACCGGCGACATTTGCCTGAACGACCATCGCGCCTGCGCGCTCAATTGTGACCGAACCCGTGGCGACGACAACTTTTCCAATGGGATTTGATGCGAGATCCTGAACAACGGCGGGCTCGGCAGAATCACGCTGCGCCTGAGCCGGAGCGGGCAAAAAGCCGGCCAGCGCCAGAATGAAACTTGTGACCAATGCGGTAATCGTATGTGTGCACATGATCCCCCCTTCCTGAGAAGATCTTGTTGGCATGGCCGCCGGTGGTTCTTTGGACCGTGGACTAAGGCGCAAGGCATATGATTACAGATCAAGTTTTATCGCAAATTGACTGCCCCCGCTTACCGATGAAAAATCTGGCGCAAAGGGAGTACCCCTAAATCGCAAATTGACCCCCCCTTCTTTATTCGCGAGGCTGGCGCCCTGGTTCTGATAAGGCGTCACGGCGATTTGAGATAGCGCCGCATCTCGCAACGGGACGATAGCAATTTCTGCTACGTCGACGTCCGCGCTGAGCGCGTCGCCTTCTTGAACACATCGGGATATTTGGATCAGGACGTTGCGGCGGGCTAGCCCAAAGCTGCCAGCGCCAAAATCTCTGACCTCATGGCGGGGTGAAGCCAAGCCAAAAAAGGATTGCGGCACAACGCTTGGGCTTGAGTTACTCAGCAGGCGAGGTCGAAGCCGATGTTCGTTGCGTCCCGCGTCGAGTCCGGGGATGAGCGTAAGGGCGTTCCGGCCCTGCTTGCCCAAGTCATCGGCAATATTCGTATGGCGATCGGCTGGGGCACTCTCAGGCGAGCGAGCCGCATTGGCGGCCAGGTGGCAAATACCGGTCGCATCGAGGTCGACACGCCCGTCGCAAGCATTCAGGGTCGCGCCCATGCCGGCGGGATCAGCACGCTGTCGCTCATAGCACTGACCTTCTCGGTCATGAAGGAAGCCCACGCCGCGGACCCGAACGTCACATTCCTGGATGACGGCAACATTACATATAAGGACCTGGCGCACGGCGTATTCGAACTCGTAACCAAGGAGGCGATCCCGCGACACATCATCGTCGAGGATCCCGGAGAAACCATCGTCCTACACCCGCGAGGGTCCTCGATCAGCGTGAACCAGATCACGAATACGCCTACGCGGATGGCGGAGTTACAGGAGGCCCAGCAGGACGCGCTCGCCAACTTCGCGAAAGGACTGGAGTCAACCGGGTCGAGCACGCCTCCTTTCCTCAACCCGCTACCGGTGCAACCAATCAATTTTATTGAGAATGACGACCACACCGCAACGCAAAATTCGCTCCCACCGTCTACCGTCGATCGTCATCCCAATCCCCGAGATCTTGATCGTAGCTCCGCCGCCTGCCGTCGCCGCCAACGTTCAACGCTTTCACGGCGCCGATCGAAATCGACACCGTGGCGTTTGACCATTTCACGGCAACGAGTGGCACTTTCGTTGCCAGCAGTACCAACAACGGCGCCGCACTGACTTTCGGTATCGGCGGGGGAACCGCGGGCACCACCGTACTGGGCGAGGTGACATATGATGTATCGAAGATCGACCCTTACGGCACGCTTTACGTCAGCAGCACGACCGGCGCCTATGCCTTCGTTCCTAACAGCGACGCGATCAATGCGCTGATAGCGCCCACGACTGAAAGCTTCACTGTTACGGTGTCGGACGGCACGCTCTCAGCCGATCAAACCTTTACGATCGCCATCAACGGCACCAACGACGCGGCCATCATTTCCGGCACCACGATCGGCTCCTCGATCGAGGCCGGTGGCGTCGCCAATTCCGCGCACGGCACGACTGCGACCGGCACGCTCACCGACACCGACGTTGACAATACGCCCAATACCTTCACCGCAGTTTCATCGCCGACGGCAAGCGCGGGCGGCCACGGCACCTTCACGATGACGGCGGCCGGCGTGTGGACCTACACCGTCAACAACGCCGACAGCGCCGTGCAGGCGCTCAACGTCGGCGACACGCTGACCGACAGTTTCACCGTCGCGACCGTGGACGGCACTCCCGAAGTGGTAACGGTCACCATCCACGGGAGCAACGACGCGGCCATTATTTCCGGCACCACGACCGGCTCAGTGATCGAGGCCGGCTGCGCCATCCACGGCACGCCGGCCGCCAGCGGCACGCTCACCGACACCGACGTCGACAATACGCCCAATGCCTTCACGCCGGTTAGCTCGCCAACACTGAGCGACGCTGGCTACGGCACGTTCACAATGGCCGCTGATGGCGTGTGGAGCTACGTGCTCGACAACGCCAACCACGCAGTGCAGGCGCTCAATGTCCACGACACGTTGACCGACACCTTCACGGTCACCACCATAGACGGCACCGCACAGGTGGTGACGGTCTCCATCCACGGCAGCAACGACCCCGCCATCATTTCCGGCACCACGACCGGCTCGGTGATCGAGGCCGGAGGCGTCGCCAACGCCGCGCATGGTACGCCGATCGCGACCGGCATGCTCACCGACACCGACGTCGACAATGCGCCCGACACCTTCACGCCGGTTGACTCGCCAACGGCGAGCCATTCCGGCTACGGCACCTTCACGATGACCGCGGATGGCGTGTGGAGCTACACGCTCGACAACACCAACAGCACGGTGCAGGCGCTCAATGTCTGCGACACACTGACCGACAGCTTCAAAGTGACCACCGTAGACGGCACCGCACAGGTGGTGACGATCGCCATCCACGGTGCCAACGACGCCGCTATCATTTGCGGCACCACTACCGGCTCAGTGATCGAAGCTAGCTGTGACAAGCCGGGTCAACCGACCGCGACCGGCATGCTCACGGACACCGACGTCGACAATACGCCCAACACCTTCACGCCGGTCTGCTCGCCGGCGGCGACCCATTCGGGCTACGGCACCTTCACGATGACCGCGGATGGCGTGTGGACCTACACGCTCGACAACTCCAACTGCGCTGTGCAGGCGCTCAATGCCTGCGACACGTTGACCGACAGCTTCAAAGTGACCACCGTAGACGGCACTGCACAGGTGGTGACGATCACCATCCACGGCGCCGACGACACCGACCGGCACGATTTCGACTCCGGCGCGCATCATTTCGAGCCATCCTCAATTGCTCATGTGGTGTTTGGCTCGGCCGGGACGACTCGGTCTTGGAGATTCATTCCACTTCAAGGACGAGATTTCCGGTGTTGCAGGTTCAGACAGCACCAACCGCGCAGATGGGGGCCATACCTCGGCGTCAATCGCTGACATCACCGCCGGAACCCACGAAGCGCCGGCGATTTCAGCAGAAGCACAAGCGATTGAGCCGTTCCTATCGGGGCAACATTCGGCTGACAATTTCATCATCGGTCCGCACCCGGCGGCGAACGCCGTCATTACCCACGTGCCGCACGATCTGATCGTGTGACGGAAATACCCTGACGCTCGTACGCGAATCTCGGCTGCCCCGTGACTCTGGCTGCTTGCACCTAGCTCGTGACGCGTTCACTGCGTCCATAGACGAGCAGCATCAGGATGATGACGAGGCCGTAGATCACCTGCCGGCCGGCCTCGGGCATGTCCATGATCGACAGCACGCTGTTGAGCAGCACGATCAGCACCACGCCGACGAGCGTGCCGAGATAACGGCCGCGGCCTCCCAGGATGTTCGTGCCCCCGATCACGACCGCTGCGATCGCGGGCAGCAGATAGGCGTCGCCCATCGCCTGATACGCCTTGGTGGAATAACCGGCGAGCAGGACGCCCGCAAGCGCGGCCGCAAGCCCGCAAAGCGCGAAGCAGATAACGGTGACGCGGCGGGTATCGACGCCGGCCAGATAGGCCGCCGCCTCCTTGTTGCCGATGGCGTAGATGTAACGGCCGAGCGGCGTGCGCTGCAGGATGACGACCACCAGCACCGACACCGCGGCCCAGACAAACAAGGCGTTGGGAATGCCGAGCGTGCGATCCGAAGCAAGCGTCCGCATCAGATCGGTAGCGGTGGTCTGGGGCGCGTAGCCGCCGGTATGCGCGACCATCAGGCCTCGCATCACCGCGTTGACGCCTAACGTGAAGATCATCGAGGGCACGCGCAGATAGGCCACCCCGATGCCGTTGACGAGGCCGACCAGGAGACCGATGCCGAGCCCGACCGGGATGGCGAACGGGCCGCCGATCGAGGTCGCCATCATGGCGGCGGCCGCCAGTGTCCAGGGCACCGACAGATCGATCTGGCCGATCAGGATGACGATCATCATCCCCGCCGCCACGATGCCGAGGAAGGAGCCGATCTGCAGTTGCTGCAGCAGATAGGTCGGCGACAGCAGCGGCGCGCTGCCGAAATGGGCGATCGTATAGGTGGTGCCCGCCACCAGAATGACGACGATGAACAGTGCCGCGATGAGGATCGGGCGGTCATCGCGTGAGAGGCCGAGGCTCATCGTCGTCATCGGAAGAGCTCCAGCGTGTTCTTGACGCGCAGTACGCCCAGCGCCCCGATGCTGACCGCCGCCAGCAAGATCAGGCCCTCGAACAGCGGCTGCAGCAAGGGCGCGATGTCGAAGATGCGGAAGAAGAAGGAAATGACGCGCAAGATCATGGCCCCGAAGATCGAGCCGATAGCACTGCCGGTGCCTCCGAGCAGCGAGGTGCCGCCGATGACGACCGAGGCGATGGAGTTGAGCGTATAGGCGCCGGCTTGCGGAATATCGGCATTGCCCGACGAGGTCTGGATGGCGAGGAACAGGCCGCCGCAGCCGGCGAAGAAACCGGCCAGCGTGAAAGCCGCGATCTTGGCGCGCTCGATCGGAAGCCCCGACATATAGGCTGCTCCTTCGGCCGAGCCGACCGCATAGACGGCGCGGCCCATGACGGAGCGCCGGAACGGCACCCAGACGAAGAGCGCGATCAGGACCAGGAGCACGAAGGGCACCGGAATCCAGGCGAATGGCGCAAACCAGCCCGCCTCGCCATCGTCGAAGATATGCACCGTCGAAGCGAAATCGCCGAGCGAATTGGTCAGCGCCCAGTTGAGATCCTCGCTGATCTTGCCGCCCGGCGTCGGGCGCAGGAAGAGCGCGACGCCGATATAGACCGCGCCGGTTGCGAGCGTCGCGATGATCGGCTGGATGCGCCCATAGACGACGACACAGCCATTGATGAAGCCCGCGAGCGTGCCGATCGCAAGGCACACGACGATGCCGAGCAGGATACCGGTGGTGCCGCCCGGGAACGTGCCGAGGCCGAGATGCAGCCCGAAAATCTCGAGATGTAGCGGCGTGCCGCCCACGGTGCCGGCCAGCAGATAGCTCGCAAAGCAGCCCACCATGGTCATCACGGCGCCGACCGAGAGATCGAGCCCAGACATCAGCACCGGCACCGTCTGGGCCATGGCCAGCATGGCGAGCGCGAAGATCTCGTCGCCATTCTGCACCAGCACGGCAGAAGAGAAGCCCTTCGGATGCGCCATGTTGTAAAGAAGGTAGAAGACGCAGAACAGCAGAACGGCCGTGACGAAGCCGATGTTCTGGCGCAGCCTGATGGCGAGATCGTCAAGCATGGGCGGCCCCGGCTGCGGCATGGGGCGACGTGGCGGCATCGATGTTGAGGGAACTCGCGATGATGTTGGTCTCGGTGAGTTCGGCGCCTTCGAGCTCGCGCACGATGCGCCCGTCATACATGATGGCCACCCGGTCGCAGCAGCCGATCAGCTCGTCGTAATCGGTCGAGTAGAACAGGATGGCGGCGCCTTGGTCGGCGAGCTCGCGCATCAGCCGGTACAGCTCCTGCTTGGTGCCGACATCAATGCCGCGCGTCGGATCATTGAGCAGGATGATGCGCGGCTCCGTCATCAGCCATTTGGCGATGACGACCTTCTGCTGGTTGCCACCCGACAGGGTCGAGACCGCATCGCCAGGTGCGCCGATCTTGATCTGCAGCCGGGCGATGCCGCGCTCGACCGCGGCGCGCTCCTTGGCGCGATCGACGAAAGGCCCGGTCGAGATGGCATCGAGCGATGCGATCGCCAGATTGTCTGAGATCGACATGGGCAGCATCAACCCTTCGGTCTTGCGATCCTCAGGCACCAGCGCGATGCCGACCGCGGGCGACTTTGCGGCGGCCGGAGAGCCGGGGCGCACCTCGCGGCCCTCGACCGTGATGCGCCCGGTGACGCCGCGCAGCACGCCGAACAGGGCAAGCAGCAGCGATTTCTGCCCCTGCCCATCGAGGCCGCCGAGGCCGACGATCTCGCCGGCGCCGACGCGGAGCGAAATGCGGTCGAGATGTTTCTCCCAGGACAGGTTCTCGAGCTCCAGCACCGGTTTTAACGGAGCCCGCGCCGGCTTTGCCGGATACTGGGTGGCGATGTCGCGCCCGATCATCAGTTGAACGATATCGGCGGTCGAACGCACGCCCTTGTCGAAAGTCTCGATATGGCGTCCGTTGCGGAACACGGAGGCTCGGTCGGCGAGCGCCTCGACCTCGTGCATGCGGTGCGAGATGTAGAGGATGGCGACGCCCTCGGATTTGAGTTTCGCGAGCATCGCATAGACCTTCTCCACATCGGCGCTGGTGAGAGCCGAGGTGGCCTCGTCGAGGATCAGGAGCTGCGGCCTTTGGCCGAGAGCCTTGGCGATCTCGACCATCTGGCGCCGCGACAGCGGCAGGTCGCGCACCCGCATCAGCGGATTAACGTCCTCGCAGCCGATCTCGGCCAGCAGGGCCTCGGCCCGGTGGCGCTGCGCCCTGGCATCGATGAGGCCGAAGCGCCGCGGCGGTGAAGCGATCGAGATATTGTCCGCGACGGAGAGGTCGGGCATCAGCGACAGCTCCTGGAAGATGCACACGACGCCAGCGGCGTTCGCCGCCGACGGCGTCGCGAAGCTGACATCGTTTCCGGCAAGGCGCATGCTGCCGGCATCAGGCTGGACCACGCCGGCCATGATCTTGATCAGCGTCGACTTGCCGGCACCGTTCTCGCCCAGCACTGCATGGATCTTGCCGCGCTCGCAGGCGAAGTCGACGTCCTCAAGGGCGCGCACGCCACCATAGCGCTTGGAGATGCCGGACAATGCGAGCAAGGCGCGTTGCGTCTGGAGAGCATCCTGCATGGCGCAAACTCACGCATTCACGGCCTGGCAGATGCCAGGCCGTGGACGAGACGTAACCGCAGCTGTCACTGGGTGTTCTTCTCGCTCTGCGACATGATCTCGGGCGCCGTGAAATTCACGCCGCACGGGGTGAACTGGTTCGGGGCGAAGAAGTTGGCGTTGAGGTCCGGCCAGTAATTCGTGCCGGGCTTGAGATCCTTGTAGGTCGCGACCGGGATCGGGATCGAGATCAGCTGCGGCATGATATTGCCCTGCAGCGCCGAGATCGCCGCCTTGGTGGCGATGGCGACAAGCGCCGGCGACTGGCCGTAGGACATGCCCTTGAGCCCTTCCTTGTTGTGATCGGCGATCTGCTTGCGGAATTCGTTCTCGCCCTCGCCCGACATCGGCACGAAAGGATGTTTGGCGGCTATCAACGCCTGCACGGTGCCGTCGGAGCCGCCTTGCGTGAACACGCCATCGAAATGGCCGTGCACGGCGAGCGCATCGGCCGTCACCTTCTGCGAGGTGCCGGTGTCCCAATTGCCCACCACTTCGGTGATGTTGAACTTGTTGCCGGAGCCTTCCATGACTTCGCGGAAGCCGAGATGGCGGTCACGGTCGACCGAATTGCCCGGCAAGCCGCGCACCTCGAGGATGTCGCCGGCCTTCTTGCCCAATTCATCGATCAGCCATTTGGCCGACATGCGGCCCATTTCCTTCTGGTCCTCGTTGACCATCATCACCTTGTCGGTGTCCAGGATGTTGTCGAACGGCACCACCACCACATTGTTCTTGTCGGCGAGGCGGATGATGCGGTCGAAGCCGTCGGGCGCCACCGCGATGGTGATGATGGCGTCGAAGCCCTGATTGATGAAGTCCTCCATGGCGCCGAGTTGCGCCGCGACATCCGTACCGGTCGAGACGACCTTGAATTCCTTGATGTTCTCCTTGATGCCCGCCTGCTCGGCAAAGGCCTTGGCGGTCTTCACCATCTGAATGCGCCAGGTATTGCCGACGAAGCCGTTGACGAGGGCGATCTTGTAGGGGCCGGGCTTCTTATCCCACTGGAAGAACTTGGTCTGATCCGACCAGGGCTTGAAGCAGCCGGGATTGGCACCCGGTCCAGAGACGATCTTGGGGCCCGCCCAAGCACTTACCGAGGATAGCATGAGGCTGGCGCAAGCAAGCCCCGCAAGACGAAGCGTCCACTGCATGTCTCTTCTCCCTGAGCGTTGTTTTCCGACCTGACGCGATGCCGGGAATTGAACTTCCCGTGCACTTACGGGACTAGCATGCCACGCAAGGAGCAATCCGCACAAGCCGAATGAAAAGCAACGCTGGAAATCTGATCCAAAAGCAGCAAAATAGCTGAGATCGCAATGCCGCGACGCACACGCGGCGGTAGACTGTGCTTCGGCTAGAACTGTGTTTCGGCTAGAACAAGGACGCCGCTCTCCGGTTATCGGCATCCGATCGGGACCCGGCACAAGAGGTCCTCCAACGTGACATAGAAAAAGAGGGGGGCTCAGATGTGGTACGGTCAAGTCGAGGGAACGGACATCGTCGTTCTCGATCCGCGCTTCAAGGCTTGCTTCGCTGGTCACGTGCGCGTCGAGCGCCTGTGGTCGGGGGCGCGCTGGGCTGAAGGTCCGGCCTGGTTCGCGGCGGGCCGTTATCTTGTCTGGTCGGACATTCCGAACAATCGGATGATGCGGTTCGTCGAACCCTCCGGCGAAGTCTCGGTCTTCCGCGAGCGCTCCAACAATTCGAACGGCAACACCGTCGACAATCAAGGACGGCTGGTCACCTGCGAGCATCTCACACGCCGCGTGACCCGCACCGAGATTGACGGCTCGATTGCGGCCATTGCAGAAAAGTGGAACGGCAAGCGTCTGAACTCGCCCAATGATGTCGTGGTGAAATCGGATGACTCCATCTGGTTCACCGACCCCGCCTACGGCATCGACGCCGACTATGAAGGGGATCGCGCCGAGCAGGAGATCGAGGGGTGCCATGTCTATCGGGTCGACGCCAAATCCGGCGCGCTCACTGCCGTCATCACCGACATGGTGCGGCCGAATGGCCTCGCCTTCTCGCCCGACGAGAAATATCTCTACGTCGCCGACACCGGCGCGACGCACAAAGACAACGGACCGCGCCACATTCGCCGCTTCACGGTCGACGGAGACAAGCTATCAGGCGGCGAGGTCTTCGCGGAATCCACCGCGGGGTTGTTCGACGGTTTTCGCATCGACCGGAATGGTCGCATTTGGACGAGCACCGGAGAGGGCGTCCATTGCTATGACGCCGACGGCTCCCTGATCGGCAAGATCCTCATTCCGGAATTGGTCGCGAACGTGACTTTCGGCGGCACCAAGCTCAATCGCCTGTTTATTTGCGGAACGACCTCCCTCTATTCGATCTACGTTACGGCGAATGGCTCCAAGCCCGGTTGAGGGATGCGAGATGGCTTGGCGAGATCGCGCCGTAACTCTCAACCACGCAAGGTCCAGTTTTCACGCGCCTTTTCTTGCCCTTACTGAATAAGACAAGGGAATGCGAGGCACGCCATCCGGAAGCCGCCACATCCGGTCCGACGCAGGCACCAGACTTGGCAGGCCGCGCCAAGGCAAGACCTCATGTTCACGAAACATCGTAATCGTAAGTCCGGCATCGATGAGTCCACCGAGGACTGCCGAGAGCGAGTGTATCCACTCACGCGTTGATTGATGCGAAATGATCGTCGGATCGCCCGTGTACGTGGTCTCATTTGCGAACTGCAGCGGCCGGTCGGGAGGCGTTTGAAAATCGTACGTGGGCGCAAACTTTCCAGCGTATTCTTCCAGCACGTTGAACCCCGGATGGGCGTCTGCGAAGTAGAGCTCTCCGTCCGGCGCCAGCACGGACGCAATGACCTTTGCCCATTGCTTCACATCAGGCAGCCAGCAAATGGTTCCCCACGTCGTGAAGACGAGGTCGAACGGGCCAGGCGTCAGATCCGGGGCTTGATCTACGGTCCCCTCGACGAAGTCTGCCTTCAGGCCGGTCTCTTCGGACAGGCGCCGCGCAACACTCAGCGCGGCAGCCGAAAAATCTAACCCGGTAACGATCGCGCCGCGCCGCACCAGGCACAGTGTGTCCCGGCCGATATGGCACTGCAGATGCAGAACGCGCTTTCCGGAAATGTCGCCGAGCTCGGCCGCTTCAATCGCATGTAGCGCGTCCTCGCCCGCACGAAACCGGTCGAGCATATAATCGCCGGTGCTATCGCGTGCATGAATTGCGGCGCGCTCATCCCAATTCCGACGGTTCATTTCGATGTGGTCGGTCATGTCAGCCTTATGCGACACAGGCAAAAGTCGCGCAAGGAGCGGCGGGCCTTGCGGTTGGGCAGCGAATGGCCGAGGTCACGATCAAACCTTGCGGCAGCCTGCTGCTGATCAATATCGTTTGGGCGAGCGACGGGACACTCGGTCCCCGGCGGCACGACAACCGCCAGGCCACCCGGCCGTCGATCCCGGGCGGCCTCTCGATTTTCCCGTAATATTACGTGCAAAGCGGCCGCTACCGCGGCGATAAAATGCATTCTTAACCGTGCCGAGATTCCGGCGCGGCAATTACGCGCAGTTAACGCAATTCGAAGCAGGCGGGCCTAATGTTTCGGGGATGTCGACTATCGCGAGAATCACGTCGTGGGCTGTTCGCCTGCGTACCGGTTTGCCAGCGAAGTCCGCGTTAGAGGGCGCAGCGCGTCCGACACGCCGGACCGCCTCGACGCGCCCAATTGCCGTCCTCGTACTATGCGGCGTATTCCTGATCGCGCTGGTGCTCGGCGTGATCTCCCTGATCCTGTCCAATTTGCGTCACCACGCGATCGAACAGAGCAAGCAGCAGTTGCTGGCAACCGCAACCGTGCTTGCCCGGCAGGCGGCGCGCGACTTCGAGTCGATCGACCTCATCGATACCAGCCTGATCGAATACATGGAAACGCTCGCGATCGTCTCCGATGAGCTCTACGAGCGCGCCATGGTGGGACGCGGCATCCACCTGATGCTGAAGGACAGGATCAGCGGCTTCCCCCACATCGGCGCGGTCATGCTGATCGGCGCCGACGGCAGGCTGATCAATTCGTCGCAGGCCTGGCCAACCCCACAACTCAATTTCGCGGGTCAGGACTATTTCGAGGCGCTGAAGGCCAGTCCGCGATTGAGCTCGATCCTCGGCAAACCGACGCGGGATCGCGAGACTGGCGTCTGGACCATGTACTTCGCCCGCAAATTCAGGGGATCGAACGGTGAATTCCTCGGCCTGGTCGTCGGCACGGTCAAGTCGCAGTATTTCGAGGAATCCTACGCAACGGTAGCGCGCGGGACCGATGAGTCGATCGCGCTGTTTCGCGACGATGGTGTGATGCTCGCGCGCTATCCGCATATCAATTCCTTCATCGGACACCCCTTTGTCCGCAGCCTCCCTGGCGGGATAACGCAACGGTCCGGAAGGGGCGTGGCCGGGCTGCGCGATGTGGTGGATGATTCCGAGCGGCTGATAGCGGAAGCGCGGCTTCCCAACGTTCCGATCAAACTGACCGCCAGCACGACCGTAGCCGCCGCGCTCGCCGACTGGCGGACCGAGGCCGGGTATCTGATCGGCCTCACCATAGTCCTCGTCGTTGCGATCGGCGGTACCGGCGCCGTCGTCGTGCAGTTTTTCCGCAGGCAAAGCATCCAGCTCAACTCCACGCTGAACAACCTGTCGCAAGGCGTCTGCATGTACGACGAACACCGGCGCCTGATCCTGTGCAATGATCGTTACGCCGAGATGTTCCATCTGCCATATGAACTGACGAGGCCGGGGACCGCGCTACGCCAGATATTCGATCATCAGATTTCGCACGGCCCGTATCCGGGAAGCAGCCCCGATGAGTATGTCCGCGAGATGATGGCTATCGTCGCCGCCTGCGAACCGGCGAGTATTGTGACGGAATTCTCCGACGGGCGGGCCATGGTGGCTGCGTTTCAACCGGCGCCGGGCGGCGGCTTCGTCACCACCGTGGAGGATATCACCGAGCAAAAACGCGCCGAGAAGCGGATCGCGCACATTGCTCATCATGATTCGCTGACCGGGCTGCACAATCGCGCGGCGTTTTCCGACTATCTGGCGACCATGATCGACGAGACGTTACGCGCGGACGGGATGTTCGCAATCCTGTGTCTCGACCTCGACCGATTCAAGGAGGTCAACGACCTTTACGGCCACCTGGTCGGCGACGCACTGCTGCGCGAGGTGGCGCGGCGTCTGCAAGCCGTTGCGAACGGTGCCTTCCTGGCACGCGTTGGCGGAGACGAGTTCATCGTGATCACCGCCGGAGCAGAGCAGGCCGCGGCCGTGGGTCAACTGGCTCAACAATTCAGAACCGCGCTGAGCGGCGACATCGAGATCGCCGGACGACAGTTGCGCATCGGCTTGAGCATCGGCATCGCATCCTGTCCGCTTGACGGAACCGACCCGGCGACCCTTCTCGCCAATGCGGATGTCGCGCTTTACCGCGCCAAGGCGGAAGGTCGCAATGCGATCCGATTCTTCGAGGCCGACATGGCGGCGCAATTGCGCGACCGACGCGAATTGCAGCACGATCTTCAATCCGCCGTCGCCAACGAAGAACTGCGGCTCGATTTTCAGCCGCTGGCAAGGATCGACGGCGAGATCGTGGGTTTCGAAGCGCTGGTCCGCTGGCACCATCCGAGCCGCGGCCTGGTCGCACCCGGCATCTTCGTCCCACTCACGGAAGAGAGCGGGCTGATCGTCGCGATGGGTGAATGGATCCTGCGTGCCGCGTGCCGCGAAGCCGCGTCCTGGCCGAACCAGCTGCAGATTTCCGTCAACTTGTCGCCGGTGCAGTTTCGCAACGATGACATCGTGCGGCTTGTTCACGAGACTCTGATCGAAACAGGATTGGACGCCGCGCGGCTCGAGCTCGAGATCACGGAAGGCGTTCTGATCGACGACTTCTCTCGCGCGATGTCGATCCTGCGGCGCCTGAAATCGCTCGGAGTGCGCATCGCGCTCGACGATTTTGGCACCGGTTACTCGTCGATGTCCTATTTGCAGGCGTTCCCGTTCGACATGATCAAGATCGACCGCAGCTTCATATCGAACCTCGAACGCAGCGCGCAATCGAAGGCGCTATTGCGTGGCGTCATCGGATTGGCGCGCGGGCTCGAGCTTCCGGTGACCGCCGAGGGCGTCGAGACGCGAGCCCAGCTCGATGTTCTCACCCGTGCCGGCTGCGATCTCGTGCAAGGCTTCCTGATCGGAAGGCCTGCGTCGATCGACGGCTATGCCGAGGTCGTAGGCCGGCCGGCCCGCCTGGATCTAAAGGGCATCCGGGCCGGCCAGGCGTCGGCAGCGCGGGGTACGAGATGAATATCGTGCAGGTGAGCCGAAGATCCCAACGAGGAGATCAAGCGATGGGTTTGAAATTGATCCTGACCGCAACCGCGCTGTGCCTCGCAGGCCATGCGGCGATCGCTGAGGAGCTGACGGGCACACTGGAGAAGATCAGGAACTCGGGAACGATCGCGATCGGACATCGCGAGTCCTCGATTCCTTTCTCGTACTACGACAAAGACGAGAAGGTCGTGGGCTTTGGGTTGGACCTCTGCTACGTCGTAGCCGACGCCGTGAAGGGCAAGCTTGGCCTGGCGAAGCTGGAAATCAAGCTGGTGCCGATCACGCCGTCGCTTCGCATTCCCTCGATATTGAGCGAGAAGATCGATCTCGCATGCGAAACGATGACCAACAACGTCGAACGGCAAAAGGTGGTGGCATTCTCGTCCACCTATTTCGTCGCCGCCAATCGGTTCGTCTCCAAGGTCGCCGCCAATCTGCGGACGCTGGATGACCTCAAGGGCAGGACGGTGGTGTCGACCATCGCATCAACCAATCTCAAGCAGATCAGCGAGCTCAATGCGCAGCGCCATCTTGGCCTAACCATTGTCGCGGCCAAGGACAATTTCGAGGCATTCCGCATGCTGGAAACCGATCGCGCGGCCGCCGTCGTCATGGACGATATCCTGCTGTACAGCCTCGTGGCCAACTCGGCGGCGCCCGCCGACTACGTCGTGTCAGACGACGCGCTGTCGGTCGAGCCGTACGGTATCGTGCTGCGGCGCGACGATCCCGCCTTCAAGAAGGTGGCAGACGATGCACTGGCGGCGATCTATCGCAACGGTGAGATCAACAAGATCTATGCGAAATGGTTTCTCCACCCGATTCCTCCGAACGGCATCAGCCTCAATGTCCCGATGAGCGCAGCCCTGAAGCGCGCGATCGAAACTCCTACCGATAGCGGAGATCCGGAGGCATACGCGACGCGTAGTGCCGTGCACTGACCGGGCAGGTTCTCGCCATCAGGCGATCCGTCAGCCAAAGATGCTGGCTCCGACGTCGGCGCGGCCGACACGGTCGCGGAACAGGGCAAAGAGCTCGCGGCCGACACCTGCCTGCGCGGCGGACAGGTCCGCTTGCGCGGGTATGCGCGCGTTCCATTCATGGCGCTCGACGAGCACTTCCAGCCGCCCGGCAACCGCATCGAGGCGGATCAGATCGCCGTCGCGGATATTGCCGATCGCACCGCCCTCCACCGCTTCGGGCGTGACGTGGATCGCCGCCGGAACCTTGCCCGAGGCGCCGGACAGCCGGCCGTCGGTGACGAGTGCGACCTTCAGGCCGCGGTCCTGAAGCGCACCGAGCGGCGGCATCAGCTTGTGCAATTCCGGCATGCCGTTCGCTTTCGGTCCCTGGAAGCGCACCACGGCGACCATGTCGGCTGTGAGCTCGCCGGCCGCAAAGGCCTTTTGCAGTTCCTCCTGCGAGTGGAAAACCCGGGCGGGCGCTTCGATCACATGGCGCTCGGGCGCAACCGCCGACGTCTTGATCACGGCGCGCCCGAGGTCCCCGTCGAGCACCGTTAGGCCGCCGGTCGCCTGGAACGGCTCGGCGACGCCGCGCAGTACCGACGCATCACCGCTCGCGGCCGGCGCCTCACGCCAGCTCAGCGTTCCCGCCGCATCGAGCATCGGTTCCTGCCGATAGGCCTCGAGGCCCTTGCCGCAAACCGTCGAGACATTGCCGTGCAACAGCCCGGCGCCGACCAGCTCCCGCATCAGGAAGCCCATGCCGCCCGCGGCATGAAAGTGATTCACGTCCGCGCCGCCATTGGGATAGATGCGGCTCAATAGCGGCGTCACCGCCGCGAGGTCGGCGAAATCGTTCCAGTTCAGCGTGAGGCCGGCCGCCGCAGCCATCGCGACCAGATGCAGCGTGTGATTGGTGGACCCGCCGGTGGCATGCAGCCCGACGATGCCGTTGACGAAGGCGCGTTCGTCGAGCATCTGGCCGAGCGGCGTGTAGTCATTGCCGAGCGACGTCATGGCGAGCGCGCGCTCGGTGGCGGCGCGGGTGAGCGCATCGCGCAGCGGCGTGTTCGGATTGACGAACGACGCTCCCGGCAAATGCAGGCCCATGATCTCCATCAGCATCTGATTGGTGTTGGCGGTGCCGTAAAAGGTGCAGGTCCCCGGCCCGTGATAGGCCTTGGCTTCCGCCTCGAGCAGCGCCTCGCGGCCGACCTTGCCCTCTGCGTGGGCCTGGCGGATTCTCGACTTGGCGTCGTTGGCCAGCCCCGAGGTCATCGGACCCGACGGAATGAAGACCGCCGGCAAATGTCCGAAAGACAACGCTCCGATCACGAGGCCCGGCACGATCTTGTCGCAGATGCCGAGAAACACCGCGGCGTCGAAGGTCTGATGTGACAGCGCCACGGCGGTCGACAATGCGATCACGTCCCGCGAGAACAGCGACAGCTCCATGCCCGCTTCGCCCTGGGTGATGCCATCGCACATGGCCGGCACGCCGCCCGCCACCTGGGCGACGGCACCGGCTTCGCGCGCGCTCTGGCGGATCAGTTCGGGAAAACGCTCATAGGGCTGATGTGCCGACAGCATGTCATTGTAGGCGGTGACGATCGCGAGGCTGGGAACACGGCCCTCCCGCATCACGGTCTTGTCATGCGGCGCGCAGGCCGCGAAGGCATGCGCCTGGTTGGCACAGCCCAATCGCTGCCGATGCGGCGTCGCGGCCGCCTCGGCAATGCGATCGAGATAGCGCGCGCGCTTGTCACCGCTGCGCCGGGCGATGCGTTCCGTCACCTCGGCGACGCGGGCATTTATCGTAGCCTCGATTGCCATGCAAATCTCCCATCCACGTTTCGAACAACTTCGAAATCATCGCGCTGGACGCTAATCGTGCGGAACGACAAGCGCGTGTCCGCATCCAACAACGCGCTGACGGCGATGTCGTGCCGTCAACTCAAGGGCTGTCCTCCATCCAGGTGCGGCCGTCGCGCTCGATCAGTGCCGTCGCGGCGGAAGGCCCCCAGGTTCCGACCACATAGGATCGCGGAACTTCATTGATTCGGTTCCAGGCCTCGCGGATCGGATCGATCCAGCGCCACGCCGCCTCGACTTCATCGCGCCGCATGAACAAGGTCGCGTTACCACGGACCACGTCCATCAGCAGTCGCTCATAGGCATCCGGCACCGAGACATCGAACGCCTTCGCAAAGCTCATGTCGAGCGGAACGTGCTGCAGGCGCATGCCGCCCGGCCCCGGTTCCTTGAGCATCAGCCAGAGCTTGATCCCCTCGTCAGGCTGCAAGCGGATCACCAGGCGCGTTTGTGAAATCCGGCCCGATTCCTTTTCGAAGATCGAGTGCGGCACCGGCCGGAAGGTGACGACGATCTCGGAACAGCGCTGTTGCAGCCGTTTCCCGGTCCGCAGATAGAAGGGAACGCCGGTCCAGCGCCAATTGACGATGGCAGCCTTGATCGCAACGAAGGTCTCGGTCCTGCTTTGCGCATGGTCGATCTCGTCGGCATAGCCGGGAACCGCGACGCCGTTGCTCGCCCCCGCGCGATATTGCCCGAGCACGGTCAGCGCCGCGGCGTTACTGTCGTCGATGCGCGCGAGCGACTTCAGGACCTTCAGCTTCTCATCGCGCACGGCATCGGCCTCGAGCGAATTCGGCGGCTCCATCGCGACAAGGCACAACAGCTGCAACAGGTGATTTTGCACCATGTCGCGCAATGCGCCGGAGCCGTCGTAATAGGCACCGCGCCCTTCGACGCCGATGGCTTCCGCAACCGTGATCTGCACGTGATCGATGTGGGCGGCGTTCCAGAGCGGCTCGAACAGCGCATTGGCGAAGCGCAGCGCCATCAGGTTTTGCACCGTCTCCTTGCCGAGATAATGATCGATCCGGTAGACGCGTTCCTCCGGAAAAACCTTGCCGATCGCATGGTTCACGTGGATCGCGGATGCGAGATCCTTGCCGATCGGCTTTTCGATCACCACCCGCGCCTCGTTGCCGGAAAGACCGTGGCGGCCGAGCCTTTCGCAGATGGGACCGAACAACTGCGGCGCCGTGGCGAGGTAATAGACCTGAACGCGGCCGGCAAAGGGAGCCATCGCGGCTGCAAGTTCAGCCCACCCGTCCTCGCCTTCGGCGTCGATCGCGACGAACTGCAGACGCGCCAGGAAGCGGTCGAGCTCTGGTCCGCCGGTTTGCGAGGCCGGGATGTGTTCGACGATGGCGTCGCGCGCGAGCGCGACGAATTCGTCATGGCTCATCGGTCGCCGCGCCGCGCCGATAATGGTCGCGGCCTCCGGCAGCTGGCCGTCGAAATCGCGATGAAACAACGCCGGCAACAGCTTGCGACGCGCAAGATCGCCGGTCGCGCCGAACACTGTCAGGACGAACGGAGGCACCGGGATCACGCGGCTGGTCATGCAAGCCCCTTTCTCAAGGCGATCTCGGAAATCTCGGTGGGCAGGTCGGCCGCGGAGAGGGTCGCTTCGACATCCGCCGCGGTCGGCAGGTCGGCACCGTTGCGCGAGACGGTGACGGCCGCAGCGGCCATGGCGTAGCCGAGCAGGTCGCGGATCGCCGGCAGGTCGAGTTGGGCGATCGCATCGGGAGAGAGCCTGCCGGTTTTCGCAAGCTGCGCCAGCAGGGCGGCGTGAAACGTGTCGCCGGCGCCGACCGTATCGCGCACCGCGACAGAATGGGCGGGCATCGAAACATGGCCGGCCGCGCAGAACGCCGTAGCCCCTTTCGCTCCCTCGGTCACCACCACCAGGCGCGCGCCGCGCTCGAGCCAGTAGGCGGCTGCTTCGGCGACCGACACGCTTCCGCCCCAGGCGATGCGCACATCTTCGTCGCTGGCCTTGATGATGGTCGCCGTACGATAGAAGCGTTCGGCCGCCACCGCCCAGCGCGCTATGTCGCCCACCACAGACGGCCGCAGATTGGGATCGACGCTGATCACGCGCCGCCCGCATTCACGTTCGGCGAGCGCGGCGAAGGCCGAGCCAACCGGCTCGACCGCCATCGTATAGGAGCCAAAGGTCAGGGCACGGACCTCCGGCGGCAGCGCGGCCGGCAGATCGGCGAGGGTGAGCCAACGATCCGCCGCGCCCTCGCCGTGAAAAGCATAGCTCGGCTGGCCGTTGTCGTCGGTCGCGACGATCGATATCGTGGTCGGCCGATCGGTCCTGACGAGAAAACGATCGTCGACGCCTTCGCCAACGAGCATGCGCGCCAGCAGCGCGCCGAAACGATCGCGCGAGATTCCGCCGAGGAAAGACGCGTCCGCGCCAAGCCGGGCTAGGCCGATGGCGACGTTGAATGGAGATCCTCCGGCCACCGCGCGCGCCGGCATCTCCGCGCCTTCGGCCGGACCGACGAACAGATCGATCAGCGCTTCACCGCAAACCAGGATCATGCCGCCTCTTCAACAACTGGAATGGCTGAGCTGCGCACCGGTCAATCCTTGAACAGCACGTCATGGTCGGGGGCGAACGCCGCCAGCAGCGGCAAGGCCGCGCCCCCGATCGCCCGGGCATCTCGCCCGATCGAGCCTTCCACCACCACCGCCTCGGTCAGGCCCTGCCGGTCGATGCGGGCGCACTGCGCGCGGGTCTGCGCGACAAGGCGCTCGCGTATGTCGGCGGGGAACGCGCCGTCAATCACGATCGCCTCGAAATCGATCACCGCCAATAGCGAGGTGATCGCCTGTGCCAGCGCCTCCGCGGCCTCGGCGATCCAGGCGTCGAGCGGCTCGGCAAAGTTCGACCAGTCATCCGGCGACAGCCAGATGTCGGTGCCGCGCCGACCGGCGGCGATCAACCGACGCTCCAGCCGGTAGATCGATGCCGTGCGGATCAGTTGCTGCAGGCTTGCATCACCATTCGGCTCGCGACGCATGATCGGCATCGACCCAAGCGCGCCGGCGTTGCCGCTGCGACCGGGAAACAGGCTGCCGTTGAGGACGATGCCGCCGCCGATGAAGGTCCCGACATAGAAGTAGGCGAAGTCGCGAAAGGTTGCGCCGGCACCAAAGGTCAGCTCGGCGGCGCAAGCCGATGTCGCGTCATTGCAGAGGCGGACCGGCCAGGGCGCAAATCGGCGCGACAGTTCGGCCGCCACATCGAAATCCCGCCATTGTCCGAGCGCGCCCGGAGGCGTCTCGAGATCGGCCTCCCAGTTCCAGAGCTCGAATGGCATCGCCACGCCGAGGCCACTGATGCGGCTGTGCTGCGCGACCGGCAGTTCGGCCAACAGTTTCGGCATCTCAAGCTCGACGAAGGCGAGGATCTTGTGGGGCAGAGGATAGGGATAAATCATGCGGCGTCGCGCGCGGATGCCGGCGGTGAAATCCATCAACACCAGGTCGGAGCTGCGGCGGCCGATCATGAGGCCGAGCCCGAAGGCGCCGTCCGGATTGAGCGCATATGGTACCGAAGGTTGGCCGATACGGCCGCGCTGCGGCTCGCCGGCAAGCAGCAGTCCGTCCGCCTCCAGGCGGTTGATGATGACCGTGGTGGTCTGGGTCGAAAGCCCGGTCAGACGCGCGATCTCGACCTTGGCGAGGCTGCGTTGGCGGCGGATCAGGGACAGGATCAGGCGCTCATTATAGAGGCCGACACCGCTCTGGCTGGTGCCGCGGCTCCCAGCCGACAGAGCGGTGATGGGTTGGCCGGCGCCCGCTACCGGCGCGTCTTCATCCATCCTCCGCTCCCCCAAAATGACGGCTTTTCTGGTATCTCAACGATCCCCGGGCCTTCGTCCAGGCGTCGTCGAAGCTCACTTTGGTCCACCAAAGCACGTGCCGCGGTCTGACAATGGTCGCGGTAAGACGAGGTGTCAATAATTAAATCTGACTGATTTATTTATTGACAAGTCGTAGCGGACGAGGCCTCATAGCCAAACTGAAGGGCAACAGGGTATCGCGCGGTCGACCGGCGCAGCCTCAATGTCGGCCCCATGGGAGGGAAAATAATGCGTCAGCCACTCGTATTCTGTGCCGCACTCGGGATCGCCCTGGGTGTCAACGCCGCCAACGCCGCGGACAAGCCGATCGTCGGCCTCATCACCAAGACCAACACCAACCCCTTCTTCGTCAAGATGAAGGCCGGCGCCGAAGAAGCGGCGACCGCCAATGGCATCGAGCTGCGCTCGTTCGCCGGCAAGATCGACGGCGACAATGATAGCCAGGTCGCCGCCATCGAAAATCTGATCGCCTCCGGCGCCAAAGGCATCCTGATCACCGCGAACAACTCTAGTGCCATCGTGCCAGCCATCAGCAAGGCGCGCGCCGCCGGCCTTCTGGTGATTGCGCTCGACACCCCGCTCGACCCACCGACGGCGGCCGACGTGACCTTTGCCACCGACAATTTCCAGGCCGGCGAATTGATCGGTCAGTGGGCGTTGAAGACGCTGGGGCCGAAGGCAGCCTCGGCCAAGATCGCCTTGCTCGACCTCAGCGTGAACCAGGTATCGGTCGACGTCGCGCGCGATCAGGGATTCCTCAAAGGCTTCGGCATCGATCTCGGCAACCCGGCAAAGATCGGCGACGAGAAGGATGCCCGCATCGTCGGACATGACGTCACCGCCGGCAACGAGGAAGGCGGCCGCAAGGCGATGGAGAACCTGCTGCAGAAGGACCCTGGAATTTCCGTGGTCTATACCATCAATGAGCCGGCGGCGGCCGGCGCCTATGAGGCGCTGCGCTCGGTCGGCCGCGACAAGGACGTGCTGATCGTCTCGGTCGACGGCGGCTGTGCCGGTGTACGTAACGTCAAGGACGGCGTGATTGGCGCAACCTCGATGCAGTTTCCGCTGCTGATGGCGGCAAAGGGCGTCGAGGCCGTGAAGAAGTTCGCCGACACCGGCACCAAGCCGCAGCCTTCGCCCGGGCACGATTTCTTCAACACCGGCGTCGAGCT
Source organism: uncultured Alphaproteobacteria bacterium (assembly GCA_963774775.1). GTDB lineage: Bacteria > Pseudomonadota > Alphaproteobacteria > Rhizobiales > Xanthobacteraceae > Bradyrhizobium. The sequence continues at coordinate 33,094 of CAVZGZ010000051.1, forward strand.
CGTGACCGACAAGCCCGCCGCCGGCGTGACTTCGATCGACAGCGCGGCTGCCTTGAAGAAGTGCTGGGGATAAGCGAAGCTCACCGTTCGACTGGCTGAAGAGAGGCGCCGCGTGACGTCGCGGCGCCTGACAAACAACCGATGCCCCCCGCCGGGCGGCCAATCCTATGGTTCGAGGAAGGCGCGATGACCGATATCGGCAACAGCCACCCCGCCATCCCGGCCCTAGAGGCCCAGTCGGACAAGAAGGAACTGGACAAGAAGGACGACCGCGTGGCCGAATTCGAGGTCCGCGCCAAATCCCCGCTGCGCAGGCTGCAGCATTTTCTCCATGCCAATCCGACTACGGTGCCGGCGATCGTGCTGTTGCTCGGCATCGCGGCTTTCGGCCTCATCGTCGGCTCGCGCTTCCTCTCCTCCTTCAACCTGTCGCTGATCATTCAGCAGGTGACGATCATTGGCGTGATCGGCGTCGCCCAGACGCTGATCGTGATCACCGCCGGCATCGACCTCTCGGTCGGCGCCATCATGGTGCTGTGCTCCGTGATCATGGGCAAGCTTGCGGTGACGGCCGGCCTGCCCGCTCCGCTCGCGCTCCTGATCGGCATCGCGGCCGGCGGAGGCTGCGGCGCGGTCAATGGCGTCCTGGTGACGCGGCTCAAGCTGCCGCCCTTCATCGTGACGCTCGGCACCTGGTCGATCTTTTTCGCGCTCAATCTCTGGTATTCCGCCTCCGAGACCATCCGGTCACAGGACGTTGCGAAAGCAGCGCCCTTCCTGCAGGCGCTGGGAACGCCGGTCGACATTCTTGGTGCCCGCTTTACCTACGGCTCATTCTTCATGCTGGCCCTGGTCGGACTGATCTGGTTCGTGCTCAACCGCACCGCATTCGGCCGCCATCTCTACGCGGTCGGCGACGATCCCGATGCGGCGCGGCTCGCCGGCATCCGTACCGGCCGCGTCCTGTTCACGGTCTATGTGGCGGCCGGCGTGATCTGCGCGCTCGGCGCCTGGGCCCTGATCGGACGGATCGGCTCGATCAGTCCCCAGGCCGGCCAGACCGCCAATCTCGACAGCATCACGGCCGTCGTGGTCGGCGGCGCGAGCCTGTTCGGCGGACGCGGCTCGATCGTCGGCACGCTGGTCGGCGCCCTGATCGTCGGCGTGTTCCGCAACGGGCTCGCGCTCTCCGGCGTCGACGTGCTGTGGCAGGAATTCACCGTGGGCTGCCTGATCATCGTCGCTGTCGCGCTCGATCAATGGATCCGGAAGGTTTCGGCATGAGCAACGACGGCCAAACGTTCAAGCCCACGTCAGCATCAACGCCGATCCTGCAGGCGCGCGGCCTCGTCAAGCGCTATGGCCGCGTCGTCGCGCTCGACAGTGCCGACCTCGATTTGCTGCCGGGCGAGATTCTCGCCGTGATCGGCGACAACGGCGCCGGCAAATCCTCGCTGATCCGCGCGCTCTCCGGCGCGCTGGTGCCGGACGCCGGCGAGATCAGGCTGAACGGCCAGCCGGTGACGTTCCGCTCGCCGCTCGATGCGCGGGCCGCCGGCATCGAGACCGTGTATCAGACGCTGGCGTTGTCGCCGAGCCTTTCCATTGCCGACAACATGTTCCTCGGGCGCGAACTGCGCCTCGGCGGCCCACTCGGCTCCGTCTGCCGGATACTGGATCGCAAGGCCATGCAGCGCATCGCGCGCGAGAAGCTGACTGAGCTCGGTCTGTTGACGGTGCAGAACATCAATCAGCGCGTCGAAACCCTGTCGGGCGGCCAGCGGCAGGGCGTCGCGGTGGCACGGGCAGCGGCATTCGGCTCGCGCGTGGTGATCATGGACGAGCCGACCGCCGCCCTCGGCGTCAAGGAATCGCGCCGCGTGCTCGAACTCATTCTCGACGTCCGCCGGCGCGGCGTGTCGATCGTTCTGATCAGCCACAACATGCCGCACGTCTTCGAGATCGCCGACCGGATTCATATCCATCGGCTCGGGCGTCGACTGACGGTGATCGACCCGAAAGCCTACACCATGTCGGACGCGGTCTCCTTCATGACCGGCGCACGGTTGCCGGTCGAGGCCGCCGCGTAAGGCCCGTCACCTCGCCCTGCTTTGCCTCTTCGCTGCGCGCCGCGGCAGAGCTGATGCTCTGCGCTTTCTTTGGCGCCGGCACTTCCTGCAGGCCGTAGCCCGCGAATCCCTTGGCGGTTTCCGCAATATCCGCATCACTCAGAATGAAGGGCGAGCCGAGCGCCAGCGACAGATAATATTGCCGCGCGATGGCCTCGAGTTCGACGGCGAGCCACATGGCCTTGTCCAGATTGGCGCCGACCGCGATCATGCCGTGATTGGCGAGCAAACAGCCGTTGCGCTGATCGAGCGCGGCGAGCGCCAATTCGGAGAGTTCCTTGGTGCCGTAGCGCGCATACCCCGCGCAGCGGATATCGGTGCCGCCGAAAGCCGCAATCATATAGTGGCAGGCTGGAATGGATTTGCGGGCGATGGCAAGCACCGTGGCATAGGTCGAGTGCGTGTGCACGATGCCGCCGACGTCGGGACGCGCACGCATGATGTCGAGGTGAAAGCGCCATTCGGTGGACGGCTTCAGCGGTCCATCCCAATCGCCATAACTGCCTTCGAGCGGCATCGACGCGATCATGTCCGGCATCATTGCGTCGTAAGCCACAGCCGAGGGCGTAATCAGCATGCGGTCTTGATAACGGGCCGAGATATTGCCTGATGTACCCTGATTGAGGCCGCACGCGTTCATCCACCGGCACTTGGCGATGATCGCTTCGCGCAGTTGTCGTTCCTCACGGGTCATGGCTTCTTCCTGTTGTTATTCAACCGCGATTGAGCGGCGGCGGTATTCTCGATTTCGCCGGTCTGCAGCGTCTCCGGGGCGAGCTTGCAGGCCAATTTCGTGAGACCAACCATGTCACAAAACAGCACCATCAACTAGCGACACCGGGCCCTTGTGCGAGGCTCCAACCAAGATGCCATGCCTGACCAGCCAGCCCGCGATGGCCATTCCTGATTCGAGCGGAATGCGGTCCGACCAGTATTCGGCGATCTGTAACGGCGTCTTGCCCGGCGGCAGCTGCTGCAGCAGCGGTGCCAGTTCGCGGCCGCCCAGGAAGACCAGCGGTGTTGCAAGGCGCGGATGGTGCAAGGCGGACGCAATGCCGACGAAATCGCCCTGCAGACACGGCGTGCGGACAAATTCCAGTTCGGGAGAGAGCTGCAGCGGAGTAGCAGCCAGCGCAACCGCATCCAGCGCCGGAAGCGGCGGCTCGATTGTTCCGGCCTGCACGGAACGCTCGCGCCAGAACGGGCGATCGCATTTTTCGGCGACATCCCGGTAATGCCCGGCCGCCCAGCGGCGATGCTGTTCCGATGCTTCGCTCAATTGCGCGCGATAGAAACCAAGTGCAGCGTCGGTCAACTGCGGCCGGCGTAGCAGCGTATTGGCAACGATCGCGCCGGAGAGCGCGCTCTGGATCGCTTTCTGAACCCCGCTCGACGATATCGGATCGATCGCCAGCGCCGCATCGCCCAACTGAATTCCGTTCGGCGCAACATAATCGTTGCTGAGATAGGGTGTCGCGTCGATGGCCCCGACCGGCGCGATCAGTGCGGCGTCACGGCAATCCTCCATCAGGCCGGAACGCTCGATCAGCCGCTGGAATCGTTCCGACAGATTGGAGCCCGGCGCGGATCGAAGCCAGCCGGGATCCACAAAGGCGAGCGTATTATAGCTGCCGTCGGGCAGCGGAACGCCCCAATACCAGGCGTCCTCACCGGCTTCGATCCGCGGCATAGCCGGCAGGATAGCCCCGCGCCAATAACCGTAGATCGCCAGCGTCGATGGACCGGTTTTCGTTTGAAGTTTTGGCGAGACGCCGCGCCTGCCGCCGGCATCCGCGACGAAATTGGCGTTCAGCTGCCTCGCGCGACCATCGATATCGAGGGCGAGATGCCACTTCGCGCCGTCCCAGCGCTGCTCGACTACGCGCGCGGGTTGGTGGACCTGCACCGTCATGGCCTGAGCCCGCGCAAGCAAGCGCTGATCGAACTCGCCGCGATCGACCAGCAGCCCCTCCTGGTTGGGATCCTCACGCAACCTCGGCGCGTCGGCCCACTTGACGCGGACGCTCCTCACCCGGGGGAAATCTGCCGCCTCGATCGTCTCGTGCATGTCCGCCGCCCTGAGCAGGGTCATCACGCCGGGGCTCAAGGATTTGCCCAATCGTTTCCGCGGAAATCGTTTTCGTTCGACCAGATGAACCTGGTGTCCGAGCTGCGCCATTCGTGCAGCAAATGTGCTGCCCGCGGGTCCCGCACCGATGACGCAGATTTCAGCCATGGACCGTCCCCGGGTCCGACGACAGCCGGAGAGAAGCCTCGAGGCAATAGCGGTGGCGGCTGCGCGAAGCGCGCTCGCACTGCTGCCCGCAATCGATCATTTCGCCCAGCATGAGTTCGAGATCTTCGGACTGCATTTCGCCCTCGCCGGTGGGCGCGCTGAGCATAGGCGAAAAGCCCACGCCGTGAAAGCCGGCGGCAACAAACGTCTCGAGCATCCGTCAGCCATCCAGCGCGAGCCGCGGAACGGAACCACGTTATCAATGCAAAATCGGTATCGATCGATACCGGCTTGGGCTTGGACCGCATCCGCGCACCTCTCTAGGAAGGTCCCTGAGGAAAAAGATTTTCAAGGAGGTGCGCATGAGCGCGATCGTATCCGCCGCGGAGGCCAAGAGGTCCCGCGTCCGGCTTTTTATCGTGACGATGCTGTTTCTGGTCACGACGGTCAATTACGCCGACCGTGCCACGCTTTCGATCGCTGGCCCCGCGATATCCAAAGAGCTTCACCTCGATCCGATCGCCATGGGCTATGTGTTCTCGGCCTTCGGCTGGTCCTATGTGATCGCCCAGGTGCCAGGCGGCTGGCTGCTGGACCGCTTCGGGTCACGGTTGGTCTATGCGGTCAGCATCATCATCTGGTCGCTGTTCACGATAATGCAGGGCTGGGTCGGTTTCTTCGGCGCCGGCAGCGCCCTCTTCATGCTGTTCGCGCTGCGATTCCTCGTCGGTCTCGCCGAAGCACCTTCCTTTCCGGCCAACGCCCGCATCGTGGCGGCCTGGTTTCCCGGGAACGAGCGCGGCACCGCCTCTGCCTTCTTCAACTCGGGACAGTATTTCGCAACCGTCCTGTTCGCCCCGCTGATGGGCTGGATCGCGCATGAGTTTGGCTGGCGCAGCGTCTTCTTCGTCATGGGCGCGCTTGGGGTCATCATGGGTCTGGTCTGGCTCAAGACGATCCACGGGCCGAAGGATCATCCCGGGATCAACGAGGCGGAGTTCGACTACATCAAGGACGGCGGTGCGCTGGTCGACATGGATGCCGCGAAGGACAAAGTCACCGCCGATTCCGGGCCGAATTGGGACCAAATCAGGCAGTTGCTCGGCAACCGCATGATGCTCGGGGTCTATATCGGCCAATATTGCATCAACACGCTGACCTACTTCTTCCTGACCTGGTTTCCCGTCTACCTCGTCAAGGAACGCGGGCTGTCGATCCTGCAGGCGGGCTTCGTCGCAACCTTGCCGGCGCTGTGCGGCTTCATCGGCGGCGTGCTCGGCGGCGTCATTTCCGATGCGATCCTGCGCAAGACCAATTCGCTGACGCTCGCGCGCAAGGTTCCGATCGTCGGTGGCATGCTGCTCTCGATGTCGATCATCGCCTGCAACTACGTCGACGGTCAGGCGCTGGTGGTCGGCTTCATGGCACTCGCCTTCTTCGGCAAGGGCATTGGCGCGCTCGGCTGGGCGGTCGTGTCGGACACCTCGCCGAAGGAAGCCGGCGGCGTCTCGGGCGGGCTGTTCAACACCTTCGGCAACCTCTCCAGCATCACCACGCCGATCGTCATCGGCTACATCCTGGCTGCCACCGGTTCGTTCAACGGCGCGCTGCTCTTCGTCGGCGCCAACGCGCTGGTCGCGGCAGTGGCCTATCTCTTCATCGTCGGCAAGATCGAACGGGTCCAGCTACGAGCATGATCCGGAAAAGTGGGAACCGGTTTTCCCCGCGACAAACGCGAAGCGTTTGCGCGGAGATCATGCTCAAAGAAAATAGAGGCCTCCTGAGCACTACCCAGCTCGGCAACTCAACCGCGGCCTCGGCCGCCGTCTTTGTTTTCGGGAGCTATCGATGCTAGAAATGCCGAACAGACGCCTCATTTATTCCGGGCACGCATCGATGTTCGATCTGAACCAGCTCCGGTGCTTTGTCACGGTAGCCGAAGAGCTGCATTTCGGCCGGGCGGCCGTGCGGCTGAACATGACCCAACCGCCGCTCAGCCGGCAGATCCAGGTGCTCGAACACATCGTCGACGCGCCGCTCCTGGAGCGCACCAGCCGTTCGGTGCGGCTGACGCCGGCCGGGCGCAGCTTCCTGCCCGAGGCGCGGCGTATCCTCAAACTCGCGGAAAGCGCGGCCCAGGTCGCGCGCCGGATCGCGATGGGCAAGACCGGATCGCTCAAGATCGGCTTCACGGCTGCCGCGGCCTACGGCTTCCTGCCCGAATTGATCGCGGCGTGCCGGGCGCGTCTGCCCGAGGTCGATTTCTCGCTGAAGGAAATGGTCTCGGGCGACCAACTCGAAGCGCTGGCGTCCGGGCAGATCGACGCGGGATTGTTGCGGCCACCGATCGCGCGGCCGGAGCTCGCCACAAAGCGCGTGGTGGCCGAGCCGCTGCTCGCCGCCATCCCTAAGAAACATCCGCTGGCCACGGCGGAAACCGTTTCGATCAAGGATTTCGACGATCAGCCCTTCATCATGTATTCGCCCTACGAATCCAGGTATTTCCACGATCTCCTGGTCGCACTGTTCACGCGCGCCGACGTGCTGCCGCGCTACGTCCAGCATCTCAGCCAGATCCATTCCATTCTCGCGATGGTGCGTGCCGGACTTGGCGTCTCGATCGTCCCTGCCGCCGCCGCAAGCTTCAAGATCGCGGATGTCCGGCTCCGGCCGCTCAAGCTTCGCACGCAAGCACCGGTCGAGCTGTTCATGGTGTGGCGACGCGACTATGAAAACCCGCTGCTGCCGGCGCTGATCGAGATTGCCGGTGAACTCGCCGCGATGGAGGGCGGCGGGCATTGATGCTGATTACGTATCGCTCGATACCGCCATTGGCTTGGACGCGCATCGAACGATTTCCTAGAAATGCCGGCGTGGACGCGGAAGTTCCGCGCGTCCTTGCCCGAACCCCAAGGAGTGGCGCCATGAGCAAGATGACCCCGCAGGAAATGGCCACGCAGATCGGCGGCGGCCTCCTGTCCTTTCCCGTTACGCCCTTCAAGGCGGATTATTCGTTCGACGAAACGACCTACCGCTCGAACATGGATTGGCTGTGCGGCTACGACGTCGCCGGCCTGTTCGCCGCCGGCGGCACCGGCGAATTCTTCTCGTTGACCCCGGCTGAGCTCCCGCAGATCGTCGCGGTTGCGGTCGACGAAACCAAGGGCCGCGTGCCCGTGCTGGCCGGCACCGGCTATGGCACGGCGATCGCGCGCGAAATCGCAATCGGCGCAGAAAAGGCCGGCGCGGACGGCCTGTTGCTGCTGCCGCCCTATCTCACCCATTCCGAGCAGGCGGGGTTGGCCGCGCATGTCGAGGCGGTGTGCGCTTCCACCAAGCTCGGCGTCATCGTCTATAACCGCGACAACGCCATTCTGCAGCCCGATACCCTGGCGCGGCTGTGCGAGCGTTGCCCGAACCTCGTCGGCTACAAGGACGGCATCGGCGACATCGAGCTGATGACCCGGGTCTATTCGAAGCTCGGCGACCGCCTGACCTATATCGGTGGCCTGCCGACGGCGGAAACATTCGCGCTGCCCTATCTTGACATGGGCGTCACGACCTACTCCTCTGCCGTCTTCAATTTCGTTCCCGAATTCGCGACCAGCTTCTATGCGGCCGTGCGCCGTCGCGACCATCAGGCGATCCATGCCGGATTGAAGGATTTCATCCTGCCGCTGATCGAGATACGAAACCGCAAGAAGGGTTATGCTGTCTCGATCATCAAGGCTGGCATGAAGGTGATCGGCCGCGATTCCGGCCCGGTGCGCCCGCCGCTGACCGACCTCACCGAGCAGGAGATGGCGGAACTCATAGCACTGGTGAGCAAACTGCAGGCTGGCACCTCGTCGCAGCAAGCCGCAGAATAGAGCCAGAAACACCGGCAGTGGCAGAACAAAAAGGGAGAAACAGGTGATCCAGGAAGCGATCAGCGCTGGATTTTCGGGCGCACCGGTAGTCACCGCCATGCAGGTGATCCCGGTCGCCGGACGCGACAGTATGCTCCTCAATCTGAGCGGCGCGCACGCGCCGTTCTTCACCCGAAATCTGGTGATCCTGTCAGACAATTCCGGTCATACCGGTGTCGGCGAAGTCCCCGGCGGCGAAAAGATCCGCCAGACGCTGGAGGACGCCAGCGAACTCGTGGTCGGCCAGACGATCGGCGCCTGCAACAACATCCTGGCGGCGATGCGCGGCAAATTCGCCGATCGCGACGCCGGCGGACGGGGCAAGCAGACCTTTGATCTCCGCGTCACGATCCATGCGGTGACCGCAGTTGAATCGGCGCTGCTCGATTTGCTCGGCCAGCATCTCAACCTTCCCGTCGCAGCATTGCTCGGCGAAGGCCAGCAACGCGCCAGCGTCGAGACGCTCGGCTATCTCTTCTTCGTCGGCGACCGCCACAAGACCGGCCTTGCTTACGCCTCGGGCGAAAACGAGAAGGTTGACTGGTTCCGTCTGCGGCACCAGGAGGCGATGACGCCCGAGACAGTGGTGCGGCTGGCCGAAGCCACGCACGATCACTACGGTTTTGCCGACTTCAAACTGAAGGGTGGCGTGCTCAAGGGCGAGCAGGAGATCGAGGCCGTCACCGCGATCGCAAAACGCTTCCCGAACGCGCGCGTAACGCTCGATCCGAACGGCGCATGGTCGCTCGATGAGGCGATCCGGCTCTGCAAGGACATGCACGGCATCCTCGCCTACGCCGAAGACCCCTGCGGCGCGGAAGCGGGATTTTCTGGGCGCGAGATCATGGCGGAATTCCGCCGCGGCACGGGGCTGCCGACCGCGACCAACATGATCGCGACCGACTGGCGCCAGCTCAGCCATGCGCTGCGGCTCGGCGCGGTCGACATCCCGCTCGCCGATCCGCATTTCTGGACCATGCAGGGCTCGGTGCGGGTGGCGCAGACCTGCCGCGACAACGGGCTGACCTGGGGCTCGCATTCCAACAATCACTTTGATATCTCGCTCGCCATGTTCACCCATGTCGGCGCCGCGGCGCCGGGCAAGGTCACGGCGATCGATACACACTGGATCTGGCAGGATGGCCAGGCGCTCACGAAGGAGCCGCTGCAGATTCGAGAGGGCAAGATCGCGATCCCAGATCGCCCCGGCCTCGGCATCGAGATCGATCGCTCGGCTATCGAAGCCGCGCATGCGCTATACAAACAGCACGGCCTTGGCGCCCGCGACGACGCCATCGCCATGCAATTCCTGATTCCCGGCTGGACATTTGACGACAAGCGTCCTTGCCTGGTTCGCTAACAAGAACGGTGTTGGAGAGAAACATGACTGTAGCCTTGAAAAACTTCGTCGGCGGTGAATGGGTCGACGGCTCGGCCCTCACCCGGAACATCAACCCCTCCAACACCAAGGACGTCGTCGGCGAATACGCCAAGGGCGACAAGGCGCAAACTGAAAAAGCCATCGCCGCGGCAAAGGCCGCCTTCCCGGCCTGGGCGCGCTCCACCCCACAGGAGCGCTATGACGCCTTCAACAAGATCTCCGCCGAAATTCTCTCCCGCAAGGAAGAACTCGGCCGCCTGCTCGCCCGCGAGGAGGGCAAGACCTTGCCCGAGGGTATCGGCGAGGTCGCGCGTGCCGGGCAAATCTTTGCGTTCTTCGCCGGCGAGGCGCTACGCCTGTCCGGCGAGAAGGGCGCGTCCGTGCGGCCGGGTCTCGAGGTCGAGATCACGCGCGAGCCGATCGGCGTCGTCGGCCTGATCACGCCATGGAATTTTCCGATCGCCATCCCCGCCTGGAAGATCGCGCCCGCGCTCTGCTACGGCAACACGGTCGTGTTCAAACCGGCCGAGCTGGTGCCAGGTTCGGCCCATGCATTGAGTGAAATCATCGCGCGTTCCGGCATTCCGGCTGGCGTGTTCAATCTCGTGGTCGGCTCCGGCTCGGTGGTCGGCCAGACCATGCTGGAGCATCCGGACGTAGCAGCGATCTCCTTCACGGGTTCGGTCTCGACCGGACGCCGTATCGCGCAGGCCTGCGTCGCCTCCAACCCGATGAAGAAGTTCCAGCTGGAAATGGGCGGCAAGAATCCGCTGGTCGTGCTCGACGACGCGGACCTCAAGGTCGCGGTGGAAGTTGCCGTCAACGGCTCTTATTTCTCCACCGGCCAGCGCTGCACCGCCTCGTCGCGGCTGATCGTGACCGAGGGCATCCATGATCGCTTCGTCGAGGCCCTGACCGAACGCTTGAAAGGTCTGCAGGTCGACGACGCGCTGAAAGCCGGCGTGCATGTCGGGCCCGTGGTCGACCAGGGCCAGCTCGACCAGGATTTGCGCTACATCAGCATCGGCAAGGACGAAGGCGCCAAGCTGCACTGGGGCGGCGAACTGCTGAACCGCGAGACGCCCGGCTTCTATTTGCAGCCGGCGTTGTTCACCGGAGCGACCAACGCCATGCGCATCGCGCGCGAGGAAATCTTTGGCCCCGTCGCCTGCGTCATCAAGGCCAAGAATTACGACGAGGCGCTGGCGATCGCCAACGATACCGAATTCGGGCTTGCCGCCGGCGTCTGCACCACCAGCCTGAAATATGCCTCGCACTTCAAGCGCAACAGCGAGGCTGGCATGGTGATGGTCAATCTGCCGACCGCCGGCGTCGACTACCACGTGCCGTTCGGCGGTCGCAAAGGCTCAAGCTATGGCGCGCGCGAACAGGGCGCCTATGCCAAGGAGTTCTACACCACGGTGAAGACCGCCTATACCTATCCCGGCTGACACTTCGAAAACAGGGGTCGCGCATGGACCAGTCGATCGCCGCTGCCGAGCAGCCCCGCTACATCAAGCTCAACGATCGCGACAATGTCGCGATCGTCGTCAACGATTTCGGACTGCCCGCCGGTTCGCGCTTTTCCTCAGGCCTGACGCTGCGCGCCTTCGTGCCACAGGGCCACAAGACCGCCCTGGTTGATATCGAACAAGACGCGCCGATCGTGCGCTATGGCGAGGTGATCGGTTACGCGGCTTCGCCGATCCTCGCCGGCGAATGGGTCGACGAGGCCCGCATCCGCATGCCGGAAGCGCCCTCGCTCGACGCCCTCGAAATCGCGACCGTGGTGCCGCCTCCGCAGCCGCCGCTCGAAGGTTTTACCTTTGAAGGCTTTCGGAACACCGACGGCTCGGTCGGCACCAAGAACATCCTGGGTATCTCGACCTCGGTGCAGTGCGTCGCCGGCACCATGCAGTACGCCGTCAAGCGCATTCGTGCCGAACTGCTGCCGAAATATCCCAACGTTGACGACGTCGTGCCATTGACCCATGCCTATGGCTGCGGTGTCGCGATCGCAGCCCCGGACGCCGTGGTGCCGATCCGCACCCTGCAAAACCTCGCGCTCAATCCGAATTTCGGCGGCGAAGTCCTGATCGTAGGCCTGGGCTGCGAAAAACTCGCGCCCGAGCGGCTGCTGCCCGAAGGCGTCAGCGACGGCATCGTGCGGATGCAGGATGAGGCCTTTGACGGATTTGGCGCGATCGTCGACGCGATCATGGCGCAGGCCGAGGCCAGGCTTGCCATCCTCAACAAGCGTCAGCGCGAGACCTGCCCGGCCGCCGATCTCGTGATCGGTCTGCAATGCGGCGGCAGCGACGCCTTTTCCGGCGTCACCGCCAATCCCGCGCTCGGCTTCGCCGCCGACCTTCTGGTGCGCGCGGGCGCGACCGTGATGTTCTCCGAAGTGACCGAAGTCCGCGACGCCATCCAGCTGTTGACGCGCCGGGCGATCAACCAAGACGTCGGCCGCGCGCTGATACGCGAAATGGCCTGGTACGATTCCTATCTCGCCCGCGGCGGCGCCGACCGCAGCGCCAACACCACCCCGGGCAACAAGAAGGGTGGGCTTGCCAACATCGTGGAAAAATCACTCGGCTCGATCGTCAAGTCGGGCTCGAGCCCGATCGCCGGCGTGCTCTCGCCCGGCGAGAAGGCGCGCCAGAAGGGCATGCTGTTCGCAGCGACGCCGGCCTCCGATTTCATCTGCGGCACGCTGCAACTCGCCTCCGGCATGACGCTGCAAGTGTTCACGACGGGCCGCGGCACGCCATATGGCCTCGCCGCCGCACCTGTCATCAAGGTTGCGACCCGCAGCGAACTGGCGCGGCGCTGGAAGGACCTGATCGATTTCGACGCCGGGCGGATCGCGACCGGCGAAATGACGATCGAGGAGACGGGTTGGGAATTGTTCCGCCTGATCCTCGATGTCGCGAGCGGACGGACCAAACCCTGGTCCGACCGCTGGGGAATTCACAACGACCTCACGCTGTTCAATCCCGCGCCGGTGACCTGAGCGCAGCGTGCGCGAGCCCGGCCGCTGAATCGGGCGGAAACCAATACGACCAGTCGGGCGTTAAGAAGCGCATCGCGCGCCCAATGTTTCTGGCGCGCGAGCGGTTTCGCACCGCACAATTGTCTGGTCGGTTTGAACCTTACAGCGGCGGCCGAGACCTACCTGAGAGAAGAAACCTCCAGGAGGCGGTTATGAACCATTGGCACGACACCATGGTGGACAGGCCGGAAACGGACGGAGCATCTTACGCCACCGGCTGGACGATCAGCGGATTGGCCGTGCTCGGAACCATTATCGTGGTCTGGGCTTTTGGAATTTGAATAGATCGCGACGCATAAACGGCATCCGTGGCCAGTTGCAGTCGGCCGCGGATCATGACCTCCATCAGCGCTTCCCGCACGCGTGCGAGCTTACCGGGACCGGCCGAGCCGCGGCGAGCAGCTGATCTGCACTATCCCGGCAAGGAGTAGTTCACGGGCGACTCCGCCTGCTCTGGGCGGCGTAGCGTAGTGAGCTCGTCAGGTGGGGGCATGAGATGAGCGTCCGGTCTCCGGTCAACGAGAGTCTCCTGACCCAACGCCTCGCCGAGCTCGGATCGGCAAGAAGCTGGGCACCGAATGTCCTCCCGGAGCTCGAACACTTCATCCGTACCGCCGACGACTATGATCTCTTTCGCGTCAACCCCATCCGATACGGCGGCCTCGTCCACCTGTCCGAGGCGGACGCGATAGAGCTGTTCGTGCACGCCGCCAAGGTGGGCCTGTTCGAGCTGGACTGGCTGCTCATCTGCGCCTATTGCCCACAGGTCGCCGGCAGCTTTCGCGAGCTCGACCAGGTTCATCCACGCTTTCAGTGCGCGTTCTGCAACGCGATCAACGACGTGGCGCTGGACGACTACATTCAGGTCACCTTTACGGTCTCGAGCGGCGTGCGCGACATCGTATTCCGCCATCCGGAAAAGCTGTCTGTCGAGGATTTCTACCTGCGCTACAACTTTTCCAAGGGCTTCATCGCTCCGCACGGGATGACGCACCAACAGCTCGTTGCCGCGCTCTCACGGGGATTCGCCGATATCGAGGCCCATGAGCACCGCAGCCTCGACTTCGAGGTCACAGCTGGCCGTTTCGAGGTGCTGGACTTGAGCCACAAACTCCTTCTGGTCTTCTTCGTGAACGGGGAGCAGGCAGAACCACAGGGGACGCTGGTCCAGCTCGAACTCGGGCCGCTTCCTGGCGGACCGGCCGATGGCACCGAGAGACATGGTCCTCGGCGACGGACGTTTTTCGTTCCGGCAAACGGCCGATCTCAGCCCAGGCAAGCACACCTTACAGATCGAGAACCGCACCGGCGATCGCGGTCGCTTCTGGTTCGTCCAGTATCCCCCTGGTTTTGAGCCCCATCTGGTCGAATACGAACCGTTTCTTTCCAGCAAGCGGTTGCTGCTCACCCCGAGCTTCGGCGAACTCTACAAGACCCAGCTGGTGGATGAGGGGGAGAGCCTCACAGTCTCAGACATGACTTACCTGTTCACCGATCTGAAGCAGTCGACCCCGTTGTATGAAAACGTCGGTGACGTGAATGCGTATTTTCTGGTTCGTCAACACTTCGAGATCTTGAACAAGATCATCCGGGAACGATCCGGCACCATCATCAAGACGATCGGCGACGCAGTCATGGCCGGCTTCGAGCGTCCCCAGGACGCCGTTCGCGCCTCCATCGAGATGATCGAAGAACTGTCGCGGTTCAACCGGACCGCTTCGCGGCCGCTGGGCCTCAAGGTCGGTGTCCACAGGGGGCGGGCGATTGCGGTGACGCTCAACGACCGGATCGACTATTTCGGACAGGACGTGAATATCGCCGCACGCGTGCAAGGTCTCGCCGACGTCAACGAAATTTGCATCAGTGCAACGGTGATGGAGGCGCCGGGCGTCAGTGACATCGTCAAATCACGCTCGGTGTCGCGCAACTACGAGAACCTGAAGGGCGTCGGTCAAATGATGGAAGTCCATCGCATAACAATCACTCCGACGCCGACATAACCGAGCCATCCGCCCATGGTTGCGCGTTTATGAGTTCACGGCCGAGCTCAGCTCTCGACATTCCCAAGCGTCAGGCGCTCTCAACGATCTGCCGGTACAACTCTGCGACATAGGGATCGTCGATCCCAAGCGCCCTGAGCTGCGTTGCGAGCTGCGCGAGATATTCCCGGTTGGTGCCCAAAATTCCCTTGCCGCTGGCAATGATCGCGGCGGTCTCGGAGAGCGGCAACTCACCGACATAGCTCGGATCCGCGCGGTTCGACACAAAGGCGAGCGCGGTGATCGGCCCCTGCGGCGTGGTCATCGGCACCATCGCCGGCGCATAGCCGCCGCGCAGCATCTCGCGCCGCCACAGGATCGCGGATTCCGCATGCACGGCATTGGCGGCCATCCGGAAAGCCAGTCCGCGGCAGCGGCCAGCCTGCGGTTCGAGCGACAGCATCAGCGCCGGGTATTCCAGCGAGCCGCGACCGAGATCGATCTTCAACGTAAAGCGGCGCTGGTAGCCTTCGGCATCAGCCAGCCTCACCTCCGAAAAATGGAAACCGGGATCCCACATCAGCGATCCGTAGGAGAATATCCAGAGATCGTCGCCGCTTCGATGCTCGCCGAGCAGCGCGCGCCGCGATTGCTCGATCACCTCGTCCGATAGCCGCCAGTTCGCCGGCAATCCGGCGGCACGGGCGCGGCCTTCCCACATTGCAAACATCTCGGGCGTGAGACGTAGCAGCGATTTCTCGGGCGGCGTCACGCGCTCGCGAAGGTTCGGGCAGGTGAATGAAGGCGTCTACGGTCAAGGCGGATCCACTCTACCGCCACTTTCACACCGACCATTTTTTTACCCCCAGCGCAGATAGTTCGATTAGCCTGACTGTGCCATTGTTGACGTACCACGCCAACCCAATCCCGCCTCATGTGAAGACCGTAAAGGCAACAGCATGCACAATCAGTTCTCCAAACGTCAGCAGATCCGCAAACCCGCCGTCACCGCCAAAGGCGGCATCGTCGCCGCGCAGTCGCGCAAGGCGGCCGAAGTCGGCGCCGAAATATTGGCGGCGGGCGGCGACTGCGTCGACGCGGTGATTGCGACCACGTTTGCGCTCGGCGTGCTCGAGCCCTGGATGAGCGGCGTCGGCGGTGGAGGGGCGATGGTGCTCTATCGCGCCCGCGAGAACCGCTATGAAGTGATCGACTACGGCATGCGCGCGCCGTCGAGCCTGCGCGTCGAAGACTATCCGCTGACCGGCGATGGTGCCGCTTCCGACATCTTCCCGTGGCCACGGGTGAAGGATGATCGCAATCTGCATGGCCCCGGCTCGATCGCGGTGCCCGGCGTGGTGGCCGGTATGGAAGAAGCGCATCGTCGGCACGCGAAGCTGCCGTGGAAGGAATTGCTGGCGCCGAGCGTCAGGCTCGCGGGCGAAGGCCTGCTGGTGGATTGGTGGACGACCGCGATGATTTCGAGTTCGGCCGCCGATCTCAGGCGCTATCCCGCCAGCGCCGCAGCCTATCTCAGGGATGGCCTGCCGCCGAATGCGCAATGGGGCATCAAGTCGGTCGTCCGCCTGCCACAGGACAAGCTGAAGACGACGATGGCGCAGCTCGCGGCGCGAGGCCCGCGCGATTTCTACGAGGGCGATCTTGCGCACAGCCTCTCGGCCGACGTGCAGGCGAGCGGCGGTGCGCTGTCGGTAGCGGACCTCGCAGCCTTTCGCGCCCACCTGCGCGAACCGCTCGCCATCCCCTATCGCGGCGGCAAGGTCTTTGCGACACCGGAGCTGACGGCGGGACCGACCATGGCGCGAACGCTGCGCCTGTTGCAGCAGGACTTTCAGCCTTCACGCGGCGGGCCCGATCCATCGGCCTACACGGCCTACGCGCTGGCGCTGCAAGCCGCCTATCGCGAACGTCTGAAGGACATGGGCGACGTCGACGGTCGCCGCACGCTCGACGCCGAGGCGCTCGCTCCGTCCTGCACCACGCATTTCTCCGCCGTCGACCGCGACGGCAATATGGCGGCGGTGACGCAAACGCTGCTGTCGACATTCGGCTCGAAGTTCGTCGCCGCGCAAACCGGAATCACCATGAACAACGGCATCATGTGGTTCGACCCGACGCCCGGCGTGCCGAATTCGCTGGCGCCCGGCAAGCGCTGCCTGACCAACTACACGCCTGTGGTGGCCGAAGCCGCCGATGGCCGCCGTCTCGCCGTCGGCGCGTCGGGCGGACGCCGCATCCTGCCCGCGGTGACGCAGCTTTTGTCCTTCGTGATGGATTACGGCATGGAGCTGGACGCCGCGATCCACCAGCCGCGCATCGATGCCAGCGAGGGCGCGATCGTGATCGGCGACGCACGGCTGCCAGCGGCCACGCACGAAGCCCTGCGCGCACGTTTCGACTACGAGGAAGCGCACGTGCAGACGCTTCCATTGAAATTCGCCTGCCCGAGCATGGCGCTGCGCGACGGCGAAACCAACAGCGGCGCCACCGAGCCGTTCCAGCCCTGGGGCGACGCGGTAGCGGAGGGTTAGCTCGAACGCGGCGTCACCAGCTCCTCGATCCGGATCGGAAAGCGGCGCACGCGAACTCCGGTCGCATGCCAGACCGCGTTGGCGACTGCGCCGGCCGAGCCGGTGATGCCGATCTCGCCGACGCCCTTGATGCCGAGCGCATTGACATGCGGATCGTGCTCGTCGACCGTGATCACGTCGAGCGAGGGCACGTCGGCATTCACGGGGACGTGGTACTCGGCAAGGTTCGCATTCAAGATCCGCCCCGAGCGATGGTCGGTCACGGCCTCTTCGTGCAGCGCAAAGGACATGCCCCAGATCATGCCGCCGAACAGCTGGCTGCGGACCATGCGCGGATTGATGACGCGGCCCGCGGCGAAGGCGCCGACCAGGCGGCTGACGCGGATCTGGCCCAGATCGGGATCGACCTTGACCTCGGCGAAGACGGCGCCGTGCGCATGCATCGCATAGTTCGATTGCGCCGCAGGATCGATCGCACCGCTGCCATTGGCTTCGATCTCGCTGAGACCAGCGCGGCCGAGGATATCGGCATAGCTTTCGCTGCGTGCCTCATCATCGCGACGGAACAGGCGGCCACCACGCGCGATCACGCCGGCGTTGCCAGCGCCGAACAAAGGTGAGCGCTCGTCGCCGGTGGCGAGATCGGCGATCTTTGCGATAACCGCGGCACCGGCATTGTGGATCGCCGTACCGACGGTCGCGGTGTGGGCCGAGCCACCGGCGATGCCCGCATCCGGCAGGTCCGACGTGCCGGACCTGAACTCGACCTGGTCGAGATCGAGCCCCAGTCCATCAGCCGCGATCTGGGCGAACGCGGTCCAGGCGCCCTGCCCCATATCGTGAGCGCCGGTTTCCATTACGCCGGATCCGTCGCGTCGGATCACCGCGCGCGCCTGCCCCTGGAACATCAGCGCCGGAAAGGTCGCGGTGCCCATGCCCCAACCGACCAGCATGCCGGCTTCGTCCCGCATCGCGCGCGCCGCGAGCTTGCGCTTTGACCAGCCGAAGCGCTCGGCGCCTTGCGCGTAGCATTGGCGAAGCGCCTTGGAGGAAAACGGCTTGCCGGAGATCGGCTCGACCTCGGCGTAATTTTTCAGACGGAACGCCAGCGGGTCCATGCCGCAGGCGTGCGCCATTTCGTCGATCGCGCTTTCCAGCACGATCGATCCGGTCGCCTCTCCAGGCGCGCGCATGAACAGCGGCGTGCCGGTATCGACGCGCACGGCTTCATGCGTCGTGACAATCGCGGGGCTAGCATACAGCGTGTGCGAGGCGTCCGCCGCCGGTTCGAAGAAATCGTCAAAGGTGCTGCTTGATGTCTTGGCGTGATGATCGATCGCGGTGAGCAGCCCTTCGGCATCGGCACCGATGCGCATGGTCTGGCGGGTCGGCGCGCGATGGCCCACGGGGCCATACATCTGGTCACGGCGCAGCACCAGCTTGACCGGCTTGCCAACCAGCCGCGCCGCCAGGATCCCGAGGATCTGCGGCCCGGAGATCAGACCCTTGCAGCCGAAGCCGCCACCGAGGTACGGGCTGCGGATATGGATATTCGCAGGCGAAATACCGAACAGTCCGGCGATCCGTCCCTGCGCCATCGCCATCCCCTGGCTTGGCGTATCGATCGAAAGCGGTCGCCGTCCCAGGCCACCACGATCGCGTGCGGCTCCATCGGATTATGATACTGCGCCGGCGTCTCATAGGTCGCCTCGATCCGCGTTGAAGCACCTGCAAGACCGGCCTCGACATCGCCCCGCCTGATTTTCGGTCGGGATTGCCGACGCCGACCGCAGGCGGAACGAAGCTTTCGCTCGAATCCAGACCGATGCGGGCCGGCAGCACTTCGTAGCGCGGCGACAGCAGCGCGGCGCCTTCGGTCGCAGCCTCCAGCGTCTCGGCGACCACGACCGCGATCGACTGGTTGGCGTAGCGGACCTGATCGTTCTGCAGCAGTTCGAGCCGGAACATGAACGGGTGGAGCTTGGCGTCGGGATCCTCTGCAAGCGGCGGCCGGTTGGCCGGCGTCATGACTTCGACGACGCCCGGATGGCGCTTGGCCGCCGCCACGTCGAGAAAGGTCACGCGGCCGCGCGCGATGCTGCTGACGGCCAACACCGCATAGAGCATTCCGGGCGGATGGTTGTCCGCGGCATAACGGGCCTCGCCTCTCACCTTCAACACGCCGTCGCGGCGCGTCAGCGGCTGGCCGATGCTGGAGCCGTGCCTGACATGGGCAGGCTCGCGGGTGAGGCTGATGATTTCAGGCGACATGAAGCGCTCCGGAAACGGATGAGAAAGGAGAGGCCGGAAGGGCGGGAATGCGGGCTGGGGTCCCAGCTGCAGCCAGCGTCAGCGCGCGCACGATGATCCGTTGCGCCAGCTCGATCTTGAACGCGTTGTCGCCGGACGGCTTGGCATCGGCGAGCGCCGCTTTCGCAGCGGCGCGGAAGACCTCCGCGTCGGGGCGACAACCTGTCAGGATTTCCTCAGCCGCACTCGCGCGCCAGGGTTTTGCGGCAACACCACCGAGCGCGAGCCGCGCCTCTCGGATCGCGCCGTCTTCGATCCGCAAGCCGGCTGCGGCCGATACGACGGCGAACGCATAGGACGTGCGTTCGCGAACCTTGAGATAGCGCGCATGCGCCGAGAACGCCTGCGCTTCGGCGGGAAGCCGCAAGGCGACGATCAGATCACCCGGCTCAAGCGTATGTTCTCGCTCGGGCGTATCGCCCGGCAAACGATGCAGCGCTTCAAGCGCGATCTCGCGCCGGCCACTTTTGCCTTCGATCTCCACCGTCGCGTCAAGGGCTGTCAACGGCACACAAAAATCCGACGGATGGGTGGCGATACAGGCCTCGCTCCAGCCGAGCACGGCGTGCAGCCGGTTCTCGCCGTCGCGGGCCCCGCATCCCGCCCCGGGCTCGCGTTTGTTGCAGGCGCTGGCGACATCGTAAAAATACGCGCATCGCGTCCGCTGCAGGAGATTGCCGCCGACGGTGGCGGCGTTGCGAAGCTGGGCCGAGGCGCCGGATAACAGCGCCTCGGCGACCGCGGGAAAGGCGCGCGCAAAATCCGCGTCATGCGCGAGATCGGCGTTGCGGACCATCGCGCCGATGCGAACGCCGCCATTGGGCAACCACTCGATGCGGTCGAGGCCCGGCAGCCGCGTGACATCGACGAGACGGTCTGGACGCGCGATCCCGCTCTTCATCAGGTCGAGCAGATTGGTGCCGGAAGCAAGATAGGCCGCGCCCGGCTCAGTCCGCGGCCGCGACGGCCTCGGAGATGGTCGCGGGCCGGATATAATCGAAATTCTTCATGCGGAGCGCCTCTGGTCGGAGGTGGCGAGAACTTCCTGGGCCTCGAGCACGGCCTCTGTGATCCCGGCATAGGCGCCGCAACGACAGAGATTTCCGCTCATGCCTTCGCGCACGCGCTCGGGATCATTGCCGGCCTGCCCTTCCTGAATGAGGCCGATGGCGCTCATGATCTGGCCGGGCGTACAGAACCCGCACTGCAAGCCGTCATGAGCGATGAAGGCGGCTTGCACCGGATGCAGCTGATCGCCGCGCGCGACGCCCTCGATCGTCAGCACGTCGGCGCCGTCATGGCTGATCGCGAGCGCCATGCACGAATTGATCCGCCGCCCATCGACCAGCACCGTGCAGGCACCGCATTGGCCGCGGTCGCAGCCCTTCTTGGTGCCCGTGAGTTGCAGACGCTCACGCAGGAGATCGAGCAGCGTGACGCGCGGATCGGCGAGGTCGACCTCCCGCCGCACGCCGTTGATGGTAAGGCTGATGGAGAGGTTCATGCAGGGCTCCAGACGATGAAAACCCGATCACCGCCGCCGAAATCAGCCGGCAGGTGGTCGCAGTTCGACGCTCAATCGCCATATACGGAGGAAGCCTCCGTTTAGCAAGACGGGGGCCGCCGAGGCACCAACGGCAAAAACGGCAATTGGTTTTCGGAAAAGATCATGCTCAAACAACGCGATGAACGCATGATCCGTCCGGGCCTAACCAAATCGTGATCGAGAATATTTTTCGATGACCGACCAGTCCGAAGAGACAATTCGCAAGCCCCGCTCGGACGCGGTGCGCAATCGCGAGCGCGTGCTGGAGGCCGCCAAGGTCGTGTTCAGCGCCGGCGGTTCCGATGCCAGCCTCGAGGCAGTGGCGAAGCGCGCCGGTGTCGGGATCGGCACGTTGTACCGGCATTTCCCGACGCGCGAGGCATTGTTTGAAGCCGTCTATCGTCGCGAGGTCGAGCAGCTCAGCGAGTTGGCCGAACAATTGAAGAATACCGCATCGCCGGTCGACGCGTTGCGCAGCTGGCTGCGATCCAATGTCGAGCTGGTCGCTACCAAGAAGGGGATGATATCAGCGCTGGCGCTCGTCGTGCAGGCTCCTTCGGAACTCTACGCCTATTCGTTCGATCGCCTGACCAAGGCGGTCGGCACGCTTCTCGATCGCGCTGTCGCGGCCGGCGAGATCCGCACCGATATCAGCGCCGAAGACGTGCTGCGCGCCCTGATCGGCATGTGTCACATGCACGAGCAGCCGGGCTGGCAGTCGACGGTGCTGCGGCTGCTGGATGTCTTCGTCGACGGGCTGCGCGTTCAGCCCGACACGGGTCGCAAGGCAACATCACCGACACCAAAAGATCGCGCCAAAACAAGCGTCAAGCGGAACGCGAAGCGATAGCCTGGCCGAGGCCGGCTCCACGTGTCGCGGAGAGCAGCACGCGAAACATCATCGCATGCGCGACCAGCAGCGGCGGCACGATCACGGTTGGAATATAAATCGCCGCGCCCATCGCACCTGGGGGGAAGGCCAACGCCGAACATGGCGTCGTAATAGGCATAGAGCAAGTCCGCGCTGCCGACGACGCCAAGCAGCCAGGTCACCGGGATCGCCCATGACGTGCGCGCCGAGAACGCCAACGTCGCAATCCAGGCGAGAATAAGGGCCGCGAGATCGCCGTAGGCGACGTGAAGGGCGAAGGAGTGCGGCAGCGCCGGCGACACCACGTCGGGCAGCAGAAGGCTCAAGCCGATGAAGCGGAACAGATGAGGGGCGACGAGTACGCTCAACGCCTCTTCCCGCGGCAGATCGCGTAGCCGCGGCCAGACGTAGAGCTGGGCCACCCTTGCGGATGCGAAGAAGCTCAACAGAATGCTCAAGCCGATCAATGCCCTGCTGTCCATGTTCGTCTCCCTGGTGCATTAGCTGTATATACAGGTAATATTAGTTGCATATACAGGTACCTTGATCTAGCGTCAATTTCCGTCGGGTGGCATGGACTTCTCAAAGAATCGCGAACGGCCGGACGCCACGTGTGGGACAAGGCATATCCTGGCCCTCACATTACGATCTATGTACAGCTATATGAGCGATCTGGGAGAGCCATAGGATGACCCGCGAACCGGAATTCGACGTCCGCGATGTGCTGGGCTGCACCTGCATGCGGGTGCGGCGGGCGAACCGGACAATCACGCAGATTTACGACCAGCATCTCGAGCCGGCGGGCTTGACCTCGAGCCAGTTCGGCATGCTGGCCCGGCTCCATGGCGCGAGCCTGCAGGGCAAGGCGGCGCTGCCGATCGGCACCCTGGCCGATCTGCACGGCATCGATCCCACGACGCTGACGCGAAACCTCAAACTGCTGCTCGCGGCAAAACTGATCCGTGATGGCCGCGACGCTACCGACCGCCGCGTCCGCACGGTCGCGCTAACCGATGCGGGCCGCAAGCGCCTGATCCAGGCCTTGCCGGAATGGCGCAAGGCCCAGCAGCGCGTCGAAACTGCGCTTGGAACGGAAGCGATGCTCGCGCTC
The DNA here is from genome assembly GCA_963774775.1 of uncultured Alphaproteobacteria bacterium. Classification (GTDB taxonomy): domain Bacteria; phylum Pseudomonadota; class Alphaproteobacteria; order Rhizobiales; family Xanthobacteraceae; genus Bradyrhizobium. The sequence continues at coordinate 56,172 of CAVZGZ010000051.1, forward strand.
AACGACCTGCTCGATCTGTCGAACGCAAAACTTCCGGCGTAGGCCCGGACAAGGAAACGTACCGTGTCGCTGACCTCACCTGCCGAATCTCCGGCCGCTGCATCGCCGCTGATCAACGCGCCGCCCGGCTTCCTCGCTGGCCCCGTCGTTCCAACACTGCTGCGGCTGGCGCTGCCGACCATCGTGGTGCTGGTGGTTCAAACCATGGTCGGTGTGATCGAAACCTATTTCATTGGATTCTTGGGCACGGCGGCGCTCGCGGGCACTGCACTGGTTTTTCCGGTGCTAATGCTGATGCAGATGATGTCGAACGGCGGCATGGGCGGCGGCGTGGCTTCGGCGGTGGCGCGGGCGATCGGCGCGGGCCGCCGCACGGATGCCGAGGCGCTGGCCTGGCATGCGGTCGTTCTCGCTGGCGCGTTTGGCGTCGTCTTCACCGGCGCGGCAATCGCCGGAGGGCCATGGCTTTATCGCGCGATGGGCGGCACGGGCGAAACGCTTGCCGCGGCATTGACCTATTCCAACATTGTCTTCGCCGGATCAATTCCGGTCTGGATCACCGCCCTGCTCTCGGCGGTGCTTCGCGGCGCCGGCAATGTGAGGGTCCCGGCGCTGGTGACGCTCGCCGGCGCCGTCATCCTCGTGCCGTTGTCGCCCGCCTTGATCTTCGGCTGGGGCCCGTTTCCGCGACTGGGCATCGCCGGTGGCGGCGTCGCGGTCGTCATCTATTATCTGCTGGCGGTCGCGATGTTGGTCGCCTTCATGCGCTCCAGCCGAAGCCCGCTCAAGCTGACCATCACGCCGCTCAGCCGCCGGCTGTTCGGCGATATTTTGGGGGTCGGCCTGCTGTCGGCCATCGGCACCGTCCAGTCAAACCTCACGGTGGCGTTCGTTACCGCAGCTGTCGGGCGTTTCGGCGCCGACGCGATCGCAGGTTACGGCATCGCCTCGCGTCTGGACTATCTGCAGATCCCGCTGCTGTTCGGGCTCGGCACCGGCCTCGTCACCATGGTTGGTATCAATGTCGGCGCGGGTCAGATGGCCCGGGCGCGCCGCATCGCGTGGACCGGCGCCGCCATCGCCTTCGCCATGACCGAGACGATCGGCCTGCTCGCGGCGATCTTTCCGCACGCCTGGCTGGGACTGTTCAGCGATCAGCCGGAGGTGCTGGCCCATGGCACGCTGTACCTGCGGACGGTGGCGCCGTTCTACGGCGCGATCGGTGTAGGCATGGCGCTGTATTTCGCAAGCCAGGGGGCCCGGCGCGTGATGGCGCCGCTGCTGGCCGGCACCGCGCGCATGATCGTCGCGGCCTTCATCGGCTGGTTCACCGTCGCCTGGCTGGGAGCGCCGCTCTCGACTCTGTTCCAGATCGTGGCCGGCTCGGCGCTGCTGTTCGGCGGCATCACGGCGATGACGACGTTCGGCGCCGTGCGGAGCCCGACACTCGCACAACCATCCATTGTTCAGCCGGAGGGGGCTGAATAGCCTCCGAAACCGTTTTAGATTCCGAGCCGGTCCCTCACCCGCCCGGCCAGCACCGCAGCGGTGACGCCGAGCGGCCAGAATGCGTGCATCGCGATTGGTTTGATGCCCGTGATCGGCATGTCGATCTCTGCATTCTTGCCGCCGATCAGGCGGCGCGCGAGTTGGGCGCCCATCGCGGTCGAGAGCGCAACGCCGCGGCCATTGCAGCCGAGCGAGATCAAAATGTTATCCGCGGGCTCATGCACGTGCGGATAATGATCGACGGTGATGGCCAGCCGACTGTTCCAGCCATGCGTCCAGCTGACGCCTTTCAGTTGCGGCCACAGCCGTTCGGCGTAACGGATGAAATAGGAAATGTCGGACGGCGAGCGGATCCAGCGCATCGGTCCGCGGCCGCCCATCAAGAGGCGATTGCGCTGGTCGATACGGTAGTAGACGGTGATGTGCCCGCTTTCGTACAGCACCGGCCGCGTCGGCATGATTGAGCGCGCGACCTCATCGGAGAGAGGCGCGGTCGCAGCGATCGACGAGAACACCGGCACGATGGAGCGGCGGAGCGACGGCCAGAGGTCATCGGTGAATCCGTTGGTCGCGAGCAGCACCTTTTCAGCATGCACGATTGCGCGCGGGGTTTCGATCCGCCAGCGCGCGCCGTCACGGCGAAGCGATAGCGCCGGCGTCTCGCCGTGCACGGCCGCGCCGGCCGCGATCGCGGCACGCGCGAGACCGCGGGCGTAACTCAGCGGATGCAGGTCGCCGCCGCGGCTATCGAACATGGCGCAGAGATAGCGGTCGGTGCCGGTCATCTCGCGCATGTCAGCGGCATCCAGCAGCGTCACCGGCATGCCGCGCCGGATGCATTGTTTGGCAGTGGTCTCGATCGCCGCGGCACTCGCTTCATTGTACGCCGCGCGCAGCGTGCCGTTCTGCCGCGCCTCGCAGGGGATCTGGTAGCGGCGGATCAGATCGAGCGTGAAGTTGGTGGTGCCGTAGGAGAACTCGATCATGCGGCGGCCAAGCTCAGTGCCGAAATCGGCTTCGATCCGATCAGGATCGTGCTTCAGCCCGGGATTGATCTGGCCGCCATTGTTGCCGGAGGCGCCCCAGCCAGGCTCCTGCGCTTCCAGCACCGTCGCCTGCACGCCTTGTTCGGCCAGATGCAGCGCGGTGGAGAGCCCGGTGAATCCGCCGCCGATGATCGCGACCGGCACGCTCTTGTCGGCCTCGAGCGGCGGCGTTGCTATCGGCGCTACCGCCGTCTCGGCGTAGAGGCTTGGCGGCAGCGGCAATCGGGCGGGCGCATTCATGGCGGGATAACCGGATCAGAGCGGATGCAGCACACGGCGCAAGAAATCCTGCGTGCGTGCATGCTGCGGCTGGTTGAGCACGGTCTTGGCCTCGCCCTGCTCGACGATGACACCGCCGTCGATGAAGAGCACGCGGTCGGCGACGTCCTTGGCAAAGGCCATTTCATGGGTGACGACGACCATGGTCATACCGTCGTCGGCGAGCTTGCGCATCACCGAAAGCACCTCACCGACCAGTTCCGGGTCGAGCGCCGAGGTAGGCTCGTCGAATAAAATCGCCTTCGGCTGCATCGCCAGCGCGCGCGCAATCGCAACACGCTGCTGCTGGCCGCCCGAAAGCTGCGGCGGAAAGGCGTCGGCTTTTTCGGCAAGGCCGACCTGCGCCAGCAGGTCACGACCGCGCTCCAGCGCTTCCGCGCGCGGCTCCTTCTTCACGAAGATCGGCCCTTCGACGACATTCTCCAGCGCAGTCCGATGCGGAAACAAATTGAAGCGCTGGAACACCATCGACACCTGGGTCCTTATGCCCACGATCGACGGCGAGTGGTTGTCGACCCGCGCGCCCTCGACCAGGATGTCGCCGGCCTCGTAACTCTCCAATCCGTTGATGCAGCGCAGGATGGTCGACTTGCCCGAGCCGGAGGGGCCGATGATGCAGACCACCTCGCTTTTGTCGACCGAGGCCGTGATCCCCTTCAATACCTCGTTTGCGCCGAAGCGCTTGTGAACGTCGCGCAGCTCGATCATTTGCGGTTCGCCTTCTTTTCGAAATGGCGAACCAGCAGGATCAGCGGAATACTCATGGTGAGATACATCAGCGCCACAAGCGTGAACACGCTGGTGTTCTTGAAGGTCGACGACGCGATCAGCTTGCCTTGCAGTGCGAGCTCCGCGACCGTAATGGTCGAAGCCTGCGAGGAATCCTTGAGCAGCATGATCATGATGTTGCCGTAGGGCGGCAGCACGATTTTGACCGCCTGCGGCAGCACCACGCGGCGCATGGTCAGCCACCAGCCCATGCCGATGGTCTGCGCGGCCTCGATCTGTCCCTTGTCGATGGCCTCGATGCCGGCGCGGAAATTTTCCGCCTGGTAGGCCGAGTACGCAATGCCGAGCCCGAGGATCGAAGCCTGCAGCGCGCTCATCGCGATACCGAAATCGGGCATCACGAAATAGAGATAGAACAGCAACACGATGATCGGAATGCCGCGGATCACGTTGATCAGGCCGCCGCTGAGCAACGTGAGCGCACGAATGCCGGAGACCCGCATCAAGGCCCACAGCAGACCTAGAACGGTCGACAAGAGCAGCGAGCCAACGGTGACGACGATCGTGAGCCATACGCCCTGCAGCAGGATCGGCAGGAACTCGACGGCGTCATTGAGGAATTTTTGCATCGGCTCAGATCGCGCGCGGCTCCCTGCTCGCTTACACTAGGCGGCCTTTGCCTTCAGACCCCATTTGTCGAGAATCTTGTCGAGGGCGCCGCTGTCCCTGAGCTTGGCGAGCGAGGCGTTGATCTTGCCCAGCAGTTCGGAATTGCTCTTGCGGACTCCGATCGCGACCGTGCCGACGGTAACCGGCTTGTAGGAATTGACCAGCCGCACCTCGCCAAAGGCGCCTTGCTTGAGGTTATAGGCCAGGATCGGATAATCGGCGAAGCCGGCCTTGAGGCGACCCGCATTCACGTCGCGCAGGATGTCGGGAATGGTGTCGTAGACCTTCACTTCGCTGAACAGCCCCGTCTTCTTCAGCGCATCGACAAAGGCGGTTCCGACTTGCGCCCCGACCGTCTCGCCCTTCAGGTCCTCCTGCGTGGCGTAGTTCTTGGCGTCGGTCTTCGGCACCACAAGGCCTTCGCCATAGGTGTAGACGGCGTCGGAGAAATCGATCACTTCCTTGCGCGCCGCGGTGGCGAACATCGCAGCCGAGATGATGTCGATCTTGTTCGACGTCAGCGACGGCACCAGCGTGGAAAATTGCATCGGCTCGATCTGGACCTGAAATCCGGCATCCTTGCCGATCTCGGTGATGAGATCGACCATCACGCCCTGAATGCTGTTGGTCTTGGTGTCGAGGAAGGTGAAGGGAATCCCGGTCGGCGTCGACCCCACCTTCAACACCTGCTGCGCGGATGCCGGCACGCTGGCTGCAACGGCGAAGATCGCGACGGCGACCTGGACAAGACGCTTGAAGGACATCGCATTACCTCCTGTAGGGAGAGGCCGAGCGGTCGCTCGCCACGGTTCTCGATGAGAAGGTTGCGGGCAAGGCCGATCAGGCCTATTTTCACCAGTATGAAATTGTGGTCATATTTCCGGGGTCATTGCAAGCAGATTTCATGCACATGAAGGAAGCGGGTTGACGTGAGCGGTGGCAAAAGAATGCGCAAACCGGCGCCCAAAGCAATCGGCAAGGCAATCGGGAAGGCCGCGACACGGCCGGCAAGGAAGCCGAAGGCTTCCACCAAAGCGGCCGAGCCGGCGGTGGATCTCGAGGTCGGACGACGCATCCGCGAGCTGCGCCGCGCGCGCAATTTGTCGCTCGAAACGGTTGTGGCGCGAACCGACCTGTCGATCGGCTTCGTCAGTCAGATCGAGCGCGGCCTGTCGTCGCCTTCGCTTCGCGTACTGGCGACGCTGGCCGATGTGCTCGGCGTCGGCATCGCCGCGCTGTTCGGCGCAAAGCCAAGCGATGACGGTGCATCCGGCGGTGTCGTCACGCGCGAGGTACAACGCGCCGAATTAAAACTGTGGCGCACCGGCATCTCAAAGCAATTGCTGAGCCCGGCCGGCGCGGAAAACCGTCTCAACCTGTTTCTGGTGCACATGGAGCCCGGCGGCAGCACCGGCGACGAGCTCTACACGCATGACGGTGAAGAGGCCGGCCTGGTGCTCGAAGGCGAGATGATGCTCACCGTCGATGCGGAGACCTGGTCGCTGAAGACCGGCGACAGTTTTCGGTTTGCGAGCCGGAGGCCGCACCGGTTTTCAAATCCCGCCGATGACGCGAAAGCCGTAGTGCTGTGGGTGAATTGCGTGACCGGCGGCGAACTAACTCCGCCGTCATTGCGAGCGAAGCGAAGCAATCCATCTATCCCCGGTGGCGGCATGGATTGCTTCGTCGCTGCGCTCCTCGCAATGACGTGGATAGGCCTTAAACTTCTTCACCCAAACCGATGCTCATACCGGCTGATCGAAAGCTCCTTCGTATCGATGTCCGGTTTCCGCCCCGACAACAGATCCGCGAGCACCCTCCCCGAGCCGCAGGCCATGGTCCAGCCGAGCGTGCCGTGCCCGGTGTTGAGGTGCAGATTGGAATAACGCGTGGCGCCGATCACGGGTGGGCCATCCGGCGTCATCGGGCGCAAGCCGCTCCAGAACGTCGCTTTCTTGAGATCGCCGCCGCGCGGGAACAGATCGGACAGGGAATGATCGAGCGTCGCGCGACGCGCCGCATAGAGCTTGTCGGAATAGCCGGAGATTTCGGCGGTGCCGCCGACTCGGATCCGGTCACCCAGCCGCGTGATCGCGACCTTGTAGCTTTCGTCCATCACGGTCGACACCGGCGCGCCGTCGGGATCGGTGATCGGCACCGTGATCGAATAGCCCTTCACCGGATACACCGGTAGCGAAATGCCGAGCGGCCTGACCAGCCGCGGCGACCAGCTGCCGAGCGCCAGCAAATAGGCATCGGCCTGCATGACGCCGCTGGAGGTGGCAACGCCGGTGATGCGCGTGGCGTCTGCGTTCAATCCCTGGATGCCGACATTGAACATAAAGCGCACGCCGAGCTTTTCGGCTTCGAGCGCCAGCGCCTGCGTGAACATGTGGCAATCGCCGGTCTCGTCCTGCGGCAGCCGCAAGCCCCCGGCGATCTTGTCCTTCACCGCAGCGAGCGCCGGCTCCGCGGCGACGCAGCCGTCGCGATCCAGCACCTCAAAGGGCACGCCAGTTTGCTTGAGTACCGCGATATCGCCGGCGGTGTGATCGAGCTGCGCAGAATAGCGAAACAATTGCAGCGTGCCTTGTTCGCGTTCGTCATAGCGAATCCCGGTCTCGCTGCGCAGCGCGCGCAGGCAATCGCGGCTGTATTCGGCGATCGGGATCATCCGGCTCTTGTTGACCGCGTAGCGCGCCGAGGTGCAGTTACGCAGCATCTTGAGCAGCCAGAGCCACATCACCGGATCAAGCTTCGGCCGGATCACCAGCGGGCCGTGCTTCATCAGCAGCCATTTGATCGCCTTGACCGGCACGCCGGGCCCGGCCCAGGGCGAGGAATAGCCGGGCGACACTTCGCCGGCATTGGCAAAGCTGGTCTCGAGCGCCGGTTTCGGCTGACGGTCGATCACCGTCACCTCGTGGCCGGCCTTGGCCAGGTAGTAGGCCGACGTGACGCCGATCACGCCACTGCCGAGAATGAGAACTTTCACGCTTCAAGCCCCCCGCTTCGGCATCACGCCGCTGAAGCCTCGATGCCGCGCAAGATTCCGCGCAAGGAGCAAGGATCAGGCCACGTGTTTGAGAGCATCGCCGAGGATCGACACCATGTCGTCGATATGGCTGCGCTCGACGATCAAGGGCGGCGACAGCGCAAAGGAGTCGCCGCTCATGCGCAAATAAAGCCCGCGATTGAAGCAATCGACCATGACGTCATAACCACGCGTGCCGACACCCTCCTTGCGCGGTGCGACCTCGACGGCCCCCATCAAGCCGATGTTGCGGATGTCGATCACGTTCGGCAGGCCCTTCAGCGAATGCAGGGCATCGCGCCAGTACTCGGCCATGGAGGCACCGCGCGTCAGCAGGCCCTCGTCCTTGTAGATGTCGAGCGTCGCAATACCCGCGGCGCAGGCTACCGGATGCGCCGAATAGGTGTAGCCGTGGAACAGCTCGATCGTGCCTTCCGGGCCGGTCATCAACCCATCATGGATCTTGCGGCTGGCGAATACGGCACCGCAGGGCACGGTGCCATTGGTGATGCCCTTCGCGGTCGTCATCATATCAGGCGTGACGCCGAAGAAATCGGCGGCGAACGGGGTGCCGAGGCGGCCGAAGCCGGTGATGACTTCGTCGAAGATCAGGAGGATTCCGTGCTTGTCGCAGAGTTCGCGCAGCCGCTGCAGATAATTTTTCGGCGGCGGCAGCACGGCGGTCGAACCCGGCACCGGCTCGACGATCACCGCGGCGATGGTGTCGGCGCCATGCAGCGCCACCAGCCGCTCGATATCGTCGGCGAGCTCGGCGCCATGATCCGGCAGATCCTTGGCGAAGGCGTTGCGCGCGAGGTCATGGGTGTGGCGGATGTGATCGACGCCCGGCAGGTGGGTCGCGAACGCACGGCGGTTGGCAACCATACCGCCGACCGACATGCCGCCGAAGCCGACGCCATGATAGCCGCGCTCGCGGCCGATCAGGCGGGTACGGGTCGGCTGCCCGGCAGCGCGGTGATAGGCCAGCGCGATCTTGAGCGCGGTGTCGACCAATTCAGAGCCCGAATTGGTGAAGAAGATGCGATCAAGCCCCTTCGGGGCGATCTCGGCGAGCCGCTCGGCGAAATCGAACGCCAGCGGATGGCCCATGTTGAACGAGGGCGCGAAGTCCAGCGTCATCAGTTGGCGCTCGACGGCGGCCGCGATCTGGCGGCGGCCATGGCCGGCGTTGACGCACCAGAGGCCGGCGGAACCATCAATCACCTTCCGGCCATCGACCGAGGTGTAATACATGCCCTCGGCGGAGGCGAACAGGCGCGGCGCCTTCTTGAACTGCCGGTTGGCCGTGAACGGCATCCAGAACGAATCGGTCTGCAGGGTGTTCGGCTTCTGATGAAGGGTCACGGCGTCGCTCCATTGCTGACTTCCCTTAGGCGAACCACGCTTGGCGACGCTCAACAAGTCCTTTTCTGCGCCGTCGCAACCTATTGATCTTATTGGAGGCCTGAGGGCATATTTACGCGATCCGCAACACTTGCAACAGGTATTCCTGATGAGTGTCGATATCGGTGGACGGCTGCGATTCATTCGCTCGCGCCAGAAGCTGTCGCAGCGCGAACTGGCAAAGCGCTCCGGCGTCACCAATTCGACGATCTCGCTGATCGAATCCAACCAGATGAACCCTTCCGTCGGCGCGCTCAAGCGCATCCTCGACGGTATCCCGATGGGCCTCGCCGAGTTCTTCGCCATCGAGCCGGAGCGGCCGCGCAAGGCGTTCTATCGCTCCGACGAACTGACCGAGATCGGCAAGAAGCCGATCTCCTACCGCCAGGTCGGCGACAATCTGTTCGGCCGGACGTTGCAGATCCTCAAAGAGCGCTACGAGCCCGGCAGCGACACCGGCCGGGTGCCACTGGTGCACGAGGGCGAGGAAGGCGGCATCGTGGTCGCGGGACGGCTGGAGGTGACCGTCGACGACGAGCGAAGAATCCTCGATCCCGGCGACGCCTATTATTTCGAGAGCCGCCGCCCGCATCGCTTCCGTTGTGTCGGCGCCAAGGCCTGCGAAGTGATCTCAGCCTGCACGCCGCCGACGTTTTGAGCAAGCCGTAAACAGGACTTCCCCAATTCAAGGGTGCGACCGCTTCATGCCGGCAATGAAGGCAGCTTGTTTTTATTCATCAGCCCCAGGCGCACCAGATGGACAGCGTTGGCGATATTGCTCGTCTGCAGCAACTCCCTGGTTTCCTGATCGCTCAATCCGGTGTTGAGGGTGCCCGCGAGGTTGGCGCGCGCTTTCAACACGAAGGTGAAGAGGTCATCGAGCGAATTCTCGAGAATGCCGAGATGAGGCGGCGTCGCGAATTGGCCGGCGCTTTGCAGCAGCGTCACCAGCGCCGGATTCCGCTCCCGGTGCCAATCAAGCGTCAGTTCCTTGGGACGATCTGGCCCCGGTACCAACATCGCCTTGGCCAAAATCTCCGCCGCCCCGCCAAAGCCGCCGAGAATGTAGACCGGGCGATCCCACTGCAACGTCACCAGAGCTTCCTCGAAAATGCCGGGCAGAAAACCGGAATAGCTGTCCGCCTTGCCGCCGAGCAGGATCCTGGCCATGACGGCGGGTATCTGCTCCGGCTGCGACACGTCGGGAATATCGATCGACATCGGCTGCATCATCAGGCGGCGCATGGCGCTCAACGTGACCGCCCTGTTGAAGATGGTCCTTGGATTGGCCTGATCGGCGTTGGCGTCAGGCACGATTTCCGCATTCGTGAACCCCGCCATCTCCTGGGTGACGCGGACCACGCGGCAGCAATTGATCCATTGAGCCTCAACCTTCGGCGTTACATCGAGATATCCCGGCCATGGCGAATGATTGTAGAGTTTACCGATCGGTTGACCGGAATCGCCCCCGCCCAGACTGTCCTGTTGCTCGGCGCTGATCAGACGGAGCAGCGGATAGATGAAATTGTCTTCGGTCTCCTTCCAGTGCCCGCCATAGGCGAGGCTGGCGCCCTGGCGCAGCAGCGGCCGGGCAAGCCGGATCAAAAGTTCACGGAGATGCTCGAGCCCCATTCCCCGCGCCAGCATGTTCTCACGCTGGTAGGAGATCGAGAATGCGATGACGTTGTCGGCGATGGCGCGCGAACGATATTTGCTGCTGGCAGTCACAACAACACCTCCTCGAACGACCGGAATGTCAGCTTTGGAAAGAAATCGCCGAGAATAGCCAGTTCGAGCCCCGAGAGACCTCGCCCCGGATACAACACATCGAGTTCGTGGCCGTCACGGACCCGCGGGATGTGCAGCAATATCGTCGGATCAGGCAAGGTGTTGATCACGATCTGGTTCGGATGTGACGGAATCGACGCCCCCATGGCTGAATGAAAGGAGGCGAGCATGGCGTCGCGAATGACCGTTGTGACGATGAGTTCCTCCAGATTGGGAACATCGTCGGCCCACCGGATCAGGGTACTGTTGCCAAATTCCGACACGCCGGTGGATGATTTGCCGGCCAGCATCGCTTCGACCACGACCGAGGGGTAGATGAACCAGCGTTCCGCCCCCCCTGCGGAGGGACCCTCCAGACGTGGAACGCGAAACAACGACAATTCCCGCCGGCACCATGGCCTGCCGGCATAGCCGGCGCTGCGTACGGCGATGAACGCCGCGGTATCGCGCGAATTCAGGCTGCTCTGGATAACGCGGCTGAACGCCGAACCGAAGGCGATATCGTTCTCATCGAAAAAGGCGGCCAGTTGGGTTTGACTGTAAATGTAATCCCGCAACCGGCGTGCGGGTACGGTGCCGTCCTGCTTGGCGTGGCTCAGGAAGACGTTGACCTTCGGCAACGTATCGCTCCCCGGCGTTCGCGAACCCAGGGCTTCGGCCGGCGGCCTCGGCAGCATGACGCGGCACATCGCTTCGGTGATCTGCTTCAGCAGCGATCGAGCCACCTCTTCGAATGCCGGTCCCGACAATTGTTCGCCCGCCGGCAACGGCAAGCCGGTGGGCCTCAAATAATTCAAGTCACGGAGCGGCGCCGGCATATTGTAAGCAGTGGCGTCGAGCGCGACCGGCATGATCTCCCGCCGGACTGATACAGCCGACGGAGCCAGCCCACCGAGCCAATGGCGCCATGCCTGATCTGCAACCATGTTCTCGTCAATCAGCGGCAGGATGACCTGCAGATTACTCACCTTCTGCCGCGTGGCCGTATAGACATCGGCAGCCAGGCGCATCTCTCCGGGTAGCGGCGGTGGCAGGCCGTTCAACGGCGCCCCCGGCGCCGGGAGACAACGATAGAACACTTCGGGCCCCAGACCGTTCCCCGGCCGCAGCCATTCAAGAATTCGTCGCGCCAGGCTTTCCCCGAGTGGACAGCGCGGATGCCATAGAACGAATATCTCCGGTATCGGGACATTTTGCTGTGCGGCCATGAAAGACTTCCTGACTTGGTTGTCGGCTGTCCGGCAGACAGCGCCTGGGCGCAGGCGATATAGGGATCAAACCAAATTGGTTGCAAAACAAAAATACAAAACCTCAACGTTTATCTGTTTAACGCCAGCCGACCGCCCCACGTCAATGGCCATTGGCAAATTTTTCTGAACCCAAGCGATCGGACCCGCGACCAAAGCGACGGGATCACATTTCGTCCGTGTCCGAAGATCGAAAACGCATGTCCGCTTCACATCGCCTTGCAGCTTTCGCGGTCGTCCTGTCGGCGCTGATGCCCGTTACAGTGCATGCGATGGACGACTACATCGCCCCGAGCAGCAGCGCGCCGACGGCGATCAAGCTGTGCGGCGGGGCCGATGGCGACAAGATCAAGACCGCCGACTGCAAGCAGGCCGGCTACGACAAGCAGGTTGCGCAGATCGACAAGGCATTCAACGCGGCGATTGCGAAAACTCCCGCCAATATCAAGCCGCTGTTGAAGCGCGATCAGGCGTGGTTCAACGAAGTCGTGCTCAATGCCGCCGATTCAGTGCCGCAATCCGACGATTTCGATGAGAAGGAAGGATTTGGCGAGACGCTGGCCCGGCGGGCAACCACGCTGGAAAGCATTGCCGGCGGTTTCGGCCGTCCCGGATTTGCCGGAACATGGGCCAACGCGTTCGGCAGCATCGTCGTGACGCCGGCGGAGAACGGCGCTTATCGTCTTGCGGTCGATACACGCGCCGTCTACGGCACCGGCAGCGACCGCCGCCGGGAATGCAAAGTGGGCGCGCTGGTCAAGCCATCCGGCACCTGGCTGACAGGCGAGGTGCTCCCGGACGAAGCCAAGCCGGCGGCGACCGCCAATTCGAACGCCGAACCGAAAAAGCCACCGGCGATCAAGATCCGCCGCCAGGGCGAGACACTTCGCGTCGTGCTCGTCAATCACGCGTGGAACGACGATGACCGGCCCAGTTGCCAATACATGTGGCAAGTCACGGCGAGCTATTTCGCCAGCGGCAAACAGGATGCGGCGACCTCGGACAAGGCCGATACTGCTTTCGTGGCGCCAACCTTCGACTGCACCCGCCCGGAAACGGCAACCGAGGAAGAGATCTGCTCCGATCCCGACCTGGCCGACAACGATCAGCGGCTGAACCGGGCCTGGAAAGCGCTGCTGCCACGGCTCGACGAGACGACGCGGCGCGCCCTGATGGAAGATCAGCGCGGTTGGGTCCACGCCCAAGCCTGGCAATATCCAACATTCCTGCATCCCGCGTGGGAGAAGCTGACCTCGGACATGCACTTCACCGCTGATGCGCGCGACCATGTCGACAGCCTGCAGCGCGAACGGATCGCGCTGCTCGACGGCTTTGACGACAAGCGCAGCGGGCTTGCCGGTGTCTGGCTCGCCCACAATGCCATCATCAAGATCACGGTGGACCAGGACGGCAGCCTCACGGGTCAGGGCTGGAAGTGGGAGCAAGGCGACTGGAAGGCCGGCTGCGACTACGAAATCTACGGCAAAATGGTCGGCGGCGCGTTCCGCTCGGACGACAAGGGAAAGAATCCGGACACACTGGAGCGCGATCATGCCATGCTGATCGTCAACCGCCTCGACGACGCGTTCGCGAAAAAGCGCAGCGGCGAGACCGGCGCCGACGAAATGAAGTGCAAGCGGACCATGTCGGCCTCGTCGACAGCGCGGCTGTTCCCGGCCCGCGCTTCGCCCGACATCAACGATTTCGGCCGCTCGATCCGCTAACCGGCGGCTGGCGTCGAACCTTCCCTTGTGGCCGCAAGACCAACGAGCGAGAAATATTTCATCCCGCTCGCGGAGTGCATCACCCATGGCCAGCCGGATCGGCATCTTGTCGCGATCGATGGTCGCGGCATTCCTGCTGTGTGGCTGGCTCTTCACACCAGCGCACGCGGAAAAACGCGTGGCGCTGGTGATCGGCAATTCGGCCTATCAGGCTGCGCCGCGACTGCCCAATCCGGCCTCCGATGCCAGATTGATGTCGGACACGCTGCTCTCGTCTCGGCTTTTTCGTGGTCGGCGGCGGCGCTGGGCGATCCCGAAGCGAAGCAGAATCTGCGCGAGATGCGGCGGTGATGCAGCCGAGGCTTGCAAGCTTCCGCCGCAGCGCGACCAATCGGATCAGCTGCGAAAATCGATGCTGCGCAGGATGATGCCGGGAGGAGCTCCTTCGAATTCCCTCGCAAGGAACTTGCGCGAGGCGCATTGTTCGATCCGCTCACGCAAGCGCAGGAATTGCTCCTCGCGCAAGTCGGGCGCCGTGCGCGCGACGTGCTCCAGATCGTCCATCGCCGAGGCGCTGACGGCGCAGGGTACTTCCCTGGCGCCGTCCATCATCGAAAACAGCAGCACCATGCGATCGAATTCATAACCTCTGACATTGCCGCGCGCGAGGGTCATCGGGCTTTCCTCCGGAATGAGAGCCGCAATTCGATCGGCTTCCTGGCTCATCGCTTCTTCTTCGCCGGCGGCGGATTGATCTCCGCGATCTTGCGAAGGCAGTCGGCTTCGGAATCGTGCGGGCCGGAAACGAAGGTACCGCTTACCTTGGTGGAGTACCAGCCGGACACCACGCCGAGGCGGGCCAATTCCTCGAGCTTGACGTGACGGGGCGAGAGATTTTGCATGTGATTACTTTCGGGTCAGTGCGTTCGAACCGCGAACGACGGGATTTTTCAGTTCTCACCGGAGAGCCGGGCAAGATCGGCGATGACCGCCGTCACCAGATCGCGGTGATGGCTGTCAGTGGGCGGGAGCGAGGCCGCATACAGATTGAGGACGTATCGGGCCTTGGCGACCGCCTCGGCCCATGAGGTCGCCGGCACTGCAAGCAGTTCGGCTTCCACCGCGCTCTGACGCTCGCGCAACACCTTCGCGTTCGCCTCGACGTCGGCCAGCGCACGCCTCATGTCGGTCGCCTTCTGCGCCGCCATGCCGCGATGCTTGTCGAGGTCGACCGGGCCGTCATTCACGCGGCGCACTCGCGTCAATGCGCTGGGCATTCGACAGGTCGACCGAGCTGATCAAGAACATTTCCATCGAGGAATGGCGCGGTGGCGCGCCGGGAACCATGATCATGGTGGCAACACGCCGAAAGCACGGAAACGAGAGCCCTTCGATCATCTCTTCATCGGTGACGATCTCGTAGGCGCCGGGCGCGAGCTGGCGATCGATGCCGTTGATGCGGAACGGATGCCTGAAATGAACCGTTTCCCGTCGGGAGCGCGTGGTCATCTCGATGGACCAGCGTTTCCACGAACGACAAACTCGGAGTTGTTGGACATTGGCGGAGCCTGCGCGCTTTCCCGGAAATTAGCTATCGTTTTCTCGGGCAAACGCTGCGTTTTGACCGAATAAGTCGCTAACGCCTTGTAATCGATGGGTTCGTAGCCATCTGCCGTGTTGGCAACAAACGGGAAGCATTTCGGATGAAGATTCGCGTCGGATTCGAAATGCTCTACGATTTCCCGCAACCAACGCCTGTCATCATGGTGCTCGGAACGCATTTCACGCGCGCGTCCGACGTCATCATCCCGGATTTTCTCACCACCGATCCTGTAGTTCCGATCACGCCCTACCGCGATGCGTTCGGCAACTGGTGCAGTCGCATGGTCGCGCCGGCCGGCCGCATGCGTTTGGCCGCCGACGGCGTCGTTCGCGACAGCGGCCTGCCGGATCCGGTGTTTGCCTCGGCGGTTCAGCACGCAGTCGAAGACCTTCCAGCGGATACGCTGGTCTATCTGTTGGGCAGCCGCTATTGCGAGACCGACCGTCTCTCGGAAATTGCCTGGCAGTTGTTCGAGAAGACACAGCCAGGATGGGCGCGGGTTCAGGCGATCTGCGATTTCGTGCATCATCATATCGCGTTCGGATACGAGCACGCCCGCGCCACCAAGACGGCATGGGAAGCCTACAACGAAGGCAAAGGCGTCTGTCGCGACTATGCCCATCTCGCCATTGCGTTCTGCCGCTGCATGAACATTCCGGCGCGCTATTGCACCGGATATCTCGGCGACATGGGAACACCAAAACCCTGGGCCGCGGGCGACTTCGCCGGTTGGTTCGAGGCCTATATCGGCGGACGCTGGCACACCTTCGACCCGCGCAACAACGTGCCGCGGATCGGCCGCATCCTGATCGCGCAAGGGCGTGATGCCGCCGATGTCCCGATTACCCAGACCTTCGGCCCGAACACGCTGGTCAGTTTCAAGGTATGGACGGATGAAGTTACCTGATGACGGACCGCGGTCCGCCGCTCCGCTGTTCCTCCGCCGGGCAATGATATCGGCGATTACAGGTTACGCGTCTGTTTGTCGCCCCAGGCGAGGACGATGCCGATCGTCGCAAACATGATCGTGACGGCAACAACGACCAGAATGGTGTCGAGTGTCATGGCGCTTCTCCACGGATGATGGGAGAACAGGCTAGCCAATTTGGGCCGACGCACTTTGCTCTGGATCAAATTGGGAGGCCGGACGCGAAAAATCCGTTGAACCTCCCTCCCGGCCTGCGACAGCTCAGTTTGCAGGCGATTTCGCGGCGGTATAGCATCGCAGTGCAGCAGCTCCAGACACGCGATGGAGGCTTCCGATGATGCGTATAGCCGTCCTGCTTCTCGCCGCTTTGCTCGGCTTCTCCGCGCCCGCCCTTGCCGCTGATGACACCACCGACGCGCAAAGCGTGATCCGCGCGCAGGAGCAGGCGTTCGGCCATGACGACGCCGCGGCCGCCTATTCCTACGCGGCGCCCGCGATCAAACAGATCTTTCCCGAGCCCAACATTTTCATGTCCATGGTCCAGAACGGCTACCCGCCGGTCTATCGCCACCGGAGTTTCGAGTTTGGCGAGGCGCAGACTGCCGACGGCAGGATCGCCCAGCGCGTCCATATCATCGACGCCAATGGCGAGGCGTGGGAGGCGCTCTATACGCTGGAGCGGCAGCCCGACGGCAGCCTGAAGATCACCGGCTGCTCGCTCCTGAAAGCCGGTCAGGCAGTGTGACGCAACGGACCGCAAGCGAGGCGGATTGCCGCGCTTGGTAAACCAAAAAGTGATCGATCTAAGGTTGTTTTTCTATTATCCTCGGTCACGAGCATCCTGCTGCCTTCCGTGTGAGGCATCGCCATGGAATTTGCGGCCCCTCGCGCATATGCTGACCGGCGCCTTGCTGTGACCGATTGCGTCGACCCGCCGAGGTGCGGCTTGCCGGGAGGCTCCCATGCCAGATCCATCGATCAAACTTCAACTTTTGCTCCGCTCCAACTGGCGCAGCCCGCAAGGGCTCGACAAGGTCCGCCAAATTCTGGCGTCACTCGGACTAACACCGACCACCGGAGGGCTCGCGACGATCTCGGCTGAGGTCGAGCCGGAGAAATTCAAGGAGATATTTGGCGTGACGGCGACCGAAACCGCGCCGCAGCCACCGGCCGGCCAGGAGTTCGGCAGGTCCGGCGGCTACACTTCACCGGAATTGCAGGTGCCCGCAGCGCTTTCGGAGTATGTGCAAAGCATCTCGGCCGCATCAGGACACACCTATTTGCGCAAGTAGTTTTTCACTTCGTCTTTTTTGGCGTTTTTTTGGAGAAGTCGTTGGTTTCATAGTGGAAAGGATTTGGCCATGTACGCGTACCAGCGAAAACAGGCGACCCAATCTTCGCGCGATGCAAAATTCGCTAGTCCATCCGACGAACTCCGCATCGCCGTGACCTTCAAGCGCTCCGACGGCAGCGAGGGTCCGACCAAATTCTCCGCACCGCTGTCGTTGTCCAGCGCGATGGAATTCACGCCGGATCCGATGACGGTCGACCGGCGATCCATCAGCTCAGCCGGCTGGGTTTCCGGCCGACGCGGCGGGGCGCGCTGAGTGTCTCCGTGCGCGGCAACCGCGCGCTGTTCGAGCGCACGTTCGGAACAAAACTGTCCGAAGTCCAGCTCGACCCCAGGCACAATTATGCCTTCCGCTCGCTGTATTATCCGGCACAGGATGCGCCGTGGTCGATGCCGCCCGAACTCGCGCACGTCCTCGACGACGCCTACATTCAATGGCCGCACATCTATATGGGCCGCAAGGCCAAGGCCCGCGCAACCAAGCCGGCGAAGATGGCGGTGGCCGGAGGCCGCATCAAGCGCGCGAGCACGATGGCGGGAGCCCTCGCCGGGCTGCCATCCGTCAAGCCGCCGGATGTCGACTTCTTCCATCTCAACGTGCCCGACGGCGTGACCGGCCTGTTGAACGTCGACAAGGTTCATAAGGCCGGCATCACCGGCAAGGGCGTCCGCGTCTGCATGGTCGATACCGGCTTCGCGCACAGCCACCCCTATTTCGTCAGCAAGCGCTACACGACCTCGGTCGATCTGGCCCCGCACGCCACCAATGACGCGACCGACCTCAACGGTCACGGCACCGGCGAATCCGCCAACATGCTGGCGGTCGCGCCCGACATCACCTTTATCGGCATCAAGGTCGAGAACGACGAGGATCCCCGCAACGGCGCCAGCATGCTGGAAGGTTTCCAGCAGGCGCTGCTGCATAATCCCCAGATCATCTCGTGCAGCATGGGATTCGACCTGCGCGCGTCCGACTTCACGCAGTTGAGCGAACTGCCGAACAACATGGCGGCGCTTGAAGCCGAGATCCAGGCGGCGATCGCCAAAGGCATCATCGTGGTGTTCTCCGCCGGCAATGGCCACTACTCATTCCCCGGCATGATGCCGAACGTGATCTCGGCCGGCGGCGTGTTCGTCGACGAGAACGGCGCCAAGCAGGCTTCCAATTACGCCAGTGCATTTCACAGCCTGATCTATCCCGGGCGCTCCGTCCCCGATTTCTGCGGACTGGTCGGCATGCTGCCGAATGCCGCCTACATCGAACTGCCGGTGCCGCCCGGCAGCGAGATCGACCGCGAGGAATCCCAAAGCGGCGACGGCACCGCGCCCGACGATGGATGGGGCGTCTTCAGCGGCACTTCAGCTGCCGCGCCGCAGCTGGCTGGCGTGTGCGCGCTGCTGGTCCAGAAGAATCCAGGGCTTTCGCCATCTGACGCCAAGGCCATCCTGCGCCGCACTGCGATCAGCGTGGCAACGGGATCCGCCAATCCCAGCAGCGGCGACAACAATGTCGGCGAACCCGCCAGCACCAGCGATACCGGTGCGACCGGCGCCGGATTGGTGGATGCGTTTGCGGCGTTTCAACAGCTCTGAGCCGGCGCGGCGGATCGCACCGCCGCTTCAGCTGGCGCGCCTGGTCGCCAAACCTGCGTCCGCTTTTGCGGAAAACGTGCGCGCGCGGATCAACAGCAGCAACATGATGGCGACGTTGAGCCCGTTCCAGGCGATGCCATTGGCGAACGCAGCGGCGTAGGAGCCGGTGGCATCGAAGATCACGCCGGAGATATAGCCGCCGAACGACATGCCGAACACGGAAGCAAAGATCACGATGCCGATGCGGGTGGCGGCCTCGGCTGCCGGCATCGCCTCGCGCACGATGATGGCGTAGCTCGGCACGATGCCGCCCTGGAACAGCCCGAACATCGCGGAAATGAGGTAGAGCGAGGTCAAGCTGTCGAAGAACAGATAGAACAGCAGCGCCGTGGCCTGCGCCACCGAACCGATCAGCAATGTACGGATGCCACCGATCCTGTCGGCGAGGAAGCCGGAGCCGATCCGGCTGATGATGCCGAACCCCAGCATCAGCGACAGCATTTCGGCGCCGCGCGCCACGCCATAGCCGAGATCGCCGCAATAGGCGACGATATGCACCTGCGGCATCGACATCGCCACACAACAAGCGATCGACGCCAGCGACAAGATCGCCGTCAGCGCGTTGGTGGAAAGGCGAAAATCGACGCGCGGCGCCGGCGCGTTGACATGGCTGCGGCGGGTGCCAGCGCCCATCAGCAGCCGCAACAGCACCAGCCCCACCGTCATCGCGATCGCGGTGAAGATACCGATCATGATGTGCGTGGTGCGCCAGCCCACCGACTGGATGCCGAAATTCACCAGCGGCGGCCAGATCGTGCCGCCGATATAATTGCCGCTGGCGGCGATCGCGACGGCAAGCCCGCGGTAACGGTCGAACCAGTGCGAGGCCTCCGCCATCAGCGGGCCAAAGGTCGCGGCCGAAGACAGGCCGATGGCAAAATGCACCAGGATGAATTGCCAGATCGCCGGCGACATCGCCGCGCCGATATAACCGAAGCCAAGAATGCCGATGCCGACCCCGATCGCAGTGACGATGCCGTAGCGGTCGCTGATCTTTCCGGTCACCACCTGGCCGAGACCAAAGCCAAGCATGACCATGGTGAAGGCCAGCGAGGCGGTGCCGCGGCTGGCGCTGAATTCGGCCTGCACCACCGGCAGCGCCACCACGACCGACCACATCCCGACGCTGCCGAGCGAGCCGATGACTACGGCTGTGGCAAGCCGGATCCATGCCCGGCGTGAGTCGGGAACAAACAGGTCGGAATCCTGGGTGAGTTCAGAATAAATTGCCACGGCCCGGGCAATTTCGGTGGCAATTGCCCAGAGGTCAAGCGCTATGGCGCGATATTGGGCATGCAGATGTAGCTGAGGCACAACTTCCGTCATTCCGGGATGATCCGCAGGATCAGACATCGAACCCGCAATTGCGCATCCGCGAATCTCGGGATTCTCCGATGCGCAATTGCGCACCATAGTTCGACGCTGCGCATCGCCCCGGAATGACGGACAAATCCCAGCTTGGCGAAACCGGCAATCGAAGATACGTTCGCGCCGATGTTCGTGCGCTTGACCAGACGGATGCGGGCCAAAGCGGGGTGGTTTGTCGCCCTGCTCTATCTGTTTTGCGTGCTCGCGCCGGGGGCGGCGCTGGCGCTCGGCGATGCCGCGCCTTGCTTCCCGACCGAGAGCACGCCGGCAGTCACCCATATGCACGAGCATTCCGCGCATGTTGGAGCTTCGCATGAGCACGGCGGCCATCAGGCCGACGCCGGCCATGCCAAACATACGCATGACGGCAAGACTTCCGACGGCAAGACCTCGCCGGGCCCGTGCTGCGTCATGCTCTGCCTCTCCGCGATCCCAGCCAATCTGCCTGATATTCGCCAACCCGCCGCAGCCGATCTCGGTACGGGTGTCGGAAAATTATCAGCGGCTGCCGGGCAAGGCGCCCCCGCTGCTTTATCGTCCCCCCATCGCCTGACCTGACGTAATGACGCCGCACGGCGTGCGTTCGCGCGCGCCTGTGATTCATCGACAGATCAGGACACACCCATGTCTTCGCAGTTTAACGCGAAGTCCGCCGCTATTGGTCCGGCGGGCGGACGCCGCCTCACATTCGCTCTCGCGATCGGCGCGATCGTCGTCGCGACCGCCAGTTCTGCGTTTGCAACCGGCGCCGATCCCGCGGATCCCGCAGCAAGGACCGCGCGCGTCGGCTACCGCCCGACGATTGCGCCCTACACCCCCTTGCGTCCGGCAACGCCGGCGCCGTGGCGCGAACGCAATGAGCGCGTGGCGCCGCGACCCAAGACCGAGCCGGAGCCGCGATGAGCATTCGTTTGGCCCTCCTCGTCCTGACCACCGCGCTCGCATTGTCGGGCTGTGCCGCGTTCTCGCCTGACAGCGGCATGGGTGTGGTGGCTGACGCCACCGGCGAGAGCCTCGGCAAGCAGGTCGCGTTCGTTCGCACCGCCGATGACGCCGAACAGGCGCACGCCACCGTGCGGCAACTGCTCGCGCGCAGCTTGAGCGCCGACGCGGCCGTGCAGGTCGCGCTGCTCAACAACAAGGGCCTGCAGGCGGCCTATAACGAGCTCGCGCTGGCGGAGACCGATCTGATCGAACAGAGCCTGCCGCCGAATCCGACCTTTTCGATCTCGCGCATCTCGGGCAATGGCGCCAGCGAGATCGAGCGGCAGGTGGTCGGCGACATCCTCGCGCTCGCGACCCTGCCGTTCCGCTCCGAGATCGCGCGCGAAAGATTCCGCCAGGCGCAGTTGCGCGCGGCACTGGAGACGCTGCGGCTCGCCGCCGAGGTCAGGCGCGCATACTTCCGCACCATTGCCACGAACGAGATCGTGGGCCTGCTCACCGACGCGAAATCCACCGCCGAGAGCACGGCGCAACTGGCGAAAAAGCTCGGCGAGACCGGCGCGCTCAACAAGCTCGACCAGGCGCGCGAGCAGGTGTTTTACGCCGAGACCACCGCCGAACTCGCTACCGCGCGCCAGGCCGCGACCAGCGCACGCGAACGCCTCACCCGCCTGATGGGATTGTGGGACCAGGATCTTGGCTTCCGGCTTCCGGACAAGCTGCCGTCGCTGCCGCCGCACCCGAAGGCGCTGCCGACGATCGAGGCCGATGCGGTCGGCCATCGCATCGACCTGCAGATCGCGCGCATGGAGCTTTCGGCGCTCGCCAAATCGCTCGACCTCACGCAGGCGACCCGCTTCGTCACGCTGCTCGACGTCGCCGGCATCTCCCGCCGCACCCACGATCCCGACAGCGCGCCGTTCCGCGAGCGCGGTTTTGACGTGCAATTCCAGATCCCGGTGTTCGACGGCGGCGAGGTACGGGTCCGTCAGGCGGCGGAAACCTATAATCTCGCCTTCAACCGCCTGACCGAGAAGGCGATCAACGTGCGCTCGGAAGCGCGCGACGCCTATCGCGTCTACCGCTCCACTTACGACATCGCCGACCATTACCAGCGCGAGATCCTGCCACTGCGCGGCATCATCTCGGACGAGATGCAGCTGCGCTTCTCCAGCATGCAGGTCGACGTGTTCGCGCTGCTGACGGAAGCCCGCCAGCGCATCGCTTCGCTGCGTGCGGCGATCGACGCCAAGCGCGAATTCTTCCTCGCGCAATCGGAGTTGCAGACCGCCGTCAACGGCGGCGGCTCGGGCGGATCAAGCGATGTTTCCACAACGACGGCGGCGGCCGCGCCAGCGGCCGGCGTACACTGAACGGAGGCCAACCATGTATTCACGCAGAGGATTTCTCGGCACCGCGGCCCTGGTCGGCGCCAGCGCCGTAAGCGGCCGCGTCCAGGCCGCAGCGATTCCGGAAGCGCCGACGATGGACAAGGCGGCGATGGCGCCGCCGCTGCATCCGACCTCGGGCCCCGATTACCGGCCCGTGGTGACGCTGAACGGCTGGTCGCTGCCGTGGCGCATGAACGGCGACTGGAAAGAATTCCACCTCGTCGCCGAACCGGTGGTGCGCGAATTCGCGCCCGGCATGAAGGCCAATCTGTGGGGCTATAATGGCCAGGCGCCGGGACCCACCATCGAAGCGGTCGAAGGCGACAAGGTCCGCGTGTTCGTCACCAACAAACTGCCCGAATACACCAGTGTGCACTGGCACGGCATGGTCGTGCCCTCAGGCATGGACGGCGTCGGCGGCCTGAACCAGCCGCACATCCCGCCCGGCAAGACCTTCGTCTACGAGTTCGAGTTGAGGAAGAGCGGCAGCTTCATGTACCACCCGCATTCGGACGAGATGGTGCAGATGGCGATGGGCATGATGGGCATGGTCGTGGTGCATCCGCGCGATCCGGCGTTCCGTCCCGTCGACCGCGACTTCGTCTTCATCATGAGCAGCTATTTGATCGACCCCGGCACGTATCTGCCGAAGGTCAACGAGATGACCGACTTCAACATGTGGACGTGGAATTCCCGCGTCTATCCCGGCATCGATCCCTTGGCCGTGCGGCTCGGCGACAAAGTCCGCATCCGGGTCGGTAACCTCACCATGACCAATCATCCGATCCATCTGCACGGCCACAGTTTTAGCGTGACCTGCACCGATGGCGGCTGGGTGCCCGAGAGCGCCCAATATCCGGAGGCCACCACCGACGTCGCGGTCGGCGCCATCAGGGCGTTCGATTTTGTTGCCGACAATCCCGGCGACTGGGCGTTTCACTGCCACAAGTCGCACCACACCATGAATGCGATGGGACACGACATGCGCAATATGATCGGCGTGTCGCGGGCCGATCTCGCCAAGGCCGTGGGCAAGCTCGCGCCCGACGCGATGGTGATGGGCTCGACCGGCATGGCAATGGGCACCATGGAAATGCCGGCGCCCGACAACACGCTGCCGATGATGACCGGCACCGGCCAGTTCGGCCCGATCGAGATGGGCGGCATGTTCACGGTGATGAAGATCCGTGAAGGCCTGGCGCGCGACGATTACAGCGATCCCGGCGATTACCGATACCCGCAAGGCAGCGTCGCCTACGAAGTCGAAACACCAGCGGCGGCGCCCGCGCGGCACGAAACGCCGGCCAAGGTAAAGGACAGCAAACCGATGAAGGGAATGAAGATGTAGCACGCGACCGCAATCGACCTTGAGACCGCCAAACTGAAACGGAATGAGTGGAATATCCAATGAAGACCAAGAAAATCGCAATGATGAGCGTGGCGCTGATCGCACTTGCCGCAACCGCGCCGTTCGCCAACGCCCATGAAGGCCACGCGCACGAGAGCTACGCCGCCGGCGAGCCGGGCGATGCGAAGAAACCCGCGCGCACCATCGAGATCGAGATGAGCGAGATGGCCTACACGCCGGCGCGTATCGAGGTGAAGCGCGGCGAGCAGATCCGCTTCGTGATCCGCAACGCCGGCACCGAGGATCACGAATTCCTGCTCGCCACCACCGAAGAGAATTTGAAGCACGCCGAGGTGATGAAAAAGCACCCGCATATGGAACATGACGATCCGAACGGCGTGCGGCTCGCGCCGAAGAAATCGGCCGAGATCATCTGGAAATTCACCCATGCCGGAACGTTCGAATATTCCTGCCTGATCCCCGATCATCGCGAGTACGGGATGATCGGCCGCATCACCGTGAAATGACGACAAACAACAAGAAGGAGACCAGAATGAACAAACTGATACGCATGCTCGCCGTGACGGGATTCGTCGCAGCCCTGTCCGCCACCGCGGCAATCGCGCAAAGCACCGCCATCAACGGCGAGGTCAAGAAGATCGACGAGAGCGCCGGCAAGATCACGCTGAAGCACGGGCCGGCCAAGAACCTCGGCATGGACGAGCCGATGACGATGGTCTACCGCGTCAAGGATCCCGCCATGCTCACGCAGGTGAAGGTCGGCGACAAGGTGCAGTTCGAAGCGGAAGAGGCCGCGTCGGGCTACACCGTGACGAAACTGCAGAAGAGCAAGTAAGTGCCGGTCGGGCGATTCGAACACTCGTCATGCCCGGGCTTGTCCCGGGCATCCACGTCCTTGGATCGGCACAGCAAGGAAGACGTGGATGGCTGGGTCAAGCCCGGCCATGACGAACGTTCTCAGGCTGGCCGCGAACGGCGTGGGCCTAGCTCGTCTGCTGCACGTCCGGCGCGTGAGGGCTCGTGTCACGCGCGCTGAAATCGTCCACCTGATCCTTCAGATCGGCGGCTTTCTCGACCAGTCCGGCTGATACCCTGGGGTCTGAAATGGCTTGAGCGAATTTGAGAAGTGTTGTCGCCTGACGCGTCAAATACTGCTTGTCGACCACCGCGCTGATCTCCCCGATTACTACCGCCGCATACATCACGCTGCAGACGCGAAATCGTTCCGCGCTAGGTTACAAAGTGCACATTAATTTTTGTTCCACGCGAAAAGTTCCTTTTTTCAGGGGAACCCGCGGGAACCAGCACCGCACCGGTTCCAATATGTCGGTAGCAAGCTGACCGGATGAGCGAGGCGCGTCTTGAGAAAGGAACGCCCGTGACTTGCACCATAGATCGTGAGGCACATTGGCAGAACGTCTGCGCGACCAACGCGCAAGCGAGCCAGTTTGTGCGACGGGAAACAAGAGCATAAGATAACAGCTCGTCGGGGCGGGGGCGGACACGGTGAAAGCAGTTTCGGATCGGAGAGCAAGGGCGCGCGTCATAGTCGCCTTCCTGTTCCTGCTCGTCGTTGTGGCTGCTCTCTCGGCCGGGGTCTATTACCTCAGCAAGTTTCAGGAGAATATGGCCGGACAGGAGCGCCGAACGGCGCTCGATGCCCTCAAGGACGCTACGCCTGTAGAAGAGGCGCTGGCACGATATCCGTCAAACCGGTTACTGAAATTGATGACGATGGCGACGAGGGCCGCCATTGAAACCGCCGCGGCCAGCGAAAAGCTGTCCCGTGAAATCGAGCCCCCGGCGCTTGCAAAGGATATTACCCTGGTGGCGGCGAGCCGCAGCGATCTTGATGCGCTTCGCCGCGATTTGAAGATCGCGGAAACCAATGCGACGACATTCATGCCGCGCTACCTCGCCCTCCTGAAGGCCGAGCGCGACCGACTGGAAAATGACGCGCGCTCACTCAATCTGGAAAAGAACATCGTCAGCCAGTTTACCGACGGCGTCGACCGGCGGCACGCGGAAATCGCAGCGCTTGTTTCCAAGATGCTGACGGCACGCGCCGAGTATTACCGCGCTTACGACAAATGCGCCGCGGCCCTGATCGCGGAATTCGGCAGATACAAGGTGACAAACGGTCAATTCATATTTCCGGTTCAGTATATGGCGGACCGTTACAACGTCGCGGCCAATGCAATGACCTCAGCCGCAACGCGTATCGCCGAACTGGATGCAGAGCGGAAGACACTCGCGCAGTCGCCGCTGACGGGATGGGACCAGATCGCCGGCGGCGGATGACCGGGCCAAAACCATTCGGATTACCCCCGAAGAAGCTGTACAATTTCACAATCCTGATTGCCGAAACGCCTGGGTCACGGCATCGTTTGCAGCCGGACATCGCCGCCCAAGAAAACGTCCGGCACAGCCTCCATGGAGCCGCGAAGAGGCCTCAGCTTCCCCCAAGTAGCTGGGGCCTCCGTTACGTTGCGGTGGACCAAAAAATCCTGCGGCGCGAAGCGCCGAAAATCGTTGCATGCGGTGTGGGCAGGGAGATCCGGCGGCAGTGTCCCCAATGGGGGCCTAGTTGTTTGACCCAAACACCAGAGGAGAGAACCATGCATTTCTGCCTCACAGGACAATACACGCCACGCGCTCTTAACGCCATTTTGGAGAATCCGACGCAAAGCCGCTACGAAGCGGCCAAAAAATTGATCGAGGCTGCCGGCGGCAAATTGATCTCAATGTACAGCACTCCGTCTGACGGCCCTGGGGTGCTGACAATCTTCGATGTGCCCGATCCCGGCGCAGCGCCGGCGATCGTCGGTATCGTGGTCGCAGCCGGCACTCTTCAGAACGTAAAGCTCACCCGTCTGCTGACACAGGACGAGATCATACCGGTTCGGCAAAAAGCGGCTCAGATTCGCGCCTCCTACAGCCCGCCCGGCAAGTAAGGAGATCGGTGGCAGCCGACAAGGCTGCCACCGTCGCTGCAATCCCATTCCCGATATCGCTTCCGCGTTCGCTCTGCGAGCTTCGGCGGCAATTATCGCTGTTGATTGAGTGCACTGCGACGGCATGGAAGCGAAAAATTACGCCGTTCGTTTTTGTCCGATCGCCTCGAACTGCGCCTTCTGCTCGTCGCTCAGCGTGTCATAGAAGTTTTGCAGCGCGGCGCTCACCAGATAGATCGCCTGCTGCAGGGCATCGAGCCGCCCGGCCACGGCATCAAGGCGCGCGGGGGGTGTGGTGACGTCGTTCGGCTGGCAGCCAGCGTTCAGGATGTCGACAGCCCTGGCATTGGCCTCCTGCAACGCCCCAAGCGCTGCGCGTTGCGTGTCGTTCGGGTGCAGCCTCGCTTCGATCTCGTCCGCCGGCCATTGCAACGCGGCTGGCTGCGCCGCACCGCAAGCCTTCGGCAGGCGCTTCCGCGGCCCCGTTTGCGGCGGACATCTTGCGCCGGTCTTCGGCGAGCGCATTGAGCCGCGCCTCCTGCTCGTCATCCAGCAGGTCATAGAATTTCGCCAGCGGCTGCTCCAGGGCCAACTCCGCCTTGATCATCGTCCCGATGCGCTGCTGCATGACAGCCAACCGGTCGGGTGCCGTGAACGCCACCTGTGCCGGGCACGACGCCCTGATCATCTGGGCGGCCGAACTCAATGCGTTGGCAAGATCGTCCACCGCGGCGCGCTGCGCCTCGTTCGGCTGTATCGCCTGCACCATCTGATCGATCGAGAACCCCGCAATGTCGCGGCTGTCATCCTCGCAGAGCTGCTGCAGCGAAGGAACCCTGCGATGTCTTGAACCAAGAGGTTTTGGACCGTGAGGGCCCGGTGCCGTAAAGGCTGCGAGATCATCATGGCCGTATGGCGCAAAGATCGCGGCATAGACGTCCGGATAGCCGTAGTTCCAGAAACCTATGCCATCACCCCATATGGCGTAATCGTGGATATCGTAAATGGCGAATGGCCAGAACAGCGGCCCGACCCATCCATACCCGCCGTCGCCGTGTCGCCACCACCCGATCGCGGTGCGGTCGCCATGCCAGCCCGCCTGCGCTGCAACCGCAGTGATTTGCCTTCGCACCGCCGGGTTGCCAAGCCCGGAATCAAAGCGGACGTCTTGCGGTCTGAGGGACGCCGTTCGGATCTGGCCACGACGCGCGAAGGCACGACCGTGATGTAACCCAGCTACCGACAGCACGCGGGCGACCGCGAATCTCGCGACCCCAAGAGGGCCGATGCCAAGACGCACTCTGGCCACGGCCGCACTCGACAGCAGTGTTGTCAGAACGACAACGGCAATTCCAACAGGGAATCTCGACATGGCACCCCTCCCGCGCCAAGCCTCATCGCGCCATCTTTAGACGACACCGAGAGGAACTAAAGATGACGCCGAGAGGAACCAAAAGTTCCCTGCGTTGACCAGGCAGATCCATCTGCCGTGGGTCAGCCACATCCGCGTAGTGCGCGCCATTACGACGGCAACATTTGCCGCGCGCCGGAAATTGGAACTCTCATGCGGAGCGGCACCTTACCCATACGCATTTTGCAGTTGCATCAGGTAGCGCGCTTGCATCTAAGTCGTCCAAGCATGTTGAGAATTTCCTGTCTCGCGGGTGGCGAGTGGCTGGAGTTTGTTTGTTGAGAGCCAGTTGTTTGTTGAGAGCCAATTGTCTGTTGAGAGCGAAGGCTTTTGCAAGTGAGTTGGATCCCGGTGCGGATCGAGAAAGCAGATCTGGACACAGGTTAGAGCCGCGGTTCTGCGCCCCTCGAAATGAAGAAGGACGCCTCATTGCGGGTCATCTGGTGTGACGCGTCCCGCCGGAATTGGGAACCGCCTTCTCGCAGCACTTCCGCCAGCGGGCTTCGATCTGCTGGCGCCCGAGCTGGAGACGGTCGCACTCCATCAGGATGCGGTTCTCTCGCGGGCGGGTGACCCGATCGAGCATGTCTTTTTCCCGGACAGCGGCGCCATCTCGCTGATGATCGACATGGCGAACGGGCAGACGGTTGCCACCGCCGCAGTCGGGCACGAGGGGGCGGTCGGCATTCTTTCCGTGCTGGGGCCGTCGCCTTCGGCCGTTACCGCCATCGTTCGCGCGTCCGGCACCGCCTCGCGGATACCCGCATCGCGATTCCACTCAGCTTTCAACCGCTGCCCCGCGATCCGGCACGCGGTGCTGATTCACGTGAGGGCGATACTGATACAGTTTCAGCTTGGCGTGGCCTGCAATGCGCTGCATCCGGTCGAAGCCCGCATGGCACGCTGGCTGCTGCAACTTCGCGACCGCATCGACCATGACGTTCTGCCGCTCACCCAGGAGACGCTGTCGCAAATCCTTGGTGTGCGACGAACGACGGTAACGCTCCTGATGCGCAATCTGCGCGCCTCGGGGGCGATCAGGTCTGACCGTCGAGGCCAGATCGAGGTCGACCGATCGCGGCTCGCGGCGGCGGCGTGCGAATGCCACGACACCATGCGTCTCGAAGTCGAGCAGATCTTCAGGACGACCCAATCTCGCGTTTTGGCGATGCCGGCTGATACAGTGCGTGAGCCTGATGACGCGATCTGAACCGCCTTGGCGTGGTGATTACGCAGGCGAGCCCGTGCTCTGGCGCAGCGCACTCGGCTCGTCGACCCAGGCTTCCCGTGCGAACCAGCTATGATCGGTGTGGCAGATCAGGCAACGGGTGCGCGCGAAAAACACCGGGCTGCGCCGAAAGCTCTCGCGATCGGTCTTGATACCGGTCGGGATCGCGTGTCCGGTTTGCGGACATTTGACCATGACCATACCCATGTGAGCCTCCCCTGGATTTGGCTTTGAACTAAAAAAAACGGCCGGTTGGATTTTGCGCCTCTTGTCGGTGCGCCTACTTTGGGGGGCATCGCGCACCTGTCCGTTGTCTGACCGAGCATCGGGTAACTTGGGGAAGCTAGCTTGCTCGTGGCGGGGCTTGTTCCAACCGGCCGGGTCCTCCTTGACGAACCTGGGTATGAATTCGCTCTTTAGTTGCCCTGGTGGAGAACCTTGGCGACGCGCTTCCTGATCGGCTCGCCCGTTTCCGCCGCAAGCTTTTGGGTAAGTACCCACAGGTCCTTGCTCTGGGCGGATGCGGTGTCGAAAGCCTTTTGCGCGTGGGTCGCCGACAGGCTGAAGACATCCGTCACCGACTTGCTGCCCACGAGATGGGCGAAGAAATCGATCGCGGAGGCGGTATTGGCGTTCGAGATCTCGATGACCTTGAGCCCATAGTCGGTCGCGCTCCTGGCATGGCTCGAATAAGTCTCGCGCAGCGCCTCCGCCATCTCCTCCGACGCGGCCTTGATCTTCTCGACGCCCTTCTCGGAGAGTTCGCCGAACAGGCCGGGCAACGCGATCTTCGGGAGTCCGACCAACGGCATGCCGAAACCATTCGTTCCGTTCACTCCGGCTTTCACTTCAGCTTCACTCACGGCACAATCCTTCTGTTCAAGCGGCATCATTCTCCGCGACGCGGGCTTGCGTCACGAAAGCTCGTGGAGGCGGAGGACTGCCCCGCTTCCGGACTCGATCTGTTTTGTTGGAGCTCATCCTGCCCGGACGCAACTATGTCCCGACGAACGGGAGGCTGTCCGTTCGCTTTGCGACTCTCGCTCGGAAATTTTTCAAGGATGTCAATACATACACTCGTACATCCACGCATCATGTTGCACATTCATCATATTATATGATCGTGCGGTGAATGACGGGGCAATGCCAAGGCCAGAAGCGTGTAGCTCGGAGAGCGAAGGCGGACGCGACGTCCGGGGTTTCCTCATATGCCCGCATTCGCTCTGCGCTTATGCGCTGAAAATGTTAAGGACCCTTCGATGAAGAAACAGTCGTGAACGAACGGCCTCCGCATTCTGGCTCTGCTTTTCAAGCCATTCGAGCGATCGACTATACGTCGGGTCGCGCGCGACATGGCAGCGATGCGCCGCTTCTATGGAGTACATCCTTGGCTTTCCACTGTTGCGAGAGCTTTCGGCCAGGATCGATCGAATATCGGGTGGGCGGCAACACCTTGGCGTTGGCCTTGCAGAGCCTGACCGCGGCAGATGTTCCAACGCCCAACGGCAGCGCCGCGCTCCAGATGGCATTCAAGGTCTCCGCTCCTGAAGTCGATCGGTGCGCCGATGAACTCGTGCGGCGGGGCGTCGATCTGCTTTCACCGCCCACCGACCGCCCCTTTGGGCATCGCACACTGTTCTTCGCGATCCGGATGGAAATCTGCTGGAGGTATTTGCAACATCTAGCAAGCGCAGCCAATTTGCTTGCTGCCGACAGGTCACGGCTTCATGGAGGTGTTCCGTCTGGACGTTTGACCAACTCGAATATGGCAACGTGGGTGTTTTCCAACCAAAACTCGAGCGTGTCGCCGCAGACCGTACAGCTTGCGTGCCCGGTGTGTGGCACCAAGAACTTTTCTTCAGTGCGTCTGTACTCGGCGCCGCAATTGATA
Organism: uncultured Alphaproteobacteria bacterium; assembly: GCA_963774775.1. Taxonomy (GTDB): domain Bacteria; phylum Pseudomonadota; class Alphaproteobacteria; order Rhizobiales; family Xanthobacteraceae; genus Bradyrhizobium. Next base: position 87,693 of record CAVZGZ010000051.1, read on the forward strand.
CATCGGACAATCGTCGCCATTCCCGGAATATGCGCTCCAACCGATACTTTTTCCAGCGCAACGCGGGTGTTGGCACGTTTCGACCTGCAGGGACCTCGGTTGAATTTAGCGGTGGCCTGATTTGACCCTTAACAGGGGTCATGAGGTCGCGGCCGTGCGTTCTCCACGGGAATATCCGGGGTACTCCAAATGGGTATTCGGTCGCGAAGAAGGTTCCTTGCCGAGGAACCAGGTGGAGCGCCTGGCGAGTTCCACCGATTGCGGCAACAGCCGCAATGAAAAATAAGCCTTGCGTTCGTTCAACAGGACGCGGTCAAATCATCGCATCAGAATAATGAAGAGAGGCGTAGCGAGTGGGAGAACGGCGATGGGTGCAATTGGAGCGGTTTTTCAGCCCGAGCTAATCATATTGATGAGGGCAGTCCTTGACGATGCCACGGTAGTGCTCCCCGAGGCAAAGCGCACGTCGACGATGAAAGCCGAAATCGCGTCTCACATTCTTCCATGTGCCGCGAAAGGCGAGCGGGACCCGCTAGCGCTGAGAGTAGCTGCACTCTCGGCCATCGTGGAGTGTACTCACTATTCGCACGATATCTCTCCGGAGCGCAGGGCAGTCTAAGGCATAAAAAGCCGCCCGGGCGTGACTCCGTGCGGCTCCGTACGCGACTGCCGGTTTCCCAGTTCCGCCGCTGCCATCGTTCGTGCAGGCACAAGGAGTGCCTTCGCAATCCGAGGCACAGGCTCCACAATCCAGCACGGTCATACGGTACGGAGCATACAGGTCGCTCGAGGTCGAGGATCTGCAACCGGCGGTGCGCGCGAAGGTCGATGAGCTTGTGGCCAACACACGCGAGGAAGATATTCAGTCGCTTCGGGAAGTCTATTGACGCGTCACCGGAGGCGGCAGCGGTACTGAAGGCCAAGGGCCTTAGCTCGTCACAAGTCGTGGCTATCAACATCGCCGACGGTGTCCTGACGATGTTTGCCAAGACGGCTTGAACAAGACGGCTTGAACAAGACGCTAGGCGTTTAGCTGCAGCAACTGCCTTGTCTCCTCTGCTGACACGGTCGCGGGTCGGCGCCCGTACGAACCGGCCATTTCGACGATGCGCTCGACAAGCGCCGCGTTGGATGGCGCAAGGGTGTCGCGGTCAAGGCGCACATTGTCTTCAAGACCGGTGCGACAGTGGCCGCCAAGCTCAAGCGACCAGCGATTGAGCGTGATCTGGTCGCGACCAATGCCGGCGCCGGTCCAGGTCGCGTCCGGGGCGAGGCGCTCGAGCGTCGTAACGTAGAATTCGAATACCTCGCGATCGACCGGCATGGCGTTCTTCACGCCCATCACAAACTGAACGTGCAGCGGACCGCGTAATTTTGCCAGCTCTTTGCATCTCGACGGCCTTGAAGATCATCGACAGATCGAACGCCTCGATCTCCGGGCTTGACGCCGTAGCGTGCGCATCTCGGATGCGAGCCATTCCACCAGGTCCGGGCTATTCTCGTAGACGCGGGTCGGAAAGTTGCACGAGCCGGTGGAAAGCGAGCACATGTCGGGCTTGAGCGGGATGCATGCCGCCACGCTCGCGCCCGGCGCCGCGAGCGGCCGCCCGTCGAAAGCTGGATGACCATGCCGGGGCAATGCTTGCGCAGGCCCTCTACCAGCTTCGCGAAGCGCTCGGGGTCGGACGTCGGTGAACCATCGTCCTTGCGCACATGCGGCGTGGACCAGGGTGGCGCCGGCCTCGAAGGCCGCCTGCGTCGATTCGATCTGCTCGCTGACACGTGATCGGCACGGCCGGGTTGTCGGACTTGGCTGCGGCACGTGAGCCGGTGATGGCGACGGTGATGATGCAGGGCGTGGTCATCGTCGTCCCCTCATGATCTCGGGTCGGCTGCGTGGGCTGGGCTGAACCAGCTCGGACTGTATCCTGCCGTTCTCAGCCGGACGACAGTTCCGCAGCAACCTCAAGATCATGTACGCGGGTACGTCAGCGCTGGCCGACGCCGCGCGTGTTCCAGCTGCTCCAGCTCACGCTGGCGAGACTGCGAAGGTCGGTGGGCGAGGGTGCGCTTGGTTCGCCGCTCGTGGGTTGGCGATGCATCGCTCGGATTCCGCGATCTTTCGCTGCAGGCCGGCGAGGGCTTTTGGGTACGGCCCCCTCGAGCTCGCGGTCTCGCCGATCGTGAAGCGCGCGGTTTCCAGCGCCTTCAGCAGGTCGCGGTTGTTCTTGAGCTGAACCCGGTGCCAGGCGATGTTGCTGTTGCTGTCGGCGATCATGTGGCAGCCACGGCTCTCGATCGTTCGAAATTGTTGGGCACCTCGATATCGACTTCGAGCGTCGAGACGGTCTTGCCCCGCTCCATCCGGACGATAACCTTGTCCGGGTCGAGCACGACGTGACGGGACACCACGGCCAGGATCTCCGACCGCAGCAGTGCCAGCAGGTCGGGCTGGCCGCGTAAACCGCGCTCATGCGCGAGCAGAATTCGAACCGTTCCCGTGCAACAGGCGCGGAAGCAGCACGGCTGCCGAAGAGCCGTCGCAGATCCATCATGCCGCCCTCCGTCCCAGCAGCCGGTTCATCAGGCCCTTACGCTCGGCCGGAACCATCATTGTGACCGTTTCGCCCATCAAGCGACGCGCGGCGTCGGCATAGGCGCGCGCTGGCGCGCAGGCCGCGTTGTTCAGGGTAACTGGCGATCCGACGTTCGACGCGCGCAAGACGTCCTGGCTCTCGGAAATGATTCCAGCAGCGGCGTCGCCAGGATCTCGAGGATATCGTCGATGCTGAGCATTTCTCCCCGGCTGCGCGCGCCGGGTCATAGCGGGTGATCAGCACGTGCTTCTCCACCCGCTCGCCCCGCTCCGCCTTCACCGTCTTCGAATCGAGCATGCCGATGATGCGGTCGCTGTCGCGCACCGAGGAAACTTCGGGGTTGGTGACGATGACGGCCTCGTCCGCATAGCGCATCGCCAGCGTCGCTCCGCGTTCGATGCCCGCCGGACTGTCGCAGAGCACCCAGTCGAATTGCTTCGCAGGTCGTCGATGATGCTCTTGATTTCCCCGGTCGGTCTTTAAATCCGGGCGACCAAGTGTCTCGCAGGTCCGCGAAGCTACGGAACAACGGCGACCCAAACAAACGCCGGCCCGGGCGGGCTTTTCCCCGCCGATCACGCGCCCAGGCCTTGCCAGCCGCCAGGATCAGGCGCGTATGCGGCCCGCTGCGATCAGGGTATGGCGCAGCCGCGTCGGTTTGGAAATGTCTTATCCCCGTTGTTCGAGACCTTCATGGGCTGCACAGTGAGGCGCAGCGCGACGTCTTTTTGGCCGTCGAAAACCTCAAGCAGGTGATCGCAGACCCGGCAGCGAAATTCGCCCTTCGCGTCCAGGTTTGGAGCCCAGTTCGATCCGCCGATAGCCTGCGCGGCATTCGGGACAGGTCACGTCAGACTTGATCATAGGGAGCGCCCGTAGTTCCACCGAGTCACTGGACTGATCTGCGACGTTTTCATGGCGGGACGTTCTCACGACGGTTAGCGCGACATTCACCTGCCAATGATCAATATGATTGCGACCAACAGAGCTACGCAGCCAATGGCCGGCACGATAAGCCACAACGTCTCATCCTTCATGGCGCAAGGATACGGCGCCCAGTCCACTCCGATAGTTATACGTTGGGATATCGTCCTAATGCTGAAGCGCGGCGGATCAGCGATCCGCGTCAGCCGCCGTTCGATCGAAAACAAGGATTGAAGCCGAAGGCGTCACTTCGGCTCCCCTGCCACACGCAAACACAGCGCCGCCGCGCCAAGCACCGGGCGGAACGACAAAGCAACGAACGCCGACATGCGCATAGAGCAGCGCGGCCGTGGCGCAGCCGATCGCAAACACAGCCATATTGACCGCCATCCCGGCCAGCGGCGCGCCGGGCACGCACCGTGCTTCCGGCCTTGGTGGCTGCACCATGTCGGCGAGATCGATCATGATCTGCGTCGTCGTCCCTGTCATCAGTGTCGACGGCGGTTCGGTCGCGGGATCAATGCGGTGCGCGGCGTTCTTGATCGCCATCGCCGATACCAGCACCATGCCGGTGAGGACGGCTTGCCACGCATCGCCATCGTTAAAGGGCCCGAGATGGATCGCCAGCACCGCGCCGGCGATCAGCAATAGTGTCTTCATCTCGAGAATGATTTTCAGCGCTGGGTGGTCCCGAACAGCGCAGAGCTGAACATGCGCGTGACCATCACGACCACGCAAACACAGGAAGAGCGAGCAGCTTTGCGACTGCGCCAGACGTTCCGATGACCAGCGACGCGCCAAGGGTCACGAAGTTGCCAGTCACGTGCGCCGTGAACAGTCCCTGCAGCGCCAGGAAGCCAGCGGTATCGACGAAGCCTGCATCGAGGCTGAGCAGCAGCGGAAGAAATCGGCTTCAAGTTAGCGGCGGGCATTGGCGGGGTCTCGATCAAGGATCGAAACAGGCCAATACCGGGAATCTGGCGCTGTTCCAAATGAACAAGCATCCGCGACGACAGATCAGGACACCAAAGCACAATGCTGCCAAGCGGCAGATCATCGTCGGGCGGCGACCCGGTCAGTCTACTCGAGGCCCTGGAAGTCCCGGCATCAACAACGTCATCCGATGGATGGATAGGTTCAACGGCATCGGCAACGAAACAGGTCCTGCCAACTGCGGCGGCTCTCGGGGCGTGGAAGAGTACCGCCTCAGCGGGTCTGCTTCTCGATCGGTAGAGAACTTAAAATTCTGCTTCGTCTGTTCCTGTGCTCCTCTTCGGTGAATTCTATTTTGCGCCGCTCGAACGGATCAGTTCCTTTTCGTCTGCTGGGCAGGAAGCGGTTGTGTGGCGTCTGACGAGCTAGTCGAGTTAAATTGCTGGTCCCCATCTCGTCATTCTTGATTTTTCGCTCGTTGTTCTGTCGTTGTTGTTCTTGTCGTTGTTCTTGGCCCGACTGGGCAGTCATGGAAATTACGGAATTATGACGGCAGGGTGGGCGGCAAGATTAGTTTTTGTACCGGGCAAGATTCCGTCTCTCGATCGATGAAGTGCAATCGGGCGAGAGGGCGGACAAAGAGTAGCATTTCATAGCTCTCGTCGTCGGGCTCCTCCTTCATCGTCCAACGAGTTGGACCTGAGAATCGGGCAGGTGAACATGTTGGGGTTTCATATTCCGTGAGTGCATGTAAAAATCGATGTCCAAATGCTGCGCATCGACGCGGCCGAATTCGGCCGTCTGCGTTGGGGAGGAGCCGTCGCGGAACGGCGGAGCGACATGGCTGCATTCTCAACGACCGCATATCGCTACGCGCAAACGGGCTTCTGGCTCAGGCCACTCTTCCACCGCGTGGAATGTGGAAAGGTCTCACGGGCCACTTTCAACAAGATTAGGTACATGATCGACAACTACATTTTTTTGGTATGGCGAAATCCTCGAAACCGGCGGCTGCGAAGCGTGGTTAGTGCTGCTGGTAAGGCGAAAGCGCGATGGCCTTGGAATGTTCCCCGGGGGCCGCAAGCGCGCGAGAGAAAGCGATAAGGATCGCCTGCGCAGGGAGATCAAGGAAGTAGTTCGAAGCTCAAGCTGCACGCCTCGAGGCTTTGGAAGGAAGTCAAAGCCAAGAACCGTCGTTCCGGCCGGACCATGAGCGACGCGATCTTCGTCACAGCGAAAGCGGCCGTCCTCTGAAAATCGGCGATAAAAAGGAAATCGACAGGGCCATCTGGCGCAAGCCGCGCGGCATTCGCCTGACGCCGACATCCCGCCATATCCGGACAACGATTTCCGAAATAGAATCGGCGAGCGTAGCCCGGATGAGCGACGCGACATCCGGCAAATTCCCGCGGCCCAAAAAGCGCCACGAGGCGCGGCGTCCTCACTCAAACTTGGCCGGTACCGAGGCCGGTCTGGTCGCATCCAATAAAAACATCACCAGTTGATCCAGGTCGGTCGTCCCGCTGCTGAACACTTCCATGGGCATGTCCGGGCCGTGGCCGACCATTGACTGACCAGCGTCCGTGCGGTTTATCGCCGTGCGGCGTTCTTTGGCCGACCTGACCGGCAAGCACATAGAATGACTCGGAGCCGGGATGCGAATGCACCGGTGTTTTGGAGCCGGGCGGACCGCCAGCGTGATTGATCCGCAGCAGATATTCGGGCGCCGCGAAGACTGGCACCGGGCCAACCTCAGCGACTTTGGTGCCGCCGGGCGTCGTGCCGCCCTTCGGGCCGAGCGTGAACAGCCAGACCTTGCCCGAGACTTCTGCGGCCAATGACGTCGGACTGGCGGCCGCGGCGCTTTGCGCCTGGTCGAGCGTCGGGAAATTCTCGATCCGCCAATAAAGCGGTCCCGGCGGCAGACCGTTGAGTTTTTTCTCCGCTACCGGACTGACAATGAATTGTCCCGGCTCGGCTGCTACCGGCGGCGACAGCAACAATGCCACTGTAAACAGCGAAACCACCCAAGCGATGAAATACTAGGTGTCTGATCTTCGCGGGTTCATCGTGTCACTCCTCGATTGCTCTTACAGCATCGCGTCAACCAACTGGAGCGGAACGGCAGACCAACGAACGTAACACCTTCTTCACGAAGAAGTCCGCGCGACTCCAGTTTTGCGTCAAACTCGGAGCCGGGGTCAAACTCACTGGGTCATTGCGCTGACAGCGCACTTTTTTCGGTGACAGTGCACTTAACTTTTTATCGCCAATTGAGTGCACTGTCACCGTAACCAGGTAACCCAGAGCGCTTCATCTCCTCCGCTTGCAGCGGTTTGAGCTTGCGGGGGCCAGGCTTCGGCCGCTGGGCTTGCGGTTCAACCCCTCAGGCCCGTGGGCCTTCCATGCCTTGATCCAGTCATGCAGGATTTTGCGAGGTATCCCAAGCTTGCGGGCCAGAGGCAGAACGCCTTCGCCCCCCTCGGCACGCTTGATCGCCTTCAACTTGTATGCCGTCGGAAACCGACGGTTCTTCCTTCTCGCTGCCACAGGTCATCCTCAAAATGAGCCTGTCACTGCAATTATCGTGTCTCATTCCTAGGGGCGCAGTCCAGCACTGTCACCGTAACTCTAGCGCAGGCCCGCAAGATGTCGCGCTAGTGAACGCCCGTCGGGGACCATATCGCGTCGTCGTCGAATGGTTCCACGCGTGACATTCGGCGCGCGTGGTCCAGAATTCCCTCTCGCTCTTTCGGCCAATAGTTCTTTCTGCTCTGTACCAAAAGGCATCGCATTTGGTGGACTGACCAGCGGACTTCCAAAGTTTGTAGGCCCGCGTCCGGATATCTTCCTCCGTTAAGGTGCGCATAGTTCCGCTCCCAACTTTCGAGTTTCGTAGAAAACTCGCAGGGATGGAAATTCGTTCCTGCCAATCGGCTTTCACCTCGCCGCCCCCCGTGTGTCTCCACCTCCCTCCAAGCCCCAGGATTTTGATTATTTGCACCTCCAGCAGTGATCCCAGTCGAACATCGCGCTCGACTGATCGCGTTGGGCTACATGGCCGATATGTCGGGCAGGCTACGAATGACGTCGCCGGGCATAATCGGATATATGCCGGGCAACTCGCCACCTGAGGCGGCCCTACTTCTTCTAGGCTGGTTCTGGTGGTTGGAGTCCCGGAGAGGAAAGCCACTCGTTTATGCGAGAAGCGGTTTCGGCTTGGCGGGCTTTGCGCAAGAGGGCTTCGCGTGCAGCGCCATGTGGGAGCGATCTGGCTTCGTCTCGTAGACGCTTCGATTCCTCGGAAAGACGCTCTTCAAGGGATTTGGTCTGTTTGAAACGGCGACGTAGCATGACACCATCTCCTGCATACGGTTCCTAATCCGTAGTGTTTTGCAGTTCCAATCCTACTATGCCGTCGCCTGGCCGTCGGTTCCAAAGTGAACATTCAAGTTAGGCCATGGCGAAATTCAACTAGGCTACTGGGAGTTGAAACAGGCGAGCACCGAGAGGCGGGTGCTGGCCTGTTTTAACCCTCAGTGGCCTAGTTTGAAATGACAGCGGCTTGATTTGAGTTCCGGCGTCGCCCTTGACCTACCTCAAGGGGTTTCATCCACGGCGAACGTTCGTTGAATGCCATGGACCGTTACTCCTTCTACTTCAGGCTCTCGCTGGTCTGGCTCACCGTCTTGGTGATCGCCGTTACATGGCTCTTGAGCGCTCCCGCCTGATCTACAGGATGGATGGGAGTTGTTCTGATGGATCTGAGATTGGGTTTCGTATCCTGGTAGCCGCGTTTGGAGCATTGCCGATAGTGCTAAGATTTCGGTGCAGTCCAGTGCACTTAACTTTTTATTATTTCGGTGACAGTGCACTTAACTTTTTACTGCCAATTGAGTGCACTGTCACCGTAACTGAGGCTCTGCGCCCTCGCGTTAATGCAGCCGGAAGACTCCGTCTACGGCGCGTAGTTCGGCAGGCTTGATCAGTTTGGAGTGCGCGACGGTGACTGCAAACAGCGGGCCTTCGACCTTTGCTTCCCAGAACGCGAGGAAATCCTTTAGCGCCGGGAAATTTGGAAACATGTCGTAGTCCTGCCAGACGTAAGTTTGCAGCAACCAGCGACGATCTGGACGTCGATAAACGATTTCCGCTGTTGTCAGTCCGTAGCCTACGACCTGCTTCCTGAAATCCCTGGAAACCGCGTCTTTCTCGACCATGCCAACCTCCAGCCAACCAAGACAGTTGCATGATTCTCAATTCGCCAAAGACGAAAACGTTCAATAGGTCATAGTAATCAACGCGCTAGCAGCATGTTACTTGGCCTGCTAGCAATCGCCGCAAGCGTTCCTCCTCAAACATCGTGGGCCGAAGCCCTTGCGCCCCAGTGTCGCAGGCTTATGTGAAGAGCGGCTAGCACTCGTTCATTGCGACTGCCAATCCAGAAATAATCACAAAAACCAAGGGAGGATCGCATGAAATTCCGTCCGCTCCACGACCGCGTCGTGGTCAAACGCATCGATGCCGAAGACAAAACCGCAGGCGGCATCATCATTCCGGACAGCGCCAAGGAAAAGCCCTCGCAGGGCGAAATCACCGCCGTCGGTCCGGGCGGCCGTGACGAATTGGGCAAGCTCATTCCGATCGATCTCAAGGTTGGCGATCGCGTGCTGTTCGGCAAGTGGTCGGGCAACGAGGTCAAGCTCGACGGTCAGGAACTGCTGATCATGAAGGAAAGCGACATCATGGGCGTTCTCACTGATCTGCCCGCCGCCAAGAAGAAAGCCGCGTAAGCGCCAGCCAGTTTTCCTTATCCTGAGGAGCCGGCGTAGCCGGCATCTCGAAGGGTCGGACCCGCAATTCAAGTCTCATCCCTCAAGAGCCCGCCCAGTCCGCGGTCTTTGGGATCTGACCAGTTGAAAACGGAGATCATTATGTCAGCCAAAGAAGTCAAATTCGGCGTCGATGCCCGCGACCGCATGCTGCGCGGCGTCGAAATTCTCAACAACGCGGTGAAGGTGACGCTCGGTCCGAAGGGCCGCAACGTCGTACTCGACAAGTCGTTCGGCGCCCCCCGCATCACCAAGGACGGCGTAACCGTCGCCAAGGAAATCGAACTTGAAGAAAAGTTCGAGAACATGGGCGCACAGATGGTGCGCGAAGTCGCCTCCAAGGCGGCCGATGCTGCCGGCGACGGCACCACCACCGCGACCGTACTGGCCGCAGCTATTGTGCGCGAAGGCGCCAAGGCGGTTGCCGCCGGCATGAACCCGATGGACCTCAAGCGTGGTATCGACCTGGCAGTGGACGCCGTGGTCGCCGACCTCGTCAAGAACTCCAAGAAGGTCACCTCCAATGAGGAGATCGCCCAGGTCGGCACCATCTCGGCCAACGGTGACGTGGAGATCGGCAAGTTCCTCTCCGACGCCATGAAGAAGGTCGGTAACGAGGGCGTCATCACGGTCGAAGAAGCCAAATCGCTCGAGACCGAACTCGAGGTCGTCGAAGGCATGCAGTTCGACCGCGGCTACATCTCGCCCTACTTCGTCACCAACGCCGACAAGATGCGCGTTGAAATGGACGATGCCTACATCCTGGTCTACGAGAAGAAGCTTTCCAGCCTGAACGAACTGCTTCCGCTCCTGGAAGCTATCGTGCAGACCGGCAAGCCGCTGGTGATCGTGGCCGAAGACGTCGAAGGCGAGGCGCTCGCTACCCTGGTCGTTAACCGTCTCCGCGGCGGCCTCAAGGTTGCCGCCGTCAAGGCGCCGGGCTTCGGCGATCGCCGCAAGGCCATGCTGCAGGACATCGCGGTGCTGACCGGCGGTCAGGCGATCTCGGAAGATCTCGGCATCAAGCTCGAGAACGTGACGCTCGCCATGCTCGGTCGCGCCAAGAAGGTGATGATCGACAAGGAAAACACCACCATCGTCAACGGCGCCGGCAAGAAGGCCGACATCGAAGCCCGCGTTACCCAGATCAAGGCGCAGATCGAGGAAACCACCTCGGACTACGACCGTGAGAAGCTGCAGGAACGTCTGGCCAAGCTCGCGGGCGGCGTCGCGGTGATCCGCGTCGGCGGCGCGACCGAAGTCGAGGTGAGGGAACGCAAGGACCGCGTGGATGACGCGATGCATGCGACCCGCGCCGCGGTCGAGGAAGGCATCGTGCCGGGCGGCGGCGTCGCGCTGCTGCGTGCCTCAGAGCATCTCAAGGGGCTGCGTACCAAAAACGATGACCAGAAGACCGGCGTCGAGATCGTGCGCAAGGCGCTGTCCGCGCCGGCCCGCCAGATCGCGATCAACGCCGGTGAAGACGGCTCGGTGATCGTCGGCAAGATCCTCGAAAAGGATCAGTACTCCTACGGCTTCGACTTGCAGACCGGCGAATACGGCAACCTGGTCGCCAAGGGCATCATCGACCCGACCAAGGTGGTTCGCGTGGCGATCCAGAACGCGGCCTCGGTCGCGGCTCTCTTGATCACCACCGAAGCTATGGTGGCCGAAATGCCGAAGAAGAACGCGGGCGGCGGCCTGCCTGCGGGTGGCGGCGGCATGGGCGGCATGGGTGGCATGGACTTCTAAGCCAACCGTTCAGAGCTGGTTCAAATAAGAAAGGCCCGGCATCGCTGCCGGGCCGTTCTGCGTTGGCTACACGTCCATCTCGACAACGATCGCTGTATGGAGGTGACCGCTTTCAAGGGATCAATATTATGGTGCCAGTGCATTTAATTCTTAACGAGGCGATGCGGGCATCGGGCTGACTGGCCCGCGTGAACAAATTGCTGCGTCGATAAGTGGTGCGTCTGCCGTGATTTGCCGTGCTTCATGATAGTCGGACTTAAAGGCTCGGCCGAGTAAACTGTCTTGGTTGGATAGGTGGCGTCGCAGACCTATTGCCCCAGAATTACGTCGACAGTGCACTTAACGTTCACGTACGGCGATTACATTCGTCGACCCGCTGCGGCAGCAGTTTAGTGCACTGTCACCGGTTGAGCTCCTGATCAGGCCAGCGTACCGGCCTGGAAGCGTGCTGCGGCGCGCCTTCGACTTTCCTGGTGTGCTTGAAACAGGGCCGCGATAGCAATATCAACGTCTCTATCGAACGCCGTGCAAGATCATCAGACGCTCGATGATATGCAAGAAAATTCCGGCTTCAACAGGCGACACACTTCCGGCTGACAAACACCATCAGTGGAACACGCAATGGCCTGAGTAAGCTTACGCTCGTTGATCAACCTGTAAAGCTCAGGCAACGAGTCTGCGCTCTCAAAAACAGGTTGTAAGCATCGGGCAAGTTCAGCTCGGCGAAAATGATGCCGACGCTTTCATGCACTTCTGCTCGTTTCGATGTCAGCGAGCGCCTCATGGACCATCTATGTGTGATCACGCATATTCGCTCAAAGGCTCATTCTATCCGGTATGCGCGCATGCCAAGCGGAGTGATCTCATCGACGAAGTAGGCCGCCATCTGCGGCAGCGTTGCGAAAGAGCGATGACAGAGGAATATCGCTATCAGGACGCATGGAAGCGTCGAACTCTCTGGCGTCGGCTTGATGCGGCGCGGCCTTCACGCTGTCGGTCTTTCTCCCGCTAATAGCTTCAGATCCGAACGACGCCATTTGTCGTCTTCGGATCCATCTGGTTTAGCGCAGCTATCCTCGCTGCATTCATACATGGTCGCTTGCGCTGTCCACGCTGCAATCACCGCTTTTCTGTGGCTCCGCCAAGATCAACGTTCGGCATAAGCTACCGCTCGTATTGTGCCAATTGCGGTCTACCTGGGGTCTGCACCGGGACCGTTTGTCGATCCAAATTGGAAACCCAGCACGGTACGCAACGCGGTTTAATCTCCGAGTCTGCTCTAAATCAAACTTGGGCAGCGTCGTAAGCAAAAGACCATTAAAGGCTTAGGCGCATGGGCGATGTTTAATCTGCTTGTGGAGCGTATTAGCTATTTCGCGCTGCCGCGTGTAGCAAAGACGTATGAAAATAAGCACCTCTCGGTGAGTGAGGTTCTCGCCGTTGGCAGGAGGGGCGTCAGCCGCAAAAATCGGAACGGTCGCCATTCCGCCTTTTTCGCGATGCTGCACCTTGAATCGCCTTCTTTCTCGAAGATTTCGACGAAGCTCCGGCTGACTCTGGGTATCGTTTCCGAGTATCCGCTTCTGGCGAGCACAGGGATTACGACGCCATATGCGCGGTACTTGAAATTCCCGACGTAGCGTCGCCTTCCGAATCGAGCCAACAATATCGGTCTCATTCTCACGTATCGATTTTAATATCAAAAGCAGCTTGCGTTTAGAGCTCATGCATGAAGGCCAAGCAAATGAAATTGACAGTAATCAGTCCCAGGCCGACCCGGACTGACTTAACGGTCACAAAAATCGGGCGCATGACATAGTGAATACCGCAGGTGCGATCCGCTCAATCTCCCGCTGATTCGCACCTGGCTTCTAGGACCAGATATGAAACGTCGATCCTCTTGCGTCATATCGCGGGCAATATTTCAGTCATGGAGCAAAACCGTCGCGTCTGCCGACGAACATCAGAAGCTGCGCCTAGATATCTCCATACTGGTCCTGATGATGGGGACATTGTCGCTGAACTGTCCGTGAAATCGGCTTCGCGCCCGAAACGGAGACCGCGTACTATTTAAAAACTTCGCTGCATCCTAGCCCCAAGTTCTTGCGTCTGCAGAACAATGAACTGCAATGTTCCGGACGATGCCACCGACCGGATGAATCGCGTTATCACTGTTGAACCTTAATACAATCTGACCTTGAATTCGGTTTCGGGTCCGGAATGCTGGAAACCCTATCGATCAGGAAGCGTATAGCAAGCATCAGTCGACTTCCAATATCGGGGTGATGCCACAACGAAGTACCCTTTTTAAGTGAGCCTTCTTTCAGATCCGCACCCAAGCAGCTATCTTCAAGCGACGCGACCGCCATTTTTAAGGTTTGAGCGTACTGTAAATTTCCCAGCAGGTTTTTTGAGGCAGGAAGCCCGTGAAGCGTTATGTTCGGCTCGTGACTTGCAAAATCGGCATCTACAATCCGCCAGACCCGCCCTTCAGCTACGACTGGTCACTACCGATCAAAAGCTGTTGCCCTGAGGGCGGAACGCTGCCACTTTCGGCATCCTGGTGTGTTCGGGGCGGGGCAGCGAGATAAGTGCACACGACTCTGACGGATGAGGTCAGGAAGGCCATGAGCGTCAAGGCATATTCCCGGACTTCCCTCGACAGCCGAGCATGACCGCGAGGCACATCCATCATCGAACCCGACTGGGCCATCGGCGAGCTAGCGGGCGTTATAAACATGTAGCCGCAACGATCTGTACTTGGTCAAGGGATGAAATCTGCCCCGGGAGGTTAGGTCGGAAAGATGTTGCCGACGCTTTCATGCACCGCGGCTCGTTTCGATGTAATCAATCGCTCAAGACGGAATATAGAAACAGACCATAAGCGGTCACAGAACTAGTCTTCCGGATATTGAGCATGCCGGCGCGAGTTAAGACCGCGCTAATTTTCCCAGCCCTTTCAACGTGATTTGCCCCGTCCAGCCCCCTCCTCAAAAATAAATCGCTTAAAGCGTCGGGCAAATCAGCACTACAACTCCCGCCGTCTCATCCCTCACGAGGGGGCGTTGGCCATCGTCACGAACGTTGGGGTGGGATGCGGTGGACGCGGCAGCGTCGGGCGCGAAGGGTGATCGCAGGGCGGTTTTCCGTGAGCGATCTTCGCGCGCCAGACGAACGATGCTGAAGCGTACGGCAAAAGCGTGTGGTTCTGGCACCCGTTGCTGGTGTCAAGTCGGCGGAGTTTTTGTCGAATCCAACCGGGTTCGCAAAACCTTCAATCCGCCGATGACGGTGACAAGACGAATTCGTCGCCGGGGAGAGCACGCCATAAGCCGTAAAGCCATTGCGCGGGGGATGCCGGAGTGTTTCCGCTGAACCTGTATGCTCGTGTGCGGTTCTTTCGCACAATTTTGCACACGAGACCGCGGGTGCAGCGCGCACCCGGCATTCCCTGCTCCCTCTGTTTTTGGAGGGAAACGGTTGGGCAGAACCCGGGCAATTGGGCCGCGGGAATGCGGAGGTGTGTTTTGAATTTGGGCATCGTCATTGCGAGCGAAGCGAAGCAATCCATGCCTCCACTTGCTGAGCGATGGATTGCTTCGCTGCGCTCGCAATGACGGGGGTGACTTATTCCCGGTCATTCCGGGGCGATGCGCCGCGCTCCTGGTCGTCGTCGCCCGGCTTGACCGGGCGATCCAGTATTCCAGAGACGCCGGTGATAGAGCCGAGAAGCCGCGGCGTACTGGGTCCCCCGCCTTCGCGGGGGATGACGAGTTGGGGGTGTTCGTCATTCCGGGGCGATGCGCCACACTCTCGGTCGTCATCGCCCGCGAAGGCGGGCGATCCAGTATTCCGAAACGTCAGCGATAGAGCCGATGGGCCGCGGCGTACTGGGTCCCCCGCCTGCGCGGGGGATGACGAGTTGGGGGCGGCGCGACGATTCCGTCGAGGTTCGCCGCGCTGCGGCGCCCCGGAATGACGGCAAACGTTAACCCTTTACTAACCATACACCGGGCAAAAATTGCCTAGTGAAGTCGAGTGTCGTCGGTCGCGTAAAACGGGAGGAACCCCGTGGACGCCAGTGCGGTGCCTCACTTTCGAAACGGTGGCCCTTCGGCCGCCGCGAAGACGTCTGGCGGCCGTGGCCGTCACGCGCGGGGGGATCAGGCTACCATGGTCGACATCACGGCAGGTCAAGGCGCGGCGGCGAGCAGCTTCCCGAAGTTGAGCGAGATCGGCGATATCCTCAAACGGGGCGATCTCGGGCTGGCATTCGGCGTCCTTACCATTTTGGTGGTGCTGATCCTGCCGCTGCCGTCGCTGGTGCTCGATCTCTTCCTCGCGATCTCGATCACGGTATCGATCCTGATCCTGATGACCTCGCTGTTCATCCAGGCGCCGCTGGAATTCTCCTCGTTCCCGACCATCCTGTTGATCTCGACCATGCTGCGGCTGTCGCTCAACATGGCCTCGACGCGGCTGATCTTGTCGCACGGCCACGAGGGCACCGCAGCGGCCGGCCACGTCATCGAGGCCTTCGGCAATTTCGTGATGGGCGGCAACTTCGTGATCGGCATCATCGTGTTCGCGATCCTGGTGATCGTGAACTTCGTCGTCATCACCAAGGGTTCGGGCCGCATCGCCGAAGTCGCGGCCCGCTTCCAGTTGGACTCGATGCCCGGCAAGCAGATGGCGATCGACGCCGATTTGTCCGCCGGCCTGATCGACGAGAAGACCGCCAAGGCGCGCCGCAAGGATCTCGAAGACGAAAGCGGCTTCTTCGGCGCCATGGACGGTGCCTCGAAATTCGTGCGCGGCGACGCCATCGCGGGCCTGCTGATCGTGTTCATCAACGTGATCGGCGGCATCATCATCGGCGTCGCCCAGCAGGGCCTCTCTTTCAGCGAGGCCGCCCGCTCCTACACCGTGCTGACCGTCGGCGACGGCCTGGTCACGCAGGTGCCGGCGCTGATCGTCTCGACCGCGGCGGGCCTCTTGGTCTCCAAGGCCGGCGTCTCCGGCGCCGCCGACAAGGCGCTGATGAAGCAGCTTTCGGGCTATCCGCAGGCGCTCGGCATGTCGGCCGGCGTGATGCTGGTGCTGGCGCTGCTGCCGGGCATTCCGATGATCCCCTTCCTCGCGCTCGGCTCCGGCGCCGCCGCGCTGGCCTGGAAGGCACGCAACCACAACCGCAGCACCAAGGCGGCAGCAACCGCGGAAGCCAATGCACCGGCGGCGGCGGCCGCTGCGGCCGCGGCGGCTGCGGAAGAGCCGATCGCCAATTCGCTCAAGATCGACGACCTCAAGATCGAACTCGGCTATGCGCTGCTGCCGCTGGTCAACGGCCCCGACGGCACCGACCGCCTGACCGAGCAGATCAAGGCGCTGCGCAAGTCGCTCGCGGTCGAAATGGGTTTCGTGATGCCGGCGGTGCGCATCCTCGACAACGTCCAGCTCGAGGCCAACACCTACGCCATCAAGATCAAGGAAGTCGACGCCGGCTCGGGCAAGA
This sequence comes from uncultured Alphaproteobacteria bacterium, assembly GCA_963774775.1. Taxonomy (GTDB): domain Bacteria; phylum Pseudomonadota; class Alphaproteobacteria; order Rhizobiales; family Xanthobacteraceae; genus Bradyrhizobium. Next base: position 104,243 of record CAVZGZ010000051.1, read on the forward strand.
TCTGGCCGAACCAGTTCATGGTCATGGACCCCTCCGGCAACCAGGTCGGCATACCAGGCATTCACACCGTCGAGCCGACGTTTGGTTTGCCCGCGACCTGGGTCGATGCCGTGTTGAAGGAAGAAGCCTCGCTGAAGGGCTACACCGTGGTCGACGCCGCCACCGTGCTGTCGACGCATCTGACCGAGCTGCTCAAGAACAACATGAGCGACCTGTTGTCCTATGGCGAGGTGCAGAAGCTGCTGAAGGACCTGCCGAAGGAGCAGGGCGAGCTGGTCAAGGACATCGTGCCGAGCCAGGTCACGGTGTCGGGCATCCAGCGCGTGCTGCAATTGCTGCTGGCCGAGCGGATCTCGATCCGCGATCTCTCGACCATCCTGGAAGGCATCGCCGACGCGCTCGCCTTCTCGCGCAACCCGGCGAGCATGGTCGAACATGTCCGCGCTCGCCTGGCGCGGCAGATCTGCGCGCAGAACACCTCCTACAACGGCTATCTGCCGCTGATCGCGCTGTCGGCGCGGTGGGAGCAGGCGTTCGCGGAATCGATCGTGGGCACCGGCGAGGAACGCAGCCTGGCGATGCAGCCCTCCAAGCTCTCCGAGTTCATGACCGCCGTGCGCAACGCCTTCGAGCAGGCGGCGCGCGAGGGCGAGGCCCCGGTGCTGGTGACATCAGCCGCGATCCGCCCCTTCGTGCGCTCGCTGGTCGAGCGATTCCGCTCGCAGACCACGGTGCTGTCGCAGGCCGAGATCCATCCGCGGGCGCGGTTGAAGACGGTGGGGAGTGTGTAGGGGCGCGTGCAAATCAGCGGACGCAGTCAGCAGCTTTTTCGCCACAGGCAAATGCTTTGTCGGGGGATAAGGAACCGTCACGGATTTCGGCTTCGCTACCGGAATTTACTCAAGATATTGATATTTAATTATTATTTTTGATTTCGAGGATTCATGGGGATTTTCAATCGCGTGCGTTCACGTCTGTTCACTGGCTTGTGATCGCCTCTGGGGAACAGAATCGGGAATCCCTAGGTTGTAGGGACGCGAGACGTTGAACCTGCCTGCGGAGGCCACCGACAAATCCGTCAGACAGGAAGGCGGCAGGAGAGAGCGATGAACCACTCGATCTACAGCGCGGATCGGACGACCCATCTGAAGATCGTCGTCGTGGCTCTGGTCGCGGGCATTCTGGTGGCAGGTTTCAGCATCTCGACGCGCAACACGTCGGACGAGGGTTACACGCAGACGGCGCGGGTGATGAAGGCCGGCAAGCCGGTGATGGTCACCACGTCGAACAATTCGCTCGTCCGCTAGAGAGAAGGATTTTACGGAATTCACGCTGGCTCTTTACAGCCCCCCAAAGTCGCCACGTGGATAATTGAAAGACCCCAACTACCCCCAAGTTGCAAATACCCAAGTTGACTGTCGAAAACGCCCGCTCCCCACGGGCGTTTTCTTTTTGTGGGCTAGCGCGACGCCGTCGGCGGCACGGTCTCGATCAGCTTGCCGGTGAAGATCGGCGCCGAGCTCGGCTTGCCGTCGGGCGATCCGCCCGCCTGCTCGACGGTGACCGCAAAGGTCGCAGCATTGATGGTGTTGGCGTCGTACGACGACAGCACCGGCCGCGCGGTGAAATCGGCAGCCCCGATCACCCCTAGCGAGCGCGGCTGCGGCAGCTTGTCGGAGATCAGCCAGAGCTCGAAACTCTTGCCCGGCTCCGGCTGCGCGCCGACCTTGCGTACGGTGAAATTTTTGGTCGCGGCATCGACCGTGAGAATAAACGCCGGCGATCCCGCATCCTTCTGCAGCACGGCGACATATTGCGCGGAAGACGGCGGAGCGGGCGTCTTGACCTCGACCACCTGCGTGCGCGGCTTGGGCCGAATGCCCTCGGGCAACAGATCAGGCTGATAGACCTGCAGCGCCAGCATTGCGACGAGGGCTGCCGCGATCGCGCTGGCAGTGGTGGCGATATTGCGCCAGCGCCGCACCCGGCTGGCCAGATAAATGAGGTTGGTGTCGTCGGCCACAGGAACCTGGACCACAGGACTTTGCTCGGCGAACACGGGCGCGGGTATGTCCGGTGGCGGAGGTAGCGATGGCGCTGCTTCCGGCAGCACCGGCTGCGCCTGCGGTTCGCTCGAATGCCCGATCGCGGCCCTGATGTTTTCCCAGACGATCGGCCGCGGCTCGACCGAGCCGACCATCTGGTTCAGCGAGCCGAGCCGGTACTCCCACGCGCGCACGATCGCGCTGTACTCGGCGTCGACGGCCATCATGGTCTCGACCTGCGCGCGCTCCTCGGCGTCGAGGGTGCCGAGCGCATATTCCGCGGCGAGCGCGATATGGTCTTCGCTGTAGGCCATCACTTAGCGTCCAAACACTCCCAAGATCTGCATCTCAAAAGATCTGCATTTCAAAGTCCGAGACATTCCCGGATATCCATCATGCTGCGGCGCAGCCAGGTCTTCACCGTATTCACCGGCGTCTCGAACTTGGTCGCCAATTGCTCGCGGCTCCAGCCGTTGTAATAGGCCAGCAGCACCAGCTTTTGCCGATCCGGCTCCAGCCGGCCGACGCATTCCAACAGCCGCTTCAACTCTTCCGTCATCTCCTTGCGCGCCAGCGGATCGGGGCTCTCGGCTGCCACTTCCATCGCCGCCGGCTCCTCCTCGATCGAGACTTCGCTCTTCTTGCGCACCACATCGATGGCGCGGTTGCGCGCGATCGACGCCATCCATGTGATCGGGGAAGCGAGCGCAGGATTGAACTGTCCGGCGCTGCTCCAGATCTTGACGTAAGCCTCCTGAATGACCTCCTCGGCGAGATCCTGTCGGCGCAAGATACGGAGCACGACGCCAAAGAGTTTCGCGCGCGTGGCGGCGTAGAGGCGCTCGAACGCGGCCTCATCCCCCTTCGCAACGGCAGCGATCAGCCAGACCAGCTCAGCCGGCGTCAGCATTCAGCGTCCCCAAAATCGCGATTCCCCCATCGCTTCGTATACCGGGCGCGGTCGAACATGGTCCTATCATAGCTTGCACTGATGGCGTCCACCAAGGGGCTCGCTTGTGGACATCGTCAAACAAAAACCCGGGCCCTGCGGCCCGGGTTTGGAACGTCTTCCAACGCGCGGAAGCGATGGTTCAGGCGATGGCGCCTAGACGGGCGCGCATCAGGCCGATCGAATCCAAGTCGGCCTGCTCGCGGGCACTTTCCTCGGCCCGCTCGCGGGCCTGGTCGCGCTCGTCGAGCAGTTCGACCTTCTTGAGTTCCTCGAAGGCCTCCGACAGCAGCGCCTTGGCGTCTTCAAGCTGAATACGCAGTTCGTCGGCCGAGCGGGTCAGGTTTTCCCGCCGCTGGATCGCCGCCTTGGCATAGGTCGGATAGGCGAAATGGGAGGGGTCGTTGATCCCCGCCCGCTCCTGCTCGGTCTGGATTTCGCGTTCCAGGTCGACCGACATCCGCTGGAAGTCGGCAATCATGCCTTCGATCTGGGTAACCCGGCGGCGCTTTTCGTCGACCTGAAATTTCTTCAGGCGAATAAGCGTTTCACGTGACTTCATCGACTCATACTCCCCAGAAGTCCCGATCTGAACGCGGGACAAAGCCGGCTTCCCCCTGGGGCCCCGCCGGCATAGCTAATGGTGCGCCGGGGATGATGGCCTGACAAAGTTAGCGTTCCGTTTCCAAGCTCGCGAGGATTTGGGCCAGTCGCCGGTAGCTGTCCCCAAGGCTGGCGGATTCGTCCTTGGCCTGGCGCAGGAATCCCTCCAGCGGCTCGTGCAGCCGGATGGCCTCGTCGACCTCCGCGCTGGAACCCGTTCTATAGGCGCCGAGCCGGATCAGTTCCTCCATGTCGGCATAGGTTGCCATCACCTGCCGCGCCTTGGTGATGACGGGCAGAAAGGCCGGGTCGGCCGATTTGGGCATGGTCCGCGAGACCGACTTGAGGACGTTGATCGCGGGATACCGCCCACGCTCGGCGATCGAGCGCTGCATCACGACGTGGCCATCGAGAATGCCGCGCACAGCATCCGCGATCGGCTCGTTATGATCGTCGCCGTCGACCAGCACCGTAAAGATACCGGTGATGGTTCCGGTGCCGATACCCGGCCCTGCCCGCTCCAACAGCTTCGGCAACTCGGTGAACACGGTCGGCGTGTAGCCCTTGGCGGTGGGCGGCTCGCCGGCGGAGAGCCCGATCTCGCGCTGCGCCATCGCAAAGCGCGTCACCGAATCCATCAGGCACAGCACGTCCTTGTCCTCGTCGCGGAAATATTCCGCGATCGCGAGCGTGAGATAAGCCGCCTGCCGCCGCATCAGCGCCGGCTCATCCGAAGTCGCGACCACCACGACGGAGCGCGCCAAGCCCTCTTCGCCGAGGTCTTCCTGCAAGAATTCCTGCACCTCACGGCCGCGTTCGCCGATCAGGCCGATGACGGTGATGTCGGCATCGACGTTGCGCGCCAGCATCGACAGCAGCACCGATTTGCCGACGCCGGAGCCGGCGAAGATGCCGAGCCGCTGGCCGCGGCAGCAGGTCAGGAACGTATTGAGCGCGCGCACGCCGAGATCGAGCGGCGCGCCTACGCGCTTGCGCGAATGCGCCGGCGGCGGCGAATTGCGATAGGACATCGGCGAAGCGCCCTGCACCAGCGGCCCCTTGCCGTCAATCGGTTCCCCCATCGCGTTGAGCACGCGGCCGAGCCAGGCCGGCGATGGCCGCACCTGGCCCGCGGCATTGGCAATCACCGCGCGGCAGCCACGCCTCACACCGTCGAGCCCCCCGAACGGCATTACGACAGCATTGCTGCCGGAGAAGCCGATCACCTCGGCCGGGATGAAGTGGTTGCCGCCGACATCGATGACGATGCGAGCGCCGACCGACATTGCATGGATCGGACCCGCGATCTCCACCATCAGCCCGCGAACGCCGACGACTCGGCCATAAATATTGACGCCGTCGATGTCGCCGATCTGCTCCGCGAGCGCCTTCATTGCGAAAACCTTAAGTTTTCGCGTTTTTGCGCCCGCCGCTTAACTCCGTGTTTACCCGCATCGTTAATCATTACGTCACTGTCTTTGGTGACTGAAAGCGCTCGTCCATCAGAAGAAGGATGAGTCGTGGGAGTTGGTTAGGCCCGTCTCTTAATGTGGAACTTGAACGAGAGCGGATAAGAAAAGCTACTTCTACGCAACATCTTAGGGCGATTCGACAAAAATTGCACGGTTAGAGCTTGCGAAGGGGAATTAGTTTTTGTTAACCATAAACGGTCAGGATCCGAATCAGTTGTTGAAGGCGTTTTGTGAGTGCCGCAAGTGCGGCCGACCTGACGCCCGGAGCGGCGACTATAGGGGACTGGCATGCGCGTTTTGCTGATAGAAGATGACAGCGCCGTCGCGCAGTCGATCGAGCTGATGCTCAAATCCGAGAGTTTCAACGTCTATACGACGGATCTCGGGGAAGAAGGCGTCGATCTCGGCAAGCTTTACGATTACGACATTATCCTTCTCGACCTCAATTTGCCCGACATGTCCGGCTACGACGTGCTGAAGCAGCTTCGGGTCTCTAAGATCAAGACCCCCATTCTGATCCTCTCCGGCCTCGCCGGCATCGAGGACAAGGTCAAGGGTCTCGGCGTCGGCGCCGACGACTACATGACCAAACCCTTCCACAAGGACGAACTGGTCGCCCGCATCCATGCGATCGTGCGCCGCTCGAAGGGCCACGCCCAGTCGGTGATCCAGACCGGCGATCTCGTGGTCAATCTCGACACCAAGACGGTCGAGGTCGGTGGCCAGCGCGTGCATCTGACGGGCAAGGAATACCAGATGCTGGAGCTGCTCTCGCTCCGCAAGGGGACCACCCTCACCAAGGAAATGTTCCTCAACCACCTCTATGGCGGCATGGACGAGCCCGAACTGAAGATCATCGACGTCTTCATCTGCAAACTGCGCAAGAAGCTCGCGAACGCTTCCGAAGGCCGCAACTTCATCGAGACCGTGTGGGGCCGCGGCTACGTGCTGCGCGAGCCGCACGAGCAAGAAGAGCGGATCCCCGCCTGACCAGGGTTCACAGCGAGCCGAAAGGCTCACTCCTCCCGACTGGACCCCGCCGAAAATGGCGGGGTTTTTGTTTGGGATTGAACCCACCATTTGCGTGCGTCGACCAACGGATCGTGCCAGCCTGAAGGCAGCACGAGTTGGGGCACGTTGAATGATTCTGCAATCCCTCGCCGGTCTGCCGGCGTTCCTGGTGTATTTCTGCGCGGCGCTGGTCGCCGTGGTCGCCTATCTCTTCGTCTATACCCGCGTCACGCCGCACGACGAGTTCAAACTGATCCGCGACAACGATCCGGCAGCGGCGATTGCGCTAGGCTTGAGTTTGCTCGGCTTCGTGCTGCCGATGGTCAGCGCCATCGCCCATTCCGCCAATGTCGTGGATTGCATGATCTGGGGCGTCATCGCCCTGATCGTCCAGATCATCGTCTATTACATCGTCAAGATTCCGGTGCCGAACCTGTCGGGGCGGATCGCAGCCGGCGAACTCGCACCCGCGATCTGGCTCGGGCTGTCCTCGCTGGCCGCGGGCGCGCTCAATGCCGCCTGCATGATCTACTGATCATGACGACCAAACCGAAACAGGAATTCGGCAAGCGCAAGCCGGTTGTACCGGGACCGGCCGGTCCGAAGCGGCCGGGGCCGCCGGTGAAACGTTCCGGCCATGTCGCGCTGCTGGTGATGGGCACGCTGGCGGTCGGCGGCGGTGCCTATGCGCTGATGCCGCGCGAAAATTGCCAGCCGACATCGCCGGGAATGGCGGCGCCTGCGTTGCCGCAAGCGAACACCGACTGCAAGCCGCGCGGATCATCGTCAGGCGGTGGTGGCGGTGGCGGATACTCCTCACGCAGCAGTTTTTTCAGCGGCGATTCCTCGTCGAGCCATTCGTCGTCGGCGACAGCATCCGATTCCGGCTCAAGCGGCGTAACCCGCGGCGGCTTCGGCTCGTTCGCGCATTCGTTCGCAGCGCATTTTTCCGGCGGAGGCTGACCCGCCTGGCTGCGGTGCACGATCGCGTGAGGCAATCGGCTTTTGGCTTGCGTCCCTGGCCTCCGGCTGGCTCGACCAAAGGAATTGCGGCACGATCAAACGCCCAGCGCCCCCTTGCTTCAGCGCCTGCTGGTGATGGAAAGTCGAACACCATGTCAAACGAGACCAGGACCGCCACCATGAAGCGCTCGCGCCGTGTCGTGCTGACACTGATGGGAAGTGCGGCGGTCGGCGCCGTGTCGATGGGGCTGGTGCCGCGACAGGATTGCGGTCCCGGCAATATGGCGGTGCCCGGCCTGGACGGCAGGCCCTATTGCCGGCCGACCTATGGCGGCTTTGGCGGCGCGCCGCACGGATTTCACGGCCACGGCGGTCATGGCCATGGCGGTCACGGTCACGGCGGCGGCTGATTTCATCCATGCGACGCATTGTCTGCCTTGAACGCGACGACTGGCGCGCCACCGCTGAGGCAGCCGGATTCGATTTTCACACCATCGACGGCGAGCGCTATTGGGACGAGCGCGCCTATTACGCCTTCACGCTCGACGAGATCGAGCGCGAAATCGAGGGGCCAACCGCCGAGATCGACGCGATGTGCCTCGAACTCGTCGGCCACGCGATCGACGATGAGGAATATCTGCAGCGGCTGAAGATACCGGAAGCGTTCTGGCCCCTGATCTCGGAAAGCTGGCACCGTGATGAGGCCAGCCTCTACGGCCGGCTCGATCTCAGCTTTGGCCATGGGCCGGCGAAGCTGCTGGAATATAACGCGGATACTCCGACCTCGATTTTTGAAGCCGCCGTATTCCAATGGACTTGGCTCGAACAGGCGATCGAGCGCAACATCATCCCGAAGCGATCGGACCAGTTCAATTCGATCCATGAGCGGCTGATCGACGCCTGGAAGAAACTGGGCGGGGGCCGTCACCTTCATCTCGCCGGCATGACCGAGAGCACCGAAGACTCCGGTACGTTGTCCTATCTCGAGGACACCGCCTCGCAGGCGGGGCTTGCGACCACATTGATCGATATCGAGCAGATCGGACTGCGCGATGACGGCCACTTCGTCGATCTCGACAATCGCGAAATCGAACTCGCGTTCAAGCTCTACCCCTGGGAATGGATGTTCCGCGACGCGTTCGGGGCTCAGCTTGCGAAGACGCCGACGCGCTGGATCGAGCCGCCATGGAAGGCGATTCTCTCCAACAAGGGCATCCTGCCGCTGCTGTGGGAGATGTTTCCAAATCATCCCAATTTGCTGCCGGCCTATTTCGAGGATGATCCCGATGCGGCAAAGCTCGGCACCTCGTTCGTACGCAAACCGCTGTTTTCGCGCGAAGGCGCCAATGTCGCGCTTGTCAGCGCCGGCACCACGCTGGTCGAGCAGGAAGGACCTTACGGCGCGGAAGGCTTTATCCGGCAGGCGCTCGCGCCACTGCCGATCTTTTCAGGCCAATATTCCGTACTCGGAAGCTGGCTGGTCGATCACACGCCTTGCGGCCTGTCGATCCGCGAGGACGAGAATCCGATCACCGGCAACACGTCCCGGTTTGTACCGCACGCGATCCTGTAGGAATTGGATTCAACGCGCTGCCGAAGCAACCGCCCTAAGCGCGTGCGGCAGAACACCGGCGCGCGCGGCCGACGGCGCGCTGTTGGGCTGATAGAGCCCGCGCCGATCCGGATAGGGCTTGAAGACGTTGGTGAGGCCGACCACGGATTCAGCTGCCCCCAGCGCCAACACACCGTCCGCCTCGAGCATTTTGGCAAGACGCGCGAAGATGCCGGCCTTGGTTGCCTGATCGAAATAGATCAGCACGTTGCGGCAGAAGATCACGTCGAAGGTGCCGAGGTGAGAGAAGTCCTGCAACAGATTGAGCTGGCGGTGCTGCACCATGGCGCGGATGTCGGCGTTGAGCTGCCAGAGCTCGCCGGTTTGCGCAAAATACTTCACCAGCAACTGGATCGGCAGGCCGCGCTGCACTTCGAACTGACTGAAGATGCCGGCCTTGGATTTTTCCAGCACCGCCAGCGACAGATCGGTCGCGACGATCTCGGTGCGCCAGCCCGCCAGCGCTGCGCCCATTTCCTTGATGCACATTGCAATCGAATAGGGCTCCTGCCCGGTCGACGAAGCCGCGCACCAGATTCTTAGGGAGCGTCGGGCGGCGCGCGCCCGGATCAGCGCCGGAAGCACGGCCTCCCTCAGATGATCGAACGGGATCTTGTCGCGGAAGAAGAAGGTCTCGTTGGTGGTCATCGCCTCGACCACCTCGGCAGTCAATGCGTCGGCGCCGGCGCCCTTCATCTTCTGGACCAGTTCGGGGATTCCGGGCAGTGACGCCTTGCGGGCCAGCGGCATCAGCCTGCTCTCGACCAGATATTGCTTGTCGGCCGACAGGTCCAGCCCGGAACGTTCCTTCAGCAGCTTACGCAGATACTCATAGTCTAGCGGCGTCACGAACGATCTCCCGAGAACAAACGAACCAGCTTCGGCGCGATCTGATTGAGCGGCAGCACGGCCGCGCAGATGCCGGCATTTGCCGCCGCCCCCGGCATGCCCCACACCACGCTGGTGGCCTCATCCTGGGCAATCACGCTGCCGCCGGCCGCCACGATTTCCTTGCCGCCGCGCATGCCATCGGAGCCCATGCCGGTCAGGATCACCGTCATGATGCTGCCGTGCCAGACGTCGATCGCGCTGGTGAACAGTGGATCGACCGCGGGCTTGCAGAAATTCACCGGCGGGCCGTCATCGAGCGCGATCGCGGCGTCAGTGCCATGGCGAACCACGCGCATGTGACGGCCGCCCGGCGCGAGATAGATCTGGCCGACCTTGACGGTTTCGCCATCGACGGCCTCGTGCGCAGGCCTGCGGCTCGCGCGCGCCAGATGTTCAGCGAGAATGGTGGTGAATGTCGGCGGCATGTGCTGGGTGATCAGCACCGGATAGCGATCGATGACGGGACCGATCTCGGCAACCAGCGCCATCAGGGCCTGCGGACCACCGGTCGAAGAGCCAATCAAGAGCACCTTCGGCGCCAGCGTACCGAACGGACGACGCGCCGGTTGCGGCACGACCGTTGCTGCGGCCAGTGCCGGAGCCGCGCGGGACGAAGCCTCGCGCGCCTTGTCGAGGGTCGGCGCCAAATGCGGGCTCACCGGCGCGGCGGCGCGGCGAACCTTGGCGCCGAGATGGCGGATCTTCTGGATCAGATCGTGACGGAAGGTTTCGGCGGCGGTTATCTCGCGCGTGCTTTCCGGCTTTGGAATGTAGTCGGACGCACCAAGCGAGAGCGCCTTGAAGCTGATCTCCGCGTTGCGGCGGGTCAGCGTCGAGGCCATGATGATGATGAGATCGCGCTTCTTCGCCAGCAATCGCGGCAACGCCGAGATGCCGTCGAGGTCGGGCATTTCGATATCGAGCACGGCGACGTCGGGATTGATGCGCTCGAGCTGGTTGACGGCATCGAGGCCGGTGCGCAGCGACGCGGCGACCTCCATGTCCGGCTCGGCGCCGATCCAGCGCGCGATCATCCCGCGGATCACGACGGAATCGTCGACCACCATCACCCGCAGCTTGTCTGACCTCGTCGAGGTCGGGGCGGGGGCACTCGTCAACGCAACACTCATTACTTCACCAACGGCTCAACGGCACGGTTACACAACGCTGACGCCGAAGGCTTCTGCCGCCGGATCCGAGCGCAACAATCAGAGGAGGCCGACTTCCTGGAACTTGGCGGTGACGATGTCCTTGTCGAACGGCTTCATGATGTACTCGTTGGCGCCGGCGTGCAGCGCCCGCGCGATGTGCGCGACATCGTTTTCGGTGGTGCAGAACACGACCTTGGGCACGTCGCCGCCGGGCATCCGGCGCAGATTGCCGAGGAACTCGTAGCCGTCCATCACCGGCATGTTCCAGTCGAGCAGCACGGCGGTGGGCATGGCGCGCTTGCAGACTTCGAGCGCCTTCTCGCCGTCCTCGGCTTCAGTGATCTGGAAATCCAGGCCTTCCAGAATACGGCGTGCGACCTTACGAATGACACTTGAGTCATCCACTACCAGACATGTTCTCATTTTCGGCCTCTGCTTCCTATCCCGACCAGGGGACGTTTCCGTTTGCAGTTTGGTCTGCGTTCGGCATCCGCTTGCGATGCTTATGCCGCCTTCATTTCAGGCAAGATTTCGAGCACGCGATCGACGTCGAGGACGACCATGAGCTGACCGTCGAGGCGGTGGACGCCGCCGGCGAGCTTGGCCATGCGGGGATCGAGGTTGACGGGGTTTTCCTCGCGGCTGTCATCGGGCAGCCGCAGGACCTCGCCGATCTGGTCGATCAGCAGGCCGTAGGATTCGCCGCGCAGGTCGACGCCGACCGCCATCGGCGGCTTGCCGTCGTCGTTCTTCGGCAAGCCCAGGCGGGCCCGCATGTTGACCACGGTGACGATGCGGCCGCGCAGATTGAGCACGCCGGCGATCTCGGAAGACGACAGCGGCACCCGCGTCAGCCGTTCCGGCATGAACACGTCCTGGACGCGCGAGATCGGCAGGCCGAACAATTGCCCGCCGATCACGGCGGTGACGTATTCGACCATGGTGCCCTCGGTGCTCTCGGTCTTGGTTGTCATGCTCTCGCCTTTCATGCCGCCTGCCGGACTTCGGCGGTCTGTTCCTTCAGCGCCGCGATCAGGCCGGGACGGTCGAACTTGGCGACGTAGTCGTGGAAGCCGGCCTGCCGCCCGCGCTCGATCGCCGCCGGCGACACCATCGAGGACAGTGCGATGATCGGCATCGTGCTCAGATTATGGTCGGCGCGGATAACTTCCGCGAACTCGAACCCGTTCATGTCGGGCATCTCGATGTCGGTCAGCACCACGTCGAAGTTCTGGCCCGAGCGCAGCGCGGTGAGGCCCTCCTGGGCATTGGGGGCGACGCGGACCTTGTAGCCGGCGGCTTTCAGGACCGGCGCCAGCATGTTGCGGAAGAAGGCACTGTCGTCGACCAAAAGCACCGACTGCGAGGCGAGCGAGGGGCGCATCTCCTTGCGCGAGAACCAGTCGGCAAACGCCATCGGCAGGAAGTGGCCGACGTCGATCACCTCGGTGGCCTGGCCCTTGATCACGGCCGAGCCGAGAATGCCGGCCTCGCCGCCGGCGACCTCGATGTGCAGCCGCTCCTCGACGATGTCGATGATCTCGTCGACCACAAGCCCCATCGAACGGCCGTCGTCGGCGAACACCAGGATCGGCTGCGAGCCCTGGGTCTGGACGTTGACCCCGGCCATCTGCACCAGCGGCATCAGCTGCTCGCGGTACTGCACCATGTAGCGGCCGTTGGAGAGCTCGATCTTGTCGGTGGCGATCTCTTCCAGGCGGGTGACGAGCCCGAGCGGCACCGCCTTGGGCTGGGCGCTGCCGGCGCGGAACACCAGCAGCGAGGTCAGCTGTTCGCCCATGTTGGCATGCGACGCCGCGTTCTCGTCCGCCATGCCCTGGGCGGTCGAGCCGGCGGCGCCGAGCGCTTTGGCGATCCCGTTGGGGTCGATGATCATGATCACGGCGCCATCGCCCAAAATGGTGTTGCCGGAGAACATGTCGATGTGCCGCAGTTTGGTCGACATCGGCTTGACCACGATTTCTTCGGTGTGGAACACGCCGTCGACCACGATGCCGAACGTTTGGCTGCCGACCTGCGTCACCACGATGAAGCCGTTCTCGGGATCGCTGGAGGAACCGTCGTCGATCTTCAACAGCTTCTTCAGATGCATCAGCGGCAGCAGCTTGTTGCGCAGCCGCAGCACCGCGGTGTCCTTGATGCGCTCGATGCGGTGTTCGGAGTTGGCGCGGGCCCGCACCAGTTCCACGACCGAGAGCTGGGGGATCGCAAAGCGGTCGCCGCCGGCTTCCACGATCAGCGCCGAGACGATCGCGAGTGTCAGCGGGATCTTGATGGTGACGGACGAGCCCTCATCCGCCACCGACTTGATGTCGATGGTGCCGCCGATCTGGTCGATATTGGTGCGCACCACGTCCATGCCGACGCCGCGGCCGGACACCGAGGTGACGGTGGCCGCGGTCGAGAAGCCCGGCGCGAAGATGAACTTGTGGATCTGGGCTTCCGTCATCTTCTCCAGCTCAGCCTCGGTGACGAGACCGTTCTGGAGCGCCTTGGCCTTGATCCGCTCGGTGTTCAGCCCGCGGCCATTGTCGGCGATGCAGATGATGATGTGGCCGCCCTCGTGATAGGCGGACAGCCGGATGGTGCCCTGCTCGCCCTTGCCGGCGGCCAGCCGCTCGGCCGGGGTCTCCAGCCCGTGGTCGGCGGAGTTGCGCACCATGTGGGTCAGCGGATCCTTGATCAGGTCGAGCACCTGGCGGTCAAGCTCGGTGTCGGCGCCGTGCATCTCGAGCTCGATCTGCTTGCCGAGTTCGCCGGAGAGGTCGCGGACAATTCTGGGCAGCTTCTGCCAGGCATTGCCGATCGGCTGCATCCGCGTCTTCATGACGCCTTCCTGCAGCTCGGCGGTGACGTTGGACAGCCGCTGCAGCGGCACCTTGAACTCGGTGTCCTCGTTGCGGCGGGAGATCTCCAACAGCTGGTTGCGGGTCAAGACCAGCTCGGAGACCATGGTCATCAAATGTTCCAGCGTGTCCACGTTGACGCGGATCGACTGGTTGGCGATCTTGTCGGCTTCCTGCACATCGCCGTCGACCGCGATGGCCACCGCCTTGCGGGGCGGCTTTTTCTCTTTGGCGGCCGGCGGCTCGGCGGCCGCCGCTTCCGGCTTCGGGGCGGGGGCTAGCAGCGGCCGGTTTTGCGACAGGCGCGGCCGTGGCGCCGGTGCTTCGATCTCGGTCTCGCGGAAGGCGCGCTCGAGATCGTCGAGCGAGACTTCGCCCGGACGCAGCGGACGCTCCAGCGTCTGCACCACCAAATGGCCTTCCGTCATCGCGGGCTGCACGGGAGGTGCGACCACGATCGGCGCAGGCGGCGGCGCTTCGACCGCATGCGCGCGGCCCTCGGCCATCTCATGCAGCTTTTCGATCAGGTCTTCGTCGGTGCCCTCGGGCTCGTTCTCGGTGGCTTCGAGGCCTGCCAGAATCTCCTTGATGCGATCGATCGAGGACAGGATCAGCGTCACGGCGCCGGCGGTCACCGGCATGCCGTCGCGGAATTTGCCCATCAAGGTCTCGCCGGCGTGCGCCAGGGCTTCCAGCCGCGGCAGTCCGAGGAAACCGCAGGTGCCCTTGATGGTGTGAACCAGGCGGAAAATATTATCCAGGATCTTCGCGTCGCTCGGGTCCTGCTCGAACCGCACCAACTGGTTATCGACCGTATCCAGGCTCTCGCTGGTCTCGGTCAGAAATTCCCGCAACAAATCATCCATGAAACTGGCCTTCGAACGCAGCGGCACGCGACATCGACGCGCCTGACGGAACTTGGCCAGCTTCTATGCAAACCGTTTAATATTGGTTGAGCAAATGGAAAAGAACGGGATCAACAAAGAGATAAGGCGGAATCATCGAATCCGCCCCCTTGTCGTAAACCGTTGGTTAACCATATCGACGCGCGCGCCAACTCAGGCAGCCGCGATGATCACCTTTTCGCCCTCGAGCACGAGCGTCACGCTCATCCCGCAGGCCTGCGCCAACAGCCGCGTATAATGCGGCTGCACCGAATGCGCGTCGATCGAAGCGGTTGAGTTCGCGCTCAGGAGATCGACGATGTTTTGCGGCACGCGCGCGTTGAGGCCGGCTGCCGTGATGCGAAAGCTCATGCTTTCGCCGTCGCCGACCGGATCGATCACCAGCGTTCCGCCGCGCGGTATCGTCTGCTGCGCGACGACAAGCATGTTCAACAGCAGCTTGACGCGGTTCTTCGGCAGCAACAGGCGCGGCAGATTCCAGGTTAGCGTAACCTTGCCGTCCTCGATGTGCCCCTTCGCCATGTTCTGGGCATCGCCAAGATCGATCTGGGCGCCAGAGGACCCCGCCGCACCGAACGCCAGGCGGCAGAACTGTAACCGGGCGGACGCGGTCTTGGCACTCTTACGTATCAGGTCGAGCGCGAAATCGCGATCTTCGGGCTTGGGATCGTCGTCGAGGACCTCAAGCCCATTGACGATCGCGCCCACCGGACTGATGAGATCATGGCAAACACGCGAACAGAGCAGCGCCGCCAACTCGAGGGCGTCGGGAGCGGGACCGGGAGACGAAGTGCCAGACATGGATTGTTCCTGGAAGGCCGCGACACGCGCGGGCCGCGCGAATCACGCATGCTTTGCTGGTTTGATACACTGGTGAGCCGCATGCTGCCAGCACGGGGCGGGGATGATATGGCCCGACGAACAGGATATGAGACTTGCCCAAGAGGACTTCCCAGAGATTTGCCAACGACCTGCCAAGAGAACTGCCCATGAATGAGTCACGCCCGCGCCAGATCGATCGCGATGCGGCCGCAGCGCTGATCGAACCCTTGACCGAACTGGTGATCCGGGCCGGCGAAGCCATCCTCGCCGTCAACCGTTCCGCGATGAAGGTCGATGGCAAGACCGACGGATCGCCGGTAACGGAGGCCGATCTCGCCGCTGATCGTGTGATCGCCGAAGGCTTGGCGCGGCTGGCGCCCGGGGTGCCGTCACTTTCGGAGGAACGCCTCCATCTGGCGAAGCCGCCCTACGTGGAAAGCTTTTTCCTGATCGATCCGCTCGACGGCACCAAGGAATTCGTCGCCGGCCGCAGCGAGTTCACCGTCAACCTGGCGCTGGTCACCGATGGCGTACCCTTGCTCGGCATCGTCGGCGCACCCGCGCTCGGTCTGATCTGGCGCGGGATCGTCGGCCGTGGCGCCGAGCGGCTGACGCTGCGCGATGGCGCCGCCCCCCTCGTCGTGCCGATCCATACCCGTCCCTGCCCACCATGCGGACAGCCATGGACGGTCGCGGTCAGCCGCTCGCATGGCGACGACAGGACCGAAGCCTTTATTGCCGGGCGCCCCGGAGCCACCAGGGCCGAGCTTGGCTCAGCAGTCAAATTCGGCCGGGTGGCGGAGGGGCATGTCGATATCTATCCACGCCTGTCGCCGACCTGCGAATGGGATGTCGCGGCCGGGCATGCCGTCATTACTGCCGCCGGCGGCAAGATCACCGATTCGAAAGGTGCCCCCCTGCGCTTCGGGCTAGACGCCAGGGACTTCATCGTGCCGGAGTTCATCGCCTGGGGCGATCCTTCCGCGGCCTGATCTACTGCGCGAGATTCTCTTCCAGCGCCGGCCAACGCGTCTGCGCCTCTTTCAGAAAGCGCTCGGGATCGGCGGCAAAGGCGTCACGGCTCTGTTCTCGGCCGAACAGATAGAGGCGCTGTCCCGCCACCAGCCAGAATCGCGGGTTACCGGCATAAGTCACGCCGCGCACCAGATCGGTCGGATCGTAGCCGCCGAACTGGGGACCATAGATTTCGGGATGGGCGATAAAGGAAGCACGGTTGCCCTCGTTGCGGAAACGCCAGACCACGCCCGCCTGAGCGGCTTCGAACTCGGGCAGGCCCTGCACCGCGACCGAATCGGTGAAATAGGCGACGGGATCGAACCCCTCGATCGCAAGGCCGGAATATCGGTTTGCGACCACCCGCTCGGTGGTCGCAGCGCTGGCTGCCGAATCAGGGCCGATGGTCACCAAAAAGCCCGCCAACAGGGCGAAAAAGGCTATTCCGGGGCGCCCAGCATATCTTTCCTGCCGTTGTGCCGTCATAGTTGGTATCGATAACAATCGAGTTCGAGGGGATACTGGACACAACCTAGAACCGTGCCGTTGGCATCAGGTTAAGGGAGCGGCCAGAATTTCGATACCAGGGGTTCTTTATGATTTTCGCATCACGCTTCGCTGCGGCAGCGCTCGCCGCGCTGATGTGCTGGACCGCGCCCGCGTCCGCACAGCAGGCGCCGCCGCCGCAAACTCCGCCGCCGCAGCGTGAGACGACCCCTTATACCTATGGGCCGGACGAGCTGGTCAACGCTGGGCACAAGTTTTTCGGCAACGTCTCGCGCGGGCTCGCCTCGATCATCGAGCGCGCGGTGAGCCAATGGGGCCTGCCGAACGGTTACGTGCTCGGCGAAGAAGGTTCCGGCGCCTTTGTCGCGGGCCTCAGATACGGTGAAGGCACGCTCTACACCAAGAATGCCGGTGACCTCAGGGTCTACTGGCAAGGCCCCTCGGTCGGCTTCGACTGGGGCGGCGACGGCGCGCGCACCATGACGCTGGTTTATAATTTGCCCGCCACCAACGCGATCTACCAGCGCTTCGTCGGCATCGATGGCTCGGCCTATATCGTCGGCGGTTTCGGCATGACGGCGCTGACCGCCAACAGCATCGTGCTGGTGCCGATCCGCTCCGGCATCGGGCTGCGGCTAGGCGCCAATATCGGCTACCTCAAATACACCCCGCGCGCGACCTGGAACCCGTTCTGATCGCCGTTCCCACGGGAATTGTTCCGCAGCCGGCCCCTCTGGTTAGAGATTCACGTTAACGCGGCAATGGGCTGGCCTTTTGCCGGCCGGCCGTGGCATTGTGATTAACAACCTCTTTATGGCGCGGAGTACCCCTTCATGATCGAACCGATCATGTATCTGGCGATCGGTTTTCTGGTCTCGATGCTGTGCGGCCTGATGATCGTGCCGCTGGTGCATAACCGAGCGGTGCGGCTGACGACCCGGCGTCTGGAAGCAGCAACGCCGTTGTCGATGGCCGAAATCCAGGCCGACAAGGACCAGTTGCGCGCGGAATTCGCGATGTCGGCCCGCCGGCTCGAGATGAGCGTCGACCAGCTCAAGAGCAAGACCACCAGCCAGCTCGCCGAACTCGGCAAGAAGACGGACGCCATCAATCGCATGAAGATCGAGCTCGGCGAAAAGAACGCCACGATCTTTGCGCTGGAAGCGCGCGAGAAGGCGGGAAAAGAGCAGCTGCGTGCGACCGAGGAGGAATTCAACGCCAAGACCGAGGCGCTGCGCTCCGCCGAACAGGCGCTGACCGCCAAGCAAAGCGAGCTCGCCAAGATCAATCACGAATTATCCGACCGTTCGATGGTGGCGGATACCCGCCAGATCGAGCTGGTTGCCGTGCGCACGCAGATCGAGCAATTGAAGGGCCGCGTCGGCGACGCCGAAAAGGAATTTGCCGCAACGCAAACGCGGCTGACGCAGGAGCGGACGGAATCCGAGAATGCGTCGCGCGAGCTTTCGGAGGCGCGCGGCCGGGTCGAAAACCTGAGCCAGCGCGTCAACGATCTCGACCGCCAATTGATCGTCCAGGTCAAGGAAGCCGAGATGCTCGGCAACCGCGTCACCGACCTCGAAACGAGGCTCGCGACCCAAGGCAAGCTGCTCGCCGAGCGCGAATTCGAAAACAATCAGCTCAAGCAGACGAACAACACTGCCGAGCGCATCATGATGGAATTGCGCAACGAGATCGCGACGATGTCGAGCGGCGGCAGTTCGGCAGCGATCGAAAAGCTGCGCACCGAGAAGACCGCGCTCGAGGAGCAACTTCGCCTCGCCCGCGATGAACGCGCCAAACTGCAGCGTGACATCAACGCGATCCAGCAGCAGGCGGAAAGCTCGTGGGCTACCGAGCGCATGGAAAACGCGCTGTTGCGCGAGCGTATCAACGACATCGCCGCCGAAGTGGCAAAACTTGCGATCCAGCTCGAAGGGCCGAATTCGGCGATCGAGGCCATGCTGGCCGCGGAACCGATGGTGCCCTCGAAGCCCGCGCCAAAGGGAGCCAACGGCGTCGCCGCGAATGGCGCGGCCGCGACCTCTGGCCTGTCCGAGGGCGGCGGAACGCTCGCCGAGCGCATCCGCGCGCTGCAGTCACACGCCTCCCGCGCCCGCCAGCAAGGGGCGTAATCTCGACTTGCAAGATAAAAGCAGCATCGGAAAAGTGGGCACCGGTTTTCCGAAAAGATGATGCGCAAACAAAAAGATAGAGCGGGATGTCGCTTCGAAGAAAAGTGATCCTGATCGAGCCTTTGGCTTGACACCCCTACCCCGCACTTCGTAAATCGCGGGCTCTGACGAGGCTCAGTTTTCGCTGGGTCGCCAGCGGGCGCCAAAATTCCCGGACGCATAGCTCAGCGGGAGAGCGTTCCCTTCACACGGGAGAGGTCCAAGGTTCGATCCCTTGTGCGTCCACCATTGCCGTTTACATTCAAAGACTTAATGGATCAATTCCCTGGTGTGCCCTAGAGGACTTGGGGCACAACGGGGGCACTTCGCTTCGGCACGTTCCCAAAAATCACTCCCCTCCCCGCGCCGCCGGGATGATCCCGACGCCAATCAAGAGACTTGGCCGATCCGAATGTCGTACGTGCTACGCCGGGGGTGTTGCATCTGCACGCTACGGAGCCTGCCAGTACCGTCTTCGCTGCCGTTTGCTCAGGTCGCAGTTGGCCCAGACGTTTGCGTTTCATTTTGAGCGCTCTCGCCGGCGTGGGGACCTTTCTCCGTCGGGGTCGGTTCGAAGAACGCTTTCGCCTTTCGATGATTTTGCAAAGCGGCGGGCCTGTACGGACCAAAGCTAGTGAAGTTGCGGACCGAGCTCATCGCGAGCCGTTCATAGACCGTCTCGTGAAGTTGCGCGGTGTCCGGTACGTCGCGGACCGCTTTCGACCAATGGAGCGCGGTTCCGCCCATCCCGACCATGCATTCGTCGTGCATCATTCCATCGGCCGATGGATAGAGCCGCAGCAGGCTCTTGTCGACAATCACGCAACCCGCCTCGGGGATCTTGTCGATGATGAATTCCACCATCCAGTCGAGCGTGATGTCTGACAGCCGAGACTCGTTCTCGGGATAGCTCCCACCGATGTCGGCGTGGTTACCCGCGAACCAGATCTGATCGAATAGGCCCAGTCGTCGGGAAGAAGCGCTGCCACCCAATCGCGGCGACAGCATCCCATATCCCGATGAAATAGGCGGAAGCACCAGCGGCGCGTCCAACTTCCGATTTGTAGGCGGACCGGAACTGCTCCGCTCGCTGGTCAGCTTCTGCCCCGCCCCGCGGCATTCCGAGCCAGTAGATGCAAGAGACCGCCTCCTTGGCGACCCGTCGCAACGATTTCGGATCAAGGCTGATGGATTCTGCCATTCCGCTCTTTCCGCGGAACGCCGCAGAGTTGGAGCACGTGTGCGAGACATCTGGCCGTGTAGGCCCCGCGGCTGAAGCCGAACAGATAGATGCGGTCCCGGCTCCCACACGCCGATGATCACCATATAGCAGTCGATGATTTTCGTCGTAATTCCGAACCCGAACATCTGCTGAACGGTCTCCTTGAGACGGTCCCAGCCATTGTCGTGCCTCTGCGCCACCGTTGCGATGCCCGGAACGTAGAGCGCGAGCTGCTTCTTCGGGTCGATGATCGAGTCAGGACCCGTCCGCGTCGCCCGGTACAGCTTGTAGACGTTGGTGCGGCTCTCGTCCGGCAAGAGGCCGCCCTCGTTTCCCGTACCGTCGGCGAAGACCAGGATGTTCTTAGCCATGCCGGCCTCCTTCAAATGATGACGGGCTCGAGCGACGCGTCGGCGATGACGATGCCGGTCGCGTCAGTGAAGATCGCTGCGACATCCCTTGCCTTCTGTCGGTACCCGTCGTAGGCGTCCTGACCTATCAGGGGAATTGCTTCCGCCAAGCTTGCCACTTGCCCCTGCTTTTTCGCGACCGCGGCGGCCTTGAGCTTCTGTTCGTCGATGCGAAGACCGGCGATGGCGGCGTTTAGATCGGAAATGTTGGTGGGCGTCACGAGCTTGCCGCCGATGTAAACGACCTGACTCAATCCCACGATGCCCAGGATCGTGTTCGGGACGACGAACGTCGATAGCTGATTGACGCCCGCCGCGATCAATCCGCCGATCACCACAAGTCCGAAGATGAAGCTTTGGTACCGGTACACATCGAAGACGCCGTCCGTGGTGAAAAAATCGCGCCACGTGGCGTTCGACGGATCGACGACGGTCTTGGCCATTGGAATCCAGCCATGTCTGAGGAGCCATGCCCGGTTGTCGGCCGACAGCGTATTGCGCTGGCTATCCGTGCCCTTAGCGATCGTGGCTCCGATTCCGCTAATGCCGAGCAGCGTCAAGATCGAGCCCGAGATGTCCACCAAAGTCCCCGTCTGCAACAGCAGTAGCGTGATCAGAGCGGCGACGGCCAGTGAAAAGGCCAACGTCTGGAATGTCGAGAGACTGCCCTTCCCGTCCGGCCCCGCGGAGACCTGAGCAGGGTTCAATGCGCGGAGGAACGACGCGAACGTGTGATCCTGCTTGCGGAGCGCGAACCCGATCCAGAGGTAGAGGATGAGGACCTCCGCGACGACGGCAAAGATGCTGAGCCAGTACGGACTGAGCCTGACGCTCACGGACGAGACCCGCCAGGGAGATTGCCCGACCGGGCTGTTGCACGTGTAGAGATACAGATCGACCCGGCTCCAGAACCAAGCCAGATCGTCGCCCATGTTCAGCGTGACGATGGTCTGATCGGGTTCCAGCAGATGCTTCTGCACCAACGGATCAGATTCCGTCGCGCGGTGCGTGACCGCGTCTTGCCGCTTGAAGAGGTAGGTCTCGTCGCCGTAGTCGATCCCGGCGAAGTATCGGACGCCGTCGACGAACGGCGCACGCACGCCGACGTCGACACGCTGGTTCGTCGGCAGAAAATTCGTGGTGAGCACGATGGGGGCGCCTACCGGGTTACGCCCGGACCGAAGCTCCACCGCAAACTCGTCAGACCTTACGCATTGCTTCTGCGGATCGCTAGGCGTGACCGCCGGCGGCATCTTCGGCACCCGCAGGCGCTGCCTCGGACTTCTGAGCCGACTGACCAGCACGCGGTTGTTCGGGCATGGGACTTTGCGCCGCCGGCGCTGGACCGTTGGCCGGCGACGTCTGCTGCTGGGATTTCGCCGGCGTGAGAAGGGCGGCACTCGCGAGCGCGATGGCGCACGCGGCAAAGATACGCGATCTAGACATTGCCCCCCGCCAAAAACCGAACGACGACAATACTATTTACCCACGGTTGTATCGTACTCGCAACCAACCTCGCCGAATGGATGCCGTTGTCCCCGACTAATCGTGCTTCTTTCGGGTTCGATTGGCTCGCCATCCGGGGCGAGATGCCGACGAAGCGACAACACGATCGCCTCCCGCTTTTCTCGGCGCGTCTACCCGGCGCATCATTTGTGACCGACGGCGCGGGCCAGGCTGCCGATACCGCACTGGCCACCGAGCGGCCTTCCCGATCCTTTAAACCTATGCTGCGGCCGCATCTTCGCATGCGCCGAAAGGAGAAGCCACGTCTGATGAATCCGAAGTCGGAATTGTGCTCGCCAATGCCCCCCAACTGGAAAGGGCTTTCGGTCGCGAATTGGCGGCGGTCATAACCTTGGTCGGACTGTATTTCGCGCGGCGACCATCAGGTATGGCTGCCTTCATTGCGTCGTGCCTTTTTGCTTTGGCATTAATACTCCAGGCCTGGCTCAAGCTTCGCGGCTAACGTTTGTTCTCATGTCGACGTTTTGCTAAAATATCCTGGCCAACCGGACATCGGCTGATGGCCAATTCGCTTGTCGTGCGCAGGAGAACGGAACTGGCGAAGCGCATCAAAGCGCTCCGAGCGGCGCAGTATGTGCGAATGTCGACCGATTTCCAGAGATACTCGATTGAGAACCAGGCCGCCGCTATCGCGGCCTACGCACAGCAGAAGCGCTTTACGATCGTGCGAACCTACGTCGACGAAGGGCGAAGCGGCCTGAGGATCAAGGGACGCGCTGGCCGCTCGCACCGTCGAACGATGCGACGCTGTCACCGTGTGTCGACGGACGCTGCTGACCCTGATGCGCCTCGGCGCGGGGCAGCTTTTCGAGCGACACAGCGTGCGGTCCGCGAACGATGGAAATGGCGTCCAACAGCCTCACATATTTGGCCATGCCCAGCGCTCGTGATGAACTCCCCGAGAACAGCGCTTCCTTGCGCCTCGGCCAGAAGCGCGCTCTCCAAGTGCCCCGTACGGAGTTGTCTAGGCCTCCAGTCGGCACCCGCGCACAATATATTTCTATAAATATAACGATTGCTAGAATGAAACCCGAAATGAAAGAAGGTCGACAAGATGTTGAGTCTCGCCTCGAACAAATACGCCGACGCTCGCAACGTACCAAAAGTTGATTATTCCATTCAATCAACTGAACATTGATTTCCGCTCTATGGTATGGAAGTATGCTTCTCACTTGACTGACGAGAGCTGCGTTGGACACCCTGCTCAAACATAGGTCTGTAGCGTGGAAGCCGACGCGCATTAGTCGTGATGACGCAACAACGGCGATCTTGCCTGACGTCTGGTTTAGCTACGAAGACCTATCCCCTTCTGTAGAAAACTTTTTGCGCGGCCAGGCAGATCGTATTCGCCGGCAATGTGCAAATTCAATTATTCAGATAGGTAAAGCACTCATCGAATCGAAGCGGCACTTATCTCACGGGGTTTTTCTCCGATGGGTGGAAGCTGAAATTGGCTTTCCCGCGCGCACAGCCCAGGCATATATGCGTGTGGCTCATTGGGCGTCCGGCAAAAGCGCAACAGTTGCGCATTTACCGCCCTCGGCGCTGTATGTGCTTTCATCCAACGGCGTTCCTGAAGAATTTGTTCTTGATGTGCTCAAGCGCGTTGATGCCGGCGAAAAAATTGCAGCCTCAGCGGTGCGTCAAGAGCTGAGAACCTTCCAACAGACGAGGGGTGCAAAACCCGACGCGAATGACGTCGATGCGCAGCCAGTCCTTGATAAGGTAACCGCGCCGCCGACCTACGATAGAGCCCTGTCTTCGTCCCACGCCTATAGCTGAGCTTGCAGGGCTGCTGGCGCGAAAGCTGGCAGCGGACGATTTTGCTAGGGTTTGCGAGATATTAACTAGCGAGATCCTCCTCTCCGATCCCGACCTAGCGGAAAAGCTAGCACAACAGTTTCGTTCTGCGGCGGAAAGTTCCTTAGTATTTGCGTAGCATCGCAACCTTTTCCTTCGCCTTGGTGAAGGCCGCATTTGTTCCGTCGTTACGAAATGGCATCTCTGACACATCAATTGGTCCCTCGTTGCCGCCAGCGCATCGATGAGCGCGAACGCAACATCGCAATAGCATCACCGGCTTTACAGGGGAGTGTTTGCTCCGATCCTCACGAACTCTTGCGCCAGATATCGCGGCCGATTGATCGAGGTAAACAAGTGACGCAGGGGTCAGACCATGATCGCAGCCTCGCGTGCATTCTACGCCAGTGACTTTGACCAGGCGCTTTTCTGACTTCGCCCGTGCTGCCCGTGCAAGATGATGATCGTGAATGGCCTCGGCCCAATGCCATCGCGCACGGCGCCTCCGGGCGTCTTGTTCATGAGTGAGCGGCCCTCATTGCCGGCGGCACCGACAATCAGCGCCGCGTCGACACTCGATTGTTTTCGTGCTACACGAAGCATGACACAATAACGCAACGTTAAGATGCGAAGCTTGTGCTGATGATTAAATCGGTTCAATCGTGGGAGTGTACGGTGGGGTCTCAAACAATCTTCGAACGACACGAAGTCGCAAGTTCGCTCCTATTCTCGTGACATCCCTATCGTATTTCGGACTGCCTCGGGTCATTTGCTAACAGACGAAAACGGCCACTCTTATATCGACTTTCTTGCAGGTGCAGGCGCTCTCAACTATGGGCACAACAATCCCGCGCTGAAACGGGCCGTTATCGAATACATGCAAGCGGATGGCGTTCTACATTCGCTAGATCTGTACACTGACGCGAAGCGGAACTTCATCCGCGAGTTTCAAGAGACAATTCTTGCGCCACGCGGCCTTGATTATCGGATGCAGTTCACCGGTCCGACCGGAGCGAACGCCATCGAAGCGGCGCTCAAGCTCGCGCGGCGCGTAACCTCCCGAACCAATGTTGTCAGTTTCACCAATAGCTTTCACGGCATGTCGCTCGGCGCGCTTGCCGTTTCGAGCGCGCGACGCAAGCGGAACGGCGCCGGCGTGCCTTTCCTCGGAGTGGACAGGTTTCCCTTCGATGGCTATCTCGGCCCGAGCGTTGACACGCTCGCCTATCTCGACCAAGCGCTGAGCGATCCCGGCAGCGGTCTCGATGCGCCTGCAGCCTTCATCGTGGAAACGCTTCAGGCCGAAGGCGGGCTGAATGAAGCACGCGTCGAGTGGCTTCGTGGCTTGCAGGATCTCGCACGGCGGCACAACGCGCTCTTGATCGTCGATGAAATTCAAACAGGTTGCGGACGAACCGGCCCCTTTTCAGCTTCGAGCGAGCCGACCTATATCCCGACATCGTCTGCCTCGCTAAATCAATCGGCGGGTTGGGCCTCCCGATGGCTCTCGTGCTGATGCGTCCAGAGCACGATGTCTGGGAGCCGGGACAGCACAACGGAACGTTCGGTGGCAACAATCTTGCGTTTGTGGCGGGAGCGGAGGCCTTGTCCCAATGGCGCGATGCTTCGCTTGAGCAATCGATCGAGCACAAGGGCAGGTTGATGTGCGAGCGGCTGCGAGAGATCGCGCAAGCGACGGGAGGTGCGGTTCGCGGCGTCGGGATGCTTCAGGGCGTCGCATGGCAGGATCGTAGCTTTGCCCGAACCGTCGCGCGTCGGGCACTTGCCGCTGGCGTTATCGTCGAAACATGCGGTCCATGGGACGAAGTCTTGAAGATGATGCCCCCGCTGACGATACCGGAGCCAGCCCTTAGCGACGGCCTGGAGAGGGTTAGGTGCGCTGCATTGGACGAAATCGTTTCCACTCTCAACTCGAAGTCGCAGTCTGAAACGTTCGTTTCCTCAATTTTGTCACCTGCCCGACGAAGCCTGTCGTCAAAAGCGATCGTCGCCGGCCCGCCGAGTTCAAGTAAATCCTCTCCTTCCGGCGGCTACCCGTGTCGCACGGTAACCAAGAGCTGAGTCAACATCAATGACACAAGCTGCATTCGACATTGTCGGCATCGGATTCGGGCCCGCAAATATTGCTCTGTCGGCCGCCCTCGAGGAGCGTCACACGCATCGCTCGGTCGCGTTTCTTGAAATGATGGATGCTCCTGCCTGGCAGCCCGCGATGTTATTGAGCGGTTCGGACATTCAAAACAATCCGCTGCGAGATCTAGTCACGCCGCGCAACCCCCTGAGCCGATACTCGTTCACGAACTTCCTTCACAAGCATGGTCGCTTGTTCGAGTATCTCAATCTTGGAGTCGAGTTTCCGCTGCGCAAAGAGTATGCGCAATATGTGACATGGGTTGCGCGGCATTTCGACCGCTGGGTTCGTTATGGCCGCACCGTGACCGACATCATGATCGAGACCAGATGTGGCGAGGCGCAATATGTGATCTCGACCTCAAGTGGCGAGGTCTATCGGGCGCGTAGCCTGGTCGTCGCGCCGGGCCGTACGCCGCTCGTTCCGCCAGCGTTCGAAGGGTTGGAAAGCGAGTGCGTATTTCATCTCACACGTTATCTTCCAGCGCTTGAAAAGTACCGGCGACATCATGGCGCGCCAAGGACAATTTGCGTTGTCGGCGGCAGCCAGAGTGCGGTGGAGTTGATCCTCGATCTATCGGCCCAATTCCCAGAAGCGGACATCGTCAACGTTCAGCGTAGCTTTGGCTTTGCGCTCAAGGACACCAGCCCGTTCAGCGATCGTGTCTACTTCCCGGACCATGTGGACTATTATTTCGAAGCGTCTTCCACAAGCAAGGCCCTGATCGACGAGCAGCTGAAGCGGACTAACTATTCCTCGGCGGATAGCGACGTCATTCGAAAACTGTATCTTACGATCTACGAACAGAAGCTGGATGGCGTAGAAAGAATCCGTATCCTGACCAATACCACAGTCATGTCGGTTCGCGACGTCAAAGGTGGCCTGCGGCTTAGTCTTGAGGAGGTCCACCGGCATAAGCAGAGCGAGTTGCATGCCGACATCGTGATCCTTGCGACTGGCTTTCGCAATCTCGGGCCTGGGGCGGCGCAGGAACGTTTTCCGCCAATTCTTGCTTCGCTGGCTGGCCGCCTGCTGACCGATCATGCCGGTGTGCTGCAGGTTGCGCGCGACTATCGACTGCGGCCGAAACGCTCGGACGCTCCGGTTCCTCCGGCCTTTCTCAACGGATTGTGCGAAGCGAGCCACGGCATGGGCGACGCCGGCTCCTTCAGCCTTCTGTCGCTGCGAAGCGACACGATTGCCGCGTCGCTCGAAGCCGCGTTAGAAGATCAATCATCGCTCCCGCAAGCCTCCTAGGGTCAGCCATGTATCACTATCCGAACTATCGCGAGGGCGATCCTGAACACGTGATCCCTGTTATTAAGGCATATCCGCTCGGGCTCATTGTCAGCTGTGCTGGCGGGCAATTCCGCGCAAGCCATATTCCGTTCATGGTCGAGCAAGGGGTCGGCGGAAGCTGGCGGCTGCGTGGTCACATGGACCGTTACAACCCCCAGCTTGCCGATCTCGACGGAGCTTCGGTCTACGTCGTCTTTCAGGGACCCAACGCGTATATCTCCCCGAACGTCTATGCGACGCGCCAATTGCCGACCTGGAATTACGTCGCAGTGCATGTGGAGGGACGCTGTCAAGTGGAGATACCGGGATTGGCCATCTTGGACGACATTGCGCGCCTTGCGCAGGAGTCGGAGCGCCGCGAAGATGGCTGGATTCTCGACATGGAAGATTCGCGTGTTCGCACGCTTGCCCCTCTCATCGGCCGGATCGTCGTCGAGATCGTGCAAATGGAAGGTCGCTTCAAGCTCTCCCGAGAAAAAAGTCCTGCCGATCGCGACGCCGCCACGGCGCATCTGGTGGAGCGGGCAGGCCCTTCGGCGCGATCATTGGTGGAAGACTTGTCATTCAGCCGGAGGCCGAAGGTCGACCAAACGCTGCCGCCCACGGCATACGGCTCGGCGATGACCAATACTGAGGACGTCGGCAGTACCGATCCCGACGCCGCGGTGGCTGGATTGGATGCTTCACAAGGGCTCGATCGGTAGCATGCGTATGCGGCTGGGCCTCTGCGAAATCGCGCCATATACGGGCAAGGGCTGCACTGAACCGGTTTGGCAGACCGTGACGCCGGCGGGGATCGATTTCCCGCAATTGGTCGGCACAACAAAGACTGACGTGCTTATCATAGGAGCTGGGTTCACCGGGTTATCTGCCGCCATGATGCTGCGTCAGCAAGGCGTCGAGGCGACGATCCTTGAGGCCCAAGAACCTGGCGCAGGCGCCTCGGGCCGTAACAGTGGGCTCGTCATTCCGACGCTCTCGCGACCTGATCCTGACGACATCATTGGTAACTATGGGGCGAGCGGTGAACGTTTCGTGGCCTTGTTGCGCGATTGTGCCGACGGCCTGTTCGAAATAGCCAGCACCTTGGGGCTCGGCCGCCAAGCCGAGCAGACCGGTTGGCTTCAGCCTGCGCACACCCCCGGCCGCATGGCCCTCATCGAGCGGCGCGCCGCGCAATGGCGAAAATGGGGTGCCCGGATGGAGGTGTTGGGCCGCGAGCAGACGAGGCATGCAATCGGATCGGAAATGTGGTTCGGCGGTCTTCTCAGCCACAGCGGCGGTACCATCAACCCGCTTGCGCTCGTGCGCGCGATGACTAAAGCCACATCGGATGCTGGCGGTCGCATATACGCGCAATCCGCCGCGTCGTCGCTCGACCGTAAGGCCGATTGTTGGCACGTGACAACGCCTCGCGGAGAAGTTCGGGCGAAAAGCCTCATCGTCGCGACCAACGCCTACACTGGCGCCATTTCAAAAACGCTGCTGCCGGACGTCGCACGCGAGATTGTTCCCGTGACTTCCTGGCTGGCTGCAACCGAGCCGCTGCCCGAAACGGTCCGCCGCTCCATTCTTCCCACGCGTCTGGCAATGTCGGACACTCGCGGGGACCTTCACTTCGCGAGATACGACGCGGACCACCGTTTGATCAGCGGCGGCGCGGTGGTCAACCCGGTCAACCGGCCGTCGCAGCTGAAACTGCTGATCTCGTCGCGGCTGGAAAGGATGTGGCCCCAGACGCGCGGACTGAAGATCGAGTTTGTCTGGAACGGCCGGATCGGAATGACTCCAGATCGCTTTCCGCGATTCCATTCAATCGGCCCTACCGCGTTTGCCTGGACCGGTTGCAATGGCCGGGCAGTGGCGCTTTCTATAGCCGCAGGCAGGGAACTGGCGAAGGCTTCGATCGGTGTGTCCCTTGAGAAGATCGCGCTGCCCTTCTCCTCGCCTGCTCCCCTCCTAGCCCATACCTTCATTCGCTGGATTTCACCCCTCGCCTTGCTGCATTACCGCCGGATCGACGCCAAGGAATATGAGAGCTCATCGTGAAGCCGCCCAGCAAGAATGGTTGATTATGACAATTTTGCATGCTCTCGTTACTGGGAAGCCCATCAGTTTTCGGCTCGTCGGGCCGAGGCCAAGCCTCCACTTGCAACGTAGACACCGCCCGAAATCAGAAGTATCGCGATACAGTCACTCGTTGCTGGCCACTCGCCGAGGAGCGGGATGGACACGAGTGCCGTCATGGCCGGGCTTAGGGCCGCGAACGCTGAACCGCTCGACGCGCCAAGTATGCTGACCGCGCGTCCGTAAAGCCAGTACGAAATAATGGGCGTCAGCAGTCCTTGGACAAAGGCTTGCAAAGCAACGTCACGCCACGGCGCGTTGAACAGACTTGTCCCGGAAACGATGGCGTACACTGGCACGAAAGTGATCAATGATCCGACCGCCGCAATAGCAGCAGTGTGAAGTCCATCCAATCGCGCTTTCCGCATTGCAACGGTATAGCAGGCCCACAACATGGCTGCGCCGATGAACAGGGCGTGGCCGATGTTTTGGCGCGATCCGATCGTGCCGCCCGCGCCACCGACGATGAGAAAGGCACCAATAACAATCAGGGCAGCTCGATCTGCTTGGCAAGAGTGAAGGTCTCGTCAAGCACAACAGCCGCCAATATCGCAACGAGTAGGGGGATAAGCGCAGAAACAGCGATGCTGCGTGGGCTGCAGGCGCAAATTGTAGACCCGCGTAGGCAACCAACACCATCGGTGCCCCGCCGCCCAGTACAATCGCCGCTAGCCCGAATGCCCCCAACCGGGCGACGGGAACTCCCACCTTGAGCAGATAGGGCAGCAAGATCAGTCCAGAGACGCCGCAACGAATTGCCGTGATGTCCCAGGGTGTGAGGCTTGTCCTGAGCCCAAGCCGCGCAGCCACGATCCATGATACCCAGATGCTCACGGTCGCTAGGCGGTACAGCGAGCCACTGACGTATTCGGAAGTTGATGGTGTCGACAAGGAATTAACTCTCCATGCTATGCTTCGTCAGGTTAGACCTGATAGACAATGGCGGCCAAATGCGAATTGCCATGGTTCGGGGCGAGGCACCTGTCGTCGTCATGCAGGCTAATCATGGCATCGCGAGGCTCGAAAGAGGATACTTTGCAGCTTTGCCGACGCGGGCAATCTGCAAATAGTAGTCTGGCCTTATGCCGCCAATTTGTCCGCCTGCCCGACATCCCTCGTCCAGCGTCCGGTTCGTAAGCGCTGGATTCAGTCCATCTTGACCGCCGTCACGCGCAAAGTGAAGATCGCTCGGTGTCTTAGAGATCGTGATCTGCGTTGTCATGACCTCGGTCGGGCAGATCAGACAGCGACCAGTGGCGGCATGCCATGAGCGGCCTGACTTCGCTTGTTGCATCAATGCAAGATGCTGATCGTGAATGGCCTGTGGCTCAATTGCGATCTGCACAGCGGTTGAAGCGCGTTGTCTTGACTGCGCTCGCGACCATTAGGCCGCGTGGACTTTCCACCATTTTCGTGTTAAACGCATTGTGACACAATACAGCAACTTAAGGATGCTAATCTTATTCGCTGATGAAGTTCGTCCAATCGATGGAGTGTGCAGTGGCATCCGAGGCACTTGTGAATGGTCCGACGACGACTGAGCAGACGGCGATCGCGCCGACGGCAGCGCGACGCCAGATGATAGAAGAGCGCTCCCTCGGCACAGGTAACTTTCTGGATTGGGCCGTCCGTCTCAACCCGAACCATAGTGTGCCGTTTATCTTCAAGCATAACTTCGACGCACATGGCCACGTGGTTCTGACGGCCGATAGCCTGGACGACCTTGTCGCGATACGCGACCGGTACGCTGCGTGGTATCACGCCAAGGGCGTCGGGAAAGGCGACGTCGTCGGCATATATGTCAGTGAGGGCGTTGAACCAATGTTTCAGTTCCTCGCGCTTTCGGCCTTGGGCGCGATCGCCGCCTTAATCAACAATGGCATGGCAGTCGCCCCGGCGTGCGGCTATCTCCAACTCGTGGGCGCGGTCGGTCTTGTGTGTGACGACCCAACCGCCTTCAAAGCCACCTTCCGCAACAATCCAAATTATCGTCCTCGATTTATTTCGGCAGTGTCGGAGCTGCACGCCTATCAGGGCGGAGAAAGGGGCGCTTCCGTCACCGTTTCCCGTGTCTCACGCGGACGATGATATCGTTGCACTCGTTCACTCGTCCGGGACCACGGGCATCCCGAAGCGAACCATGGCCGGGCACAGGCAGTTCTGGGTCGGGAAGGAGCAGCGCCTGATCCGGTTGCCCGCCGAGCCCTACGATCGTCTTATGTCTGTGGTACCGCATACTCACGCGGGCGGTTTGAGCTACTTCTTGACCGCGGTGCTCATGGACCGCCAATTATCGCCATGTCCGACTGGCGCCGCACGGTCGTTGAGCCCGTCATGAAGGCTTTCAAGCCGACGATGGTCCTGTCATTTCCTCGCACGTTCGTTGAGTTGTCGACTGATCCACTGCCGACCGAGGCCAGTTCGTCAGTCCATACCTGGATCAATATGGGTGATA
Source organism: uncultured Alphaproteobacteria bacterium (assembly GCA_963774775.1). Taxonomy (GTDB): domain Bacteria; phylum Pseudomonadota; class Alphaproteobacteria; order Rhizobiales; family Xanthobacteraceae; genus Bradyrhizobium. The sequence goes on from CAVZGZ010000051.1 coordinate 136,221, forward strand.
GCGCACACTACGGCCACATCCGCCGTCTCGTTACGATGGGGCAAAGGCCCTCTGGATTGATCAGGCCAGCCTTGCTGGCTGACGGCGAGGCCTCGGCAACCGTGCAGCCGGGTCGCAATTCATCGACGGCTTCGGCTCTTCCGAATTGGGGATGTCGCTCTTCGGTGGGTACTTCACCATGGAAACTGAGCGGAACGATCGGTGTATCGGGTCACCGATCGGCGTGGTCGAACATGCCACCATTGTCAACGAAGCGGGCGAAGAGCAGCCTGTCGGAACACCAGGCCGGTTAGCACTCAAGGCGCCAACCATTACGCCTGGCTATTGGAACGACCCTGAGATGAGCAAGAGGTTCAGACTTTCGGGGTATTGGTTGACGGGGGACGTAGCCCGGCGAGACGCGGACGGTCGCTTCTACCACCTTGATCGCACGGTTGATGTTATCGATGGCCCGTTCGGTGCGGTTTACAGCCTGCCGATCGAGGAGGTGCTGTTGGCCGATTTCGCAGAGATCGTGCTCGACTGTTCTGTCGTAGGAGTGCCGGGCCACAATGGATTTGGGCAACGGCCGATTGCCATCATCCGCCCCCAACCCGACGCGACGATCCCAACGGAAGACCAGTTGCTCACGCTCTTCAATGAACGCTTGTCGAAATCCGGGCTTGAGCAATTGGCGGCGATGCAAGTGGCACGGCGACCGGCGGATTTCCCGGTGGGGGTCACTGGAAAGGTGCTCAAGCGCGAACTGCGCACTAGGTTCGCAACGCTGCTCAAGCCGCTAGCGCCGGCTACGATCTGACATTTGCAAGGGTCCAAGTTGCCTCGCGCTATCTCGTGGAGTTCGAGGCCAGAAGAGGATTCAAGCCGAGGATGCCGCGAGTTGCGGCGCCGCCGCACATCGAAATCGGCTAGAGCAGGATCCGGAATGTGCGAAGCGGTTTTCCGAAAAGATCATGCTTAAACGAATAGCCAAAGCGCGATGACGATTCATCCGAGCTTCATCGCGCGTTAGTGAATCAAGATGCAATGGGGGACGCGGAGATGGCCAATAGGACAAGCGAAGATCGAGTTCGCTGGCAGTCGCCGAAGCGCGCAATTGCTGTGAGGCAGCGTTGCGCGGCATCGGATATGACAATGATGACGCGCGCATTATGACGGACCACATGCTGGACGCCGCGCTGTGCGGTTACGAATATGCAGGCCTTCCGAAAGTCTTGAACGTGCGTCGACGCGCCCCAATTCCGACAACCCCGGCAGCCTATCGCGGTGTCGCGGGAGACACCGGTCACCGCGATGATCGACGGCGGCAACAATACTGGAATGCTCGTGGCCCACCGCGCCGCTGAGGACGCGATTGAGCGGGCGGAGGCGAGTGGACTCGCCATCGTATGTTTCACCAATACCTGGATGACAGGGCGTAGCGCCTATTATTGCGAAATGATTGCCCGAGCTGGGTTCGTGGTCGTAATCCACACGGTCTCCATACCGCCACTTGTGGCTCCTTTTGGCGGCACGCGCGCGGCACTAGGCACGAACCCCGTCGCCTTTGGCTTTCCAACCGCAAGCGATCCTCTCGTCATTGACATGGGCACCTCAGCGTTCATGTGGACCGACCTGCAGTTCAGGGGCCGTCTCGGCGCGACCATCCCGGAGGGCGTTGCCCTGGGGCCAAGTGGCCAGCCGACAACGGATGCCAACACTGCCCTACAAGGCGCGCTGCTGCCGTTCGGCGGGCTCGAGGGCGGCTATAAGGGTTTTGGTCTCGCCTTGGCCATGGATGCGCTTGGCGCGCTGGCCGCGGCCACGAGGCCCGCAGACGACATTAGTGGTTTTATGTTCATCGTGTTCAAACCAGAGGTCTTTCTGCCGACCGAGGCCTACCGGCGAGAGGTCACCCGCCGGATCAACATGATCAAAGCAACGCCGCGCCAAATGGGCGTAGAGGAAATCCGCATTCCGGGAGAGCGCAGCTACAGGACGCGCGCGCGCCTTGTGCACGAGGGGATCGAAATCGATCGCAGGGTACGCAGCGCTCTTGCCCGTCTTGCTGAGGGGGATCTCGATCACGGCGGTTGATATCGTGGCGAGTAGCGTTGGCGATAGCCTGTTCGCGTTGGTGATGAGCCCGCGTGGTCGCTCCAGTTGCCGGTCGCCCGGCATCGCATGCGCCGTCACGAAATCAGCCAAAGCGCGGATGTCGGACAGCGGCACGCAAGGCACCGGCGCCGTCACCGGCCCCTCAGACGTAACCGCGAGTACCATCGGGTCATTCGGCGCCAACTGCGCTAAGCTCTGCCCGGATGGGATGACCTCGACCTTGGGGGAGCGGCTTCGCCGGAATCCATCCAGCAGCACGATATCAACCGGCGCCATCCGCGCCAGCAGGGTACCCAGATCGGGTTCCTGCGTATCCTTTGGCATCTCCCGCAGCAGCGCGAAGCGGCTGGCGCTGGCGATCATCACCTCTTCCGCCCCAGCGGCACGATGCTTCCAGGTTCCGCTGCCGGGCCGTTCGAGGTCCAAGGCGTCCGATACGCGCTTGATTGTGGACACGCGCAGACCTCGTCCTGTCAGTTCCACGACCAGGCGCCGTACGAGCTCCGACTTCTCCCGACACTCGCCGACCAAGCTGAAGGCTCTCATCACGACCATCCTCTTCTTCACCGCTGACGCCGCCGCTCAGCCGCGGCAGCAAACGCTCTGGCGGCGCCTGCCTCCACAAAGTGCATCAGCGCGAAATCGGAGTAAACCCAGCAGCGACAGGAAAACGTCAGGATCTCCAGGGTCGGTCAGACGACACGAAGCGCAACGAAACGATGAGCCGAACCGCGCGTTACGAAATGCTCGAACGTCCAACCGCTCAAAGCATCCCTAGATGTGGAGGCTTCAGATCTCAGCGATATGACGAGGACAAGAACAGCGGAGCCACATGCCTATCGCATCAACGAGACCCATCAATCTCGCGATTAAGTTCGCCGCGCCGTAGCTCGAGATGGCACCGTCAGACCTTCTTTTGCGCTCGCGACCGTTTGAACCGGAAAGCCCTTGCCGTGACCTGTAGTTGCTTTATCTTCCGACACGTGAAAGGGCGTACCGTCCGTCGACGCATTGCGTTTGAGCGGCAACGTGATTGGTGCCGTGCCTCGACGACTGACGACAGGAGGCGTCGCGTATCGCTGATACAATGCTAGGCTCTCTGCTCAACCAAACGGTTGTCGACCTTGTCGAGCGCCGCGCTCTGTTTTCGAAATTTGCATGCAGGAGGAATGTCGAGTCATGGCTCACACTATTCGGGATTACGCAGCGCCGCTCATTAGGAAGCATAGAATAGACTGGGGGCCCATTTCGGTTGAAGTCATTGAACGCGACCTCTCGAAAGAAAGATCTAAATTGCAATTTCGATCGCCACAACATGCGCTATTTGTCGAGTTGACGGGCGGCTGTTTCTACGAACGAGCGTTAATGGCGCTCCGGCATTGCAAGTGCGCACTTTGCCCAAAATGATTTCTTTCCGACCTGCGAATATAGAGGTTTCCGGTTGGTCGGAAGGCGTGGGAAAGGTGAATTACGCAGTAGTTCTGTTCGATCCGGATAAGTTGACCGATCTATGGAAGATGGAAGAACTGCCGCGGCAATGGTTGTCGCCAACGTGCATCCATGATGCTGAACTATGGGAGGAGCTTGAACCGCTCCTACGGCTTTGCCAGAAACCAGAAATGTATTGTCGTCCAATATCAGATTTTTACATTCAGGGGCGGGCGTTGGCACTGTTTGCCGTGATCCTGGAGCGCTATGGACGAGAGTGCCATATACCGCCGGCTCATTCGACCGACCAAAGACTTAAGCGGGTGCTGCAATTTCTCAAGGAGAACCCGTTCGGCAACCATACGCTGAGCGATTTGGCCGCCATGGCTTGCGTTAGCCCGCCACACCTCGTGCGCTTGTTCAAGAAGGTGTACGGGATTACGCCGATGGCATATGCGAATTGGCGGCGCATATCCGAAGCGCGCCGCTTGCTGATTGAGAGCGATACCCCTATCGCCGAACTCGCCGCCCGATTCGGATATAACGATCAAAGTCACTTCACGCGTCACTTCAAGACTGTGGTCGGCTTCACGCCGGCACGTTTCCGCGTCAATTCTAGTCGATCCAAAGCGCGCCATGCATATGGGCACAACTTGAAACAGCGGGTGTCCGGCCGATCAACAGCTGCCACTGCAATGCTAGGGAGCGCATATGACGACTAGTGTTGGAACATGGTTGATCACCGGTGCGGCACGCGGTCTCGGTTTCGAGATAGCGAGGGAAGTGCTGCGACGCGGCGGTCGCGTCGCAGCCGCCGCGCGAGATCCGGCTATGGCCAGCGACGCTCTTAAGGGGGTCGGTCCTGACCAGCTGTTCGTCGTGCCGATCAATCTTGACGATGCGTCGAGCACGAATAGTGCCGTCGAGAGCGCAAGAGCGCATTTTGGAAGTTTGGATATCCTCGTCAACAATGCCGGCTACGGTTTGCTGGCTGCGGTTGAGGAGGCGGCCGATGACGAGGTTGAGGCCGTATTCCGCGTCAATGTGTTCGGTCCCCATCGGCTGATACGGGCGGCATTGCCGGTTCTGAGGGATAGCAAATTAGCCAGAGTCGTGAATATCTCCTCGCTGGGCGGGTTTGCCGCAAGCGCCGGATGGGGAATCTATAACGCCACCAAATTCGCTCTGGAGGGCCTGTCGGAAGCGGTAGCCATCGAGGGAGCGCCCTTTGGTCTGCGCGTCATCATTGTGGAGCCGGGAGCTTTCCGCACCGAGTTCCTAACCGACGGCTCAATGCGCCGGGCTCGGCTCACGATCGATCACTACGCGGCAACTGTGGGGCGCACACGTACCGTCGCGGCGCAGCGCAACGGCCAGCAGCGCGGTGATCCAGTAGCCGCCGCTCGTGTGATCGTCGATGCAGCTCTTTCGGCCGAACCGCCCCTCAGGTTGGTGCTGGGGGCTGACGCGATCGAACGGGTCGAGACCAAATTGGAGAGTGTCCGGCGTGACGTCGAGGCTTGGCGGACACGATCGATTGCGACGGGCTACCCGAGCTAATGTCATCTTAGCCATTTTGGTTCGGGGAGCGTCTGGTCTCCCACGCCGGTCGCGAGGCGGTCGCGTGGAATGATGTGCTCACTAACTGCGAAGTCGTCAGCACATCAAAGGGCGAGTGAGGGGTAAGCCTGGCACCAACGGCGATTGGTGCGATCAGCCGGCGCGTTTCCGGCTCCAGCGCAGCTGCGCATCGAATGATACGATATGACTTAGGACTCCGTTTTTGCTTTGGACTCGGCTTGTATTTTAGCCGACCCGCGATCAATCGCCGAGTAGCAGGCGGCCACGATGCTCAAAATGCAGAGGCCGAACATTGTCGCCATGCTCCAGAACGGCTCTGACGCTTCGTTCATACGTGACAAAACAACCGTAAGAACCATGGTGCTTAGAGCTTGCAGCAAGCCGATTGTCGCTGAGGCCGTCCCCGCGATGCTGCGAAATTCTGCCATGATCTTGGCGGAGCCGACCGCCAGGGTAATTCCGTTCCCAATCACAACTAGGCAGAATCCGAATATGAGAGTTGCGGCTGTCTGCATGGCGCTTGCCACGCAAAACAAGACAATGATCGTTCCGCCTGCCGCAAAAAAGCAAGTGCCGAGTATCAGGAGATATTCCGATGATCGGCTTTCGCGCAGGTTCCTCGCAAGGCGGCTTCCTACGAAGAAGCCTGCCGCAACAGGAATGTAGAACAATGAGAAGACCTCGGGTCGGAAGCCGAGCGCCGTAAACAGCAATGGAGATTGTGCGATGTACAGAAAGTAAGCTGAGTAGGCCGTGCAGACCAGCCAGATCAGCCGCCAGAAGGATGGCGAGAGGGCGAGCCTTTGGTATGATGATCGAACTCTCGTGAGAATATGTTCTCGCACCTTGTGCTGGAGGCTTTCGCCAAAAGTCAACAGCGTGACAAAGAGAGCACCAACTGAAATAGCCGCGAGTACACCGAAGATGCTCCGCCAGCCGAAACCCACCAGTAGAAAGCCGCCAAGAACCGGCGCGATTGCCGGCGATACGACAATAGCGGGAAGCACAGTCGCGATCATTCGAAACGCTGCCGGCTCGTCCAGCAAATCGAAGGCAATGGACCTCCAGAGAACGATCGCGACACCACAGCCAACCCCTTGAACAAACCGACCCAGCAGCATCATCGAAAATGTCGGCGCTGCCGCAGCGATCAGCGCTCCCACTGACATCAAGAAGAGCGCCCCAACCAGCACTGGACGTCGTCCATAGTGATCCGAAAGAGGACCACAACAAAACTGTGCCACCGCAACGCCGATGAAATAGGCGGGAAACACTTCCTGTATTCGGGCCGCCGGGAGACCAAAGGCTTCGGCCATTGCTGGCACAGCCGGAAGGAAGATATCGATCGGCACCATGCCAAGTACGCTGATGAGGATAAGATAGGCGGTCAGACCGCTTCGTTCCCTGCTAACTCCACCATCTCCCGGCATCGACTTATTCTCGCTAACGGATCGGGAAACACTCAGAGGCTACTGCGTTCAAACTGTGCCTTGGTGCGAGACACTGGGGAGACCGGTCCTGGCTTTTACGGGGGCGTACCTGCCGGCACGAGGGTAGAGCTCTTGGGCGACATGACGTCGAGCCTATGCGACGATGCCGAAGCGACGCCGACGTTTTTCTGAGATTCAACGATAACGCTGGCCCTGTCCTTTGCTATTCGTATGGCGCCCATCAAACCGTCGGGATCTCCCGCCACGATCAGCTCGCGCCAGTCACCAAGGACTTCTTCAAATCGGCCAAGCCATTTGAGAACTTCCTCTTTGTTGTCTTGAAAAATATCTTTCCACATAACTGGATGGGCGCGTCCGATACGAATGGTGTCGACCAATCCCTTACCGACGAAAGGAGACAGGGAGGTTGATAGTCCAACTTCCGCGCCGACGACTTCGCTAAGTGCGAAAACGAGCAGATGCGGCAGGTGAGAGGTGAGACCGACGATCCGGTCGTGAGCCTTGGCGGAGATGAAGTGCATCTCCGCCCCGATGCTTCGCCAAAGCGAGGAGACCGTCGCAACCGCTCTTTGGGGAGCTGAAGGCGCTGGCGTCAGCAGGCAGGGCCGCCCTTCAAACAGTTGGGCGTTGCTGCTGCCGGGCCCCGACCGGTCGGATCCCGCCATCGGGTGACCGGGAATGAACGGAAAATCTTCCGGAACGACACTAAAGACATCGGCAACGATTTGACCTTTCGTAGAGGCCACGTCTGTGATGACCGAATTGGTCCCGACGACGTCCGCTAGCCCGACGACAATTCGGGCGACATCGCGCGGGGGCGCGCAGACCACGATGAGGTCGGCCGAAGCCATTTCGCCGATCTGAGTGCATATGCGACTGGCCCAGCCATTCTCCCGGACAACCTCGAGAGCTTGTCCGTCTGTATCGAAGGCAATGGTGGTCCATCCCAGAGATCTTGCTTGGACCGCCCGCAGGATCGATGCGCCAATCAAGCCGCTTCCAACCACGCCCAGTGTCTTTCCCTCCATCTCCCAAGCTCCATCAATCGACATCGACACGGAGGGAATGAGTGGCCTATTCGCGCCACACGACTGGAAAGAACTCCGGATCCCGATAGTCCGGATCGCCGTTCCGCTGCTTGGCGCATAATTGGGCAGTATGGTGACCCGCTAGCTTGCCTGAATCCAGGACGTGACGCCGATATTGGTTCGTTTCATCCTGGAAGTGTAACGAAATCGTCTGTCGCGGCCGGCTGCTCTGAGTAGGAAGGCTGCCGTGATAGGTCAGGCTGTTGTGAAAGCTGATCTGCCCCTTCTTGAGCCGTATTGGAACCTTCTTGACGACAGAGTTGTTGGCCGCGGCTTCGCTGTGCAGGCGGCGTTCGAGATCATCAACATCGCGCTGGGCGAAATGGAGCGCCGTAGTGTCATCGGCGTGCGCCGCTTCACGCCAGTGGTTGCTTCCATCGATCATGATAATTGTTCCGTCTTCCTCGAAACAATCATGCAATGGGATGAAAGCTGTCAGCATGGCATCAGAGGTGAACATTTGCCAATAGTGCCGATCAATATGCCAGCCGATTGTCGTTTCCTTCGATTCACCCGGCTCTTTGTAGCGAAGGACGTCAATGAACAATCGTGCCTCGCATGTTTCAGCAAGTCGAGCGGCGATGGCACCAACCAGTGGCTTCAGCAGAATGGATCGCATCATATTCGATTCATAAGTGATGTAGTTGCTCTGCCGAAGTTTCGATTTGCTTTCCGGCGTCCAATAGGTAGCCCCGGTGGGCACGAACGGAAGGCGCCGGTCTCGATCCCCCGCATAGTAGACGCTCGCGGCTTCGACGAGATGATCAATCTCCCGATCCGAAAAGACGATACCGGAAACGTAGTAACCATGCTCCTTGTAGAACCGAACATCTTCTGGCGTGGGTAAAAGTTTCAGTTCGGCCGGGCTGAGCGTGAACAACTTGGTACGATCGTCCATAGCAACGTCTCCGGATAAGAGGTTCCTTTGACGCAATCCTATGCAAACATCGCTGACCCATATTGGAGACCTTGAGCCGCATTTGGCACTTTGTAAGCATTCATGACCGACCACGCGGTTTTTCTATCGATCGAAATTCGAACATCGCATGCCGGCACGGAGTGGCACGTCGCAACCGGCGGGCTCTTTTTCGTCCTGAACCGTACCGTTACGTCGGCACATTGAAGGCGGGCCAGCACACGGAAACGCGAGTCCTAAGGGCCCCCGAGACGCCGCACTTGCGTGTGTTTAGAGCCTCCTGCACGGCGCTGGCTGATGTGGTGTATGCGATCGAACGTTGCCCAGCCCGGTCGTCCAAGAACAGGATCAGGCAAAGCCGCAAGTTCATTTTATTCCAAATGATGCAAATACTATCCAAGAACATTGGCGCAAGCTGCCCTATCCTGATGGGAGGCATCGTTGAGTAGAACGGCGAACTAGCTGGCGCGAGCGCCCATCGATCTCATGGATGATGTTCAATGATTGGGGCGGAGCTTCTCGTACGAGCATGGCTCGCCGGCGACACTGATACGCAACTGGTCGATCCGGCTCCATCTGAGACGCATCTTGAAGCGACGCTCGATCATGTTCCGAGCATGCAACGTGCACTCGGCTTTTTTCAAGGAGCGATGGGGCGGCGGATGGCTGCCATCTCGATCTCCAGAAGCTCGTGGCAACGCTCTTCTGCTGCGGCCCTTCCGCTGGTGATGACGCCTGATGCGGAAATCGACCTCCTTATGCCGCCAGTTGAACTCGATCGATTGTCGCCGGCCGTCGTTGAAAGGTGCTCCCGGCCGATGACGTTCTTGTTACGATCGGAGACGGCGATGCCGCGCTGGTGCCGATACAGGCAGAAGCGCTTATCCCAAGTCTGCGACTTGGCTTTGACCAGAGTCTGTTTGTGACACCGCTTCCATGTCACTGACGTTCCTCGTCGGATCGCCATTGATCGCGCTTAGTATCATGGAGCAAGTAGGCGATGTCTTCAGCCTCGCTCTGATTGGCATTCCGCTTGCCGCAGTGTGCATCCATGCCCGCGTGGCGGGCCGACCCAGGAAGAGGCCGTTGTCCGTACCTTCGCAAAGAGCCAGGGGTTGCACCAGATTAAATGGGGCCGGTCATCCTTCCACTCTGAAGCCTGCGGCTAGGATGCAAGCACTTGACGTGAGGCATAGTGAGGCCGGCCAAACGTCGCCGTTGCGCCAATTGCTCTCTAGTTGTTGGCCACTGTGCGGTTGGCCAAACATCGTTCTCTACCGGAGTTCCACATGGGAAAGCTGACCGTCTCTTCCGGTCCGGCCAATCAAGCGCGGCTGTGGCTCAATCTCTCCGTAGTGTTGATCGGCCCCTTCATGACCGTGATGGACATGATGATCGTAAATGTAGCCATCCCCGATATTCGACGGGAACTCGGGGCGAGTTTTGGTGAAGCCGAACTTGTGGTCGCCGGCTATGGCTTGGCCTATGCGGTGATGTTGATTACGGGCGGGAGGCTAGGCGACCTGTTCGGTCGGCGAAGAGTGTTCATTTTGGGGCTCACTCGATTCACCGTTACGTCCGCACTTTGCGGCCTGGCACCGACGGCGATGGCACTTATCTTGGCCCGATTGCTGCAAGGGCTCACCGCAGCGTTGTTGTTCCCGCAGGCGTTGGCTCTGATCAACATAACGTTCACGGAGGCTACCACACGCGCCAAGGCCTTCGCTGCACTTGGGATGACATTAGGACTGGCTGCCGGAATAGGTCAGGTGCTGGGTGGCATCTGGTCAGCGCCGATTTATGGGATTTGGCGTGGCGACCGATCTTTCTCGTGAACATCCCAATCGGTCTACTGACAATTTTGGCGGCGCTCTGGCTCATCCCCGTGGATACAGTTTCGGCCGGTCAACAGTTAGATGTCACCGGGGTTGTCTTAAGCTCTATTGGTCTCGGGCTTTTGCTACTACCCGTTGGTTGAAGGGCAAGACGCAGGGTGGCCAGTCTGGTCATTGGTTATGCTTGGCTTTTCCGTTCCGGTCTTGGCCGTCTTCGTTTGGCACCAACATGACAAGTCGTCTCGGCAGGAGACTCGCCGTTGCTGCAAATGGAACTGTTCCGCAATCAATCGTTCACGATTGGCGTTGTGTTGGTGCTCATCTATTACTCGACCCACAGTTCCTTTTTTCTTGCCTACGCCTTCCTGGTACAAGTTGGGCTTGGTCGGACGCCGCTCGCCGCTGCCGTCATTCTTTCGGTGGTGCCTGCCGCCTTCTTCACGGTCGGCTCGACAATCGCCGGACGAGCGGCAATCGAGAAGCGGAGAAATGTGCTCGCGGCTGGCGCTACGTCGCCGCAATCGGCAGTGGTGCCGCCGCCGCCTCAGCGTTGTTTGGAATGCCGATGCAGGCGGAGGCGCTGATTCCCGGTCTGCTTCTGCTCGGATTGGGCCGGGTACTGCTTGTGACACCCCTTTTTAACACCATCCTCGCCGATATTCCTCACAGCAATATCGGATCGGCATCAGGTATGCTGAGTACCATACAGCAAGTAGGGGGCACCTTTGGCATCGCTCTGGTCGGCATCCTGTTTGCGACGGTGCTCGTCCATACCCGCAGCATCGGAGTCGCCGAGGCGGAAGCATACAGCAGCGCCTTTGCAGCTGCCAGCGGCTACGCCGCGTTGATGGGTCTACTCGTCCTGGCGCTGCTCTTTAGTTTACCCCGCAGCCATACGGCAGCGGCGGGTGGATCTCGGCTTGTAGCGCGACCGCGGAAATGCCGACGGCCGGCTCCAGCACCGCCACAACTAGCCACTCTTTCTCCGTCGTCGGCCCGTGACGCCGATGCTCAGCCAATGTGATCGTCTTAACCCGCGCCCTTCGTCATGTGAATTCTCAGCGGGTTCTGTCAAGACCATTCACCAGCAAATATCAATAGTTTTTCGGTAGCCCGAAACAAAATCGGCAATACGGTTTCGTCACCCCTCGAACTGTTTCAAATGCCGCTTTCAAGATGGTCTTCGCATCCTTTGGGAGTTGTTGCTCTGGCAATCGCGCTGGCGGGCATCCCGATAAGCACCCACTGGGCTGTCGATACCAAAGGGACAGCCATCGACTACGCGAAGGCTATGGAGTGGTACCGCAAGGCAGCCGACCAAAACAACGTATTTGCGCAGGTACGCGTTGCGCTCATGTGTTCCTCCGGCAAAGGTGTGAGACAGGATCATTCGACGGCCGCGGCATGGTATCGAAAGGGTGCCGACGGGACGCCGACAAGGTGGCCGGATCACTTGTGAAGAAAAACTCGGTCAAGGCGCCCGATACCGGAAGCTTTGCGAGACGTTGCATCTACCGCACGTCCATCCGCCGCAGCACCTGATTTTCAGAAACTGATTCAAGTCTTATGCTCAACAACGAAGTGCCAATGTGGCCGCAGCTACGCGACGACAGCCGGATAACATCGCCGAACTACTAAGAGGTGCCTCCGCCGCGGGAAGCGTCATATATCGCTGACTGGCCGGTGCATGGTGGCGGTCAGAAACTTGGCCAGACCCGGTGGGCGATCCCCGCCAAGCGTGTTTATTCGGGCTAGAACTCGGTCTGCCGTATGAGCAGGCTTTTACCAATTCTTTGTTGCGAATCATTGACCTGCAAATGCCGCTGGCACAGGTCAATCCCGCGCAAAAACGCGAGCCACTCTGAAATCCGACCGAGGATAAGGGCGTGTTGGTGCTCAAGGCTCGACCTCGCCTCGCCGATTGGCAGCGCTTCGACCTCTTTTCGCAACACCAAGACAATTCTGCGAAGGCTAGCGTACACCGAGATTATCGGAGGGATGCATTGCGAAGTAATTAAATCGGCCGTCGAGCAGATCCTTGGCGGCCGAGGCGCAAGCCTGTTAGTCGGCGAAGACCGCCGATTTCTTGTCGTCCTCATCCTCGATCATGATCGACTTACCACGGCGGCGCGTGGCTGCACGTCTCGCCGCGTCAGTGAGCCTCAGGTCGGTCGTCGTCACTTCGGCTCTGAGACCCTCTCGTTGTTTTCCATCGTTTGTGCCCTTACTCCTTGTGCCCTGGGACACGTCAGGGAGCCCAGAGACGGATCACAAATCGTTTCCTCCACTGGCCAGGCTCTGTTGTGCCACGTGGGAGGATACACGTGAAGGGCACAGCAGGGGCATACAAAATGTGGCAGAGGCCGGCTATGTCGCCTCCTATGGCCAACATCGGCCACAAACATGCTGCAGGGACTTGACACAAACTATGGCTTGATTAGGTTGGCTAGTGGTCTCGGATTGTGGTTCACACGGGAGAGGTCCAAGGTTCGATCCCTTGTGCGTCCACCATCTTGCAGCCAAAGCCCGACACAATTAGCGCGAGATGCGTTCCCGGTTTTGGCCCAGGTTCTCGAAATTGGCGCGGTGGGGCGGCGCTTGTTCGTGGGTTGAGAGCCGGTTCAGCTCGACCAGCAGAGCTCGCACGGCAACGTCATCGTCGTCTCGCCGGTTTTCCTGCACGTTGGGCGGCTCGGGGCGCCGTGGCTGTTGCCGGCCGGCGCGATCGTCGTTCGCAGCCGCCAGCAGTCGATCAAGATTGATGGAAACATCGCTTGCCGGTTCGGCAGGCCGCACATCTGGCTTTGGACTTGCCGCATTCGGGCCAGGCGACCGGTCGCCAAACCGGTGCCTCTGCCGGCGCCGACGGGAAATCAGCTCGCGAACACCATACCCCAAACCAAAGCCGAAGCCGACAATGGCGAAAAGGATGAGAAGATCCAGCATATCGTCGTCCCGCATCGCCCTGCCACGGCGCAGTTACCTTAATAATTGCGGCAAGGAATTGACGGCGACAGGTTCCACTCGCACGAATAATGGCATGCCAAATCCCCCCGGAACGATCGCACCTCCTGCAGGAGCTAACGGCGACGTCGGAGACGCACGCCTCGGTTCGTTGGACAGGTTTGCATCGCGTGCGGCTGAAAACCGAAGGCCGAAGGATTACCCGCACTGCCTCGGCTCCTGCGTAACGCAGTTGCATCGATAGCAGCGGAAGACGCGGACAGCGGTGAATCTTGCAGTATCCGGCAAGTCGCCCAAATGCTGCATCTGCTCTCCGCAATCTTCGCATATGCGGGGCGAGACTTGACGCGACGGGTTGGCAGCTGCTGTCATAAACGCCATCGGACTAACGTGCAGACTCACGAACACCCGCAAGAGAAGCTCTCCTATGAGTCCAAATCATGAGCATCTGACCCCGTATGACTACTGCTTTGCTTCGTTCGCACCCGCGGCGGATAGGGCGCGGGGTTTTATTTTGGCTCCTCCTCGGCTAGCCTTTGGCTTTTAGCGTTGGATTTTGCTGGGGCAATTGATGCGCAAGCGTAACGATTACCTGCTCAGGCTACGGCCATGGTCCATCTCGACATTCATTGCAGCCTTGCTGGCCGTCGCGCTCGCGACCACCATGCAGGAGATCTTGGCGTCGTTCGGCGCAAGGCTCTGTTTCGCGGGCTTCTTTCCTGCGATCCTGGTTGCCAGCCTGTTGGGCGGCGCGCCGGCCGGCATCTTTGCCGCGCTGGTCACGATCCCGATCGTCTGGTGGGCGTTCATGCCACCCTATTTTGAATTCAACCCGTTGACTCCCGCCGACTATGACAGCTTCGCGACCTTCCTGTTGACCAGCTCGCTCTTGATCGCGTTTTCGCAGCTCTATCGGGAAGCCCTCACTTTGTTGCGGAACCGTTGAAGGCGACCTGTGCGTCCGACCGCTTGCGCGTCCATTCTGTTGATCGGCGTACCTGAATTTTTCGGCCAGTCCGTTAGCACGAAGTGATTACTCGATGTGGTGCCGATGACCCCGCAAAAGCTCGTCACTGTCCTGACCACCCTGACCGGCGGCGCAGTCGGACTGTTCGCGCCGGTTGGCGTCGTGAAGTGGTTGATGCAAACCGAGCCCGAGGACGCGGGGATCCTGACCCTGTTCTTCTTTCCGGTCTGGTGCCTGATCGTGGTCGCCGGGCTCTTGATCGGGCGCAGGCTGGGGATGCTTGCCATCACCAGCGGCAAGCGCATCATTTAGATCACGCGTTCAGATCCCGAACATCCAGACCGCAACGATGGTGGCCAATGTCGCCAAGCCGCTGATCGTCCAGCCGGCTGCATAGAGGGCGTCGTCGTGACCGGTGCCGAGCATGGCATCGGTCGTTTCGGTTGGTGATCGGCGGTGCATGGCGCGCCTCCTCGGGAAGCCTGCCCGACCACGCTAACTTCGCCAGACCGCCTTCGGTTCCGCCTCCCGGCGTGGCCGAACGCGCCACCTCGATTGCTGCGCGGGAATACGGAGGCATGCCGGCCTAACGGCTATCCAGAAAATATGATTGGAAACATGAACGCGTGGCCGACCGCGATCGCGACCGCTGATCACGCGCCGTTCACGGACAACTGACCCAAGTGACGGAACCGTATCCATCCGCCTCCGTTGAGGGGCGCTGGAAAAACACCCGCAAAAAACCTGGAGAACTATCCGATGCACAAACTGATCCTCGCCGCCACCGCCCTCGCCTTCCTGTCATCGACCGCATTTGCGCAGTCGACCGACAAGGCGGCAACCAGCACGGCGCCCGCGGCGCAGAGCAGCGACACCATGAGCAAGGGCGACGCGCCCAAGCAGAAAATGGCATCGAAAAAGAAGGCGAAGAACACGGCCACGAAATCGGGCGACGACACTACCAAGCAATAAAGAAATGATGGAAGAGGCCGCTTCCGGGCGGCCTTTTTCGTTCGCGTTCTTGCGTCAGTCCCGTACCCCACCACCCGCGAAATCGTCGGCGGATATCCAATGTTTCAAACTGCCGGGAGGAGGTGGCTGGAACATTTGCCTTTGTGACGAATTAGCGTTCATTGGCCGCAGGGATTGGTAATTACGATGTTGAATTTGTTCAGACATTCCGAAGAAGCCGATATCGCGAAGGTACTGGCTCTGCATTCCGCCCTGGGGGCCGGCTCTCCCGACGATGCCAACTCTCACGAAAAGCAGTTCCGCGATCTGCTGCAAGCGCTGCCCGCCGCCATCTACACGACCGACGCCAACGGCCGGATCACGTTCTTCAACCGCGCCTGCATCGAGTTTGCCGGACGTACGCCGAGAATCGGAGACATGTGGTGCGTGACCTGGAAGCTGTTCTGTCCGGACGGCACGCCGCTCCGGCACGAAGATTGTCCCATGGCCATTGCGCTGAAGGAAAATCGCCCGGTGCGGGACGTCGAGGCCGTCGCCGAGCGGCCCGACGGTTCGCGCATCTGCTTCATGCCCTATCCGACGCCCCTTCGCGACGAAACCGGCAAGCTGATCGGTGCGGTCAACATGCTCGTGGATATCACCAGCCGCAAGCAGGCAGAAGAGCGGATGATGCTGTTGACGCGGGAAGTCGATCATCGATCGAACAATCTTCTCGCCGTCATCCAGGCGATGCTGCGATTGACGAAGGCCGATACGGCGGACGAGTTTCAAGCTGCCTTTCAGGGTCGCCTGAGCGCGCTCGCCAACGTGCAGCGGCTGTTCTCGGTGTCACGCTGGACCGGCGCCAGCATCAAGACAATCATTGAAGAAGAGCTTCGGCCCTACGCCGCAAACGATGCGAAGCGCGTCAGCATTGCGGGGCTCGACACAAGGCTTCCTGCAGCGCTTGCACAAGCGATCGCGGTTTCGGTACACGAGCTTGCGACCAACGCCGCAAAGTATGGATCGCTCTCGAAGCCCTTGGGGAGGATCGACATCAACTGGCAGACTGATGAAGCCGACAATCTGCTGCTTCATTGGACCGAATCCGGTGGCCCCACCGTCGCCGAGCCAACGCGAATCGGATTTGGCGTTGGCGCCGTCGACGGAGTGGTCCGCACTCTGAGCGGCAAGATCACGCGGCAGTGGAAGCCGGAGGGATTGGTTTGCGAATTGTCTTTTCCGGGCATCGCGGCGTAGCCCGCTTGAGCCTGCTTTTCCACTGCTTATCCAAGGCCCGCATCCCTTAGCTGCTGGGCGAAGAAGGCAGACAGCGCCGGCTCGATCACGCCGCCGACATAAACCTCCGACGACGTCACCTGCTTTTTTCCAAGCGTCACCAGAACGCCCATCCAGTAGGCGAACCAGACATGCGGATCGGTCAGCGCCTGCAGCTTGTGCTGATCGTGTTCGACCGGCTGATGGTTGGTATCCTTCCGAACTTCGACCGCCATCAGATTGTTGGGGATTTCCCGCTGGTGCACGACGATATCTGGATAGACGGATTTGCCGAGATGATCGTCGGTCGAGACGATGGTGCCATGGGGAAGCCGCAGCGTGCGCTCGCCCAACCGGTCGTAGTTGCAATCGACCTGCCAGCCCGGAAACTGCTTTTCGATGTACACCGCCAGCCGGTGGGTCAGCGTGCGCTCGCCGAGGTCCTTTTCCAGCACATAGGCCTCATGTGAATAGAATTCACGAAGCGCAGTGATGACCTTGTTCAGCTCGGTCTGCATGCGGCCTCCGACGAGAACCCCAATGGGCGGCGACGGCCGCCGTTACATCTGCACTTCGATTAGCCGCGGCCCCGGTTCGGCGATCGCTGCCGCCAGGGCCTTGTTGAAATCGTCGACATTGGCGACCGCGCGGCCCGGCACGCCCATGCCCTTGGCGAGCGCGACGAAGTCGATGGTCGGGCGGTCGATCTTCAGCATGTCCTGCGCGCGCTCGCCCGGCTCGCCGGCACCGACGCCGTCGAACTCGCCGCGCAGGATCTGGTAGATGCGATTGGCAAACACGATCGTGACGACGTTGAGGTTTTCTCGCGCCTGGGTCCACAACGCTTGAATGGTGTACATCGCGCTGCCGTCGCCGACCATGCAGATCACCTTGCGGTCCGGACACGCCACCGCAGCTCCGGTCGCAACCGGCGGCGAAAAGCCGATCGAGCCGCCCATGTTCTGCAGCCAGTCGTGCGGCGCGGCTGCCGCCGTCGGCGGAAAGAAGCCGCGGCCGGTGGTGACGGATTCATCAACCACGATGGCGTTTTCCGGGATCGCCATCGCGATCGCCTGTGCGATCGAGGCGTGCGTCAGCGCGCCGGTCGGCCTGGCGATCTCGACCAGCTTCTGCGGCTTGGCGTCGGCCGGCTTGGCGCCGAGCGCGCCCGCCAGCGCCTCAAGAGCAGCGACGGAATTTTCACCGCCCGACGTCATGCGATGCACCTCGCAGCCTTCGGGCTTCAGCATGCTCGGCTTGTTTGGATAGGCGAAAAACGCCACGGGATCGTTGGCCTCGACCAGCACGATGTTCTTGAAGTCCTTGAGGATCGGCAGCGCCAGTTCAATCACATAGGGAATGCGGTCGATCGCGAACCGGCCCCTGCCGCGCGCCATCCGCGGATTGTAGGTCTGGCCCATCACCTTGCAGCCGGTCTTGCCCGATATCTGAGCGGCCAGCGCCAGCCCGTGCTCGGTCAGCGCGCCGCCGGTCATGAGCAGCAGCGTCTCTCCACCGCCGTTGCGCAGGACTTTTGCGGCATTGCCGACCGCCTGCGGCGAGTAGCCCGCCCGCTGGTTTTCCTGCGGCACCTGCGCGATGCCATCGGCCTCGTTCCAGGCGGTATCGGCGGGAAGAATGAGGGTTGCGATCTGCGGCGGCGCGCTCCTGGCCGCAGCGATCGCGGCGGCGCCGTCGGCTGCGACCGATTTGGCATCCGGCGAGGTCCGCACCCAGGCCGACATCGGCCGCGCCAGCCCCTCGATATCGGAGGTTAGCGGCGCGTTGTATCCGATGTGATAGACCGCATGCTGGCCGACGATGTTGACGATGCCGGAATTCGCCTTCTTGGCGTTGTGCAGATTGGCCAATCCGTTGGCAAGGCCGGGCCCAAGATGCAACAGCGTCGAGGCCGGCGTGCCCGTCATGCGGAAATAGCCGTCCGCAGCGCCGGTCACCACGCCCTCGAACAGGCCAAGCACGCAGCGCATGCCCTCGACCCGATCCAGTGCTGCGACGAAATGCATCTCCGAGGTGCCGGGATTGGAAAAGCAGACGTCGACGCCCCCCGCGACCAATGTCCGCACCAGACTTTCCGCACCGTTCATCGTCTCGTTCCCGCTACCCGGATTTTATCAATGCGGCTCCAGATCAACCATTGTTCATCCGTTTCGTCAAAGGTTTAGCGGAACATTGCTGCTATCGCTTCCGGTGTGTTGCCTTTTTTAACCGCCGCGTTCGAAAATGGCCCGCTCACAGGCTCGTTGCTTGCGAAATCGCGGCAATTATGGCCTGTCTCGTCACGCATTTTATTATTTTCGCGAGGAAGAAAAAATGACCCGGGTTTTGGCTCTGCTATTTGCCGCATTCACGGTGCTCGCCAGCGCCGGCCACGCGCTGGCCCAGCAATACGACTCGCGCGACATTCTCGGCGGCGGTCCGAATTTCTTCGGCGGCGGTGCGAGCCGGATCCCACGCACCACCGTGATGTACCCCACCAACTATGCACCCGGCACCATCGTCATCAACACCGCCGAGCGGCGGCTTTATCTCCTGATTGGTAACGGCCAGGCACTGCGCTACGGCATTGGCGTCGGCCGCGACGGCTTCCGCTGGGGCGGAACCCACCGCATCAGCGCCAAGAAGGAATGGCCGAGCTGGACGCCGCCCTCGCAAATGCTGGCGCGACGGCCCGACCTGCCCCGCCACATGGCCGGCGGTATCGAGAACCCGCTCGGGGCGCGAGCGATGTATCTCGGCTCGACGCTGTATCGCATCCACGGCTCCAACGAACCGGAGACGATCGGACAGGCGGTATCGTCAGGCTGCTTCCGCATGACCAATGAGGACGTGACCGATCTCTATAATCGCGTCTCCGTCGGCGCCACGGTGATCGTCAAGAACTAGGCACGGTCGGGTCGAGTGGGGAACTCGACGCAGGTGCAACACCGCGTGATCTGGCCTTGCGCATGCGCGAGCGTTGCGGCAGCGTCGGTGCAATGCGCTGGCATCGCCGATCCCTGGTTTTGCAACTTCTCGCGGTCGCCCTGACGGCCTTGGGGCTCGATTGCCTGGCGCCACCGGCCGGCGCGAGCGAAATTCCCGCCATCGCAGCGCGCCAGCGCAGCGAGAAGAAGGTGTTCACCGACACCGAGATCACCGATGGCTTTCTGAAGACCGCCTTTGGCGCCGAATATCATCTCGCCGGACGCGTCGACCGCATCCGGAAATACGCGATGCCGGTGCGGGTTTACGCCGACGGCACCCGCGCCGACCGCAAGGCGCAGCTTGCGAAGGTCGTGGCCGACATCGGCACCAAGATACAGCATCTCGACATCGCGACGACCGAGACCGGCGAGGACGCCAACATCAAGGTCAAGCTGGTGCGCGACCGCGATCTCTATCGCACCATCACCACGTTCTACGGCAGCGAACGGGCGCGGGAAATCCGCTCCTCGCTCGATCCGCAATGCCTGTCGGGCTTTCGCAAGAACGAGCAGTTCGAGATCGAGCATTCCGACGTGATCCTCACCGTCGACAATGGCGATTTCGTTTTCTTCGACTGCGCCTATGAGGAGCTGCTGCAGTCGCTCGGGCCGATCAACGATACCGCCAGCGTGCCCTGGACCATGTTCAACGACAGCGTCTCGATGGGCTATTTCGACGTCTACGACCAATACATTCTGAACCTGCTTTACGATCCCCGGATCAAGGCCGGCATGACCGTGCAGGAGGTCAAGGCGGTGCTGCCCGAGGTGCTGACGGACGTGCGCGCCTGGGTCAGGAAGGTCAACAATCTCGCGGAGTGAGCCTTCTTCGAGTGCCTGGCATGCCACAACGCAAGGTTTTGTGAAAAATAATTATCACTTGCAGGGGCAATTCCCATCACGTGGGTCTGGAAATGTGCTACTAGTGCTCCAAATGAACGATCTTCCCCGCACCCAGGCCCTGCGTTGCTTCATCACGGTCGCCCGCGAAGGTACGGTCTCGCGGGCCGCGTCATCGCTGCACCTGACCCAGCCGGCAGTCAGCCTGCAGCTCAAGGGGCTGGAAGAAAGCACCGGGCTCTTGCTGTTCAACCGCACCCCTGGCGGCTTCACGCTCACTGAGGCGGGCGCAGCCCTGCTTCCATTGGCGCGCTGGGCGGTGTCGGCATCGTCGGACTTCAAGGCGATGGCGAATTCGCTGAAGGAGCAGCAGCGCGGGACGCTCGGCGTCGTCACTAGCGCCGATCTGCCGGCCTGATGCAGGCCGTCACCAAGGCGATGACGGCGGCGCGGCCTTGTCTGGTCGAGTTCTTGGCGTAACGTCCATGAGCTTCCAGCTGCTTCGCAC
The DNA here is from genome assembly GCA_963774775.1 of uncultured Alphaproteobacteria bacterium. Lineage (GTDB taxonomy): Bacteria > Pseudomonadota > Alphaproteobacteria > Rhizobiales > Xanthobacteraceae > Bradyrhizobium. Next base: position 157,112 of record CAVZGZ010000051.1, read on the forward strand.
GGCCTTTATGCCGTCTTATCGAACAGCTCCCGGCCGATCAGCATGCGGCGGATTTCGCTGGTGCCGGCGCCGATCTCGTAGAGTTTGGCGTCACGCAACAGCCGCCCGGTCGGATAGTCGTTGATGTAGCCATTGCCGCCGAGCAACTGGATCGCGTCGAGCGCGCATTGCGTCGCCTTTTCGGCGGCGTAGAGAATGGCGCCGGCCGAATCCTCGCGCGTGGTCTCGCCACGGTCACACGCCTTCGCCACCGCGTAGACATAGGCGCGCGAGGCATTCATCGTGGTGTACATGTCGGCAAGCTTGCCCTGCACCAGCTGGAAGGTGCCGATCGGCTCACCGAATTGCTTGCGCTCGTGCACGTAAGGCAGCACCACGTCCATGCAGGCCTGCATGATGCCGAGCGGACCTGCGGCCAGCACCGCGCGCTCATAGTCGAGGCCAGACATCAGCACGTTGACGCCGCGACCGACCTCGCTCAGCACGTTCTCTTCCGGCACCTCGCAATTCTCGAACACCAGTTCGCAGGTGTCGGAGCCGCGCATGCCGAGCTTGTCGAGCTTCTGCGCGGTGGAAAATCCCTTCATGCCTTTTTCGATGATGAAGGCGGTCATGCCGCGCGGACCGGCATTGAGGTCGGTCTTGGCGTAGACCACCAGCGTATCGGCGACGGGGCCGTTGGTGATCCACATCTTGTTGCCGTTCAGCACATAGCGATCGCCCTTCTTGTCGGCACGCGTCTTCATCGACACCACGTCGGAACCGGCACCGGGTTCCGACATCGCCAGTGATCCGACGTGCTCGCCCGAGATCAGCTTCGGCAGATATTTGCGTTTCTGCGCCTCGTTGCCGTTGCGGCGGATCTGGTTGACGCAGAGGTTCGAATGGGCGCCATAGGACAGGCCAACCGCAGCGGATGCCCGCGAAATCTCCTCGACCGCGATGCAATGCTCGAGATAGCCGAGGCCGGTTCCGCCATATTCTTCCTCGACCGTGATGCCGTGCAGGCCGAGCGCTCCAATTTTAGGCCAGAGATCGCGCGGAAACTGGTTGCTGCGGTCGATCTCGGCCGCGCGCGGCGCGATCTCGTTCGAGGAGAAGGCATGAACCGTCTCGCGAATTGCATCCGCGGTCTCGCCCAGATCGAAATTGAACATTCGATGCGCGTTGGGAATCATGATCGGGCGACCTCCGGCGAATTAACGTTGTTTGAAACAGCCTTAGTCCCTGCCAATGCCCTTGTCACGGCTCGAAACCGGCCGGAATCGCCCCTCGCCGGGCATCGTCGTCCCTGCGGCCAAAATACCCGCAACTCGCCCTTGCGCTCACGCCCGGCTCGGGATGTAATTCGGTAAAACATCGTCCCTTCGGCTATGCTCCGATGGGACACCAGTGAGGGAGACGCCCATGCACGGGACCATCGATCTCGCCAAAGACCCCCAACAGGAAGCTGCGCGCGAGCGCGCCTACTCGATACCGCTGACCGACTTCGATCCGGGCGATCCCGAATTGTTCGGGAACAATTCCTTCTGGCCGTATTTCGACCGGCTGCGCAAGGAAGACCCGGTGCACTACTGCAAGGACAGCATGTTCGGGCCCTATTGGTCCGTGACCAAGTACAACGACATCATGGACATCGAGACCAACCATTCGGTGTTCTCCTCGGCGGCTTCGCTTGGCGGCATCACCATCCGTGACGCGCCCGCCGATTTGCGGCGCGAAAGCTTCATCGCCATGGATCAGCCGCGGCACGGGGCGCAGCGCAAAACCGTCGCGCCGATGTTCACGCCGACCCATCTCGACCAGCTCGCGATCAACATCCGCAAGCGCTCCACCGAGTGCCTGGACAATCTGCCAAGGAAAGACGTGTTCGACTGGGTCGACCGGGTCTCGATTGAATTGACGACGCAGATGCTCGCCGTGCTGTTCGATTTCCCCTGGGAGGATCGCCGCAAGCTGACGCGCTGGTCCGACATAGCAACCACGCTGCCAGGGGTGGGCGGACTGGTCGCGACCGAAGACGAACGTCAAGTTGAGCTCTTGGAATGCGCGAGCTATTTCGCAAGGCTCTGGAAGGAGCGGATCAATCAACCGCCGAAGAGCGACCTGTTGTCGATGATGGCGCACAGCGACGCCACGCGCGACATGGACCCGAAGAATTTCCTCGGCAATCTGATCCTCTTGATCGTCGGCGGCAACGACACCACCCGCAATACGCTCTCGGGCAGCATCTATGCCCTGAGCAAGCATCCGGATCAGTACCGGAAGCTGCGCGACAATCCCGCATTGATCGACAGCTTCGTGCCGGAAGTGATCCGCTGGCAGACGCCGCTGGCGCATATGCGCCGCACCGCGCTCGAGGACATCGAATTCCGCGGCAAGAAGTTCAAGAAGGGCGACAAGGTCGTGATGTGGTATGTTTCGGGCAACCGCGACGAGGAAGTCATCGACCGCCCCTACGAGTTCCTCATCGACCGTGCGCGGCCACGCACCCACATCTCCTTCGGCTTCGGCATCCACCGCTGCGTTGGGCTGCGCCTGGCCGAGCTGCAGCTGAAGATCATCTGGGAAGAGATCCTCAAGCGCTTCGACACGATTGAGGTGGTGGACGAACCAAAGCGGGTGTATTCCAGCTTTGTCAAAGGCTACGAGACGTTGCCGGTCCGCATCACCGGATAATCAACTCCTTCACGCGCGCTCAAGGATCGATCCGATGAATGTCCAGACTGCCATCCGAGCCGACAAGGCCGAGCTTTTGCGCCTGGCGCGCGAGGAGGCCTATGCCACGCCACTCAGCGAATTTCATCCGGGCGCGCCAAGATTGTTCCAGAACGACACGCTGTGGCCGTGGTTCGAACGGCTGCGCAAGGAAGAGCCGGTGCATTACTGCACCAACTCGCCGATCGAGCCCTATTGGTCCGTCACCAGGTACAACGACATCATGCATGTCGATACCAATCACGGCATCTTCTCCTCCGACGTCTCGCTCGGCGGCATTTCGATCCGCGACGTGCCTCCGGGCTACGACTACCCGAGCTTCATCGCCATGGACCAGCCGCGGCACTCGGCGCAGCGCAAGACCGTGTCGCCGATGTTCACGCCGACGCATCTGGACGAACTGGCGAAACTGATCCGCGAGCGCTCGGCGACAGTGCTCGATAATCTGCCACGCAACGAGACCTTCGATTTCGTCGACCGGGTGTCGATCGAATTGACGACGCAGATGCTGGCGACGCTGTTCGACTTCCCCTGGGAAGAGCGCCGCAAGCTGACGCGCTGGTCCGACGTCTCGACCGCGCTGCCCAAGAGCGGCGTCGTCGAATTCCCGGAACAGCGCCGGAAAGAGATGGACGAATGCGCGGCCTATTTCGGCAAGCTCTGGAATGAACGCGTCAACGCCCCGCCGCGCAACGATTTGTTGTCGATGATGGCGCACAGCGATGCGACGCGCCACATGGACTCCGACAATCTGATGGGCAACCTCATCTTGCTGATCGTCGGCGGCAACGACACCACCCGCAACACCATGAGCGGCTCGGTGCTGGCGCTGAACGAGTATCCCGACCAGTACCAGAAGCTGCGCGACAATCCGGCCCTGATCGACACCATGGTGCCGGAAGTGATCCGCTGGCAGACGCCGCTCGCGCATATGCGCCGCACCGCTCTGGTCGACACCGAAATCGGGGATAAGAAGATCAAAAAGGGCGACCGCGTCGTGATGTGGTACGTCTCCGGCAATCGCGACGAAGAGGGCATCGAGAAGCCCGACGAATTCATCATCGACCGCGCCCGCCCCCGCACCCATCTGTCCTTCGGCTTCGGCATCCACCGCTGCGTCGGGATGCGGCTCGCCGAATTGCAGTTGAAGATCGTGTGGCAGGAGATGCTGAAGCGCTTCGACCGGATCGAAGTGGTCGGCGAACCGAAGCGGGTCTATTCCAGCTTCGTGCGCGGCATCGAGTTCTTCCGGTGCGCATCCCCGCGTGATCGATGTGGTTGCCGCAGCGTCCCGCCCGAGCAGCCCTATACAATCGCGGCATGACAGCTTGCGCAAAATAAGAAGGGCAGGCCGGGCGTTCCTGCCGTAGCACGTTCGTGCCGGCGCACGCGATACGACATCTCACGCCAGCTTGATGTCCCAGAGGCCATCCTTGCGGCAGGCGCTGACTTCGTCGCGCAACAGCGCCGTGATCGCGGCCGTCGCGGTCGACACCGGATGATCAATCGGAGAGGCAATGATGAGTTCGCGCGTCACCGGCTTGGACAGGGTGGCCACCTCGAGCCGGCCGTCCTTGACCTCGCCGCGCACCGACGACGGTGGCAACAACCCAAAGCCCAAGCCTTCCTCGATCAGGCCGGTGAGAACCCTGAACGAATCCGCCTCGAGCTGGACGTCGAGTTTGATCTTCTTGATCGCCGCGGCGTGCTCGATCAGCGCGCGGAGCCCGTGCGAATGACTGGGCAGAACGAGGCGTTGCCGCAACAGCCAGCCGATGTCGACATTCTTCTTGCGCGACAGTCCGGAGCCGCGCGGTCCGACCGCCACGATGTGGTCGCGGCCGAGACTCTGCACCGTCAGATGCAGGTCCGCCGACCGCCCGTAAAGGATCGCAAGATCCATCTCGCCGCGATGCAGCCATTCGACGAGATGGCCGCTGTAGCTTTCGACGATCCGCAGACTTATTCCCGGAAAGGCCTCGACGCAGCGGCGAGCGACGCGCGCCGAGATCACGCAGCTCACGGTCGGAACCAGCCCGAGCACCACGCGGCCGGACGGCGGCCCCTGCGCGGACTGGATATCGTCCCTGATCTGATCGATCTGCCGAACCATGCCCGACGTCCTCGCCAGCAGCATGCGGCCCGCATCGGTCAGCACCATGCCGCGGCCGTTCCGCGTGAACAGTTCGGCGCGCAATTCGTGCTCGAGCAACTTGATCTGCCGGCTGAGCGCGGGCTGAGCTATGCGCAGTGTGTCGGAGGCTTTGCTCAGACTCCCGAGTTCCGCTACGCAGGTAAACGTCCTAAGCTGACGGAAGTCCATACTTGCCAATCTTCGAATGCAGGTTCATACGCTATAACAAACCAGCATAGGGAGTTTACGCCGGCTTCACAACGCCAAGCCGGCCCGCATCCGAAATCTCCCCAACGACAGCGCCGGTAAATCTCGATGACTGCACAAGAACAACAAGACGAACATTCCGACATCCGCGACGCGGTAGCCAAGCTCTGCGCCCAATTCCCCGGCGAATATTGGCGCAAGCTCGATCGCCAGATGGCTTACCCCAAGGAGTTCGTCGATGCGCTGACGGAGGCTGGCTATCTCTCGGTGCTGATCCCGGAGGAGTATGGCGGCGCCGGGCTGAAACTTATCGGCGGCAGCCGCGATCCTCGAAGAGATCCAGCGCGCCGGCTGCAACGGCGGCGGCTGCCATGCGCAGATGTACACCATGGGCACCGTGCTGCGGCATGGCAATGCCGAGCAGAAGGCGAAATGGCTGCCGAAAGTCGCGAGCGGCGAATTGCGGCTGCAGGCGTTCGGCGTCACCGAACCAACCAGCGGCACCGATACATCGTCGCTGAAGACCTTTGCGAAGCGCGAAGGCAATGACGGCTATGTCGTCAACGGCCAAAAAATCTGGACCAGCCGCGCCGAACATTCCGACCTGATGATCCTGCTGGCGCGCACTACGCCGAAGGAGCAGACCAGGAAGCGCACCGATGGCCTCTCTGTCTTCATCGTCGACATGCGCGAGGCGAAGGGCAAGGGCCTCGAAATCCGCCCGATCCGCACCATGATGAACCACGCCACGACAGAGGTGTTCTTCACGGACATGCGGGTGCCGGCGGAGAATTTGATCGGCGAGGAAGGCAAAGGCTTTCGCTATATCCTCTCCGGCATGAACGCCGAGCGCATCCTGATCGCGGCCGAATGCATCGGCGACGCCAAATGGTTCATTGCAAAAGCGACCGCCTACGCCAAGGAGCGCACAGTGTTCGGCCGCCCGATCGGCCAAAATCAGGGCGTCCAGTTCCCTATTGCAAAAGCCTACGCCTCGATGCGCGCGGCTGAATTGATGGTGAAGGAAGCCACCCGCAAATATGAAGCAGGCCTCGATTGCGGTGCGGAAGCCAACATGGCCAAGATGCTGGCGGCGGACGCATCCTGGGAAGCCGCCAACGCCTGCGTGCAGACCCATGGCGGCTTCGGCTTTGCGGAGGAATACGACGTCGAGCGCAAATTCCGCGAGACCCGGCTCTATCAGGTGGCGCCGATCTCCACCAATCTGATCCTGTCGTTCGTCGCCGAGCACGTGCTCGGCATGCCCCGCTCCTACTGAGTAAGCCAGCATGCTGCCGCTTGAGGGATTGACCGTCATCGCTGTCGAACAGGCGGTTGCCGCACCGTTCTGCAGCTCGCGGCTGGCAGACGCCGGCGCCCGTGTCATCAAGGTGGAACGGCCGGAGGGCGATTTCGCCCGCGGCTATGACGCCGCCGCCAAAGGCCAGAGCAGCTATTTCGTCTGGCTCAATCGCGGCAAGGATTCGGTGGTGATCGATCTCGCCACCAGGGAAGGCCGCACCGCACTTGAGGAGCTGATCGCAAGCGCCGACGTGTTGCTGCAGAATCTAAAGCCGGGATCGATGGACAGGCTCGGCTTTTCGCTGGAACGTTTGCGCAAGGATTATCCGGCGCTGATCTGCTGCACCATTACCGGCTATGGCGACACCGGGCCGTACGCCGATCGCAAGGCCTATGATCTGCTGATCCAGGCCGAGAGCGGGCTCGCCTCGATCACCGGCGGGCCGGAAGGGCCTTCGCGGGTCGGCATCTCGATTGTCGATGTCGCGACAGGTGCCACTGCACATGCAGCGATCCTCGAAGCGCTGATCGCGCGGGGACGCACGGGCGTGGGCGCCGACATCCGGATTTCGATGTTCGACGTGATGGCCGACTGGATGGCGGTGCCGCTGATCAATTCGGAAGACGGCAAGCCGCCGCAAGCGGATGGGCCTCGCGCATCCCTCGATCGCGCCCTACGGCGTGTTCACCTCCAGGGACGGCAAGGGCATCCTGATCTCGATCCAGAGCGAGCGGGAATGGAAAAAGCTCTGCGCCGAGGTGCTCGGCCAGCCTAGCTCTGCTGGATGATCCCCGCTTCTGCCAACATGGTCGAGCGCGTCCGCAACCGCGCGCTGACCGACAAGACGGTCGGCGACAGCTTTGCGACGATGACCCGCGACGAACTGCTGCGGAAGCTCGCGGAGGCCGACATCGCCTTTGCCGAAGTCAACACGATGGCCGATCTCGCCATGCATCCGCATCTGCGCCGGATCGAGGTCGATACGCCGAACGGCAAGGTGAGCTATGCCGCGCCAGCCGCGATCTTCATAGGCGAGGAGCGCCACTATGGCGCGGTGCCCGGTATCGGGCAGCACAGCGAACTTCCTAAACCCTCTCGTGCCCGGGCCAAATCATGAGCGAACAACTGGCCGAAAAGCTCGATATCGATCATCTGCGGCAATGGATCGGCCGCTCCACGGAAGCCTCCGACATCGTCACCGCGCAGCTGGTGAAAAGCTTGCGCGCGACGCTGTTCCAGGAGATCGGCGAGCCGAAGGCGGGCGACGCCGCGCCGTTCACCACCCATTGGTGCCTGGCGCAGCCGGTGTTTCCGATGTCGCAGCTCGGCCCGGACGGCCACCCGACCCGCGGCGGTTTCCTGCCGCCGGTGCCGCTGCCGCGCCGGATGTGGGCGGGAGGCGAACTGGAATTCCTTGATACGCTGCGCGTTGGCGACGACACCAAACGCTCCTCGCGCATTTCGGATGTGACGATGAAGACCGGCTCGACCGGCACCTTGTGCTTCGTCTCGGTCGAACATCTCATCGCGACGCCGCGCGGAACGGCGATCCGCGAGCGGCAGGACATTGTCTATCGCGATGTCTCAAACGCGTCGCCGGCGACACCTGCCAAGGCGCCGCCACCGCCGCCGATTGCAAATCATCGCGAAAGCCACATGGCCGATCCCGTACTGCTGTTCCGTTATTCGGCACTGACCTTCAACGGCCATCGTATTCATTACGACCGCGATTACGTCACCAAGGTCGAGGGCTATCCCGGCCTCGTATTCCATGGCCCGCTGCAAGCCGCATTGCTCGTCGAATTCGCCGCCAAGCTGCATGGCGGCGACGCACCGAAAAAATTTAGCTATCGCGGCGTGCAGCCCTTGTTCGAGGGCAGCGAGTTTTCGGTCAATGCCAACGAGAGCGGGACCAGCACGGAATTGTGGACCGCGAATTCGCAGGGACAGCCGACGATGAAGGGTACAGCGACGTGGTGAACCCCCGTCATTGCTTCGTCGCTTCGCTCCTCGCAATGACGCGATGAGGACGCAGCATTGTCTCGCAAACCAACCAAGACCACGACCACCTCAACCACCGTCAAGGACGCTACCTTCAGCCTCCTGCGCGCGTTCGGCATCAGGCGCGTGTTCGGCAATCCCGGCTCGACCGAACTGCCATTCCTGAGCGACTGGCCCGACGACATCGACTATGTGCTGGGCCTGCAGGAAGCGTCCGTGGTCGGCATGGCCGACGGCTACGCGCAGGCCACCCGCAACGCCGGCTTCGTCAATCTGCATTCCGCGGCCGGCGTCGGCAATGCGCTCGGCAATATCTTCAACGCCTACCGCAACCAGACGCCGCTCGTTATCACCGCGGGCCAGCAGGCACGCTCGATCATGCCGCTGCTGCCCTTTCTGTACGCCGAGCGCGCGACGGAATTTCCGCAGCCCTACGTGAAATACAGCATCGAGCCGGCGCGGGCCGAGGACGTGCCCGCGGCAATCGCGCGCGCCTACTACGTCGCGATGCAGCCGCCATGCGGGCCGACCTTCGTCTCGGTGCCGATCGACGACTGGAGCCATCAGACGCAGCCGGTCGAGGCGCGCCAGGTCAGCCGCGCGTTCGGGCCCGATCCGGACGCGATGAATGCCCTCGTCGCCGCACTTTCGGAGAGCAAGCGCCCCGCCCTCGTCGTCGGCCCCGGCGTCGACCGCGCGCAGGCCGTCGAGCTGATGGTCCGTGTTGCCGAGAGAGCGAAGGCCGCGGTCTGGGTCAGCCCGTTTTCCGCGCGCTGCTCTTTTCCCGAACGTCATCCGCAATTCGCGGGCTTCCTGCATGCCTCGCCGGGGCAACTCTCGGAGGCGCTGCGCGATCACGACCTCGTGGTCGTGATCGGCGCACCCGTGTTCACCTTCCATGTCGAAGGCCATGCCGCGATCTTCGACGGCGGGACCACGATCTTCCAGATCACCGACGATCCGACCGCCGCGGCGGTGACACCCGTGGGCACCAGCATCATCGCTACCATGAAGCCTGCGCTCTCGATGCTGCTCGAGATGCTGCCGGCGACGAAGCGCGCGACACCCGCAGGCCGCACGCTATCGCCCGCACCCCAGGCGTCCGATCCGCTGCCCGCCGACTACCTGCTGCATTCGCTCTCCACGGCGATGGGGCCAGAGGACGTGCTGGTGGAGGAGGCGCCATCACACCGGCCGGCCATGCAGAAATTCATGCCGATGCGCGGGCAGGACAGCTTCTACACCATGGCGAGCGGCGGCCTCGGCTACAGCCTGCCGGCCTCGGTCGGCGTCGCGCTCGGGCGTCGCGGCGGCCGCACCGTCTGCCTGATCGGCGACGGCTCGGCGATGTATTCGATCCAGGCGCTGTGGACCGCTGCGCAACGCAAGCTGCCGCTGACGGTCGTCGTCATCAACAACTCCGGCTACGGCGCGATGCGCTCGTTCAGCCAGGTGATGCAGGTGCGCAACGTGCCGGGGCTGGAGCTGCCCGACATAGATTTCGTCAAGATCGCGCAAGGCATGGGCTGTGACGCCGTGCGGGTGACGAAATCGGCCGAACTCGCGGGCGCGCTCAAGCGCGGGCTGTCGCATGACGGCGCCAGCCTCGTCGAGGTGGTGGTGGATTCCGCAGTGCCGCTGCTCTACGCGCAGAAGGGCTAAGCGCTATCCACGTCATTGCGAGGAGCGAAGCGACGAAGCAATCCATTCTTTCTTTTCGTGGAGAGATGGATTGCTTCGCTTCGCTCGCAATGACGGTGACGATCACTTGCCGTAACTCTCGCGCATCTTGGCCTGGATCTTCGCCATGCCCGCGATCCAGCGGTCGTAATTCTCGGTCTTCTTGCGCATGTAGCCGAGCACCTGCGGGATGCGGCAGGATCACGAACGTCTCCTGCTCGATCCCCTTCAGCGCGTCCTGCGCCACCTGTTCAGGTGCCAGATCGCCGTCGCCGGATTGCGGGCCCTTTGGAATCGAGCGCAGCATGTTGGTATCGACGCCCTGCGGGCACAGGATCGAGACTTTGATATTATCCGCGCGGTGCGAGATCGCGAGATTCTCGGCAAAGCCGACCGCGGCGTGCTTGGTGGCCGAATAGGCCGGGCTGCCCACTTGCGACAACAGGCCGGCCGCCGAGATCGTGTTGAGGAAATAGCCGCCGCCGCGTGCCTTCATGCGCGGGATCAGGTGCCGCGCCGCATAGACATGCGCCATGACATGAACGGCCCAGCTGCGCGACCAGGGTTCGTCGGAAGTCCCGCCGGCATTGACCGACAGGGGATCGAAGCCGCCGCCGATGCCGGCGTTGGAGCAGAACAGCGCAATCGGGCCGAACTGACGCTCGGTCTCCTCGATGACGTGACGAACGTCGTTCTCCTTGCCGACATCGCATTTGAACGCCGCCCCACCGATCGGCGTGGCGACGGCCCGCGCGCCGTCGGGATCGATGTCGGCGACAACGACCCTGGCCGCGCCGGCGCGGTGGAATGCTTCGCACAGCGCCTTGCCGATGCCATTGGCGCCGCCGGTGACGACGACGACTTTATCTGTCACCTGCATGGCTACCCTCCCGTTATCGTTCTTTCAGCTCGTCAGCACGAGATCGAGGATCGCGGTGTAATGGCAGGCCGCGCCCAGCAAGACAAAACAATGCCAGATCACGTTCTGGAAACGCAGCCGCTGCCAGGCGTGGAAGATCACGCCGAGGCTATACGACACGCCGCCCGCGACGATGAAGCCCAGCGCCATCGTCGGCAGCGCCTTCACCACGGTAGGATAGAGCATCATGCCGCTCCAACCCATGGCGAGGTAGAGCCCGACCGCGACGCGGTCGAAGCGTCCCGGCAAGGCGAGCTTGAGCCAGACTCCGACGATCGCCACGCACCACACGCCAATCAAAAGCGCGATCGCGAAGTAGCTGTCCTTCACTTCCATGATGAAAGGCGTGTACGTCGCCGCGATCAGCACATAGATCGCCGAATGGTCGAAGCGGCGCAGCACCCATTTGGCGCGCGACACCGGCCAGAGATTATAGGTCGCCGACAGACCCAGCATCGCAAGTAATCCCGCGACGTAGACCGACACCGCCACGATATCGAGCGGGGTGGCGTAGACGGCCGTCAGTACGATCAGGACTGTCGCGGCCACGAGGCCAAAGCAGACGCCCACGATATGCACGATGCCGTCCGCGATCAACTCGGCCCGGTCGTAATTCCAGCGAACGGCGCCCGCCGCCGCGTGGATCGAAGTCGAGGCGAGTTGCTTCAGTTGGAATACTTTCATGGCGAACCGGCTCGTTTTCATCAGGAGTTGTTAAAACATAGGTCTCTTGAGGTCAACGAACCGTTCAATCCCCTTCGCGCACGATCGCGTCGGAAGTGTGAAGCTTGATTTTCACCCGTCAATCGCCACTTTCCGGGGTGATTACCCCCGCCGATTGGCCCCTCACGCCGAGCTTCCCCTGCATTCGAATGGCCCCGCGTTTTCAAGATATTATCGAGGAAGCGCGGCTGTCGGCGCGGGCGCTGTTGGACTATGGCGACAATTTCTTTAATCCGACGGTGCGGCTTGGCGTCACCGGCCTGTCGCGGGCCGGCAAGACCGTGTTCATCACCGCGCTGATCCACGGCCTCACAAAAGGCGGCCGGTTCCCCGTGTTCGAACCCTATGCCTCGGGGCGGATCGCCCAGGCGCGGCTCACGCCGCAGCCGGATGATGCGGTGCCGCGCTTCGACTATGAGAACCATGTCACGACCCTGATCGAACAGCGCCGCTGGCCGAACTCGACGGTCGACATCAGCGAACTGCGACTGGTGATCGACTATCAGCGGCAAAATGGCGCGGACCGGAAGCTGACGCTCGATATCGTCGACTATCCCGGCGAGTGGCTGCTCGACCTGCCGCTGCTCAACAAAACCTACGAGCAATGGTCGGCCGAGAGCCTCGCTTTGTCGCGCGAACCGCTTCGCGCAGAACTCGCCAGTCCCTGGCACGAGCATCTGAAGACGCTTGATGCCGAGGGCCGCGAGAATGAGCAGGCGGCGCTCGCTGCTGCAAAACTGTTCACCGATTATCTGCGCGCCTGCCGCGACGAACGCTTTGCGATGAGCTTGCTGCCGCCCGGCCGCTTCCTGATGCCGGGCAATCTCGCCGGCTCGCCGGCGCTGACCTTCGCGCCACTCGATATACCCGCGGATGGCACGGCGCCGGATGGTTCGTTGTGGGCGATGATGCGGCGGCGCTTTGAGGCCTACAAGCACGTGGTGGTCCGGCCGTTCTTCCGCGATCATTTTGCCCGGCTCGATCGCCAGATCGTGCTGGTCGATGCGCTCGCCGCCTTTAACGCCGGACCGGAAGCGCTGCACGACCTCGAGGCGGCGCTTGCCGGCATTCTCGATTGCTTTCGGATCGGACAGCGGACGTTGTTCAGCAATCTGTTCCGACCGCGGATCGACCGCATCCTGTTCGCCGCCACCAAGGCCGATCATCTGCACCATTCGAGCCACGACCGGTTGGAGGCGGTGTTGCGGCGAGCGGTGGCCAAGGCCGCCGAGCGCGCCGAATATGCCGGTGCCGCGATCGACATCGTGGCGCTCGCCGCGGTGCGCGCCACCCGCGAGGCGATGGTCGCGCGCGGCCGTGACAAGCTGCCCTCGCTCCTGGGTACGCCCGCGCCCGGCGAGGTCGCCAACGGCGAGACGTTCGACGGCGAGACCGAGGTCGCGACCTTTCCGGGCGATCTGCCCGATGATCCCGAGGAACTGTTCAAGGGCACGTTTCGCGGCCTCTCCAGCGAAGCGGCCGACAAGGCCGACTACCGGTTTCTGCGCTTCCGGCCGCCAAAGTTGGAGCGCGAGGGCCATGAGGAACCCGCTTTGCCTCACATCCGCCTTGACCGCGCCCTCCAGTTCCTGATCGGAGACCGACTGCAATGAGCGAGAAGACGCCCCACCGGCGGCCGGCGACGTTCAAGCTCGACGATCCCGGCGTGGTCGTGATGGACCCGGACGAGACCGGCCGCCCCGCCCGCGGCACAATCCAGATCACGCCCGAGTCCGACCCTGCGCTGCTGCCGGTGCTGATTAAGACGCCGCTCGTTCCAGCTCGCCGTGGCTTTCGCTGGGGCACGCTGTTCTGGGGCGCAGTCGGTGGCCTGGTGCTGCTCGGCACTGGGCTTGGCGTCGTCAATCTGATCGAGGATCTGTTTGCGCGCAGCGAAAGCTTGGGCTTTCTCGGGCTCGGCTTTGCCCTGATCGCCGCGCTGGCGCTGACGGTCGTGATCATCAGCGAAGCGATCGGGCTGGCGCGGCTCGGAGCGATCGAGAAGTTGCACTTCCGCGCCGCCGAGGTGCTGCTCAGCGACGACCGCGCGACAAGCCGGTCCGTCGTCCGCGACCTGCTCAAGCTGGCGCACCAGAATCCGCAACTGGCGCGCGCCCGCACTGCGCTGCAGGGCCACACCGACGACATCATCGATGGCGCCGACATGATCAAGCTCGCCGAACGCGAACTGATGACGCCGCTCGACCAGGAAGCCCGCCGCCTGGTCTCATCGGCCGCGCAGCGCGTCTCGGTCGTTACCGCCGTCAGCCCGCGCGCGATGATCGATGTGCTGTTCGTATTCGTGGCGTCGCTGCGCATGATCCGGCAACTGGCGCTGCTGTATGGCGGCCGGCCCGGTGCGCTCGGCATGATCCGCCTGATGCGGCACGTGATCGCCCATCTCGCCATCACCGGCGGCATGGCCGCGAGCGACAGCCTGATCCAGCAGATGCTCGGCCACGGCATCGCCGCCAAACTCTCGCAGCGGCTGGGCGAAGGCATGCTCAACGGTCTGCTCACCGCGCGACTGGGCCTGGCGGCCATCGACGTCACCCGCCCGCTCCCCTTCACTGCATTGCCGCGGCCTGCGCTCGCCGATCTCGCCAAGGATCTGCTGCGCAAGCGCGACGGCGAGGAGTGAGCGTCAGCCAAGGGGACGTGATCCAATCCAACCCGCCAGCACGCGCCAGCGAAACAGTGGCGAGTCCTGTGGCGGTGACAGCTCCGGCGTCCAGCCGGTCAGCTTCTCCAGCGCGTAGGTGTCCATCACGATTCCGCGCCAGCTTCGCTCGACGCGTTCGAGCGGCTGCCGCTCCGCCTTGATCTCGTTCCACAGCGGCAGGCGGTCGTCGGGTTCGCGCGCAACGTAAAGGCCGGGATGATCCTTGATCCAGTCCATGCCGGGATCAGCAAAGCCCTGGAAGCGGCCGCGCTCGTTGATCTGGACGACGGGAACGCGGCCGTTGAAATGCCAACGCAGCATCGCATAGGTGCGATAATCCGTGGTGGCGATCCAGGTCGCACCGGCTTTCTTCAACTCATTCCGCACGTGCGCGGCGACCTGCTCATAACCCGCCTCGCCGCCGACTGGATCGGTACGGCCGATCAGATTCCAGGGCGCCGCGACATAGTAGAAGAACACGCCGACGACAAAGGGGATGCCGGAGGCGATCGCGATCCTCGCCCAGGAGACGGTCGATCGAACCATCCAGGCCGGCCAGCCCTCAAACGGCAGCCTGGTGATGTTGATGGCGACCGCGGCGAAACCTGCGGGCCACAGGAACATCGGCCAGGTGTCGCCGACACGCAGCGTCAGCGACTTCCAGCAGAAATAGCCGAACGGCACCAGCACCGCCGTCGACAGCAGGATCGCGACCGGCTCGCGGTTGCGATAGCCGCGCCATGCCGTCAGCGTCACGCCCGACAGCACCACCGGCAGCAGCACGAATCCAACCAGGCCGAACTGCAGCCCGAAAAATTCGCCGAAGGTGCGCCACGAGAAGTCGTAATCCGTCGTCGCCCGCACCGCCTGGAAGCGGAACGACGCCCAGTCGTGCTGGTAATTCCAGATCAGCACCGGCGAGAACACGACGATCGCGATCGTTGCCGCGAGCCACGGCCAGGGGCTGAGCAACCAGCGCCGCCGCCAGTCCGGCACCAGCGCAAAAGCCAACACCGCCGGCACCAGCATGATCGCGGTGAATTTCGACAGCAGCGCCAACCCTGCAAAGAGCCCGGCCGCGAGCCACCAGCGCCCGTCGCCGCTCTGGCTAAGCCGCACCAGCGACCAAAGCATCGCGACCGCGAACGGAATCAGCGCGGTGTCCGGCGAGACCTTGGCCATCAACAGCCCGTAATAGAGCGCGGCCTCCGGCAACAGCACCGCGAGCACGACGGCGCGGAAATTATGCGTCACCCGCCGCACGATATCGGCGAGCAGGAGCTGGGTAACCAGCATCGCCAAAATGCCGGCAAACCGCACGCCAAGATTGGTATCGCCAAAGATCGCGGTGCCGAAGCCGATGAACCACGCGATCATCGGCGGGTGATCGAGGAAGGAAAGCACGCTCTCCTTCGACCAGGTCCAGTAATAGGCCTCATCGGTGCGCAGATCGAGCACACCGGCGTAAATCAGCCGCATCGCCGTCAACGCGGCGACCAGGGCTATGACGCCAAGCCATCGCCGGTCGGCTAATGGGCCCGGTCTGGCACGGCTTCTATCGGGTGGGGTTTTCGTCACGGCGCGCTTTTCCTCGACTCCTGAGGGAGTGTCAACGTGTCGCAACGGCACAATGCTCAATCGTCGTCCCGGCGCACGCCGGGACGACACCGAGAAATATTCACGGCTGGAATTAAACGACGGGATCGCCGATATATACGCTATGGACCGCATGGCTTTCCTCTCTCGCGAACGACTGTCAAATTTCGCCCGCGGCATCGGTCTGCGGCAGATCCGCCTTGTCAGCGGCATCGTGATGTTCGCCTACCTGATCAGCCACTTCCTCAACCACGCGCTCGGCAACATCTCGATGGAGGCGCTGGCGGCCGGCGTCCAGATCCACACCGCGTTCTGGCAATTCCTGCCGGTCGCGATCGTGTTTTATACCGCCTGCCTGGTCCATACCGCGCTCGGCATCTGGGCGCTGTACCAGCGCCGCGAATTCGGCTGGAAGGCGGTCGAGCCGCTGCAGCTCGTGCTCGGCCTCAGCGTCCCCATGCTCATTATCGCCCACATCGTCGGCGTGCGCCTCGGCCAGACCCTGTTCGGACATGAGAAGCTCTACCCGCAGGAGCTCTATCTGTTCTTCGTTACATCGCCATTCCGGCTGTGGTCGATGCTCGCGGTTCTCGTCATCGCCTGGGTCCACGGCTGCATCGGACTTTTTTTCTGGCTTCGGATGAAGGCGTTCTTCAAGCGCGCCGCGCCGTTCCTGCTGGCGGCGGCCGTACTGATTCCAACGCTGGCGATGCTCGGTCTTTACCAAGGCGGCCGCAGCGTCATTGACAGCTATAGCGAGGCCGACTGGCGGGCCGACAATCTCTCGCAGCGCCAACTCGGCACGACAGCGCAGCAAAACGTTCTCGACCGCATCACCCGGGCCACGATCATCGGCTATCTCGGCCTGCTCGGCTTCGTCCTGCTGGCGAAAGGCGCACGCGCGCTGCACGAGCGGCGCGGCGGCATGATCAACCTGTCCTACGGCAACGGCCGCACGGTGCGGGTGCCGAAGGGGCTGAGCGTCCTCGAAGCCAGCCTGCGCAACAATGTTCCCCATGCCAGCGTGTGCGGCGGCCGCGCGCGCTGTTCGACCTGCCGCATCCGCATCATCGGAGATTGCAGCGGATTGCCCGAGCCGTCGCAGCGCGAGGCGTTCGTGCTCGGGCGTGTGGGGACGATCGACCCCTCGATCCGCCTCGCCTGCCAGTTGCGGCCGGCCAGCGATCTGTCGTTCTTCCAGTTGTTCCTGCCGCATGCGGTGTCGGCCAGCGGCGATGCATCCGGTCCGACGCGGGTCGGCCAGGAGCGTTACCTCGTCAGCATGTTCGTCGACATGCGCGGCTCGACACAGCTGGCGGAAAAGCGCCTGCCGTTCGACACCGTCTTCATCGTCAACCGCTTCCTCGGCGCGGTATCGCAGGCGGTGATCGAAAGCGGCGGCCGGCCGAACCAGTTCGTCGGCGACGGCATGCTGGCGCTGTTCGGGCTTGCGACCAGCCGGCAGGAAGCCTGCCGGCAGGCGCTGCGGGCGGCAGCGATGATCGCCGCCAATATCGACGAGCTGAATCAATTCCTGAGCCATGATTTGCACGAGCCGATCCGCTTCGGCATCGGCATCCACGGCGGTGAGGTGATCGTCGGCGACATCGGCTATCGCGACCACATGGTGTTCACCGCGCTCGGTGATGCCGTCAACGTCGCAGCCAGGCTGCAGGACATGACCAAAGGCCTCGCCTGCGAAGCCGTGATCTCGGACGAGGTTCGCGCCACGGCAGGATTGTCGGCCGATGCATTGCCCGCGCAAGAGATCTCGATCCGCGGCCGCAACGAGCCGATGATCGTGCGTACGGTGGTGGATACGCGAGAGCTGGCTGCGCTGGTTGGAGACATGCAGGTCGAGGCGGCTTGAGGGCGACCCGGGCCGTCGTCCCGCCTCACTCACCGCTGTCATTCCCCGCGCATGCGGGGAATCCAGTACGCCGCGGCTTATCGGTTCAATCACTGACGTCTCTGGAATACTGGATCACCCGCATGCGCGGGTGATGACGATTGAAGGTGTGGCGCAATCGAATGCATCAGATACAGCTTCGCGTTCTCGCCGCGCGTTGCGCCCGAGTCGTTGGATAAACTCTTCCCTCTGATAACAGAGGGAGCAGGGAATGCCGGGTGCGCGCTGCACCCGCGGTCTCGTGTGCAAAGCTGTGCGAAAAAACGCACACGAGCATACAGGTTCAGCGGAAACACTCCGGCATCCCCCGCGCAATGGCTTTACGACTTATGCCGTGCTCTCCCCGGCGACGAATTCGTCTTGTCACCGTCGCTGCCGGCTTGATGGCTGATCAAATCCGGTTGGATCGTATCAGCCACCGACAGCTTGACACCAGCAACGGGTGCCAGAACCACACGGTTTTGCCGTACGCCTCAGCGTCGTTCGTCTGGCGCGCGATGATCGCTCACGAACAGAGTTGCCCTGCGATCTCGTTCGCGCCCGACGCTGCCGCGTCCACCGCATCCCATCCCAACGTTCGTGACGATGGCCAACGCCCCCTCGTGAGGGATGAGACGGGCGAGCTTGTAGCGCTGATTTGCCCGACAGGTTAAGCGGAATATTTTTGTCGAAGGGGCTGGACTGATTTGCCCGTCGGGCAAGTAGTGGCTTGCGAAGGACGATGGGTTTCGCTTCGCTCTACCCATCCAACACACTACATTTGCTTAGATCGTCATTGCGAGCGAAGCGAAGCAATCCATCGCGCCGCAAAGCAAGTATGGATTGCTTCGTCGCTTCGCTCCTCGCAATGACGTTGCCGCAATTTTGAATCCGCGCGCTTAGCGCTTTCTGCGCTCGTTAACGATGCGCGAGCCGCTGCGGCTTGAATCGCGACCACCACCGCAACGTGATCTTTCTCACACCTGAACGTCCATTCAGGAAATTGCCGGGCGCTTTGCTCGAACCCGCTCTGTTGGAGGTGCGACTGACGGACGATGGGTAACACTGAAAACCCGCAACCCGCGCCCAGGCAAGATGCCGACAGCGCCCATTCAAGGAGAACGACCATGCTTCGCAAACTGACTCTCGCAATCGTTGCCGCAGCTTCCCTCAGCGCGATGGCGCTGGCTCCCACTGCTGCTTCCGCCCACCCGTGGGGCGGCGGATGGGGTGGTGGCTGGGGTGGCTATCATCATCACTGGGGTCATGGCTTCGGCATCGGCTTCGTCGGTGGTGGCGATGGCTGCTATGTGAGCCGCCTGGTGCTGACGCCGTACGGCTATCGCTATCGCACCGTTAACGTCTGCTACTGATCGAACCGCATCGTTCCATTCGAAAGCCCCGGTCGCCACATTGGCGGCCGGGGTTTTTCGCTATTGCAAAGCACGTCATGCGAACGCTGCGGATAATCCGTACGCTCCTCGCTCCCCAACGTTCGGGCGCGCGCCCGGTCCGTAGCGGATTCCTTGCGCGCAAAAAGTTCGAACCGGCCGCTGTTGCACCGCATCAAAATGACTATGAAACAGGCAAAAAGACGCAAAAGCGCCGGGATACGGCTCTTTTCCGCCAAAATCGCGGCGCCGTTTACGCTATCCAGTTTGCAGCAAACTGGTATCCTGTGGCTTGCGGACGTGCCGGTAAGTGCGGGGACCGGCGGTCCGTTTTTGTTTTTTGATTCCGCGGAGACGAAGTGAATGGCTAAAGGTACGGTGAAGTGGTTCAACCCGACCAAGGGTTATGGATTCATCCAGCCCTCAAGTGGTGGCAAGGACGTGTTTGTTCATATTTCGGCAGTCGAGAAGGCTGGTCTTTCGACACTCAATGAAGGCCAGACGGTCGAGTACGAAGAGATTGCAAATCGCGGCAAGACTTCGGCCGAGAATTTGAAGGTCTAGCGCCAGCGCGCTAACCAGCTACGGCGCACTCTCGGAATTAATCCGGGAGTGGGGGCCGAAACCAAATCCCAACACTGTGAGCGTTCGGCGGGGCGAGCACCGATGTTGTGCGTCCCCGCGCCAAAGCGGCAATCGCCATTACAGGCAGGTCCCGGTCCCCTGCCCGCTGCCGGCACAGGGGACCTTCTTCGAAAGCTCCTGTATCTTCCGCTTCGCTTCCGCCTGCGCGAGCTGCTCGAACACGTTGAGCGGCGCGAGCTGGGTGGCGCGACGAAAATCGTCCGTTGCCTTGTTCGGATCGTTCAATGCCTCATAGGCCTTGGCGCGGGCAAAATAGCTCTCGATCGTCGCCTTCTGCGCAATCGCCCGATCGAGGTCATCCAGCGCCTTCCTGTATTCATGCATCGCAGACCAGGCGAGGCCGCGCAGCCCCAGCGCCTCCGCCGAGCCGGGGCGCACGTTCAGCACGAAATTGAGATCCGACATCGCTTCATCGGACTTGCGCAGCGCGAGATAGCCCCGCGCACGCAACGTCCGCACCAGCGTATCGTCGCCCATCTTGCCGACCAGCTGGTCGAACGAGGCAATCGCGCGATCGAACTGGGCGGAGGTCAATAGCGCGAGGCCGCGGCCGACCTGCGCCGTCTGATTGTTCGGATTCTTGTCGAGCGCAGCGTTGATATCGACCAGCCCTTCCGCGCTCCTGCCCTTCAGCACCAGGACAATCCCCCGCCAGGACTTTGCCAGTTCGTTCGATTGGCTGAGCAGCACCGCCTGATCGAAATCCAGCAAGGCCTTGTCGAACTGGCCGAGCGTGACATAGGCCAGGCCGCGGTCGGCAAACGTGAACGTATCCTTCGCATTGAGGCTGATCGAACGATCGTAGTCGGCCAGCGCCTCCTGCGCCTTTCCGGTACTGGCCTTGATGAAGCCGCGCCCGCGATAGGCCACGGCATTGTTCGGGTCCAGCGTGATCGCACGTTCGACGTCGGCCATCGCGGCATCGAACTGCTTCAGCCCCGTCGACGTCGTCGCGCGCAATGCCAGCAATGCCGCATCGTCCGGCTTCAGCTCGATGAGATCCGTCAGGTCGTTGCGGGCTTCGGCAAGCCGGTTCAGCCGCAGATAGGCGAGTGCACGCGCACGCAGCGCCGTTTCGTTCCGCGGATCGGCTGATAACAGCTGGTTGAGGCGCTCGACGGCGGCAGTGAAATTCCCCTGATTGACGAGCTGCCGGATCTGGTCGTTCTGCTGGTTGGTCGTTGCGGGCGCCGAGGGCTGCGCTGGAAGGGTGGCTACCGCCGCGGGCGGCGACGGTACGGCCGTCGCCGGTGGGGAGGCGGCCGGCTGGCCGGTTCCGGCCTTCGCGAGCTCCGCCTGCATCGCAACCGCCGAGGCGCGCTGCTGCTGGACCTCCTTGTTGTCGGGCGCAAACGTCAGCAGCTTGTCGAAATCCGCGATCGCCCTGGCGTAGTCGCCCTTAGCGCTGAACAACTGGCCGCGCGCGAAATAGGAGGCGCGATCGGTTTGCGGCGCCTGCGCGATGGCCCGGGAGAAATCCTCGATCGCGTGATCGACATCGCCCTTGCGGCGGTAGGCCTGGCCGCGCCAGAAAAACGCGTTGGGTACGTTCGGGTTGATGGCGAGCGCGGTGTTGAGATCGGCGAGCGCCGGATCGAACTGCGCCGTCTCGACATAGGCCCGCGCCCGCCCGACATAGGCCGCCGCCAGATCCTGGCGCAACGCGATGGCCTGGTTGTACTCGGCGATCGCCTCCGCCCACGCCTTCTGGTCGCCTTTCAGATTGCCGCGGCCGAGATAGACGAACGGATTTTTGGGCTCGAGTTCGGCCGCGCGATCGAGGTCGGCGCGCGCGAGATCGAAGTTGCCGTTGCGCTCGCGGACATAGGAGCGCGAGAGCAGCGCCGGCACGAATTGCGGATTGATTTGCAGCGCCGCCTCGAGGTCGGTCAGCGCGAGGTCGAGTTTGGCGCGGCTGCTGTAGAGGCGCGAACGGCCGACCAGGGCCTTGACGCGGTCGTCCGCCGGGCGCTGCGGGTCATTGAGCACCGCCGCGCAGGCCGCCTCGACCTTGTCGGAGGGCGGACCGTTGCAGTCCTCCAGGTCACCGGCGCGGGCCGCACCCGAGACCGAAGATAAGCGACAGCGCGGCGCCCAGCGGCAGCGCGGATAGCGCGCGGCGATGGAAGGAAGACGTTAGGCGAGAAGGCATCGCGACTGGCCCCGGCGCAGATGGAACGCGTTCCGCTATCCCTACAATCAATGCGGGTGGAACGCCACTTCAGGCAGCATCCCGGCGCCGCTGTCGGCCGTTCAATCTTCCGTCACCCATTGGGTGACGGGCATGACATCCGGTGGCTGCAGATAGCCGCGCGGCCAGAGATCGACTACCCATTCGATCTTGGTGGCGCGATCGATCAGCACCGCGGTGTTATGCGGCGTCTGCAGCACCAGCGCGTTGCCGCGGTAATGGGGATCGCCGACCACGTGGAATTTCAGCAGCTTCCACTCCTGCAGCACCAGCAGCAGGCTGGTGGTGTTGCGGGTAGTGTCCCAGCAATCGTAATTATGTTTGTCGTCGAAGTAGCGAAAGTCGGCTTTCGCGACCCGCTTGTTGGTGCCGATCACCGACCCCATGCGCCGGTCGAGCCAGATCACCGCCTTTTGCGCCGCCGCGCGTTCGGCCGCGGCCGAGGCGTGGCCGGCCGCCATGATCTGCGTCAGCGCGCTGCGGTCGCCGGCGCCGAAATCGAGGATTTCGCGGCGGCGGCAGACAAAGCCGTAACACACCGTCATCGAGGTCGCGGACGGCGGATAGATCGACACGCTGCTGTAGAGGGCTGCAATCGCCGAACTCATCTCGACCGCCTCGGCGGCGCGCCATCCCAACAGCGTCAGCAGCAAGGCTGCAAACACGCTTGCGAAGTTTCCCCGCCTCGGTCGCGGTCGGCTCGGCGGATCGGCGCTTCTCATGATCGCTGCTACCCCAATGGCGGGCAGAATTAGCGCGGCTCGATCGTGAAGCCAATATGGCTGATCGGGAACCTGTGGATCACGCCTGCCCGAGAGTTCCGGGCATTGGCGCGAAAAGACACTATCCGACCGGCAGCGGCGCATCGCGCTTGACCTCCTCCATCACGGCATAGGTCCGCGTCTCGCGCACGCCCGGCAGCGCCAGCAGGCTCTCGCCGAGGAACCGGCGATAAGCCGTCATGTCGGCGACGCGGGCCTTGATCAGATAATCGAAGCCGCCGGCGACCATGTGGCACTCCAGCACTTCCGGCGCGGTCTGTACCGCCTTGGCGAACCGCTCGAACACGTCCGGTGTGGTCTTGTCGAGCATCACCTCGACGAACACCAGGAGCCCCAGGCCCAGCCGGTGCGGATTGAGCCGCGCGCCATAGCCTTCGACAAAACCATCGCGCTGCAGCCGCTTCAGCCGCTCGCCGATCGACGTCGGCGACAGCCCGATCCGCTCAGCCAGCTCGACATTGGCGATGCGGCCATCCCCTTGGAGAATTGAGAGGATTCTACGGTCAATCTTGTCTATGTCAGACATTTATCAGGTTAACTCCAATAATATCCTCACTTACTAAGGCAAAATAGCAAATTTGTCTATCGAACTACGGTATGAGTGGGAGTAGATTCCAGGGAACGAGGATCACCATGCCTGACGCCCATCCCGCTCCCCCGCCCTTCAGCGCGCCCTATGCCCCCGACGACGACGCCATCGCCGCAGACCTGCTCCGGCAGGCACGGCTGAACGCGGAACAGGAAGTGCGGATCGACCGCACGGCGACGCGGCTGATCGAGGCGATCCGCACCAATGACGATCCGCTCGGCGGCGTCGAGGACATGCTGCGCGAATTCGCGCTGTCGACCAAGGAAGGCCTGGCCCTGATGGTGCTGGCGGAAGCGCTGCTGCGCGTGCCCGATGCGCGCACCGCTGACCAGTTCATCGAAGACAAGCTCGGCCAGGGCGATTTTATCCGTCACGAGACCAAATCGAGCGCGTTCCTGGTCAACGCATCGGCGTGGGCGCTCGGCATGTCGGCGCGGGTGATCCAGCCCGGCGAGACGCCGCAGGGCACGATCGGCCGGCTGACCAAACGTCTGGGCGCGCCGGCGGTGCGCGCCGCGACGCGCCAGGCGATGCGGCTGATGGGCAGCCATTTTGTACTCGGCGAGACCATCGAGGCGGCGCTGGCGCGGGCACATTCGGTGCAGGCACAGCGCTATTCCTTCGACATGCTCGGCGAAGGCGCGCGCACGGAAGACGATGCCGAGCGCTATTTCAACTCCTATGCGCGCGCGATTCAAGCGATCGGCCGTTCCGCTGACAGCCGTCCCCTGCCCGACCGTCCGGGCATCTCGGTCAAACTCTCCGCGCTGCATCCGCGCTTCGAGGCGGTGAGCGCTTCACGGGTGATGACTGAACTGGTGCCGCGGCTGATCGACCTGGCGCAGCGCGCCATGGCGTACAATCTCAACTTCACCGTGGACGCCGAAGAAGCCGACCGCCTCGAATTGTCGCTCGACGTCATCGCGGCCGCCTTCGCGGAACGCTCGCTCGCCGGCTGGGACGGATTTGGTCTCGCGATCCAGGCCTATCAAAAGCGCGCCGGCGAGGTGATCGACTATGTCGATCGCCTCGCACAGAGTCTCAATCGCCGGATGATGGTGCGCCTCGTCAAGGGCGCCTATTGGGACACCGAAATCAAGCGTGCGCAGGAGCGCGGCCTTGACGGCTATCCGGTATTCACGCGCAAGGCGATGACGGACCTCAACTACGTCGCCTGCGCGCGAAAGTTGCTGGGCTTGCGGCCACGGATATTTCCGCAATTCGCCACCCATAACGCGCTGACGGTCGCAACCATTCTCGAATTGGCCGACGGCGGCGGATTCGAATTCCAGCGCCTGCATGGCATGGGCGAAGCGCTCTATGCCCAGCTCGGCGAAGATCGTCCCGACATCGCCCACCGCACCTACGCGCCGGTCGGCAGCCACCGCGACCTGCTCGCTTATCTCGTGCGCCGCCTGCTCGAGAACGGCGCCAATTCGTCGTTCGTGGCGCTGGCGGCTGATGAAGCCGTGCCGGTGACAGCGCTGCTGCAGCGCCCGGCCGATCTGGTCGGCGCAGCGAACAATGCGCACCACCCGAATATTCCGCTGCCGGTCGATCTCTATCAGCCGCAACGGAAAAATTCGCGCGGCATCGAATTCGGCGAACGCGCCGCGCTGAACAAGCTCGTCTCGGCCATCGCCGCGCAACAGCCCACGTCCGGAGGCATCACCGAAGCGACGCCTGACACTGCGAATGCCGCGATCGCGGCCGCGCGCGACAGCTTCAGGAACTGGAGCCGCACGCCGGCGAGCCGGCGCGCGGAAATTCTGGAGCAGGCAGCCGGCTTGCTGGAACAACGCTCGGCGCATTTCATCGCGTTGTTACAGCGCGAGGGTGGCAAGACGCTCGATGACGCGCTGTCGGAAGTGCGCGAGGCCGTCGATTTCTGCCGCTATTACGCGGCGCAGGGGCGCAAACTGTTCGGCACAGACGAAGCGATGCCAGGGCCGACCGGCGAGAGCAACGTGCTGACGCTGCGCGGCCGCGGCGTCTTCGTCGCGATCTCGCCGTGGAATTTTCCGCTGGCGATCTTCCTGGGCCAGGTGACGGCGGCGCTGATGGCCGGCAATGCGGTCGTGGCGAAGCCTGCCGAACAGACGCCGTTGATCGCGGCGGAAGCCATTCGCCTGTTGCACGAGGCCGGCGTCCCGGCTTCGGCCTTGCATCTGGTTCAGGGCGACGGCCGGATCGGCGCGGCGCTGGTCGAGCATCCCTATATCGCCGGCGTCGTCTTCACCGGCTCGACCGAAGTCGCGCGCTCGATCAACCGCATGCTCGCCGGAAAAGATGGCCCGATCGTACCGTTGATCGCGGAAACCGGCGGCATCAACGCCATGATCGTCGACGCCACCGCACTGCCCGAGCAGGTTGCCGACGACGTCGTGATGTCGGCGTTTCGTTCGGCCGGCCAGCGCTGCTCGGCGCTGCGCCTGCTGTTCGTGCAGGATGACGTCGCCGACCGCATGATCGAGATGATCGCGGGCGCCGCGCGCGAATTGAGGCTCGGCGATCCCACCGACCCAGCGACGCATATCGGCCCGGTGATTGATGCGGAGGCGAAGGCGCGGCTCGATGCGCATATCGCGCGGATGAAGCAGGAGGTGCGCGTACATTTCGCAGGCCGTGCGCCCGAAGGCAATTTCGTCGCACCGCATATCTTCGAATTGTCCGATGCCGGCGAACTCAAAGAGGAAGTGTTCGGCCCGGTGCTGCACGTGGTGCGCTACCGCGCCGACAAGCTTGGCGAGGTGCTGCGATCGATCGAGCGCTCCGGCTATGGCCTGACGCTCGGCATTCACTCGCGGATCGACGATACAGTCGAGCTCGTGATCGAACGGCTTCAGGTCGGCAACATCTACGTCAACCGCAACATGATCGGCGCCGTCGTCGGCGTGCAGCCGTTCGGCGGCCACGGGCTCTCAGGCACCGGCCCCAAGGCCGGCGGCCCGCATTATCTCGCGCGCTTTGCGACCGAACAGACGGTGACGATCAACACGGCGGCGGCCGGTGGTAATGCGGCGCTGATGTCGGGTGGGGAGTAGCTGCTCGTCATTGCGAGCGAAGCGAAGCAATCCATACCTTCGTTGCTGCACAATGGATTGCTTCGCTTCGCTCGCAATGACGTTGAAACAACCCGTTGCATCGCTCGCCCAACATGGGTCAAATGGCGTTCGAACGGGAACATCCACAGCGATAATTCCGGCCACCGAAATAACAAGCAACAAGCGTCACCGGAGCGACGACACCATGGAAAAGGGCATCTTCGACGGCCTCAAGGTCCTGGACTGCGCGAGTTTCATCGCAGCACCCGCGGCCGCTACCGTGCTGTCGGATTTCGGCGCCGACGTGATCAAGATCGAGCCGCCTGTTACCGGCGATCCCTACCGCCATTTGCCGAACCTGCCGGGGTATCCGCACAGCGAGCATAATTTCGCGTGGCTGCTGGAATCGCGCAACAAGAAGAGCCTGGCGCTCGACCTCGCCAAACCGGAGGCGCAGGCGGTGCTGTATCGCCTTGTTGCCGAATCCGACGTCTTCATCACCAACATGCCGCCGCAGGTCCGCGCCAAGCTCGGCATCACCTACGATCATCTGGCGCATCTCAACGATCGTCTGATCTATGCGTCGTTCACCGGCTACGGCGAAAAGGGCGAGGAGGCCAACAAGCCCGGCTTCGACTCTAACGCCTATTGGGCACGTTCCGGCCTGATGGATCTGGTGCGCGCCGATGAACACACCACTCCGGCGCGATCGATCGCCGGCATGGGCGACCATCCCTGCGCGATGGCGTTTTACGGCGCGATCGTGACCGCGCTCTATAAGCGCGAACGCACCGGCAAGGGATCGCATGTCAGCTCGAACCTGATGGCCAACGGCGTCTGGGCAGCCTCGGTGCTGGCGCAGGCCAAGCTGGTCGGCGCCAAGTTCGGGGAACGGCGGCCGCGTGAGCGCGCGCTGAACGCGGTAACCAACCACTACCAATGCAAGGACGGGCGCTGGCTGATCCTGTCGCTACTCAATGAAGAGCGGCAATGGCCGACGCTGGCGCGCTGCCTGGAGCGGGAGAATCTGGTCACCGATCCGAGATTCGCCACCAAGAAGGATCGCCACGCGCGATCGCTCGAATTGATCAAGATCTTCGACGAGATCTTTGCCGCCAAGCCGCTCGCCGAATGGCGCAGGATCCTCGACGGCAGCGGGCTGGTGTTCGGCGTGGTCGGCATCCTCGACGATATTCCGAACGACCAGCAGATGATCGACAACGAGGTGCTGGTGCCGTTCGAGAACGACACCATGCTGACCATCAACAGCCCGATCTGGGTCGACGGCTCAAAAAAGGTCCAGCCCCGCAAACCGCCCGGCCTCGGCGAGCACTCCGACGAGATTCTGCGGCAGGCCGGTTACGACGACGCGGCGATCCAACAACTGCGGTCATCCGGCGCGGTGGCGTGAGCACATGCCCGCCTACCGCCTGCATTATTTCCCGGAGTCGGGGAACAGCTACAAGCTCGCGCTGATGCTGACCCTGTGCGGTCAGAGCTTTGAGCCGGTGTGGACCGATTTCGGCGGTGGCGCGACGCGCACGGCCGAGTGGCGGGCGACGGTCAACGACATGGGCGAGATCCCGGTGCTGGAAGAGGACGGCGTTCGCCTGACCCAGACCGCGCCGATCCTGTTGAAGCTCGCCGAGCAATATGGCCGGTTCGGCAGCACCAGTCCGCAGGAGGAGTTCGAGTTGTTGCGCTGGCTGTTCTGGGACAATCACAAGCTCACCGGCTACATGGCGACCTACCGCTTCCTGCGCACCTTCACGCCGTCGGCCGATCCGCAGGTGCTGCGCTATTTCCGCAAGCGGCTCGACGATTTCCTAGCGATCCTCGATGAGCATCTGCAAAAGAATGCATTCGCGATCGGCGAGCGGGTGACGGTGGCGGATTTTTCGATGATGGCCTATCTGCATTATCCCGGCGACGAGACCGGATATGATTTCGCGACAAGCCATCCGGCGATCAACGCGTGGCTCGGCCGCATCGCTGGCCTGCCCGGCTGGAAATCAGCCTACGACCTGTTGCCCGGCCAACGGCTCAAACATTACGCGTAAGGCTGATCTCCAGATCGGAGCGGCGGCTCGCTCGGTTTCCGTCATCCTGAGGTGCGAGCCTTGCGGTGCACTTGCACCGCTGGGCGAGCCTCGAAGGATGGGCCGCGGGCTCGTCGTCTCATCCTTCGAGACGCGGGCTGCGCCCGCTCCTCAGGATGACGGGAGCGCTGATCCCAACCCAACGGCATCATGATTTAGAGATAATCACCCGCTCACCGTTTGAGCCAGGCCCAGACGATCGCGACGACGATGACGCCGGCGATGATGGTGGCCGCGATCGCCCACACGCTGACGCGGACGTCGCCAGTTACCTGACGCTCGGCCTCGTTCTCCGCGATTTCGCGGTTGCGCTGCTTGTTCTTCTGGTCGGAAGAGCTCATCGGCCGGTCTCCGCTCGAGTCCTGTCGGTTCAGGTCCGGGTCACCGGTTGCAGTGTAGCACCAAATGATGACGCCTGGTCAGCCGTTCCCCGGCTGACGCCCATATTGGTCAACCGGCTCAGGGTGAACGCTGCCAGCGCCGCACACAGCGCGGCGCTGGCTGCCGTCATGAAGATCGATCCCGTGCTCCATTTTGCGGTCATCAACACGCCACCGACCAGCGGCCCGATGATCGAGCCGGCCCTGCCGATGCCGAGCGCCCAGCCGACGCCGGTGGCCCGGACCGCGGTCGGATAGAACGCGGCAGCCAACGCGTTGGCGGCGATCTGGCCGCCGACCATGCAGAACCCGGCGACGAAAATCGCCATGGTAACGAAGATTGTGGAATGGCCGAGCTGGCCGATCGCTGCGATCGCGAACACCGCGATGAAATAGACCAGCGCCAGCGCGCGAAACGAAAAGCGGTCGATGACGCTGCCGAGCGCGAGGGCGCCGACCACGCCGCCGACCTGGAGCATCGATCCGATCACCGCTGAGGCGGATACCGAGGCACCGAGATCGTTGAGCACCGTGGGCAGCCAGTTCGTCAGGAAATAGAGATCGAGCAGGCTCATGAAGAACACCACCCACAGCAACAGCGTGGGCAGCGTTCGCTTCTCCCTGAAGAGATGCTGCACCGGCATGCCGGCGAGAACCGGCTCATGCACGACGAATTGCGTTGCCGGCGGAAACGCCGCCCTCGTATTGATAAGCGTGAGCAGTTCGGCCACGCGCCCATTGGCGCGCCCGGTCAGCGCCAGGAAGCGCACCGATTCCGGCAGCCGCAGCGCCAGGATCGGCACCAGCACCAGCGGCGCGGCACCGCCGACGATGAAGACCGAACGCCAGCCGAATTGCGGGATCAGCACTGCTGCGAGCAGGCCGCCCAGCGCTGCGCCGAGCGAAAAGCCGCAGAACATGATCATCACCATGGTGGCGCGCCGGCGCTGCGGATTGAACTCGGAGGTCATGGCGATGGTGTTCGGCATCGCCCCGCCGAGGCCGAGCCCGGTCAGGAAGCGGATGATCAGCAGCGAATTGACATCCCGGACGAACGCGGTGGCGAGCGTGCCGATGCCGAACGCCAGCGTCGAGCAGATGATGATCTTCTTGCGCCCAATGCGGTCCGCCAGCGGCCCGAGCGTCAGCGCGCCGATCATCAGGCCGAACAGGCCGGCACTGAAGACAGGGCCGAGCGCAGCCTTGGTCAGTCCCCATTCCTTGGCGAGCGAGGGTGCCACGAAGCCGATCGCGGTGGTGTCGAAACCGTCGAGCAACAAAACCGCCGCGCAGGTGAGGAGTAATTTGATCTGAAAGGCGCCGACCGGGTGCTGATCGATGAAGCTGGCGACATCAATAGCCGACAAGCTGCCCTGCGAATCCGCCATGGTCTTCCCTCCCCAGAATGACGGGCCACGGTTCTTCTCGACCGCATTGGCCCCAGCCTATCGCGAATCTGACTGCCGCGGGAGGCATTTCGGCGCTTCATTTGCGCAGCGCTTCACGCGAATAGCCGGCAATACGCTTGTAGCCGTCAGACAGAGCGACCAGTTCCTCGCGGCTGATGACGTCTTCGATGGCGCGAAACGGCTTGTCGTTGGTGCGCTGAAATACTTCACGCAGGATCGCATCCGGTGGGTTGGTGCGGTTGGTGAGCACGATGCGCGTGGTCGCCTCCAGCCGTTGGCTCTCATAGGCCGCGAGCGCCGCAACCGGATTGTCGTGCGCGAGCAGTGCCGCCGTCAGCGCGCGGGCATCGAGGATCGCCTGGCCTGCGCCATTGGAGCCGCGCGGCACCATCGGATGCGCGGCGTCGCCCAGCAGCGTGATCCGGCCAAAGCTCCAGTGCGGCAGCGGGTCCTGATCGACCATCGGGAATTCCAGCACCTGATCAGCCGCGCGAATGAAACTGGGTATGTCGAGCCACTCGAAATGCCAATCGGCAAAGGCGCCGATGAAATCGTCGAGCGAGCCAGTAGCGATTCCAGTCGCGCTTGCGATAGTTTGGCGTTTCGATCTCGGCGACCCAGTTGACGAGCTGCAGCCCGTCATCACCGGCGGAACGGATCGGATAGATCACCATCTTGCCGTGCGACAGCCAGCCGGCGCGCACCATGCTGGCGCCCGACAGCATCGGTGGCCAGCGCGTCACGCCGCGCCACATGTTGACACCGGAATAGCGCGGCTCGCCTTCGTCGGGAAAGCATTGTTTTCGAACCGCCGAATTGATGCCGTCACAGGCGATCGCGACGCGACCGCGCACGGCCGAACGATTGGCGCCGCCGGGGCCGTCGGAGAACGTTACGATGACGCCGGCCTCATCCTGCTCGACGCCGATACAATGACTGTTGGTGACGAGCCGGTCGCTTCCCGCACGCGCTCGGAACGCATCGAGCAGCACCATCTGCAGGTCGCCGCGATGGATCGAGAATTGCGGATGGTCATAGCCGGCGGCGCGGCCAAGCGGCTCCTGGTAGATCAACTGCCCGAAGCGATTGAAGAAGGTCGCGTCGGTGGTGGCGATCGAGACCTTCGCCAGCGCGGCTTCGAGGCCGAGTGACGCGAGCTCCCTGGTGGCATGCGGCAGCAAATTGATGCCGACACCGACCGCTCTGATCTCGGCTGCGGATTCAAATATGCGGCAGGGAGTGTTAGCCTCGTGCAACGCGAGCCCGAGCGTCAGGCCGCCAATGCCGGCGCCGACGATGATGACCTCGTCCATGTTTCCTTCCCGCACATGATTGCAGCGATGAAACAGGATCGATCAGCCTACTGTCAATCTGACAGCTGAAGATCGAGACCTGAGCTCTCTTGCTTACCTCTCCCCGCAAGGGCGGGGCGAGGGAGAAGAGCGTCGTCGCGCACGCTAGCGGCTCTTCACGAAGCACATCCCCATGCGGGAGGTCTTGCCGACCACTTGGCATACGAGCCCCTCGGCGCAGGTCCAGGAACGAAAACTCGGGTCGTTTTCGGCAGGCTTCGTGCCGGGCTGATAGCAATGCGCGCCCCACCCGTCGCTATATTCAGTTCCCAAGAGTTCCCCCATGAGTTCCGCGCGGGCGGGCAATTGAGGCCGCTCTGAAAATCCGCGCGAATAATCCGGGCTCCTGCCCCAGCTCAACGAATCGAGAATATCGCGACGGCGGACCTGGTCGCCGAAGAAGTGCGGCGATGCCGGCACCACGATCGAATTCGAGGGTTTGGCCGCCATCCAGTCGACGCCGGGGAAATGAAAGCCGCCGATGCCGCGGGTCTGATGGCAACCCGAACAGGTAACATCGTTCAGCCGGCGCTCGAAGCCCGCGACCGAGCGGATATTTCGCGGCGTCACTCCATCTTCCGCCGCCTTCTTCAGGACAGCAACGACGTCGCTTTCGTTAAACACGGGCTTTGCCGTTGCGTGCTCGGCCTGCACCAGACCGAACTCGGGCTGGAGCTCCGATGGATCGAACCCTACTGGCGTGACCGTTATCGCGCCTTTGGCCAGAAATCTCTCCGGTATCAGAATCGTGCCGCGATCGAATTCCTTGAAATGCCTGGGATCGAGCAGCCACGTCTTGAAATCACGCTTGAGGTCATCATCGCCCAGTATCCGGTCGCGATCGATCTGATTTTCCAGCGGCGCCTCTTCGAACAGACGCGTCTGCGCATTGTAGTGAAACACTTTCAACAGGTAGTCAGTGCGGAAATCGCGAACTGCCGACTTCGGCGCGTGCGCGATTTGAAGATTGGTCTCGATCCGATCGACGTCCACCGGTTCGACAAATTCGAGCGGCCCACCTGCCGACATCATTTTGTTCGCTAGATCCACGCCGGTCTGCGGCCAATCCGCAGTCGCGAGCCAGCGGCGCGCGATATCCTTGCAGGTGAGCGCAATGCCGCCTGGAGCCGCGGCCTTCTCACCTTTTGCCCGCAACACAACGTTCAACGTCATCGGCAGCCGCGGCGAGCTCGCATTCTCGCCTACAGGTGCAGCGTCCAAGCGCGTGAGGCGATAGATCAACCTGACTTCACCGCACGTTTCCGGTGCTACATAGGCTCGATCCATTCGGTTGACGATCCCCGCCAGCACGAAACGCGTATTGGGGGAGTAAAGCAGTCCGCGATCGAACAGCTGAAAATCAAACGACTCGCCGACGCCGATGGTTTCATTGGGCGAGCTCGTCCTGTGCTTGGCAATGTATTGATCGAACTCACGGTCAAGCGCTTGCCGGATCGGAGCCATCGACGGCAGCGCAAACAACTCATCATTGAGAAGGGGGGTGTTGGTCGCGCCTGTTGCCGGGATGAACGGACGCAGACCGAATCCTGCTCGGTCGAGTCCAGCTGTTCGGTGTTCTCCCAGATCGAGTTCGCGCAACGCCAGCGGATCTATTATCGCTGCGCCGCGCTCCAGCGCTGGGGCAGGCTCGGCGCGCGCCGGGAGGACGCTGCACAGCAGGGCGAACAGAATGACAGAAAATCGCAACGCGGGGCTCATGCCCCACTAACACCGCGCCAAGAGGCCTATTCAAGAAAAAAGGCGCTTCACATCGTGGTGATTCGGATCGGGCTAGCCACGGACTCACGTCACTCGCCCGGGCTTGACCCGGGCATCCACGCCTTGTTTCGAGCCCGAGTAAAAGTCGGGGATGGCCGGGTCAAGCCCGGCCATGACAGAGTCCCCTAGCGTCTCAGCGCGCGACGATCAGGCCCTTGGTGGTTACGACCACC
Organism: uncultured Alphaproteobacteria bacterium; assembly: GCA_963774775.1. Taxonomy (GTDB): domain Bacteria; phylum Pseudomonadota; class Alphaproteobacteria; order Rhizobiales; family Xanthobacteraceae; genus Bradyrhizobium. Next base: position 190,777 of record CAVZGZ010000051.1, read on the forward strand.
CAGCGGCCATCCTGCTTGCGGATGGCGTCGATACGGCCGAGGCCGGGGACGGGATCGCCGGCATAGACTTCATACATGCCTTGCCGTCCCTCGATCAGCGCGCCGCCATTGGCGACGTCGCGCAGCACCCAGCCTTCCACGGTCGGCAGCCGGAGGATTTCCGGTTTGGGCGGAGCCGCGGGCGCAGCAGTTGCGGTCGCGGGTGCGGTCACCGTTCCCGTGACTTCCCTGGCGGCGACCGGCGTCGCGGCGGCGACAGCCGGAGCGGCCGGCGGCGTGGCGCGAAGCTTGTCGACGGCTTTGCTGAGCTCTGCGAGTTTCGCGGCCGGCTCGGCCTGCGCCTTCTCGACCTTGTCGAGCCGGTCGCTGGTCTTGTTGAACTGGCTCATGCCCATCTTGGTGGTGTGCTCGACGCTCGCCTTCAGCGCGGTAATGTCGGCGTCGATCCGCGCAACGGTGGCTTCGAGCGCGCTGTCCTTGACGACATCCTTTGCAACGTCCTTGACGACCGCCTGGTCGCCACCGATGAAATGTCCGATACCGGCGGTTGCGAGCGCACCGCCAAGCGCGCCGGCCACCGTCGCCAGCGCCACGACCGCAGCCATCGCCGCGACCCGGCGGTTGCCGGACGACGCTTTCGCCGGTTCGGCTTCCGGCTTCGAACTGGCCTCGTCAGCATTCCAGGCGCGCTCGCCGGGCGACATGATCATCATCTTGCCGGGGAATCGCAGTGGTTCCGGCTCGGCTGCCTCGACCTTCGGCGCTTTAGCCTCGGGAACTTCAATCTTGGGAGCTTCAACCCTGGCAGCTTCAACCTTGGGCGCGGTTTCCTGCTGATCGGGCGCGAGCCTTGGCGCCTCGACCTCGGCATCAGCCGTCACCGGCACGCTCTGCACTGACAAATCGGGGGTGGACGGCTCGGCGGTGACGAATCCGGTATCGCGGCTGACGGTCTCGGGCTGCTGCTCACTCACGTTCAAGTCTCCAGAATTGCAAGTCTCCAGAATTGGTTGACTATTTGGTAACTTTTATTGCTTGCGAATTCGTTACCGGTGCCGTTTGGGCAACCCGGCTTACCGAAATTTTAGGAAATATTCCGGGGCGGATTTTGGTCTGGATGATGGAACAGATATGGCGGCGTACGGCCGGTTTGTGCATTTATGTTGCCCCGCGGCAAAGGGCTTGACGGCAAGGCTTGACGGTCTCGCTCCATCGTTTGCGCAGCGGGATTTCCCGACTAACATGGGGCACCAGCCAGAACGGCGGGAGACACGATGGCCATCGAGAAATGCATCAACGAATTTGACGTCAATGACGTCATTTTCGAGGAGGGCTCGACCGGGCGCGAACTCTTCGTGGTGCTCGACGGCCAGGTCGAAATTGCCAAGGTCAACGGCGCGAACAAGACCGTCATCGTGACGCTCGGCAAGGGCGAGTTCTTCGGCGAGATGGCCGTGATCGATGGCTCCTCGCGTTCGGCGACCGCCATTGCCGCCGCACCTCACACCCGCGTGATGCGGATCAACCACGCCCGCTTCGTCTATCTGGTGAGCCAGCAGCCGGCGTTCGCGCTGATGATCATGGATGCGCTCAGCAAGCGCCTGCGCGCCTCGAACGCCGTCACCTTCAGAAACGCGGCCAACCCAGCGGCCAATCCATGAGCGACCGCCGGCCCTCACCGTTCAAGACCCTGCTCGACGGCGACACCGCTACGCTGATCCAGGCGGCGGACGACGTCTACCAGATCCGCTTCAAGAACCGCGCGGCGAATGCCTATCTGGTGCGCGGCAGCAGGCGCACCATCATGATCGACGCCGGGCTGTCGACCAACTATCCGCATCTCGTCACCTGCCTCAACCATGTCGGCGTGACGCCCGAGATGATCGACATGGTGGTGTTGAGCCATGAGCATCTCGACCACATCGGCGCGGCCTGGCATTTCGCCGGCCGCACCACCATCGCCGCGCATCGGCTTGCCGCCAACAAGATCATGCTGCGCGACGACTTCTCGATGCTGCGCAAGATGTTCAACGAGCCGAATGTTCCGATCGACGTCGATATCTGGCTCGAGGAAGGCAATATCATCGACCTCGGCAATTTCCGCCTCTCCGTCATGTATACGCCGGGCCATACGTCAGCCTGCATCTCGCTGTTCGACGCGGACAAGGGACTGCTGTTCGCCGCCGACACCTTGATGCCCGGCGGCGTGATGGGCGGCGTGTTCGGATCGGGAAGCATTGCCGATTACATCCAGTCGCTGGAACGGCTGAAGGGGTTGAATTCCAGGATCCTGCTGTCCGGCCATGGACGTTTATCCGATACGCCGCAGGACGACGTGCGGATCGCGATCCAGCGCTCGCACACGCTGCTGTCGGACACCGCGCAATTGTTCGACGCGCTCGATGCGCGGTCGAATTTCGAGCCGATCATGCAATCGGTGCGCGACCTCAACAAGCTCGATGACGGCTGAGGCCGCGGTGCCTGTTCAGCAACCTCAACAACAACGCCTGATGGCAGCAGGGAGCGAGGACTATGAAGCTTTACGACTCGATCGGACCGAACCCGCGGATCGTCCGCATGTTCATGGCGGAGAAGGGCATCGAAATACCCAAACAGGCCGTCGACCTGCGCAAGGGTGAAAATCGTGAAGCGGAACATCTCAAGCGCAATCCGCACGGCCAGATGCCGACGCTGGAGCTCGACGACGGCAGCTATCTCTCCGAGATCACCGCGATCTGCGAATATCTCGAAGAGAAGAATCCGAAGCCCGCGATGATCGGATCGACCGCGGAAGAGCGCGCCGAGTGCCGGATGTGGACGCGCCGCGTCGACCTCAACATCGCCGAGCCGCTCACCAACGGCTATCGCTTCGGCGAGGCGCTGAAGTTTTTTGAGAAGCGGATTCCGGTGGCCGCGGAAGCCTCGCCGGGGTTGAAGATGATTGCGGCCAATCGGCTGAAGTGGCTGAACGAGCAGATGGCGGACGGCCGGGACTATTTGTGCGGCAAGCGCTTCACGCTCGCCGACATCCTGCTCTATTGCTTTGTCGATTTCGGCAACCAGATCGGCCAGCCGCTCGATGCCGCGAATGCAAATATCGCCGCCTGGTTCAAGCGGGTCGGGGAACGGCCGTCGGTGCAGGCGTAGCGAAAACTGCCCGTTGTAGTCTGCCGTTGCTTTGCAATAGGATCAGCGAAGCAACGCAACAAACTCGGCGATGTTGACCGTCGCCGATGGAAAGATGAACAGATGCAGGCTGAAGCCATGGCGCAGATGCGCCGCCGGGTGGTGATCTCCTCGACAATCGGCAATGCACTGGAGTGGTTCGACTTCACGGTTTTCGGCCTGTTCGCGGGGACCCTGGCCAAGTTATTCTTTCCGGCAGAAAATCCGAACTCATCGCTGCTGCTGACCTTCGCCACGTTCGGCATTGCCTTTGCGGCGCGGCCGTTGGGCGGGTTGGTGTTCGGGCTCTACGCCGACAAGCACGGTCGCAAGAAGGCGCTTGTCGTGATGATATCGCTGATGGCGGTTGGCACCGGCCTGCTCGGCTTCCTGCCGACCTATGGCGCGATCGGCATCGCAGCGCCGCTGCTGTTGCTGCTGGCGCGCTTGATCCAGGGCTTTTCCGCCGGCGGCGAATTCGGCAGCGCCAGCGCCATGCTGATCGAATTCGCGCCGCCCGGCCGGCGCGGTTTTTATGGCTCGTTCCAGATGGTGTCGCAGTCGCTCGCCTTCGGCATCGGCGCGGCCATGGCGATCGGTCTCAATCTCGGCCTGTCGCCGAATGAATTTGCGAGCTGGGGTTGGCGCGTTCCGTTCATCCTCGGCATCCTGATCGGGCCCACCGGCTGGTACCTGCGCCAGAAATGCGACGAATCTCCGGAGTTCCAGGCCTATCTCGCCGAGAAGGCCAGGAACGCGCAGCCGAAGAAACAGACCACGCTCGGCCAGTTGTTCTCCGAACATCCGCGCGAATTGATCGCATCCTTCAGCCTGATCGCAGCCGGCACGGCGATCAACTACGTCAATGCGATCTTCCTGCCGGCCTATGCGGCCGCCGAACTGAAATTGCCGTTGCTGAATGCGCAACTGGGGCTGCTCTGCGTAAGCCTCGCCAATGCGGCGATTGCGGTGGCAACCGGGGTGCTCTCCGACCGGATCGGTCGCCGCGCCGTCATTGTTCCGGCGCTGATCGCCTATTCTGTGCTGTTCTACGTGCTGCTGCAGCGACTCGTCGCTGAGCCGACGACGGCGCACCTCTGGGAACTGCAGCTGGTGGGGGTGTTCTTCGGTGCGCTGGCGGGGCCGATGCCGGCCTTCATGACCGAGATCTTCCCCGTCGGCGTGCGCTCTACCGGGGCGTCGCTGATGTATAATCTGGCGGTGATGCTGTTTGGCGGGCTGGCGCCTTTCATCAATACCTGGCTGGTGCAGGCGACCGGCAACAAGGCGGCACCCGTCTACTACATCCTGTTCGCCGCAGCAGTAGGCTTGGCCGGCCTGTCGGTCTACCGAGGGCGAACGTCGCGGGCCGGAACCGTGCCTCAGCCGGCGCTATCCCCTATTTCGCTAGCCGGTGACAAGCAGGCCCTATAGATTCCGCCGACGCAAAAATTCCTTTAGCCCAAAGCTATTCCAACTCAACGAGTGTCCCATGCCTATCGTCAATCGTATTGCCGCGCTCACCGATGAAATTGCCGCCTGGCGCCATGATTTTCACGAGCATCCGGAACTCCTGTACGAAGTGCATCGCACGGCCGGAATCGTCGCCGAACGTTTGAAGGAATTCGGCTGCGACGAGGTCGTGACCGGGATCGGCCGCACCGGCGTGGTCGGCGTCATCCGCGGCCGCAAGACTTCGTCGGACCGCGTCATCGGCCTGCGCGCCGACATGGACGCGTTGCCGATGGAAGAAGAGAGCGGCGTGCCCTACGCCTCGAAGATTCCGGGCATGATGCATGCCTGCGGCCATGACGGCCATACCGCCATGCTGCTCGGCGCGGCCAAATATCTGGCCGAGACCCGCAATTTCGACGGGACGGCGGTCGTGATCTTCCAGCCGGCCGAGGAAGGCGGCGCCGGCGGCAAGGCCATGGTCGACGACGGCCTGATGACGCGCTGGGGCATTCAGGAGGTCTACGGCCTGCACAATATGCCAGGCCTGCCGGAGGGCCATTTCGCCATCACACCCGGCCCGCTGCTGGCCGCGGCCGACAGTTTCGAAATCGTCGTGCACGGCAAGGGCGGCCATGGCGGCGCCGGCCCGCACCGGGCGATCGACAGCGTGCTGATCGGCTCGGAAATCGTCAGCGCGCTGCAATCGATCGTCGCGCGCAACGTCGACCCGATGAAGACGGCGGTCGTTTCCGCCTGTTCATTCCATGCGGGCTCCGCCTTCAACATCATTCCCCCGACCGCGACGCTCGGCGGCACGGTGCGCACCTTCGATCCCGATGTGCGCGATCTGGTGGAGCGCCGGATAGCGGAGGTCGCGGAAGGCATCGCACGCGCCTATGGCGGATCGGCGGAGACGAAGTATACGAGGATGTATCCGGCCACCGTCAATCACGAGCGTGAAACCGTCATCGCAGCCGATGTCGCGCGCGACGTCGTGGGATCCGATCGCGTGGACGATCGCACCACGCCGATCATGGGCGGCGAGGATTTCGCCTTCATGCTGGAGGCGCGCCCCGGCGCCTTCATTTTCCTCGGCATGGGCGACAGCCCGGAGTGCCATCACCCCGCCTACAAGTTCAACGATTCGATCCTCGGCCACGGCGCGTCCTATTGGGTGCGAATGATCGAGAAGTCGATGCCGGCGAATTGACGCGGTTCCGATGGGGAACGGCTGTTGGTGAAAAGTGCAAATTCCCTCAGCGTCATTGCGAGGAGCAAAGCGACGAAGCAATCCACTCTTTCTTTGCGGCGGGATGGATTGCTTCGCTTCGCTCGCAATGACGTGGAGGGTGTTGCGCCCTAGTTAAATCACCACCGGCGCATCCGGCAGCTCGTTCGGCCCCCCGCCAGTGCTGGGAAAATGCTTCGCCAGCTCCCGCGACACCGCCTCAATCCCCTTGATCGTGCCGCGCTCGAAATTCCCCGCTCTGAAATCCGTTTCCATCTCCTTGCAGATTTTCTCCCAGCCATCAGCGCCAACTTTGGCGTCGATGCCGCGATCGGCGATGATCTCGACGTCGCGGTCGGCCAGCAGCAGATAGATCAGCACGCCGTTGTTATGCGCGGTGTCCCAGATCCTCAAGTGCGAGAAGATATCGAGCGCGCGTTCACGCGCCGGCTGATCGCGAAACAGCGGCGCGCCGTCGAGTGCGCCTTCGACGACGAAGCGGACCTGGCCGGAATGGATGGCCTCGCCCTTTTTGATCGCCTGCTCGATTGCATCCAGCACGCGCGGCGGAAAGTCGCGCCGCGCCCGCCAGCGGTGTTCGAGAAGATGCTTGCCGATGCGTTTGATACCCATGGTCTCACCAGCTTCCCGACGCGCCGCCGCCACCGAAACTGCCCCCGCCGCCACCGAAGGAGCCGCTGTCGCTGGAACTGCTGCTACCGCTGGACCAGGAACCGCCGGAGCTGCCACTCGACCAACCGCCTCCCCTGCGACCGCCCGGCGCCGGCGAGGTGACGGCATCGCTGAACATGACAAAGATCGACGCGACCACACCCGTGAGGATCGCCGCGAGTAGCGAGCCGACCAGGACCCACGCAATCAGCGCGACCAAACCGCCGGTCACAGCCGAGCCGAGCAGCCGGCCGAGCAATTTCCGGATCATGCCGCCGAACAGCAGCACCGGAATGATGAGAAACGGATTGAAGATGTCACCGGGGCCGATCGAAAACCCCGGGCTTTGCCAATGCGGCGGTTCCGGCGCCGGCAGTGGCTCGCCATCGATCACCCGGATGATCCGCGCGACGCCGGCGCGAACACCACCGGCGAAATCGCCGCTCTTGAACTTCGGCGTGATATCCTCGTCGATGATGCGCTTGGTGGTGACGTCGGTGAGCGCGCCTTCGAGGCCGTAGCCGACCTCGATGCGCAAGTGCCGGTCATTCTTGGCGATCACCAACAGCGCGCCGTCATCGATCTTCTTGCGGCCGATCTTCCAGGCCTCGGCAACGCGGATCGAGAATTGCTCGATGCTCTCGGGCTGCGTCGTCGGCACGATCAAGACCGCGATCTGGCTGCCTTTGCGCGCTTCCAGGCTTTTCAGGGTCTGCGTCAGCGAAGCGACGTCGTCACCAGACAAAGTCCCGGTCTGATCGACCACCCGTCCCGTGAGCTGTGGCACCGCGACGTCAGCGAGCGCAGGAAACACCCAGCCCAGCAGCAGCGCAAGCAGGATCGCCCTTGCAGCGTTCATCGCGGTCAGTCTTGCTGTTCTACTTCGACGGGGCGGCCGGCGCCGGGGCCGGATTGAAATCGACTTTCGGCGCGGTCGAGATCTCCTTCTCGTTCTCGACCGAGAAGTTCGGCTTGTCCTTGTAGCCGAACGCCATCGCGGTCAGATTGTTCGGGAAGGTGCGGATGCCGACATTGTAGTCCTGCACCGCCTTGATGTAGCGGTTGCGCGCGACCGTGATGCGGTTCTCGGTGCCCTCGAGCTGCGCCATCAGGTCGTGGAACAACGCATCCGATTTGAGCTGCGGATAGTTCTCGGTCACGACCAGCAGTCTCGACAGCGCGCCGGAGAGTTCGCCCTGGGCAGCCTGGAATTTCTGGAACGCGGCGGGATCGTTCAGCACCTCGGGCGTCGCCTGGATGCTGCCGACCTTGGCGCGGGCATTGGTGACCCCTAGCAGCACGTCCTTTTCCTGCTGCGCAAAACCCTTGACGGAATTGACGAGGTTCGGCACCAGATCGGCGCGGCGCTGGTACTGGTTGACGACCTCCGACCAGCTCGACTTGACCTGTTCGTCATTGGTCTGGATCGCGTTGTAACCGCAATTGGTCAGGCTCAACGTCGCCAGTGCTGCCAGCACAGTCCAAAGCTTACGCATCGTTGTTCTCCCGGTGGAATTGGCCGCAAGGTAGCAGAACGGTCAACGTTCACACAGTCATTCCGGGGCGATGCGAAGCATTTCTCCTATCCCGCGTCATTCCGGGGCATCGCGAAGCGATGAGCCCGGAATCCATAGCCACGATCGTGAGTATGGATTCCGGGCTCGCGCTGCGCGCGCCCCGGAATGACGACGGAGAGAGATTAGCTGCTAGCCCTCGCATCCCTGATCGCCTGCCAGACCTTCGACCGGCGTCAGCGGCGTGTTCAGCTGCTTGATGCCGAGTTCGCTCAGCGCATCCATCACGCCATTGGTGATGCAGGGCGGGCCACCGATCGCGCCGGATTCACCGCAGCCCTTGGCGCCCAGCGGGTTGGTCTTGCAGGGCGCGGAATCATCCAGCGTCACCACAATCGGCGGAATGTCGTCGGCGCGCGGCAGGCAATAGTCCTGATAGCTCGCGGTCAAAAGCTGGCCTTCCTCGCTGTAGGCCACGCCTTCATAGAGCGCCTGCCCGATACCCTGGGCGATGCCGCCATGCACCTGCCCCGTCACCAGCATCGGATTGACGGCCACGCCGACGTCGTCGACCGTGGTGTAGCGGACCACCCGCGTGATGCCGGTTTCGGGATCGATCTCGACCTCGCAGATATGCGTGCCGTTCGGCCAGCTCGGCCCGTCGACCTCGCCTTCCGAGTCGACGCTGAGCTTCGCGCCATCTTCCTTCCTGGCGATCTCGAACAGGCTCACCCGCTTGTCGGTGCCGACCACGCTGAGGAATCCATCGCGATATTCGATATCCTCGATAGAGGTTTCCAGCACATTCGACGCCTTCTCGCGCGCCTTGTTGATCATGTCGTTGCTGGACACCGCGACCGCCGTGCCGCCGACGAACAGCGAGCGCGAGCCGACGCTGCCGAAGCCGGTGGCGAGATCCGTGTCGCCCTGCACCACGTCGATCTTGTCGATGGGAATGCCGAGCGTATCCGCCACCATCTGCGAGTAGGTGGTCTGCAGCCCCTGCCCCATCGCCATGGTGCCGGAATGCAGGATGATGCGCCCTTCGGCGGTCGCATGTAGCGAGACCTTCTCGGTATGCGCCCGTCCGCCGGTCCATTCGATGTAGCTGGTGAGGCCACGGCCATACAGCAGGCCCTTTTTCTTTGCCGCCTTCTTGCGCGCGGCAAAGCCGTTCCAGTCGGCGAGATCGGAGGCCCGCTCCAGCATGTGCGCGAACGCGCCGGAGTCGTACACTTGGCCCGCCGCATTGGTGTAGGGCAGTTGCGCCGGCTTGATATAGTTCACCTTGCGGATCGTGCGCGGGTCCATGCCGATCTGACGCGCGGCAGCATCCATCAACCGCTCGACGATGAACACGGCTTCGGGCCGGCCCGCGCCGCGATAGGCGCCGACCGGCGCGGTGTGGGTCATCACCGACTTCACTTCGAAATGCACCAGCGGCAGATCGTAGACGCCGGTCTGCACGAAGGGTCCCAGCACCAGCGGAATGATGTTGCCGGTGCCGGAACTATAAGCGCCAGTGCCGCCGACCGAGCGTACCCGGTACGCCAGCACGCGGCCCTTGGCATCGAGCGCGAATTCGCCGGTCGAAGTGAGATCGCGGCCATGGGTGCCGCCGACGAATTCGTCGGTGCGATCGCCACGCCAGCGGATTTTCTTGTCCAGTTTGGTCGCAGCATAGGCCACGACACCGTCTTCGGGATAAAGACTGGTCTTCTGGCCGAAGCCGCCGCCGATATCGCCGACCAGCACGCGCACGCTTTCCTTCGGCCGCTTCAAGATCGCTTCCGCGAGCAAATCGCGGGTCGAGCCCGGCGTCTGCGATTGCACATGCAGGATCAGCCGGCCGGTCTTTTTCTCGACCTCGGCGATCGTACTGCGCGGCTCCATCGCCGACGGCACCAGCCGCTGGCTGACGAGATCGAGCGAAACGACGTGCGCGGCCTTCGAAAACGCTTCTTCGACCTTGGCGGCATCGCCATAGCTCATCGCAGCGACGATGTTGTCGGGCGCATCGGGCCACACCACCGGCGCGCCGGGCTTGATCGCTTCGAGCGGATCGACCACCGACGGCAAGATCTCGTAATCGATCTCGATTGCCTCGGAGGCGGTCTGCGCCTCTACCGGCGAGGTCGCCACAATGGCCGCGACCGCTTCGCCGGCAAAACGCACCATCTCATGGGCCAGCAGCCGCCGCGGCGGCACCGTCATCGGCGTGCCGTCCGGCCGCTTGAAGATCGTCAGCGTCGGCAGGGTGCCGATATCGTCCTTGACGAGGTCGGCGCCGGTGTAGACAGCCTCCACGCCGGGCATTTCCAATGCGGCCTTGACGTCGATCGACTTGATTTTGGCGTGAGCGTGCGGCGAGCGCAGCACATAGAGCCACAGCGCACCGTCTTCCGGCTTGTCGTCGATAAACTGCCCCTTCCCGGTCAGCAGTCTCTGGTCTTCCAAACGCTTGACCGGCTGGCCCGCACCAAAACGCATGTTGCCGGGAAAAATGTTCATCAATTTGTCCTTCGAATTTTTTGCAGGATTGGGCGGGTTTTATCGGATTTTCGGAACGAGACAACTAACCTTCGCCGTCATTCCGGGGCGCGCGTAGCGCGAGCCCGGAATGACGAGGTGGTGAGATCTTATGCAACTCGCAAGCCAGCTACGCGAGATCGCGCAAGGCCGCTTCGACCACCTTGCGCTGGTCTGATGTCAGCGCCGCCTGCGGCGGCACCGGGTCGCCGACGTCATAGCCCTGGATCGCGAGCCCCGCCTTGATGCAGGCGGCGAGGTTGAAGCGTGCAAAGGCCTCGTTGATGCGCCAGAGCTTTCGTTGCAGGGCCATCGCCTCGTCCCAGCGGGCACGCCGGCAAAGATTATACAGTTCGACGCTCTGCCTCGGAATGATGCAGGCAGGGCCCGCCATCCATCCCAAGCCGCCGATCAGCATCACGGCCGCCGGGATATGGGCGGACGCCGAGAACACTTTGATATTGTCGCCACAGCGGTTCATGATCGACAGCAGCCGCCCGGTATTGGTGGAGGCATCCTTGATGTAGCCGATGCGCGGATGGGCGGCGAGGCGTTCGATGACGTCGAGCGTGAGATCCGAGCGCTGGAATTGCGGATTGGTGTAGATCACCACGGGAATATCGACCGCGTCCGCGATGCTGCGGAAATAGGATTCGACCTGTGGGTCGGCCAACGGGAAATAAGCCTCGAGGATCGCGAGAATGCCGTCGGCACCCCGCTTCTGGTAGGCCTTCGCCTGCGCCACCGCGTCCGCAATCGAGGTCGAGGCAACACCGGCGACCACGGGCACGCGGCCCGCAGCGGCCTCGATCGTGGCCTGCACCACCGTCATTCGCTGCGCATTGTTGAGATAGGCGAACTCGCCGGTCGAGCCAAGCGGCGTCAGTCCGTGCACGCCGGCCTTGATCAGATCGTCGCACAGCTTCCCCAGCACCTGGTCGCGAATGTGGCCTGCGGGATCGACGGGAGAAACGAGATAGGGAAAGACGCCGTGAAAATCAGCCATGATCGAAATCAAAACACCTTCGCGATCGCGGCCTGGGCGTCGCCCTGGATCAGCTTCAGGTGATCCGCGCCCTTAAAACTCTCCGCGTAGATCTTGTAGACATCCTCGGTGCCCGACGGCCGCGCCGCGAACCACCCGGAGTCGGTCTCGACCTTGATGCCGCCAAACGGCTGGTCGTTGCCCGGCGCCTTGGTCCTGACCGCGCGCACCGGCTCGCCGGCCATCTCCTTCATGTTGAGCTGTTCGGGACCGAGCGCCTTCAACGCGCTCTTTTGCTTGGGCGTCGCCGCAACATCGATGCGCTCATAGAACGGCATGCCGAACTCTGCGGTCAAGTCGGCAAACAACTGGCTGGGATCGCGGCCGGTCTTGCCGATCATCTCCGCCGCCAGCAGCCCCATGATGAGGCCGTCCTTGTCGGTGGTCCACGCCGAGCCGTCGCGCTTGAGGAACGACGCGCCCGCGCTTTCCTCACCGGCAAAACCGAAGGCGCCGCTGCCGAGCCCCTCGACGAACCATTTGAAGCCGACCGGCGTCTCGACCAGTCTGCGGTTCATCTTCTTCGCCACGCGATCGATGATCGAACTGGATACGATGGTCTTGCCGATCGCGGCGTCCTTGCTCCATTGCGGCCGCTGCGCGAACAGATAGGCGATCGAGGTCGCCAGGAAATGGTTCGGGTTCATCAGGCCGCCGGACGGCGTCACGATGCCGTGGCGGTCCGCATCGGTGTCGTTGGCAAACGCAACGTCGAACTTGTCGCGCATCTGGATCAGGCTTGCCATCGCGAACGGCGAGGAACAATCCATCCGGATCTTGCCATCCCAGTCGGCTGTCATGAAGCGGAAGGTCGGGTCGATCGCGGTGTTGACGACATCTGCGCTGATCCCGTAGCGCTCGATGATCGGCTGCCAGAAATGCACGGCCGCGCCGCCCAGCGGATCGATGCCGATCTTCACGCCGGATGATTTCACCAGCGCCATATCGACGACATTGCCGAGGTCGGCGACGTAAGGCGCAATGTAATCGTGCAGATGGGTCGATTGGGCCTTCAGCGCGCGCGCGTAAGGCATCCGCGCGACGCCCTTGAGGCCGGCCTCCATGTAGCGGTTCGCGTTCTTCTCGACCACCGAGGTAACGTCGGTATCGGCCGGCCCGCCATGCGGCGGATTATACTTGTAGCCGCCGTCTTCCGGCGGATTATGGGATGGGGTGATGACGACGCCATCCGCAAGCCCGGTGGTGCGCCCTTTGTTGTAGCCCAGGATCGCATGCGAGACGACGGGAGTTGGCGTGTAGCCGCCGTGCTGGTCGATCATGATCTCGACGCCGTTGGCGGCGAACACTTCCACAGCGCTCGCGAGCGCCGGCTCGGCCAGCGCGTGGGTATCGATGCCGATAAACAGCGGACCGGTCAGGCCGGCCTCGCGGCGGTGGTCGCAGATCGCCTGCGTCGTCGCCAGGATATGATCTTCGTTGAAGGAGTTTTTCAGCGACGAGCCGCGGTGCCCTGAGGTGCCGAAGGCAACGCGCTGGGTGGGATCGGCCACATCGGGCTTTAGCGCAAAATAGGCGGTGACGAGCCGCGGCACATTGGTGAGGTCAGCGGGATCGACGGGTTTGCCGGCAGCGGGATTTGGTGCAGTCACGTGACCTCCGAGAGCCAATGGCGGCTCGGCATGTCCGGGATCGCTCTCGAACAATCCGATCCTTCAGGCCAAGGCTTGCGTGCTACCATGATGGGCTGACCCCATCAAGCCGGAGCGTCCCGCAGCGCGGCGGCACGGATTCTGGCTGAGCGCGCACTCCCGACAGCCGGCCTGCGCTACTTCAGTCCATCGAGCTTGTACGAGGCCTGAACGAACCCGCCGTAACGCTCGGTGCGCGCCGGCAGCGTCTGGCACGGACACGTCGTGCCGAAAATGTTGGTCGATGCATCTGTCGCCCACATCGCCCAATAGCGGCCGCCCGCGCCGACGCTGAACGATTTTCCGATTGCGTAGGACAGGATCGCCTCGAGCTGCACGCCCTGGCCGGAGCCGGTCTCGGTGGAGACGGTGTTGGCGACGTCGGTGCGCAGCAAATGATTGTCGAAACCGCGAAACGAGACGTACGGCAGATAAGCGGCATCAGCGGTCAGCGTCAGCCGATCCATCAGCTTCACGGCACCATTGACGCCAATCCTGAGCGAGTTCCACTTGTCGTCTTCGGTGATACCGAGAATGGAGCTGGGAAACGCGGGCACACAGTCGGAATTGCTGTTGGCAATCTGGGTGCAGCCATAGGCTGATTTATTTTCGCGGAAGTAGTTGTAGCCGATAAAACCACCGACATTGGCGCTCGGACCGCGGAACAGCGAGTAACCGACGTCGATCGTGGCGTAGCCCAGATCTCCCGTCACCGGACTCGAGAGCGTGTTGGAATAGGGAACGGTTGCGTCGAAGATCACCCAATCCTCGTCATGCATATTGCCCGACAGAGTCTTGCCGCCGCCGATGAATCCCTTGAGAAAAATATTCGACGAGGTGTCGATGCGCCCGAACACCTCGCCCGAAGCGGCCGTCGTGTTATAGGTAAGGCGCGAGTTCAGCGCATTCTGCTGGGTCTGCTCGGTGGACGAACCGAGATCCTTCTGGAATCGGGCGGAGCTGTACCAGGTGCGTCCGCCGATTTCGATCTCGGCATCTGGAACGTACCCCGCATCGGTCACGCCTCTCAGACGATAATCCGATGCCGATGGCTCCCATCGCGCATAGAGATCCTCGCCCACCTTGTAGTTCAAGCCGACTTTGACGCTATGCAGGTTCTGGCTCACGCTGCTGGTGCCGCCGGCGGTCGGAATGTAGGCGTTGAAGGGCGGAAGAACCTGAAGATAGCTCGCCGGCGTCGCAACGTTGACGTTGCCGAAGTTCGCGTAGTCGTATTCCAGCCTGAAGGACCACGCCGGCGTAAGCGCCTTCTCCACACCCGCGCCCGCCGTCCAGCCCCAGCGCATGCCGTCGAAGCCCGTCGCGACAGGCGGAACGAGAGCGTTGGTCGTGACATCGATCCGTTCCTGCAGCCAGGCGCCGCCGGCCTTGGCGTAGATCAAGGCATGGCCCTGGGCACCGGTGACAAAGCCGACCCGGCCGGTCAGACTGCCCATTGCATCCTGACGCACGCGACAATTGGCCGATATGAAGAAGCCTGACGATGCAAGGCAGGTGCCGGTGCCATCGGCCATCGAGGCCGATGCGTCGGTCTCCACGCCGACAAGAAAGCGCGAATTTGGAATTTGCCAGTTGTACCCGACCTGAACGCCGCCGAGCGCCGCAGGGCTTCTGACGGTCCCACCATAAATCGAAGGTCCTGCAGGATCGGCGAATTGCGAGCTTCCCAAGCCGCCGCCGATATGCCCGCCGATATAGAGACCGGTCCAGGACCACAATGCGACAGCGGGATAGGCCGGTATGACATTCGGCATGTCGGCCGCGTGCGCGAAACTCGAACTCAGAAGCAAACCGAAAACTGTAACGGGAAGTTTTTTCATCAACTCAACCCAAACTATCGCTGACCAGAGGCGACAACCAAGTTGGAATGAAATGCTTAAGGAAGCCTTGAAGGATTCACGATTGGGTAACCCTAATTTCCGGTTAACGTCGTCGGCTGCGAGCGAGCCGCATTCCAGGCGAGAGGGAAGCGCAATGGAGCTGACAGCTACGCGACCTGCGAGGCCGCCCGCACGACGGCTTCGACCTCCAGCTTCACCTCATGCGCGACGAGAAATTCGTCGAACTTGGCGAAGGGAAGCGGCGGCGACACCAGATAGCCCTGTCCGTCCTCGACGCCGCAGGCCAGCAGCGCCTCGCGCTGCTCCGACGTCTCGATGCCTTCGGCGATCACGCTCATTTGCAGCTTGGCAGCCAGACGCACCAGCATCTCGACGATGCTGGCGGCCGAGCCGTCCTGCACGATGGTGTCGACAAAGAATTTGTCGATCTTCATCGTATTGACGCCAAGCCGCTTGATCTGTGACAGACCGCTATGGCCGACGCCGACGTCGTCCATCGCGACCTTGAATCCGTGGTCGCGCAACTGCTGTACCACAGAGGCGGCCTTTTCCAGGTCCGAGAACGCCTCGCGTTCGGTGACTTCGAGCACGATCTGGCGCGCCGACACGCCGCCATCCCTGACTTCGCGGCGGAAGCGGTCGATAAATCCGTCACTCAACAGATGCCGCGGCGTGATGTTGATCGACATCTTGAAATATTTGTCGGCCGTCAACCGCGGCCGCAACTCTCTCAGCGCGACGCTGAGGATCTGCCAGGTAATCGGCTCGATGCGCCCGGAGGATTCGGCCAACGGGATGAAATTCATCGGCGGCGTAATTGAGCCGTCCTGACGCACCCAGCGCGCCAGCACCTCGCAACCCTTGATCGCGCCGGACCGCAGATCGAAGGTCGGCTGGAAATACGGCCTGAACTCGCGCCGCACGAGGCCCCGATCGATATCGGCAATCGGTCCTTCCAGCCGCCTGACCGTCCGCGTCAGAAGCAGGCCGAACGCGAGCCCGAGGCAAGCGGCGATCAGCATCGCCGGCCAATAGCCTTCCTCGTTCCACCGCCGCAGCGCTTGCGGCGCGACCAGGACCGTTGCGCGCAATGGATATCGCTGCGACGTGCTGCTGAAGCTCAGGGCCTCCGAAGCGCCAACGCCCGCGGGTGGCGCGAAACGCCCGATGTCGGCACCGTTGGCGAGTTGCACCATCACCTCGCCATGATCGCGCAATTCGGCCGGCAGGATGTCGAACAGCGAGGCACTGACACCGAGAATGGCGACCAGCGAATTCTTGTCGTCGATGTCCTTCAACACGCCGAGCGCGACGCCGTTGATCTGGTCGACGCGGAACAGCAACAGGCTCCGGTCGGCGGTGTGCAACATGTTCGGCCGCGTCACCCATTCATTGTCGAATTCAAGCGTCTCCGAATAGGCCGAGCAGATCACCGAGCCTTCCTGATTGACCAGGCGGATGTCCTTGACCGCCGAACGCTGGTAGACCTGAAGGCGCACGGCTTGCAGGGACGCGGAATCGCAATTCATCGGACCGCGTCTGGTGACGTCGGCAAGCGTGGCGACGCCAAAATCCACCGCAACTTCCGAGCGCCGAAGCGCGATGTTAGCGAGTTCTTCGAGCTGTCTGGATTGCTGCCTGCCGATCGCCGTGGTCGCAATGAAGTGACCGCCGGTCACGAACACAGCCATGCTGGCCGCGACCATCGCCATCTTCGTCAGAAAGGGCCGCCGCAGCATCATTCGGACACGCGAAATTCCCGGCAATCGTCCGACCCTAGGTTGAAGCGGCTAATTTTCGGTTGAAGCCAGCGCTTGTTCGCCCGATCATTCAATTCTGGTTAAGAAGCGGGCTGCGGGACCCGCCAGCGGCCCGTTGAGAGGTTAACGCAAGATGACTTTTCACTTTCTGCCGTCCGATGCGCGGTCAAGGACCGGTAGATTGACACCGAGAATCCTGGCCGCAATCAGCCTGTTCGCAACGCTGGCGCCGGCACTGGCGGAAGACGATCTCAGGGACGCTCCGGCCGCGATCACGCTGTCGATCACGACTGATCCATCGACGATCCAGTGCCGTCGTGTCGATACGGTGGCCTCGGCAAGTCAGGCGTTTCTATCCCTGCACCGAACTTTTCACGACGATTTCGACGAGCATCCGCTGGCGAACGAAAGGTGGGTGCCGCATTACGCCGGCGGCGCCGCCTGGCCGGAAGCCCGCTACTGGGGCGGCGAAGGCTCCGACTTCAAGCGGAAAACCAGCGCCAATGGCGAACAGCAGATCTATGTCGACCCCCGCTATAGCGGGCGAGCAGCCACGCCACTCGGGCTCGATCCCTTCAAGGTCAGCGACGGCATTCTCTCGATCGTCGCGCGCCGGACGCCTCCCGATCTGAAGCCCGTGCTCTTCAACAACGAATACATTTCCGGCATCCTGACCAGCCAGGGCAAGTTTTCACAAAAGCACGGCTATTTCGAACTTCGCGCCAAGATTCCGGTCGGGACCGGCGTGTGGCCGGCGTTCTGGCTGCTCGCCGACGACGGCGGCTGGCCGCCGGAAATCGATGCCATGGAAGGCCGCGGGCAGCGGCCCGGCGACCTCGTGATGACGACGCATTGGCGGATTCCGTCCACGCAACGCATCGAATCCTGCGGATTTGATTTCGCATTGCCGGATGCGGCGGCCGAATTCCACGATTACGGCGTGCTATGGGAGCCGGATCGCATCATCTACTACATCGATCGCAAGCCGGTGTCCGACATCGCGGTCCCGATCGGCTTCGACGATCCCATGTACATGATCGTCAATCTGGCGATGGGTTCGAAGTTCTTCGGCGGCGTCGGATTCGTCGATGGCGAATCTCCTGCAACCGTCGCATTCGAGATCGACAGGATCTCCGTCTACCAGATCGACACCAGTTCGGGAGAAGGCAATGTTCGGTAAGTTCTCGCGGCGGCATTTTGCAAAGCTTGCGGGCTTTTCCGCACTCGGTCTGGCATCGCCGGCCGATGCGGCCGACGGTGACAGCGGGCCTGCGTCCGACCGCCATGCGCCTGCCGGCTTTCCCAAGGATTTCCTGTGGGGCACGGCCACGTCCTCGTATCAGATCGAAGGCGCCGTCAACGAGGATGGCCGCGGCCGGTCGATCTGGGACACCTTCACCCACACGCCGGGCAAGATCGAGGACGGCAGCAACGGCGACCGCGCCAACGAGCACTTTCATCGCTACAAGGAAGACGTCCGCCTCATCAAGGATCTCGGCGTCAAGGCGTACCGCTTTTCGATTGCCTGGCCGCGGGTGTTTCCGGAAGGAACCGGCGCACCGAACCCCAAGGGGCTCGACTTCTACAACCGCCTGCTCGACGAGTTGCTCGCGAACGGCATCGAGCCCTACGCGACTTTATATCACTGGGACCTGCCGCAAGCGCTGCAGGACCGCGTCGGCGGTTGGCAATCCAGCGACACGTCAAAGGCGTTTGCGGACTATGCGGGCTACGTCGCCGAGCGCTTGAGCGACCGGGTGAAGAATTTCTTCACCCTCAACGAGGCCGGACGCTTTCTCAATTTCGGCTATGGCTGGGGCATCGACGCCCCCGGCCTCAATCTGCCGCTGGCCGAACTCAACCAGACGCGTCACCACGTCGTCCTGGGACACGGCCTTGCCGTGCAGGCGATCCGCGCCAGCGCGCGCGCGGGCACCAAGGTCGGGCCCGCCGAAAACATCTCCACCTGTGTCCCCGCGATCAACACGCCGGAAAATATCCGCGCCACCGAAATGGCGACGCGGGAATTGAACGCAGGACTGCTCGGCGTGATGCTCGAGGGCAAATATACCGAGGGATATCTGGAATATGCCGGCGCCGCGGCGCCGAAATTCACCGCCGAGGAATTGAAGATCATCGGCTCGCCGAACGATTTCGTCGGCCTCAACATCTATGCACCGCAATTCTATATCGTGGCCTCCGACAGCAAGCCCGGCTGGGCGGTGCTGCCTTTCCCGACCTCATTCCCGCACATGAATTCGGAATGGCTCCGCATCGGCCCGGAGGTGATCTACTGGGCGCCGCGGATTGCTGCCAAGCTCTGGAATATCGACACGATCTACATCAGCGAGAATGGAACCTCGTCGGAAGACAAGCTCCGTGCCGACGGCAAGGTGTATGACCTCGACCGCATCAGTTTTCTTCGCAACTATCTGACCCAGCTCCAGCGCGCCACGTCGGAAGGTGTGCCGGTGCGCGGCTATTTCCTGTGGAGCCTGATGGATAATTTCGAATGGGTCTACGGCTACGAAAAACGCTTCGG
This sequence comes from uncultured Alphaproteobacteria bacterium, assembly GCA_963774775.1. Classification (GTDB taxonomy): domain Bacteria; phylum Pseudomonadota; class Alphaproteobacteria; order Rhizobiales; family Xanthobacteraceae; genus Bradyrhizobium. The sequence continues at coordinate 210,198 of CAVZGZ010000051.1, forward strand.
GCTGTACCACGTCGATTTCGAGACCCAGGCACGGGTCCCGAAACTGAGCGCGGATTTTTTTCGGGATGTGGTGGCAAGAAACGCGATCGGGGCTTAGAGCATGATCGGTTCAGAACCGATCATGCTCTAGATTCTTGTTTTGACGCGTTTTCTTCACGCGAACCGGTATCCACTTCGCTCGAAAACGCTCTAAGCCCCGCTCTTTCCTCGCCCGTTCTTCTCGGCGGCACGGCGCAAGGCTTCGGCGAGCGCTCCGCCGCCCGACTGCTGCCTCGGGCTTGCGCGGCGCCTGTGACGTCATCGACGCCTTGGAAATCTCGCGCGGCTTGCCTTGCGCCGAACGCTCGCTCTTCGCGCCGGTCTCGTCGTCGAGCCGCAGCGTCAGCGCGATGCGCTTGCGGGCGACCTCGACCTCCAGCACCTTGACCTTGACGATGTCGCCGGGCTTCACCACCTCGCGCGGATCCTTGATGAAGGTCTTCGACATCGCCGAAATGTGCACCAGCCCGTCCTGGTGCACGCCGACATCGACGAAGGCGCCGAACGCCGCGACGTTGGTGACGGTGCCTTCGAGAATCATGCCGGGCTTGAGATGCTTGATCTCCTCGACGCCCTCCTTGAACACCGCGGCCTTGAACGCCGGACGCGGATCGCGGCCCGGCTTTTCCAGTTCGCGCAGGATGTCGGTCACCGTGGGCAGGCCGAATGTATCGTCGACAAAGGTTTGCGGCTTCAATTGGCGCACGATCTCGGCATTGCCGATCAGCGCCTTGATGTCGCTTTTGGTGGCGCTGAGAATCCGCCGCACCACCGGATAGGCTTCCGGATGCACGCCGGACGCATCGAGCGGGTCCTCGCCATCGCTGATGCGCAGGAAGCCGGCGCATTGCTCGAACGCCTTGGGCCCGAGCCGCGGCACTTCCTTCAGCGCCTTGCGCGATTTGAACGGACCGTTGGCATCGCGATGCTGCACGATGCTTTGCGCCAGCCCCTGGCCGATGCCCGACACCCGCGCCAGCAGTGGTACCGACGCCGTGTTGGCATCGACGCCGACCGCGTTGACGCAGTCCTCGACGACGGTATCGAGCGAACGCGCCAGCTTGGCTTCACCGAGATCGTGCTGGTACTGGCCGACGCCGATCGCCTTCGGGTCGATCTTCACCAGCTCAGCCAGCGGATCCTGCAAACGCCGCGCGATCGAGACCGCGCCGCGCAGGGTGACATCGAGCTCCGGCAATTCCTCGGAGGCAAAAGCCGAGGCCGAATAGACCGAGGCGCCCGCCTCCGACACCACGATCTTCGACATCTTCAGATCCGGCAGCAGCTTCACGAGGTCCGTCGCCAATCGATCGGTTTCGCGCGACGCCGTGCCGTTGCCGATCGCGATCAGATCGACACGATGTTTCACGGCAAGCTTGCCGAGGGTGGCGAGCGCCTCATCCCATTTCCGTTGCGGCTCATGCGGGAAGATCGCGGTGGTATCCACCACCTTGCCGGTCGCATCGACGACGGCGACCTTGACGCCGGTGCGATAGCCGGGATCGAGGCCCATCGTCACGCGCGCGCCGGCCGGCGCCGCCAGCAGCAGATCGCGCAGGTTGGAAGCAAACACGCGCACCGCTTCGGTTTCGGCCGCGGTCCACAGCCGCATCCGCAAATCGATATTGAGATGCACCTGGATCTTGGTACGCCAGGCCCAGCGCACCGTCTCGATCAGCCAGCGGTCGCCCGCACGGCCCTGGTCGGAGATCGCAAAACGCTGCATGATCTTCAGCTCGTAAGAGCTGGGCACGCCGGTGGCCGGAACGTTTGCCTCGGGCAGCACCTGCAGATCGAGAATCTCTTCCTTCTCGCCGCGGAACATCGCCAGAATCCGGTGCGACGGCAGCTTGTGCAGCGGCTGGCTGAAATCGAAATAGTCGTTGAATTTTTCGCCTTCGGTCTTCTTGCCTTTGCGAACGGTGGACACCATCAGCCCGGCCGACCACATCTGCTCGCGCAAGGCGCCGATCAGGTCGGCGTCTTCGGCAAAGCGCTCCACCAGGATCGCGCGCGCGCCATCGAGCGCCGCGGCGACATCGGCCACCTGCTTGTCGGCATCGACGTAAGGCGCCGCAACTGCCTGCGGATCGTTTTGCGGCTGCGTCAACAACAATTCGGCCAACGGCTCGAGGCCGGCTTCCTTGGCGATCTCCGCCTTGGTGCGCCGCTTCGGCTTGTACGGAAGATAAATATCCTCCAGGCGGCCCTTGCTATCGGCGGCCATGATCGCCGCTTCCAGCGCAGCGTCGAGCTTGCCCTGTTCGCGGACCGAATTGAGGATGGCAGTGCGGCGCTCTTCAAGTTCGCGCAGATAGGTCAGCCGCTCTTCCAGCGTGCGCAGCTGCGCATCATCCAGCGCGCCGGTCAATTCCTTGCGATAACGGGCAATGAAGGGAACCGTGGCCCCACCGTCGAGCAGCGTGACCGTCGCCTCGACCTGCTGTTCGCGGACACCAAGCTCTTGCGCAATCTGTTGATTAATTTTTGCCACGCAAATCCCTCTAAGCCAGTCGAGCGACCGAACATCTGGTCGCGGGGACGCTGCTTATGGACCATCCTCGATTGATTCATCAAGGCGCCATTTCAAACAAAACTGAGGACGTCTTTGAGACGATTTTCCGGCCGAACCGATCAAACTTGGCCGATCAGACCTTGACTATTCTAACTCGCGCGCCCCAGGGATCGACGGCCTCGAGGCCGTTTGCGAGGCTCGTGAGCTCTGTTCCAGCTTGACGCAGGCGTTGTTCCTGCGCAGCGTACAAATCCTGCTTCTCGACTTCCAGCGAAAACCAGGCGAGGCCGGTGGCGGGACTAGCGGCGCGCCTTGTCGCCTATGCACTGGCCGTCACAGCAGCGGCGGCCAGCGATGGACGAACAGGCGATCTTCATATTCCCGCGCGAATGCCAGCAAGGCCCGATCGCGGTTCTGCGCGGCGACGATTTGCAGGCCGACCGGCAGCGCGCCGCCTTCCACGACACAGGGCAGCGAAATCGCCGGCAAGCCCAGCGCATTCGCGAACGGCGTAAACACGGCATGGCCGCGCGGACCGACGGGCTGGCCATCGATGATGGTCGGATGTGACTCCGCCGCGGGCCAGGGCATCGCCGCCGTGGTTGGCGTGATCAGGAAATCGTAGCGCTCGAACAGGGTTTCGAATTCCCGCTTCATCGCGGCGATGGTATCAAGCGCATTCAAATAATCCTTCGCGCCATATTTCTCACCGGCGGTGGCCATTTCAGCAATCGCGGGAGAGACCTTGTTCTCCCAATCCGGATGCTGCGACTTCAGCCAGGCGACACCGGTCTGGCTTATGACCGGCCAGATGCCGCGAAGCGGATCGGCGAGATCGAACGGCGAGATCCGTTCAATGTCGACGCCAAGCGAACGCATCCGCGCCATGGTCTCGTCAATGACGCTGCGAATGAATGAGTCCACCGGCGCGCCGCTAAAGCTCGGCGCGTAGGCGATGCGAGGCCGCGTTACACCGGCTTCCGGCCGCCGCCACGCCGGACCGGCAATGATCTCCATCGTCAGCATGACGTCATCAACGCGGCGCGCGATCGGCCCGATCACTTCAAAATCGTGCAGGATCGCCGGAAAGCCTTTGCCACGCGGGACCGTGTCGCGCGACGGCTTGAACCCGATCAGGCCGGTGTGCGCGGCAGGGCGCCGGATCGAGCCGCCGCCGTCGGTGCCGAGCGCGAGCGCGCCCATGCCGGAAGCAACCGCCGCGACCGCGCCGCCGCTCGACCCTCCCGGCGTCAGCGCGGGGTCCCACGGATTGCCGGTGGTGCCGAACAGGGCATTGTCGGTGAATCCGTGCACGGTGAACTCGGGCACGTTGGTCTTGCCGAGAATTACGGCACCGGCATCGCGCAGCCGCCGGACCGGCAACTCGTCTTCGTCCGGCACGTAGTCGCCGTAGAGCCGGCTGCCCCAGGTGGTGCGCAAGCCAGCGATAAGAATGTTGTCCTTGATCGTGACCGGTACGCCGTCGAGCGGACTTAGCGGCTTGCCGTCCCGCCACCGGCCCGCGCTTTCCTCAGCGGCGCGGATTCGCGCCCGCTTCATCCAGCGTCACGATGGCGTTGAGTTTCGTATTGACCTCGTGAATGCGCACCAGCGTTGCGTCGATTACGCGCCGCGGCGACAGGCCGCCTGCGTAGGCCGCCGCCAGTTCGCCGGCCGATAACGACCACAACGGGCGATCGCGGTCAGCCATCACGTCAGGCGAGCCTGGGATAGGTCACCTTGTCGAAGAAGCTCGAACCCGCGACGTATTTGCGGCCGGGCGAGATATCCGGCTTCTCTTCGCCCTCGCCGCCGGACTCGAACGTCAGTTCGAGCTGCACGCCGCTCGGGTCGTAGACGAACAATTGCCAGAGCGAGGTGCCGGGCACGATGAACTCGCGCCAGTCGAGGCCCGCCGCCTTGAAGCGCGCGACATAGGAGCGATAGCCCGAGCACGACAGCGAGACGTGATCGATCGCAGCGGTCCCCGCCGGCGCCTTGCCTTCGGGCCCGAGCGCCGGCCCGCCCGCATAGATGTGCATGATAGCGAGCCCGCCCGGCTGGGTGCAGCCGATCCAGGCGCCGGGATAGCCGAAATCGGGCCGCGGGAATTCGCGCAGGCCGAGGATGTCGACGTAGAATTTTCGCGTCGCCGCCAGATCGTCGGTCTTGATCGCGATGTGATAGAGCCCGTGAACGGTGGCGAGCGGCAATTGGGTATCGAGAGCTGCGGTCATGGCGTTCGTCTCCTTAAAGTCATTTATCTCTGGGCAGTCCGATGTCGCGATAGAGCGCCTTCAATCGGGTCTGGAACGATTCTTCATTCTTGTGCCTGCTACCCTCGACGGGATCGGCACCTTCCAGCATCGTGTCGGTCGCCTCAAGCGAAAACTCCATGACGAAGCGCATGCGCCCCGAGCGCACCGCCTCGATCTCGGCGAGCCAGCCCGCGACGTCGCGCTCGCCATCCGTGAAGCGCTGCGTGATCAGCGCGGCGGCATTGGCGGCGTCTTCGAGCGCCTGCGTCGCGCCCTGCCCCAAGGTCGGCACCATGCCATGGGCGGCATCGCCGAGATAGAGCACGTTGCAATCGGCGGCGCGATACAGCAATTCGTGTTCCTGCATCCGTGCCCAATGGGTGTCGGCGACGTTGTCGCAGACGGTGTCGATCAGCCAGCGCGCCTGGTCGCTCGGTGGCGCGTTGCTCGGCGTGTACGCCGCGCGCAACGCGTCCGGCGTTTTTGCGCTGTCGGCAATCTGCTCGTCCGGTGGAATCGGAAACGTGCCGGCGACATAGATATGGCCCGGCGGCACACGGAACGACAGCAGGCGGTTGGGGCCGTTGAACCATTGCTCGTAATCGTCGATCAGGCCACCGGACGTATCCGGCACCAACAAACGGAAAATCGCGACGCCGGTCTGCCGCACCGCCGGTTCGCCGGATATCGCGCGACGCACCGCCGAATAGCGCCCGTCTCCGGCGATCAGGAGATCGATGTCACCCAGCCGCTGCGTCTTGCCGCCCTCGCTCCACGCAATCGACGTCTTGCGCGGGTCGGCGGGATCGCGGCCGATTTCGGTTATCTCGCAACCATAGGAAACGCTGTCGCCCGCCGCCTCGCGCAGCACGCGGTAAAGCTCCGACCAGCGGATCCGCCAACCCGGACCCTCGGCGACGTTCACGAGCGGAAGATCGAACAGCACCGTGCCGTCGGTCAGCGAAATCCGCCAATTGTGCCAGAGATAGCTGGACTCGGTGATCAAGTCCGCAAGCTCCGGATCGATCGCCTTCACCGCCTTGACCGCATTCGGCCCGACATTAAGCCCGGTGCCGGCCTCGGAATGATCGTCACGTGACACCCGCTCCAGACACGTCACCTCCAGGCCCTCAAGCCGCGAGAGCCTGCGCGCCATCACGCATCCTGCAACACCGCCGCCGACAATGACCACCCGCATCAGCCGGCACTCCCTGGCTGCGAAGCGATCACCGCGATCAGGCCGCCGCCGTCAGGGCCCTGATGTTCGGCGCCGCCGGAAACGAAAATCCGTCCCGTCGCCGATCACGCCCGCGACCAGGCCCGCGACCGCGCCGCGGATATGGCGCTGCGCGTTGATGTCGGTGTCATCGAGCATGGTATGCCGATGCCCGCGAATTTTTCCGCGGCGATCCGGCTCGCATTTGACCAGCACGGTCGCGATCCGCGCGGCATCGGCGGCGCTGACCTGCGGACGGGCCGCGATGCCGAGATCGGCCAACACATCGACGACACCGCCAATATCGAGCGCGTCCGTCATCGGTCGATGCGCGATCCGCAATGGTCCAGCCCAATGCGGGCTGTTGCCGAGCACGATCACCTCGTTGCTCTCGACCTCGACGCCGGAGGAAATGCTGGCGCGTGGTGACTGGATGGAGAAGTTCGACAGCAGCGCCGCGTCGTCGAAATCGGACGGCTTGAGTTCGTCGAGCGCCAGCGCAACCCCGAACGCGCCGGCGGCGCGAGCAAAGGCCATCGACTTGTTGGGATCATTGGTGAGCGGCGTCTTGCCGGCCGCGATCGCCGCGGCAGCGCGGGCCACCGTAACGCAGGGGCATTTGACCTGCACGAAATGCACGTCGTCCAGCCGTTCGATCCCGGCATTCGCGATCGCCGCACGCACGGCATCGGCGACGCTGATCGACATGCGCGCGCCGGCCGACATTCTCCGCCGGCACCGGCGCACTGAACGCGGTGCCGATCGCAAGCGACGTTCCCGCGGCCTGCGCAGCCTCACCCTCGGCGATGCAAAACACGCTGTAGTGCGGACTCATGACGCCTTCGGTGCCGCCTGACAGTACGCAGGGAATTTCGCGGATCAATTGCTCCGCGGGCCTGTTCAGATGCCGCGCCAGCAGCGCCATCAGCGTCTGGGTAAAGTAGCCGCGGGTGAAATCGTTGACGCCGCCATTACCTTCGGTCTTGCCGATGATGGCCACGACTTCAGCGGCACTAACCGCTCCGCTCGCGATCAGCCGGTCGAGCTCGGAGAGATCGCCGGGATGCGCCATCGATAGTCGAAAGACCTGCGCCGTCCTCACGAGCCCCTCCCCTTTCGCGTCGCTTCGAACAGCTGGCTGGGGCTCAGCGGAATCTCCAGCAGCTCTATCTTTTTGCCCTTCAGCTCAAGCGCATTCTCGATCGCCTGCGCGAACAGCGGGCCGACCGGGATGGCGCCGGCTTCTCCCGCGCCCTTGACCCCCAGCGGATTGAGCGGCGACGGCGTCGTCGTATGGTCCAGCTCCATGCGCGGCACTTCGAGCGCGGTCGGCAGCAGATAATCCGCCAGCGAGGCGTTGAGAAGCTGGCCCTGGTCATCGAACGACAGCTTTTCGTAGAAGGCGTTGCCGATGCCCTGCGCGACGCCGCCATGGATCTGGCCTGCCAGGATCATCGGGTTGATCACGGTGCCGCAATCATGAACGACGACATATTTCAGGATCTTCAGGTCAAAGGTCTGCGGATCGAGCTCGACGATCATGGCGTGAACGCCATTGGCGGTCGCCCCGCTCGGCGGGCCGAAATATTGCGTCGATTCCAATCCCGGTTCGGTGCCGGGCTGGACCGCGCCGCGCATCGGGTTGGCGCGCCGCGCGAGATCGCCGAGCGCGATGAATTTTTCGGGGATGCCCGTGATCGAAACCTTGCCGTCGGCAAGCACCAGATCGTCTTCCGAACATTCGAAAGCATCGCTCGCCAGTTTCAGCGCCTTCTTGCGCACCGCGCGCGACGCTTCATTGACAGCATTGCCGGCAACGACGGCGCCCCGGCTCGCGAACGTCCCAGCACCCCAATAGAACTGATCGGTGTCGCCGGTCACGATATCGACCTCGGTGACATCGACGCCGAGCTGGTCGGCAACGATCTGCGCGAAGCTCGTGAAATGTCCCTGTCCCTGGGTGCCGATCCCGGTCGCGACACTGACCTTGCCGTTGGTCTGAACCTGAACCTTGGCGCCTTCGTAGGGCCCGATGCCGGTACCCTCGACATAGCAGGCGACACTGATGCCGACGGAGCGTCCCTGCGCCCGCAGCCTCGGCTGCTCCTCGCGCACGAATTGATCATAGCCGATCAGTTCGAGCGCCTTGTCCAATACCGGCTCGTAATTGCCGCTATCATAGGAGAGCGGCTGAAAATCCTGGTAGATGATCTCGTTGGCGTATGGAAACGCATCCGGCGGAATCAGGTTGCGGCGCCGGATCTCGGCGGGATCGATGTTGAGTTCGTGCGCGGCGAGATCGAGTAGCCGCTCCATCACGAACACGCCGTGCTGGCGCCCGGCGCCGCGATAGGGCGTCACGATCGGCAGATTGGTGAAGACGGCGGTAAAGGTCGAGTCATAGGCCGGCACCACGTAAGGACCGAGCAAGGTGCACTGGCTGTTGATCGGGACCGTCAACCCATAAGGATCATACGCGCCGGTGTCGTGCAGGAAGACGTCCTTGATGCCGAGGATACGGCCATCCCTGGTCAGCGCAATCTCGGCGTCATGGATCTGGCCGCGCTCATGCGTGGTCGCAAAGAAATGCTCCAGACGGTCCTCGATCCACTTCACTGGACGATTCAGCCGCATCGATATCCACGGCAGCGTAACCTCTTCGGGGTAGAACATCATGATCTTCGGCCCGAAGCCGCCGCCGATGAACGGCGCGATCACGCGCACCTGACGTTCCCCGAGGCCGAGCATGGCGGCAAGGCCGTTGCGGACGAACACCGGCGCTTGCGTGGTGTCCCAGATCGTCATCTGGCTGGCGCGGACGTTCCACTGCGCCACCACGCCGCGGGTCTCGATCGGCGAGGAAATGCCGTGTTCGTAGCGGAAAGCGCCGCTTGAGGATCATATCCGCCTTCGCAGCCGCGCTGCGATAGTCGCCCTTGGTCTGCCGTACATGGGCTGCGACATTGGTTTCGAGATCGTCGTGCACATGCACCGAGGCAGCGGTAAGAGCTTTTTCGATATCGACGACGGCCGGCAACTGCTCGAGATCGACATCGATATCGTCAAGCGCATCCTCGGCGATGTAGCGGCTCTCCGCGACCACGACGACGATGGGTTCGCCGACATGGCGGATCCAGTCCTTGGCCAGCGGCACCTGGCTGCGCTGGTTGAAAACAATTCCAGCGATCGGCGGCGGCGGCACCAGCAATGGCCCCGGCTGCCAGTAGGCGCCGAGATCGTGGGCGGTATAGGCCGCGACCACGCCGGGACGCTTCAGCGCGCGGGAGACATCAACGCTCCTGATGCGGGCATGCGCGACCTGGCTGCGCAGGAAGGCCGCATGCAGCATGCCGGGCAATTCGACATCGTCGATGAACAGCGCCTGGCCGGTGAGGAGCTTGCGGTCCTCATTGCGTTTGACCGGCGCGCCGAAAAAGCGGGTCGTCATGGCGCCGCCGTCCGCATCGCCTGCGCCGCCGCCATCATGGCATCGACGATGTTCTGGTAGCCGGTGCAACGGCAGAGGTTGCCGGACAGCGCCTCACGCACCTCGTCTTCCGACGGCTGCGGGTTTTCCTTGAGGTAAGCCGCCATCGTCATCAGGATGCCCGGCGTGCAGTAGCCGCATTGCAGGCCGTGATGCGCGTGCATGGCCTGCTGGATCGGATGCAGTTCGCTGTCGCTGATCGCAAGCCCCTCGACGGTGGAGAGCGCGTGCCCGTTGGCTTGCACTGCGAGCATCAGGCAGGAACGAATCGACACGCCGTCGAACAGGATGGTGCAGGCGCCGCAAACGCCGTGCTCGCAGCCGACATGGGTGCCGGCGAGTTGTAAATCATGGCGCAGGAAATCGCTGAGCAGCATGCGGGATTCGACGGCGCGTTTGTACGCCATTCCGTTGACGGAAAGCTCGATCTCGTGCCGGTCCGTTTCCATGGCGTCAGTTTCCATGGCCCGCCCGCTTGTAAGCGATGCCGAGCGCACGCTGCGTCAGGACGCCGGCGAGATGGCGCTGATAATCTGACGTGGCGTGGACGTTGCCGGGCGGCTCGATCATCTGCTGGACATTGGCCGCCACGGCTTCGGCCGCATCGTCGGTAAAGAGTTGCCCGATCAGCGGCGCGGTCGCCCCGCTGGCGTCGACCGGCACCTCGCCGACGCCGCACAGCGCGAGCCGCACCCTGGCGCATCGCTGCGCTTCGTCGCGGGTCACCATCGCTGCTACCCCCGTGATGGCAAAATCGCCGCGCCGTCGCGCCGTCTCCATGAAGCACGTGCCGGTGGCAGGGTTGGATCGCGGAAGTTCGATCTCCACCAGCATTTCATCCGACTGGATGTCCGTAATGAGCGCCCCCTGGAAAAACGCTGATGCCGCGACCTGGCGTTCCCCCGCCGACGATTTCAGCCGCATCCGTGCCTCCATCGCAACCGCGAGCGCCGGGAGTTCGGAGGCCGGATCCGCGTGCGAGAGGTTGCCGCCGATGGTGCCGCGATTGCGGATCTGCGGATGGGCGATGTGGGGCAGCGCCTCGGCGAACAGCGGGCACGCAGAAAGGAAGCCGCCGTCGCGCTCGAGATCGCGGTAGCGGGTCAGCGCCCCGACCCGAATCGGCTCGCCATCCGATTGGTGGACACCGGCCAAGTCATTGAGAGCGTTGATATCAATCAGCACGTCCGGCCGGGCCAGGCGGAAATTCATGGTCGGGATCAGGCTCTGGCCGCCGGCCAGAAACCGGGCCTCGTCGCCATATTCGGCTTTGAGCGACAACGCGTGATCCAGCGACGAAGCGGCAATGTATTTGAAGGGAGCAGGCTTCATTCATGCTCGCTCGGGGAGCGCATCCGTATCGGCTTGAGAACACAACGATAAAAGTATCTGCCGTCCAAAGTGGCCTGTCAAAGCCGGCCGATCAAAACACGCCAGGAACTGCATGCAAATGCAGCGAATCCATGCTTATTATTCTCCCCGCGTGCATAAACAATGAGCGCGCCCCTTAAAGCAGCTTTTGCCAGTATCCTGACATGGCATCGCCAAAGCCGAGCATGTCACCTGTCAACGAACCGACGATCAGGCATCGCCCGGACCACAACGTGTCATCTCTTTCTCCGGTCAAATCCGTGTCCGAACCCACCCTGGAGTCCGCTTCGAAGCGGTTGGCGGTCGATGCCCGGAACATCTCGCTCACCTTCGAGACGGCGGATGGACGTGTCGATGCACTCTCCGACGTCAGCCTGCAGGTCGCCGAAGGTGAGTTCGTATCCCTGATCGGCCCGTCCGGATGCGGCAAGACCACGATGCTGCGCGTGATCGCGGATTTGCAGCGGCCGTCGAGCGGGAGTTTGCTCGTCAACGGCATGAGCGCGGAGAACGCGCGGCTGGCGCGCAGTTACGGCTACGTGTTCCAGGCGCCGGCGCTGTTCCCGTGGCGCACCATCGAGAAGAACCTGAAGCTGCCGCTGGAGATCATGGGCTTTTCCGAAGCCGACCAGCAGCAGCGCGCCGAGCGATATCTCGCGCTGGTCAACCTGACCGGTTTCGAGCGCAAATTTCCCTGGCAGCTTTCGGGCGGCATGCAGCAGCGGGTTTCGATCGCCCGCGCGCTCTCGTTCGATCCGGCAATGCTGCTGATGGACGAGCCGTTCGGCGCGCTGGATGAAATCGTGCGCGACCATCTCAACGAACAGCTGCTGCAATTGTGGAAGTCGACCGAAAAGACGGTGCTGTTCGTCACCCATTCGATTCCGGAAGCGGTGTTCCTGTCCACCAAGATCGTGGTGATGTCGCCGCGCCCCGGCCGCATCATCGATGTCATCGACTGCGACTTTCCACGCGACCGCTCGTTGGAGATCCGCGAGACGCCGGAATTCCTTAAAGTCGCCCAGCGGGTCCGCTCCGGCTTGCGTGCAGGACATTCCTATGACGAATAGCTCGCTCGCGTTACCCTTGCGGACCACAGGCAGCCTTGCGCGCCATCCGCTGGTCGAGCGCTACGCGCCGCTTGCAACGATGATTCTTGCACTGGTCGCGATCTGGTATGTCGCCGCGCTTGCCATGAACTGGACGCTGGTTCGCGATGGTTTCGAGCGTGAGGAAACGCCCTACACGGTCTCCGATGTGATTCAGGGCACCATGAGCGCCGAGCGTCCATTGTTGCCGGCGCCGCACCAGGTGGTGTCGGCGTTCCTCGATTCCGTGTTCGGCTATCCGCCGCTGGCGCCGCGCAGCCTGGTCTACCATTCGCTGGTGACGCTCTCGGCAACCGCGCTCGGCTTCGTGCTCGGCGCCTTGTTCGGCATCCTGCTCGCCTTGATGATCGTGCACAGCCGCGTGCTGGAGCGCAGCCTGCTGCCCTGGATCATCTGCTCGCAGATGGTGCCGGTGCTGGCGCTGGCGCCGATCTTCATCGTGGTGCTCGGTGCACTCGGACTGCACGGGCTGCTGCCGAAATCGATCATCTCGGCCTATCTCTGCTTTTTTCCGATCGCGATCGGGATGGTGAAGGGCTTTACCTCGCCGGACCCGCTGCAGATCGAGCTGATGCGGACCTGGTCGGCGACGCCGCGCCAGATGCTGTGGAAGCTGCGCTGGCCGGCGGCGGTGCCCTATTTGTTTGCGAGCCTCAAGGTGGCGGTGACGATTTCGCTGATCGGCGCCATCGTCGCCGAATTGCCGACCGGCGCGGAAGCCGGCATCGGCGCGCGGCTGCTGTCCGGCTCCTATTACGGGCAGACGGTTCAGCTTTGGGCCGCGCTGGTGGCCGCCGCCGTGCTGTCCTCGGGTCTGATCGCACTGGTCGCGCTGATCGAGCGCATCGTTGCGCGCCGGATGGGGGCGCATTGATGTTTCAGCGCAAGCGTCAGCTTGGGTTGCTGTTGTCGGCGGGCGCGCTGGCGCTGGCGTTTCTGCTGCCGCTCGCACCGCAGGCCAGATCGCTGTTGTCGCATCCGATATGGCCGCTCGTCGCCGGGGCCGGCGTGCTGTTCGTGCTGGCCGCCTGGGTGGCCGACGACAAAACACCGGCGATCGGCATCGGCGGGGTGTTCCTGGCCGCAGCCACCTCGCTGGTCCTGCTACATGACCCTGATATCGCCGGATCGGCGCGCAGCGGCTTCTGGATCATCGTAACGGCGGCGTGGCTGGCCTCGGTCGTGTGCGTGGTCGATCTCGCAGCCCAGCGTCCGATCCGGGCCGGGCGGCGGCGCTTCCTCAATCTGCTGGTGCCGCTATTGTTCGGCGCGGTCGTGTTCTATCTCTGGGAAGTGGCGGTGCGCGGCTTCGGCGTGCCGCCGGTGCTGCTGCCGGCGCCGAGCGCCGCGGCCGCCCGCTTTGCGGCCTCACTGCCGACGCTCGGCGCGGACTTCGTCCAGACGTTTGTTCGCGGCGTGCTCATTGGTTATGCCATCGGCTGCGGCGCCGGGCTCGTGGTCGCAATCCTGGCACATCGTTTCGCTTTCCTCGGCCGGGGTTTGTTGCCGCTCGGCAATTTCTTTTCGGCGCTGCCGCTGGTTGGCATCGCGCCGATCATGGTGATGTGGTTCGGCTTCGACTGGCCCTCGAAAGCTGCTGTCGTCGCGCTCGTCACCTTCTTCCCGATGCTGGTGAACGCGCTGGCTGGGCTGTCGGCGTCCGGCCACATCGAGCGCGATCTGATGCGCTCTTATGCGGCAAGCTATCCGCAAGCCCTCGGCAAGCTATATTTGCCGGCGGCGCTGCCGTTCATCTTCAACGCGCTGAAGATCAATGCGACACTGGCGCTGATTGGCGCAATCGTTGCAGAGTTTTTCGGCACGCCGACGCAGGGCATCGGATTTCGCATCTCCACCGAGGCGGGCCGCATGGCGATCGACATGGTCTGGGCGGAGATCGCGCTCGCGGCTCTCGCCGGAATGGCTTTCTACGGATTTGTCGCGCTGGCCGAACGCGCGACAACTTTTTGGCACCCGTCGTATCGGACCTAGGTCGGCAAGGTCTTAAGGATTTGGAGTTTCTCATGAAGCACACATTGGCACTGGCCGCCGGCCTCACCTTTGGTCTGGCGCTTTCGAGCGCGCAGGCCGCCGATCCCGTCACCGTCCAGCTCAAATGGGTCTCGCAGGCCCAGTTCGCCGGCTATTTCGTCGCGAGGGACAAAGGTTTCTACAAGGAAGCCGGCCTTGATGTGACGATCAAACCGGGCGGACCGGACGTCGCCCCGCCGCAGGTGATCGCCGGCGGCGGCGCCGATGTCGTCGTCGACTGGATGCCGTCGGCGCTGGCGTCGCGCGAGAAGGGCGTGCCGCTGGTGAACATCTCGCAGACCTTCAAGAAGTCCGGACTCGAACTCACCTGCCGCGCCGAGACTGGCATCAAGAAGCCGACCGACCTCAAGGGCAGGACGCTTGGTGTCTGGTACGGCGGAAACGAATATCCGTTCCTGTCGTGGATGTCGAAGCTCGGTTACAAGACCGACGGTTCGCCGGGCGCCGTGAAGGTGATCAAGCAAGGGTTCAACGTCGATCCGCTCCTGCAGAAGCAAGCCGATTGCGTGTCGACCATGACCTATAACGAGTACTGGCAGGTGATCGACGGCGGTTACAAGCCGAGCCAGCTCGTTGTCTTCAAATACGAGGATGAAGGCGTCGCTACGCTGGAAGACGGCCTGTGGGTGCTCGAGAAGAATCTCAAGGATCCCGCTTTCGTCGCCAAGATGGCGAAATTCGTCAAGGCCTCGATGAAAGGCTGGGACTATGCCAAGGCCCATCCGGACGATGCCGTGAAGATCATCCTTGCCGCCGACACTACCGGCGCCAAGACCGAGAAGGACCAGAAGCGGATGATGGGCGAAATCGGCAAGCTGCTCGGCGACGCCGATGGCAAGCTCGACGTCAAGGACTACGAGCGCACGGTCGCGACCCTGATGGCCGGCGGCTCCGATCCCGTCATCACCAAGAAGCCCGAGGGCGCCTACAGCTTCGCGATCTATGATGCGATGAAGAAGTAAGTCGGCGATCGAAGGGCGGAAGGTCGGTTCCGCCCTTCGATCGATATTACCGGCTTGGCTGCGCGAGGCCGCGCATCCGTTCCAGATCGACCAGGCGTCCATGGCTGATGACCGCGGCCGGGGCTGCGTGAAAGCGAAGCGCTTCGGTGACGCTGGGCTGATCCCAACGGTAGCGCAGCCGCCTGCAATCCCGCATAATCGGCCAATTCCACTTCTCCACCAACGAAAGCGGCGCGAAACGACAACATGACCACCCCAGAGATGATCAGCTTTGAACTAACCCAACCCGCGCTGCGGTCGCGCCGCAATGCCAAGTGGAATCAGTACGATGCGGACGTGTTGCCGGCCTTTGTCGCCGACATGGACTTCGCCGTTGCCGCTCCGATTCAGTCGGCGATCGAGCGGATCGTCCGGGACCGCGACTACGGCTATCCCTTGCGCGACGGCGATAGGGCGGACCGATTGGTCGCCAATGCTTTCGCCAAACGGATGAAATCCTGTTTTGGATGGGAGTTTTCGCCGGATCTCGTGCTGCCCGTGGCTGACCTTGTGCAGGGTACCTACGCGGCAATTCTGGCATTCTCAGACCCCGGCGATGGCGTCGTGCTGCAGGTCCCCAACTATCCTCCATTCCGTGACGCCATCAATACGACCGAACGCAGGCTGCTGACGCTGCCGATGCGCGACGACGGCACCCGCCACGTCTTCGATATGGATGAACTCAAGCAATTGGTGGACAAGCGGACCCGCATCTTCATCCTCTGCAATCCGCAGAATCCGACAGGGCGGGTGTTTTCCCGCGACGAGTTGCTGGCGCTCGGCCGATTTGCCATCGAGCATGATCTCATCGTGATCTCCGACGAGATCCATTCCGATCTGGTTTATCCGGGGCAACGGCACATTCCCTTTGCGTCCCTCGGGCCAGACATCGCCGCTCGCACGGTGACGCTGAACTCGGCGACCAAGAGCTTCAACATTCCCGGCCTGCGTTGCGCGATGGTTGCATTCGGCGATGAAGCATTGCGCCAGCGGTATCACAAGCGCATCCCGCCCAAACTGACGGGCTCGGCCAATGTGGTCGGCGCCGATGCGACGGTCGCCGCCTGGACCGAATGCCAGCCCTGGCTGGATGCCGTGATGGCGCATCTCCTGAAAGCACGGAACAGGGTCAAGGATGTGCTGGCGGCGGAAGTGCCCGAAATCAGCTTCCATACGCCCGAGGCAACCTATCTCGCCTGGCTCGATTGCAGCAAGCTCGCGCTGTCGATCCCGGCCTTCGAGTTCTTCCTCGACAAGGCCCGGATCGGATTCAGCGCCGGCGAGACCTTCGATCCGGATTGCGCGCCCTTCGTGCGGCTCAACTTCGCGACCTCGATGCCGATCCTTGACGAGATGCTGGCGCGTTTCGTCAAGGCGACGCGACAGAACGATCGCTGAGGTGAATTGGCCGCGTTACGCAGCCTTACGGTGCGTGCCCCGCATCGAAATCGTCCTCGAACCGTAAATGCTTCACGCTGCGGCCGCGACGCCGCACCAGCCGCAAGGCCTCTATCCCGATCCGGATATGCTTCTCGACATAGGTGGCGGTCACCAGTTGGTCCGACGCCTCGGTCTTCACCCCCTCCGGGATCATGGGCTGATCGGACACCAGAAGCAGCGCGCCGGTTGAAATGTGGTTGGCAAATCCCGCGGCAAAGATCGTTGCGGTCTCCATGTCGATCGCCATGCTGCGCGTCCGGCGCAACAAATCACGGAAGCGATCATCGTGTTCCCAGACCCGGCGATTGGTCGTGTACACGGTACCCGTCCAATAGTCGTGACCGAGATCGCGTATCATCGTCGACACCGCGCGTTGCAACTGGAATGCGGGCAACGCCGGGACTTCGGGCGGCAGGTAATCGTTCGAGGTACCCTCGCCCCGGATAGCGGCAATCGGCAGAACCAGATCGCCGATCTGGTTCTTGCGTTTCAGGCCGCCGCATTTGCCCAGAAACAACACCGCCTTCGGCTCGATGGCGCTCAAGAGATCCATCACGGTGGCGGCATTCGGGCTTCCCATGCCGAAATTGATCAGGGTGATTCCATCCGACGTCACGTTGGGCATCGGTCGATCGAGGCCCTTGACCAAAGCGCCGTGTAGCGTTGCGAACCATTCGACATAATTGTCGAAATTGGTCAGGAGAATGTGCTCGCCGAATTCGGCCAGCGGCGTGCCGGTGTAACGCGGCAGCCAGTTCTCGACGATGTCCTTTTTCTCTTTCATGGCTTTGATCCCGTCGCGTCCCGATCACAAGTCGGAAGGCCGCAGGGGGCGACTCGATCAGGGTTTCGCGATGATAGACCGATCACGCGCTGATCTGGCGCGGAAATTTGGCGCGCCATCCAGAATAAAACACGGACTCTTAATGTTGTTGCAGTAATTATAGTTCGCATTCGACTGAGCAGGATGCTCTAATGAACGGTCGGTTTGCGGCGCAAAGCGACTCGCGCATCAGCCAACGCGGTCATGATCGCGCCCGCCGCGGCCAGGGTCGCCGACAGGCTCGATCGATAGCTCCATGTCGTCACGCAAGAAGACGGTGTCGGTTGCCTGGCGCGGACGGTCGGTAGTGAGCACGACGTCCCAGCCGAGATAGCAGACCTCCGGATCGATCGCATCGAGCGCAGGCACCGCATCGGCCGACACCATCACCTCGCAAGGCCCGAGTTCACGCCGAGACGAAACTTGATCCGCCAGGACTGGTCGTGAGCTGCGGCCGCAGGCGCACCCGCGGCCGCAGCCCTGGCCACGGGGGCTGGATCGTGGCCAATACCTGATGAACTTGCGTGGCGTCTCGCAACCCGAACTTCCCGTCGAGAGGAGTGCCCATTGCCACCTCTTGGGACTTCCTTGAGAAGTAAGTATTAAATCACCAATACTTTCGTAAGACGATAATACCTGCGTATAGATGAGATCTGGTCGTCACCTGCACCTGCAGTCAATCACATTTGTCTATCGCCGCATGTCTCCGGAGAGATCATGCGGATTGCAAGTTTTCTCAGCATGAGCCTGATTGAAGGAGGGCAGAAATGGAGGCCAATTATTAAGGAGACGCGACGGCACGACAAGCCGATTCACATTACCCGGCTTATTTGCACGGCGCGGGAAACAGCGGCTGACAGCCGATCGGCGAGATTTAATCAAGAACGGAAAAGCCGAACATGGTCGCCATCACGAACGCGCGACTCACGATATCTGAATGTCAGCAGATGAACGATGGCATGAATTAACAGGTTTGCGTATGACAGAATGTGCCGCTTCTGCCTAATATTCTTTGCGTCGTAGCCGGTGGATGAATCGAAGCCCGCCGGTATCAGCGCTAGACGCTTTGCGCTATCGACGACAGCGCGGTAGGACTGGCTCACCGGCGAATCGCTTCGCGGATTTTACAGAAAGCTCGTGATGAATGAGATCGAGAGTGTGATCCCAACTCACAGGTGAAATAATCGTACAACGGCGAGCGCGGCGGCAGGTCGCTCGGTGATGGCCTGCGCGACAACCGGTGGAGAGAATGTACATGAGGCATTCACAATCTCGCGCAGGTTCACAGTGCGTTTGTCGCCGCCGCGCCTGCCTGGCGGGCTCGACGGTTCAACAGATTATTGTCGTCGGTGAAGTCGCTGGGATAGCGCAAATAAGTAAATTAACTCTCGATCTCATTATTCATGAGCTTTAGTAAAATGCCGCGAAGAACGAAGTTGGCCGGAGAGACCATGCTAGATCGCCTAGTATCGATAGCCAGAGCGTCAAAAGCGCAGAAAAAGAGCGCT
The DNA here is from genome assembly GCA_963774775.1 of uncultured Alphaproteobacteria bacterium. GTDB lineage: Bacteria > Pseudomonadota > Alphaproteobacteria > Rhizobiales > Xanthobacteraceae > Bradyrhizobium. Next base: position 229,017 of record CAVZGZ010000051.1, read on the forward strand.
TCGATTGATCCACTGGCTAGACGCGGAAAGAAGATTAAGGCGAGAAGCGGCACAATCTCGTCGATACGCCAGGCCGTTATTTTGCCACGGCGAAACAAACGCACGGGAAGTTATAAAAGATAAAGAAATGATACGAACGCGGCTCACGATGCTGCATGTCAGCAGCATGAACGGTGGCGGAATCAACAGGCGTTGCGTGATCGACGACCATGTGCAGCTTGTATCCGTATCTTTGCGAACTCTACGCCGATGGCGGCTATCAAGGCCCGCTGTTTCGCCGCGCGTGGCAAAATAAAGCGCGGGTGAATGCGGAGATCGTCAAGCGTTCCGATCACGCAAAAGGATTTGTCGTGCTCCCAAGCGGTGGGTCGTCGACGAACGTTCGCTGGCTCGGCGGTGCAAGGTCAACAGTATTGGGAGGTCGCAAGATAGCGACAAAGCGGCTGCGGTCATACCGCGCGCGGTTTTCATACGTCCACATCGGCGGCCCTCCAAATCAGGCCACCTCTCTTAAATCACAAATAATTCATAGATTCAACTTCTTCCGGACAGACCTGAGATAGTAAGTATTAAATCACCAATACTTTCGCATTACGATAATACCTGTGTATAAATGAGATCTGGTCGACACCTGCACCTGCAGTTAATCAAATTTGTCTATCGCCGCACGATGATATCGAACGATCGCGCCAGACGAGCCAAGGCTCCGCCTTACAATCGTGCATTGTCTCGGTCCCTATCGCTATCCGGTCGAACGGGAAATCCCGGTATCGACGAACGCTGGGCAGAGCAGTTGAGGATACCGGCTGTTCGGCCCTTCCTGATCGAAATGATCGCGAAGAAAGCACACTGCAACGCTTAGACTTTCGACGATCGCCGCAATCCGCCAACGAACACGCTTTCAGCGGTTGTGCGCTTTTCCCACACGCTTGGATTCTTTGCCGAAGATCATCTCGTCAACCAGACGCCAATACGCTTCGACAACCCCAGGGGTTTCGGGGGACAGTCCACTGGTAACCTGCATTTCCGGCCCGAACTCCGAAAGCGTGGCGGTAAGGCTTACCATCATATAATGAAAGAGAACGGGATCGACGGCGGGAAGGAGACCTTGTTTCTGGGCCTCGATGATCTGAGGCAGCAATCGCCCCAGAAGCGGAGCCAGTACCGCTTCCGCCACCCATTTCAGCCGTGGATTGTTCACCAGGGTTTCTTGTCGCATGAACCGATGAAATTCAGGAAATGCGACGGTATACCGGAAAAGCGTGGTGTACTCCTGACGCAGCCGAACCAGCGGCGACAATTCGGATCCTTCAGCAGCCGAAATATCCCACTCGTTGCGTATCTGCGCGAAAGCATGCTCCGCCGCCGCCCGCCACAGAATGTCCTTGCTGCGATAGTGATAGGTGATCAGCGGATGTTGCAGGCCGAGCCGATCGGCGATAGCGCGAATACTCGCTGCTTCGAAGCCTCGTTCGGCAAATTCCGCGATGGCGGCATTAAGGATCGAGGCTCGCGTCTCAATCGAGCGCTGTTGTTCGGCTCTCTTGCGCGGGCGCTCTTTTCGGCCGGTAGTGAGCCTCGTTTTCTTCGCCATTTGGCTTTCGACTAACATAGTTCCCAACCGAACGCCAAGCGAGTGTTGAACGGCTCTTGATGGGCCTACCGCAGGCCGTCCGCGAAGGCTCATGCGCCGACCTTCGTCGCCCGTGCGAATTCCTCGATCATCGCATCACGCATCGCAAACTTCTGGACCTTGCCGGTCACGGTGGACGGGAAGCTCTCCACGAACCGGATGTAGCGGGGGATCTTGTAGTGCGAGATCCGATCCTGGCAGAACTTGCGGACACCCTCGTCGTCGGGGGAGGCACCGGACTTCAAAATGATCCAGGCACAGAGTTCTTCGCCATATTTTGCGTCCGGCACGCCGAAAACCTGGACATCCTGAATATCCGGGTGCCGATACAGATACTCCTCGACTTCACGGGGATAGATGTTCTCGCCGCCGCGGATGACCATGTCCTTGATCCTGCCAACGATGCGGCAATATCCATCATCGTCGATGGTCGCCAGATCGCCCGTATGCATCCAGCCAGCCGAATCGACAGCCTCCCTTGTCCGCGCCTCGTCGTTCCAATAGCCGAGCATGACCGAGTATCCCCTCGTGCACAGCTCCCCGGCTTCGCCACGCGGGACGATCTGATCGTCTCGATCGACAATCTTGACTTCGAGATGGGGCTGTATCCGTCCGACCGTCGAAACGCGCAGCTCGAGCGGATCGTCCCGGCTGCTCTGGAAGCTCACGGGACTGGTTTCGGTCATCCCATAAGCGATCGTGATTTCGCTCATGTGCATGGTCGAAGCGACTTCCTTCATGACCTCGATGGGGCACGGAGCTCCAGCCATGATGCCGCGGCGAAGCGAGCTCAAATCGAAGCGCGAGAATTCGGGATGGTTCAGTTGGGCAATGAACATTGTGGGTACCCCGTAGAGTACGTCGCAACGCTCCGCCTCGACGGCTTCCAGGGTCTTTAGCGGGTCGAAGGACTCCGATGGATAGACCATCGTTGCCGCGTGGGTCACACAACCGAGATTGCCCATCACCATACCAAAGCAATGGTAGAGCGGCACCGGGATGCATACGCGAGAGCCGGGCTCTATTCCGGTCGCCTCTCCCACGAAGAACGCGTTGTTGATGAGATTGCGATGCGAAAGCGTCGCCCCCTTCGGCAATCCGGTGGTGCCGCTGGTGAACTGGATGTTGACGGCGTCGTCTATCTTGATCGTCGCCGATGCGGCATCCAGGCGCCTGCTGCCAACCTGCTTGCCTCTCTCCAAAATCCAGTCGAACGCCAGGCAGCCATCGTGCTTCCCTGCGATCGAGATAATGTGTCGCAACTCAGGAAGGCGCGAGCTCTTCAACTCGCCGCTTCCGTTTCCGAGCTCGGGGACAAGCTCGCGGATCATTGCGATATAGTCGCTCGTCTTGAAGCGCGCGGCGGTGATCAGCGTCCGACATCCGACGGTTCGCAGGGCGTGCTCCAGCTCACCCACGCGATAGGCTGGATTGATGTTGACCAGGATCAAGCCGGCCTTCGCCGTCGCAAACTGCGCAATTGTCCATTCCGCGCAGTTCGGGGCCCAGATGCCGACGCGGTCGCCCGGCTCGAGGCCGAGGGACAGCAGCCCCGAGGCGAAAGCGTCGCAGCGCGCCTTGAGTTCCGAGTAGGTCCAGCGAACCTTCTGGTGAGCAACAACCAGCGCTTCGCGAGACCCGTCAGCGGCGCTCACTTCATCGAGAAGGGCGCCGATGGTCTTGCCGATCAAGGGCGGGCTGCTGTTACCTTGCACATAGCTTTCACGCTGCACGACTATCTCCGATCAGCTTCTTTCCGGTATCTCCGGCCAGGATGCATCGCATCGCACGGCCGACGCCTACTTGCCCTCGAACACCAGCGTCGGCGGCTCGATATCCTTGTCGAAGGCCTCTGCCGTGCTCGCAAAGCCGCGCTGCGCATCGGCACCGCTGTAGAGCTCCATCGCGACGTCGAGCATCACAAGGTCCGCGGCGGCGACCCCTCCGCTCGACCAGGCCTTGAGCAGCGTGCGTGTAGCGGCGTACGACCTGGTCGGCCCAGTCGCCAGCTGTCGGACCAACGCAGCTGCGGTCGCCGAAAGCTCGCTCTCAGGCACCACGTGTGTCGCAATTCCGAGTGCGCCGGCCTCGTGTCCGGAAATCGGCTCACCAAGCATGGCGAAACGCGACGCGCGAGCCCGACCGGCGCGCTCAGCGATCCGCTGCAAGGCTCCGGCGATCGGCAGCATTGCCGTCGTAACTTCGACGCACCGAAGGGTCGCATTTTCGGCCGCGACAAGAAAATCGCACGCCAACGCCAGCTCGAAACCACCGCCGAAGGCGATCCCCTGCACCACAGCTACCGTTGGGACCTTCAGCATTTCGATGGCGCGATAGGAAACGTTCACGTCAGCGACAAACGTTCTGAACCAGTTGACATCCCTTCCCGGCCATTCCCGGACTTCGCCGCCGAAGCTGAAGTGCGGCCCCTCGGAACGAATGACAAGCACGCGTATGTCGCTTTTGCTGGCCTCGTGCACGGCGGTTCGCAAGGTTTCCGCGAAGCGCGAGTCGACCCGGTTAAAAGGGGGATCGGCCAGCACAAGATTTCCGATGGCACCGTCTCGTTCAAATCGGACTGTCGTCATTGTGACTTTTCCTTCTTTGTGCCGACGTCAGGCGGGACGCTGGACGGTGGGTTCAGGGATGATTGGCAGCAGCAAATGCGACGGCCGCTCCGCGTCCCGATAGATCTTGTGAGTGACGGTCTTGCTGCTGCAGACGTGGTACGGAATGTACTCGACGTTGGTCATCGCGCCGGTGCCGGTCGGAACGTCCATGGATGTGATGTCGAGACAGATCCGGTGCCCCGCCTTGAATTGATTCGCCGTGGCGAGGATCTGTATCTGATACTCGACCACTTCTCCCGGCTTCACCGGAGCGATTGCATCCTGCGTGAGCTTGTGGAACGGCTCCCAGGGTTTCGAGCGCTTTTCATCGAGTGCCCGATAGGATGCCTTCAGCCAGCCTCGCGTCAGTTCGCGTTCGGGCAGTGTCGACGGAACATCGCGCTCACCCTCGCGTGCGGTTCGAACAGAGACGTCGGGCCCGACATCCTTGAGCACGATGATCCAATTGGTGTCGTCCTGATCGATCGCCGCGTGGAGCGTCAGCGTGATTGGGCCGGCGACGGTGACGTCGTGCGGCAAGGGATCTGTCATGTAGCGCAGGCGCTCGACCTTCGTCGTCCGCGTCACCGGCATCTGCGTGAAGACGTCGGGCTCACGCGCCGCAGCGCCAAGCTCCGAGGCAGGTCGCGGCGGCTCGGTCGACAGTGTCTCCCAATGCGAAAGGTAGTACTTCGTCCATTGGGTCTCCGGCAGCGGCCAATTCGCGCCGGTGCGCCACTCGTTGGCTCCCATGAGCCAATACCGCACCGGCGGCTCGTCCATGATGCCGGTGTCCTGTCCCTTCAGCCAATGGTCATACCAGCGGATAATCTCGTCATGGTATTGATGGAATGGCCGCTCGAGGTGGGCGGGCCCGGTAAACAGCAGCTTCTTTGGCGCATCGACGTTCTGGAAATAGTGCTGCGCGCCCAGCCAATGGAGCTTGTAGGTGTAAGCATAGGCTCCCGAGCCCGTGTAAAATGGTATTTTGATTTTCTTGAAGACCTCCTCCGAACGTTCGACCGTTCCGTCCATCTCCCAGGGATGGGTCATCATGAGATACATGATGAACGTGCGCTGCCCCTTCTGGGTGAGGATGTTGTAGAGGTTGACGTATTGCTTGTAGTCCGGGTTCCGCATGGCCCGGCGCCACAGTTCTTCTTCCGCGGCGGGAAGTTCCGCAGGCCGGTCACGCGACTCATGAACCGTGCTGAAGACGTCGAGCAGATAGGGAAAGGCGTGCAGGACCCCGCCGGGATTGAAGTCGCGGAATCCGAACATGCCGCCATACGCGCTGCAGGCGTCGTAGGGGAAGATGGCTTTCAGTGCCGGATGTCCCTGCGCGGCGGCGCGCCATTGTTCGCCGGCATAACCGGAGATGCCGACCATTCCGACCTTGCCGTTTGACCAGGGCTGCTGCGTGATCCATTCGATCAGATCGTAGTGATCGGTATCCTCGTGGCCATAGTGCCCTTCCGATTTCGCCGACCCTCTCGGTTGCGCGATAACGTGAACGTACCCATTGGCGATGAAGCGGCGCGTGTCGCCTGCTTCGATGGGACCGAACCAGAGTGGCGCGTGGGCGGGTTGCGGCGGCAATATGTCCGCGATGTCGGGGCCCTGAATGTCCTTGTTGTGCAGCGCTGACGCGTACAGCACAGGATAGCTGCCGGGCGCGTCCGGACGGTAGACGTCGACCGCAAGCCGGATGCCGTCCCTCATGGCGACACTGATGTCCCGTTCCTCGATCATGGTTTCACCCCTGCTTTTCGCGACGCTTTCGGTCGACGTTTGACGATCGTCGAGCAGGTGAGAAGCAAGCATGCCCGCTCGACCGAACGGACTATGTCATTTTACTTTACGATCGTAAAGTATAATTTTCTGTCCTTCCGAACTGCTCGTGGGACAGCATGTCCTGCTGGTAGGACAATTGACGCTGGCAGGGCCTGACCGACGCGCGGCATCGTGCGGCACGGGAAGCTTACCCAGGCCTTCCCTGGCCAGCCGGCCGGGCGGTGCCTTCGAACTGCGGAGATAATCAGGAAAGCGATGCCTTCACGCGTTCGGGCGTCATCGGAAGCTCTCGTATACGCCGTCCGGTCGCATGAGCGAAGGCGTTGGCCAGTGCCGCTGAAGTGGGAGGAAGAGAACCTTCACCGGCTCCCAGCGACGGATCGCTCCGATCCATCAGAATGACCTCGATGCTGGGGACTTCACGAAACGTAAGTATGGGATACCCCGACCAGTCCCGGCTCGTGATTTCCCTTCTGTCGAAGGCGACCTGCTCCTTCAGAGTGAGACTGACCGCCTGAACGATGCCGCCTTCGAGCTGATTTTTCGCGCCGTCCGGATTGACGACGCGTCCGATGTCGGCCGCCATCACAACTCGCGGGACCTTGACGACGCCTGTCTTGCGATCGACCTCCACATCCACCACCACGGCTGCATACATCCCGATGCTCTTGTATCGACAAAAGGCCATGCCGCGTCCATGTCGGCCATCGCCCTTCTTCCCCGGAGTCCAGCCCGCTTTGTCCGCAACAGCTTGAAGCACTGCCCGGGCTCGGGGATCCCTGAGATGAGCAAGACGGAACGCCAACGGGTCGCTGCCGGCGACGTCGGCGAGTTCGTCCATGAAGCATTCGATCGCGAAGATGTTTCCGTGAGCTCCCAGCGTTCGGAACGATCCGTTTCGTACCGGCGCGTCGAGGAGAAGATGGTTTCTGATCTCCTTCCTCGGCAGTTCGTAGGACGGTACCGCATTGCGGTCGCCGTCTCCGAACGGCTGAGGAATGTGCGGAGCGGGAGACTTGGCGAAGGGCGCTGCTCAAGTCCCAGGCGGCAAGAAGATTCACGCCGCCGGCTTGACCAGGCCGCATCGCGTGACTGTTGCTCCAAACATCGTACGACCAATCTACGATTTTTCCGTCGGACGCGAGCGCCGCCTCGACCCTCATCGCCATTCCCGGACCGAAAGGCGCCCAGGCGAACTCGTCGTCCCGCATCCACTGAAGCTTGACGGGCGCGCCTGCGACGGCACGGGCCACCAGAGCCGCGTCCAGGGCCACGTCGTCGGCACCGTTGTGGCCGTAGCATCCGGCTCCGGGCATGTGAACGACATCGACCTGAGCGTTCGGCATTCCCAACACTTTGGCCAGATCTCCCCTCAGGGGAAACGCGCCTTGCGTGTGGGACCACACCGTCATGCGACCGTCCTTCAGCCATGCGACCGCGCAAGAGGGGCCGATCGATGCGTGAGACAGGTACGAGCGGGTATACTCGGCACTAACTCTCTTGACCTGGTCTGGTACCGGCTCGGACTGACCGGTGGCACCTACGACGATCGTCTCCGCGCGAAGCTGCTGCAGCTCGCCGCGCAAATCGGCAATATCGGGAAGTGGGACCGCGTCGTCGCTCCAGCGCGCTGCCGACGCCAGGGCATTGCGCGCGGCGATCGCCTGCTCCTCGCGCTTTGCGGCAACCGCAAGAAAATTGCCGTCCCGAACGACCGCGACCACGCCGGGAAGCGATCGAACCGCGGCTTCGTCGAGCGAGACCAGTTTCGCTCCGTAGCGCGGCGGACGGACAACTCTCGCAAAGACCATCCCCGGCAGCCTCATATCCTGCACGTAGGACGGCGCACCGGTCAGCTTTCCGGGCAGGTCGATCCGATTGATCGACTTGCCGACGATGGAATAGTCGCTCGGCTTCTTCGGCGCTGCGGTGGCTGCGATGTCTCCCTTCAACAGATCGGGATCTGCGTTCGCGACTTCCCAGAAGGTCGCGCGCTTCCCGTCCGGAGAGGCGATGATGCCGTTCTTGATCTGCAGATCTTCCGGGCGGACGCCGAACCGCCGCGCCGCCGCCGCAAGAAGAATGCCGCGCGCTTCGCGCGCTTGCCGCTCGGATGGCGCTTCCACTTTGCTCGACCGATTGACTACCGAAGGTGTACTGCTCGTCCGGTCCCCGTGAGGTGTCGGCGCGAGACCATGCGGATCTTCTCAAACCCGACGTCGAGCTCTTCCGCCGCAATCTGAGCCAACGCCGTGAGGATCCCCTGACCAAGCTCGGCCTTCCCGGTGAAGACCGTCACCGTTTCGTCCGGCTCCAATCGAATCCACCCCTCCAATCTTCGGTTGTTGCGCAGACTGAACGGCAGCGTTCCAGGCGCCTGGCCAAACGCCGCACGGGGCGCCAGGGCGAATGAAGCCACGACGATACCAAGCGACTGCGTGAAGCGTCTGCGCGATAGACCTTTGTCCGTCATCTCGCGAGCTCCGCTGCAGCACGGCGAACCGCGCGCACCACCCGATTGTGGACACCGCACCGACAGAGCTGGTCCTCCAGGGCGTTCTTGATTTCTTCCTCGCTGGGATTTCGATTGCGGTCCAACAAGACCTTTGCGGCCATGATCATGCCGTTGGAGCAGTAACCGCATTGAGCGGCCTGCTCATCGATGAACGATCTCTGCAAAGGGTGAGGCTTCTGGACGGTACCCAATCCCTCGAGCGTGGTGACCTGATCTTCACCGACGTCCCGCAGGGCAATCGAGCATGTCCTTGCGAGTTTTCCGCCCACGATGGCGGCGCAGGCACCACATTGTCCGAGACCGCAGCCGAACTTGGGGCCATTCAATCCGAGATCGTTCCGCAGCACATACAGCAGCGGGGTGTCGGGCGCGGCGTCCACCAGATGCGGTTCACCGTTCACCGTAATTCGATGCGACATCCTTCACCCACAAATTGGAGACGATCCACCCGGCGCACCGAAAAGTACTTTCTCGCCGGCCAATTGCTTTCGGCATTCCGGCGAAGCTAGCGTTATCGGGGCCTGCCACTAGTCCGTGAAGCTGGAACAGGGTGTCTCGCCACGTGGACGATCAAAGAGCGCTCTGCGCGTCCGGGAGGGGCGCCGCTCGGGCCGCTTCAACTGCCTGGAGGATGCAGGCCATGCTTCGGCACGATGTTCGCGGGCCGAAAGCGAAGCATCGGATTGCGATCGCGGAACGCCCGGCTATCCGGCCTCAAACTGGCGGTGGCGGAAATTTCGTGGAAATCATCTTTTCGCTGGCCAGGCGCGTGGCGCCCAAGTCGTTGAAAAAGATGGTGGGCGCGA
>CAVZGZ010000052.1:0-66510 GCA_963774775.1 uncultured Alphaproteobacteria bacterium
CAGCGAGCATGGCGACGACATGCCCGAGGTCCGCGACTGGCGCTGGAGCGCGATGCCATGAGCAGTACGCGAGGACATCGGAATTTATCGCCCTCGCCCTGAATAGCGGCTCCTCCTCGCTCAAATTCGGCCTTTACCGCGTTAACGCCTTGCGGACCGACACGCTGTTCACGGGCGTGGCAGAGTCGATCGGCGAGCCAAGCAGCCAGTTTCAGGTGCGGGACTTCGCACGGAAATGCCGCTGGTGCACGATACCGCACCGATCCTCAGCCAACGCGATGCGGTGATCCGCATCGGGAAAGTTCTCGAAGAGCAAGAAACGCCCGCACCAGCAGCGATCGGGCACCGCATCGTGCATGGCGGACCGAAGCTCCGGCAGCATTGCCTGATCGACGAAATGGTATGCAGCAACTGGAATGCGCGGCCGCTTTTGCGCCGCTGCACACCCCGGCTGCCTTATCGGTCATGCGCTTCGCGCAAGAGCATTTTCCGAGACTTCCGCAGGTGGCATGTTTCGACACCACGTTTCACGCCGAAATGCCCGATGTCGCCCGTGTGCTTCCGATTCCCCAGGAATTGCAATCGCTGGGTATCCAACGCTACGGCTTTCACGGCCTTTCCTGCGAATCGATCGTGCATCAACTTGGAGTCAACGTCCCGGGCCGTCTCATCATTGCTCATCTCGGCAATGGTGCCAGCGTCACCGCCGTCAAGGCGGACAAATCGATCGATACCAGCATGGGATTAACCCCAAGCGGCGGGGTAATCATGGGCACCCGCAGTGGCGATCTCGACCCGGGCATTCTCGTCTACCTGATGCGTGAAGAGGTTCGACGCAGCCGAGCTGGAACCATGATCGATCATCGATCCGGCCTGATGGGAATTTCCGCGATCAGCAGCGACATGCGGCGCCTTCATGACGCCGCATCCGAAAATCCCAACGCACGATTGGCGATCGACATGTTCTGCTATTCTGTGCGCAAGCAGATTGCCGCGATGATTGCCGTTCTCGGCGGCATCTGATCTCGATCGTCATTTACCGGCGGGATTGGAGAAAATGACGGCGCGGTCGGGGTCGAATCTGCGCCGGCTTGTCCTGGGCCGGTAGTCAGCCTTGACGACGTCGGACCCCACCGGCGTCCGGGTGAAGATTCTCCCCTCGCAGGAAGATGAGCAGATCGCTCGTCATACATGGACGATTCTCGCTTGCTTGCTAACGGCTTTCGAGCATGAGAGTGACGTCGCACACGCCGCGATCCTCGGCATCGGTCTTGATCTTAAATCCCAATTCCCGACACATTTTCAGCATGACGGAATTTTCCTGGAGAATTTGGCCGTAGATGCGGCTCAGGCCCTCGGATTTGGCGTACTCGATGATCAGTTGCATCAAGGACCCAGCCCAAGCCCCTGCCCTTGAGGTCCGATCTCAGCAGGATCGCATACTCGCCGGTCTCGTGGATTGGGTCGGAAGTAGAGCCAGACGACGCCGAGCATCTCACTGCTGGCTTCATCGATGGCGACAAAGGCCATCGCGCGCGCATAGTCGAGCTGCGTCAGTTTGGCGATGAATTGATGCGAGAATTCCTTGATGGAATCGAAGAAGCGAAGCCGCAAATCTTCTTTGGTCACGTGGGCCAGAAGGTCGCGAATCAGAGAACTCGTCATCCGGTCTGATCGGCCGGACAAATATCCGCCAGCCATCCCCGAGAACGAGATGCCGTTGCCATTGCGACGGGTAGGGCGACACGGCGCCAAATGCCCTCCTTGCTATTCAAGCGATTTCAGAAAAGCGATAAAATCGCCGACTTGCCCGGGGTCCAGTTTGAACTCGGGCATGCTCGGATGACCGGTCGTGATCCCTTCACCGAGCGCTTCCTCGAGTGACTTGACTGGATAGCGCTCGTGAAGGAATCGGAACGGCGGCGCAATGGTCAGAGAACTTGGCGTGAATTTACGATGGAAGGGCAATGCGAACAGTTGGCCTGCGCAAATGCCTTGCCAGCCGCGACGTTGGGCGCGGCATCGGATGGAATAGCCGTAAACAGCGCACCGAAAACGATAACAACGCCTGGTACATTTCCGACCTTAACCCCGTTCATGAAGTTTGCCATGACTACGGCACCATCCGGTCCGTCGCTTTGAGATATTTTCTGGCATAGGCAACGAGTTGCGCGTCGCTTGGATGGTCGACCGTCTCCACGCCCGCAATCACTTTTGTCAAGCTTGGGGTCGTGCAGGCGAATGAATTCGACCAACTCGGTCTTTGCATTTCCAGGTCCGGTGATCAGAACCGCGCCGGCGTCCGAAACCGATTCGGCGACCCCGTGAAGGTAGTCGGGACTCGTCGATGCGTGTCCGCTGCCGATGGAGTTCGCCTTGTGATGGATATGCCGGGTCGGATTGTCCGGGTGCAGAACGAGTGTTTCGACGTCGGTCGGGTTGAAATGAAACACGCGCGCTTCACGGTGATCGATCCAGATCACCGCATGATAATGATGTTCGGTCATTGAATAATCCTTTTCTGCCGGTCACGCGAACATGACGGCCTGAATGCAAGAACGCAGCCGACGATCAACTCAGTTCGCTCTCAACAACGCCTCATCTTCTTGTGAGTTCAGGTACGTTCCCGACATGGGCTCGACCCAGCAAAGATGATCGTGAACCTTCGTAACGCCCGAAACGTTTTCCGCGGCCACCATAGCCGCCGCGCGAAACCGCTCATTGGTAATGATGCCGCTCAGATGCACATGGCCGTTACGAACAATGACGCCGAGCCCGAGTGGTCCCCAGTCCGCCTTGTCGATAGACGCAATGATACGATTGCGAATGTGATCATCGTCAGCGGTCGGGTCTGAGACTTCGCGCGCCAATTCGGCAACGGCCTGAAGCAGGTTGGAGCGCGTTACGATGCCGACAAGCTGATCTGCACGCATAACGGGGAGCCGCTTGACGTGATGTTGCGCCATCAGATGAACAACTTCTTCGAGCGTGGCATCCTCGGTCACGGTGTATGGCTCAAGCGTCATGACCTCCTCCACCTTGCGTCCGCTCTCGTGAACGAAGTCGGTTGCAGCAGTTCCCGGACCGAGAAGGATCTTCAACCAGCGTGCACGTTTTCGTTGGGTCCCAATTTCCGCGCGGCGGATAAAATCACCTTGCGAGACGATGCCGACCAGCTTCCCCGTGTGGTTCACCACGGGAAGCCCACTCACGTGATTCTTCAGCATGATATTGGCGGCTTGCACGATGGAAGTGCCTGCAATCACCGTAAGCACTCTTCGTGTCATTATCTGATGTGCCCGCATGGACGATCTCCTTTGTTTCGTAACTCGCGCGCGATTCAAGCGCATCGCCCTGCTCTGACCCGTCGCGTCAACGTGGAGTGTGCTTGCTCAGTCCGACGTTCGTTCCATCCGTCCGTTGTCACGCTCACGGTCGCCGCCAAAGAGCATGTCGGCGAAGCGATTCTTCTGTTGCTCGTTGAGACTTGCGTAGAGCGGCTGGGCGGCGTCAGCGAGTTTCTTCCGCTCGTTGGCATACTCGATCTGGGAATCGGCGCTTCTGCGCAATTCATCGATGAGATCAATGGTGCCTTGCTGCTGCGCTCGCGCATCCCGCCTCGCAATCCGGCGATCGGCCTACTTCTTGTTCATGTCCTGCATCGCACTGGCAAATCCAGCCCAGCTCTTGCCCTGGTCGGCGGTGAGATTCAGATCGACCTTCATTTTGGCGATCCGCGCGTCCGATCTGTCCGCCATCTGATTGGCGGTCAACTCGACACGGTCTGTGCGGTCGCGGGCTGTGGCCGGACCTGTCAGCGCAGTAGCCGTCAATAGGGCAGCACTCATAAGGTAGATCGCGGTCTTTCGCATTGCGGTGTCCTTTCGGGGATAACCGGGCGTCAGCTGATCACGGACTGGAGCTTGCTAGGTGAGAGCAAAGCTTTCGGAGCTGCGAATGTTCCAACGATATCAGGAGATGGTATTCGACCGCGTCGTTATCTTCTCTATGACTAGCTGCGACGGAAGAATGTGAGCTGTTTTGACCAGTGCTGATGCAGTCGCTTGTGTAGTCTCGAACGTCATCGCGACGTTGCCGCTTGAGTCGGCGACGGGTCCGACCGGCTACGGTGATCAGGGAAATGTCGCCGCGTCAGAATCACCGGTTTACGGCGCGCCGAGCGAGATCGGAACCCATCCTTGCGCAAGATGTCGCGCACCGATGGTGCTGACACGTATCAGCCCGGCGGCGCCGCTTTGTGATCCGGCGTTGCGCGCAGTAGCGCTCTTTTGCTGACCGTTCTCCGGAGCCGAGGGCGCTTGCACCGGCTCCGCCTGAGCTTTGGCGATGGCGTGATCGTGCACCGGCGCCGGCTTGGCGGCATCGCCTTCGTAACGGCCGGAGTGGCCACCGGTGCCAGGGGCGCTTTTACGGCCCTGTCCGTGACCGGTTGTGTCTGAGGCGGAGCCCGTTGCGTGGCAGCAGGCGTGTCCTTGGATGCCAGTACGGTGGATGGCGATGGCTCCAACTCAGCCGGCCTCGAATTGGTCGGTGTCGGGGAGTTGGCAGCGATCACCACCAACAAAATGGCGGCTGAGACTCCAACAACCCCAGGCAACCAGTTCTGGACACGATCCCAATCGGACCGCGGAATACATCGTCGTATATTGAACTCCTGTCATCTTGATCGGCGTCCGCTTGGAGTCACCAGAGCGACCAATTTCGCCCGAGCTTGACCGAGCCGCCACGATTGTCATCGGACTGAGTTCATTCACCCATCGCACCTCGGGCAGTTCGTCGCGCGACGAACGCCGTTCGCAAGCGCATGAAGGGGAGAGGGAGCCCCCCGCGTGGGGGAGCGGGGCTCCCTCGCCAGCCGGGCGGCGCCACCGGCGCAGTCTCCAGCATTAAGTCGCTGACGGTAGGCACATGGCGCGGTTGCCGTCTGATCAATTTTGACCACTGTTCGATATTGACCACGCATGCCTTCCACCAATGGCCTAGAGTGACTTCGCTCGCTTGTCTGAATTTGACCCAACGGACTGCCGCGCCGGTGCGAGTCGAATCTCGGCAAAGCCAGCCAACCTGAGACGCGCCAGAACCACACCAGCCGACAGGCCGCCGCGCAGAACATGTGTTCCGCCGCGCGTAACGGCCGTCCGGCGCGATCGATATTGAAAGAGATCATGGACCTGTTGCACCGATTGCTCATGGCAGAGCCTCTGCTCGCACTGTTTCTCACCATCGCACTCGGCTACCTCGTCGGAAAATTGAAGGCCGGTAACTTTGTGCTTGGCGGCATCGCCGGAACGCTCCTGGTCGGCGTCGTGATTGGTCAGTTCGGGGTCGAGATCAACAGCGGTATCAAGTCGATCTTTTTCGCCCTGTTTATCTATGCGGTGGGATTTCAGGGTGGCCCGCAATTCTTTCATGCCCTGAACCGGCGCTCGTTGAACCAACTCGTTTCCGCTTTCGTCATGTGTTTCGCCGGACTGCTCTGCGTATTGGCAGCAGCCTGGATGTTCGATCTGGATCGCGGCATGGCGGCAGGACTCGCCGCCGGTGGTCTCACCCAGTCGGCCATCATTGGCACGGCCGGTGACGCGATCGGCAAGCTCGGGCTGACGCCCGACTTGACCAAGATGATGCAGACCAACGTCGCCGTTGGTTACGCCGTTTGCTACATCTTCGGCTCGCTCGGCCCAATCATCATGGTGAGTTGGTTCCTGCCGCTGGTCATGAAGTGGGACGTCCGCGCGGAAGCCATCAAGCTCGCCAACCAGCTGTCCGGCGGACACCCTGAACTCGATCCGGGCCAGTTCAACGCCGCCCGGCAGATCGCGACCCGAATCTACGAGATAGCAGTGGACAGCAAGGCCGCCGGCAAAACCGCGCTGGCGATCGATCAGGAGCTCTCCGACGCCTCGGTCGAAGCCATCTATCGCGAGGGCAAGACGGTCGATTTGACCGACACAACGGTCATTCAGACCGGCGATCGCGTTGCCATCACCGGGATGATTTCGATCCTGGAGAGCGCCTCCGGCCGCTTCGGCCATGAGGTAACGCCACCGAACGGCCTGCTGCTGGTGCAGGAAAACCGCGAAATCATTTTGACCAACCCTGCGCTGAGTAACCGCGAAATCCGCGAAATTCACGATCACATCAACGTCGCGACCCGTCACGGCGTATTCCTGACCGCGGTCAAGCGCATGGGGCTCGACCTACCCCTGCTCGACAAATTGCAGCTGAAACGCGGCGACGAACTGCATTTCACCGGCAGCCCAACCGATCTCAACCGGGTACAATCGAAGATCGGCTATAAAATCAGCACCGCGGCAGTCACCGACTTTATTTTCTTCGGTATCGGCATGCTGATCGGCATGCTGATTGGCATGATCCAGTTCAGGTTCTGGGGGATTCCGATTTCGATCGGCAGTGGCGGCGGTTGTTTGCTGTCCGGCCTGTTCTTCGGCTGGCTGCGGAGCGTGCATCCAAATTTTGCGGCATTGCCGGCCGGCGCCTCGAATTTTCTGCGCGATTTCGGTCTGGCCGTGTTTGTCGGCATCGTCGGCATCTCGGCAGGCCCGCAAGCGCTGGTCGCCATCCAGCATTACGGTCTCACGCTGTTCTTTCTTGGCGTCGGCGTCACCCTGATCCCCCAAATCATCACGTTCTTTTTCTCCTACTACGTGCTGCGGATCCAGAATCCGATCGAGGCGCTGGCCTGCGTCGCCGGTGGCCGCAGCGCCAATCCGGCTTTCGCGGCGCTGCTCGTCAAGGCCGGCAACGCCACGCCGGTGGTTTCGTTCACGGTCACCTATGCCGTCGCCAACGTATTCCTCACGCTGTGGGGCCCCCTGATCGTCGGCATCATCACCAAAAATGCATCACCATAAATCAAGACCGAGGACTCCGTCATGCTGGACCGCAATCTCACGCAATACGCCAAGCTCAGCCCGTTCGAACTCAAGGACCAGTTGATCGAAATCGCCTCATCCGATGCGCAACGGCTGATGCTGAATGCCGGACGCGGCAATCCGAATTTTCTGGCGACCTTGCCGCGCTGGGCATTCCTCAGTCTCGGCGACTTTGCCTTGCGTGAATCGGAACGGTCATACTCCTATCTGGACAGCGGCTTCGGCGGCCTGCCGGAGCATGACGGTATCGTGCAGCGGTTCGATGCCTACGCGACCCATCATCGCCAAACCGACGGCGTGCGCTTCCTGCGCGCGGCAATTTCCTACGTCAAAGACCAGCTTGGCCTCGACCAGGATGCATTTCTGTTCGAAATGGTCAGCGCATTTCTGGGGAGTACCTACCCGACACCGCCGAGGATGCTTCGCCATACCGAAGAAATCGTGAAGGCGTATCTGAGACAGGAGATGTTCGGTCCGCTGCCGCCCAGCAGCGAATTCTCCGTGTTTGCCACTGAAGGCGGCACGGCGGCAATGACCTACATCTTCCAGAGCCTGCGGGCGAACGGCCTGATCAAGCCCGGCGACAAGATTGCCATCGCAACGCCGATCTTCTCGCCCTATCTGGAGATTCCCGTGCTCGACGATTACCAGCTCGAAATTGTCAACATCCGGATGGACCGGGTCGACGACTGGCAATTGCCGGCATCCGAGATCGACAAGCTCCTGGATCCCGCGATCAAGGTATTCTGCCTCGTCAATCCCAGTAATCCGCCGTCGTCAAAATTGTCGAACGCGGTTCTGGACCAACTTGCCGCACTGGTCGCCGAGCGTCCCGACCTGTTTATCGTCACCGACGATGTCTACGGTACTTTTGCCGACGATTTTGTTTCATTGTTTGCCAAATGCCCCCACAACACCCTCTGCGTCTACTCGTTCTCGAAATTCTTCGGCGCAACCGGATGGCGCCTCGGCGCAATTGCCCTGCATAACGACAACGTATTCGATGCGGCGCTGGCGGCACTTCCGGAATCGGCGAAACTGCTGCTCGACAGCCGCTACAACTCGCTGACGACCGCGCCGCGAAAGATCACCTTTATCGACCGGCTAGTCGCCGACAGCCGCGCGGTGGCGCTGAACCACACGGCTGGCCTGTCGGTGCCGCAACAATTACAGATGGCGCTGTTCGCGCTGAGTGGTCTGATGGACCGCGAACATCGCTACAAGGACGCTGCCAAGCAGCTCATCCGCAAGCGATACCAGACACTCTACAGCCATATGGGCGTGGTGGCGCTGCACGAAGCCAGCGACGTGAACTATTACTCACTGATCGACCTGCAGGAGATCGGTGGAACGCTCTATGGACCGGAATTCAAGGCCTGGTTCATCAAGAGCGATTTGGGAATCAGTTTTCTGTTTCGCCTGGCGGATGAGACCGGCGTTGTGCTGTTGCCCGGCAAGGGGTTCGAGGTTGTCGATACCTCGGCCCGCATTTCTCTCGCCAATCTAACGGAGATCGAATACGCCTCGATTGGCAAATTTACCCGGCAGGTTCTGGATGAGTGCTATCGGGACTTCCAAAAGACACCGGCGTTGCAATAGTGTCAGCGAAACTGACCTCAGGCGTCGTGAAGCCGCGAGGTCAGGACGTCTGTTCGATGCCGAGTCAGCCGCCGGGCGACACCAGACCGCTTGTTGTAACCTCGATCCTGTTGCAGCGGCTGCACGATCAGATCCCGGCTGACCGTTTCACGCTGGGTTGGTTGATGCACAACCTGCACACGCGCTCGTTCGGCATCATCATGCTTCTGCTCGCTTTGGTGGCGATTGCGCCGGGCCTCTCGATCGTAGCCGGCTTGCTTCTCATGATGCCAGCGTTCCAGATGATCACGGGAAAAGCGGCTCCGGTCTTCCCACGCCGCATCGCCGCGCATCCATTGCCGGCGAGATACCTCGCGGCCGTGTTGCAACGATCCGTACCGGTGCTAAGATATCTCGAGCATGTGGTCCATCCGCGCTGGCATACGCCGGTCGAGGTGACCAAGCGTACGGTGGGTGCTGTGGTTTTCATGCTGAGCGTCACCCTGGTGTTCATTCCACTACCCCTGAGCAATGTCGTCCCTGCCCTGGTGATTGCCCTGCTATCGCTCGCCTATCTCGAGGAGGACGGAGTTCTGCTCTTGATTGCCCTGCTCACAGCCGTGATCACGCTATCGGCCGCAGCCGCGGCGGTCTGGGGAATGGCCGTCGGGACCAAATGGATGATTGGTCTCTGGTAACAAGCATGGATTGGCTCAGAACACGCGCCGGTCGCTGACGGCACTTAGCCAATAGAGCCGTTTGACCGAATGACCGCCTTGCGCCACAAGCGGCTATTCGCAAATCCATTGTTATGGAATGTCGATGCCCATTGTGGCCCAAATCCAGACGACTTTCCCTCGAAGCCAACGGACATTCCTCTCAAGACGTAGTGCGAAGTAGTAGAGCCGGACTACGGCAACTCCAAATCATAAGCATCGCTTAGCGCCCTCGCACCACTCAACCGCGCTTCCGCATCCATCTTGGCATCAGTGGCGGCAATGAGTTTCGCAACCGTGTCATTTCTCCTTGCCACTGGATTGCGTTCGTAGCCCCCGCGCTGGAAGAAGTTCGAAGTCGGGACGCGCTCGCGCATCTGCGGCGGCATTGTAACCATGTCAAAGCCGTTTCCGTCACCGGTCAGGTTCATCATCTCAAGCTCCGCGGCGGTGAGAGGCGCCGCAAAGCCCTTGGCCTTCGCGAAGTTTACCGAGTCCAGCAGCTTTTGGACCTGCAACAGCGGGCCAACATCGACGTCAAGGTTCAATGCGTGGATCCCCAGCCCCTGCGGCCTGGCAGCAAGGCTTTCGTGGGCAGACCATTCATCCGGTACGCTTCTCGCAAAGCCTATCATGCGTCCGAGAATGTCGAGCTTCTGCGATAGACCTACCCCTCCTGATGCGGCAGCATTGACTTTCGCCCGGAGCATAGAGAGAAACGCATCGCCCTTCTCGGCAAGCAGTTCGACACTGTTAGTTCCAAGCAACTGGTTATATCCGAGCGCGGTCGAGATAGGTCGCGCATCCGGCCGCGGATACTCCAACCCGGCTTGGACGTCGTATTTCCCATCGCCGCCGGACTCGAATCCGTAGATCCGGACGACTTGATCACGCGTCAGACGGGCCTTCTTAGCGCGCGCCGCGTAAGCGTTCTTGAACTCTCTCTCGGAGGTGGGCCGATCGGGCACAAAGCCGAACTGCTCCTCCGCGTTTCGGACGAAGTCAGCGACCACCGGTACAGGCGGCCTGTCCGCCTTCGGTTGCTCGCCGCCAAGCTTGTCGGGATCCGCCGGTTCCGGCGGACCGGCATAAATGGGCGGCTGGGTAAGCACGTAGTCCTCAAGCGCGACGACCTCACTATTCCGGCGCTTTTCATTCCGCAGACGGCGTTTGTCCGAGACGGATTGCCAGTACGGTACAGCCTCCGATTCAAATGAAGCGCGTGCCGCGTGATAGTCGGCAAGCTTCTCGGCATATCCGGATGGTGGCGCGCCGGCCCCGAGTTCCTCCGCGCTTGCAGAAAAGCCGCCCAGAATTGCAAATCCAGCAGCGAGGTTGAACCATATCGCCCGCGTCGCCCGTAACGCGCAGCCAGCGCCACCCCGGTTGTTGAATGGTCGCGCCTTCCTTTTAAAGTTGTGGAGCACCGACTGACCCGTATTGCGCGAACCCGTGGGAAAAACGAAGCTCGCCCTGCGCGCTATCTTCGCCCGAAGCAACCGGTTCATGAGCGGCACCATGGCAAGAAAAATCGTTCTTCTATCGGACGGCACCGGAAACTCCGCGGGCCAGGTCTGGCGCACGAATGTTTGGCGAACATTCGAGTCGCTCGATCTCGAAGGCTCCGATCAGGTGGCATTCTACGATGACGGGGTGGGGACGTCGTCATTCAAACCCCTGGCAATCCTTGGAGGCGTATTCGGTTACGGACTGAAGCGCAACGTCATCGATATATACGCCTTCGTCTGCAGAAATTACCGCACCGCCGAAGACTATGCGAGGGAATACGTCGGCAACGCCGCGGTAGACGACGACTTCCAGGACGACGAAATCTTCGGATTTGGCTTCAGCCGCGGCGCCTTCACCATCCGGGTGCTCACGGGACTGTTGCTGAATCAGGGGCTGGTGCGCGCGGAGACGGAGCCCGAGTTGCAGGCGTTGGCAGCGGAAGCCTACCGGGCTTACCGCCGTGAGAAGTACTACACGGTGCTTGGCTTCGAGAAAAAGCTGAGATCACTGCGCGACCTTCTCGGTAAATCGTCGTACGACAAGACCGAAAATACCACCGTAAAGCACATCCGGTTTCTCGGTCTCTGGGATACGGTCGCCGCCTACGGCCTGCCAATCGATGAGATGACGGAGGGCGTCAACCGATGGATATGGCCGCTCGAATTGCCGAGCCGGACGCTTCACAAGGACGTCAGGCGCGCGTGTCACGCGCTAGCCGCCGACGAGGAGCGACAGACTTTCCAGCCGGTGCTATGGGATGAAAGGCTGGAGAATCCGTCTCCCAGCGGGCTTACCAAAGACGAACGCATCAGCCAGGTCTGGTTCGCCGGAGTGCATTCGAATGTCGGCGGCGGCTATCCGGACGATACGTTGGCCATGGTGCCGCTATATTGGATGATGACGGAAGCCGAGGCGTGCGACCTTAAGTTCAAGAAGCGGCCCCATGCGGATCCGGACGCCTTGGTGCACGCGCAATCGTCAAAGGACAAGGACGGCCGCCTCTACGATTCCCGCTCGGGCGTCGGCGGTTACTACCGGTACGGACCGCGCAAGATCTTCGATCTTTGCCACCGCAAGGCGACCAACGGAAAGGACGACGCGGTCCTGATCGACCGCCCGAAGATCCACGAAAGCCTTCTGCAGCGCATAAGCGTCGGAGCACACGCCTATGCCCCCGAAGTGCTTCCGATGTCCTACGAAGTTGTTACCCAACAAGGCGCGATTGTGCCCTCGACGGCATACGAAAGCGACGACCACAGCAAGGCGCGCTCCCAGTTGCAGGAGGCGGCTTGGAACGTCGTGTGGTTCAAGAAAGGGGTCTATTTCGCGACGCTCGCCGTCACGTTTTTTATTCTGCTTTATCCGCTGCTGAAGAAGACACCTTCCGCCTGGGAGATCACGACGAGGCTCCGGCCTCTGGCCGACCTGATCCACCTCCTCGGCACCTTCCTGCCGGGCGTCGCGTCGACCTGGATCAAGGCGTACCAGGGCAACCCCGGATACTTCCTTTCGCTGCTTCTCGTCTTAGGTCTTCTGATATATTTCGGCTCCGAACTTGCCGGCGATATCCGCGCAAGGATGCAACGCATCTGGAAGGCGCAATATCCGGCACCGGCTTCGTCGCTGTTGCCAACCGACTGGATCTATCGCATGCGGTCCAGCGTCGGTTATATCCAGACGCTTGCGTACCTGAAGCATCGTTTCGTTCCGGGGTTTTTCGCAATCTTCTTCATCGTCGCCGGCGCGATGATCGTCAATCACGTCGCCTTCCTGTTCTGGGACGCGGCAGGGCTGGTCTGCGCAGAAACGGCAACGGACAAACTCGTGAGCATGAAACGGGGCGACAAACTGGTCCGTGATTTCGCCACTAATGAATTATGTCACGCTTCCGGAATTTTCGTCGAACAAAACGGCCGGTACAGGTTCACGGTCGACAAGACCGTCGACTGGAAGGACGGAGGTTCGATACCGACGACGGTGGGTGGCTATCACATCAATGACGTCCCGGGGCGGTTCGAACGCATCGAAACGTTTCTGTTGTCGCCCTTCAAGCGCGTTTGGATCCGGCCGTTCTTCCGGTTCATCGTTCGGACCGGCTCCACGGGATCGGAAGAAAATTTTCTCGATCCGGACGATCATCCCGAAAACGTCGATCAACTGCAGGAGCGCTACACCGCCCGCAAGGATGGAGAGCTCTTCTTCTACGTAAACGACGGCGTCATCGCCCTGCCCTACTTCGACAGCGCATTTTACTCCCGAAATCAGGGTACCGCCAAAATCACGGTAGAGCGATTCTGAAATCGCCCTCGGCGATAACTTGCGACGGCCTGGTAGAAAGCGACGGACGGGTCGCACGGCTGGAGGCGTCGGGAGGTATTTCTCACACGTTCAGGCCCACCCGAAGCCGCCTTTGAAAAGGACTAAGGCGGGCGGCATCAATCTGAGCTTAGTTGTGACGCATCCGGCGAGTCTCGTGGATCGCTGACGCGTAGAGGTCTGGAGACAAGCAGAAGGGCATGATTAAGGTTGGAAGTGGCTGGCCCTTCGCCAATCGAATGTTATGGAACATGCCGGTCAACTGATAAACTTTTTATAATTTGCATGTCGGTCGAGAGCTGACTGCACTTTTGCCCTTTGCATGCCGTCCGACGGAGGTGATGTCAGGTATTCTTCCAGTTGATGATGCCACGTGCGGCAGATCGGTCGGGAGACAAAAACGTCTCCTGTGCCGGTTGATGTCGGCAAGCGGGTGATGTCAATTTAACCGTGCGTCGCGCGGCGGGTAATTGCGTCGCACAAATGGTCTTTGACGATCTCGATTCCGGCAAAATCTTTCTCGTTGTCGGTGACGACGATACAGTCATTGGCTTCTGCGATCGCCGCGATAATTGTGTCAAGAGCGCTCCGGGGCGTTCCCCTCGCGGTTCGCTCGGCCATCAAGCGGGCCCAAATCAGGCCCGCCCTCTCATCAAATGGCAGCACACGACCCGACCACTAGATACTTCTAACAGCAAGCCTAGCCTCAGATCCTCTGGCGTCGCTTTTCCCCTCAGCTGATTGGAGGAAAACGTGATTACTTCTGAATTGCTCGAGGCTTATTTGGCTTGCCCAATGAAATGCTATCTGCAGTCAAGTGGGGAGAAGTGTTCGGAAAACAGATTTGCCGCTTTGTACCAGACCCATAAGAACTCGTACCGTCATGCCGGCATCAGCACGTTGGAAATAAAATTTTCTCAGGGGCTGGCCGGCGGTCAAATCGAACCGCAGGAGTTGAAGAAGGCGCGATGGCAGGTTGCGCTCAATCAGGTGCTCGACATCGATGATCTGTCGGCGAACATTCATGCAATCCAGCGAGTGTCCGACGAAAGGAAGTTTGTCCAAGTTCATTCCTGTCCGTTTCGTTCATCTGAATAAGCTATCTCGCTCGAACAAAATGACAGCTGTGTTCGACGCAATCGTCCTTTCAAGGGTGGCAGGCCAGCCCATAACCGTCGCAAAAGTTATCCATGGCGACGCTTGGACTACCATGAAAGCCCGAGTTGCAGCACAGTATTCAAGAGCTTACGAAGATCTTCGAAAAGATGAGAGTTCTTTTGGCTCCGCCTCTCCACCAGATCTCGTCTTGAACCGACATTGTCCAGAGTGCGAGTTTCGCGATCGTTGTCGGAAGAGGGCAATTGAAAAAGATGATCTCAGTCTCCTCACCGGCTTAACCGACAAAGAGAGAGCACGCTTAAATCGGAGGGGCATATTCACCGTCAATCAACTCTCCCACACATTTCGACCACGCCGGCGCCCGAAACGGCTCGCGGCCCAACCTGAAAGATATCACCACTCACTGCGCGCTCTCGCGCTTCGCGAAGACAAAGATACACATCGTTGGAACATTACGGCTACCAATTCATGGCACGCCTATTTTCTTCGACGTTGAGTCGCTCCCGGACCGCGATTTCTATTACCTGGTTGGCATTCGAATTGAACTCGATGGACATCCAACGCACTATAGTTTTTGGGCAAACTCACTAGCGGACGAACGGACCATTTGGGCTGAATTTCTTGCAGTCGTGTCCGCGGTCGAAAAGCCGGTCCTAATTCACTATGGTAGTTTCGAAACGAAATTCCTGAGGAAGATGTGCGACCGCTATGGTTCGCCGCCAGACGGGTCGATTGCAGCCGAAGCCTTAGCGTCTTCTCTCAATCTGATCTCGCCGATCTTCGCGACGGTATACTTTCCCACCTATTCGAACGGGCTCAAGGAGAATGCTCGTTTTCTGGGTTTTGAGTGGAGCGACCCGACGGCGGATGGTCACCAATCTATTGTTTGGCGTCATTTGTGGGAACAGTCGCACAACCCTAAGTTTCGGGAAAAACTGACTGCTTACAACGAGGAGGACTGCGCCGCACTTGGTGTTGTGGCTCGAGCCCTCGGCCAGCTCACCGATGGGGACCATGGCGCCCGAGAAGCACGGCCGTTGTCGAGCGAAGTCGTCCACGCCGACACAGAGCCGGTCCCGGAAATCTGAACAAGACGATAAGTGGAATTTCTGCCTGACAACGGTGATAGTCGCCGTGAACAGGAGAAACCATGAGCAGACGACCCCGCCGGAACCACTCACCGGCCTTCAAGGCGAAGGTGGCTCTGGCCGCTGTCAAGGGCGACCGCACAATCGCCCAGCTGGCGGAGCATTTCGACGTTCACCCCAATCAGATCACGGCATGGAAATCGCAGCTTGAGGGCAGCGCTTCCGAGATTTTTGGATCAGGGGGCGGGACACCCGCCATCCCCGCGATCGATGTGAAGTCGCTCCATGCCAAGATCGGAGAGCTGACACTGGAGAACGATTTTTTAGAAGGCGCGCTCACCAAGGCGGGATTGCTGAGCGCAAAGCGATGATCGACCGTGAGCACGATCTGTCGATCACCAAGCAGGCAGAGATTTTGAAGATCAGCCGCGGCAGCGTCTACTATCTGCCGCGTCCGGTTTCTTCAGCCGACCTCGAGATCATGCGGCAGCTCGATCGGCTGCACCTGGAGTATCCTTTCGCCGGTTCGCGTATGTTGCGCGGCCTGCTGGCTTTGCAGGGGCGCAAGATCGGCCGCCGGCATGTGAAGACGCTCATGCAGCGGATGGGGATAGAGGCGCTCTATCGTCGTCCGCGCACCACGAAGCCCGAGCCGGGTCACAAGATTTATCCGTATCTGCTGCGCGGCATGGAGATCACGTGGCCTAACCAGGTCTGGGCCATGGACATCACGTACATCCCGATGGCGAGCGGCTTCGTCTATCTCGCCGTGGTGCTGGACTGGGCGACACGTCGTGTTCTGTCGTGGCGGCTGTCGATCACGATGGAGGCGGCCTTCTGCGTCGAGACGTTGGAGGATGCTCTCGCGCGTCACGGCAGGCCGGACATCTTCAACACCGACCAAGGCTCGCAGTTCACCGGCGCGGCTTTTACCGGCGTCCTTGCCGACAACGGCATCGCCATCAGCATGGATGGCAAAGGGGCCTGGCGAGACAACGTGTTCGTCGAACGGCTGTGGCGCAGCGTCAAATACGAGGAGGTCTATCTGCGAGCCTACGAAACCGTCGGTGAGGCGCGAAGCTCGATTGGTCGATATCTCGACTTTTACAACGGGCGACGACCGCATTCGAGCCTTGACGACCGCACCCCGGATCAAGCCTACTTCGATCTTCCTCCGCTCCGCGCGGCGGCCTAACCCCGGCAGACGCTCCACTTATCGATGCGGAGATTCTTGTTCAGACAAGTGGGACCAGCTCAAATGCTTGTAGGGGGACCTCAACAAAAACTTGGTAGTCTCGCGGATAGAGCTTTCCTAGCGTTTGCCGCAGAAAGGTCTTTCGGCCGATACCGAAATGTCCGACGATATGTAACGCAACAGGCGCGATGCCTGGAGCTGCGGCAAGCGCTTTTCGCAAATCCTTCTCATCGTCCTCCCGACCAAGATAGGTTTCAACTCTGCCCGCGTGTTCGGTCTCTAGTGAGATAAGAGTAGCCTAAATCTTGCGAGCACAAGATTTCTCGTTAGCTAAATGCTGAACGACGTTGATCTCACGTAGCCACAGCGGGAGCGAGCGGTAACTCGTATTGTCAATTGCAAAGATCAGAACTTGCTTGATCTGGCCCTTTGCGCGCGATTCTAGCGCCGAGCGCATTTCCTCTTGAACAAACGAGGAGCCAACCGAGTTCTCGCTCAGGAAAAGTACAAAGAGGTCTGATCAAGCAAGGCCTCTCCGAATGGCCGCAGCGTTAAGTACATACTCGAACGTGTATTCATCGTATTCGGTCTGGACGTTCCCTAACCCCTTAGCGACTTCGCGCACAAAGTGCTTGTCCTTACTACTGTGTGACAGAAATGCTTTCACTTCGCCCCCCCCAAATCATCCAGCACGCAGGCGCGCTCAACTTGCAGGCTTTTCAACCTAACAATGCTCTTGAGTCGGCCCCTCGCGCAAGAATTGCGGCGTCGTTAGGCGCGTCCAGAGTCATGCAAAACGGAATCCCTGCGATTCCAAAAGACCAGTAGTTCTACCGGCGCCGTCTCTGTTACAAATTGATCTGATGTTCGTTTCGGCATTTGTCCCGAACTTCACCGCGCGGCGAGGCGAGAATTCGCTAGGTTGCACTGCAAGCTCCGCCACGCAGTGGTGATCAGACCCGGTCTCCGGCGTCAGTCTCCCGAAAACGGGAATTTTCCCCGTCGCGGCCGGAGACTTTTGGCGAATTCGCCCGTCAGTCCGCGAAATCGGAAGCGTGGAGACTGTCCACCGGATTGTAAAAGCCCGCCATTGGCGGGCCTTTCTGTCATTATCCCGGCTAGTTTCTCCGACTCCGGGACTGGCTGGCTGGGGCGGGAGGGATCGAACTTGCGTATGGTGGAATCAAAATCCCTCCAAGCGATGTGGATTCTTTCGCCATGCGGCACAATTGCGGTCAAAGCGACTGATCAGATAGGCAACTTTTTGCTCAGAATTGACTGGCTTTCCTGCCCGAACGGAGCGTTGCTGTGGTGACTTGGAGCGGCTAAGGCGCGCTTCGGGGATCTGCCCTGCCGGGTGATTTGCCCGGGCGGGGCTGAGGTGGTGCGGCGGATGGCGCCGCACAAACCTCGAGGATCCCATGACCAAGCCCAAAACCAAGCCGAAGGCTGCGACCCGCTCAACCACCCGAAAGACCGCCAAGCCGGCGTCCCGCAAGCGATCGGCGCCCGCATCGTCCAAATCACCCGCACGATCCGCTACCAAGCACGACCGCATCATTGCGATGCTGCGAACATCTGCTGGCGCAACGATTGCGTCTCTCGTCACCGCAACTGAGTGGCAGCAACATTCGGTGCGCGGCTTTCTTGCCGGTGTGGTCCGCAAGAAGCTCGGGCTCAACCTTGTTTCAGAGCAAACGGACAAGGGTCGGGTCTATCGGATCAAGGCCGGCAAGGCTTCGCCTGCCGCCGCGGACCGGGCCAAACAGGCGGCCTGATGCGATGCAGAAGAAACGTCGCAATGGTCGTGCCTCGACCAAAACGTCTGTTGAGGACGAGATCGCGCATCTGCGCGGTCTCGATCTCAGAGGACTTCGTGCACGCTGGCAGAGCGTGTTTCAAAGGCCGGCCCCTGCTCATCTGACGCGGCACCTGTTGTTTGCGGTCATCGCCTATCGGCTCCAGGCTGATCGCTTCGGCGATCTCGATCACGCAACCAGGCAGGTGCTGGATCGAACGGTTGCGAAGGAAACTGGACCGGCAATGTCCGCCCGTCTGGCCAGCTTTGACCAGAAACGAACCGAGCTTACTCCCGGCACGGTTCTGGTCCGGGAGTGGGATCGACGGTCCCAGCGGGTAATGGTGATGGCTGACGGCTTTGCCTGGAACGGCCAGACCTATGACAGCCTCTCCAAGGTCGCCTTCGCCATCACCGGCACCAAATGGAACGGCCCGCGCTTCTTTGGCCTCCGGGATAAGGGTGATCGATCGACGATGGAGGCTCAGTCATGAAGGCGCCTTCAGTCAAAACGGTCCGCTGCGCGATCTATACGAGGGTCTCTACCGAGCACGGGCTGGACCAGGAGTTCAACTCGCTGGACGCGCAATACGAGGCCGCCTCCGCCTATATCAAAAGCCAGGCCCATGCCGGCTGGACCCTGATCCGGTCCCGCTATGACGACGGCGGATACTCCGGCGGGTCCACCGACCGCCCGGACCTACAGCGATTGCTGGAGGACATCCGCGCCCGCAAGATTGACGTCATCGTCGTTTACAAGGTCGACCGCTTGACGAGGTCGCTGGCGGATTTCGCCAAGCTGGTTGAGCTGTTCGATGCCCATGGCGTGTCCTTCGTCTCGGTGACCCAGCAGTTCAACACCACGACCTCGATGGGTCGGCTGACCCTCAACGTGCTCCTGTCCTTTGCCCAGTTCGAGCGGGAGGTCACCTCCGAGCGGATCCGCGACAAGATCGCGGCATCGAAGCGAAAGGGGCTGTGGGTCGGGGGCAACCTGCCCCTGGGCTATGAGATGAAGGACGGCAAGATCGCCATCGTCGAAGAAGAAGCTGAACTGGTCAGATCAATCTACCGGCGATATCTAGAACTTGGCAGCGTCAACGAACTGTTACGGGACCTCAAAGAGCGCAACATCCGAACCAAAAGCAGACTGCTCTCCACCGGTGTGACGCGCGGCGGCATCCCGTTCGGCCGCGGTGCGCTGTACTACGTGCTGAGCAATCACTTCTATATCGGTGAGGTCAAATACAAGAATGAGATCCTGCCGGGCGAGCAGCCTCCGATCATGGATCGCGCGCTGTTTGAGGCAGTCCGGCAGAAATCCCTCGCCCAATGGTCCCACCGCACCATCGTACGCAACAAGTCCGACCACCTACTGACAGGATTGCTGTTCGACGATGCCGGGCATCGCATGATTCCAACCCACGCCACAAAAGCCGGCGTTCGCTATCGCTACTACGCGTCGACGCCTGTCCTGCATGGAGAGGCCAAGACCGCGTCAGCCGGATCGGTCTCCCGCGTTCCCGCCGCAGACATCGAAGACACCGTCGTAAAATCCCTGAAGGAGCATCTCGCTGCCAACCAAGGCAAGGCGACAACGAGCGCTGAGAGTTTGGGGGATCGCGAGACCATCGCGCAGCTGGTCGCCGGAATTGTCGTACACAGGGACAGGCTGATCATCAGCCTCAAATCAGATAACGCGGACGATGCATCCGATTCCCCAGATGTCCGGTCGCTCACAATTCCCTGGCAGAAACCACCCTCCAGAAGATCCCGCCAGATCCTGCTCCCGCATAATGCATCGCGAAGCGACGTCCGTCCGGAGCAGTTCGAGCGCCGGGCGCGCCTGGTCAGCACCATCGCCCGAGGTCGTCAGTGGCTCGATGATGTGGTCTCGGGTCGGGTGACTACGGTCGCGGAGCTTTGCGCTGCGCGAGAAGTGCAGCGTTCGGCAGGTCAATATGACCATCTCGCTGGCCTTCCTCGCGCCCAATCTTGTCAAAGCAGCCGTAGAAGGTCGCCTGCCCCGCGGCGTCGGTATCGAGCGGCTCCGCGATCCGCCGACCGAGTGGAGCCGGCAGTTTGAGGCGCTCGGACTCAATCCGGAATAGCTGAAACGCCCGCCTGAGATTCCCGACTTACTGCGGTGAAAAACCCGGACACCGACGGAGTGGCGCCAGCAATTTGAAGCGCTCGGGCTTAATCCGGAATAGCCAAGAGTTCCGATTTACTGCGAAGAACATGGAGTTCGCCTTCAAATACGCTCGGAGTTCGCGCCCGAATCTGACCGCGAGAAACGGATGATTTTGGATGCAGAGACGGGGCGCCAAAATTCGCCGGCAAAGCCGACTGAGCTCCCACAGAGACAAAACTCCGGGAAATGGATAGCCGAAAATCCCGGTGAGAAACGCCCTATTTGGCGTCGTCCCGGAATCGTGCGGTTTGCGAAGATTGGGTGGCTTGGGCTCGACTGGGGACCCACCACCCAGTCATCGAACCTGTCTCCGCCCTGCGCCGGGAACGGGAATTTCCTCCGCAGAGACTGGCCGGCAAAAGCCGGCTCATCACCTAGCAGCAGACAGATTCAGAGACGCGCCGGGAGCGAGAAAGCCCCCGATTTCCGCGCACGAACTGCCAGATCCCTCGCGAAGGTTTAAACCCTAAGACTGGGTGGTGGGCGCACCAGGGCTCGAACCTGGGACCCGATGATTAAGAGTCATCTGCTCTACCAACTGAGCTATGCGCCCGGAACCGGTCCGGAAATGACCCTCGCGAGAGGGCGTCGTTTAGCAAAGCGACCCCCCGATGTCCAGCAAACTGGGGCAAGTTTTCCCGCCCTTTGGTGGCTCGCCCGGCAAGCTAAAAGCCGCCGGATTCCGGCGGCTTTTCCAATAGTTAGGCAGAAGGCCGGAAATTGCGCTCAGAGCCGGCCGGAGCCATCCCGGTCACCCCCGCCGTCGCGGTCGAAACGGTCCCGGTCGTAGCCCCGATCCCGGCCGCCATCGAAGCCACGGTCCATGCCACGCTCGAAGCGGTGGTGGCGCCAGCCCTCGGCGCCGAAGCCGCGGTGCTCCATATGGGTCAGCATGGCCAGGCGGTGCTTCTGGCCATCGTCCAGCGTCTTGTAGAGCGGATCGGCGGCATCGGCGATCTTCCTCAGCGCCGTCGAGGTTGCCGCCATATTGTCGGCGCGCTCGCGCAGACGCGCGACCGGATCGTCCGGCGTCTTTTGCGCATCCTTCTGAGCGTCCTTGGAATCACCGGTTGGCGGGTTCATCCGCGCATTGGCGCGATCGATCCGCATCTTGGCGAAATCCCGCACCGCTGACTCTACCGGCGACCACAGCTTTTCCTGATCGGCGTTGAGCTTCAGTCCGGCATGCACCGCGGCAATGCGCGCGTCGAGCATGGCGGCCCGGTCCTCGGGGCTCATCCGCATGCGCTGCATATGCTCCTGGAACCACGGGCGGTGCTGGGCGTAGACCGCGGTCGAACCGGCGATGGCGAGTGCCACAATGCCGGCGATAGCAAACTTCCTCATCGAAACCTCCTTTGAAGGTTGGCTGAAGATGAGCCCGCCCCCTCGCCCATTCAACTTACAGTTTGGAAATAAGCGTCTCTCTTACCAAGATGTAATCTGCATGAAGATTTCTTCAGATCATCCCGAGCAGGCGCGGCAGCCATAGCGAAATCTCGGGGATGTAGGTGACGAGCCCGAGGAACACCAGCATCGCGCACAGCCAAGGCAGCACCGCAATGGTGATCTCGCTGATCCCCATCTTGGCAATACTGGAGGCAATGTAGAGATTGAGCCCGACCGGCGGATGGCACAGCCCCACTTCGGTGTTGACGATCATCAGGACGCCGAGATGAACCGGATGGATGCCAAGCTTGGTCGCCAAGGGGAACAGGATCGGCGCCATGATCAGCAGGATCGACGACGGATCCATCACGTTGCCCGCCAGCAGCAGGATGACGTTCACCACCAGCAGGAACATCCACACCGAGAAATTCTTGTCGATGATCCAGGCCGCCATCTCCTGCGGGATCTGCTCATGCGTCATCAGGAACGAGAACAGCACCGCGTTGGTGATGATGTAGAGCAGCATCGAGCTCATGGACGCTGCCTGCAGCAGCACCTTCGGCACTTCGGTGAGCTTGAGTTCCTTGTAGATGAACACCGTGATGAAGAAGGCATACACCGCGGCGACCGCGGCCGCCTCAGTCGGCGTGAAGATGCCGCCATAGATACCGCCGAGCACGATGCCGATCAGCGACAGGCCCCAGACGCTTTCGCGGAACGCGGTCCATTGCTGGCCGAGCGTCGCCTTCGGCATCTTCGGGTAGCCGTTGCGATAGGCAACGACGAAGGTCACCGCCGCCAGCATCAGCGCCAGCAGAATGCCCGGCACGATGCCGGCCATGAACAGCGCGCCGATCGAGGTGTTGGTGGAGACACCGTACAGCACCAGGATGATCGACGGCGGCACCAGGATGCCGAGCGCGCCCGAGGTCGAGATCACGCCGACGCCGAAGCGTTTGGGATAGCCGTGGTCCACCATCGCCGGCATCATGATCGAGCCGATCGCCACCACGGTCGCGACGCTCGAGCCTGAAATCGCGGCGAACATCGCGCAGGCCGCGACGCCGGCTAAGCCCAGCCCGCCCGGAAAATGACCGACCAGCGAAGTCGTGAACGCGATCATCCGCCGCGCTACGCCGCCACGGGTCAGGAAGGTGCCGGCCAGGATGAAGAACGGGATCGCCATGATGCCGAAATTGTCGAGGCCGGAAAACAGCTTCAACCCGACGCTTTCGATCGGCACTTCCGTCATCGTGAACAGGAAGGTCAACACGGTGAGGCCGAGCGAAATCGAGATCGGCATGCCCGTCAGCATCAGGGCAAACAGCAGCCCGAAGATAAGCGCCGCACTCATCACGCTTCTCCGAGCGCGATCGGCGCGGTCTTTGAGGTTTCGATACCCTCGACATGGGCCGCATCATGGTGCGGCAGTTCGCCGGTCTTCCAATAAGCCCACATCACCTGCATGAAGCGGAACGACATCAGATAAGAGCCGAGCGGGATGCAGGCATAGACCAGCCAGCTCGGCAATTCGAGATCGGGCGAGACCTGGTCGGTCTGCATCAACTCGAAGACGAATTTCGCGCCCATGGTGCCGACGATGGCGGTGAACAGCGCGCCGCCGAACAGGCCGAACAGAATGACGCCCTTGCGCCAGCGGTCGTTGAGGCGGTTGATCAGCACGTCGACGCCGACATGGATGCCGGTGCGCACGCCATAGGCGGCGCCGAATTTCGCCATCCAGATGAACATGTAGATGCACAGCTCCTGGGCCCAGGCGATGTGGATCTGAATGAACAGTGGATAGAGAAACGATATCCCGGTGCCGAACCGGTGCACGACGGAAACGAAAATCAGCAACGTCGCCGCGCCCATCAGCGAGGCAATGATGGTTTCCTCGAGTCGATCAAGGATACGAAGCATCTAACCCCCAGTGCATTCGATATAGAATTCGGTCTGGCCCACGGGCAGTGCACCTCTCCCGCTTGCGGGGGAGGTCGGCGCGAAGCGCCGGGTGGGGGAAGCTCTCTCCACACGGGCAGTGCGACTCGCGGCGGCACCCCCACCCCAACCCTCCCCCGCAAGCGGGAGAGGGAGCGCAGCGTTGTCGTGGATGCAGTCAATCCAACGCCCACAATCTTAGTGGCTCGCCGCGCCGGTCTCTTTCAGGAACTCGTCGATCAGGGGCTGGCCGACCCGGCTCGCGACGTCCTTGTAGACCGGCTCCATCGCCTTGCGCATCGCCGCGTCCTGCTCCGGCGTCAGCGTGATGATCTCGGTCTTGCCGGCCTTCTTGATCGCTTCGAGCGCGTCGTCGTTTTCCTTCTGCGACTGGCCGTTGCCGAAGGCGGTTGCCTCCTTCATCGCCTTGTCGAGCTGGGTGCGGATATCGGCAGGCAGGCCATCCCAGAACTTCTTGTTCACGACCACGACGTAACCGATATAGCCGTGGTTGGTGATCGTCGCGTATTTCTGCACCTCGTGCATTTTCTGGGTGTAGATGTTCGACCAGGTGTTTTCCTGGCCGTCGACCACGCCGGTCTGCAGCGCCTGGTACACTTCGCCGAACGCCATCACCTGCGGGATCGAGCCGAGCGCGCGGAACTGCGCTTCCAGCACCTTCGACGACTGGATGCGGAATTTGACGCCTTTGTAATCCGCAGGCGTGATCAGCTTCCTGTTGGCGGACATTTCCTTGAAACCGTTGTCCCAATAGGCGAGACCCGTCATGCCCTTGTTATCGAGCAGCTTGAGCAGCCGGGCGCCCAGCGGACCATCGGTCACCTTACGCAGGGTCGTCAGATCAGGGAGGATGTAGGGGAGATCGAACACCTCGAACTCCTTGACCCCGATCGGGCCGAACTTGGAATTCGACGGCGCCAGCATCTGCACCGCGCCGAGTTGCAGCGCTTCCAGCTCTTCCTTGTCCTTGTAGAGCGTCGAGTTCGGGTAGACTTCGACCTTGACCTTGCCGCCGGTATATTTCTCGGCGAGTTCCTTGAACTTGTCGGCCGCCTTGCCCTTTGGCGTGTCGGACGCGACCACGTGGCTGAACTTGATGACTACAGGCGCTTGCGCAGCCGCAGGCCCCACCAAAGTCAAAGCCGCGATCGACGCCGCAGCCAAAATCAATCTACGCATGTTTCCTCCCGCGTATTTATTGCGGAGCGCGAACAATACGGCCCCGAGCCTTGTATGCCAGCCGCACCAATACAGAGAAGCCGGACGGAATGCCATTGCCCGTTAGCAGGGGCTGGTTTGCAACATTGCTGCAATGCAAAAGGTAACACTTGGTCCGCTCAAGCCGCTGCCGCGACGACTGCAATCTCCCTCGTCATTCCGGGCGCAATGCGCACCTGAATCGCCTCTGGCGCAGGCCCGGAATCCATAACCACGATCGGGAGTATGGATTCCGGGCTCGCGCTGCGCGCGCCCTCAGGTGCGCAATTGCGCACCGTGGAATGACGACGTGGGTGTGTGGCACACACCTCCGCATTCACGCGACGCAATGCGTCCGAGTTTTGCAAGATCGTTCGCACCCTTCAAGTAAGAGGGCGCAGGGAAGACCGGGTGCGCGCTGCACCCGCGGTCTCGTGTGCAAGCTGCACAAAAGAAAGCGCACACGAGCATACAGGTTCAGCGGAAACACTCCGGCCTTCCCCGCGCAATGGTTTTACGGCTTACTATCGCGCTCTCCTTGGCGACCGGCTTTCTTGCCACCATCGCCCACGGAACTAATCCGCAAAGACTTGACGCCAGCGTCGGGGCGTCAGGACCACACGACTTCGCCGTCCGCAAATAGCGCCGTTCGTCTGTCGCGCGCCATCGCGTCCACCGCATCCCGCCCTACGTTCGTGACGATCATGATACGCCCCTCTTGGTGAGGCGGGATGGGGCAAGCTTATAGCGATGATTTGCCCGACGGCGAAAGGGGGAATATTTTTCGCGACAGGGCTGGACAGATTTTTTGATTTGCCCGTCGGGCTGCGTTGAAAAGTCGTAGGATGGGTAGAGCGCAGCGAAACCCATCACGCTTCTCGCAAGCTCTCGATGGGTTTCGCTGCGCTCCACCCATCCTACATACTGTGAACCTCTGTGGCCGCTCCGAGACCTACGCATGGGGGCTCAACGGAGGGATTAGGTCATGGCTATTGTACAATTTACACGCTTCAAAAGCGACAAACCGGACGAAATGATCAAGACCGCCAAGCAGGCGAAGGCAATCTTCGAAAAGCACGGTGCCGAATTTCTTCGGCTTTCCCGGTTTCACACTGGTGCGTGGGCCGGGGAGTTTCTTGTCACTACGCGCTATTCCAGTTGGGAAGTATACGGAAAGGTACTAAGAGGCCGTGGCAAAGGACGAAACATTTGCGAAACTGTGGGCGCATACGTCCACCTTTGCCGAACTAACAGGCCGTAACATCGCAGTCGGCATCGATCTCTGAAGCACGCCGTCAACTCGCAAGGACGAAGAAAATTCGTAGGCGGGTTAGCGTGGCGTAACCCGCCGCCTCTATCTCATGGTCGAACGGCGGATTACGCTGCGCTAATCCCGCCCCAGGAAGCCTAAACGAAAGCTAAATTATTAAAGAATGCGGGACTTTGCGTCGATTGGGCGCTTCGACGTCGACGCTCCCGCGATTGCCAGCAGCGGACCTTTCCGAAATCTTCAAATATTTGCGCTAGGCTTGCCGCGTTCGAACAGGTGCGCGATGCATCCAGCCGGCCGAATTATCCTCGCCGCCCTTGCGGCGTTCATCTTGTGGACCCTCGTTCGCGCGTTTCGGCGCGGGGTCATCTATAGCGGCGGCTACGGCTTCGCGCTCGATGACAGTCCGATGCTGTTCACGCTTGCCGCGATCGTTCACGCGTTCGGTGCACTGTTCTTCGCATATCTCGCGGCGGGTTATGAGATGGCCGGATTTGTCCGGTTGTTTGGCTGGTCGTGACGTCGACGCCCGCCCTCAACTCCGATTGTCCGCAATTTGCCGGACTTCATGGACTTCGAGGGGCTGGTCCCGGCCGCGAAGCGCGATACTCTGCCCGGCACTCACCCGCAAATTTTTCGGGATCGTCACGCGGCTCAATACGTCGCCCGAGACGATGAGATTGCAGTCGGAGACCTTGCAGTATTCGCAGAGCCTGGCCGAGACGTTCATGGTATCGCCGAAATAGGCAAGCTGTCGCTTGATGCCGCCACACTCGCTCACGATCACTGGCCCGGAATGCAGTCCGGCACGAAACCGTGGGATGGCATCGAACTCGTCCTGGTACTGGGCAGAGAGGCTTGCGATCTTGCGATCGATCGCAAAGAAGCATGCCAGGCATCGCGCATTGCGGGCGGGGTCATCCGTAAATGGCCAGGTCACGATGACCTCGTCGCCGACATAGGCAAGAACCGACCCGCCATGGTCATTGATGGGCTCATCGATGTCGAAGAAGAAACGCGTGATGAGGTCGTGAACGCGCAGCTCACCCAATTTTTCGGCGAGAGGCGTCGATCCCGCGATATCGAGAAACATGACGATCAGTTGTTCGCGGACCGGCCGATGATAGGTTCCGAGCACGATGCTGGCGAGCAACGGGCCGCCGATCAGTCGCGCAGTTTCGGTGATCACCCCTATCAACAGAGATATCGTCAGCCCGACAGCAACGATCCATGGCAACGTCGTCTTGAACCAATGTGCGGTGAGCCAGTGAAGCCGAAGCGGCTCCGCATAAAGTGCGATTTGCAAAAGAACGCCGACGATCACGAGGACGACAGCCATGACGAGCGATCTGACGAGCACCTCTGCCAGCAGCGGCAATCGCCTGAGCGCTGAGCCGATCGAGGAGTGCGCCTTCGCCGCAAAGGCATTTTGAACAAGCCACGCGGTCAAATGCGGTGCCGGAGCCGTGCAACCCGCTTCGGAGATAGTTCGCAAAATCTCGTTCGGCGGCATCATCGATCCCGTAACGGAGTCCCACTCCGACGACGAAGCCGACGGCCAGGATCACCAATGCTGGGCCGAAACGCTGCTTGAACGGCATATCCTGGAAGTACCTGCATCGTTCTGTACGGGATCAAGCCGATCGTCGTCCAACTGCTTGTCCGCTGGAATCATATCACGCACCGCCCTTGCTACACAGCCATGAGCCGGCGCCGACCACCTCAAGGGCGCGGTCAGGGATCAAGCCGATGACTTGTTCGACGGTGCCGGCCGGGGATTGAAGCGGGAGCGCAGCCGCATCTCGCAACGACTTTAGAGCGAGATGACTTTTCTTCGAATTGTCATCTCGCTCTATCTTTTTGTCTGAGCATGATCTCTTCGGACCAGATCCTGATCACGCGCTTCTTCAGCGTCATGCTGTATTACCACTTCGCGTTTGCCGCGATTTCGCTGGCGATGCTCGGACTGACCCGCGGCGCGATGCAGGTCTACAACAATCCGGACCGCTATGCGCCCGAACGCGTCGGGCGCGGAATTCGCGCGCCACGCGTCCTGGTTTGCCATCACCGGCGTCGGCGCCATGATCTGCTTCCTGTGCGCGCCGGTACTGATGCCCGCGCAGTATGTGCAGCTGGCGCTGGTGGTCTGCGACGATCGCCTTCGTCGTCCCGCTCACCGAAAGCGGCGTCTGCATCACGCTGTTGTTGACGCGCCTGCCATATGGCGGCGGCTGGCTTTATGCGCGCCGACCT
Organism: uncultured Alphaproteobacteria bacterium; assembly: GCA_963774775.1. Classification (GTDB taxonomy): domain Bacteria; phylum Pseudomonadota; class Alphaproteobacteria; order Rhizobiales; family Xanthobacteraceae; genus Bradyrhizobium. The sequence goes on from CAVZGZ010000052.1 coordinate 28,502, forward strand.
CGCCGGTGCCGCGCTCGGATGTCTCGGCATCATCTTCGTGCTGCTGGTGATCGATCCCGTCAGCGCCACGCTCGGCATCGGCGCGCTCGCCGCCGGCGCGGGCTGGGTCGTAGTGCGGGGCAGCGGCGACGCCCGCATGCCTGCGCCTGAGCGGCGCGGTCGCGCTGTCACTCGGCGCGGTCGCCATGGTGCATGCCGGGCTCGACGTTTCCGGCAAGAGCCATCTCGGCGTGTTCTGGGCCAAGGGAGCGCAGCAGACGGGAACGCTGTTCGAACGCTGGAATACCTATTCGCGCGTGCAGGGTGACGGCGCTCGGCGAGTCAGTTCCGTTCGGCTGGGGTTTCACGCACGCGCCCGAGAGCAAGATCGAGCAGAACTATCTCGACATCGACGCCGATGCGGCGACCGTCATCACCCGTCACGACGGCGATATCGGCAAGTTCGCCTATCTGAAGGACGACGTCATCAACGGCGCCTATCTGGTGCAGCCGCCGGCCGACGTCGCCGTCGTCGGCGTGGGCGGCGGCCGGGACATTCTTTCCGCGCTGCTGTTCGGCGCCAAGCATATCCACGGCATCGAGATCAATCCGGCGATCTTCGAAGTGCTGACCGACAAGTTTGCCGATTTCTCCGGCCATCTCGATCGCGCAGCCCGGCGTGTCCATGGTCAATGCCGAGGCCCGCAGCTACATCAACCATTCCTCGGATCGATACGACCTGGTGCAGATCTCGCTGATCGACACATGGGCCGCGACCGCCGCCGGCGGACTGACGCTGACGGAGAACCGGCTCTATACCGTGGAGGCGTGGGGCGATTTCTACCGCGCGCTGAAGCCCGGCGGGCTGCTGTCGGTGTCGCGCTGGTACGATGCCGGACAGCCACCGCGGCGAATTCTATCGCCTGGTGGCGATCGCAGCCGACGCGCTGCAGCGGACCGGCGTGCCTGCCGCAACGCTGAAGGACCATGTGATCGCGCTCAACGTCGGCAACATCGTCACCGTGATCACGCGGCCCGACGCCTTCACCGACGCCGAATGGCAGGGCGCGCGCGCGCGGCTTGCAGGCCCAGGGCTTTACGATCCTGCTGGGGCCGGACATCGCCTTCGACGCCACGACGTCGACATTGATGTCGGGCAAGGCCGACGCGGCCTTCTTCGCCTCGCTGCCGGAAAACGTCGTCGCCCTCGACCGACGACAATCCGTTCTTCTTCTATACCGCGCGTTTCGGCGAATTCGTCGCCACGCCGCTGTCTCGGCGCACACCAACAACAACGCGGCGATCACCATGACGCTGGCGCTGATCGCGGTGGCGCTGGCGGCCTGCCTGTATTACGTCGTCTGGCCCTTCATCGGACTGGCGCGGCGAATGCCGCTGTCGACGCTGACGCCGCCAGTGACCTATTTCTGCGCGATCGGCATCGGCTTCATGCTGATCGAGATATCGCAGATGCAGCGGCTGATGGTCGTTCCTGGGACATCCGGTCTACGGGCTGAGCGTCGTGCTGTTCACGATTCTGCTGTTTAGCGGCATCGGCAGCACCACGGTCGGCGCGCGTTCGCCCCGGCCGGGCGCGGTCATCGGCCAGACTTGTCGCGCTGCTGGCGACGCTCGCGGTGTCCGGGCTGGCTGACGCCGGTGCTGACGACTGGGCGAAATCGGAAACGACCGGCATGCGCATCGTGTTGTCGGTGTTGCTGCTGGCGCCGCCGGCGACCTTCATGGGGATGATGTTTCCGCTCGGCTTGGCATCTGGCGCCGCCACACCGAGTTGCACCCGTTCTTCTGGAGCGCCAACGGCATCACCTCGATGCTGGCGTCGGTGCTGGGAATGGCCCTGTCGATCGAATTCGGCATCGCCCATACCTACGCGCTCGGCGTCGGCTTCTATGCCGTCTGCGCATTGATGATCGTCGTCGCTCGCCAAACGAGCCGCATGAACCTCGCTGCTCCGGTCGGTTCGGCTGCGATTGGGGACGCGCCATCGATCCTGCCGACGCAGGCCGAACTGGCCGAGTGTGCCGCCGACCCACCTCGCGCGCGCCAATGAAGCGGTCGATTAGGGCGAAATTTCCGTCGTCATTCCGGGACGCGCATGAAACAAGCCGCATTGTTCGGACGCGTTACGAACGTGGCGCAAAGGCTCGCAACCAACCTTGAATTCTGGAGACAGCAGATGAACACCAACGGCTTCACCAACAAAACCGAAACCGCTCTCGACAAGACCACCGAGGCCCTCTCGGACGACGCCCTCGATCAGGTGGCCGGCGGGATCAATCCGCAGCCTCTGCCGCCGCGCGACCCGGGTCCGCACGACTCTCGTGCCCAGTAGGGCGCGTCAACAAGGCAATCCGCACTGACGCGAATTGCCTTCCTTCGTTTTCGACCGCGGATTGCCGGTGCCATTCGGCAAACCCGGTCGAGGAGGTCGGCGTTTCCAAATGCCGCCTCTCTGCTGCGACGAGTGCTGACAGCCTCGCTTTGGTCTTGGGTCGTAAACTCAACAGGAAAATCGACATGAGCAACTGTAAGCCCGCTCCGACTCCGAAGGACAACTTCTTCAGATTGGAGACGAAGCCCGGCAACAGGGTGGCCGCTCAGCTCGCAGAGGAGGAGTTGGAGCGCGTCGTCGGCGGATATATCGGCGAGACGGAAAAGAACCTCAACTAGCCCGGCCCGGAGAGCGCGGGGCGAAACCGCGCGTTTTCCAGCAGCCTGCATCACCGCCAGCAGACCCGCGCCTGGGCATGCGGTAGTCCTGCTGGCCGGCGTCCGCCTCTCTCCTTACTTACTTGTACACGAAGGCGACCTCCTCATAGCTCAACGAGATCGTCTCCGTTGGGAACTCCTTCGGCTTCGCCTTTGCCTTGTCTCCGCCGGTCACCATCGCGAGATCCTGGTCGTCGAGGGCGCCACATTCGTTGTCGATCTCGGGCTTCGCGGGCGATTTCTGCTGCAGCCTGTCCTGGTGCTTGCTCATCGATGTCTCCCTTGTGTTGCGGCATGAGACGTCGTTCGCCATTGCCACGGGTGACAGCTTACACCAGGCGGTCCCAGGGCAGGCTGTGACCGAGGTCACACCGCTGGCAATTCAGGGCGGAGGCGGATTACGCTGGGCTAATCCATCCGCGTCGTCATTCCGGGATGGTCCAAAGGACCAGACCCCAGATGTGCAATTGCACATCGGGGAATTCGAATTCCGGGTTCGTCCTTCGGACGCCCCGGAATGACGCTACGCGTCAGCTCGCCGCCGCCGCCGGCACGTCGCGCTGGCGCTTCATGACGATCTTGTTGAGCGCACCGAGATAGGCTTTCGCCGACGCCACCAGCGTGTCCGGATCGGCGGCGCGCGCGGTCATCGAGCGGCCCTCATGGGCGAGCCGCACCGACACTTCGGCCTGCGCGTCGGTGCCTTCGGTGACGGCGTGGACCTGGTACAGTTCGAGCTTGGCTTCGTGCGGCACCAGCGCCTTGATGCAGTTGAAGACCGCATCGACCGGGCCGTTGCCTTCGGCTTCCTCGATCCTGATCTGGCCGTCGACGTCGAGCTTCATGGTGGCGCGCTGCGGCCCATGGGTGCCGGCGATCACGGTCAGCGAGGTCAGCTTGATGCGGTCGTGCGAGGCCGCCATCTCCTCATCGACCAGCGCCTCGATGTCCTCGTCATAGATGTCCTTCTTGCGGTCGGCCAGCGCCTTCATCCGCGAGAACGCATCTTCCAGCTGGTTGGGACCGAGCTTGTAGCCCATCTCCTCCAGCTTGTGGACGAAGGCGTGGCGGCCGGAATGCTTGCCGAGCACCAGCGACGACTGCTTCAGGCCGACCATTTCGGGACGCATGATCTCGTAGGTCGAAGCGTCCTTCAGCACACCGTCCTGATGGATGCCGCTCTCGTGCGCGAACGCGTTCCGCCCGACGATCGCCTTGTTGTACTGCACGGGAAACGAGGTCGCCGCCGACACCACCTTCGAGGCCCGCGTCAGCTGCGTGGTGTCGATCTTGTTCCACCACGGAAACACGTCGTTGCGGACGTTGATGGCCATCACGACTTCCTCGAGCGAAGCGTTGCCGGCGCGCTCGCCGATGCCGTTGACGGTGCATTCGATCTGGCGCGCGCCGCCGGCGATGCCGGCCAGCGAATTCGCCACGGCCATGCCGAGGTCGTTATGACAATGGACGGAGAATACCGCCTTGTCGGAATTCGGCACGCGCTCGATCAGCGTGCGCATGAAGTGGCTGTATTCCTCCGGCGTGGTGTAGCCGACGGTGTCGGGGATATTGACCGTGGTGGCGCCGGCCTTGATCACGGCCTCGACGATGCGGCAGAGGTAGTCCATCTCGCTGCGGGTGGCGTCTTCGGCCGACCATTCGACGTCGTCGATCTGGTTGCGGGCGCGGGTGACGTTGGCGATCGAGAGCTCCATCACCTGCTCCGGCGTCATGTTCAGTTTGACGCGCATGTGCAGCGGCGAGGTCGCGATCACGGTGTGGACGCGGCCGCGCTTGGCGAATTTCACCGCTTCGGCGCAGCGGTCGATGTCCTTTGGATTGGCGCGCGACAGGCCGGCGATCACGGAGTTCTTGGAGCGGCGGGCGATCTCGCTGACGGCCTGGAAGTCGCCTTCGGAGGTGATCGGGAAGCCGGCCTCGATGACGTCGACGCCCATGTCGTCGAGCATCTCGGCGATCTCGATCTTTTCCTCGAACGTCATGGTGGCGCCGGGGCACTGTTCGCCGTCGCGCAGCGTGGTGTCGAATATGATTACGCGGTCCTTTTCGGACTTGTTGGCTGAAGTCATTTGAAAGTTCCTTTTGGGTCGGTGCGCTGTCTCGGAGCGCTGAAGGGGTTTCCTGGTGTTCTCGCGCAACCCCTGAGTGCCCAGGCGCAAACCGCCCAGACGGCCCTCAGGGGCCGATAAGAAGCAGAAGCCCGCCAAGAAGGAGGGTGGGCAAGGACGCAGCCGGAATCGTGGGGGCGGCCTCGGCCGCTCCACCCCGAACTCCCAACTTTTCGCTGCGAATCAGCATTGCCAGACCCTTTGGAAGCCCAAATCCTCGGCGAAAACCGTTGACGGTTCGTTGCCGGAACGACGTTCCGGGGTCGTTCTAGACGAGAAATAGCGGCGGACTGCAATGCCAAAAGATGGTCAGCGGGGTTGACCTAGTTATGGGGTAGTCCGCTGTTCTTCGTCATGCCCGGCCTTGTGCCGGGCATCCACGTCCTTACCGCACCCACAGCGAGAAAGACGTGGATGGCCGGGACAAGCCCGGCCATGACGACCATCTTACTTCGCCACCGCCTTCTTCGCCCCACCCTTCCCTTCCGCCAGCAGCGCCTCGCGCACCTGCTTGAATTCGCTGCGCTCGGCCTTGTCGACCTTCGGAAAATGCAGATCGAGCTTGTCGAGCGCGCTGACGATGGCGAGCCGATCACGACGCGGGCGAACCATTTGTGGTCGGCGGGCACGATGTGCCACGGCGCAGACTGGGTCGAGGTGTGGCGGATCACCTCCTGATAGGCCGCCTGATACTTGTCCCACAGCGCACGCTCGGAAATGTCGCTCATCGAGAACTTCCAGTTCTTCGATGGCTCCTCCAGACGGTCGAGGAAGCGCTGGCGCTGCTCCTGTTTGGAGACGTTGAGAAAGAATTTCAGGATCACGGTGCCGTTGCGGGCGAGATAACGCTCGACCGCGGAGATGTCCTCGAACCGTTCGCGCCAGATGTTCCTGGTGACAAGCGTTTGGCGGAATCTTCTGCTTGGCGAGGATTTCCGGATGCACCCGCACGACGAGGCATTCCTCGTAGTAGGAGCGATTGAAGATGCCGATGCGGCCGCGCTCGGGCAGCGCGATCATGCTGCGCCACAGGAAATCGTGATCGAGCTCCTTCGTTGACGGCTGCTTGAACGAGGTGACCTCGCAGCCCTGCGGGTTGACGCCGTCGAACACGCTCTTGATCGCCGAGTCCTTGCCGGCGGCATCCATGCCCTGAAAGATCAGCAGCAGCGACCAGCGGTCCTGCGCGTAGAGTTTCTCCTGGAAATCGTTCAGCCGCTTGCGGTTGGCGTCCAGGATTTTCTCGCCGGCCTCCTTGTCGAGACCGCCCTTCTCGTTGGTCTTGTGCGATTTGAGATGAAACTCGCCCGAGCCGTCGACGCAGAACGGTGCAACAAAGGGTTTCAGTTCGTCGGCGAGCGGCTTGCTTCGATTTCTTGCTCATGATCCTTTGACGACCCCCTGGGGCACCCTGCGTAGCGTTTTCAATTTCGCGGCTACGCTACCAAGAATGCCCTTGGGCAGGAAGATGATGAACAGCACCAGCAGCACGCCATAGACGAGGTTGTCCCAGCCCACCGCCCTGGTTCCAAAACCGATGCGCAGGATCTCGGCCAGGAGGATGGTGATGATGGCGCCGACCGTCGGCCCGAGCGCGACGTAGACGCCGCCGACGATGGCGGCGAATACCATCTGCAGCGACACCGAAATGCCGCTCACGGTGTCGGGCGAGATGAACATCTGGTACTGGCAATAGAGCGCGCCGGCGAACGCCGTCATCAGCGCCGAGACCAGCGTGATCTTGAGCTTTTCGGCTGTGACGTTGACGCCGGCCGCGGCGGCGGCGTCCTCGTCCTCCGAGATCGCCTCCATGGCGTGGCTGATCATGCTGCGATCGATCGCGCGCCAGATCACGAGGCCGACCACCCAGACCAGCAGCGCGATCAGGTACCACGTCGTCTTGTCGTCGAACTGCAGCGCCAGCCATGCGCTGCCTTTGGTACGATCAGGCGTATAGCCGAGCGAGCCGCCGGTATAGTCACGCGTCGCGGTGATGACCTGCAGCACGATGCCCGACAGCGCCAGCGTCACCAGCACGAAATAATGCCCGGTGATACGAAAGCGGAAACAGGGATAGGCGACCACCAGCGCGAGTGCGCCCGCTGTCACCATGCTCAGGGGAATGCCGATCCAGGGCGAGATGCCGAGATGATTCCACAGCAGCGCCGTGACATAGGCGCCGACCCCCATGAAGCCGCCATGCCCGAGCGACACCAGGCCGAAGCGGCCCATGATCGACCACGAGGTGTAGGCGAACGACCAGATCAGGATCAGCACCAGGATGTGCAGATGATAGGGATCGCGATGCACGAAGGGCAGCGCGACCAGCGCGGCCAGTGCGACAGCCCATCCCGCGGCTTGCGTCTTCACCGGCGCCTCGCGAGCAGGCCCGCGGGCCGGATGAACATCATGACGATGAAGAAGGCGAACGCCAGCACGTAGCCCCATTCGAGGTCGGAGAACAGGCCGCCGAGCGAAATGATCTCGGCGAACACGAAGGCCGCGATGAAGCCGCCGACGAAATTGCCCAGGCCCCCGAGCACGCAGATCAGGAAGGTGATCGGCCCGAACGACGAGACCGACGAACGGGTGCACGTCATATTGCAGCACCAGCAGACAGGCGGCGAGCCCCGCCAGCGCGCCGCCGAGCGCGGAGGTGATGAGATAGATGCGCCTGGTGTCGACGCCCATCAGCGACATGATCTGGCGGTCCTGCGCGATCGCCCGGATCGCCGTGCCGGTAAAGGTACGCTTCATGAACAGGTAGACGCTGACCATGCCGATCAGGGCTGCTGCAAATGACAGCAGCCGCGCGTAACTGAAATTCATGTCGCCCAGCGCCAGCACCGGCAGGCGGATGCCGAGGTTGCGGAAGTCGATACCGAAGGCGACGGTGGCAAAGCTCTGCAGGATGAACAGCACACCGCCGGTGGCGAGCAACTGGTTGATCGGCGGCGCCGTCAGCAGCGGCGCGATGACGAGATAATGCAGCAGAGCTCCCAGAGCTGCCACCAGCAGGATGACGAGCGGCGCCGCGGCCCAGTACGGCAGATGGAACACCTGGACCAGGTAATACATGCCGTACATGCCGATCATGACGAGCTCGGCGTAGCAGATCCAGGTGACATCGATGACACCGAAGATCAGGTTCAGCCCGAGCGCCAGCAGCGCCAGCACGCCGCCGAGCAGGATGCCGTTGATGACGGCTTCGAGCAGATAGATGTCGAAAATGTCGAAAAATGCCTGCATGGTTCGCCCTAGATTCCTTTCACTTCTCCCGCTTGCGGGGGTCGAGACGAGCGAAGCTCGCTCTTAGGTCGACGCGCGTCAGCGCGGCGGGTGGGGGAAACTCTCTCCACTTGGACAGTCCGAACTCGCGGCGGCACCCCCACCCCAACCCTCCCCCGCAAGCGGGAGAGGGAGCGCAGTCCCGTTTGCCGTCACCATTCGAGCCAATCTCCTCATGCTCTACACCCCCAGATACGCTTGCTTGATCGTATCGCTCGACGCCAGTTCCCCGACGTGCCCGACGCGCGAATGCTGCCGGCCTCCAAGAGATACGCGCGGTCGACCACGCGCAGCACCTGCTGCACGTTCTGCTCGACGATCAGTACCGTCAGCCCGCTGCCGCGGATGCGCTTCACCAGTTCGAACACCTGCTGCACCACGACGGGCGCCAGCCCCGCCGACGGCTCGTCGAGCAGCAGCAATTTCGGGTTCGACATCAGCGCGCGGCCGATCGCGCACATCTGCTGTTCGCCGCCCGACATGGTGCCGGCCAGCTGATGGCGCCGCTCCTTCATGCGCGGAAACAGCTCGAACACGAATTCCAGCCGCTCGGCATATCTGGCGCGCGCAGCCGGCATGTATGCGCCCATCTTGAGATTGTCGTCGACCGAGAGTTTTGGAAACAGCCGGCGGTTCTCCGGCACATGCGCAATGCCGAGGCTGACGATGCGATGCGCCGGCGTCCTCACGACGTCGGTGCCTTCCATCCTGATCGAGCCTTTGCTGGGGCGGATCAGGCCGGAGATCACCCGCATCAGCGTGGTCTTGCCGGCGCCGTTGGGACCGATCACGCCAACCGCCTCGCCCGCCTTCACCTCGAGCTCGACGCCGAACAGCGCCTGAAAGCTGCCATAGCCCGCATCGATCGATTTCAATTCGAGCATGCCTCACGCCCCCGCACGGCGGCGCGCTTCGGCTGCCGCGACCTGCGTCATATCCGCATCGGTGCCGAGATAGACCTCGATCACGCGTGGGTCGCTGGCGACGGCCGACGGCAGGCCTTCCGAAATCTTCTCGCCGTGATCGAGCACCATCACGCGATCCACCACGCGCATCAGGACGCCCATGATGTGCTCGACCCAGATGATGGTAATCCCGAGCTCGTCGCGGATGTTGCGCAGCATATCGGCGGCCTGGTCCATCTCGGTCTCGTCGAGCCCGCCCAGGCTTTCGTCGGCGAGCAGCAATTTTGGACTGGTCGCGAGCGCCTTGGCCAGTTCGAGCTTCTTCAAGCCCGCCGCGCCGAGCCCGTCGACACTAGCGTGGCGATCGGTCGGCAGGCCGACCATCGCGAGCGCGCGCTCGGCCGCCTCCTCCGCCTTGGCGCGGCTGTGACGGCCCTGGCCGTAGAAACCGGCCAGCGCCACGTTCTGAAACAGACTGAGGCGATGGAACGGCCGCGGGATCTGGAAGGTGCGACCGATGCCGCGGTTGATGATTCTATGCGGCGGCAGGCCCGACAACTCGGTGCCGTCGAACATCATCGAGCCCGCGGTTGGCAGCAACGTGCCTGAGAGCATGTTGAAGATCGTGCTCTTGCCCGAGCCGTTCGGGCCGATCAGGCCGAGGATCTCGCCCTGCTCAACGGCGAAAGAAACATTGTTGACGGCCTGAAAGCCGCCGAACCGTTTGACCAGGCCCTCGACAACGAGCACGGCGATCCCTTCCCTAGAGCGAGATGACGTTTCTTCGAATCGTCATCTCGCCCTATCTTTTTGTTTGAGCATGATCTCCGCGCAAACGCGTTCCGCTTTTGTCGCGAGGGAAAACCGGTACCCACTTTTCCGGATCATGCTCTGGACCAGGCACGACCTGCCTACTTATAGCTATAGGTCGTGCCCGCCGGCAGCGGCAGCACGGCCTCGCGCTGCGCCTGGCTCTTCGGCCACACCACATACGACTTGTCGTCGATGTACTGGATCACGACCGGGAACGAGCGCTCGTTCTGACCCGCGAACTGGCTGCCTTCGCCATAGAACTTGACGCCGAAGCCCAGCATCGTCCCGCCTTCGGGAATATCGACGTCAAGCGCCGCCTTGCGCAAGGCATCGGGATCGACGCCACCATATTTCTTGATGGCGCGCGGCAGCACGTCGGTCAGAAAGACGTAAGTGTTCGACGCCGCCATGCCGACATGCGCGGAACGAATGGCGACGCCCGGCTTCACCTTGTCGAACTCCTCACCGACCATCTTGATGACGGGCGGCAGCTTCGGATCCATCGATTCCTGGTTCGCGAGCCAGATCGAAATCGGGTCGGTGTCGAAGATATAGTTCGCGTCGGCACCGAGCCCCTCCTTCAGCTTTTCGTAGACGCCATAGCCCGCACCATGGCCGACCAGGGCGCCGAATTTCAGCCCCTGCTCGCGCGCCTGACGCAGCAGCAGCGTGATGTCCGGGTTATAGCCGGTGTGGAAGACCACGTCGGGCTTGGCACGCTTCAGCTTGGTGACCAGCGCGGAAAGGTCGGGCGCGGTGGCCGAATAACCTTCCTTCAGCACCACGTTAAACCCGGCCTTCTTGGCCCCGACTTCATTGCCCTTGGCGACGTCGACGCCATAGGCGCCATCCTCGTGGATGATGGCCACCCGCAGGTCCTTCGGCTCCTTGCCGAATTTTTCCCTGGAATTATTGGCAATGAAATCCATCGTCATCAGGCCGAACTGATCGCCGCTCGCCTGTGGGCGGAAGATGTATTTGAAGTTCTTGTCCGCGAGCACCGCCGAGGAAATGCAGGTGGTGATCCACATGAACTTCTTGAGTTGCTCGACGCGGGCGGCCACCGGCACGCACTGGGCCGACGAGAAGAAGCCGAGCAGCATGTCGACCTTTTCCTGCTCAATGAGGCGAACCGCCTCGTTGATGGCAACGTCGGGCTTGCTCTGGGCGTCGGCGTAAACCGCCTCGACCTTGTAGCCCTCGACCCCGGTCTTGGCGTATTGGTCGAGCATGATCTTGGCGCCGGTGTATTGCAGCTCCGAACCACCGCCCGCGAGCGGGCCGGTCAGGTCATAAATCACGCCAATCTTGATCTTCTTTGCTTGGTTTTCCTGGGCACCGGCAGAAACCGCCGTCCCCAGCACCGCCACTCCGGCAAACAGCCCGGCGAGCAGGCGTGCAGCGGCCTTGCGCTTCAGCATGAATTCCTCCCGGAAGATTGTGCACTGCATTTTTTTGTTTTTGTGGCGCCTATCACATTGGCTACGCCGACCGATGTCAAGCGCATAGGTATCGCGCCCGACGCAGCCTTTCGTCGAGGCCTTAACCGGCGCGCACAAATTAGAGGCAGGCGGAAAGATGCGCTTCGAGGAAGGCCGTGACGAAGCGCGGCATCGCTGCGGTGAGATCGCCGGCGTCGCGGACCAGATGGATCGCCGACAGTTCAGGGTGTTGTTGCGCGGCCAGATTGGCTTCGAGCCGCCTGCGCAGCGCTTCGCCCGGCATGTCGACGCGCAATATCCGGATCATGGCGACCGCCGGGCCGGTGTAGACGCAGTGCCAATGCGGATCGCTGCGATAGTCGGCCGCGGTCAGGCCGGTTTCCTCCTCGAGTTCACGCGCGACGCTGCCTTCGATATCGAGGACGTCACCCCTGACATCGTCGAGATCGGGCGTGCCCGAGGGAAAGTAGATGCGCCCGGCATTGGCGGTGTGCTCGCCCATTTCACCGAGCGCGAAGGCGCCGTCGCTGGCAAGCAGCGCGCCCATGCCAAAGCCGTTGAACACGCCCTGGTCCGGAAAGCCCCAGTCGCGCCAAGCCAAAAAACTCGCGAAATCGGTCTCGAAATAGCTGGCGGAAAAACGCTCGCCCGCAAACACGGGATTGCGCCCGAGCAGGATGCGGCCATTCCACAGCTTCGGCCTTTCGCGCTGCAGGGCCGCGAAATGCGCTGATATCTCGGCGCGCTTCTCCGCGGCGAACGGCCACGCAAACGGCTCGACGGCCAGCTCAAGCGAGGTGACGCGATGAATGACCGGGGATGTCATGGTATTCATCGCTTTGCGTTACTTCGCATTCATCCCCGTGGTCTTCTTGACCTGGTCGACGTATTTGTTGGTGTAGGTCTTGGTGACGTCGATATTCGCCTTCGCGACCTCCGGCGAGCCTTCGCTGAACACCGCAAGCACCGCATCTGCCCCCTTCGGGTCCATCTTGCCGGTTTCCGAATACATCGGGATCGTGTTCTTCAGCGCCGCCAGATACTGCTCCTTGTTCTTGCCGACCATTTCCTCCGGCATCTTCGCCATCACCTCTTCCGGCGAATGAGAGTGGATCCAGGCGAGCGTGCTGACGATCGCATTGGTCAGCGCCTGAACTTCCTTGTCGTGTGAGGCAACCCAGGCGGCGGTCGCGTAGAGTGCCCCGCCCGGATATTCACCGCCGAATACTTCGAGCGTGTCCTTTTGGGTGCGGGTATCGCTCAGGATTTTCAAGTCGGGATGGCCGGCCTGCAGCACGGTGACGGCGGGATCGAGCATCACGGCGGCATCGATCTGGCCCTGCTCCATCGCAGCCACCGCGGTGGCACCGAGGCCGACGCCGATCACGGCGGCGCTGGTCGGGTCGAGGCCGTTCTTCTTTAAAAGATATTTCAGGAAGAAATCGGTCGAGGAGCCCGGCGCGCTGACGCCGACCTTCTTGCCGGCAAGGTCCTTGATCGATTTGATCTCGCCGGTGTGCGAGGGCGACACCACCAGCACCAGCCCGGGATAACGGTCATAGACCACGAAGGACACCAGTTCCTGCTTCTTGGCGGCGAGATTGACGCAATGGTCGAAATAGCCGGAAACCACATCCGCGCTGCCGCCGAGCACGGCCTTGAGCGCATCCGAGCCGCCCTTGAGGTCGACCAGATCGACCGATAGCCCCGCCTTGTCGAATTCGCCGAGTTGCTTGGCCAGCACCGTCGGCAGATAGCACAGGCAGGCCCCGCCTCCGACCGCGACCGTGATCTTGGTTTGCGCTGCGGCAACCCCCGAGCCAAGCGCCAGCGCCACCAGCGCGCCGGCCAGCCTGCCAAACATGGTTTTCATGGTTTCCTCCATTCAAGTTGGCGGCAAGATAGAGCAGCGGACGGACCTTGAGAAGGCGACTTTGGTGCCAAGGTGCGACCGCAAAACGCATGGTTTATTCCGCGCCACGCGCCCAATCTTTTTCATCAATCGGTCGCACAGCCGACGGATCGCGCGCTAGTCAATCACGCATTCGCGGCATACCATTCCGCCACAAGAAAATGCCAACGAAAACACAGGGAGGTCTACCCATGAACCGCATCGCCACCACGTTGTCGATCGCCGCCGCTTTCGCCGCCGGCTGCGGCGTGACCCATCTGCTGCGGCCAGCGATCGCCGCCGAGAACATCACGGCGCAGATCATTCATACCGGCGAGATGGAGGGCGACGCGCTCGGCGCCGCCAACGCGTTGGCTTCCGCCAGAAGAATGTTCGTCTCCCTCGACGGCGCCACCGTCTCAATCCAGGACGGCAATGTGCCCAAGCACCTGCATCCCAATGCCAACGAGCTGCAGTATGTCCTCGAAGGCACCGGCACGATGTGGCTCGGCGACAAGGAAGTCACGGTGAAGCCCGGCGACCTCGTCGTGATTCCGAAGGGCACGCCGCACGGCGGCACCAAGCAGAATGGACGATCGATCAGAACGATCGCGATCAAGTCGCCGCCGCAGGCGCCGGATGATGTGAAGCTGCTGGCAGATTGAGGGCATGGTCTCCTCGTCATTCCGAGGATGCGACAGCTGGACGAAGCCCGGAATCCATACGTCACGATCGTGGTGATGGATTCCAGACGTGCAATCGCACATCATAGCTCGCGCTTCGCTTCGCTCGCAATGACGCAGAGAGGTTCTACCCCCGCCCCTCCGCCGCCGCCGGCCGCCAGACCAGCAGCCGCTTTTCCACCAGCGTCACGCCCATATCGATCAGGATGACGAAGGCCGACAGCACGAACATGCCGGCGAACACGCCGGCGACGTCGAACACGCCTTCGGCCTGCTGGATCAGGTAGCCGAGGCCCGCCGCCGATCCGAGATACTCGCCGACCACGGCGCCGACCACGGCAAAGCCGATGGACGTGTGCAGCGAGGAGAACATCCACGACAGTGCCGAGGGCCAGTACACATGCCGCATCAATTGCCGTTCGCTCATGCCGAGCATGCGGCCGTTGTCGAGCACGGTGGTCGAGACTTCCTTGACGCCCTGATAGACGTTGAAGAACACGATGAAGAACACCAGCGTCACGCCGAGCGCGACCTTGGACCAGATGCCCAGGCCCAGCCACAGCGTGAAGATCGGCGCGAGCACCACGCGCGGCAGCGCGTTGGTCATCTTCACATAGGGATCGAACACCGCGGCGACGCCGGGCTGGCGCGCGAACCAGAAGCCGACCATGACACCACTGAGCGAGCCGATCGCGAACGCCAGGATCGACTCCCACAGCGTGATGGCCAGATGTTTCCAGATCACGCCACTCGAAAACCATTGGATGATCTGGCTGAAGACATCGACCGGATTGGAGAAGAAGAACGGCGGCAGCCAGACGCGGCCAAAAATCGGCACGCTGGCGAGCAATTGCCACAGACCGAGCGCGACGACTGCGACCAGCAATTGCAGGGAAAGAAGGATCCAGCGCGACATCAGCCGGCCCCCACGGCTTGCGTCGACTGGGCATAGCCCTTCATCACTTCATCCTTCAGCACGCTCCAGATCTCACGGTGCAAAGCGTGGAAATCCTTCTCCATGCGCACTTCCGAAATATCGCGCGGGCGCGGCAATTCGACCCGCCAGTCGCCGATGATGCGCGCGCCGGGACCCGCCGACATGATCACCACGCGGTCGGCGAGCGCAATCGCCTCTTCGAGATCGTGGGTGACGAACAGCACCGCCTTGCGGTCGGCGTTCCACAGTTCGAGCAGGAGATTGCCCATGATCTGCCTGGTCTGCGCATCGAGCGGCCCGAACGGCTCGTCCATCAAGAGTATCTTGGGATCGCGGATCAAAACCTGCGCGAGGCCAACGCGCTTGCGCTGGCCGCCGGAGAGCATGTGCGGATAGCGGTTGCTGAAGGCGCCGAGGCCCACCGAGGTCAGCCAGCCCTGCGCCCGCTGCAGCGCCTGTTCGCGCGGCGCGCCCTTGATCTCGAGACCAATGGCGACATTGTCGATCGCGGTCTTCCAGGGGAACAGCGCGTCGGCCTGGAACAGATAGCCGGCATCCCCGTTCAGGCCTGACAACGGCTGGTCGAAGATCCTGACCGATCCCGACGCCGGCTTCAGCAGCCCGGCCGCGACATTGAGCAGCGTCGACTTGCCGCAACCGGTCGGACCGACAATCGCGACGAATTCGCCGTGGGCGACCGAAAGCCTGGCCTTCTCGACCGCGGTATAGACCCGGGCATCGGCCAGCCGAAACGCCACCGTGGCATCCTCAAGCGCGATCGCCGTGGGCTTTGCCGTATCCACCCCGCTCCCCTCCCAACGTTTGGATGTTGGCTTCTTTTTTTGAGCATGATCTCCGCGCAAACGCTACGCGTTTGTCGCGCGGAAAACCGGTGCCCACTTTTTCCGGATCATGCTCTAGCGGTTACGAGCGACAAATTCAACGCAGGCTAATGGACAAGCACAATGCGCGCCCGGATCGTGTCTTCCAGGGCGCGGATTTCGGCCAGGATTTCATTGTTCATCGGCGCCGCCGTATCGGCATCCAGCACGACATATCCCACCTCGCTGTCGGTCTGCAGATACTGCGACAGAATGTTGATTTCGCGTTGAACGAACACTTCGTTGATTCGCCGCAGCATTCCCGGCACGTTGCGGTGAACATGGATGAAGCGCGTGCCGCTCGAGCCGGTCGGCAACTGAACCTGCGGGAAGTTGACGGCCCCCGTCGTCGATCCGTTGTTGGCGCAGTCGACCAGCTTGCGCGCGACCTCGACCCCGATGCGGTCCTGCGCCTGCTCCGTCGAGCCCCCGATATGCGGCGTCAGGATCACGTTGGGAAAGCCCTGCAGCGGGGATTTGAAGCGTTCCTTGTTCGAAGTGGGCTCGACCGGGAACACGTCGACCGCAGCGCCGGCGATGTGGCCATCGCGCAAGGCTTCCGCAAGCGCGTCGAGATCGACCACCGTGCCGCGGCTGTTGTTGATCAGATAGGCGCCGCGCTTCATGGCGCGCAGCTCGTCTTTTCCGATCATGTTGAACGTCGCAGCGGTTTCCGGCACGTGCAGACTGACCACATCGCTCTGGGCGAAAAGCTCTTCGAGGCTGGAAGCAGGCTCGGTATTGCCGTGCCGCAATTTGTCGGTTTGATCGAAGTAGATCACCTTCATCCCCATCGCCTCGGCCAACGTCGACAACTGGGAGCCGATGTTTCCATAGCCGACGATCCCGAGCGTGCGGCCCCGAACCTCATGGCTGTTGTCGGCCGATTTATCCCAACCTCCCTCATGGGCAGCCACCGCGCGCGGAAAGATGCGCCGGAGCAGCATCACGATTTCGCCGATCACAAGCTCGGCGACGCTGCGCGTATTCGAGAACGGGGCGTTGAAGACGGGAATACCGCGCGCCCGTGCGGCCTGAAGGTCGACCTGATTGGTCCCGACGCTGAAACAGCCGACCGCGAGCAGCTCCGGAGCCACACCAAAAATGTCAGGCGTGAGCTGGGTCCGCGACCGGATACCCAGCAGGTGGACATCTGCAATCGCCGAACGCAACTCGTTTGCATCGAGCGCTTTCGTCAGGCGCTCAACCTTCGAATAGCCCGCATTCGAGAGCGTTTCGACGGCGCTGTCGTTGATGCCCTCCAGCAAAAGAACCCTGGTGTCGCGCTTCGATCGGGGAGTGTCGTCAATCATATCGGTCCGGGATGATGTTGAAGAAGATTGAAACCAGCCGCATCGCCAGCGAAACGTCTGACATGACTGATTCCGGGGACACAAGCCCCGCTTCAATGCACCCGGGATCAGCGCTTGTCGAGTACCGCAAAGCGCGCGGTCCCTTCCGCAGGCGCCGGCTTGCCTTGGGCGGCCCCTTGCGCCACTGATCGAACTGTAGAATGCTTTTCGCCGCTTCCATCGGGTTGGGACCACGCCGCATGCCCACTACGCCGCTGATCAGCTATGCGCATGTCGGCAAGACATTTGACGACGGCCGCGTGGTGGCGGTGGACGACGTTTCGCTCGACGTCGCCGAGGGCGAATTCCTCGCCATCGTCGGCGGCTCGGGCTCGGGCAAGACCACGCTGCTGCGGCTGGCCAACCGGCTGATCGAAGCGGATAAGGGCACCATCACGGTCGAGGGTGACGACATCGGTCGCGTCGATCCGATCCTCCTGCGCCGCCGCATCGGCTACGTGTTCCAGAGCGGCGGGTTGTTTCCGCATATCGACGTCGCCGGCAATATCGGCATCACGCCAAAACTGCTCGGCTGGCCGGTGGCCGAAATCTCCGCGCGGGTGGACGAACTGCTCGACCTGGTGCGGCTCGACCGTGCACCCTATCGCGACCGGCTGCCGCACGAGCTCTCCGGCGGCCAGCGCCAGCGCGTCGGCGTGGCGCGGGCGCTGGCGGCGAAACCGCGCATCGTGCTGATGGACGAGCCGTTCGGCGCGCTCGATCCGCTCACCCGCGACGCGCTCGGCGACGATTATCGCACGCTGCACAACAAGCTCGGGTTGACCACGGTCATGATCACCCACGACATGACGGAGGCGATTTTGCTCGCCGACCGCGTCGCCGTGATGCGCGGCGGCAGATTGCTGGCGCAGGGCACGCCGGCCGAGCTTTCCAAAAGCGGCGACGCCTATGTCGGCGAGCTCTTGGGCACGCCGCGGCGGCAGGCCGAACGGCTGGGGAAACTGCTGCCGCAGGGTGGCGCGGCATGAGCCTTTTCTCGGATCCGCGCTGGAGCGAGGCGCTCGCGCATCTGCCGGATTATCTCGGCAATCATCTGCGCGTCAGCCTCGCGGCGCTGGCGCTCGGGCTCATCGTCAGCCTGCCGCTGGCCATTGCCGCGCGCAACCGGCCGGTGCTGCGCGGCGCGCTGCTCGGGCTTGCCAGCATCGTGCAGACGGTGCCGGGGCTGGCGCTATTGGCGCTGTTCTATCCGTTGCTGCTGGCACTCGCCGCGCTGACGCTAAAATGGTTCGGCTTCGGCTTTTCCGCCTTCGGCTTCCTGCCGGCCGTGCTGGCGCTCGCGCTCTATTCGATGCTGCCGGTGCTGCGCAACACCGTCACCGGGCTGTTGGGCGTCGAGCCCGCGGTGCTGGAAGCAGCGCAGGGCGTCGGCATGACGCCGCGGCAATCGCTGTTCACGGTGGAATTGCCGCTGGCGCTGCCGGTGATGATGGCGGGGATCCGCACCGCGGCGGTCTGGGTGATCGGTACCGCGACCTTGTCGACGCCGATCGGCCAGACCAGCCTCGGCAATTACATCTTTGCGGGGTTGCAGACCCAGAACTGGGTGTTCGTGCTGTTCGGCTGCCTCGCCGCCGCGGTGCTGGCGCTGGCGGTCGATCAATTGCTCGCCCTGATCGAGAACGGCCTGCGCCACCGCAGCCGCGTGCGCGCCGGGCTCGGCGGCCTCGGCATCGCCGCGCTGATTGCGGCCACGCTGGTTCCGACCCTGGCGCGTTCGCCGTCGAATTACCGGATCGGCGCCAAGACCTTTGCCGAGCAATATGTGCTGTCGGCGCTGATCATGCAGCGGCTGAAGGCGGCGGGCCTTCCCGCCAGCCAACGCGAGGGCCTCGGCTCCAACGTGGTTTTCGACGCGCTGGCGGCTAACGATATCGACGTCTATGTCGACTATTCCGGCACGCTGTGGGCCAACCAGTTTCACCACACCGAGATCAAGCCGCGCAATGAAGTGATCGCCGAATTGAAGACAATACTCGCCAGGCAGAACATCACGCTGTTGGGCGAACTCGGCTTCGAGAACGCCTATGCGCTGGTAATGCCGCGCCGGCGCGCCGAACAGCTTGGGATTCACTCGATCGCAGACCTCGTCTCGCATGCACCTGAGATGTCGATCGCCGCCGACTATGAATTCTTCTCGCGGCCGGAATGGGCGGGAATTCAAAAAGCCTACGGGCTGTCGTTCCGCGCCCAGCGCCAGATGCAACCGGACTTCATGTATGCCGCGGCCGCTTCCGGCGAGGTCGATGTCATCGCCGGCTATACCAGCGACGGGCTGATCGCAAAGTACGATCTGGTGGCGCTGGATGATCCCAGGCAGGCCATCCCGCCCTACGACGCGATCATGTTGCTGGCGCCGAAGCGCAAGGACGATGAAGCGCTGAAAGCGGCACTGCAGCCGCTGCTCGGCAAGATCGATATCGCCACCATGCGCGAGGCCAACCTGCGCGCGGCGGGGAATGATGCGGCGAGTCGTCGCCGGATGTGGTGGCGCGATGGCTGTGGGATAAGGTGGGGAAGAAGTAGAGGCCCTTCCCGTCATTGCGAGCGGAGCGAAGCAATCCATTCCTCAGCTTGCCGCGCTATGGATTGCTTCGCTCCGCTCGCAATGACGGGGAGGAATCAAAGCCCCTTGATCATCCCAGCATCGATCAAAAGCCGATTGAAGCTCTTCGCCTCGGCGCCACCCTTGCAATCGTAGAACTTGCCGTTGCAGCGGAGCATGATGTTCTTCTGCTCCTCGAATGACGGATCGAGCGGAATGCCGGCGGCTTCCTGGATCACCAGCGGCAGATAGGCGGCGTCGATCGTCTCCATCACGGCGGGACTTTTCACCGGCTCGAAGTTGATGGCGTCGATCGCGTAATAGGTCGCGTAATAGCGCGGATCGTAATTCTCCAGCTTCTTGCCGATGCCGGCTTCGTCGAGACCGGGATCGAGAATCTGCGGCGAGAATTCCGGCTGATGGTCGCCGTAGCGCACGATCAGGAACGGCTGCGCCGGAAACTTCTTCTTCAGCCCCGCGATGAAGCTGGAGTAATCGCTCGCGCTCATCGCCTGCCGGCGCAGATATTCGTCGACCGACGGCGCGTTGCCCGGCGCTGCGCCAGGACGGCATCAGGTCGGGACGAAATTTCGTCTCCCAGGGAAAATGATTGGCGGCGAGATAGACGAAGGTGAACAGCGGCGTGCCCTGTGGCTGCTCCGAGATCAAATTCAGCGCCTTGTCGTAGAAGAAGCTGTCCGGCTCGACATCCCTGGCGTGGAGATCATGCGCGTCATAGAAATGCTGGATGCCGGTCGTGGTCTGGAAGCTGCGCGCGCTCATGAAGGCGCCGAAGGCCGGATACAGCGACAGCGTGGTGTAGCCGCAACGGCGCAGCGCCAGCGGCAATCCGCGCTCGACGCGGCCGGACGCGATACGGGTCACGAAATAGGCGAACCGTCCGAACGAGCGCGAGGAGAGGCCTGCGAGCACGTTGTATTCGGTGAACCAGCTCGGCCCGCCATTGCTCTCGGCGAGGAACGTCCGCTCCACCCCGTCATAGGATTTGAAGTGGCTGCCGTAACCCGCCGGCACCTTGATGCCATCGGCCTGCCGGATATCGAAGCTCAACTCGTCATGGACCATGATGATGTTGGGCCGGCGCCCCGCCGGGTGGCAGGAATCCACCAGCGGCACCTTGAGGTGCTCGTTGGCGGCCGCATCCGATTCCATAAAGCCGTAATTGACGAAGTCGGAGACCGCGGTGACGCCGGAGCGGGCGAATTTCGACAGATAGCCGTCGTCGTAATAGCCGCGCCAGGCTTCGTCCGGCCAGGCAAAGGAATATCCGACCAGCGCGGCGAGGCAGGCCAGCATGCAGGCGAGCGCCGGCAGGCGGCGGATGCGGAACGGATCGAGCCACCACAGCGCATACATCAGGGGGATGGTGACGAGGCCGGCCGAGATCACCGACCAGCGCAGGTTGGGAAAGATCGTAAACAGGAACGCTGCGGTATCGCGGTCGATCACCATCAGGTCGACGAAGTTCGCGGTCATCTGCACGACGTCGTGCTTCAGCCGCGACAGCAGCACCAGCACCACCACCAGCGTCAGCGCCAGCGCACTCGACAGCGCCGGGCGCCGCAGCAGCGAAATGAACAGGAAGTTCAGGATTCCCCACGACAGCAGGAAGCAGGCGCGCGAGCCGAAATCGGTTTCGGTCTCCAGCATGACCGCCAAGGCGCCGAGATGGGGTGCTGCGACCGCCAGCAACCGCCAGACGCCGATCGAGGCGATGCTCCCGGCAATCGCGGTGACGGAGGGGCCTTGATTTGGCGCGGGCGCCATGGGTGAGACGCAACACTACCCGGCGCAATGCGAAAGCCTTGGCTGGCGACGACCAGGAGACCCACGACGCAGCCGGAACCTAGGTCGTGTCATTAAACCGTAATCGAAACGTCATGAACGTGCAATGAATTTGCCCCCCTCCCCCGCGGCGCCGGTCGGGCGCCCCTGGGGATCCCGGCGAGCCCGACACACGGCCGGCGATCTGCACCTGCTTCAGATCACCGGCGCCGATCTGCCCCTGGGCGGCGGCCTCCGCCAGCAGGCGCTCGGTCGCCACCTCGATCGTTTCCTACATCTTCGGGGGCATCGGCTACGCCGTCATCATCGCGATGACCGCGACCTCGTATCAGCCCTCCTCCAGCAGATGGTACTTTCGACCCAGCTGGCGGTGAATGCTCATGACGGCACGGTCGATGTCGCTGATCAGGCTATCGCCAAGCAGGACTTTCGGGATTTCCCAGTTGCGGCCGCCGCCGGCGTTCGGCAACGGGTGAACATCGGCGATCTCCGCCGTCTCGCATCCCGCCTGCTCGCGCAGCGCCGCGCCCGCGAGCGCGGTCAGCTCCGCCCTGGTCTTGCCGATGGTCATCGTCGCCCTGTTGGAGCAGGAATGCGCCAGCCTGATGTCACTGATGGCCGAGGCCTTCCAGTTCCTTGGCGCGCGCTTCCGTCATGTTGCGCATGCATTCGCCGGCATCGATGCGGGCGATGGTGCCCTCACCCATGCCGTAATCGGCGCGAAATGCAATACAGGGCCTCCGTCGCCTCGACCGGCCAGCACCAACAAAGCGCGCTCGACGCCAAGGGCCCGTCGTTGAAGCCTCACCGAGCGCGCCGGTGGCCGCGGCGATGATCACGGGGAAAGTCCCAATCGCCGCTCAAAACAGCCTTAACGAAATTCGTCCTGAAGAATTCCTTAAAGCGTGCGCTTCGTGGCTGTCCGGTCGAACGGATTCTCGCTGGTGTATTTTTGTGCAGACAAGCGATCGCGGCCGGACCGGATTACCGAAAACGGCGCTCAAGGTGCCCATTTCAGCGATCGGCTGCAGTTTGTAACGCCGCACGGGAGCGGCGTAACGAGCGGCTGTCACCACCAGCGGCTGCGGGCGCGCCGTAGCTGCAACGGGGCTGTATTTTTTACGGACGTTCCCGCTTAACGCGGACGTAAGGCCGATAGTGCCATGGTGGACGCCGGTTCCTGAAACAAACAACAGGCTAGCCCACCATGGTGCAACAGCCGGCGCATTCGATTATTGCCGAGCTTGAGGATGCGGTAAGAGACGGTACTTCGGCGAAGCGGGTCCAGACCCTTCGCCGCGTGACCGACCTCTTCCTGAACGATGGCGATCGCCTCAACGAAGAACAGGTGAAGGTGTTCGACGACGTGCTGTGCCTGTTGATCGCGCGCGTCGAAACGCGGGCCAAGGCCGAGCTCAGCAAACGCCTGGCACCGCTCGACTACGCACCGTTCGAGGTCATCCAGCACCTGGCCAGCGACGACGAAATCGCGGTGGCCGGCGAAGTGCTGATGCATTCGAGCCGCGTCTCCACCGATACGCTGGTCGAGATCGCCAGCACCAAAGGACAGGATCACCTGCTGGCGATTTCAGCGCGGGCCAACCTGCCCGAGGCGGTCACCGACGTGATCGTCGATCGCGGCGAAGGCAAGGTCATTCGCAAGCTGGCGAACAATGCCAGCGCGCAATTCTCCGAAGCCGGCTATTCCGGCATCATCGCCCGCGCCGAGAACGACGATGAGCTGATCGGGATCCTCGGGCTCCGCGTCGATCTTCCGGTCAAATTCCTGCGTGAACTGCTGCGGCGCGCCAAGGACGCGGTGTGCGCCCGTCTGCTGGCGATCGCGCCGGCCGCGCTCCAGGAGGAAATCAGGCGGGTGCTGAACGCTATCGCCGGCGAAAGACCCAGCGCGACGCGAAGCTTCGGCGTGGCCGAACATCTCGTCAGGCTGATGAAAGAGCTCAACGAACTGGACGACGTCGCCGTCTACAAGTTCGCCGAGGACGGCAAATTCAACGAGGTCGCAGCCTCGCTCGCGATCCTCAACGAAGTGCCGACCGAAATGATGGTGCGGCTGCTGGAAGGCATCCGCTCCGACCTCGTCCTCATTCCCTGCCGGTCCGCCCGGCTGAACTGGCCGACCGTCGAAACAATCCTTCGCAAACGGCCGATGCCGCTGCCGATCGACGCACAGACGCTCGAAGTGGCGGAGCGGGACTACAAGCGGTTGTCGCTGGAGACCGCCCAGCGCACGGTCCGCTTCTGGCAGCTCCACAACCGCATCGAGAAGTAAGTCGCGCAGCGGCTGCGGATCAGGCGACGTTTCTGGTCGCCGGGATCATCGCATCGAGATCGAGCTCGCAATGCGGGACCGGCCGGCCGAACAGATACCCCTGCGCGAAATCGATGCCGACCGCCAGCAGGGCATCGAACTGCTCTGGGTTCTCAACCCCCTTGGCCGCAGTCGCAATACCCAGGCCGTGCGCCAGCGCCACCACGGAAGCGACAACCGCACCATGATCCCGCCGGCTCGCGAAGCCCTGCGCCAGTGGACGGTCGATCTTGATCTTGTCGAAGGGAAAGCTCGTCAGGTAGCCGGCCGCGGTATATCCCACGCCGCAACCATCGAGCACGATCGAGACACCGAGATTCTTCAGTTGCTGGATCGTCGGCAGATGTCTCGCCTGCTCGGCTTCCAATAGGCCGACGTCAGCGATCTCGAGCTCCAGCCGATCGGGTGACAGGCCGGAATCGGCCAGCGCATGCAAGATGACATCGAGCAGGTTACACTTGATGAACTGCGCGGCGGAAATATTGACGGCAATCCGAAGATGCGGTGGCCAGGCCGCCGCATCGAGGCACGCCTGCCGCAGGATCCATTCGCCGAGCGGCACGATCAATCCGGTTGCTTCCGCCAGCGGCAGGAATTGATCGGGGGCAAGCATGCCTTTCGAGGGATGATACCAGCGCACCAACGCCTCCACGCCGCGGATCCCGCGCGTGGTGGCATTGATGATGGGCTGATAGTGCAACTCGAATTCATGGCGGGATATCGCTCCCCGCAACTCGGCCTCGATCGATTTCTGGATGTCCGCGGCCTCGGTCAGTTCGGGCTGGAACACGCAGAAATCGTTTCGTCCGCCCGACTTCGCGGCATAGAGCGCCAGATCCGCCTTCTTCAGCAGAACCTCGACGTCGCTGCCATGTTCCGGCGCAAACGCAATCCCGACGCTGGTGCCGACGCCGACCTGGTGGCCGTCGATATCGAACGGCTTCTCGATCAAGGCGATGATCCGGCGGGCAAGAAGAACCGCGCCCTCGTGCTGGTCCTTCTCGTTTTCCTGGATGATGGCGAATTCATCGCCGCCCAGACGAGCCACCACGTCGGTATCGCGAAGCGACGACTTCAGGCGCAGCGCAACTTCGACCAGCAACTGATCGCCGGCGGGATGCCCCAGCGTGTCATTGACCTGCTTGAACCTGTCGAGGTCGAGCATCAGGACGGTGAAGATGGTGCCGTGGCGCTGCAGCCGCTTCGCCGCTTCATCGAGCTTTTCTGAGAACAGCGCGCGGTTGGCAAGGCCCGTCAGCAGATCGTGCTGGGCGAGGTACGCGATGCGCCTCTCGTTGCGGGCGCGCTCGGTGATGTCTTCATGAGTGGTGAGCCAGCCGCCATCCGGCATCAACTGGCGGGAAATCGCCACCGTGCGCCCGTCGGCCAGTTCCCGGATTTCCGTGGCATTGGGCACGTCGCGCGAGAGATAGCTCGCGGGCGGCACATCGCGGAAGTGGGTGCCCCGCTCGCGCCGCCATTCCAGGATCTCGCCCAGCGTCATCCCCGGCCTTATCAGGCCGGGGTCGAGATGATAGATATCGCCATAGCGCGCGTTCGAGACCACGACCCTCAGCTCTGCGTCGAACAAGCACAGCCCCTGCGACATGTTGTTGAGCGCAGCATCGAAGCGGACATTCATCGCTTCGAGTTCGGCGGCCTTCTCGGCCAGCAATTGCTCGCTGCGCTTCTGTTCGGTGATGTCTTCGTGGGTCGCAACCCAGCCGCCATCCGCCAGCGGCTTGCGTTGGATCAATATCTTGCGCCCATCCTTCAGTTCGAAATGTTGCTTCCACAGCGTCGGCATCGACTGGACATGCTGATCGACGGTCTGATCGCTGGTTTCACCTCGATCGGCGTAATGTTGCAGGATCCGGTTCAATGCCGCGCCCGGCACGACCAGCTCGTTCGGCAGGTCGTACATCTCCTGATATCGCTTGTTCGAAACGACGAGTCGCTTGTCGGCATCGAACAGGCAGAGGCCCTGCGACATGTTGCTGATGGCCGCATCGAACCGCTCGTTTGTGTGTTTCAGCTTCGTGGCATTCTCGACCAACAGCGTCTCGGCGCGCCGCTTTTCGGTGATGTCCTCATGCGTTGCGACCCAGCCGCCGTCCTTCATCGGCGTGCGCCGTATCGCAATCATCCGGCCGTCGGACAGCGTGAGCAGGTGTGACGTCCGCTGCTGTGCTCCCTGAAGAAAGCTATCGAGATTGAAATCGGTTCCCTCGGTCTTGTAATCCCTGAGAATGCGGCTGAGCGGAGTGCCGGGCTTCACCTGGTCCTCCGTCAGATCGTACATCTCGCGGTAGCGGCTGTTGCAGACCAGCAGCCTCCCGTTCGCATCGAACATGCTGAGGCCGTGCGGCATGTTGCTCAGCGCGGCATCGAAATGCGCATTCGTCTTCGCGAAAGTCCGCGATTTCGCCGCAAGGGCGTTGGTCTGCCGCACCAGCACGACGGTGCCGAACATGATCATCACGACAACGGCGGCAACCACCAGGCCGAACGTCAAGAAGTGCCAATACCATGGCGCCAGCACCTCGCTGCGGGCATAGGTCACGACCACGACCAGCGGCAAGCCGGGCACCGCCTTGTAGCCGGCGACGCGATCCAGACCGTCAATGGGGCTCGTGACCTCGTAGGCGCCCGCGTCCGACGTCGGCAGATAGGTGCTCAACAGCGGGCCGTCCGCCAGCGACTTTCCGAACGCGTCGCGCTGCTCGGGCTCGCGTGCCAGCAACTGTCCTTCGCGATGCAGCAGCAAAATCGATCCACCCTTGCCGAGATCGATCGAGCGGTAGAGCTTGTTGAAATAAGACTGATCGAGCGGCGCGGTGATGACGCCGGCGAAGCTGCCGTCGGCATTGCTCAAGCGGCGCGACGCCGCCGTGAACCATTTATCGCTAACCGCTGAATGATAGGGGGGCGAGATAAACAGCTTGTCGTCGGTGCTGTCGCGCTGGGCGATGAAGTGCGCCATGTCGGATATGTTGCTGCGCGGCAGCGGGCGGTCATAGGACGACGCGACGACCTCGCCCGACGCATCGGTCCAACCGACGGCGACCAGGATCGACGAGCTCTTCTGCAACTGGCGCAGCGCCGCCTTGGCGACGCCGGGATCGGCGAGGTGGCCGCCCGCGAGGCCTGTTCTGCGGATGACTTCCGCGCGGCGCAGCGCACGATCGACATCTTCAAATGTCAGCGCCGCCTGCTCGGCGAGGACCGTCGCAAAGCTCCGGGCATCTCGTTTTGCAGCCGAGATCCTGTCCCAATAACGGGCCTGCAGGTCGGCGAGAAACAGCACGATGGTTGCGATCGAAAGCAGAACGCCAAGCGCCGCAAGCGGCGCTCCCGGCGATCGGGCGACCCATCGATAATTTCCCGGCATAGAGAACCCGCTTCACAACGAAGTGCCGGGTCCAAATTGGCTTGGCATCGTTAATATTCCGTACGGAATATCAAGGCGATGCAGGTAAACATGATGCATTCAGCCGGACAAATGGATTCAAATCCGGTAATTTTACCGGCTCCGGAAATAGGTTCGCGTTAACCGCCCGGGAGCAAGCTACGACTTGTCCGGCACACGGAACCATTGCGATGGTGGAATCACGTCGCGAAGCCCGTCATCGGGTATTGAAGGCCGGAACGATCGAGTTCAACGGCGGCGCGATCGATTGCAAGATCCGCAACCTCTCGGCGACAGGAGCCGCGCTCGAAGTCGTCAGCCAGACCGGGGTGCCTGAGAAATTCACGCTGGTGCATTCCGGAGAGGGGCTGCATATGCCCTGCTATATCGTGTGGCGGAAGGCCTACCGGATCGGCATCGCGTTCGATTAGATCGCAGCGGGCGCAGGGTGGACAAAGGCGCGGTTGCGCCGTGCCCACCCTTTTTGCGCTGCGTAGAGATGGTGGGCACGCTTGCGCTTTGCCCACGCTACGATTTCCCGTTTCAGTTCTTGGTCTTGTCCACCAGCGCGCCCTTCTTGATCCACGGCATCATGTCGCGGAGTTTTGCGCCGACATCCTCGATCGGATGAGCGGCGAGCTTGGCGCGGGTCGCCTTGAACGAGGTCTGGTTGACCTTGTTCTCGAGCATCCAGTCGCGCGCGAACTTGCCGGACTGGATGTCGTTGAGCACACGCTTCATCTCGGCCTTGGTTTCCGACGTGACGATGCGCGGGCCGGTGACGTATTCGCCGTATTCGGCGGTGTTGGAGATCGAGTAGTTCATGTTGGCGATGCCGCCTTCATAGATCAGGTCGACGATCAGCTTCACCTCGTGCAGGCACTCGAAATAGGCCATCTCGGGTGCGTAGCCGGCTTCCACCAGCGTCTCGAAGCCGCCCTTGATCAATTCGACCAGACCGCCGCACAGCACGACCTGCTCGCCGAACAAATCGGTCTCGCACTCTTCCTTGAACGTGGTCTCGATGATGCCGGCCCGACCGCCGCCGATCGCCGACGCATAGCTCAGCCCGAGATCATGCGCGTTGCCGGAAACATCCTTGGCGATCGCGATCAAACAGGGCACGCCGCCGCCGCGCTGATATTCGGAGCGCACGGTGTGGCCGGGGCCCTTCGGCGCGATCATCAGCACGTCGAGGTCGGCGCGCGGGTCGAGCAGGTTGAAGTGCACGTTGAGGCCGTGCGCAAACACGAGCGCTGCGCCCTTCTTCATGTTGTCGTGCAGGTGCTCGCGATAGATATCGCCCTGCAGCTCGTCGGGGGTCAGCATCATCACGAGGTCGGCCCACTTGGCGGCTTCGGCGACTTCCATCACCTTGAAGCCGGCGGTTTCGGCCTTCTTGGCGGAGCTCGACCCCTTGCGCAGCGCAATCGCCACTTCCTTGACGCCGGAATCCTTCAGGTTCAGCGCGTGGGCGTGGCCCTGGCTGCCATAGCCGACGATGACGACCTTCTTGCCCTTGATCAGGTTCAGGTCGGCGTCGCGATCGTAATAAACACGCATGGTGGTTTCCTCTTGAGGGGGCCGGAAATCGGCCGATGGGTCAGGCTTTCGGAAGGACAAAACCGCCGGGCGCCCGCGAATTTCCGGCGTTGTCTAGAGCATTTTCCCCCTCAGGGGAAACCCGTTTATGCATGGCGCGGTGCGGCATCATGCGTCCATGAAGACCGGGTAGAGCGAGGCCAGCAGCAGCAGGGCCATCACGATATTGAAGGCCCTGACAGCCCTGGGCGCGGTCAGGATCGGGCGCAGCGCGGTGCCGAACAGCGCCCAGAGGGTGCAGGACAGCGTGCCCAGGATCAGGCTGAGCCCGACCTGGATCGCGATGTTCCAGGGAAACGACGCGATCGCCGCATAGGTGGTGATGGTACCGATCACCATGACCCAGCCCTTGGCGTTGACCCACTGGAACATGGCCGCGCCCCAGAAGGTCATCGGGCCGCGCCCATTGGCCTGGTCCGGCTCGACAGGCTTGGACATCGCGATCACGGCGGCCAGATAGACCAGATAGGCCACACCTAGATATTTGAGGATCGTCTGTAGCACTGGATAGGCGATGAAGACGGCGCCGAGGCCTACGCCGACCGCGCCGACCATGAAGGCAAAACCGATCGTGATGCCAGCGGCATGCGGCAGCGTCCGGCGGAAACCGTAAGTGAGCCCCGACGACAGCAGCATGATGTTGTTCGGCCCCGGCGTGAAGTACATCACCGTGGCAAACAGGACAAAGGCGATCAGCAGCGAATGCGACATGGTGCCCTCACGCGATCTTCGGCAGGGTTTGCTTCGGTGCGCCTTGCGGACGCTTCGACAGCAGCATCACGGCGATACCGCCGACCACGGTGAGCATGCCGGCCAGCCGCAGCGGGCCAAATTTCTCGCCGAATACGACGCTCGACGCCGCGGAGCCTACGAACGGCACCAATAGCGCGAACGGCACCACCTGGGCTGCGGGATAATCCCGCAGCAGCCGGCCCCACAGCCAATAGGCAATGCTGGTCGAGATGCCGCCCAAGGCCAGCATGCAGACGAGCCCGGTCAATGACATCTGCGACAGCGCGTGCCAGGTCGGCTGCGGCCCATTGCTGACCAGCGTCAGCGCCAACAGCGGGATAGCGGCGGAGAGACACAGCCACGCGAACAGGTCGAACATCGGCGCACCGCTCGCACGCCGCAGCAACAGATTGCCGACCGCAAAGCTGATCGGCGCGATCATCAGCACGGCAAACGCCGCCACGCTGAAATCATAGCCGACGGTGCCGCAGATCATCAGCAGGCCAACGGCAGCGATGCCGATGCCAATGGCCTGCATCCGCGTCGGCAATTCGCCGAACAGGATCGCCGCCAATCCAATGGTGAACAGCGCCTGGCTTTGCACGATCACACTTGTCAGCCCGACCGGCACGCCATGGGCGATGGCGATGGATTGCGACAGGAACTGGCCGAGAAACAGCGTGAAGCTGATCGCAAGCAGCAGCGGCCACGAAACAGCCGGCTTGCGCACGAACAGGCACGGCACCGCGGCGATGGCAAAGCGCAACGTCGTCATCAGTTCCGGCGAAAATTCGTCGAGCGCGATCCGGCTCGCGACGAACGCAAGTCCCCAGATCACCGCGACCAGGACGGCGATGCCAACGTCGGCCGGCTTCATTGTTTTTCTAGCTCTGTTGATCCGGCTTTGGTTTGCGCAGCAGATACGTGCCGTGCAGCGGGGCGTGATAATCGACCGATTCCAGCGTGAAGCCGGTCTCAGACAGCATCCGCTCGATCACCCAGCCGAAGGTCGAATATTCATCGCGCATATGGGTGACGACGCTGTCGCGATCGAAATCGTGGTTCTTGATGCTGAAGTCGGCCCATTGCTCGACGTCGCGCTCGCAGCCGTCGGGCATGCTGACGAACACGATGTCGCGCAGGTAGAAATTGGCGCCGGGCTTCAGCGCGTTATAGATCCGCGACAACGCCACCGCCTTCCAGAAATCCGGCAGGTGGTGGAGTGTGAATTCGCTGACGATCAGATCATAGGTGTCAGGCTGATAGGCGAAGCTCAACATGCCTGCCGGCTGGGTGCGGATCGCAACACGGCGGTCCTTGGCCTGGATGTTGGCGAGCGCCAGCATCGCCGGCGAAATGTCTATGGCGTCGACCTCGGCGCCCATCAGCGCGGCCTCGCAGGCCAACACGCCGTTGCCGCAGCCGATATCGGCCACCCGCCAGCCAGGCTTGATGCCCAGCATGGTGAGCGCCTGCCGGGCGCGGGCGTCGCTGTCGCCATGCCGGTCGTAGATCGAGGCGACAGCAGAATCCAGGCCAACCTGCCGCCTTTGGGTGTAATACCAGTCGCGCGCCAGCATGTTCACATCCCCTCTGGTCCGCGCCCAATCGCGGCAACGCCGGTGCGCGACACCTCGACAAGGCCGAGTGGGCGCATCAGGTCGATGAATTGACTGATCTTGGCGGAGTTACCCGTGATCTCGAACACGAAGCTTTCCGTGGTGGCGTCGATCACGCGGGCACGGAACGCGTCCGCAAGCCGCAGCGCCTCGACGCGGTGGTCGCCGCCGCCGCGCACTTTCACCATCGCGAGCTCGCGCTCGATCGAACGTCCCGTCAGGGTCATGTCGACGACGCGATAGACCGGGACCATGCGGTCGAGCTGGTGCTTGATCTGCTCGATCACCATCGGCGTGCCCGTGGTGACGATGGTGATGCGGGAGAGATGTTTCTGGCTCTCGGTCTCGGAGACGGTGAGGCTCTCGATGTTGTAGCCACGTCCCGAAAACAACCCGATCACGCGCGCGAGCACGCCCGGCTCGTTCTGCACGAGCACCGAAAGCGTGTGCGAACTCGTTCGGGTCATGGCGCTCTTCGAGGAAATAGGCGGATGCGGGCTGGTTCATTTGTCTTCCCCTTGACTGCTTTCTCTGTCACGCCGCGGCGTCTTCACCGACGCGAGCGGCGGCCGTCCCGATCCAACTGCGGAACAGGTCGAAATCGATATTGCCACCGGTCAGGACCAGCCCAACGCGCTTGCCCTGAAGCTTGGTCTTCTCCTGCAGCGCGGCCGCGAGCGGCGCCGCACCGGCGCCTTCGGCCAGGTTGTGCGTATCGGTCCAGTAGGCGCGGATCGCGGCGCCGACCTCATCGTCGGTGACCTGCACGATGCGCGACGCGCCCTTGCGGATAATCGCAAGCGCTTCCGCCACGGGTATCCGCGTCGCCATGCCGTCCGCCAGCGTATTGCCGGTTTCGGTGGTCACGACAGTGCCGGCCGCAAACGACAACGCGTAGGACGGCGCCTCCGTCGATTGCACGCCGACGATTTCGGTTTTCAGGCCCAGCAGATCGCGCGCCATGATGCAGCCGGAGATGCCGGAGCCCTGCCCGATCGGCACATAGAGAATGTCGAGGTCCGGCGCGGCCCGGAACAGCTCGAGCGCGTAGGTCGCAACGCCGAGAACCAGGTCCGGGTGAAACGACGGCACCGTGTGCAGCCCTTCGAACTGGCCGCGGCGCACCGCCTCGTCCCGCGCCGCCTCGAAATCCTCGCCATGCTCGACCAGCTCGGCGCCGAACGCCCGCATCGCGCGATTCTTCTCGACCGAGTTGCCGTGCGGCACGCAGATCGTGGCCCGCAAGCCGTGGCGGGTCGCTGCAAAGGCGAGACTTTGGCCGTGATTGCCACGCGTGGCGGAGATAATTCCCGGCGTGTTGGGCTGCTCGCGCTTCAGGCGTTCCATGTAGACGAGCCCACCACGCACCTTGAAGGCGCCGATCGGCGTGTGGTTCTCGTGCTTGACCACGACGCTCGTACCGAGCCGCTCACTAAGCAGCGGCCAGGCATGCGCCGGCGTCGGCGGCACCGCCTGACCCACGATTTCGTGCGCGCGTTCGAGTTCCCTGAGATCAAACATCCTGGATTCCAGTCGATCTTTTCTCAATCTCGTCATCCCCGCGAAGGCGGGGATCCAGTATTCCAGAGACGTCCGAGAGCAACGGAGAAGCCACGGCGTACTGGATCGCCCGGACTTCTGCGTGAAGACGCGCTTCGCGCTTTCGCCGGGCGATGACAGCGGAATTTGTGGCTAGCGCCCTCACACCAAGGCCTTGCCGCCGGCGAAGGCGGACGCGGTGGCCTCGTCGGTGGCTTCCACCGGCAACAGCATTTCGTTGTGCGCCTTGCCGGACGGAATCATCGGGAAGCAGTTCTCCAGCGCCGCGACGCGGCAGTCGAACAGCACCGGACGCTTGACCGAGATCATCTCCTTGATCGCGCCATCGAGATCGGAGGGCTTGATCGCCTGCAGGCCGACGCAACCGAAGGCATCCGCAAGCTTGACGAAATCCGGCAGCGCCTCCGAGTAGGAATGCGACAGGCGGTTGCCGTGCAGCAGCTGCTGCCACTGCCGCACCATGCCCATATACTGGTTGTTCAGGATGAAGATCTTGATCGGCAGCTCGTGCTGGACCGCCGTCGACATCTCCTGCATCGTCATCTGCACCGAGGCGTCGCCGGCGATATCGATGACGAGGCTATCGCGATGCGCGACCTGCACGCCGAGCGCCGCCGGCAGGCCATAGCCCATGGTGCCGAGGCCGCCGGAGGTCATCCAGCGATGCGGCTCCTCGAAACCGAAGAACTGCGCCGCCCACATCTGGTGCTGGCCGACCTCGGTCGTGATGTAGGTGTCGCGGCCCCGCGTCGCCTCGAACAGACGCTGGATCGCATATTGAGGCAGGATGACATCGTTGTTCTTCTTGTAGGAGAGCGAATTGCGCGCGCGCCAGGTGGCGATCTCCTGCCACCACGCCTTGATGTCGGGCTTCTTCGCCTCCGCCTTGAACACCTGCAGCAAGTCGCCAAGCACATTGGCGCAGTCGCCGATGATCGGCACGTCGACGCGGATGTTCTTGTTGATCGAGGATGGGTCGATATCGATATGGATCTTCTTCGAGCCCGGCGAGAACGCGTCGACGCGGCCGGTGATACGATCGTCGAAGCGCGCGCCAACGCACAGCATGACGTCGCAGCCATGCATGGTCATGTTGGCTTCGTAGGTACCGTGCATGCCGAGCATGCCGAGCCAGTTCTTGCCCGAGGCCGGATAGGCCCCTAGCCCCATCAGCGTCGAAGTGATCGGGAATCCGGTGGCCTCGACCAGTTCGCGCAACAATTTCGAGCCTTCCGGTCCCGAATTGATCACGCCGCCGCCGCTATAGATCACCGGGCGCTTCGCAGAGGCCAGCAGTGCCACCGCTTTGCGGATCTGCGCCGCGTCGCCCTTCACGCGTGGCGCGTAGGAGACGTGGACGTCCGACTTGCGCGGCGGATGGTAGGTGCCGACCGCGAACTGCACGTCCTTGGGCACGTCGACCAGCACCGGGCCGGGGCGGCCCGTGGTCGCGACATAGAACGCTTCGTGCAGCACCTTGGCGAGATCGTTGACGTCGCGGACCAGCCAGTTGTGCTTGGTGCAGGGCCGGGTGATGCCGACGGTGTCGCATTCCTGGAACGCGTCATTGCCGATCAGATGCGTCGGCACCTGCCCGGTGATGCAGACCAGCGGTATCGAATCCATCAGCGCGTCCGTCAGCGGCGTCACCATGTTGGTGGCACCGGGGCCCGAGGTCACCAGCGCGACGCCGGGTTTGCCGGTGGAACGCGCATAGCCTTCGGCGGCGTGGCCGGCGCCCTGCTCGTGCCGCACCAGGATGTGCTCGACCTCGCTCTGCTGGAAGATCTCGTCGTAGATCGGAAGCACTGCGCCGCCGGGATAGCCGAAGATATGCTCCACGCCATGATCGATGAGCGCGCGCACGATCATCGCGGCGCCGGTCATCTGGTTCGGATCGTGGCTCTTGTCGGTCATGACGTGTTCCTTACGTGGTCCTTGGCTTGCTCCGGATGCGCTGTTGGCGCGGCTTCTTCGGTCTGGAATTTTAGGAAATAAAAAAGGGCCCCAGAGGCCCCATGCACACCGCCTGAATTTGAATGGCCGCTAGCCATCCCCGGCGGTGCACCTGGGTACTACGACGATAAGGAGTTTGGTAATAATATTGCGCATTTTCGGCTCGGACTTCCCAAAGGTTGCGCGGTTATAGCTGCCAAGCCCCGGAAGTCAAGAGAGGGCGGCAGTAAGCGCGATTTTCGTAGCTTAGCGGGGTTCCGGGCGTTCGGCGAGGGTAAATTTGCTGTTCCAGCCATGCGCGGGCGGCTCAGACCTCGTCGTCATTCCGGGATGGTCCGAAGGACCAGACCTCAGGTGCGCAAGTTGCGCACCGGGGAATCTCGAGATTTCTCAGATGCGCAATTGCGCATCGTAGTTCGCTTCGCGCCCCGGAACGACGGCGTCGAGCCACTCGCTCGCCGCCTCCGGCTGCACCCATTCGAATTCCGGCAATTGGTGCCGGAACCAGGTGAATTGCCGTTTGGCATAGTGGCGGGTGTCGGCGCGGCCGATTTCGGCAGCCTCTCGCAACGTGATTTCGCCTTTGAGATGCCGGATCAGCGCCGGCACGCCATGGGCCTTCATCGCCGGCAGCAACGGATCGAGCTTGCGCGCCGCCAGTGCCGCAACCTCCTCCAGCGCGCCGGCGGCCAGCATCGCATCGAACCGCGCATCGATCCGCGCATAAAGCGCTTCGCGTTCGGGCGCCAGAAATACGGCGGAAAATTCGCCTGGGGGCAGCAGCGGCGGCAGGCCCTCGCGGTGCCAGTCGGTCAGCGAGCGGCCCGTCGCTTCCACGACCTCCAACGCGCGCGCGATGCGGGTGCGGTCGCGCGGCTTCAGGCGCTCGGCGGACACGGAATCGCGCCGCGCCAGTTCGGCATGCAGCGCTTCGACGCCGTCTCGTTCGAGCCGCGCGCGTACCGCATCGCGTATTTCGACTGGTACCGGCGGCACCGCCGACAGCCCGCGCGTCAGCGCCTTGAAGTATAATCCGGAACCGCCGACAAAAATCGGGACACGATTTTCGGAGTGCGCCTCCGTCAATACCTTTGTCGCATCCGCTACCCACGCGCCGGCCGAATAATTCACCGCGGCATCGACATGGCCGTAGAGCCGGTGCGGCACCAGCGCTTCCTCGGCCGCGGTCGGCCGCGCCGTGATGACGCTGAGATCGCGATAAACCTGCATGGAATTGGTGTTGATGACGACCCCGCCGGCTTTTTGCGCGAGCTCGAGCGCCAGGGCCGACTTGCCGCTGGCGGTCGGCCCTGCGATAAGCACGGCCTTGATCAACCCTTGCGATCGCCCCTGCATGTCCCTCGTCGCCACGCTCATCTGCAATCCCGCCAACCCCGCGCTCGACTCCACCATCGTCGACGGCGCTCTGGCCGTCCTGCCCTCGCCCGGCAGGGCGCAATGGCTGTTCAACGAGGTCGCGGTCGATATCCCCTTCGACGGCAGCGAGGATATCAAGGCGATCGAGGCACGTCTGCGCCAGGCGCGCGGCGACCTGCCGATCGACATTGTCGTGCAGCCTCGGACGCTCAGGCGCAAGAAGCTTTTTCTCGCCGACATGGATTCCACCATGATCGGCCAGGAATGCATCGACGAGCTGGCTGACTTCGCCGGGCTGAAGGCGCATGTCGCAGCCATCACCGAACGCGCCATGCGCGGCGAGATCGAGTTCGAGCCGGCGCTGCGCGAGCGCGTCGCGCTGCTGAAGGATATGCCGGTCAGCGTCGTCGACGAAGTGCTTCAGAAACGTATCACGCCGACGCCGGGTGGCCGCCAACTGGTCATGACCATGCGCGCGCATGGCGCCTACACCTGCCTGATCTCGGGCGGCTTTACGCTGTTCACCAATGCGGTGGCCAGCATGATCGGCTTCCAGGAAAACCGCGCCAACGAATTGAAGGTTGCCGACGGCAAGCTGACCGGCGAAGTCTCCGAGCCGATCGTGGGCCGCGCCACCAAGCTCGCGACGCTGGTTGAACTGACCGAGATCCTTCGATCTCGACGAGATCGACACGCTGGTGGCCGGCGACGGCGCCAACGACCTCGGCATGATCCAGGCGGCGGGGCTCGGCGTCGCCTATCACGCCAAGCCCGCGGTGGCTGCGGCAGCGGCGGCGCGGATCGACTACGGCGATCTCACTGCGCTGCTGTATGCGCAGGGATATCGGCGCGAGGAGTTTGTGGAGGGGTAGTCTATCGACCTCTTCGTCGTCATGCCCGGACTTGACCCGGGCATCCATCCACTTCGAAAAATGCTCTTGCGAAAATTGATAGGAACCGGATCACTGTCGCGAAGACGCGCTTCGCACGTCTGTCCGGGCGTGACGAATGGGTTGCGTGTCGATAGTTCATTCGCAAACACAGCTTCGCGGTCTCGCCGCATGATTTGCGCGAGGTTTTCGGTAAACTTCACGCCCCTTGAAATCAGAGGGCGCAGGGAAGACCGGGTGCGCGCTGCACCCGCGGTCTCGTGCGCAAGTTGCACATAAGAGAGCGCACACGAGCATACAGGTTCAGCGGAAACACTCCGGCCTTCCCCGCGCAATGGTTTTACGGCTTATAGCGCGCTCTCCCTGGTGACCGGCTTTCTTGCCACCATCGCCCCTGAGAAGCGTTTGCTTCTCAAAGAACTTGACGCCAGCATCGGGGCGCCAGAACCACGCGACTTCGCCGTACGCCTCCGTGCCGTTCGTCAAAGGCACGTCCGCGTCCACCGCATCTCACCGCACGTTCGTGACGATCGCGAGCCGCCCCTCTTGTCGGGTGAGACGGGCGAAGTAATAGCGCTGATTTGCCCGACGGGTTAAGCGGAATATTTCTAAGAGCGAGACTGGACAGGGCAAATCAGCTTGAAACGGCTGCAGAAATTGCGCTGGCCGAGCGGCTTGATTGGGGCGGAACGACGCGCCCTTTCCATCCAACATCCTCACGAACCGTGATGCCGTGTTATTGTAGCTACAATAATTCGGGATCAGCTTCGACCCCACGCTATGAGGAAGGCCAATGACCGGGAAAAAGCGCGTTTTGGGAAGCGACTTGAAGAGAGTTGATCGCCACGTCATTCAGCCGCATGAATATGACGAGGTACCGGAACTGACCGACGAAATGTTCGAGCGCGCCGATCTCTATCAGGGCGGCAAGCTGATCCGTCGCGGTCGGCCGAAATCCGACGATCCCAAGCAACAGATCACCTTGCGGCTCGATGCGGCGGTGCTTCGCTGGTTTCAGCAGGGCGGCCCCGGCTATCAATCCCGCATCGGTGCCGTGCTGAAATCGCATATGACGCGCCAGCAGGGTGCGACGAAGACGGCGCGCGGGAAGACGGTGCGCAAGAAGAAAG
>CAVZGZ010000053.1:0-25032 GCA_963774775.1 uncultured Alphaproteobacteria bacterium
GCAAAGGGCGAGAACAGCAGCGCCACGGCGATCGCGCCGGCCAGACGGATACGAAGACGGCCCTGCTCGCGCATCTCTTCAGCTACCTCTTTCGGCGATGCACGGCGTCCGACAGACGCTCCAGCGCCGTGTCGAGCGTCGCATCCTTCTTGGCAAAGCAGAACCGCACCACCGAAGTCACTGCGTCCTGCTCGTAGAACGCCGACACCGGGATTGCCGCGACCTTGTAATCCTTCACGATACGCCAGCAGAACTCCGCATCTGTCTCGTTGAGGCCGAGCGGCGACAAATCGACGGTGAGGAAGTAGGTCCCTTGCGATTTCAGCACCGGAAAGCCGATGCTCTCGAGCCCTTTGGTCAGGCGGTCGCGGCTCCGAGCCATATCCTTGCGCATTGCATGGAAGTAGTCGTCGGGCTTGCCGAGACCATAGGCCACGGCGGCCTGCAAATTCGGTGCGGTCGTGAACGTGAGAAACTGGTGCACCTTCGCTGCGACACGCAGCAGCGGCGGCGCGGCGCAGACGAAGCCGATCTTCCACCCCGTCAGCGAAAAGATCTTCCCCGCGCTGCCGACCTTGATGGTGCGATCGCGCATGCCCGGGATCGTGATCAGCGGAATGTGCTCGCGGCCGTCGAACACAACGTGCTCCCAGACCTCGTCGCAGATCGCGACCGTATCGAACTCCTGGCAGAAACGCGCAAGCAATTCGAGATCCTCGCGGGGATAGACCACCGCGGCCGGATTGAGCGGATTGTTGAACAGCACCGCCTTGGTCTTGTGGTTGAAGACGCTGCGCAGCATCTCCTCGTTGAGACGCCACTCCGGCGGCTCAAGCCGCAACAACCGCGGAATGCCGCCGGCCTGGCGGATGATCGGCAGATAGAAATCGTAGACCGGCTGAAAGCAAACGACCTCGTCGCCCGGCTCAACCACGGCCAGAATCGAGGAGGTGAGCGCTTCGGTACCGCCGGAGGTAACCATCACCTCGGTCATCGGGTCGAGATTGAGCCCGTGCCAGCGGCCGTAATGGGACGCAATCGCCTGCCGTAGTTCGGGAATGCCCATCATTGACGGGTATTGATTGTACCCGTTCACGGAGGCGTCGGCCGCAGCCTTCCGGATGTCCTCCGGACCGGGATCGTCGGGAAACCCTTGGCCGAGATTGATGGCGTTGTTGTCGCGCGCGGCCTGCGACATCGCCTCGAAGATCGTGACGGGAAGGTCCGCAAAGACCTTGTTCATGGAGGTCAT
The DNA here is from genome assembly GCA_963774775.1 of uncultured Alphaproteobacteria bacterium. Taxonomy (GTDB): domain Bacteria; phylum Pseudomonadota; class Alphaproteobacteria; order Rhizobiales; family Xanthobacteraceae; genus Bradyrhizobium. Next base: position 1,253 of record CAVZGZ010000053.1, read on the forward strand.
TTTAAGGAAGGTCCTTGGGAAAGATCAGCCGCCCGTCTTGGTCGGCAATCCCGCCGCCTTCCAGCCCAATATGCCGCCCGCCAGATGCCGGTCGTAAGGGAGGCCCGCGGCCTGCGCGGCCAGCGAGGCCGTCACCGAGCGCTTGCCCGAGCGGCACGCAAACACCACCTGCTTGCCGCCGGGATCGGGGATGGCGGCGGGATCGAAGGTGGACAGCGGGACGACGACGCCACCGGGATAGGCCTCGACGGCGACCTCGTTGGGCTCGCGAACGTCGACCAGGAGATAGCGTCCCTCCGCCATTCCCTTCGACACCTCTTCCGGCGTCAAGTCGTGCACCTGATGATCCGCCACGCATATCCTCCCGACAACCGACCAGCCCACCCGGCCCCGCTATTTCGGGCGCAAAGTCGCCCCTCGCGCGAGGAAAATCAAGCGCCATGAACAGCTTGAAGAGCGCTTTGAAGCTAGATCGTGACCTGCGTTCCGACCTCGACCACCCTTCCTGTGGGAATCTGGAAATAGTCGGTGGCGTCGTTGGCGGAGCGGCTGAGCCGGATGAAGAGCAGGTCCTGCCAGCGCGGCATTCCGGAATGCGCCGCCGGCTTCAGTGCGCGGCGGGACAGGAAGAACGACGTCGACATGATGTCAAACTGCCAGCCGAGCTTGCGGGCGATCGCCAGCGTCTTCGGCACATTGGGCGATTCCATGAAACCGAATTTCAGCGTCACCCGGGAGAACGTCGCGCTGAGCTGCTCCATCCGCACCCGTTCCGACGGATCGATCCGCGGCGTCGGCGCGGTTTCGATGGTGAGGATGACGTTCTTCTCATGCAGCACCTTGTAGTGCTTGAGGCTGTGCATCAGCGCAGTCGGCGCGCTCTGGGGATCGCTGGTGAGAAACACGGCGGTGCCGGAGACGCGCTGCGGTGGCCGCTTTTCCAGCATCGCCACCAGATCGGCCAGCGGGAATTCCAGCTTGCGCGATTTCTCGAACAACAACCGGCTGCCGCGCCGCCAAGTGTACATCAACAGCATCACGATCCCGCCCAGCGCCAGGGGCACCCAGCCGCCCTCGAGTACCTTGAGCAGGTTCGCGGCGAGGAAGGTGAGATCGAGGAACAGGAACGGCGCGATCAGCACGGCGGCCGCGATCGGCGACCATCGCCAGACCCGCCAGATCACGACAAAGCCCATCATCGCCGTGACCACCATGGTCCCGGTGACGGAGATGCCATAGGCCGACGCCAGCGCGCTCGAGGAGCGGAACAACGCCACCAAGCAGTATCACCGCGATCAGCAGCAGCAGATTGATGCGCGGGATATAGATCTGTCCGGAATGCGCTTCCGAGGTGTGGCGGATTTCGAAGCGTGGCATCAGGCCGAGCTGGATCGCCTGGCGCGTCAGCGAATAAGCGCCCGTAATCACCGCCTGGCTCGCGATCACGGTGGCGACGGTCGCAAGCGCCACCATCGGGATCAGCGCCCAATCCGGAAACATCAGGAAGAACGGGTTCTCGATCCCCTTGGGATCGCCTAGGATCAGCGCGCCCTGCCCCATGTAATTGAGCGCCAGCGACGGCAGCACCAGGAACAGCCACGCAGCCTGAATCGGCCGCTTGCCGAAATGCCCGAGATCGGCATAGAGCGCCTCGGCGCCGGTGACGGCCAGGAACACCGCGCCCAGCGTCACGAAGCCGATCACGCCGTGATGGATCATGAACGACACGGCGTGCAGCGGATTGAGCGCGAGCAGCACTTCGGGATGGCGCATAATCTGCGGCACGGCCGCGACCGCGATCACGGCAAACCAGACGCACATGATCGGTCCGAAGAACGCGGCGACGCGAGCGGTACCGCGCGACTGCACCGCAAACAGCGCCACCAGAATGATCACCGTGAGCGGAACGACGTAAGGGTCGAACGCCGCGGTGACGAGCTTGATGCCTTCGATTGCCGACAGCACCGACAGAGCCGGCGTGATCACAGCGTCGCCATAAAACAGCGCGCCCGAGATGATGCCGAGCAGCACGATCGCGCCGGCCCCTTTGCTGACCGCGCGCTGCGCCAATGCCATCAATGCGAGTGTTCCGCCCTCGCCATGGTTATCGGCGCGCAGCAGGATCACGACGTATTTGAGCGTGACGACGACGATCAGCGCCCACAGGATCAGCGAGAGGACGCCGAGCACGGCCGCATACGTCGCGCCGCCCTCAGATCCGCTTGCCGCAATGATGGCTTCGCGCAATGCGTAGAGAGGGCTGGTACCGATGTCGCCGTAGACGACACCGATGCTGCCGAGCATCAGCGCCTTGAACCCGGCCGTCGAATGCGCTTCCCCATGTCCGTTGGCCGCGGGCGTTTCCGCCGCGGTGATCGCACTCTCGGACGACATGGGAAGAGCCTCTATTGTTCACTGCACAATGACAGGGTGGCAGGCCTATACCCCCACCGTGAATGCATAGGTTATGGCAGATTCGGGCCTCCGGCATGCGTTTTTCGCATGGGTCGCGTCTGCCAACGTCGCGGATAATATAACAGCATCAGATGGTTACCTGCGTACCGACCTCGACAACGCGGCCAGTCGGGATCTGGAAATAGTCGGTGGCATCGTTGGCCGACCGGCTCATGGCGATGAACAGGTGGTCCTGCCATTGCGGCATGCCCGATTGCGCCGACGGTTTCAGGGAACGGCGCGAGACGAAGAACGACGTCGCCATGATGTCGAACTGCCAGCCAAGCTTGCGGGCGATCACCAGCGCTTTCGGCACGTTCGGCGATTCCATGAAGCCGAACCGCAACCGCACCGTGGAGAATTTGTCGCTGATGCTTTCCATGCGGACGCGTTCGGACAGATCGACGCGCGGGGTCTGCGCGGTTTCGATCGTCAGGATCACGTTGTGCTCGTGAAGCACCTTGTTGTGCTTGAGATTGTGCAACAGCGCGGTCGGCACGAAATTCGGATCGCTGGTGAGGAACACTGCGGTGCCCTTGACGATATGCGGCGGACGTTTTTCCAGGCTCTTGATCAGGTCCCGCAGCGGCACTTCGATGCGGCGGGTCTTGGCAATCAGGATCGCTGCACCACGCCGCCAGGTCCAGATCATCACCGCCACCACGACGCCGAACAGCAGCGGCACCCAGGCGCCTTCGAGCAGCTTCAACAGATTGGCGCTGAAGAAGGTCATGTCGACCACGACGAAAGGCAGGATCACCGCCGCCGCCGTCGCCGCGCGCCAGTTCCACAACTTCCAGATCACGATGAAGCCCATGATGCCGTCGGCCACCATCGTCGTCGAGACGGCGATGCCGTAGGCGGAAGCCAGTCCGCTGGAGGTACGAAACAGCAGCACCAGCAGCAGCACGCCGACCAGCAGCAGGCGGTTGACGCGCGGCAGATAGATCTGCCCGGCGTGGCTCTCCGAGGTGTAGCGGACCTCGAAGCGCGGCAGCAGGCCGAGTTGCACAGCCTGGCGGATCAGCGAATAGGCGCCGGTGATGACGGCCTGGCTCGCGATCACGGTCGCCGCGGTCGCGAGCGCCACCAGCGGCAGCAACAGCATCTCGGGCACCATGCGGTAGAACGAACTCTCGATCGCGCCCGGATCGGACAACACCAGCGCGCCCTGCCCGAAATAATTGACGAGCAGCGAGGGCAATACGAAGAACAACCAGCCCGACTGGATCGGCTTGCGCCCGAAATGGCCGAGGTCCGCATACAGCGCCTCGCCCCCGGTCACCGCGAGAAACACGGCACCCAGCGTCACGAGGCCAATGGTGCCGTGCGAAAGCAGGAACTGGATCGCGTAATAGGGATTGATCGCCGCCAGCACGGACGGATCGTCCTTGATGTGAGCGAGCCCCATCACCGCGAGCGTTCCGAACCACACCACCATCACCGGGCCGAAGGCCGAAGCGACACGGGCGGTGCCACTGCTCTGCACCGAAAACAGCAACACCAGGATGATGATTGTCAGAGGCACCACGTAATGTTCGAGCGCCGGCGCCGCGAGCTTCAGTCCTTCGACCGCCGACAGTACCGAAATCGCCGGCGTAATCATGGAATCGCCGATGAACATCGAGGCGCCGATCACGCCGAGCGCCATCAGCGGCCAGCTTCTGCGACCGAGTGCGCGCTGGCCGAGCGTCATCAGCGACAACGTACCGCCTTCGCCGTTATTGTCGGCGCGCAGCAGCAGCAGGACATATTTGGCGGTAACGACGATGAACAGCGCCCACAGAATCAGGCTGAGCACGCCGAGCACGATGATGCGCGATACCGGTTGTCCCTGGGCTGCGCCCGTGACTGCCGCGTGAAACGCATAGAGCGGCGAAGTACCGATGTCGCCGAACACCACGCCGATGCTTCCGAGCGTCAGCGCCCAAAAGCCTGAGGTAACCTGCCCCTCATGGGCTTCGGTGGATGTGACGCTGACGGCCATGAGGAGAGAGAACGCTCTATCGGTTGTTTTGATCCGGGCCGGCTATCTGCGCTGCCGCGATGCCTGTCAAGCAAGCAACCATAGCACCGATGACCATGTCCCGAGCGCGGCAAAGCGGCTCCGTGACAATACGGGGGCAGGTAAAATGGTAGCTTCGCTTGATTACGGCTTCAAGTTCGGCGGCAGCGGCGGATTTTCGCGCATCAACGTGATGGTGACGCGACGGTTGGCCGGCAGCGTCGGATCGTCCGGAAACAGCGGTTGGCCATCGGCCTTGCCGGAAACTGCAAAGATGTGGGACGGCGGCAGCCCTTCGCGCTCGAGAATCTGGCGCACGACGTTGGCGCGATCCGCTGACAGATCGAATGGCCCGTAGTCGCCGCGCGCTGGCACGAATCCGGCCGCTGTATGGCCCGCGATGGCGACCCGCAACGGCGTCGCCCGGAGCGGCGCGGCAAGCTTCTGGATCAGCCGGCGCGTGCGGTCATAAGGCTCCTTGGAACCATCGGCGAACATCGAGCGGCCGTCCTGATCGACGATCTCGAGGTTGAGCCCCTCTTTGGTCTCCTCAAAGATGATGTGCTTTGAAATTTCCGTCAGTTCCGGCATGTCCTGCAGCGCCTGCCGCAACGAGGCCGAAGCGAGCGCGAATTCACGGTCGATCTGGAGGCGCGCGCCGTTGAGCTCGCTGCGCTCCTGTTGGTCCGGCGTCGGATTGGCCGACGAATCCTCGGGCGAGATGTGTTCGACGTTCTTCAGCTTCGGCCGGGTCGGCAGGCCGTCGGATTCGATGATGCCGGAATAGCGCACATTGGTCTGCACGCCGAAGGCGTCGCGCATCGAGCCGGCGACGATCTTGAGCTTGTTGTTGTCCATGGTGGAGAAGGCGACGAGCATCACGAAGAAGCTCATCATCAGACCCATCAGGTCCGCGAAGGTCACGAACCAGCCGTGCCCTCCGCCATGTGCGTCGCCGCGTTTTTTCTTGGCCATTGCTCAGCTCCGGACCGCGCTCAGCCTGACGTCAGGCCGGAACCGGCTCGCCTTCTTCGTGGCGGTGTTTCTCCGGCAGATAGGCCAGCAGCATTTCCCGGACCAGCGCCGGGCTCTTGGAATCGCGGATCATCAAGATGCCGTCGATGATCAGCGTGCGGTTGGTTTCCTCGTCGAGCAGCTTGCCGTGCAGCTTGTCGGCGATCGGAAGGCAGAACAGATTCGCAACCAGCGCGCCGTACAGCGTCGCCAGCAGCGCAGTCGCCATGAACGGACCGAGCTTGGAGGGGTCGGTCATGTTAGCGAACATCTGCACCATGCCGATCAGCGTGCCGATCATGCCGAAGGCCGGGGCGCAGTCGCCGATGGCGCGGTAGATCTTGCTGCCTTCATCGAGATGCATCAGGAAATTGTCGCGGTCGCGCTCGAGATTGTCGCGGATGAATTCGAGATCGTAGCCGTCGGCGACGTAGCGGATTCCCTTGGCGAGGAACGGCTCGTTGGTCTCGACCTTTTCCAGGCCGACCGGTCCCTGCTTGCGGGCGATTTCGGCGATGCGGGCGAGTTCGTCGACCAGGTCGCGCGCGGAAAGCCGGCTCATGGTGAAGGCGAATTTCGCACCCAGCGGCAGGCCGTGCAGCATCACGCCAAGCGGAAAGCGGATCATGGTGGCAGCAATCGATCCGCCGAAGATGATGATCATCGCATGTTCGGAGATGAACATGTGGATATCGCCGCCCAGGAGCATCATCACCGCGATAACGATAAGGCCCGCGAGCAGCCCAACGCCCGTCATGATATCCATGGGAAACTCCAGCGCGTACGCAACACCCGCCCGTCCTGGACGGTGCGTGGCCCAGGGCGGACCACGCGGAAAAACCCTACGTTGCGGCCATTAAGGACGCGTTACTGAATTTGGTAGGGATAATAGCCGGTTAAGCCGACGCCGAGGCATGATCCCGTTGAGTTTGCTTGGTTTCCCATCCAATCCGGCGTCGCGGACCGTTGAGGGGGCTCCCCGTATAATGACGGACGTGGGATAGCTTGTCGCAAGCCGAGCCAACCGAGGGCACAAGAGAAGATGAAAGCCGTCGTCGTCGAGCAGTACGATTCCATCGAGAACATTCGCCTGCAGGACGTCGGCCTGCCGGATATTGCCAAGGGCGAGCTCCGGATCAGGATCCAGGCCGCCAGCATCGGCTTCGTCGATGGCCTCAAGGTGCAGGGCCGGTATCAGACCAAGGATCCGCTGCCGTTCACACCGGGATCGGAATTCGCCGGAATCGTCGACGAAGCGGCCGACGACGTTGTCGGGTTCGCGCGTGGCACGGCCGTGATGGGCATGGCGCGCTCGGGCGCGCTGGCCGAATACGTCGTGGTGCCGGCCAACGCGGTCGAGATCATGCCGGACGGCATTTCACCCGAGGCCGGCGCGTCCTTCCGCACCAACTATTTGACCGCGCTTTACGCACTGAGCGAGCGCGGCACGCTGCGCGCCGGTGAATATCTTCTGGTCCTCGGCGCTGCGGGCGGCACCGGGATCGCAGCGGTGCAGATCGGCAAGCTGCTCGGTGCGCGCGTGATCGCCGCCGCCTCGACCGAGGACAAGCGCAAATTCGCCAAAAATTTCGGCGCCGATGCAACGATCGACTACACGCGCGCCGATTGGCGCGAGGCGCTGAAGGAACTGACCGACGGCCACGGCGCCGACGTGATCTTCGATCCCGTCGGCGGCGAGGTTTCCGTGCAGGCGTTCCGCTCGATCGCCTGGAACGGGCGTCATTTGGTGGTGGGATTTGCAGCCGGCAGCATCCCTGCTCTGCCTTTCAATCTGCCGCTGCTCAAAGGCGGCGTACTCACAGGCGTGGACGTAGCGCAAATCGGACGCCGCGAACCGGAGGCGCAGGCGCGCGTAACGTCCCAGCTCTCTTCATGGCTCAGGGACGGCAAGCTGACGCCGGTGGTCGGCAAGGTCTTCGCCTTCGACGATTTCCGGGAAGCGTTCCGGACCATGCAGACCCGTTCCGCGCTCGGAAAGATGGTCGTCAGGATCGGCTAGCCATCGAGGCCGGCAGGCCGACGAGTTCGCAACTCAGCACCCGCAGCCGTTTTCGCGCGGCGACATCGTAGGCCTGCGGATTGGCTTTGGCTTCGTTCATGCCGTTGAAGAACAGCCCGCTCTTGTTCGCAACATCGTCGCCATCGACGAGATGCAGGATGGCGTCGCCGCCCTGCTCCACTGTCGAGACCGGCGTGATGCCGCCGGCGCGCACCATGGTGGTGTTCATGTAGGTTGCCGGGTGCAGCGAATTCACGGTGACGCCCGATCCCTTCAACTCGGCGGCAAGATCGATCGTGAACATGATCTGCGACAGCTTGCTCTGCGCATAGGCGCGGCTACCGCTGTAGCCGCTGGTGATCATGACGTCGTCGAAATCGATCGGATGCTGGCCGAGCGAGGCAACGTTGACGATCCGGGAAGGTGCGCTGGCCTTCAACAGCGGCAGCAACAGATGCGCGAGCAGGAAGCCTGCGAGATAATTCACCGCAAATCGCAGCTCGTAGCCATCCCGGCTGGTCTGCCGCGCGGGCCCCTCGTTCTGCGAGCCGATGCCGGCATTGCTGACGAACACGTCGAGCCGCTTGTGGTCAGCCAGCACCGCGTCGGCCAGCTTGCGAACGTCCACCAACGACGACAGATCGGCCTGATAGAAGGTCGGCTCAAAGCCCCCCGCCCGTTTGATCTCCTCGACGACCGCGCTCGCCCGGGCGGCGTCGCGGCCGTGGATCAGGACGCGTGCGCCGGCGACAGCCAACTGGCTGGCGACGTAACGACCGACACCGTCGGTCGAGCCTGTGATCAATACCGTCTTGCCGTGCATTTTCATGATCCGGCCGTTCGCGTGCCCTATCAGTGAATCTCCGCCGAACGCTTCAGTGCCTCTTTCAGCTTCTCGAGCGAAAAGTCCTTGGCTCGCGCGATCTCCAGGATCGGCGTTTCGCGGCGGCCACAGAGTTCGGCAGCTTCGGGAATCTTGGCGGCGATATCGACCGGGATCACGATCGCACCATGCTGGTCGGCATGAATGAGGTCGTCGGAATGAACGGTCATGCCGGCGACGCGGACTTCGCCGCCGAAGCTCTCGGCGTGAACCCACGCATGCGACGGACCGATCGAGCCGGCCAGCGCCTGGAAGCCGGGCGCCCATTGCGGGATGTCCCGGATCGAACCGTCGGTGATGACGCCCAGGCAGCCGAGCGCCTTGTGCACGTTGCTCTGCACCTCGCCCCAGAACGCGCCGTAGCCGGCATCGGCGCCGTCGATATCCTGGATCACGGTGATGCGCGGGCCAAAACCAGTGCCGACATATTCGTAATATTCGATGCGGCGCTTCGCCTGCTCCTCGGCCGGCAGGCCGGATTTCAGCACCGAACGGATCGTCACGGTGCGGGCATAGCCGACCATCGGCGGCAGACCGGGAAACGGGCAGACCAGCGGCTTCGTCGTGTAGCCGATCAGGCGGCGCTCGGGCGCCACGATCTCCATCGCGTTGCAGATCGTCGGCGTGTCGTAGCGCGCCAGCGCTTCGAGGACGGATACAGACAGCGGGGCGGAATTGGTCACGGCGTCTCTCCTGATGTTGCACCGGCCATTTTGACAAGCCGTGGCTTGCTACGCCCTATAGCCGAGATTGGGATCGAACCCAACTCGGCCATCGCTCATGGCAGGTATTTCGAAGAAGTCGCGGAAGCCGCGTTCAGTTCAGCCTGCTAGGCCGTTCTTCCTGATCGGTGTCGGAGACACCAGGTGCGAAGGTCGGCGATTGCGGGTTCGCCGGCGCAGCGGGCTCGCTGGACGCAGCCACCTGCGCGGCGAGTGCGCGCTCTTGGTCACGATAGGACTTCCAGCCCCACGGCAGGCTGATCAGATAGAGCACCGAACCGGCCGAGAGGATGTGCCAGGGGTAGCCGATCAAGAGCGCGATGAAGAACACCACCGAGACGAACACCGGCAACACCATCTCCGGCGGCACCCGCATGCGCACCGTCTTGCCGGAGAACACCGGCAGGCGCGACACCATCAGGAACGCGATCAGCAGCGTATAGAACGCAGTCAGCGTTGCCGGAGGCATCGGTACGCCGAGGAACGCGAGGAAGATCGGCAGCAGCGCGAGGATCGCACCGGCCGGCGCCGGAACACCGGTAAAATAGTTGGCCGCGAATGGCGGCTTGTTCGGATCGTCGATCGAGGCGTTGAAGCGCGCGAGCCTCAGGCCACCGGAGATCGCAAACACCATCGCGGCGATCCAGCCGCCATTGTTCAGTTCATGCAACTGCCAGAAATACAGGATCAGGCCCGGCGCCACGCCGAAATTGACGAAGTCGGCAAGGCTGTCGAGCTCGGCGCCGAATTTCGACTGCCCCTTGATCATGCGCGCGACGCGACCATCGATGCCATCAAGGATCGCGGCGAATACGATGGCACCCACTGCGAGCTCCATCCGCCCTTCAGTCGACAGGCGGATCGCCGTCAGCCCGGCGCAGATCGCGAGCAAGGTGATGAAATTTGGCACCAACATCCGCACCGGGATCGGGCGAAACCGGCGGCGGCGGAATTCCGGATATCTGGGATCGTCAGGCATCATGGCTTGCCAACATATAGCAAGCCTCACGCCTCCGCGCCATCGCACCGGGCAACCAGCTGATCAAACGCCGGAATCGGTTAATCCGCCCGAAACGTCCGGCCGGGGTCGGCGCCTCGGAAATCCGCCAGAATCGTCTCGCCGGCGATCGCGGTCTGGCCCTCGGACACCAGTGCCCTGGTGCCCTCGGGCAGGAATACGTCGAGCCGCGAGCCGAAGCGGATCAGGCCGAACCGTTCGCCGGCGCCGATCGACTGCCCCTCGCGCACGAACGAAACGATCCGCCGCGCCACCAGCCCTGCGATCTGGATCACCCCGATCCGGCCGTCCGGCGTCGAGATGACGAGCGAGTTGCGCTCGTTGTCTTCGCTGGCCTTGTCGAGTTCAGCGTTGATGAAGACGCCCGGACGGTAGGCGATCCGGTCGATCTTTCCGGCCACCGGGCTGCGGTTCACATGGCAGTTGAACACGCTCATGAAGATCGAGATCCGCGGCAGCGGCTTGTCGCCGAGGCCGAGTTCGGCCGGCGGCAGCACCTGCGTCACCATCGAGACGCGGCCATCGGCCGGCGCCACCACGATGCCGTCGCGCAGCGGCGTCACGCGCACGGGATCGCGGAAGAACAGCGCGCACCAGACCGTCAGAATGGCGCCGATCCAGCCCAGCGGCGACCACAGCCAGAACAGCACCAGGCTGGCCACCGCAAAACCGCCGATGAAGGGATAACCCTCGGGATGGATCGGCGGGATTTGCGCGCGAATGGAATTGGCGATCGACATCACAGCTCGCTGTTATCTTCGTCGCTCCCCGGGGCGGGAGCCGGGCAAGTACTTCGACTATTCCGCGGCCGTTGCCAAGGGATCTTTGGCTGGATCTTTGGCTGGATCCTTGACGGCCGGTTTTTGGGTGGGTTCTTGAACCACCAGTTGCAGCGGATCGTTGACCGGCGGCGGCAAACGGTTCGGCGCCTCGGCGCCGTCGTCGATCAGCGCCAGTTTTTCCCGCGCTTCCTCGGCTTCGCGCTGCCTGTTCCACATACTGGCATAAAGCCCGCCCAATGCCAAAAGCTGGGCATGGGTTCCGCGCTCGGCGATGCGGCCCTGGTCGAGCACGATGATTTCGTCGGCACCGACGATCGTGGATAGCCGGTGCGCGATGACGAGCGATGTGCGGTTGCGCGAGACGCGCTCAAGCGATTCCTGGATCTCGTGCTCGGTGTGGCTGTCGAGTGCCGAGGTCGCCTCATCCAGCACCAGGATCGGTGGCGCCTTCAGCACCGTGCGCGCGATCGCCACACGCTGCTTCTCGCCGCCAGACAGTTTCAATCCGCGTTCGCCGACCTGGGTCTCATAGCCCTTCGGTGACATCCGGATGAACGTATCGATCTGCGCCAGTTGCGCCGCCTCCTCAACTTCGGCATCGCTGGCGTCCCAGCGGCCATAGCGGATGTTGTAGCGGATGGTGTCGTTGAACAGCACGGTATCCTGCGGCACCATGCCGATCGCCGATCGCAGCGTGGCCTGCGTGACCTGTCGGATATCCTGCCCGTCGATCAGGATCTTGCCGCCGGAGACGTCATAGAGACGGAACAACAGCCGCGAGATCGTCGATTTGCCGGCGCCGGAGGGGCCAACGATCGCCACCGTCTTGCCGGCGGGCACTTCGAACGAAAGTCCTTTCAGGATCGGACGATCCGGATCGTAAGCAAAGCGCACGTCGTCGAAACGTACATTGCCAGAAGAGACGACCAGCGGCTGCGCACCGGGAACATCCTTGATCTCCGGATTCCGCGACAGCACGTTGAACATCTTCTCGATGTCGATGATCGCCTGCTTGATCTCGCGATAGACCATGCCCATGAAATTCAGGGGCTGGTAGAGCTGGATCATCATGGCATTGACCATGACGAAATCACCGACCGTGTTGGTGCCGCGGCGCACGCCGATCGCACACATCAGCATGGTCGCGGTCAGACCCGCGGTAAAGATGATCGCCTGTCCGGTGTTGAGCACCGCCAGCGAGGTGTAGGTCTTGACGCTCGCCTGTTCGTAACGCTCCATCGAGTGGTCGTAGCGCGCGGCCTCGCGCTCCTCGGAGCCGAAATATTTCACCGTCTCGTAGTTCAGCAGCGAATCGATCGCCTTGGTGTTCGCCTCGGTGTCGGAATCGTTCATCTTGCGGCGGATCTCGATCCGCCATTCGGTCGCGACATAGGTGTAGTACATGAACACCACGACCGTGATCAGGATCGCCACCACATAGCGCCAGTCGAACTGCCACAGCAGCACGGCGGTGAGCAGCGCTACCTCGACGACGGTCGGGATCAGCTGCAGGATCACCATGCGCACGATGGTTTCGATGCCGGTGCGGCCACGTTCCAGCACCCGCGTCAACCCGCCGGTCTTGCGCTCGAGGTGAAAGCGCAGCGACAATTCATGCATGTGCACGAAGGTGAGATAGGCCAGCCGGCGGACCGCGTGCATCGCGACGCGGGCGAAGATGCCGTCACGCCATTGCGTCAGCACCGCCATCAACACCCGCACCGCGCCATAGCCGGCCGTCATCAACAGCGGCGAGGCGATCAGCCAAAACGTCCAGTTCGACGACGCGACGGGTGCACTGGGCGTGCCGCTCAGGGCATCGATCGCCCATTTGAAGGTGAACGGCACCGACAGCGTCGCGAGTTTCGCGATCAACAGCAGCACCATCGACCAGGCCACGCGCATCTTCAGATCGGCGCGGTCGCCGGGCCAGATGTACGGCCACAGGTGCACCAGCGTCCCGATCAGGGTCGCCTTTTCGGCCGACGGGCTTGCCACGGCCTCGGCCTCGCCGGCGTGCGGGAGAGAATGGGGGTGGGCCATCAGCCGCCCATCCGACGTGACCCGGTTGGGCGGTCCGCCGTCACCTGATTTCCATGGTTTCGCATTGTGCCCGTCATATAGGCGGTTTGATCGCCGCTTACAGCCTGGAGAGTTAATTCTTTCCGCGATTCGTGGGCTTTACAGCCAATTTCTGCCATGCTCGGCACTATCCCGGACTTGACGATTTTTACGTTGCAGTGCCACATGGACAGCATGAATCAAATCAAAACCGTCTGTGTCTATTGCGGCTCCGGCCCCGGCACCAACCCCCGCTTTGTCGAAGCCGCCGTCACCCTGGGCAAGGTCTTCGCCGAGAACAACATCCGCCTGGTCTATGGTGGCGGCTCGCTGGGCCTGATGGGCGCTGTCGCCAAATCCACGCTGGATCACGGCGGTTCCGTCACCGGGATCATTCCGGAATTCCTGCGGGCGCGCGAGAATGCGCTGACCAGCGTGCAGGAGATGATCGTTACCCCCGACATGCACGAGCGCAAGCGGCTGATGTTCGAGCGCTCGGACGCCTTCGTGGCGTTGCCCGGCGGCATCGGCACGCTGGAGGAACTGGTCGAGCAGCTGACCTGGCAGCAACTCGGGCGCCACCACAAGCCGATCCTGCTCGCCAACATCGATAATTTCTGGGAACCCTTGTTCTCGCTGCTGGCGCACATGCGCATGACCGAGTTCATCCGCGCCACGTTGCCGCTCGAGGTTCTCAAGGCCGACCGGGTCGAAGACATCCTGCCGCGCCTGCGCACCGCCGCCGCCCTCGCGTCTGATGCCGCCAAGGAACTGGCGCCGGACGTGGCGCGAAAGCTGTAGGCTTTATTCGCTCGGAAACGTCACCGCCTCGATGCGATTGCCATCCGGATCGAGAACAAACGCCGCGTAGTATTTGACGCGATCATGCGGGCGCAGGCCCGGTGTGCCGTCGGAGCGACCACCGGCGGCAAGTGCGGCAGCATGGAAGGCGTCGACATCGCCGATTGATTTGGCGCGCAGGCAGATGTGGGTGCCGCTCTCCGGTTCGACCGGCTTCATGCTGGCGCGAAGATTGATCCAGAATTCAGGATAGGTTTTACCGAAACCAACGGTCGCCGGGCGCGTCACCAGACGCGCGAGGCCGAGCGGCGCCAGCGTTGCCTCATAGAAGCGCGCGGCGCGTTCGAGATCGCTGACGCCGACGGAGATGTGGTCGATCATGGAAGGGCCCCCGCTCTATCCCGTCATTCCGGGAGCGGTGCGACGACGCAATCCATGGTGCAGCAAGCGGATAGCTGGGTTGTCCTTCGCACCGCCCCGCAATGACGTCGCGCGTTCATGCCGGCGCGCCTGATTTCACTAGCTTGTAGATCACCGAATCCATCAGCGCCTGGAACGAGGCGTCGATGATGTTCGGTGAGACACCAATCGTGGTCCAGCTTTCGCCGTTCTCGTCCTCGCTCTCGATCAATACCCGCGTCACCGCCTCCGTGCCGCCATTGAGGATACGCACGCGGTAATCGATCAGCTTCAGGCCCTCGATATATTTCTGGTACTTGCCGAGGTCTTTTCGAAGCGCGACGTCGAGCGCGTTGACCGGACCGTTGCCTTCGGCGGCCGAAATCAGCCGCTCGCCGGCGACATCGACTTTCACCACCGCGAGCGCCACCGTGACGCGCTGGCCGTTGGCGTTGTAGCGCTGTTCGACATTGACGTCGAACTGCTCGACCCGAAAATATTCCGGCACCTTTCCAAGCGTGCGCCGCGCCAGCAGGTCGAACGACGCGTTGGCGGATTCATAGGCGTAACCGGCCGCTTCGCGCTCCTTCAACTCGTCGACGAGACGCGCCAGTTTTGGATCGCCTTTGTCGTAGGCAATGCCGGCCCGGTCCAGCTCGGCGATCACATTGGAGCGGCCGGCCTGATCGGACACCAGCACCTTGCGATGATTGCCGACCGTTTCAGGCAATACGTGTTCGTAGCTGTGTGGGTCCTTCATGATGGCCGAGGCATGGATGCCAGTCTTGGTGACGAAGGCACTTTCGCCGACATAAGCCGCGTGGCGGTTGGGCGCGCGGTTGAGCATGTCGTCGAGCGTCCGCGACACCTTCATCAGGGTCGCCATCTTCTCCGGCGTCACGCCGATCTCGAACGCGTCGGAAAATTCGCTCTTCAGCCGCAGCGTCGGGATCAGCGAACAGAGATTGGCGTTGCCGCAGCGCTCACCGAGTCCGTTCAGCGTGCCCTGGATCTGCCGCGCGCCGGCGCGCACCGCGGCGAGCGAATTGGCGACCGCCTGCTCGGTGTCGTTATGGGCGTGGATGCCGACATTGGCGCCGGGAACGTGTTTCACGACATCGCCGACGATGGTTTCCACCTCATGCGGCATGGTGCCACCATTGGTGTCGCACAAGACAACCCAGCGCGCGCCGGACTCATAGGCCGCCTTGGCGCAGGCGAGCGCGAACTCGCGGCTTTCTTTGTAGCCGTCGAAGAAATGCTCGCAATCGACCATCACCTCGCGTCCCGCCGCCTTCGCCGCGCTGACGCTGTCGCGGATCGAGGCGAGATTTTCCTCGTTCGTGGTCTCGAGCGCGACCCTCACCTGATAGGCAGAGGACTTTGCGACAAAGCAGATCGCGTCGGCCTTGGCTTCCAGGATGCCGGCCAGCCCGGGATCGTTGGAGGCCGAGCGGCCCGGCCGCCGCGTCATGCCGAAGGCGGTGAACTTCGCATGCTTGAGATCAGGCTTGGTGGCAAAGAACTCGGTGTCGGTCGGGTTGGCGCCGGGATAGCCGCCCTCGACATAGTCGATGCCGAGCTCGTCGAGCATCCGCGCGATGATCTGCTTGTCATGCAGCGTGAAGTCGACGCCGTTGGTCTGCGCGCCGTCGCGCAGCGTTGTGTCAAAAAGATAAAGGCGTTCGCGGCTCATGTCGGAACTCCAGGCGTGCCGGAATTGTCCAGCGCCTTCTGCATCGTGGTGTTGGCGAGCCATTCGCCGTTGACGGTCACGGTATTGCGCTGCGTCGCGACGTAGCCGCGCTTGCCAAAGAATTCCACCGCGGTGTCGCTGGCATCGACGGTGAGCTTCTTGGTGCCGCGGCCGCCGGCGAGCTTCTCCAGCGCGTCGCACAGCATCGCGCCGACGCCCTGCCCCGCAACGCTCGGGTGCACGTAGATCAGGTCGATATGGTCGGCGCCCCTCAGCGAGGCAAAGCCAACCGGCGAATTCTGCAATGTCGCGATCAGCGTCAACTGTCCAGCGAGCCGCTTGCCGAACGCCTCTTCGTCCTCTGATGTCGCAGCCCAGGCCTCCTGCTGCACCTCGCTGTAATCATCCCCCGTCAATTCGAGGATCGACGCAGCGAAGATCGCCGCCAGCAGCGGCGTATCCGCCGGCAGGAACGGCCGCAGTGCAAATTTCGGTAGTGCCTGTCCCATCGCGTCAGCATGCTCCGAACAGTTTGTGCCCAAGCGTCATCGCGCGATCTCCCAGGTGGTTCCGTCCTTGGAATCCTTGATCACGACACCCATCGCGGCGAGTTCGTCACGAATGCGGTCTGACTCCTTGAAGTCTTTTCGCGCTCGGGCGGCCGTGCGATCTGAAATCAAACGCTCGATTTGCTTCGGGTCGATGCCGCTTGCCTTCTGCTTGCGCCCCTTCCAGTCGGCGGCGCTCTCGGACAAGAATCCGAGCAGGCGCAGCGTAGCCGCAAATTCCTCGCGGCCCTGTTCGCTTGCCGAGGCCGAACTCCGCAAGCCGTGCAGCGCCGCGATCATCTGCGGCGTGTTGAGGTCATCCGACAACGCCTCGATCACGGCCGCAGACGGCCGATCACCGTCGGCGTCGGCAGCGAAAGCATACCAATCGTCGAGCGTTCTCGCGCTCTCTTCGAGCGCCTTCTCCGTCCAGTCGATCGGCGATCGGTAATGCGTCTTCAGCATGTTCAGCCGCAGCACCTCGCCCGGCCAATCCGCCAGCGACTCCCGGATCGTGATGAAGTTGCCGAGGCTCTTCGACATCTTCTCGCTCTCGACCTGCAGGAATCCGTTGTGCATCCAGACGTTCGCCATGCGATCGGCATGAAAGGCGCAAGCGCTTTGGGCGAGTTCGTTCTCATGGTGCGGAAACACCAGATCGATGCCGCCGCCATGGATGTCGAACTGCTCGCCGAGATGCTTCCATGCCATCGCGGAGCATTCGATATGCCAGCCCGGACGGCCCTCGACCTTGATCCCCGCCGGCGAGGGCCATGACGGCTCACCGGGTTTGGCCGGCTTCCAGAGCACGAAATCGGTGTCGTCGTGCTTGTAGGGCGCGACATCGACGCGGGCACCGGCGATCATTTCATCCAGCGAGCGCTTCGACAGTGCGCCGTAGCGCGGCAGCACGGAATTGGCCGCATTCATCGCCTGCGGCGAGAACAGCACGTGATCCTGCTCGACATAGGCAAAGCCGCCGGCGACCAGCTTCTCGATGATCGCGCGCATCTCCGCGATATGTTCGGTCGCGCGCGGCTCGACGGTCGGCCGCAGGCTGCCCAGCGCATCGACATCCTCGTGGAACTGGCGTTCCGTCAGCTCGGTGACCTTGCGGATCGCCTCGTTCAGCGGCAGCCCGGGAAAATCCCGCGCCGCCCGCGCGTTGATCTTGTCGTCGACATCGGTGATGTTGCGAACATATTTGACGTGCTCAGCGCCATAGAGGTGCCGCAGCAGGCGGAACAGCACATCGAACACGATCACCGGTCGCGCGTTGCCGATATGGGCGAAGTCGTAGACCGTCGGTCCGCAGACATACATGCGGACATCAGAGGGATCGAGCGGCGTGAACGGCCGCTTTTCCTTGGTCAAGGTATCGTAGAGACGCAATTGCATGGAAAACCCATCCGTTACGGCCGGGCGTCCAGTGATCTCATTTTTGAGAAAAGACGGCCTCAGCCAGCGAATCGCTAGCTAATAATCTCGCGGCAAATGCTGCAGATGGCGAGGTGACCGTTCATGGTTCCACCATGTCTCAGGCCGGGTCGCGCCGTCAAGGGGTGTCTGCGCCTGTTTTGACGTCGATTTGGTTCGTTAAAATCGCCCCAAACCGCTCATGGTTAATCATTATTAACGATTTGGGCTTATCCGGTGAACTGCGGATTTTCTCAATTCACCGGTGCACCATGCGGTCATTGTCAGCATTCCTTGCCTGCGCCTTCATTCTCGCCGCGTCGGCTGCTTCCGCCGACAGCCGCGTCTTCATTATTGCCAACCAGGCCGACGCTTACGGTGTCGACCAGTGTCTTGCCCGGGGCGACAAATGCGGCGCGCATGCCGCCCGCTCCTATTGCCAATCACGCGATTTTGCACAGGCAACTTCTTACCGCCGCGTCGATCCCGACGAGATCACCGGCACGGTTCCCAAGGGAGCCAACGAGCACTGCACCGGCAGTGGCTGCGGCGAATACGTCGCCATCACCTGCCAGCGCTGAGACGGCCCTAAGCCACCGATCGAGCCGGACTTTTTGCCACATCGGCGCCCCGGAAACGACGTGACGCTGCCCCGAGAAACGGGTATTGCAAGCGGCCTTGGCTGCGCCTTTGGGCTCTCTCGCCGCGCGGCATCGTTTTTAACGGCTGGATATGCCTGACAACCTGACCTCCTCCTCCTCGCGGTGGATTCTGACCTGCGCCCTGCTGCTCGGCCTTGCCTTGCCCGGCACAGCCGCGCTTGCGCAGACGCCCCCGGGCGCTCCGCCCCCGCCACCGGGTGCGCAAGCCAATCCGATCTGCGTCCGGCTCGAAGGCCAGCTCGCCACCATCGACCGCGGCGGCGCCAGCGGCGATCCGGCCAAGGACGAGCAGATTCGCCGCTACCAGGAGGCAGCCAGCAAGCAGCAGGCCGAGCTTGACCGCGTCACGCAGCAGGCCAAGCGGATGGGCTGCGACAGCTCCGGCTTCTTCTCGCTGTTCAACAACAACTCGGCGCAGTGCGGCCCGGTCAACAACCAGATCCAGCAGATGCGCGGCAATCTCGACCAGATCACCGCCAACCTCGAACGGCTGCGCTCCGGCGGGCTTGGCGGCACTGAGCGCGAAAATCAGCGCCGCTCGGTGCTGACAGCGCTGGCACAGAACAATTGCGGCCCGCAATACGCCAACGCCGTCCGCGGACCCGGCAACTTCATCGACAATCTGTTCGGCAACAATAACAACAATCCGCCGCCCATGCCCGGCGGCGATCTCGGCCCGCAATCCGGCACCTTCCGTACTGTGTGCGTGCGCACCTGCGACGGCGCCTATTTCCCGGTCTCCTTCGCCACGGTGCAAGCGCGCTTCGCCGACGACGAGAGGACCTGCAAGGCGCTCTGCCCGGCGACGGAAGCAAGCCTGTTCGCCTATCGCAATCCGGGCGAGGACATCAACCAGGCGGTCTCGGTCAGCGGACAGCCCTACACGGCGCTGCCGAACGCATTCAAATTCCGCACCGAGTTCAATCCGTCCTGCGCCTGCAAGGCGGCCGGACAGACCTGGTCGGACG
This sequence comes from uncultured Alphaproteobacteria bacterium, assembly GCA_963774775.1. Classification (GTDB taxonomy): domain Bacteria; phylum Pseudomonadota; class Alphaproteobacteria; order Rhizobiales; family Xanthobacteraceae; genus Bradyrhizobium. The sequence goes on from CAVZGZ010000053.1 coordinate 20,702, forward strand.
CGCTGAAATCGGTCGACGACAAGGCCGCTGTCGAGCAGCAGGGCGATATCATCGTCACCGAGGAGAGCGCCAAGAAGATGCAGCAGCGTGCGCAGCAGCCGGCGACAAAACAAACGGCCGGCAAGAAGGGCGCGGCGACATCTGGTGCAGCGCCTGCCGTGGCACCCGATGCCTCCTCGGCGCCAGCGGCCGCAGCGCCGGCCGGCGACCGGCAAATCCGGACGGTGGGCCCGACCTTCATCCCGCCGAAGCAGTAGCTCCTAATCGTTATACGCTTCGGCTGACGCGTGAGCCCCGCGCGTCAACAAAGTCTCGTCAGGCTCGGGCAGCGCGTTACCGGAATCGCGAAAGCGGTTGGTGATGGGATAGCGGCGGTCGCGGCCAAAGTTCTTCTGCGTGACCTTGACGCCGGGGGCGGCCTGGCGGCGCTTGTATTCGGCGATGTTGAGCAGGCGATCGATTCTCGCCACCACCTCGCGGTCGAAGCCGGCGGCGATGATCGCAGCCAGCGGCTCCTCGCGCTCGACCAGGCGCTCCAGGATCGCATCCAGCACATCGTAGGGCGGCAGCGAATCCTGATCGGTCTGGTTCTCGCGCAATTCCGCCGTGGGCGGCCGCGTGATGATGTTGACCGGAATGACCTCGCCGGATGGACCGAGCGCGCCGTCCGGTTTCCATTCATTGCGCAGGCTCGACAGCCGGAACACCTCAGTCTTGTAGATGTCCTTGATCGGGTTGAAGCCGCCGTTCATGTCGCCATAGAGCGTAGCGTAGCCGACCGACATTTCCGACTTGTTGCCGGTCGTGACCACCATCGCGCCGGTCTTGTTGGAGATTGCCATCAACAGCGTGCCGCGGGTGCGCGCCTGCAGATTTTCTTCCGTGATGTCGCGCGGCAGGCCCTTGAAGGTCTCGGACAAGATCTTCTCGAACCCGTTCACGGCGTCCGCGATCGGCAGCACCTCGTAGCGGATGCCGAGTGCTTTCGCGAGCTTGGCCGCATCATCGAGCGATTCCTGCGCCGTGAAGCGAAATGGCAGCATCACCCCGCGCACGGCGTCAGCACCCAGCGCATCGACCGCAATCGCCGCGCACAGCGCGGAATCGATCCCGCCGGAGACACCGAGCAGCACGCCCGGAAAGCCGGTCTTGCGAACGTAATCGCGCAGGCCCAGCACACATGCGGCGTAATCCGCCTTGTCGCCCTCGAGCAGCGGCACGATCGGCCCGCTGCTGCGCCAGCCGTCGGCGCCCTTGATCCAGCGCAAGGTCGTGATGCTCTCTTCGAACGCCGGCAACTGCGCCGCGACCGAAAGGTCGGCGTTCAGCGCAAACGAGGCGCCGTCGAAGATCAATTCGTCCTGCCCGCCGACCTCGTTCAGATAGATCAGCGGCAGCCCGCTTTCGGTCACCCGCGCTACCGCGATCGACAGCCGCAGATCGTTCTTGTCGCGCGCGTAAGGCGAGCCGTTCGGCACCACCAGGATTTCCGCGCCGGTCTCAGCCAGGCACTCGACGACGTTTTCGTATTCCTCTGATTCTTCCAGCCAGATGTCCTCGCAGATGGGGACACCGACCTGCACGCCCTTCACCGTCACCGGCCCGGACGCGGGTCCGCGCGCGAACAGGCGCTTCTCGTCGAACACACCGTAATTCGGCAAATTCGCCTTGAAGCGCCGCGCAGCGATCCGGCCCTCGTCCAGCAATGCGACCGCGTTGTAGAGCTTGCCGTCCTCGACCCAGGGGGTGCCAATCAGCATGGCCGGGCCACCATCAGCGGTCTCTCGCGCCAGTTCCTCGACCGCCGCACGGCAGGCCGCCTGGAACGCCGGTTTCAGCACCAGATCTTCCGGTGGATAGCCGGCGATGAAGAGTTCGGACAGCACGACGAGATCGGCGCCGGCCGCCTTCGCCTTCTCGCGTGCGGCGCGCGCCTTGGCGGCGTTGCCCGCGACGTCGCCGACGGTTGGGTTCAATTGAGCCAGGGTAATGGTGAACTGCGGTTCGCTCATATGCTCGATGGTGCCCTGCACACGCCTAAACTTCAATGACTGGCTTCAGATCCCGCCCATGCGTTCGGCGATGGCAAACAGCCAGAACAGCCCGGTCATGATCAGGGTGACGCCAACCGCGGCCGAGCCCATGTCCTTGACCCGCCCGATCTGCGGATCATGGTCGGTGGTGAGGCGATCGGCGAGTTTTTCGATCGCGGTATTCAACAGCTCGATCACGAGCACCAGCCCCACGGCGGCAACCAGCTCGACGCGGCGCATCATGGTGGCGCCACACAGCCACGCCAGCGGCAGCGAGAGCGCCAGCGCCACCACTTCCTCGCGTATAGCCTGCTCCGAACGGATCGCGAAAGCGAGGCCGTTGCGTGAGTTGATCGTAGCCCGCCAGAACCTGATCAAATCAGAGCCCCGCGGCGGCCGGCATCGGCTTGGCCTTGCCGGCGCGTTCCTGCTTCAGCAGCTCCGCGATCAGGAAAGCCATGTCGATCGACTGTTCGGCGTTCAAACGTGGATCGCAGACCGTGTGGTAGCGGTCGTTAAGATCCTCATCGGTGATGGCGCGCGCGCCGCCGATGCATTCGGTGACGTCCTGCCCGGTCATCTCCAGATGCACGCCGCCGGCGTGGGTGCCTTCGGCCTGGTGGATGGTGAAGAACGATTTCACTTCCGACAGCACCCGGTCGAACGGCCGGGTCTTGTAGCCAGACGTCGAGGTGATGGTGTTGCCGTGCATCGGATCGCACGACCAGACCACCACGCGCCCTTCCCGCTGCACCGCGCGGATCAGGCCCGGCAGATGGTCGGCGACCTTGTCGGCGCCGAAGCGGTTGATCAGCGTCAGCCGTCCCGGCTCGTTGTCGGGGTTGAGCACGTCGATCAGCTTCAACAATTCGTCCGGCTTCAGCGACGGGCCGCATTTCAGCCCGATCGGATTCTTGATGCCGCGGAAATATTCGACATGGCCGTGGTCGAGCTGGCGGGTGCGGTCGCCGATCCAGATCATGTGGCCCGAGGTCGCGTACCAGTCGCCGGATGTCGAATCGATCCGGGTGAAGGCCTGCTCGTAACCCAGCAGCAGCGCCTCGTGGCTGGTGTAGAAATCGGTGGCGCGCAGTTCCGGATGGCTTTCGAGATCAAGCCCGCAGGCGCGCATGAAATTCAGCGCGTCGGAAATGCGGTCGGCCAGTTCCTTGTAACGGCGGGACTGCGGGGAATCCTTCAGGAAACCCAGCATCCACTGATGCACGCTGCCGAGATTGGCAAAGCCGCCGGTCGCAAACGCGCGCAGCAGGTTGAGCGTCGCAGCCGACTGCCGGTAGGCGTTCAACTGGCGCTGCGGATCGGGCGTGCGCGCTTCCCTGGTGAAAGCGATATCGTTGACGATGTCGCCGCGATAGCTCGGCAATTCGACGCCATCGATCTTTTCCGTCGGCGACGAGCGCGGTTTTGCAAACTGTCCGGCAATGCGGCCAACCTTCACCACCGGCAGCGCGCCGGCGTAGGTCAGGACGACCGCCATCTGCAGCAGCACGCGGAAGAAGTCGCGGATGTTGTTGGCGCCATGCTCGGCAAAGCTCTCGGCGCAATCGCCGCCCTGCAGCAGGAAGGCTTCGCCGGCAGCGACGCGGGCCAGCGCCTTTTTCAGGTTGCGCGCCTCGCCGGCGAACACCAGCGGCGGAAACGTCGCCAACTGCGCCTCGACATCGGCCAACGCCTTGGCGTCGGGATAATCGGGGACCTGCAGCACCGGCTTGGCGCGCCAGCTATCGGGTGTCCAGCGCTCGGACATGGGCGTTAACTCCTGAACAAAAACCGCTACTTATCATCAATTTGCGGAAGGGTCGCCTTATACACAGGCTACCCGCCCGCCGCTAGGAGGAATTCCAGACATCCCGTCAAGCCCCTGCCGCCAAAGCCTAATTCGGATTTGTTAATGTGATGGGTGAAGGCCGGAGGAAAACCGCGGTGGCTGAGGCTGGGTTGGACGGCGTTTTTGTCGACGACATCACCTTTCCCGCTGGCGATGGCTACCTGCTCGGCGCGACGCTGTTCTTGCCCCGCGGCGCCAAGCGCCATGCGGTATTGATCAATTCGGCGACCGCGGTCCCCCGCAAGATCTACAAGGGCTTTGCCGGCTATCTTCGCTCGCAATGACGTGGAAAGTGCTTCGCCACACACAGCCGTCATGCCCCGCGCATGCGGGGCATCCGGTACGCCGCGGCTTTTCGATTCCATCGCTGACGTCTCCGGGATACTGGATCACCCGCATGCGCGGGTGATGACGACTGGGGGTGTGGCGCATTTCCATTGCATCAGATA
>CAVZGZ010000054.1:0-114288 GCA_963774775.1 uncultured Alphaproteobacteria bacterium
AGTCACTTTGCGGAAGCGCGTTCAGCAACTTGTTGCTGACTGGCCCGAGATCATTGGCATGCACGGAAATCGTCCCGCCCGGTCGGTCTGGGCCTTTTCCTGCGGGGGGTTGAAGAGTGGCGTCCGAGAACCGCCTCCGCACGGCAAATGATTTAGCTGTGGTGAGTACACGTTCGGAACCAGTCATATGGGACCGAGCATAAGCGCTGTTTAGGACGCGATGTTCCTTGGCTACTTGCCTTTCTGGGCCCTCTCGATTGCGATTTCGGCTTGGCGGATTGCAATTGCACGGTCGTATGACCTGCCGGTCTTCATCCGCCCATCTACGTCGATGGTCCACTTCCAACCCGTCGGACTGGCAGTCTGGACCACGGTGTACTGGATGCTCGGTTATGTTCCATCAGAAACTCCAAGACGGAGGCCAAAGCACGCCAAGGCCTGGCAGAAGCTCAAACAGCGTACCTCTGATCAGGCGGCGTCACTGCAGGCCCTTTAAGGCGCAGGTGAAAAGCGCTGCGACCTCTGGCGATCGTAACGGTTTACATCGCAGTCGATGCAGCGGAATTTACGCCCACCCGTTTTGACAAGCGTAAAGCGCATTTGCTTGCCGCACTTCAAACAAGTAGGAGGTGGAGCGTTTTTTGGCATGTGACGCGTCCCAAAAAAGGCGGGAGCGTTACCGATCTCTCAGTCACCGGGTGCCGAACGTGGGCGATGATAAGTCACCATGCGGCCATCCCTAAGATAAAGCCAGTTAATTCCGTACCCCAAACCAGCGCGGGAACCGCCAAAAGGCCTCAACAAACTATGTCGGAATTCCGACATACGTGATAGCCTCGCGCTAATGGTCGATCCGCCCTTGGGCAATTGCCGATGACCGAGAGCGCGTTTCGCTCCCGCCTGATCTTGTGCGTGGGCCATGTCTGATCAATGCGAAAAACTGCAAGATCAAATTTTTTATTGTCGCGGATTTCTAAAGCAAAATTTCGATTTGATAAAGAGCGGATAGGCGAACTAATTGCCGATTTAATTTGGAGCGGCGAAAAGCAGCGATTTACCAGGGTTTCGCGCCCTGAGTGCTACTCAAGATTTCGGTTCGCTCAGATTATTTGTCCTTATTACGGGGTAGAGCCATGGATATGATGGTAGTTAAAATAGCAATTGGCACTCGTTTCCAGATAAATGGGCTTGGACGTGTTCGTTGCCCAAGCCTAGCTGGCAAGCTTGGCACCGTCGTAGCCTTGGGAAATCGGAACACGGGAATAACGGTGCTGTTCGATGGCGACCCAAGACCAACCTGTCTGCACCGGGATTACATTTCTGAGCTACGTCAAGAGCATCGTGTGCCCAAGGGCGCAAACGGTCGCTTTTGAGGAGACGCACTTTGATCGCCTATCTCGGCGGAGCCAGCCCGGGGACCAAGGGCGAATATCGCTGAGAATTTCGGCTCGCTTAAAGAAGCGGCCCCAGCACTGGGGCTGGGGCAACGCCGGGGCCGTCCTTTATGGACAGGTAGCATCCCGCCATGCATTTAAGCTAATCCCAATTTCAGCTTGCTGTCTGTCTGACTCCCGACATTGACGCTTATCCCATCCCACGCAGAGACACATAAACTTCCAGGGGGATTGCACATTTTGCGGCAACGACTTCCGAGTTTGGCACGTTGAGACATGCCGACGGACACCAGGATGTCCGGCTATCGGGGAAGACCGGAAGCGAGCGGCGCACCGTCAGAATGACGCGATTGATGACCCATGTCAGACATGAGCCGTTCGCTTGCGACCTACGCCGGAACTCGCTTTCGTCCGTTTAAAGTGCGCTGAGTTGAACTGATGCGAAGCCTTGTCGCCGGCTTTAAGCGGTTGCATCTGGTCTAAAGTCAGCGTCAGACGCGGGCCGACCAATCGGTAGTTGTTGATCTATGTCAACCCGTGGATGGAGCAGGCACTTTTGCTTGTGGTGTTTGCGCGGCATCCGAACCGGAGTGATCTCAAGGAGGCGGTCATGCAACGTCGTCAGGCACTGAAGCTTTTCGCCGGTTTGGCGCTGTGTCCCCTGTGTGCCTCGACTGGCTTCGCGTCAGAGGGCCATTGGAGCTACGAGGGAGCAACGGGACCCGAAAAATGGGGTGGTCTCGACGCAGCGGATGCGGCGTGCTCGGCAGGCGGCCAGCAGTCTCCCATCGACATCACCGCCACGATCAGCGCCCGGCAGCCGCCGCTCAGGATCAGCTGGAGCAAGCGACCCGACACGATCGTCAATAACGGCCACACCATTCAGCTTGACTTCGCGGAAGGCGACACGCTCCACATGGGCGACCGCAGATACGCGCTAAAGCAGTTCCACTTCCATCATCCGAGCGAGCACCTTATCGAGGGCAAGCGGTTTGCAATGGAAGTGCATTTCGTTCACGCCGGGACTGACGGGCTGGCCGTCATCGGCGTGCTTATGGTTGCCGGCAAGCCGAACGCGATGTTCAAAAAGATTGTCTCGACAATGCCACGGGAAGAAGGCTCGCCCGTCCCGGCCGATCCTGCCATCGATCCCGGAGGGTTATTGCCGGCCCAGCGTGCGTATTACCACTACGAGGGATCGCTCACGACACCGCCGTGCAGTGAGACGGTCGACTGGATCGTACTTACTCAGCCGATCGAGGTGGACGAAGACGATATCGCACGCTTCGCCAAGCTGTACCCAATGAACGCACGTCCGGTACAGAACCGCGACCGGCGCTTCATTCTCAGTTCTGGCCCGCTTTGAAGACTTCGCCGGTTGAACTCTCTTCACCTCCGACGACGGTTGCCGCGAGAGGCAGGCGATGCCCACGGACATGTTCCAGCGATGGTACCGGCGACTCGGCTTGGTCGGCTGCTTGCAGTCACGGCGGAAGGAGAACATCACCAACGCGGCTCGGAAGATCTGACAGTCGGCGGCTCACTCAAGGACGTTCAAGAAACTGACAGGGCACGCGACGTAACGCTGATCAGTTCCGTGGAACGAGACTTACCGGCTGCACTCTTAACGATTGAGGAGCGCGCGCGGAATGTTGACATTTCGAACCTCAATGACCTTCGCGGTGATGGCCTTTTCGTCGCTCTGCTGTTTTGTTGATCGCCATTCAGGTCCAGGCGCTCGTTCGCGTTCGGAGGAGCTGCGTCCGCCTATGTCGACGCAACCAGCTCGAAGGCCTGCGGACGCCTCCAGACGGAGATCACCGCGATGACTTCGTCGGCGCATGTGTGGCGCACAGTACCAGCATAGCCGATTCGAATCGAGAGAACCGAGACCGGCCCCGCGATCCCGCTGTTCAAGGCCGCACTGCAGGAACGTCCCCAAATGGAACAGTCGATGCCGGTTTCGAAATGGCGCTTGGTTGCAGGTGCGGCGCATTGGCGACCTCGACGATGAGCAGCGCGAGAGGCTTCGTGCCACTCCTGGGGCCACCATTGCGATCAATTGATCCGCCCTGCCACAGTGGCGACTGCCCATGCGACGATCTTTGAAGATCGGCAGGGCATCGACGTCGGACAGCTTGATCTATGGAAATTCGGATACGAGCGCGCACGCCGCCCTGGTATCGCTCGATTGTAGAAGCCGACCGGCCGTTGGTTGATCGCCGTACTTGCGTTACATCGGCGCACCCGTGATCACGGTTAGCGTACCCTTGTGAGGGAAAGTGCCCGCGTCCTGCCGCAGTCTCAAGCTCGACACCTTCAGCGACTCGTCCAGGCGCAACGACCTGGGAAGCACGGTATCGTCTTGATTTTCGACTCGATGGGTTCGCTGATAGCCCATCCCGATTTTGCGCAGTTCGTTGTCGATGCGATGACACATCCATCCCAACGACAATTGCCAACGTCAAGGGATCGACACCGGTGGTCGTGGCCCAGCCGCGACGTCGCTTCGTCCGCACCGCTATGAGGGAAGTATCCGCGACGACCAGGGGCGGGACTATCTGTTCAGGATGGCGAAATTCACTCTGGGCGAGCAGTACAACGCCAACATTCTGCTGGCGGCCCAGGATTACTTTGCTCAAATGTTCGGGACCTGCAGTTTACCGGACTCGTACTCGCGACTATCGCTGGCGCTGCCTTCATTCCCGTCGTTTGGATATTTGGCAGCGGAATGGCTCGATCCTTGAAAGCATAACGGCTCAGGCGGTCAAACTTCAGAAGCTGGCCGCGCCCGACCCCTCGCCAGTCGCATCGGCGTTAAGAGATCCATGAGCTCGGCGGCGCGATGCAAGCTGGCGCAGCGCGCCATTTGGTCGTTCGCGCACTTTGTCCCCAGGAAATGGTCCGGGATCATCGACAATTCCATCTCCACCGAGCTGGCGGAGTCCGAAGGAGATTACCGTCGTTTCCACCGACGTCCGGGATTCACAGCGATCGCCGAGTCGCCGACCCCGACGTTCTCATGCACCAGACGTCGGCGCTATTTCTCCGTGCTTACAGAGGCGTTCCTCGCCGAAGGCGGACGGTCGACAAGTTCATTGGTGATGCGGTGATGGTGTTCTCGAACCCACCCGATCCGCAGCGTGTCCACGTTGAGCGGGCCTGCCCGGCGGCCCTTGCGGGCAAAGCGGCGTGCGACAAGTTCGAACTCCCAGTTTGAAACTGAAGGTCTAAGCCATTCTTCACGCGGTTTGGCATTCATGTCGGGGATGCCGTCGTCGGCAATCTTCGGTCGACGGAGCGCTGAACTACTAAGCTCTTCGGCAACACGGTAAACTTCGCGGCGCGTCTCGAAGGCCTGAACAAGCAGTTCGGACCAATTCCTTGTGAGCGAAGGCGTCTTTTGCGGCTCAGCATTGTTTCCAGTTCAGAACTGTGGAGTGGTCTTGGCCAAGGGCATGACCAAAAACTACGCGTTTTCGAGCTTGTCGGGCCTCGACATGAAGTCAGCTTCGGCCCTGCGAGTTGTCGTGCTCGGATTGCTCGTTTTGCGGTCCGTGCTCGTCGGTCCGACGTCGCGCAGAAGAGGCACTATCAAAATCGGCAGTCTGCAGTCTGTCCGGCACCATGGCGATCAGCGAGTCCGTCCTTAAGACACGGTTTCATGCTGATAGCCGACCAGAACAGGAAGGTGGGCTGCCGGACGAAAAACTCGAACCGATCGTCGTTGATCCGGCGTCCGATTGGGACGCTTTCCGAAAAAGCCCGGGGAATTGCTCACGAGGGAAAAGGTCGCGGTCGTGTTCGGCTGCTCGACTTCCGCCTCCCGTAAATCCGTTTTGCCGATCTTCGAGCAGTTGAACGGCCTGTCTTCTACCCTGTGCAATACGAGGGTGAAGAGAGCTCGCGCAACATCTTCTACCGCGAGCTACGCCCAATCAGCAGGCAATTCCGGCGATTCGGTATCTGATGAGCAAGGAAGGAGGCGAAGTTCGCGATCGGTTGTGCTTGGCACGACTAGGTCTATCCGCGCACGACCAATCGGATCTTGAGCGCGTGTTTGACCGCCGAGGGCGTATCGCCAGACGATATTACGACGATTTTTACGCCGTTCGGCTATTCCGAACTGGCGGGAATCGTGGAGCGGATGAAGACCATCGGCTCGGAGGGAAAAAAGATCGCGGTCATATCATCCGTCAACGGAGGTGCGACACGTACTTCTACAGGGAACTCGCAGCCCAACAGGTCGACGCCAAGGCAATTCCAGTCACGGCGTCTCGATCGGTGAACGCGAATTGCTCGGTGCGGACATCTTCCCCGTCGGGCACGCGCGGCCGGAATTACTTCCAATCGATCAAGTCACCAGAAAAAGCAGCGTTCATCGAGATGGGTCGGACTTCAACGAGCAGCGAGACAAAATCACGAATCACCCGATGGAGGCCACCTCATCGGCTTCAGGATGAGCGCGGAGCCGTTGTCCAAGCTCGCACCACCGAGGTCGATGCAGTCCGCCAGGCCATGTACGGTCACGATGAAGGCGCCGACCGGCTTCGAGGTCGTGATGAACACCAATCATCATCTTTCCAAGCCAGTCTTCTAGGCCAAATCAATTCTTCCGGGACCTTCGACGTCATTTGGCAGTCAATCAACCCGGTGCGCGCCGATGCCTCGACCCGTACCTCCCCAAAAGCGCCAGCGTACGGCCCAGTGGATCTTTCCTGGGTCTGCGGGGGGTGTATCGAGCCGACCTTCAAGGAATGGTGAGGTTCGGCCCTTCGGGCGATGCCGCGGGACTTCCGGTTATGCGCCCCAAAACTGCAAATGGCACGTTCAAGACCTGCCCGCCTATCCTGGGAATGTCCCGTTCACCGGGGTAGATCGGAAGTCGCTGACGTCCGGTGATACCGACGATGACCCGGAACGAAACGTCTGCCGCCTCGATTGCTGCGAACGTGGACGACTATTGCATGTTTCCGCTTTTCGGGGCGCGTTTTGGGTGTCACCATGCTCGTGAAAGGACGGGAGGGCCGCCATGCGCTGGTGTGTCTCGGTCGGGGCGGTGCTTATTGCGGGGACGATAGTCGGAGGTGACGTTGCTGGCATTGCCGCGCCGAGCCCGAAATCTCGATTTGCCGATACCAAACACAATGGATCATCCGTCAATGTCGAGCTCGTTATCGCCGTCGACGTCTCCTATTCGATGGATATCGACGAACTTGCCATTCAGCGCGAGGGCTATGCACAGGCCCTCGTGTCGAAAGACTTCCTTCAGGCGCTGAGGGCCATTCCGGGCAGCAAGGTGGCCGTGACCTATTTCGAGTGGTCGATGTCGGGCGATGAGAAGATCATCATTCCTTGGCGCGTGATCGACAGCCCGGAATTGGCGGATGCCGTGGCCGCCGAGATCATGAAAACGCCGGTCCGCCGAGGTTCGAGTACCTCGATTTCCGGCGCGATTAATTTCGCACTGCAGCTGTTCGAAGAGAATCCGTATCGCGGGTTGCGGCGCGTCATCGACATTTCCGGCGATGGGCCGAACAACGACGGAGCCCCCGTAACCGGCGCGCGCGACGCTGCCCTGGAGAAGGGCATCATCATCAACGGCCTCCCGATCATGGTGAAGGAGCCATCCCTTTCGACGATCGATATCGAGAATCTCGATCTCTATTACGAGGATTGCGTGATCGGAGGGCCGGGCGCCTTCATCCTGACGATCAAAGATCGCAAAAAATTCCAGGAAGCGATCCGGACCAAGCTTGTTCTCGAAGTTGCGGGCCTCACGCCAGAGAGCGGGATCGTCCCAGCCGCCGAGAAAGAGCCCCGGGTGCCCTGTCTGATCGGCGAAAAAAAATCGCAGGAGCGCGGGCGGCGGTGAGTGTCGAGACAATCATGCAGCGCCGCCGGACGAACAAAACTTTAGACAGCAGTTTATCATGGTCGCAGCCAGCGCCCACGCGCCGGGGCGTTGGAGTTGCTAACGTACAGGAGGGCGGCTATCTCGGAAATTCTTCGAGGAGGCGCGCTAACGCGCGATCACCTTGCTCCTCGCTTCACCCGGTAACCGGACGCGTCGCGATCCCAGGTCGATGGACCAACGCCGCGATCGCGCAGCTCGTATTTGCGCACCTTGCCGTTTTCCGTGCGCGGCAGGTCGGCGACGAAGTCGATGAAGCGGGGCAGCGCGAAATAGGGCAGGCGCGGTTCGCAGAATTGCAGCAGCTCGATCGGGGAGAGCGATGTTCCGGTCCGGGTGACGATCGCGGCCATGACTTCATCTTCCGCAAGTTCGGAGCGCGCTGGAAAGACCGCCGCCATCTCGATATCAGGGTGAGCCAGCAGCACCTGTTCGACCTCATAGGACGAGATGTTCTCGCCCCGCCGGCGGATCGCGTCCTTGAGCCGGTCGACGAAGCGGAAATAGCCGCTCTCGTCGCGGATCACGCGATCGCCGGTGTGGAACCAGAGGTTTCGCCAGGCTTCGACGGTCTTCTCGGGCATGCCGAAATAACCGCTCGCAAACGAAAACGGCTCGTCGGCGCGCAGCACGAGTTCGCCGGCCTCGCCAGGCGGCAGCTCAACATCGTCGGCATCGACGACACGCGCCTCGAAACCGTCGACGACACGGCCCATCGTGCCCGGCCTCTCGGCCTGCAGCGACGATGCGATGACGAAATTGGTTTCGGTCGCGCCGTAACCTTCGAGCAGCGTCACGCCGGTGCGCGCTGCGAATGCTGCGCCGAGATTTGCGGGGACGCCCGGGCCGAGGCCGATACGAACCTTGTGTCCGCGCTCGTCTGTTCGCGGTTCACCAGCAAGCAGGATCGGCACCATGGCGCCCAGCAGATAGATAACGGTGGCTTGGTTGCGCACCATGGCTGGCCAGTAATCGGAGGCCGAGAAGCGCGATTCCAGCACCATGCGCGCGCCGCTCAGCAGCGCTTGCGCAAACGTATTGAGGGCATTGACGTGAAACAGCGGCAGCGTTGTGCACAGCACGTCGTCCGCACTGACGCCCAAAATCTGGCCCGAGTGAATCCCCCACCAGTAATATTGCGCGTGCGGGCACATCACGCCTTTGGATGGGCCGGTGGTGCCGCTGGTATAGATGATCGCGAGCGTGTCGCCGGGGCTGACGGCGCGGCCGCGATCGGCTCGGCGCGCGGCGGCATGATCTCAATCGATGGCCCGGCGCCACTGCGGGGATGATCGGCTCCGATCATCCAGATCGAGCGCAGCGATGCCATGCCTTCGGAAGCGTGCGCCAGGCGCTCGACGAATTGCGCCTCGATCACCAGCAGCGCCGCGCCGCTGTTCGACAGGCAATAGGCGATCTGCGGCCCCATGGCGGCGGTGTTGATGGGGACGGCAATGGCGCCGATCCAGCCGCAGCCGAGCACGATTTCCATCATCTCGATGCGGTTGGAACAGAGGATCGCGACGCGGTCTCCTGCCGCGACGCCGGCTGCGCGTAGAGCCAGCGCCCCGGCCGGCGGCAACGTCGCGGGCTTCGCGAAAAGTCCAGGAGCCACCGGGCGCTGACAGCACGGTGCGATCGCCGTGGCTGATGGCCTGGAGTTCGAGCATGCGTGGCAGCGTCCGGTCTTCAGGCGGAAACTGCACCATGCCGGATGCCGCTGGAGTCATGATCGCCTCGCTCCCGCAGGCTCCGACGGCACCAGCGCCAGCACGCGCAACGGGCTGCCGCTGCCTTGCTGGATCTTGAGCGGCGGCGCGATCAGCGAACTGCCGGTCGGCGGCAGCAAATCGAGATTGGTCAGGCATTGCAGGCCGTAACGCCCCGCGCCGTGCATGTAGTAGTGGCAGGGATAGGGCGGCAGGAAATGCGCCGCTTGCCCGGCGTCGGTGCCGATCGTTTCGGTGCCGAAGCCGAGCACGTCGCGCTCGTTCAGCAGGAATCGAACCGCGTCCGGATCGGGGCCGGGCGTGTGCTGCCCGATCTCGTCGTAGTTCTGATAGGCCGCCGGATCTGATTTCTTCGACCAGTCGGTCCGCATCAGCACCCAGCAGCGCGGTGGGATTTTGCCGTGCTGTGACTTCCCAGGCCTTGATGAAGTCCGGCGTGAGCAGAAAATCCGCATCGGCGGCGGATTCCTTCGAACAGTCGATCACCACGGCGGGCGCAATCAGGTCACCCACTGGAATCGTATCGGTCGAGCTGTTCGGCAGATCGCGCCCGGAGACCCAGTGAATCGGCGCATCGAAATGCGTTCCGGTATGCTCGCCGAACGACAGATTGTTCCAGTACCAGGCGCCGCCGCGTTCGTCGTAACGCGAAATCTCCTCCATGCGGAAGGCGCGGCTCTGGCCCATTTCCGGCGGCATCACGATGCTCGGGAAATCGGGACCCAGCGTCTGCGTCAGATCGATGATCCGGATCGCGCCGGTCGCAAGCGCCGTGGTGAAGCTCGCCAGGATATCGTGGCCTGCATCTTGATCTCGTTGTTTCATCGGCCAAGCTCCCGTTCCAGGGCTTTTGGATTGTCGCGGTAACGGGCGAGCCAGTCCTGCGCGATATCGCCGGGGTAGACGTCCTCGACCGATCCCTTGAGCGACTCGACGATGGCGCGAGCCACCGCCGATGGCGCGAGTTTTGGCGGCAGCAACAATTGATTCCACTCGTCATCGATCGGACCGGGAAGGATGTTGACCACCCTGATTCCAGCCGTGCGCATCTCCGCCCGCAGCGCCTGACTGACCGAAAGCGCGGCCGCCATCGATGCGGAATAGGTCGCGTGCTGGGGAAAATTGGACAGCGCGTAGATCGACAGCAGATTGACCCAGGCGACCGCGCTGGTGACGCCATCGGCGCCGCGCGCGCGCATGATCGGGCCGAAGGCTTGCGCCAGCCGCAGCAGGCCGAAGCAATTGGTCTCCATCTCGGCGCGTGCGGTCTCGACGCCGGCGCGGCCGAACAGGCTGTAGGTGCGATGATGCTCAGCCGTGTTGATCACGATGTCGACCTTGAAGCCGAGTTCGGCGGCCAGCTCGTTGACGGACTTCGTGTCGGTGACGTCGAGCGGAACCAGCGTCGTTTTCGGCAGCTCGGCGATCGCAGACCAGCCCGGCGGGTTCTTCCAGGGTTCGCAATGGCCGGCCCAGACGAGGTCGGCCCCGGCATCGAGCACCGCTTTCACGACAGCCTGGCCGACGGGCGATTTGGCGTCGGTGACGAGCACTTTCCGGAAACGCGGATCCGAGGTGAAGTCACGCAATTTGGGTTCGTCGGCGAGTGCAGTGTTACCGCCGTCCGGCTTGGCGACCAGCACGGCCTGGCCGGCGCGATCGAGCGCTGCCTCGACCTTCACAGCGCTCGGCGCCGGACCGCAGCGCTCGTCGACATGCACGACCAGGCTGACGCCTTCGGCCAATCGTACCAGCCCAAGCCGCCACGGCACGCGTTCGCGGAAGAACAGTTCCTGCGAATGGCGCAGCGTCGTCTCGCTGACGAGTTCGCCTTGTCCGCTCATCACGGTCCATTCGAGTTCCTGCGACAGGCAGCGAACGCAGGCTTCGCGCGGCGGATATTGCACGGCGCCGCATGCGCCGCAGCGCTGCAGCTCCAGTCTCCCTTGGGCCGCGCCACGGACCAGGCCGAGCGCGACCCGGCTGCGGCGATCCGGCGGCAGCGTCGGCGCGCGCGTTCGCAGGATCGGGTTTTTGCGCTTCGGTCGTTTGATTGTGTCGCTCATCATCAAGTCCCGATCATGTTGCAGCGAGGATGGCAGCGCCGGAGCAAAGTCCGCGGTCGAAATTGATCATGCCGTATCCGGAAACGAGCGCATGGCGTGCGTTCTCGACCTGCACGCCGCGCGCCTGTCCCGTGACCTGCCTGATACCCTCGACGAGCCCGAGCGTGCCGCCGGCCGCACCGGCCTGGCCGACCGACAATTGGCCGCCCGAGGTGTTGAAAGGAAAACTGCCGTTGGCCTCGAAACTGTGACGGCGAATGAAGTCCGGACCTTCGCCCTTGGCGCAAAAGCCGAGATCCTCGAGCTGCATGACGCAGATGACGGGGTAGTCGTCATAGACCTCGACCACGTCGATGTCGGCCGGCCCAATGCCAGCGGCTCCGTAAAGATGGTCACGGTCCATCGGCCAGCCGCCGCGGTCCTGCACCGGATCGTCAGGGAACGCATTGTGCCGCTCGATCGCGCCCGTCAGCCGCGCGTGCCGCAGGCCGAGGCGCTTGGCGCGATCCTCGCTCATCACCAGGAAGGCGTCGGCGCCGGCGCAGGGCATGACGCAGTCGAACAAATGCAGGGGGTCGGCGACCGGCCGTGCGTTGATATATTCCTCCAGCGTCAGCGGCTTCTTGAACAGCGCATTGGGATTGCGCAGCGCGTTGGTGCGCTGGGCGACGCAAAGCTTGCCGAAATCCTCGCGCTTGGCGCCATAGGTGCGCATGTAATAGGCGGTGAGGAAGGCGAAGCTGGTGTTGGGTCCGCCGGCCCCATAGGGATAAACCGCGTCCTGCGCGAACATGCTGAAGCTCGCGGTGCTCAAACGAAAACTGTCGACATGGTTGGTGTCGCCGGCGATGCAGGCAACGATTTCGGCGTCGCCGGCCTGAACGGCGCGCGCGGCGCGGCGGAGGCTGACGATGGCCGAGGCGCCGCCCATCGGGACATGATCCAGCCAGCGCGGCGAAAGGCCGAGATGCTGGGTCAGGCCGACGGCGCTGTCAGGCGCCAGCGTGAAGCTCGCGATGCACAGGCCGTCGATCTCGTCCTTGGAAATCCCGGCGCCGTCGATCAGTTGCTTCAGCGCATTGGCGATGAACCAGTGCGCGCCGCGGATCGAGAAGCGCTCGTAGGGCACGGTGACGGGTACCGCGACCGCGACCCCGTCGTAACTTGCAATGCGGTTTGCCATCGCGCTCAGTGCCCCCCGCCAAGATAACTTGCCTGTACGCGCGAGTTGCCGAGCAGGCTCTTGGCCTCGCCGTCGAGCACGATCTCGCCGGTTTCCAGCACGTAGCCATAGTCGGCGATCTCAAGCGCCGCCCGCGCATTCTGCTCGACCAGCAGGATCGAGACGCCGGTGTCTCTCAGGCTCGCCACGATGCGCAGGATATCACGCACGATCAGCGGTGCGAGGCCGAGACTCGGCTCGTCGAGCATCAGCAATCGTGGCGCCGACATCATGGCCCGGCCGAGCGCCAGCATCTGGCGTTCGCCGCCGGAGAGCGTGTCGGCGCGCTGGGTGCGGCGTTCGGCAAGGCGCGGAAAGCGGCCATAGGTCTCCTCGAGTGCACGGGCGACGAAGGCGCGGTCCGAACGGCGCGGATAGGCGCCGAGCACCAGATTGTCGTAGACCGTCAACTCGCCGAACAATTCCCGCGTCTCGGGCACCAGGCAGAAGCCGCGTTCGACGCGGGCCTCGACGTCGAGCTTGAACAGATCCTCGCCATCGAAAATGAGCCGGCCGCGCGCCGGCAACAGTCCGATGGTGGCGGCAAGCAGCGTGGTCTTGCCGGCGCCGTTCGGTCCGATCACCGTGACGATCTGCCCCTTCTGCAACGACAGCGAGACGCCGCGCACGGCCTCGACCTTTCCGTAGGCGACGTGCAGATCCGAGATTTCCAGCATCAGGCTCATAGCACGCCTCCGAGATAGGCTTCCTGCACCTTCGGATCGGCGCGCACCGCGGCCGGATCTCCCTCGACCAGCTTGCAGCCGAACTCCATCACGACCAGACGGTCGACCAGTCCCATCACAAAATCCATGTCGTGCTCGACGATCAGGATCGTGACCCCTTCGTCGCGGATCTGGCGCAGCACCCGGGCCAGCGCCTCCTTCTCGTTTGGCCGCAAGCCTGCGGCCGGCTCGTCCAGCACCACCAGCACGGGATCGGCAGCGAGCGCGCGCGCCACCTCGAGGATGCGCTGTCCGCCCAGTGGCAGATTGCCGGCGAGTTCGTAGGGCTTGTCGCCGAGGCCGACCCGCTGCAATTGCCGCTGGGTTTCGTGCAGCGTGCGGCGCTCCTCGGTGCGATCAAGCCGCAGCGCGCTCTTGAGGAAGCCGGTCGCGGTGCGCGCATAGGCGCCGAGCGCGACGTTATCGATCAGGGTCATGTTTGGCCGCAGCTTCACGTGCTGGAAGGTGCGCGCTATACCCATGCGCGCGATCTGCATCTGCGGCCGGCGGGTGATGTCTTCACCGAGGAAACTGATCCGGCCGGTATCGGCCTGCAGCGCGCCGGTCAGGAGGTTGAACATCGTGCTCTTGCCGGCGCCGTTGGGGCCGATCAGACCGAGGATCTCGCCAGCCTTGAGCTCGAAATTCACCTTGTTGACGGCGGTCAACCCGCCAAAGGTCCGCACCGCGTTCTCGACCTTTAGAATCAGCGTATCAGGCGCGGGAAGTGGGCGGCGCGCCATCGGCTCTGCTTCGGGAGGCGGCGGACGCGTACCCTGCGGCAGGCGCTTGGCGATGAAGGCGATGAGGCCGCCGCGGGCGTTCTGCAGCAGCAGGATCAGGAGAATGCTGAAGACGATGATTTCCAACTGCGCAGGGTTGTGGGTCACCAGCGGCAGCACGTCCTGCAACCAGTTCTGCAGCAGCGTGATCAGCGCGGAGCCCGCGACCGCGCCTGCGATGTGGCCGGCGCCGCCCGCCATCGCCATCAGCAGATATTCGATGCCAGGCTTGACGTCGAACGGGGCTGGGCTGACGAACCGGTTCATGTGCGCGTAGAGCCAGCCGGCCAGTCCTGCGAGCAGGGCGGCGAGCACGAAGGTGACGAGGCGAATCCGGAAGATGTTGACGCCGAGGCTCGCGAGCATCACGCCGCCGCCGCGCAGGCTTCGGATGGCGCGGCCTTCGCGGGAGTTGAGCAGGTTGGCGCTCGCGAGCATCGCCAGCGCTACGATGAGCCAGATCAGATAGAAGATTGTCCGCGAGGAAATCAGCGAGACCGAACCGATTGAGATCGGCGGGATGCCGCTCATGCCGGTGTTCTGGCCGAGGCCTGCGATGTTGCCGAACAGGAAATAGATCGAGATGCCCCAGGCGATCGTGCTGAGCGAGAGGAAATGTCCGTCCAACCGCAGCGTCAGCGCGCCGATGGCGAGCGCCGCTACTCCGGTGCACGCGAGCGCCAGCAGCAATCCGATCCAGGGTGACAGGCCCAGCGAGACCGTCGCCCATGCGGTCGCATAGGCGGCGATCCCGACAAAGGCGGCCTGGCCGAACGACGTCATGCCGCCGATGCCGGTCAGCAGCACCAGACCAAGCGCCGCCAGCGCCGAGATGCCGATATAGTTGAGAAGCGTGATGGCGAAGCTGCCAAGCATCACCGGCGCAAGCAGCAGGATGAGAATCGCGCCGCCGATCAGGCCGAAGCGGAGCGGCGGGCTCATCAGGATGGCCTGCGGCATCTCGATTTCCTCGCCTTCCTCGTCGGCGTGGCGGGCCGATTTCCAGGACTGCCAAAGCAGTACCGGGATCAGAAGGCCAAACACGATGACCTCCTTGAACGAGCTGCTCCAGAACGAGGCGAAGCTTTCGAGGATGCCGACGGACACCGCGCCGAGCGCCGCAATCGGATAGCTGACGAAACCGCCGATGATGGCGCCGACGAAGGCCTTCAGCCCGATCATGAAACCGGAATCGTAGTAGATCGTGGTCGTCGGGCCGACCAGGATCGCCGAGATGCCGGCGAGCAGCGAGGCGATGAAATAGGCGATCATGCCGGTGCGCGCCGGCCGGATGCCGACGAGGCGCGCGCCGATGCGGTTGACCGCGGTGGCGCGGAGTGCGCGACCGGCCATCGAGCGTTCGAAGAACAGGAAGAACAGCAGGCTGAGCAGGGCGGCCGACACCACCATCAGCAGCACTTGCGCCGACACGATGACGCCGCCGCCGAGATCGTAGATGCCGTCGACCAGCGGCAGGGTGCGGAATCCTTCGGCGCCGAAGAAAATCAGGCCGAGCCCGCTCAACGCGAAATGAAGCGCCAGCGCGATGATCAACAGCACCAGCACCGAGGCATCGGCGGCGGGGCGGAAGGCGATGCGATCGAGCAGCGGCGCGATCGGCAGCACCAGCGCCAGCGCAAGCACGATCTGCACGGCGTGCGGCAGCGGTTGACCTGCGGCCAGCCACGCAAGCACGCAGGGAATGAGCGGCAACAGGCCGTAGACGAGAAACGAGCGTGGGATCCGCTTGATTTCGCCGGAGCGGATATGGCCGGCGGCGTCCATCATGGTTGCGACAAGGGCAAGGATCGCGACCACCCAGATCGCGCCCGGCACCTTGCCAAGTTCGAACGCCGCGATCGAAAGCGCGCAGAATGCCGTGATGTCGCCGAACGGCACGAACACGACGCGGGTGACCGAGAAGATCAGCACGAGGCCGAGCCCCGCCAGCAGATAGATCGCGCCGTTGGCGATGCCGTCGATCAGCAGAATGATGGCGATTTCCGTCGTCATGCAATCCAGCTCCTTGAATAGCTCGGACAATACAGTAAATTACTGTATAGGAATAACATTTGAGGAGGCACTCTGTGCGCAGGAAACAGCGAAATACCGAACCGGCGCTCGCGGTGGTGGCGGAGCCGGTGGTCGACATCGCGCCGATCGAGCAGACGGTGAATGCGTTCGAATATGCCGCCTGGCATTTCGGTTCCGCGTTCGCGCGCTGGCGGCGTGACTGTCTCGGCGCGCTCCCGGCAGCGGAATTTGGCGGCACGGAGGCCTCTATCCTGCACGTGCTTCATCTCAATGGCACGCCCAAGGGGTTGAGCGACGTGGCACGCCTTCTGCACCGCGACGACCTTGCCAACCTGCAATACGGGCTGAAAAAGCTGCTTTCCCTGGGCTTTATCGAGAAAGCGAGCGACGGCGCCTCGCGCCGCCACACCACCTATGCGCCGTCCGAGGCGGGCCGCGCGATTGTCGAGGCGTACATGCAGCATCGGCGCGACACCCTGATCCGGCTGGTCGCCAGCATGTCCGGTACCCAGGAGGCGTTGCAACAGGCAACCTCCATCCTGCATGTCATGACCGGCCTTTACGATCAGGCCAGCACGATCCTGTCGAGTCAGATCGGCGATACCTTCGGCCTCAGACCCTAGGATCTGAGACTTTAGGATAGGAATCGCTACTTCAAAAGACGGGTTGATCATGTGAAATGCCTCTTGACGGCGGCGATACTGCACGCTTTTATATTTTATGTCTAAAACAATTTTTCGGAACCGGTGGATGGCGCGGCCGTGAGCGGTAAATCACGCCCAGATATTTGGACGGGGTGGCGGATACGCCCCCGCAGGCGCACCATCGCCCTGATTTCCCACTTCAGCAGCAGTCCACACCCGGTCGACTGACCGGCGGACCAACAGGAGGTAGCGACGATGAGCAGGCATATGGTTTCGCGCCGAAACGTTCTCCTCGGCGGTGTGGCACTCTCCGGTTTCGTCGCGGCTCCCGCGATCCTTCGCGCCGAAGCAGCCCCAATCTCGGTCGGTTTCGTGACCGGGCAGACCGGGCCGGGCGCCTCGATCGGCATTCCCTATTCGCGCGGTATCGCGGCCGCGATGGCTTATCTCGACACCATCGAAGGCCATAAGATCCGGTTGGTCCAGATGGACGATGGTGGCGATCCCTCGGCTTCCACCCGCAATGCCCGCAAGCTGGTCGAAGAAGAAAAGGTCGACATGCTGATCGGGACCTCGGGCCTTCCGGGATCCGTCGCAATGGCTGCGGTCGCCGCCGAGCAGAAGGTGCCGTTCGTTTCGATCTCGCCGCTGCCGCCGACGGTCGGGCGCGGTGACGGCGGCTTCTGGGCCGTTTCGATCCCCCAACCGCCGTCGCTGATGGTGGCCGCTGTCGTTCAGCAAATGCAGAAAGCCGGCATCAAGAGTCTCGGCTATATCGGCTTCAGCGACGCCTGGGGCGATCTCGTCTACGGCGCATTGTCGAAGACGGCCGAGCCGGCCGGCATCAAGATCCTCACCGACGAGCGCTATGCGCGCCCCGACACGACGGTGACGGCACAGACCCTCAAGATCATCGCCGCCCGGCCTGATGCGGTCATGACCGGCGGATCGGGAACGCCGGGCGCATTGCCCTTCATCGCGCTGAAAGAGCGTGGTTTCCGCGGCCCGATCTATGGCACCCACGCGCTGATCAATCCCGATTTCATCCGGGTCGGCGGCGCGGCTGTGGAAGGCGTGCTGGCACCGACCGGGCCGGTGATCGTTGCCGAGCAGTTGCCGGACAGCAATCCGGTGAAGAAGGTCGGGCTGGAATTCCGTGCCGCTCACCTCAAGGCCAATAACGTTGCGTCGACCGACGCGTTCTCGGCCTATTCCTTCGATGGCTGGCTGGTGTTCGCCGACGCCGCGAAGCGTGCGCTGGCGTCCACGCCGCCCGGCACGGCCGCCTTCCGGTCGGCGTTGCGCGATGAACTCTACCGCACCAAGGAAGTGGTCGGTACGCACGGCGTCTACACCTTCGGTCCATCAGATAATTCCGGCGTCGACGAGCGCGCCCGCGTCATCGTCACGCTCGAGAAGGGGCAGTGGAAGCTTCTCGCCTGAGCGGTTGCCGGCGAGTATTGCGATGATCAAACGCCGCGTCGTCCGCCGGACGCGCGCGGAGGAGGGATTTTGCCATGAAGCCGATCCGCATCTGGTACCAGAGCTACGTCGATTACGAGAACGGCAAAGTCTATTGGGACCGCCTGCGCAAGCATCTCGATGAAATCGTCGATCCCGGCACCACGGTCGACATCAAGGGCATCACGCCGCACGATTCCTATGCCCATGCCATCGTCGAGTTTCGCTGCGCGCGGGAAGTGATCTGCAACGCGGTGCGGGCCGAGCGGGAGGGCTACGATGCCTTCGTGATCGGCCACTTCCAGGATGCCGGCCTCTATGAGGCGCGCTCCGTCGTCGACATTCCGGTTCTGGCGCTGGGCGAAGCCTCGATGCTGCATGGCTGTCAGCTCGGCCAGCGCAGCGGCATCATCACGATCAATCCGCGCTACATTCCCTGGTTCCATCACCAGATCACCAAATATGGTCTGGAACGCCGGGTTGCGGGCACCCACGCGATGACGTTCGAGCCGGGACAGATATTGAAGGCTTACGAATCGGAGGCGCTGGCGGCTGAGGTCGCGGAGCTGTTCGCCGAACAGGCGCGGCCGATGGTGGCGAAGGGCGTCGACGTGCTGATCCCCGGCGGCGGCATTCCGATGCTGTTGTTCTCGGCGCTACGCGATCACGCCATCGACGGTGCGCCCGTGATCAACGGCATTCCGATCGTGGTGAAGATGGCGGAAATGGCCGTGAAGCTTCGTCGCCTCACGGGTTTGGGCGTCAGCCGCGTGTCGGATTTCGTCAAGCCGCCGGCAGAGGTCATCGAAGAATTCATGACGCATCCGAAGCTCGGCTAGTTAAAACTGATTCACTTTCCGTCATGGCCGGGACAAGCCCGGTCATGACGAGCTAAACGTCGAGGTCTGAATTTGTTGGTCGCTTTGGCGCGGAGTGTTGCTGCACGGACCTCAGCCGCTCTTCTTCTGCCGCGTGCTCGCGATCAATACCAGCAGGAACGAGGCCGCCGTCATCAGCGTGCTGATCGCGGCGATGGTCGGGTCGATCTCGTCGCGGAGCGCAGTGAACATCCGCTTGGTGAGCGGCTGATACTGGCCGCCGGAAATGAACAGGCCCACCACGGTCTCGTCCATCGCCGAGATGAAGGCGAAGATCGCTCCCGTCAGCACGCTGGCCTTGATCTGCGGCAAGGTCACGGCAAAGAAGCTGCGCAAGCGGCCCATGCCGAGGCTGCGCGCCACCATCTCCTGCGCGGGGTCGAAGCTCTGCAGGCCCGCCACCACTGACGTGACGACATAGGGCAGGCCAAGCATGACATTGGCGAGCACAAGTCCCGACATCGTCGCCACCAGCCCGACCCGGGCATAGACGAAGAAGATGCCGACGGCGGTGATGATGATCGGCACCACCAGCGGCAGCATCAGCGTCATGTGGACGATCCGCATGATCCGCAGTTTCGAGTTGCTGATGGCGTAGGCGGCGGCGACCCCGAGCGGGGTCGCGATCACAACGGTGAGAGCCGCAACCGTGAACGTCACCCGCGTCGCCTGCATCCAGGCCGCGTTGCCGATATATTCCTGGTACCAGCGCAGTGACAGGGACGGCGGCGGAAACGTCAGGAAGCGCGTGCTCGAAAACGACATCGGCACGATGATCAGCACCGGCAGCATCAGATAGAGCAGCACCAGCGCGCAAAAGACTGTGAATGCGATGCGGGCGGGCGAGAGCGTCTTCATTTCTGCCCCAATATGCGGTCGAGCGGAATGAACCGGCCGACGATCAGGAAGATCGCAAACACGCTGAGCAACAGCACCACGCCGACGGCGCTCGCCGCGCCCCATTGGTTGTAGAGTTCGACATTGCGGCTCACCAGCATCGAGACCATCACGGTACGGCCGCCGCCGAGCAGTTCGGGCGTGATGTAGAAGCCGAGGCAGAGCACGAATACCAGGGTCGTGCCGGCGAGAACGCCGGGCAGCGACAACGGCAGGAAGATCCGCCAGAAGGTGTGGGCCGGGCTGCCGCCGAGGCTTGCACCGGCCTGCAGCAGATCGTGCGGGATCTTCTGCATGGTGGCGTAGAGCGGCAACACCATGAACGGCAGCAGGATGTGCACGGTCGCCACCACCGTGCCGAAGGTGTTGTGGACCAGCGCCAAGGGCTCCTCGATGATCCCGAGATATTGCAGCAACTGGTTGATCACGCCGGTCCGTTGCAACAGCGCGAGCCAGGCATAGGCCCGCACCAGCACGCTGGTCCAGAACGGCAGGATCACCAGTGCGAGGATCAGGACGCTCCATCCCTTCGATACCGCGCTGGCGGCATAGGCGACGGGATAGCCGAGCAGCAGCGCCAGCAGCGTCACGACCAGGCTGATCTCGAAGGTCAGCGCAAAGCTGCGCCAGTAGATGTCCTCGCTGACGATGCGGCGGTAATTCTCCAGCGTGAAACCGTCCTGATAGATCGATTGCCAGGCGAGCCATCCGACCGGCAGCACGATCAGCAGCAGGATCACCAGCAGCGCCGGCGACGCCAGCGCCAGCATCAGCCCCTGTTCGCGGCGATGATGTCGCAAGGAAAGGTCTTGGGCTGGATTCGTCACTGCTTGCTTTCCCGTGGTGGAGTGGTTGCCCCCGCATCTGATGATGCGGGGGCCGAGCATCTTACTTCTGCATGAACGCAACCCAGCGCTTCTCGGCGGCTTCGCCTTCCGGCGACGACCACCAGGCATAGGACATCAGCGCCTGCTTGCTGGCATTCGCCGGGGCGCTCGGCAGTTGCGCGGCGCGCTCGGGCTTGACCACGCCGGTGTCGAACGCTTTCGGGTTCGCCGGGCCGTAGTCGATGTGCAGCGGCAGATTGGCCTGATTGACGGGATCGACGGCTTCGTTGAGGAAGCTGATCGCGGTCGGCAAATTGGGCGCGCCCTTGAGCACGCAGAGCGAGGTGCTCTGCAGGATGCCCTGGTTGAAGGTGAAGGCGACCTTGGCGCCTTCGCTGACCAGCGCGCTGACGCGGCCGTTCCAGGCCATCACCATGTCGACCTCGCCGTCATTGAGGAGCTGCGCCGATTGCGCGCCCGAGGTCCACCACACCGTGATGTTGGGCTTGATCTCCTCGAGCTTCCTGAAGGCGCGATCGACGTCGAGCGGATAGAGCTTGTCGGGCGCGACGCCGTCGGCCATCAGCGCCGCTTCGAGCGTTGCGATCGGATGGTTGCGCAGCGCGCGCCGGCCGGGGAATTTCTTCACGTCCCAGAAATCGGCCCAGCTGTTGGGCGCCGACCCTTCCGGGAACTTCTTCTGGCTGTAGGCGAGAACGCTCGAGTAAAATTCGTAGGCGACCGAATAGTCGCTGCGATAGGCTGCCGGCATCGCCGCCGCGTTGGGGATCTTGGCGAAGTCGAGCTTCTCGACCAGTCCCTGTTCGCCGCCGCGCAGGCAATAGCCGGTCGGCACGTCAACCACGTCCCAGATCGGCTTGCCGCTCGCGACCTGCGATTTGATCACCGGCCAGGCATCGGGAATGCTGTCCTGGTTGATGGTGATGCCGAGCTTCTTGGCGGCGGGGTCGAGGATCGCGATCGTCTGCGCCTTCTGATAGGCGCCGCCCTGCGACACGAAGGTGATTTGCTCGGCCGCCTTGGCCGGAATGCTCGTTAATACCAAAGCGCCGAATGAGACCGCGAACCACGCGCGGGCAGAAGATCCGTAATTGGCAGCCATACTCTATTCCCCTCCTGTTAAAGCCTCACGATTCCTACTGTCCGATCGCATCGAGAAACTGGTACCAGCCGGCGACCATGCGCACCGCCGGTTCGCGCAGCGGATAAAACGGGATGACCTTGAGACGGCTGGCGTCGAGCAGGCCGACATCGGGCTTCTCGCCGCGCACGAAGGCCGCCAGATAGCGTCCCATCAGGCTCGACATCGCGACCCCTGCGCCGTTGTAGCCCATCGCGAACAGCGTCTGGTCGTTGAGGCGGCCGATATGCGGCATCGAGTCCAGCGTCATGCCGACCAGGCCCGACCATTTGAACGCGAGCGGCAGATCGGCGATTTCAGGAAAGATGCCGACCATCGCCTTGCGTAGCGCGTCGAACGCGCTTTCCGAATCCTGTTTGCCGAACGCGCCGCGGCCGCCGAAGATGACGCGATCGTCCACCATGCGAAACCAGCGCATCATGCGCTTGGTCTCGGTATAGGTGCGGCCGGTCGGCATCAAATAGCCGGCGAGGTTGCGCGGCAATTTGTCGGTCGCGATGATCGCGCTGCGGAACGGCACCAGGGTATGCTGCATGTGGCGCGTGGCCGGCGTCAGGTCGGAATAGCTGTTGGTGGCGATGATCGCCTGCAGCGCGCGCACGGTGCCTTGTGGTGTCTCGACGACGACGCGTCCATTGTCGCGACGCATCCGCAGCGCCGGGCTCTCCTGGAAGATCGCGACGCCGCGTTTGGCCAGGCCTTCGGCGAGGCCACGCAGATAATTCAGCGGATGGATGCCGCCGGAGCCCGGATTGAGCACGCCGCCGACGAAGGCCTGCGAGCCGGTTTCCTCGCGCACCTGATCGTGACTGAGGATGCGCACCTCGGCATCGCCCATCTCGCGCTTCATCCATTCGGCTTCGTCGATCGCAGCCTCAAGCGTTGCGCGGTTGTGTGCCGCCTTGACCTGTCCCGTCCGCGTCAGGCGCGCTGCTGTGATGTCGAATTCGGAAACCAGCTCCTCGACGATCTCGACCGATTCATGGGCGATCTCATACATCCGCTTCGCCATCGCGCGGCCATGGGCGGCATCGATGCCGCGAAAAGACTGCCGGAATTTTGCAGTGATGACGCCGCCGTTGCGGCCGCTGGCGCCCCAGCCGGGACGGTTGGCTTCCAGCACGACCGGTGTCAGGCCGCTCTTGGCAATATGATGCGCGGCCGAGAGCCCGGTATAGCCGGCGCCGATGATGACGACGTCGGCCTGGATTTCGCCCGCGAGCTGTGGAAACGCGCGCAAGGGCACGGCCGTGCTCATCCAGAGCGAGTTGGCCGGTGCCAGCGGAGTCCATGCCTCGGTCATGGTCGTGCCTTTGCCTGGTTCAGTGTCCGACGGCGGCGTCGGCTAACGCCTTCATGGTCGGGAAATGAAAGTCGGGCTTGGTCAGCTCAGGCACTTCCGGCGTGCCGCCGAAGCCGGCCAATCCCTGGCGACGCTCGATCCAACACACCTTGTAGCCAAGCTTCCGCGCGATTCCGATGTCGTGATACTGGCTCTGCGCCACGTGCAGGATGTCGGACTGCTTGTAGCCGAACGCCGATTGCCGCCCCTTGTTGTAGGCGAAGAATTCGGGATTGGGCTTGGCGACGCCGGTGTCGTCGGCGCAGACGGTGTCGTGGAACGGGTTGCCGAGCGCGTGCGCGTAAGCCGACAGCGCGACGCGATCGGCATTGGTCATGGCGACCAGGCGGAATTTGGTGCGCAGGCGCTTCAACGCCTCGACCGAGTCGACGAAGGGCTGCCAGCGCAGCACCGCGAGCTGGAAGGAGTTGCAGGCGGAATCGTCCGCGGGGAGACCGAGCTCCTTGGCGAGGTAGCGATAGACATCGAACATCACTTCGCTCGATCGTTCCGGGTGCGCATCGCGGCCACGCTTGTAGGAGGCGAAGATCTTGTCGTCGCTGAGTTCTGCCGGGCCCTTGCCGGAGATCTTGCGGACGGCGCTGAGCACGCCAGTTTCGAAGTCGATCAGGGTGCCGACGACGTCAAAGGTGAGAACCTTGAAATTGCTGAACGACAAATCACTGAAGCGACATGGGGGCTTCTTCTCTATGGCTGGGACGGTGTGGTTGGTGGACGTTCATTCCGCTGCTTTCGGTACGATGATGGTGTCCTCCGGGTGGAGGGTCACGGTGATGGGCTCGCCTGGCGGCGGAATGCGGCGATAGGCTTCGTGATGGCTCGGCTGGCGCAGGCTCAACGCCGTGCCATCGGGCAATGCGATGAAGACACGCAGGCTCTCGCCCTGGTAGACGACGTCGGTGACGGTGCCGGTCAGGCGGTTGCATGCTCCGTCGCTGCTGCCGTCATCGATCAAGAGTTTTTCGCTGTGCACCGCGAGCATCAGCGCGTCACCGTCAGGCACGGCGCGGGCGCTATGCAGGATCGCGGGTCCAAGCGCAACGCTGGAGGAATCGACGCGATGGACGGGCAGGAGACTCGCTTCGCCGATGAAGCTTGCCACAAAGGAATCCGCCGGATGATCGTGCAGCCGTTCCGGCTTGTCGATCTGGACCAGCCGCCCGTCCTTGAGGATGGCGACTCGGTCGCTCATGGTCAGCGCCTCGCGCTGGTCGTGCGTGACATAGATGATGGTGGCGCCGATCCGCTTGTGCAGTTCGCGCAGTTCGATCTGCATCGATTCCCGCAACTGCTTGTCGAGTGCCGACAGCGGCTCGTCCATCAGGATCAGCCGCGGCTCGAAAATCATCGCGCGCGCGAGCGCCACGCGCTGGCGCTGGCCGCCGGAGAGCTGGGCGACGCCGCGCGCCTCGTAACCGGCAAGGCCGACCATCGCGAGCGCGGCGCGCACTTTCTCCGGCCAGCTCGCCTTGGGCAGTCGTCGCGCGCGCAGCGGAAAGGCGACGTTTTCGCCGACGCTCATATGCGGAAACAGCGCGTAGTTCTGGAACACGACGCCGATGTCGCGCTTGTGCGGGGGCAGGAAGGTGACGTCGCGGTCGCCGAAATGGATCGAGCCTGATGAGGGTTGAATGAAGCCGCCGAGCAGGCCGAGGAGGGTGGTCTTGCCGGATCCGGAAGGCCCGAGCAGCGAGACGAATTCACGCGGCGCGACGCTGAGGGAAACGTTATCGAGCGCGCGCACCGCGCCGTAGCTCTTGCTCGCGGACCTGATTTCGACGCTTTCGCCGCCGCTGCCCAAATGAACGACCTTCCTGTTGCTCGCAGCCGTTTGGCCGCAAGCGGCCCCACGACGCCCCTGCCTCGTCGCAGGGGTCAGTGAACTGGCATGATCTCAATTTATAGTCGGGCGTATCCCATGCGGCGGAGGAAGTTCCCTCCGCTGCGGGTCGATCAGGGCGCTCTGCATCTCCACAGGCTCCCTCTGCCCATGCAATCAAAATTGGCAGGGACGGGCAATTGCCAAATAATCACGCACGTCATAATCTCAGGTTATGCCCGAGCTTCGCCGGATGCTGCCCTCCAGCAATGCCCTGTTCGTGTTCGCCGCGGCGGCGCGCAGCGGCAGCTTCACGGCGGCGGCGGCGGAGTTGAACGTGACCCAGCCCGCGGTCAGCCGCATGCTCGGACGTTTCGAGCAATATCTCGGCGTCCGCCTGTTCGATCGCTCCGCGGGAGGTGCTGTTCTGACCGAGGACGGCGAGTTACTTTATCGGCGCGTCGTCGACGGATTTCGCAGCATCGAAAGCGGCCTGCTCGAGATCGAGCGCCGGCGCCGGGGCACCGAAACCATCACGCTCTCGGTCTCTTCGGCCTTCACCAATCACTGGCTGATGCCGCGCATCGACAAGCTGCAACGCCAGTTCCCCACCGTCGACCTTCGCTTCCAGTTGATCTCAGGCTCGTTGCGCGGGCCGGTGGAGAACGTCGATCTCGGCATGCGTTTCCGGGACAAGGACGATCCCACGGCCGGCGGCGCGCTGGTGATGAAGGAAGTCATGATGCCGATCTGCAGTCCCGCCCATCGCGACGCTGATACGGCGGGCGAAGGCAATACGGTGATCCGGTTGGCCGACACGCCCGAGGATTGGGTTGCGCAATATCCGGGTGTTCTCACCCGCCGCTCCGGTCCCATCAAGGCGCTGAGTTTTTCCGACTATGCCGTCGTGGTGCAGGCGGCGCTGCTCGGGCAGGGCGTGACGCTCGGCTGGATCACCGTCGTCGCCCATTGGCTGTTGACCGGCGCGCTGGTGCCGGCGTCCGAGCGCATTGTCCGCACGCAGCGGATCTGCGAATTCGTCGGCCCGCGCAACCGCACCCCGCGGCCGGTTGCGATCGAGATCAGGGACTGGATCATCGAGCAGATGCGCAACGACGTCACGGCGATCGACCGGCTCTATCCGCGTCTCGGACTGCTGGCCGTCAGCTATTGATTTGCGCGTCGTCGCGGAGACGAAAAGCCTGGCGTGGAGGAACGCCAGGCCCTTCGCGTGCGACTCTACTGGCTCAGCGGCCGACGAGTTGCTGCAGATGTTCCGGATAACGCGCCCCCTGCACCGTGATGGCAGCTCGCGCCAAGGCAAGAGGCGCGCCCCGGAATGACGAATTCAGCCCCGTCGGGCTTGGCCCGCTTGCCGCCGCTGGGAGCGGGAGTATATTTGGCCGATGGCTGTCAGCTCCCCCGATCTGAAAGCGTTCTTGCTCGCCACACCTTTTTTCGGTGGCCTTGCAGACGCGAGCCTCGATCTCCTGATCTCGATGCTGGTCGAGCGCCGCTTCGACGTCGGGGCCGCTGTCGTGGCGGAAGGAGAACCGGGGCGCTCAATGTTCGTTGTTCACTCCGGCGAGCTCGTGGTGAGCAAGCGCGGGGATGCGGGGCGCATCATTCGCATGTCGGTTCTCGAGCCCGGTGATTTTTTCGGCGAAATGACGCTCATCGAAATGCAGAACCGGTCAGCCACCGTGGTCGCGGAGAGCCCAACCGTGCTGTACGAACTCACGGCCGGAAAACTCTACGCGTGCTACAAGGCCGACATCCATGGGTATGTGATGGTGATGCAGAATATCAACCGCGAGCTTTGTCGACGGCTCCGCCGCGCCGACAATCGTATTGCCGAGCTGCAGATGCTTCAGACAAGTCAATGACGCAGTTTCGCGGGTGTCACGTCGGTTGAGAAGGAAACCGAGGTGGCTTCCACTACCGTCATTCCGGGGCGCGACGAAGTCGCGAGCTATGATGTGCAATTGCACATCAGAGAATCATACTCAAGATCGGAAGTATGGATTCCGGGCTCAGCCCTGCGGGCTGCCCGGAATGACGGAGAGAGTTGCGTGCGATGCTCAAAAAGGCCAACCGGACGGGCAAATCAAAAATCCTGTCCAGCCCTCGCACGAAAAGTATTCTGCTTAACCCGCTCGTGTGCGCATTTCTTTGTGCAGCTTGCACACGAGACCGCGGGTGCAGCGTGCACCGGTCTTCCCTGCGCCCTCTGTACTCAAGAGGGACAATGTTCGTGCAAACCTCGGGCGAATTGCGCCGCGAGATTGCGAACGCATACCTCCTCCGCGATTTCCTCCTTTGCGTCTTAGGAGCCGGGAACCCCATAGTGGCGCGCTGGGCGGGCGGCGGCTCGTCATTTGGAGGCCGTCAACGGTTGACCTGTCGCATTGGATTTAACAGTGTGCGGGCTTCACCGGGTCATCAAGTGATTAGAAGATGAACGACGATCTCTGCTTCCTCTCCGCCACTCAATGACCGGACATCCGGCGGTGAGTGTTTCCTGCGGCTTCGGCGCCGACGGGCTTCCGATCGGCCTGCAACTGGTGGGACGGTTTCGCGGCGATGCTGAATTGCTGCGGGTCTCCGCGCTGTTCGAGGCGGCGCAGAATTCGCTTGACCGATGGCCGGATGATCCATCAATGCGATATCCTTCCGCTGGGACGAATCCGTGAGCGTCTTCATTCTCCGCCGCCTTCTGACCCTGCTTGCGACGCTTGCGGGCGCCTCGCTGATCATCTTCCTTGTCCTCGATGCGTTGCCGGGCAACGCCGCCGAGATGCTGATGGGCGCGGACTCTTCGCCGGAAGCGGTCCGCGCCATGACCATCAAGCTCGGGCTCGACCAGCCGCTGGTCGTTCGCTACCTGCACTGGATCGGCGGGCTGCTGGTCGGCGATCTCGGCAACAGCTATTCCTACGGCACGCCGGTGGCGGATCTGATCGCCGAGCGGCTGGCGCTGACTATACCGCTGGCCGTGATGGCGATGCTGCTGACGGTGGTGCTGGCGCTCGCCGCCGGCGTCTACACCGCGGCCAATCACAACAAGCTCGGCGATGTCGGGGTCATGGCGGCGACGCAGTTCGGCATCGCCATTCCGAATTTCTGGTTCGCCATCCTGTTGATCCTGCTGTTCTCGGTAAAACTGCAATGGCTATCGGCCGGCGGCTTCGCCGGATGGGGGGAGGGCATCCTTCCCGGCATCCGCTCGCTGCTGCTGCCGGCGATTTCGCTGGCGGTGGTGCAGGCCGCGATCCTGGCGCGGGTCACGCGCTCGGCGGTGCTCGAAGTGTTGCGCGAGGATTTCGTGCGCACCGCGCGGGCCAAGGGACTGACAAAGCGACAGGTGCTGTGGGGCCATGTGCTGCGCAACGCGATGATTCCGGTCATGACGCTGATGGGGCTGCAATTCGCTAATCTGCTCGCCGGCGCCATCGTGATCGAGAACGTGTTCTATCTGCCGGGATTGGGCCGGCTGATCTTCCAGTCGATCTCGAATCGCGACCTCATCGTGGTCCGCAATTGCGTGATGCTGCTGGCGGCAATGGTCGTGATCGTGAATTTCGTGGTCGACGTGCTCTATGCCGCGATCGACCCGCGCATCAAGGCCAGCGAATTATGAGCGGCCTTGAACCTGTCGCGGCAATTTCGGCAAGTGCCGCCCCGCTGGTGCTGCGCCCACCCGGCAAAAGCTTCTGGCAGCGCGCGCTTCGTCACCGCAGCTTCGTCGTCGGCGGCGTGTTGACCTTGTTGATGATCGCGGCCGCGCTGCTGTCGCTGGTCTGGACGCCATGGTCGGCCTACGAGATCGACATGGCGCACAAGCTCAATCCGCCTTCCGCGGCGCATTGGCTCGGCACCGACGCGCTCGGCCGCGACATCGTCTCGCTGCTGCTGGTGGGCGCCCGAAGCTCGATCATGGTCGGCGTCATCGCGGTCGGTATCGGTCTGTCTGTTCGGCGTCTCGTTCGGGCTGGTCGCCGCCGCCCGCCGGGGATGGGTCGAGGAGGTGATCATGCGCCTGAGCGACTTCACCTTCGCGTTTCCGGCGCTGCTCTCGGCGATCATGCTGGCCGCGGTGGCGGGGCCGGGCATGCTGACGTCGATCACGGCGATCGGCATCTTCCAGGTCCCGACTCTTCGTGCGCATCACGCGAGGGTCGGCCAACGCGATCTGGGCGCGGGAATTCGTGCTGGCGGCGCGCGCCTCGGGCAAGGGCAAACTCCGCATCACGATCGAACACGTGCTGCCCAATATCCTCTCGATCCTGATCGTGCAGGCGACCACCCAGTTCGCGCTCGCGATCCTGGCGGAGGCGGCGCTCTCCTATCTCGGTCTCGGCACCCAGCCGCCGCAACCGTCCTGGGGCCGCATGCTCAATGACGCGCAGAGCCTGCTGTTCCAGTCACCGTTGCTTGCGGTCTATCCCGGCCTTGCGATCGCCGCCGCCGTACTGGGGCTCAATCTGTTGGGCGACGGGCTGCGGGATCTGTTCGATCCGCGTTTGTCGCGGGAGCGGTGATGGCTGAGCAAACGCCGCTGATCGAAGTCAGGGATTTACGCGTCCGGCTCAATACCAGCCGCGGCCCGGCGGACGCGGTGCGCGGCGTCAGCTTCTCGCTGGCGCGCGGCGAGACGCTCGGCTTGATCGGGGAGTCCGGATGCGGCAAGTCGGTGACCGCGATGGCGCTGATGGGGTTGCTGCCGGACAGCGCCGTCGTCAGCGGCAGCATCCGGCTGGACGGCGAGGAATTGGTTGGTCTGGCCGAGTCCGACTACTGCAAACTGCGCGGCAACCGCGTCAGCATGATCTTTCAGGAGCCGATGACGGCGCTCAATCCGATGCACACCGTTGGCCGCCAGGTCGCCGAGCCGCTGCGCCGTCACCGGGGATTTTCGAGCGCGCAGGCGCATCGGGAAGCGATTGCGCTGCTCGACCGCGTCGGCCTTCCCGATGCGGCGAAGCGCGTCGATGCCTACCCGCACCAGTTTTCCGGCGGCCAGCGCCAGCGCATCACCATTGCGATGGCGCTCGCCTGCGAGCCTGATCTATTGATCGCGGACGAGCCGACCACCGCGCTTGATGTCACTATCCAGGGCCAGATCCTCGACCTGATCGCCGATCTCGTCGCCGAGCGCGGCATGTCGATGATCCTGATTTCGCATGATCTCGGCGTCATCGCCGAAAACGTGCAGCGCATGATGGTGATGTATGGCGGCACCGTGGTGGAGAACGGCGCGACCGAGGCGCTGTTGTCCGGCCTCGGCCATCCCTACAGCCAGGGCCTGTTCCGCGCGCGGCCGCGGCTCGGTGCGCCGAAGGGGACGCGGCTGCGCACCATTCCCGGCACCGTGCCGGAACTTGCCGACCTGCCTGCCGGCTGCGCCTTCGCGGATCGTTGCGAGATCGCCGAAGAACGCTGCCGCGCGATCTTCCCGCCGCCCGTCGCGGTCGAATGCCGGCCACACCGTGCGCTGCCTGCGCACCGACGTCTCGATGGCGCACAAGGTTGGAGCCGTGAGCGCATGAGCACGACGGCGCCAGTGGCACAGACGGCTATTGCCCCCGAGCCGACACTGCTCGTGGTCGATGACCTCGTGCAGCGCTACACCCTGCCGCGCGAAAACCTGTTCCAGCCTGCGCCTCAGGTGCTGGCGCTCAACGGCGTCAGCCTGCAGCTGGCGGCGGGCAAGAGCCTTGGCGTGGTCGGCGAATCCGGTTCGGGAAAATCCACGCTTGCCCGCGCGGTGATGGCGCTGGAGACGCCGACATCCGGGCTCGGTGCGGTTGCTCGGGCGCGACCTTCATCGGCTTTCCGCAGGCGAACTCCGCCATGCCAGGCGCGATTTCCAGATGGTGTTCCAGGATCCCTATGGCTCGCTCGATCCGCGCCAGACGGTTGCGCGCATTGTCGCCGAGCCGCTTACCGCGCTGGGACGCATAGCGTCCACCGAGCAGCGCGATCGCGTCGCCGCGGTGCTGAAGCAGGTGGGTCTGCGCGACGCCGACATGGACAAGTTCCCGCACGAATTCTCCGGCGGTCAGCGCCAGCGTATCGCCATTGCGCGGGCCTTGATCACGCAGCCCAAGCTGATCGTCGCCGACGAGCCGGTCAGCGCGCTCGACGTATCGGTGCAGGCGCAGGTGCTCAATCTGCTGGAAGACCTGCAGGACGAGTTCGGGTTGAGCTACGTCCTGATCAGCCACGACCTCGCGGTAGTGGAATATCTCTGCGACGAGATCGCGGTGATCTACCTCGGCCGGATC
Source organism: uncultured Alphaproteobacteria bacterium (assembly GCA_963774775.1). GTDB lineage: Bacteria > Pseudomonadota > Alphaproteobacteria > Rhizobiales > Xanthobacteraceae > Bradyrhizobium. Next base: position 31,206 of record CAVZGZ010000054.1, read on the forward strand.
GTCGAGCAGGGCACGCCGGAGGATCTGTTCGGCGGCTCCGCGCATCCCTATACGCGCGCGCTGCTCGAAGCCGTGCCGCGCACCCGCCCCGGCCGCGAGCGGCGCCGCCGCGGCGCGCAGGCGATTGCGTCGCAATCGGTGGGATCGAACGGCTGCGCCTATGCCGGGCGATGCCCGTTTGCCGACCCGCATTGCCGCACCGTCGCGCCACTGGCGCGCAGCGTCGGACCCGGTCATATTGCCGCCTGCCACCACGCCGAGACCATCATGGCGCTGCCTCCGCCTGCGGGCGAGACGTGATAGCCTGATGCAACGGATGTTAGCCTGACCTGCCCATCGATTCGTCCCGTTTTCAGGAGCGTTTGTATGTCCAAGAAGCTCATTCTGTTCGCCGCTGCCGCGATGGCAGCGCTTTCCCTGCTGCCGCAGCCGGGTGCTGCGCAAGGCAAGAAAGACAGCGTCGTGATGGGCATGACGCTGGAGCCGCCCGGGCTTGATCCGACCAGCGGAGCTGCCGCGGCGATCGCCGAGGTCACGCTCTACAACGTGTATGAGACACTGACCAAGATCAAGGAAGACGGTTCGGTTGTGCCGCTGCTCGCCGAGAGCTTTGAAGCTGCGCCCGACCTGAAGACCTACACCTTCAAGCTGCGCAAGGGCGTGACGTTCCAGAACGGCGAACCCTTCAACGCGCAGGCGGTCAAATTCTCCTATGAGCGCGCGACGGAGCCGACCAGCACCAACAAGGACAAGAGCCTGTTTCAGAGCATCGCCGGGATCACCACGCCGGATAACGATACCGTCGTGATCAGCATGAAGAACCCCGAGCCCAATCTGCCGTTCCTGCTCGGGCAGGCTACTGCCTCGATCGTCGAGCCGAAGAGCGCGTCCACCAACGGCACCAAGCCCGTCGGCACCGGGCCGTTCGTGCTCGCGGCCTGGGCCAAGGGCTCGTCGATCACGCTGACCAAATGGCCGGAATACCGCAACGCGGCTGCCATCAAGCTCAACAAGGTGGTGATCCGGTTCATCAGCGATCCGTCGGCGCAAGTGGCCTCGCTGCTTTCGGGCGATGTCGATGCGTTCCCGCGTGTAACGGCCTATCGAAGCCTGCCGCAGTTCAAGTCCGATCCAAGGTTCGCCGTGCTGATCGGCGGCTCGCGGGGCAAAGCCATCCTCACCATCAATAACAAGAAGAAGCCGTTCGACGATGTGCGGGTGCGGCGCGCGATCCTTGCGGCGATCGACCGCAAGGCGGTGATCGAGGGCGCGGTTGACGGCTTCGGCGTACCGATTGGCAGCTTCTACGTTCCCGGCGCGCTCGGCTACATCGATACGACCGACATCAATCCGTTCGATATCGAGAAGGCGAAGAAGCTGCTCGCGGATGCCGGCGTCACCACGCCGCTGGAAGTCAGCCTCAAGCTGCCGCCGCCGGGCTATGCGCGGCAGGGCGGCGAGGTGATCGCGGCAGAGCTCGCCAAGATCGGCATCATTGCCAAGATCGAGAACGTCGAATGGGCGCAGTGGCTGTCATCGGTCTTCACCGGACCGCACAATTTCGATCTCACCATCGTCCTCCATGCCGAGCCGCTCGATCTCGCGAGATTCACCGAGGAGAATTATTATTTCGGCTACAAGTCGGAGGCCTTCAACGCACTGTACAAAAAGGTCACGGAAGCCACGAACGAAGCCGATCGCGCCAAACTTCTCGGTGACGCCCAACGCATGCTCGCAACCGATGCCGCCGCCGGCTTCCTGTACCAGCCGCAATTCGTCTCGATTGCGAACAAGAAGCTGAAGGGCATGTGGGCCGAGGTGCCGCAGTTTGAAAACGATTTCTCGGAGTGGGCCTGGGAGTGAGGCCCTCGGATCGATGGAGACAGCCGGCCTAACGATGTAATCAAATAGTCAAATAATATGACTAGTCGGCACGTTTTTTCCGTGAAATAGTGATGTCCGCAGCCCAAAAGGGCAGCCGAAGGTTCCATGGCACCACAAATGTGGTGCGGGCGCCGGGATAACGTCTTGGGAGAACGCGCCTCGTGACTATCAGGGCTGGAGCAACGCCGTGACCTCGCGCCTCGTCGTCATCCCGACGCGACGTGCGCACTCCAACCATGCGGAGGTGGCGCGCAGCATCGGGATCGACATCATCGCCGGCCGCTACGCCGAGGGGGTGAGGCTGCCCGGCGACGCCGAACTGATCGCGATATTTCGCGTGTCGCGGCCGGTGTTGCGCGAGAGCGTGAAGACGCTGGTTGCCAAGGGGCTGCTCACGACCAAAGCGCGGGTCGGCACCGTGGTGCGGGAGCGGGGAGCCTGGAACATGTTCGACGCCGACGTGCTGGCCTGGCATCTCGACGCCGGCATCGACAAGCGTTTCCTCGGCGATCTCGCCGAAATTCGCCTCGCCGTCGAGCCGCGTGCCGCGGCGCTCGCGGCAGCGCGACGCTCCGAGGCGGATATCGCGGAGCTTACACGCAGTATGAACCGGATGCGGCGCGAAGCTTCCGACTCGGTCGGCTTCGCCGATGCCGACCTTGCCCTTCACATCGCCGTCGCCAGTGCATCGGGCAATCTGTTCATGCGCTCGATCGGCAACGTGATCGAGGCGGCGCTGCGCGCATCGTTCCTGCTCAGTGCTCCCGTGGATTCACAGGAGCGCGAGATCGCGCTGCTGTGGCATCAGCGCATCGTCGATGCGATCATCGCTGGCGACGCCGAAGCGGCGGCAGCGGCGATCGTCGAGGTTATTCACAACGGCGTGCGCCGGAACGAAGGCACCGTGGCGGCGCAACTAACGGCCGAAACCGCCGTCAACGCTGAAGCCGGAGAGCAGCCATGACGACATTGCGTGTTGCCATCGTCGGCTTCGGCAAGATCGCGCGCGATCAGCATGTTCCCGCCATCGCTGCAACCGATGGCGTGACGCTTGCCGCAGTTGCGAGCCGCAATGCCTCGCTGCCGGACCTGCCGCATTTCGCGACGCTCGAGGAGCTGCTGCGCGATGGCCCGCCGATCGATGCGGTAGCCTTATGCACGCCGCCACAGGTGCGTCGTGGCCAGGCGGCGGCCGCGCTTGAGGCCGGCAAGCATGTGATGCTGGAAAAGCCGCCGGGGGCGAGCGTGAGCGAACTCGATCCCTTGATCGCCCAGGCCACGCGCGCCGGCCGGACGCTGTTTGCGACCTGGCATTCGCGCTATGCACCCGCGGTCGAGCCGGCGCGGGACTGGCTGGCGTCGCGCCGCATTCGCTCGGTGACCATCAGCTGGAAGGAGGACGTTCGCGTCTGGCATCCCGGGCAGAGCTGGATCTGGGAGCCGGGCGGGCTCGGCGTCTTCGATCCCGGCATCAATGCGCTCTCGATTCTGACCCGCATCCTGCCGCAACCGGTATTCGTGACCGCGGCTGAACTCAGTTTCCCCGCCAATTGCGCGGCGCCGATTGCGGCTCATCTGTCGCTTGAAGACGCCACGGGTCTGCAAGTCAAAGCCGAATTCGACTTCCGGCAGACCGGACCGCAGAGCTGGGACATCGTTGTCGATACTGATGGCGGGCCGCTGAAGCTCTCCGGCGGCGGGCGACGTCTGGTTGCGGGAGACAAAGTGCTGGTCGACACGGTGGACGCGGAATATCCCGGCCTCTATCGCCGCTTCGTCGAGTTGACGGCGAGCGGGACCAGTGATGTCGATCTGGCACCGCTTCGTCTTGTTGCGGATGCCTTCATGCTCGGCCGGCGCCTGACTCGTAGAAGCCTTTGAAGAGTGACCATGGTTGACGCCGCACCCACTGTTGCCAGAGATTTATTCGGCCAATTGCCGGATGGCCGCACGGTCGAGCGTGTGGTGCTGCGTTCGCCTAACGGTTTCGAGGCGCGGATCATCAATTTTGGCGCGGCATTGCAGGCGCTGCTGGTGCCCGATGCGCATGGCCAAAGCGACGACGTCGTGCTCGGGCATGACGAACTCGGCGGCTATGTCGGCTTGCGGCAATTCTTCGGCGCGACCGTCGGCCGCTACGCCAATCGCATTGCCAGTGCGCGTTTCGAGCTCGACGGCGAGGTGGTCGAACTCGCCGCCAACAACGGTCCGCATGCGCTTCATGGCGGGCTTGACGGCTTCGACCGGCGGCTCTGGGACATCATCGACATCGAGCATGGCGCGCAGCCCGCGGTGACGCTCGGCCACGCCAGCGCGCATGGTGACCAAGGCTATCCCGGCAAGCTCGACGTTCGCATCACCTATCGCCTGACCGGCGCAAACGAATTGTCGCTGACTTTCGAGGCGCGCACCGATCGCCCGACCATCGTCAACCTGACCAATCACAGCTTCTTCAATCTCGAGGGTGTCGCGTCGGATGCGGGCATCCTGGATCACCGGCTGACGGTCTTGGCCGACCGTTTCCTCGCAATCGATCCCACCGCTATTCCGCTGCCGGAGCCGCCGCGGGCCGTGGCCGGCACGCCGTTCGATTTCCGCATCCCCTCTGCGGTCGGCACCCGGATCCGCCACGACGACACGCAGCTGCGCCACGGCAAAGGGTACGATCATAATTTCTGCCTCGACAACGCTGGTGAACTACGGCTGGCGGCGCGTCTCGAAGCGCCGCGATCCGGACGTATCCTCGAACTCCTGACCAATCAGCCGGGCTTGCAGGTCTATTCGGGAAACTATCTCGATGGCTCGACAGCGGGAAAGCGAGGGCGGCTATACCGGCAGTCGGACGCCATCTGCCTTGAACCGCAGGTCTGGCCCAATACGCCGAACCGGCCGGATTTTCCGGGCGCGCGCCTTGCGCCCGAGCACGTATATCGGCACCACACTGTCTATCGCTTCGGCTTGGCTGGCTCGGTGCGATGATGTTGCAAAATGACGCGATGGAACTTGTTCCGACTTCGGTTCTGTCTGCCGAGCGCTGTCATCTGGGCGAGGGGCCGACCTATGACGTGGCCACCGATACCGCATGGTGGTTCGACATTCTTGAAGGACGGTTGTTCGAGGCGCAGCTCGGCAGCGGGCAGGTCCGCATCCATCGGCTGGGCAGGATGGCAAGCGCGCTGGCGCGCATCGACGCAGACGCGGCAGCTGATCGTCGCGGAGGACGGACTTTACGTCCGCACGATCAGCGACGGCCGCTTGACGCTTTATTGTCCGCTTGAGGCGGATCGTCCCGGCAACCGCTCCAACGATGCGCGGGTGCACCCTTGCGGTACCTTCTGGATCGGCACCATGGGACGCAAGGCGGAGGCGGGCGCCGGCGCGATCTACGCGCTCTATCGGGGCGAGATCTCGCGTCTGTTCGCAGATGTCACCATTCCGAACGCGATCTGTTTCTCGCCCGACGGTTCGCTCGGCTATTTTGCCGACACGGCCGCCAACGTGCTCTATCGCGTTGTGCTGGACCCGGCGACGGGACTGCCGCGTGGCGCGCCCGAACAGTTGTTGCAACACCGTGGCATCGGCGGCCTCGACGGCGCGGTGGTGGATGCCGACGGCCGGATCTGGAACGCGCGTTGGGGCGGCGGCTGTGTCGATATCTACAGTCCGCAAGGCGAGCATCTGCGCTCTCTGAAGGTGCCGGCGCGCCAGTCCAGCTGCCCGGCCTTCGTCGGGCCGGACCTGTCGCGTCTGTTGGTCACATCGGCCTGGCAAGGTATGGACGAGGCGGCGCGTGCCGCTGATTCCGACCACGGGCGCACCTTCCTGATGGAAGTGGCTGCTCGCGGCCGCCCGGAGCCGGATGTCATGCTTGCAAACTCATAGGAGGAAGTGAACCGAAGTTTCCCGCACTGCGATCTCTGATGAAGAACGGTGATCCCTAGTCAGTCGTCCACAATTTGAAATTCTGAACACCAATGGGAGTAGAAGTATGCTCAATCTGAAGACCACATCATTTGCGCTGGCGCTGGCGGGTCTTGCCGCCATGGCGTCCACTAGCGGCGCACTGGCACAAACCAAGCCGAGCGTCGGCATCGCGATGCCGACAAAATCCTCCGCGCGCTGGATCGACGACGGCAACAACATCGTCAAGGTCCTGAAGGAGCGCGGCTACGGCACCGATCTGCAATATGCCGAGGACGATATCCCGAACCAGCTCTCCCAGGTCGAGAACATGGTGACCAAAGGCGCCAAGGTGCTGGTGATCGCTGCCATCGACGGCACCACGCTCTCGGACGTGCTCAAGCAGGCCAAGGCCAAGGGCATCACCGTGATCGCCTATGACCGACTGATCCGCGACACTCCGAACCTCGACTATTACGCGACCTTCGACAACTTCCAGGTCGGCGTGCTGCAGGCGCAGTCGATCGAGCAGGGGCTTGGGCTGAAGGAAGGCAAGGGACCGTTCAATATCGAATTGTTCGGCGGCTCGCCCGACGACAACAACGCCTACTTCTTCTACAACGGCGCCATGTCGGTGCTGCAGCCCTATATCGACAGCGGCAAGCTGGTGGTCGGCAGCGGCCAGACGGGCATGGACAAGGTTGCAACCCTGCGCTGGGACGGTGCCACCGCCCAGGCCCGCATGGACAATCTGCTCAGCGCCTATTACGGCAAGAAGCGGGTCGATGCAGTGCTGTCGCCCTATGACGGCCTCTCCATCGGCATCATTTCCTCGCTGAAGGGCGTCGGCTACGGCAGCGGCGATCAGAAGATGCCGATCATCAGCGGCCAGGACGCGGAAGTGCCGTCGATCAAGGCAATGCTGCGCGGCGAGCAATATTCGACCATCTTCAAGGACACCCGCGATCTGGCGCGCGTGACCGCCGACATGGTCGATGCATCGCTCAGCGGCAAGGAAGTTTCCGTCAACGACACCAAGACCTACAATAACGGTGTCAAGGTGGTTCCGTCCTATCTGCTCAAGCCGCTCGTGGTCTACAAGAGCAATTGGGAGAAGGCCCTGATTGACAGCGGCTACTACAAGAAGGCTCAGTTCGAGTAACAATAACTTCTCCGGCAGGTGCGGTGATCCGTGCCTGCCGGACTCTATCCCGCCGGGGCGGCCCGGCGCACGAGGGACGTGATTCGATGACGGCAATGCTGGAAATGCGCGGCGTCAGCAAGAGCTTTTCGGGCGTGCAGGCGCTGCGGGACGTCAACTTCATCGTCGAGCCCGGCCAGATCCATGCGCTGGTGGGCGAGAACGGCGCCGGCAAGTCGACGCTGATGAAGGTGCTCAGCGGCGTCTATCCCCACGGCAGCTATGAGGGGACGATCGTCTATGAGGGCGAGGAGCGGCACTTTCGCGACATCAACGATTCCGAGGCGCTCGGGATCATCATCATCCACCAGGAGTTGGCGCTGATCCCGTTGATGTCGATCGCGGAGAACATCTTCCTGTCGCATCCGCCGTCGCGGCTAGGTGTCATCGACCGTCACGAGGTGTACCGGCGCACGCGGGAATTGCTGGCGCAGGTCGGCCTGCAGGAATCGCCTGATACGCTGATCACCGATCTCGGCGTCGGCAAACAGCAGCTGGTCGAGATCGCGAAAGCACTTTCCAAGCGGGTGCGGCTGTTGATCCTGGACGAGCCGACCGCGAGCCTCAACGAGAAGGACAGCGCGGCGCTGCTCGATCGTCTCGTCACGTTCCGGGAGCAGGGGATCGCCTCGATCCTGATCTCGCACAAGCTGAACGAGGTCGCCCGCGTCGCCGACCGCATCACGGTGCTGCGCGACGGCCGCACTGTTGACGACATCGAATGCCGCACCGAACCGGTGCAGGAGGACCGCATCATCCGCAGCATGGTGAACCGCGACCTCGCGCACCGCTTTCCGGAGCGCGCCGCGAAGGTCGGCGATCCCGTTCTGCAGGTGGAGGACTGGTCGGTGTACCATCCGCTCCATCCCGAGCGGCAAGTCATCAAGAATGTCGACTTCGAGGTGCGGCGCGGCGAGGTCGTTGGTATCGCCGGCCTGATGGGCGCGGGAAGGACCGAGTTCGCCATGAGCCTGTTCGGCCGGGCCTGGGGCCGCCAGATCAGCGGCCGGCTTTGGCTCGACGACCGCGAGGTCCACCTTTCCAATGTGGCATCGGCGATCGACGCCGGACTTGCCTATGTGACCGAGGATCGCAAGCAGCTCGGGCTGATCCTGGCCGACGACGTGCGCAAGAATGTCACTTTGGCAAGCCTCGACCAGGTTGCCCCGCGCTGGGTGATCGACGACATCGCAGAACTGAAGGTGGCGAGCGACTACCGGAACCGGATGCGGATCCGCTGCTCCGACGTCTACCAGGAGACCGGCCAGCTCTCCGGCGGCAACCAGCAGAAGGTGGTGCTGTCGAAATGGCTGATGACGGACCCCAAGGTCCTGATCCTGGACGAGCCGACCCGGGGCATCGACGTCGGTGCGAAATACGAGATTTACTGTATCATCAACGAGCTGGCGGAGGCTGGCAGGGGCGTCGTGGTGATTTCGTCGGAAATGCCGGAACTGCTGGGCACCTGCGATCGCATCTGCGTGATGAACGACGGCGCCTTTGTCGGCGAGTTTACCGCCGGTGATGCGACGCAGGAAAAGATCATGCGCGCCATCATGCGCAATACTAAGATGCCAAGCAGGCACTTGCACGAGAGCGAGATGCGGACGGGAGGAATGCGGGTATGACAGACAAGACGGTTTCGCTTCCCGAGCAACGCCAGCACGGCGGTTTCATCAAGAACAATCTGCGCAACTATGGCATGCTGCTGTCGCTGTTTGCGATCATGCTGTTCTTCCAGGTCGTCACCGACGGCACGCTGCTGCAGCCGCTCAATCTCACCAACCTCGTGCTGCAGAACAGCTATATCGTGATCATGGCGCTCGGCATGCTGCTGGTGATCGTCACCGGCCATATCGATCTCTCGGTCGGCTCGGTGGCTGGCTTCGTCGGCGCGGTCGCAGCTGTCCTGATGGTGCGCTACCACGTCGATTACCCCCTGGCCTTCATCGCATGCCTGGTGGTGGGCGCGGCGATCGGCGCGGCGCAAGGCTACTGGGTTGCCTATTTCAAGATCCCGTCCTTTATCGTTACGCTCGCCGGCATGCTGGTGTTCAAGGGCCTCGCGCTCGCGCTGCTGCAGGGCCAGTCGGTCGGGCCGTTTCCGACCACCTTCCAGAAATTGTCGTCGGGCTTCATTCCGGAGGTGCTTCCCGGCGCCGACACGCTGCATCCGACGTCGCTGCTGATCGGCGCCGTGCTGGCGCTGGGGCTGGTCTATTCCAGCGTCAAGGGCCGCGCGCGCGAGCAGTCGCACGGCATCGACGTCGAGCCTTACGCGGTCTTTGTCGCGAAGAGCTTCCTGCTGTCGGGTGCGGTGCTCTACTTCACCTATCTGATCGCCTCGCATCGCGGCCTGCCGAACGTGCTCGTCATCATGATGGCGCTGATCGCGCTCTATGGCTTCGTGACGCGGCGAACCGTGGTCGGCCGGCAGATCTACGCGGTCGGTGGCAATGCCAAGGCTGCAAAACTGTCCGGCATCAAGACCGAGCAGCTCACCTTCCTGACCTTCGTCAACATGGGCGCGCTGGCAGCGCTTGCCGGGCTCGTCTTTGCGGCGCGCCTCAATACGGCAACGCCCAAGGCAGGACTCGGCTTCGAGCTCGACGTCATCGCGGCCTGCTTCATCGGCGGCGCCTCGGCGTATGGCGGTGTCGGCCGGGTCGGTGGCGCCGTGGTCGGCGCCATGATCATGGGCGTGATGAACAACGGCATGTCGATCCTCGGCATCGGCATCGACTATCAGCAGGTGATCAAGGGCCTGGTGTTGCTCGGCGCCGTCTGCATCGACGTCTATAACCAGCGCCGATAGAGCGTTTTCGAGCGCTGGCAACACGAGGACGGTTCATGAATCCGACCGCTTCAACACCCTATCGCGGTGTCTTTCCCGTCGCGCCCACCATCTTCAATGACCGAGGCGAACTCGATCTCGAGGGACAGCGGCGCTGCATCGATTTCATGATTGACGCCGGCTCCAACGGCATCTGCATTCTCGCCAACTTCTCCGAACAGTTCGTGCTGACCGATGCCGAGCGCGAGCAGGTGATGGATGCGGTGCTCAAGCATGTCGCCGGCCGGGTGCCGGTGATCGTGACGACGACCCATTTCAGCTCGTCGATCTGCGCGGCGCGCAGCCGTCAGGCCCAAGAGGCCGGCGCTGCGATGGTGATGATCATGCCGCCCTATCATGGCGCGACTTTTCGCGTCTCCGAGAAGGCCATCGTCGAATTCTATCGCGTGGTCTCCGACGCCATCGACATCCCGATCATGATCCAGGATGCGCCGGTCGCCGGGACGCCGCTCTCGGTCGCGCTGCTGGCGCGGATGGCGAAGGAGATTCCGCACATCAGCTATTTCAAGATCGAGGTGCCGATGGCCGCGGCAAAGCTCCGCGATCTCATTGCCGCCGGTGGCGACAGCATCGTGGGGCCCTGGGACGGCGAGGAAGCCATCACGTTGATGGCAGACCTCGACGCGGGCGCGACCGGGGCGATGACCGGGGGCGGCTATCCGGACGGCATCCGGCAGATCATCGATCCCTATCTCGCCGGGCGCAGGGACGAGGCGGCGGCGGCTTACGCGCGCTGGTTGCCGCTGATCAACTATGAAAATCGGCAATGCGGATTGCAGGCCTGCAAGATCCTGATGCAGGAAGGTGGCGTGATCCGTTCCGAAGCGGTTCGCCATCCCCTGCAAAAGGTCCATCCGGCCACGCGTGCCGGCCTGATCGAGATCGCCCGTTCGCTCGACCCCGTCGTGCTGCGCTGGAGCCGGTGATCCGGATCGCACCATAAGGGGGCCAAAATGCCAACCGTCGATCTCAATTCCGATCTTGGCGAGGGTTTTGGTACCTATCGCTGCGGCGACGATGAGGCGATGCTCGCTATCGTCACCTCAGCCAATGTGGCCTGCGGCTTTCATGCCGGCGATCCCGAAGTGATGGCGCGGACTTTTACCATCGCACGCGAGCGTGGCGTTGCGGTCGGCGCCCATCCCGGTTTTCCCGATCTGTGGGGTTTCGGCCGCCGCCGCCTTCCGTTCACAAATGGCGAGATCGAACGGCTTGTCGCCTACCAGATCGGCGCCGCCGCGGCGCTTGCGGCCTACGCCGGTCATCGCATCACCTATGTGAAGACCCACGGCGCGCTCGGCAACATCGCCTGTGAAGAGCGCGACGTCGCGGATGCCGTAGCGCGCGCGATACGCGCGGTCGATCCCGGTCTGGCGCTGCTGGCCATCGCGTTGACCGAAATGGCTGCTGCCGGCGAGGCGGCGGGCCTCGAGATCCATCAGGAGATCTATGCCGATCGCGGCTACACCGAAACCGGGCAGTTGATCTCGCGCAGCAAACCCGGCGCGATGATCGAAGACTCGGAGGAGGCGGCCGCGCGCGTGCTCGCGATGGTGCAGGCCGGGTCAGTGATCACCGCGAGCGGCAAGCATTTGCCGACGCCGATCCGCTCGATCTGCGTCCATGGCGATTCCGAACATGCGGTCGCGACCGCCAGCCTCGTTCGCGCCAGACTGGAGCAGGCCGGTATTGCGCTGAAGCCGTTCAAGCCCATAACGGCATGATGCTGAGGGCCGATACCGATCCAGCTTCAGTGCTGTCGGCCCCGCGTTTTCTCGATGCGGGAGAAGCTGCGCTGGTCGTCGAGTTCGGCAATACCGTCGATCCCGCGATCAACGACCGCGTGCTCGCACTCGATGCGGCCTTGAGGGCCGATCCTCCCGTTGGGATATGCGAGTGCGTGCCGACTTATCGCTCGCTGATGATCCATTACGATCCCCTGGAGATCGACAGGGAGACGCTGATCGCGTTCGTGCATCGGGCCGCGGGGAACGTCGTCGAACGGCAGGGGCAGGCCACGACCTGGACGTTGCCGTGTTGCTACGATCCGGCGCTGGCCGAGGATCTCGACGAGGCGGCGCAGATACTTGGGCTCACGCGGGAGCAGGCAGTCGCGTTGCATGCGAAGGCGACGTACCGCGTCTACATGTGCGGCTTCACGCCGGGCCAGGTCTATCTGGGTGGTGTGCCGGAGCCGCTCAAGATCTCGCGCCGTCCGGCGCCGAGGCCGCCGCATCCGGCAGGCGCAGTACTGATTGGCGGCGGACTCTGCGTGGTTGCGCCGTTCGTGATGCCGACAGGCTGGTACGTCATGGGCCAGACCCCGGAGCGTCTTTACGCCGCCGAGCGCAAAAATCCCTTTCTGATCCAGGCCGGCGATCTCCTGCGGTTCGACCCGATCGATCGCTCGACCTTTCGGAATCTGGAGCGGCGCGTGGCAAGCGGCGAGATCGTTGCCCGCAAGAGCGCCGCATGATGGCTGCGGATGCGTTCCTTCGAGTGCTATCGGCCGGACCGGGCGCGACGCTGCAGGATGCGGGGCGGCACGGCTATCTGCGGTTTGGCGTCACCGCCGCGGGTCCGATGGATCGGCTGGCGCATGCCGCGGCAAATCTCGCCGTCGGCAACCCTGCAGGTGCAACGGCGATCGAGGTTTCCGTGGGCGGTATCGAAGTGACCGCGCAATCCGCGCCACTTCACGTGGCCGTCGCCGGTGGCAAATTTGCGCTCAGCCTCGACGGCAGGCCATTGCCGCCAGCGGTGGCGCTCAGTCTGGACGAGGGCGCCGCGCTGAAAATCCGCGCCGGGGCCGGCGGCTCGTGGTGCTATCTGGCGGTGGCGGGGCGCTTCGTTCTGCCAAAGGTGCTGGGATCGCACGCCACCCATACGCGCACCGGCTTCGGCGGCGTGGAGGGCCGCGCGATTGCTACCGGTGACCGTCTTGCAATCGAGCGATCGGGATCGTCGACACCACCTGGCATCATCGTGGCGCCTTGGCTTGATCGCGCCTTCGACACCATTCGCGTCGTCCTTGGTCCTCAGCACGACTACTTCGCCCATGACCAGATATCAGCTTTCCTGGCTGGTCCATGGTCAGTCTCCGCCAAGGGCGATCGCATGGCCTGTTTTCTCGATGGACCCCGGCTCACACATGCGCGCGGCTACAACATCGTATCCGACGGGATCGCGATGGGAGCGATCCAGGTGCCCGGGGACGGCCGTCCGATCGTTCTGATGGCCGATCGTCAATCGACCGGCGGTTATCCGAAGATCGCGACCGTCATCGGTCCCGATATCGGCAAACTGGCCCAGGCGCGGCCGGGGGCCTCGTTCCGCTTCGAGGCTGTAACGATCGAGCAGGCGGTTGCAGCGCGCCGCGAGGAAGCGGGCTTGCTGACGCGCGGCATTGGCGTCGAGCCGCTCGTGCGTACGCATCTCACTTCCGAATTCCTGCTCGGTCTCAACCTGATCGACGGTGTCGTCGGTTTCGACGCGTGAACCGTTAGAACAATACCTGTCCAAGGTGGAGCTGTCTCAGCTTAGCACGCGGCTCGTCTCGCGGACTTCGTTCAGGAACGCTTTGGCGAGGCGCGATAGCGGCTCCGCCTCCGACCACAGCATGTAGGCCACCGCCACCGTCTTCGGCGTAAAAGGCCGGACGATCAGGTCGTGGCTGCCACCCTGGCGCGGCGAAAAGGGATCGACGACGGCTACACCCACGCCGGCGGCCGCGAGCACGCAGGCGGTGTTGCAGTATCGCACCTCGACGGTCGGCTGGAACGGCGCGCCGGCTTGCGCAAAGCTCTCGCGTACGGCTTCGCCCAGGCGCGTGCCGCGCTCGAGCCCGATAAAGGGCAGGCCAACGAGGTCGGCGGCGGAAATGACGGGACGTTCGGCCAGCGGATGGTTCGGCGGCAAGACGCAGACCATCTCGCCGGTGTGAACCACTTCGTAGGCAATGCCCGGATGATGCGACAGGCCGAGCGCGAAGCCGAGTTCCGCGACCCGGCTCGTCACGCCCTCGATAATTCCCTCGTAGCGCCGGACATCGAAGAACACGCGGGTCTGCTGACGGCGGCGCAGGAAGCTTGATAGCGCGGGGGGAATGATGCTGTAGGCGAGCGGTGGGGTTGCGACGATCGACAGATGTCCCGAGCGACATTCCCTCAGATCTCGCACCCGGTTCTCGAGCTTGGCGTGGAGCGCGAAGATCGCGTCGCTCTCCTTGTACAGCGCCATCGCCTCCGACGTCGGGAACAGGCGATTGTTGACGCGCTCGAACAGGGCGAAACCTGCCTGCGCTTCCATCGCCTTGAGCGCATTGCTGATCGCCGGCTGAGACAGCGCCAGTTCGTCTGCGGCCGCCACCGTGGTGCGGTGGCGGATGACGGCACGCAGGATCTCCAATTGGCGCAGGTTCATATAAGTGCCGGTTATTATCTGCCTGAAAATATCATAGCATGAATGATTGCAATTGGCGTGCCGCTTGCTCGTAATCACTGACGCAACGGAGCGCTGTCGGAGCGGACCCATCCGCCTCCCGGGCGAGCACTCCGCTCAGATTGGAGGCAATCTTGGTCCGTATTCTCCGCGCCGCCGCCGCCCAGATGGGCCCGACCCAGAAAGCGGATACGCGCGAGCATACGCTCAGCCGGATGCTGAAGCTGCTGGAAGCGGCCGCCGCCCAAGGCGCAAGCCTCGCAGTATTTCCTGAACTGGCGTTCACGACTTTCTTCCCGCGCTGGCTGCTGGAGGGCGAGGCGCTCGATCATTACTTCGAGCGCGGCATGCCCAATCCGGCCGTGCAGGCTCTGTTCGATCGCGCCCGGGAGCTGCATATCGGATTCTACGTCGGTTACGCCGAACTGACGGCGAACGGCCAACGCTTCAACAGCTCGATCCTGGTCGATGGCACCGGGGAAATTCTCGGCCGCTATCGCAAGGTGCATCTGCCGGGTTCGGTCGAGCCGCGCAGCGGCGCGCGCTACCAGCAGCTCGAAAAGCGCTATTTTGGATATGGCGACCTCGGATTTCCCGCCTTTCGCGCAAAATCCGACTGGCACCACGCGATCATGGGGATGATGATCTGCAATGATCGCCGCTGGCCCGAGTCCTGGCGCGTGCTTGGCTTGCAGGGGGTTGAACTGGTCTGCATCGGCTACAATTCCGCGGCCTATGATCCAAACGGTGGCGTCACCGAGGATGCGGCATTACGCACCTTCCATTCACAGCTCGTGACCCAGGCCAACGCCTACATGAACGCGACCTGGGCGATCTCAGTGGCAAAGGCAGGCGACGAAGACGGCTCCGGCCTGATCGGCGGCTCCTGCATCGTCGATCCGAATGGTCGTATCGTGGCTCAAGCAGAGACACTGGCGGATGAGGTGATCGTCGCCGACATCGACCTCGATCTCTGTCGCCAGGGCAAGGACAAGATGTTCAATTTCGCCGCGCACCGGCGGCCGGAGCAATACGCAGTTATCACCGAGCGCGCCGGCGTCGTCGAGCCGGCGGCTACGGTTTGAGGGGATGCGGCTGGTTGAAGAGTTGCCGGAGGAGCTGACATGATACGACATTCGTTCTTGATTGGGTTCTCAGCGCTGGCTGCGCTTGCCACAGTGCAGGCCGCCGAACTGCCTGATGCGATCAAGCAGGCGGGCGCGCTGCGGCTCACGGTCAACTCGACCTACGCGCCGATGGAGTACCGCGATCCCGCGACCAACGAACTCGTCGGGCTCGATATCGATCTCGCCAACGAACTCGCAAAACGGCTGGGCGTGAAGATCGTCTGGAGCGAGACGCCGTTCGCGGAGCTGATCCCCTCGCTGCAGACCAAGCGCGCCGATTTCATCCTCAGCGGCATTTCGGACCGTAGCTCGCGGCGCGAGGCCGCTGATTTCATCGACTATCTCTCGACCGGTCCGCAGTTCTTCGTGCTGGCGGAGAGTGCGGCGAAGTCGGCCACCGATCTCTGCGGCATGAAGGTCGGCACCACCCGCAGCACCAGCTTCCCGGTCGAAATCGAGAAATGGAGCAAGCAGAACTGCGAGGCCGGCGGCAAGCCCGCGATCCAGTATGTTCCGGGCGAAAACAGCATCGACGTCCGCAACCAGCTCAAGCAAGGCCGCATCGATGCCGCCGTGCAGGGCAGCGAGACGTTGCCTTACGCGCAGCAGCAGGAGGCCGGGAAATACCGCGTGGTCGGAGATCACTTCTCCATCGGCTACCAGGGCATCATGTTCCGCAAGGACGACGCTGCTCTCCGCGAGGTGGTGACGCAACATCTCGCCGCGATGATCGCCGATGGTTCCTACAAGGCCATCCTCGACAAATACGGATTGGGTGCCAACGCGGTGGCCAAGCCCATGATGAACGCGGCTCCGCAATGAGGGCGGCGCCGACGCTCGCTGAGGGCTTTCCCGATATTTCGGCGCTGACGGTCGCGCGTCAGGCGCATTGGCAACGATGGCTGGCGGCGGCCGCGATTGTCGTCGTTCTGGCCGCAATCGGGCGTGCGTTTGCCAACGGCCAGATCGAATGGGCCTATGTCAGCCGCTTCCTGACCGCGAAGGTGATCCTGGAGGGCATCGTCAACACCATGGTGATGGCGGTGCTGGCGATGGCACTCGGTATCGTCCTTGGCGTGGTCGTCGCGGTCATGCGGCTGTCGCCCAATCCGGTGCTCAAGTCCGTCGCATCAGGCTATACGTGGCTGTTCCGCGGCACGCCGCTGATCCTGCAGCTGCTGCTATGGTTCAACCTCGCGCTGGTGTTTCCGACCATCGGGATTCCCGGCCTGTGGTCGGCGCGGGCGGTCGATGTGATGACGCCGTTTCTGTCGGCGCTGCTCGGTCTCGGCATCAACCAGGGCGCCTACACGTCTGAGGTAATGCGGGCCGGTATGCTGTCGGTCGATGTCGGGCAATATGAGGCCGCGATGGCGATCGGCATGGGGCGGCTGCATGCGCTGCGGCGGATCATCCTGCCGCAGGCGATGCGGGTGGTGATCCCGCCGCTCGGCAACGAATTCATCGGCATGGTCAAGGCGACGTCCCTCGCAAGCGTCATCCAGTATCCGGAGGTGCTGCACAACGCCGAGAATATCTATTACGCGAATTCGCGTGTGATCGAGCTCTTGATCGTCGCCGGTCTCTGGTATCTGCTCGTCGTCTCGATCCTGACGCCGTTGCAGATGCTGCTGGAGCGACGCTTTGCCCGTGGCTCATTGCAGATAGCCAAATGACCCGTCCCCTTGTCGCGATCCGCTCCGTCAGCAAGAACTTCGGGGAGTTTCAGGCTCTCAAGGGGGTCTCGCTCGACGTGTGGGCGGGCGAGGTGCTTTGCCTGATCGGCGCGTCGGGATCGGGCAAGACGACGCTGCTGCGATGTATCAATCAGCTGACGTCGGTCGACAGCGGCGGCATCTGGCTCGATGGCGAGCTGCTGGGCCTGCGCGAAGCGAACGGGAAATTGCATCGGCTGACCGCGAAAGAGATCGCGCGGCAGCGGCTGAAGACCGGCATGGTGTTTCAGCGGTTCAATCTCTTCCCCCACAAGACGGCGCTGGAAAACATCACGGAAGGTCCGGTGCAGGTCCAGGGCCGCAAGCGGGAAGAAGCTCGGGCGGACGCGATCGAGCTGCTGCGGCGGGTCGGGCTGGCGACGAAGGCCGATGCTTATCCTGCGCAGCTCTCGGGCGGACAGCAGCAGCGGGTGGCGATTGCCCGTGCGCTCGCCATGAAGCCGATGCTGATGCTGTTCGACGAACCGACCAGTGCGCTCGATCCTGAACTGGTCGGCGAAGTGCTCGCGGTCATGAAGGAACTGGCTCGCAGCGGCATGACCATGATGGTGGTGACGCACGAACTCGGCTTTGCGCGCGAGGTCGCGGACACTGTGGTCTATATGGACCAGGGCGTGATCGTGGAATCCGGGCCTGCGGCGGACGTTCTCGGCCGTCCCCGTGAAGTGCGGACGCAATCCTTTCTTTCGGCGGTGATCTGATGGGGCGATTTTGATGATGAAATGTTTTCTTGCTGCTGCGCTGGTTTGCGCCGCGACGGCGTCGGCTTTCGCCATCGAACTGCCGCCCGAGATCGCAAAGGCGGGTAGCATCAAGGTCGCCATCGTGCCGAACTATCCGCCGATGGAATTCCGCGATCCCGCCACCAGCACGCTGACCGGATTTGATGTCGAACTCGGTGAAGCGCTCGGCCGCAAGCTCGGCGTCAAGATCGCCTGGCAGGAAACCAGTTTCGACCAGATGATGCCCGCGATCGCGACGGGGAGGGTGGATGCGATCCTGTCCGGCATGACCGACCTCGCGAGCAGGCAGGACACCGCGACCTTTGTCGACTACCTGCGCAGCGGGCCGCGCTTCTTCGTTCAGCAGTCTCGCGCTGCCGAGTTCAAGGACGTGGCGGCGCTCTGCGGCAAGACGGTGGGCGCCAGCCGGCGCACGTCCTTTCCCAAGCACATCGCTGACTGGAGCGACGCCCATTGCGATGGCAACCCGATCAAATTCGTCGGCACCGAAGGATCCGCGGATGCCCGAACCCAGCTCAAGCAAGGGCGCGTCGACGCAGCCGTGCAAGGCGGCGAGACGCTTCCCTACGTGATGGACCTCGAACCGGGCGCCTACGTCCCGGTCGGCGACGTCTTCGCCATTCAATTCACCGGGCTTGCCCTGGGTGTGAAGGACAAGGCGCTGCAGCAGGCGGTCGCGGAGGCGCTGGATGGCTTGATTGCGGATGGTTCCTACCGGGCCTTGCTGGCGAAGTGGAAATTGACCGAATACGGAATAGAGAAGGCGATGATCAATGCTGGACAGTAAAGCGCTTGCGAGCATTCCGCTCATTCCCGCCAACACCGCGCCGCCGGCCCCGAATTATCCGTGGCCGAAGCCATTCACCTCCGCGATGTTCCTGTCGTTCGACGTGGACGCGGAGAGCGCCTGGACCAGCAAGGACGCCACGCACGCCCAGCGCCTGATCACGATGAGTTACGGCGGCTATGAAGCGCGCGTCGGCACGCCGAAGCTGCTGGAACTGCTCGATCAGCTCGATCTCAAGGCGACGTTCTTCGTCACCGGCTGGTCGGTAGATGCGCATCCCGGGATGGCCGAGGCCATCCTCAAGGCCGGCCACGAGATCGGCCATCACGGCTACCACCATCTGCTGCCGGATCCCGGCGATCCCTGGATCGAGGAGGAACTGGAGCGCGGTTTCGAGGCGCTGAAGCGTCGGCTCGGTGTCAGGCCGATCGGCTATCGGGCGCCTTACGGCGAATTCACCGAGGAATTGCGCGTGGCGCTGGTGCGCCATGGCATCGTCTATACCTCCTCGTTTCGCGACGACGTGCGGCCTTATCGTCATCGTCTGGCCGACGGCCGTCCCGGCACCATCGAAATTCCGGTGACCGCGAGTTACGACGACTGGATGCATGGATTGTCGGCCCGTTTCAGTCCGCGGCCGATCTTTCCCAAGGAGCATGTGCTCTCGATCTGGAAGGATGAGCTCGACGAAGTCCGGGATTGGGGCGCGATGGTCACCACCGTGCTGCATCCGCAATGCAGCGGCCGTCCGATGCGGCTGCGTCTGCTCCGGGAGTTTCTCACCTACGCCAAATCCTGCCCCGATTTGTGGATCACCACCGGCGAGGCAATCGCGGCGAATTTCAAAAACCACGAGAGCGGCGACGCAACGTCCCGGTGAGCCACTCCAGCATGTCGTCAGCAAGACCAGTTTCCCGCCGTTCCCTGCTCAAGGCCGCCGCCGCAGCGCCGGTGCTTTCGCTGCCGGGAATCCTGCGCGCGGAAACGCAGACCACGCTGCGCTTCATTCCCGTGATCGATCTGAGCTTCGTCGATCCGATCTACTCGACCGCGCAGGTGTCGCGAAACCATGGCTTCATGGTCTACGACACGCTCTACGGCATCAACTCGGCGCTCGAAGTCTCGCCGCAGATGGTCTCCGGGCATGTGGTTTCCAACGACGACCGACAATGGGACCTGACGTTGCGCGAAGGTTTGCTGTGGCATGACGGCGAGCGCGTGCTGGCGCGCGATTGCGTCGCGAGCATTCGCCGGTGGGCGGGCCGCGACGGCTTTGGCGCCGAACTGTTGGCGGCAACCGACGAATTGTCGGCACCTGACGACCGCACCATCCGCTTCCGGCTGAAACGGCCATTTCCATTACTGCCCGCGGCGCTCGGCAAATCCGCGGTGCAGGCGGCGTTCATGATGCCCGAGCGGTTGGCGAGCCAGGACGCGTTCAAGCCGCTCACCGAGGTGGTCGGCAGCGGCCCTTTTCGTTTCGTCGCCGACGAGCGCGTCCAGGGCGCGCGCAACGTCTACGCTCGTTTCGATCGCTATCGGCCGCGCGAAGACGGTAAGCCGGATTGGACCGCCGGTCCCAAGATCGTTCACTACGATCGCGTGGTCTGGACCACGATGCCGGATGCGGCGACGGGGGTTGCCGCGCTGCAGACCGGCGAGCAGGATTGGCAGGAAACGACGCCGCACGATCTGCTGCCGGTGCTCAAGCGCGCCGGCCACATCGAGACGCGAATTCTCGATCCGCGCGGCTACACCTGCATGCTGCGGGTCAATCATCTGCAGCCGCCGTTCGACAATCCGGCGATCCGCCGGGCGCTGTTGGGCGCGATCGATCAATCATCTTTCATGACGGCGGTCGCGGGCGATGATCCCGTTTATCAGGCCTCGCCGATCGGTTTCTTTGCGCCGGGCACGCCGCTGGCGAGCGATGTCGGGCTCGATGTATTCCGCGGACCGCGCGACATGGCGAAGGTCAAGGCCGATCTGAAGGCCGCCGGCTACAATGGCGAGAAGGTGGTGCTGCTTGTCCCGACCAACTCGCTCGCCCAGAAGCCGCTCGGCGACGTGGCGGCCGACATGCTGCAGCAGGCCGGCATGAACGTCGAATATGCCGGGATGGATTTTGGCGCCGTGCTGCAGCGGCAGTTGAAGAAGGAGCCGATCGCCCAGGGCGGCTGGAGCGCCGGCGTCGGCAACTGGCAGGGCATCGATTGGCTCAATCCGGCCGGCAACACCAATCTGCGCGGAGACGGCAAGGCGGCCGGCTGGTACAAGAGCGAGAAGATGGGAGCGTTGCGAAGCCAGTGGCTCGCCGCGCCAAGTCTTGCCGAGCAGCAGCGCATCTGCCGTGATATCCAGGCGTTGTCGTTCGAGGAAATTCCCTATTTTCCGATCGGTCAGTACAAGCAACCGACCGCGTTCCGCACTGGTATTACCGGCATCCTCGACGGCACCGCCGTGTTCTGGAATGTACGCCCGACATGAGCACGATCGCGATCTTCGGCAGTTATGTGTTGTCACGCAAGGATGGCGCGCAGGAGGTGCTGCGCGATCATTGGGTGTTGCTCGAGGGCAAGCGGATCGCCGCCGTGACGCGCGACCGGCCGTCCGCCAATGAGGTGTTCGACAAGCCCGGCCGCTTCGTGCTGCCCGGGTCTGATGAACCTGCACAACCATTGCTTCAGCGAAGCCGTCGCCCGTACCCACACCGAGGACGGCAATGGCCGCCGCAACAACCAGAGCATCGTCTATACCGTGCTGCTGCCGCTGACGAAGCGCGGCGCCGATATGTTATCGCCGCAGGAGCGGCTCGCCATTGCGCGGCTCGGCATCCTGCAACTGCTGAAGGGCGGCGCCACCACGGTGATGGAGCCGTTTCGCAACACCATTCCGGAAATGTTCGACGCCGCCGAGGAGATGGGAATCCGCTTCTACGGCGCGCCCTATCTGTTCTCGACGTCGGATGCCAAGGCTGGCCCGGACGGCGTGGTGCGCTATGCCGGCGACGACGGCCAGGCCGACATGAACACCTGGAACGCGCTGTACCAGCGCTGGAACGGGCGCGGCGACGGCCGGATCGGGCTTGCGATGAGCCCGCACGCGACCGACACCTGCGGCCCGGATTTGCTGAAAGCTTGCGCTGCGCGCGCCCGCGAACTCGACATCCCCATCACCACCCATCTCGCGCAGAGCCAGGCCGAAGTGGCCACGATCGGCGCGCGCTATGGCGGTCGCACGCCCGCCGAATATCTGGACTGGCTGGGCTTGCTGGCGCCGGACCTGATGGCCGCACATTGCATCGCAAGCACCGATAGCGATCTGAAGCTGATGGCGGCGCGAGGCGCCACGGTGCTGAACTGTCCGCGGGTGTTCGCGCGCGCCGGCGTCACCGCGGCATTCAGCCGGTTCGCTGGCCACGGCGTCCGGACCGTGATCGGCACCGACGGCTACAACATGGATTTTCTTGGCGAACTCAACGCCGCCTCGATGATCTCGAAGATCGCCGCCGGCCGCGCGGATGTGGCCAACGCGCCGGAGCTGATCGAGTCGGTCACCGCTACCGCGGCCGCGCTGATCAAGCGGCCGGACCTCGGCACGATCGTGCCGGGCGCGACCGCCGACCTCACCGTGGTCGACTTGACCCATCCGCATCTGCAGCCGCTGTTCGATCCGCGACGCGGGCTGGTCGCGCTCGCCAATCGCGCCAATATCGACCAGGTCATTGTTGACGGGCGCGTGCTGATCGACGCCGGCCAGTACGTGAACGGCGACGAAGCCGCGATCACGGCGGCCGGCACGGCCGCGATCGGCAAGATCTGGGATTTGCCGGAAGCCCAGGCGGCCTTCAATGGTTGAGGGGTGCGCCGATGCGCCAGTGATGCCAAGCCTACTTGGTCCCATAGGCACGGTCGCCGGCGTCGCCGAGACCTGGCAGAATGAAGGCGTCGGCGTTCAGCCCTTCGTCAACAGCGGCAAGCCAGATCGGAACATCAGGGTGAATGCCGCGGATGCGCTCGATGCCCTCAGGTACTCCGATGAGAGATACCAGTCGAATGTCGTTTGCGCCGCGCTCTTTCAGCCGGTCGACCGCGGCGACGGCGGAGTTCGCCGTTGCCAGCACCGGCGAGATCACAATCACCAACCGCTCGTGCAGATCGCTCGGCGCCTTGAAGAAGTATTCCACGGCAACGAAGGTTTGCGGTTCGCGGTAAAGACCGATGTGGGCGATCCGTGCGGTCGGCACCAGCTCGACCATGCCTTCCGCAAAGGTCATGCCGGCCCGCAGCACCGGCGCGAACACCAGCTTCTTGCCCGCGATCTTCGGCGACTTCATATGCGCCAGCGGCGTTTCGATATCGACATCGGCCAGCGGCAGATCGCGGGTGACTTCGTAACACAGCAGCATCCCGATCTCCTTGAGGAGTTCGCGGAACGACTTGGTCGAAATGTCTTTTTTTCGCAACAGCGTCAGCTTGTGCTGTACCAGTGGATGCTCAACGATCGTAACGCCGTCCATGTTGCCCCCGGATCTAGAATACAGTGCCGTCGCTGATAATTTTCACCGGCGGCGAAGAGTCGGCGCGGCGCTCGCGCGCCAGCAGCCGGCCTGCGGCCCAGGTCCCACCCTGAAGAATTTTCGCCAGTGGCAGCGAGGTGGCATCGAGCCCAAGCCGGTGCCGCAAGCCGTCGGCGACGCGGTCGAGCAGCGCCACCGTCAGCGCGCGCCATTCCACCACCAGCGGTGACGCGACCTCGTGTTCTTGCCGAGCGGCGTCTGGATCGCGAAATGCCAGCACGCCGATATCGACGAACAGTCCGCCATTGCGATATTCCGCAAGGCCGGTGAGGCCATCGATATCGGTCACCCGGATGCCGGCTCTTTGCAGCGGTTCGATGAGGGAATAGGCCAGCCATTGCGACAGCTTGTGCAGGGGCACCAATCCGCTGGTCGCATCCGCGGTCGTCATCATCGGATGCGTCCAGCAGTCGCCGAGCGCGATCCCTCCCAGCGTTAACCGCGATGGCCAGATTGGCCCGAGCTGTTGCAGCAGTTCCGTCAAAATCGCAGGCGCGGGAAGCTCCTGATTGTTTGCCAGCATCGCAAGTCGATCGAACAGGCCACCGGGCCGCGGCGTGTCGAGCAGCCCGAAGACATCAGGTTTCGACGCCACCAGCGCGCCGAGGCGGCGCAGCAGGTCGACGCGACCCTCGATCCCGACCAGCGGATTGACGTCCGAGACCTGCATGCCGTGCGCGAGGTCGGCAACCCCAAGGTTTGCAAGCATGCCGGCATCGACCCGCAACGGCTGGTTCGGATCAGCTGAGAATGCGCCGCCCGCGAACATGGCGAGGCTGGCCAGCCCCAATCCCTCCGAACGGCCGATGGCTGATCCGGTTTTGGGATCGATGTAGCGCCACGATGGGCCGGCGCCGGCATCGAGGAAGACGCTGACGATGGCCAGATCGAATTCGGCCCGGGCGCGGGCGGCGCGATCGGGCCATTTGGCCTGGTCGGCGATATCGGCCCAACGATCATCCCCATTCGCGACGAAGTGCCGCCAGCGCGAATGAAAGGGCACATCGAACGAAGGATAGGCCTTACGCGTCACCTCCAGCACCAGGTCGACCGTGGCGTCCATGCGATCGAGATCGATACGGAAGTTCGGAAGCTTGTCTTCGAGGCCGATCGCGAGCATGCGATGCGCGCGTTCGCGAACCGCCCTGGCATTCAGCAATGACAATGCGGCCGAGGTCTCCGGATTTGCAAGGGACACTGCCGCCACTCTCAATATTTTTCGAGCGGACGGCCAACCGGATTGACCGGGATCTTGCACTGGCTCGGCGGTGTAGTAACCGGCGGCCTTCTTTGCCGCGATTTCCACATGCGCGTCGGCGGGCACAAGATCGTCTGGTATCGGCACGCGCTCGACGATTTCGATGCCTTGGCTCGTCAGCGCATCGTGCTTCATGTCGCTCATGGAAACGAAGCGGTCGATTCGCTTCAGGCCGAGCCAGTGCACGACATCAGGCATCAACTGCTGGAATCGGGCGTCCTGCACCCCGGCGACGCATTCGGTGCGCTCGAAATACTGGGCCGCGGCATCGCCGCCTTCCTGGCGCTTGCGTGCGTTATAGACCAGGAATTTCGTGACCTCGCCGAGCGCGCGGCCTTCCTTGCGATTGTAGATGATGATGCCTAATCCGCCGGTCTGCCCGGCGCGCGCGCATTCCTCGATGCCGTGGATCAGGTATGGACGGCAGGTGCAGATGTCGGAGCCGAACACGTCGGAGCCGTTGCACTCGTCATGCACCCGGCAGGTAATCTTGGTGCGGTGATCCGGCAGTTTGGTGACGTCGCCGAACAGATAGGCGGTCGTGCCGCCGATCGGCGGCAGAAATACCTGCAGATCGGGCCGCGTCACCAGTTCCGGAAACATGCCCGCGGTCTGCTCGAACAGTTGGCGGCGCAGATTGTTCTCGGTGGTTGCGAAGCGCTCGGCCAGGCCCGGCAGATACCACACCGGGTCGATCGCGATCTTGACCACCGAGACGCTGCCGTTCTTGTGTACGAACTCGCCGTCATGCTTGAGCCGCCCGGCTTCGATCGCCGCCTGCAGTTCGGGCAGATCGAGACGCGCGCGGGTGATCGCAATGCTGGGACGGATGTCGATGCCCTCGGCGATCTCGGTCGCGAAGTTCTCGGCGGCGAGATGTCCCCACGGATCGAGCGAGACGATCTTCTGCGGGTCGGCCCATTGCGGAAACGGGCCAATCGTTTCGGCGGGGTGGGTGTTGGTGAGATCCGGACGCCGGATCGGGTCGAGCGCACCGGATGAGACGGCGAGTGCGCGATAGACCGAATACGAGCCGCCATGGGTACCGATCACGTTGCGATCCTGCGGACGCGACACCGTGCCGATCACCGGTCCGCGCTCGCGCGCGCTCGGTGCACCCCAGGCGATCGGGAAGTTGAGCTTGGCACCCGGTGCCGGGTGCGACGTGATGCGAATATGGTCAACCCGATTGGAACGAGTCATCGCTACGGACCCTGAAACGGCAACGGCCCGCCTGAGCAGACGGGCCTGGTCAAATCAGCGGCGTTTGCAGCTGAGCGAGCAGTATAATCAAATTGCGCCTGTTTACAACGGCAATTCGAGGCCTGCTGGCGGGCCGCCTCGGCCGCTAACCCCTTTTTGCGCCGCGGCAGCGGCCCCGATGAAGCGCTGGGCGGGGAGGGATTCCGGCCGCCGCGTTCATCCTCGACGTCTTGTTCGCCAGCAATGGCGACATGCTGGCTCTTCCGCCGCAGATCATCGTTGGAAACGAGATCGAGATCTCGGCACCATTCATCCAACGCTCGACCAAGCACGCGGCCGGTCGCGATGACGGGGCCCGAAACGCAGAACTGACGTGCGTCACCCGGACGCTCTCCGGAATTGACTTCGTAACAACCAAAACTCAAATTGCCGGCCACAGTTGAGCGGAAAGAACGCCTGATATCGCAAACTGCACTGTTCTTGTTCAACGCGGCTATAAAAGCATCCGGGAAGCCATTCATGCGCATCATCAACGTAGCGGCCGCCCAGATGGGCCCGATCCAGAAAGCCGACAGCCGCGAAGCGGTCGTCAAGCGCATGATCGCGCTGATGGATGAAGCCAAGACCCGCGGCGCCGACCTGATCGTTTATCCGGAACTCGCGCTCACGACGTTCTTTCCGCGCTGGTACATGGAGGATCAGGCCGACGTAGACAGCTGGTTCGAGCGTGAGATGCCGAATGCGGCAACCAGGCCGTTGTTCGAACGCGCGGCTCACCACCAGATGGCCATGAACTTCGGCTATGCTGAACTGACGCCGGACGGGCACCATTTCAACACCAGCATCCTCACCGACAAATCCGCAAAAATCGTCGGCAAGTACCGCAAGGTTCATCTGCCCGGGCATTCGGAGTTTGAAGCCGAGCGCGCCTTCCAGCATCTGGAGAAGCGCTACTTCGAACCCGGCGATCTCGGCTTCAACGTCTGGCGCGCGCTTGGCGGTATCATCGGCATGGCTGTTTGCAACGACCGGCGCTGGCCGGAGACCTATCGCGTGATGGGCCTGCAAGGCGTCGAGATGGTGCTGATCGGTTACAACACGCCTTCGGTCAACGCGGAGAAGAGCGAGGAGGGGCCTGCGAAGCGGCTGTTTCACAATCGGCTGTCGGCACAGGCCGGCGCCTACCAGAACTCGACCTGGGTCGTGTGCGTCGCCAAGGCCGGTGTCGAGGATGGTCATCCCCTGATCGGTGGCAGCCTGATCGTCGACCCCAACGGCGAGATCGTCGTCGAAGCCAGGACCGAAGAGGACGAACTGCTGGTTCACCCCTGCGATCTCGACGCCACCGCGTTCGGCAAGGACACGATCTTCAATTTCGCGAACCACCGCCGCATCGAGCATTACGGCCTGATCACCAGCCGCACCGGCGCGGTGCCGCCGCCTCCGGAAAACTAGGTCAGTGATGGGCGAACTGCACCGTGCCAAGCGCCATCGCAACGGCCGCCTGGGTCGGGTCGATCACGGGAATCCCGAGCGCCTGTTCGAGGGATCGGCGATGACGCGCCATGCCGGCGCAGCCCATCACAATGGCGCCGGCGCCGTCTTCCTCTTTGAGGATGCGGCCGACCTCGATCATCTTCGCCAGCGTTCCTTCGCCCGAGGCTGTTTCGGCCACGCTCATGTTGAGCGGTCGTTCGCCGGACATGCGTTCCGTCAGGCCCATCTGCCTGAGATAACGCATATGGCGGCGGATCGAGCGCTGGGCGATCGCGATGACGCCGAAGGTTTCGGCGCGCGCCAGCGCCGTCAGGACGCCGCACTCGGCGATGCCGAACACCGGCCTATCAGTTGCTTCACGGCAGACATGCAGGCCCGGATCGCTGTAGCAGGCGATGATGAAGGCCGAAGAGCTGTTGTCGCTTTCGACGAGACGGCGCAGCGGCATCGCGACGCCGTCGGCGTCGGCCTGGCTCTCGATCCCGTAGGGGCCCTCGGCCAGCGTCTTGCAGACGATCTCGGGCCCGCCCTCGAAGCCGAGCGGCTTCAGGGCAGCCTCCAACCCTTGTGTTACGATTTGATTGGAATTGGGATTGATGACGAGAATGCTGGGCCGGGACATCGTGTTTTCCTGCGCAAGAGCACTTCACGAGATGCAGTGAGACAGGGGTATAACGAGACGAAAATGGAAGCAATCGACATGCCATCAGCAATGCATGGTCCGTTGTCTGCTGCGCCAGCGCAACGGAGTGTGACGGCACGATCCCTGCTTTCACCCAGCAACATCTGTGAGTCGAGACGTGTGATTCAAGATCTGTGATTCAAGGCCTGGAGTGTGCCATGACCGAACCCGCCTATGACCTGTTAATTCGCGGTGGACGCGTCGCGACCGCGAGCGATGTGTTCGAGGCCGATGTCGCCATTTCCGGCGAGACGATCGCAGCCATCGGCCGCGGGTTGCCCGCAGGGCGCCGCGAGATCGATGCGCGCGGCAAGCTGGTTCTGCCCGGAGGCGTCGACAGCCACGCCCATATCGAGCAGCTTTCGGCGGCGGGCATCATGAACGCCGACACGTTCGAGAGCGCGACCGTCTCGGCGGCTTTCGGTGGCACCACCACCGTGATTCCGTTTGCGGCCCAGCACGTCGGCATGAAGCTGCCCCAGGTGCTGGAGGAGTATCACGCGCTCGCGAAAAAGGGCGCGGTCATCGACTATGCATTTCACATGATCATCGCCGATCCGACCAGGGAAACGCTGGAAGCGGATCTGCCCGCGCTGATCAAGCAGGGCCATGGCTCGATCAAGATCTTCATGACCTATGACCGCTTGAAGATCGAGGACGAACCGCTGCTCGACATTCTGTTGGCGGCGCGTGACGGCGGCGCGATGCTCTGTGCCCATGCCGAAAACCACGGCATGATCTCCTGGATGGTGAAGCGGCTGCTTGCGCGCGGCTATACCGATCCGAAATATCACGCCATCAGCCACGCCCGCGTCTCGGAGGCGGAGGCCTTCAATCGCCTGATCGGCATGGCCGCGCTGATCGACCAGCCGATCATGATCTTTCACGTGTCGACGGCTGAAGGCGCCAAGGTGATCCGCGATGCGCGCGGGCAGGGGCTCAAGGTGTTTGCGGAAACCTGTCCGCAATATCTGTTTCTCACCGCCGACGATCTCGACAAGCCGGGCATCGAAGGCGCCAAATGGATGTGCAGCCCGCCTCCGCGCCGCACAGCGGATCAGGAAGCGCTGTGGCAGGCGCTCGCGCTCGGCGATCTCCAGACCGTTTCGTCCGATCACGCGCCCTATCGATTTGACGAAAC
Organism: uncultured Alphaproteobacteria bacterium; assembly: GCA_963774775.1. Lineage (GTDB taxonomy): Bacteria > Pseudomonadota > Alphaproteobacteria > Rhizobiales > Xanthobacteraceae > Bradyrhizobium. Next base: position 60,238 of record CAVZGZ010000054.1, read on the forward strand.
CGGCAAACTTCGCGCCGGCCCCAATCCGAATTTCAAGCAAATCGCGAACGGCCTGCCGGGCCTGGAAACGCGTCTGCCGCTGCTGTTCGACGCCATGGTATCGAAGGGGCGGCTGGGGCTCGAAAAATTCGTCGAACTGACCGCGACCGCACCGGCGAAGATCTACAATCTGCATCCGCGCAAGGGCTCGATCGCGGTCGGCGCCGATGCGGATATCGCGATCTGGGACCCGCAGCGCGAGGTCACGCTGAGCGATGCGATGATGCACGACCTCGCAGGCTATACGCCGTTCGCCGGCCGCAAGCTTAGGGGTTGGCCGGTCACGGTGCTCTCGCGCGGTCGCGTCATCGTGGCGGAAGGAAAACGTTCGGTCGAGGCGGGCTCAGGCCGCTTCCTGCCGCGCTCGGGGGGCGAGGCGGCGAAGCCAACCGGACGCTTGATGCCGGATATGGACCCCGAGCAGAATTTTGGCGCGAGGTTGCTGTGAGCTGTCGAGGATGATTTCGCTTTTCCTTTTGTCCCCCTCGACCTTAACGTCGTTCGCATGATGTGCCATCGTACCTTCGGAGACTGCAATGCCCTTTGATTTGATCCTGCGCGGCGGCCGGGTGATCGACCCCTCCCAGAAGCTCGACGCCGTGACGGATGTCGGCTTCGCCGGCGGCAAGGTGGTTATGGTCGGAAACGAGCTCAAGGCCGATCCGGCGACCGAGGTGCGCGACGTATCGGGCTACATCGTCACTCCCGGCCTGATCGATTTGCACACCCATGTCTATTGGGGCGGCACCTCGCTCGGCATCGACGCCGAGGAGTTCTGCCGAACCTCCGGCGTCACCACGGCGGTCGACACCGGCAGCGCCGGCCCCGGCAATTTTGCCGGCTTCCGCAAGCATGTGATCGAGCCGAGCCAGGTCCGTATTCTCGCTTATCTGCATGTCTCGCACGCCGGCATCTTCGGCTTCTCGCATCGGGTCATGGTCGGCGAGAGCGAGGAGATGCGGCTCATGAACCCGATCGACGCCGCCAAGGTGGCGGATCAAAACCGCGATCTCATCGTCGGCATCAAGGTGCGGGTGGGTCTCCACGCCTCCGGTACCTCGGGGATCGTGCCGCTCGACATCGCGCTGGAGGTCGCCGAAGAGGTCGGCATGCCGCTTGATGGCGCATATCGACCATCCGCCGCCGAGCTACGAGGACGTACTCGCCCGCCTGCGCCCGGGTGACGTACTCACCCACGCATTCCGGCCGTTTCCCAACACACCCGCCACCGCCCAGGGCACGGTGAAGAGAGTGGTGCTGGAGGCGCGCGAAAGGGGCGTATTGTTCGACATCGGCCACGGCAAGGGCTCCTTCGCCTTCAAGACCGCGCGCGCCATGCTCGCCAACGGCTTCTATCCCGACACCATCTCCTCTGATGTCCATGCCCTGTGCATCGACGGCCCGGCCTACGACCAGGTGACCACCATGTCCAAGTTCCTGTGCATGGGCATGCCACTTTCCGATGTGGTCGCGGCGTCGACGGTCAATGCGGCGATGGCCATGCGCCGTCCCGAACTCGGCAGCCTCAAGCCGGGGAGCGTCGGAGACGCCACCCTGATCTCGATTGGGAAAGGCCAGTTTGACTATGAGGACGTCGTCGGCGAACATCTGATCGGCGATCGCAAGATCGTGTCCGAAGGCGTCGTCATAGGTGGTCGTTGGTGGCACCCGAAGGAATCGTCGAAATTCAAGCGTCTCGCGGGCTGATCTGGCCGCGCTGGCATATCATTTGCACGCAAAGAAAGCCGATCGCCGTCATCTGACCGGCCCGTTTCAACGCGTTTGACGTCGAGCCTCTCGACCGATGAAATGGGCGGAACTTTAATCACTCGAGACTGGGAGAACACTATGCATCGCAGGACGCTGTTGAAGGGACTGGCCGGGGTAGGCGGTTTGGCGGCAACCGGCGGCCTTTCGATGCCGGCGCTCTCCCAAGGCGCGGCGGCACGCACCTTGCGCTTCGTGCCCCAGGCCAACCTTGCGAATTTCGATCCCATCTGGGGGACCCAATATGTCGTGCGCAACGCCGCCGCGCTGGTGTGGGACACGCTCTACGGCATCGACTCCAATTTGGAGCCGCATCGTCAGATGGTCGAGTCCGAGGAAGTATCCGACGATGGTCTGGTCTGGACCTTCCGTCTCCGTCCCGGGCTGAAGTTCCACGACGGTGAGCCGGTGCGGAGCAAGGACGTGGTGGCGAGCCTTGTGCGGTGGTCGGCGCGCGATCCCATGGGGTTGATGCTCAAGGCCATCCAGAACGAGCTCACCGCGGTCGATGACAAGACCTTCAAATGGGCGCTGAAGCAGCCTTATCCCAAGATGCTTCTGGCGCTCGGCAAGAACAATTCGCCCTGCGCCTTCATCATGCCGGAGCGCATCGCGCAGACCGACCCGTTCAAGCAGATTGGCGACTATGTCGGGTCGGGCCCGATGAAGTTCGCCAAGAGCGAGTGGGTGCCCGGCGCCAAGGCGGTGTTCGAGAAGTTTGCCGACTACGCGCCGCGGCAGGAGAAGTCCTCCTGGCTCGCCGGCGGCAAGCAGATGCTGGTCGACCGCATCGAATGGGTGGTGATCCCGGATCCGGCCACAGCGGCGGCCGCGCTGCAGAACGGCGAGGTTGATTGGTGGGAGGTTCCCATCCCCGATCTCGCGCCGGTGCTCAAGAAGAACGCCAATATCAACCTCGATATCGGTGATCCGCTCGGCAACATCGGTTCGTTCCGGATGAACCATCTGCACCCGCCCTTCAACGATGTGAGGGCGCGCCGTGCCGTGCTGATGGCCATGAACCAGGAAGACTACATGCGTGCGCTGGTGGGCGACGACAACTCGCTGTGGAAGCCGCTGCCGAGCTTCATCACGCCGGATACGCCGCTTTACACGGAGGAGGGCGGCGAGCATCCTAAAGGGCAAGCGCGATCTCACAGCCGCCAAGAAGCTGTTGGCCGAGAGCGGCTATTCGGGCCAGCCCGTCACCTGCGTAGTGGCGCAGGATCAGCCGATCACCAAGGCGATGGGCGACGTCACTGCGGATCTGTTGAAGCAACTGGGCATGAACGTCGACTTCGTCGCGACCGATTGGGGCACGGTCGGCTCGCGTCGCGCGCAGAAGACGCCTCCGGGCCAAGGCGGCTGGAACATGTTCCACACCTGGCACGCCGGCGCGGACTGTATCAATCCCGCCCCCTATACCGCCATCCGCGCCAATGGTGACAAGGCGTGGTTCGGCTGGCCCACCAGCGAGCCCGTGGAAAAGGAAATCACGGCATGGTTCGACGCCAAGAACCTCGATGAGGAGAAGGCTGCAATCAGGCGCCTGAACAAGGCGGCGTTCAACGATGTCGTTTACGCGCCGACCGGCTTCTTCCTGAGCTATACTGCCTGGCGCAAGAATATCTCCGGTGTGGTGAAGGGGCCGCTACCCTTCTTCTGGGGTGTGTCGAAGACTGCATGACGGCGCGGTGAACCGATATGGTCTCCTATATCGTGCGGCGCATTCTCGCGACCTTGCCTGTGATGGCGATCGTCGCGCTGTTCGTTTTCGGTCTGCTCTACATCGCGCCGGGCGATCCGGCGGCGGTGATCGCGGGCGACCAGGCGAGCCCCGACGACGTTGAGCGTATCCGCCAGAGCCTCGGCCTCGACCGGCCGTTTCTGGTCCAGTTCGGCAGCTGGGTCTGGCACATCCTGCACGGCGATCTCGGTACCTCTATTTTCAACAACCTGCCGGTCACGGCGCTGATCGCGCAGCGGCTCGAGCCGACGATCTCGCTGATGGCGATTACCCTGGTCCTGACCATTGTCATCGCGGTGCCGCTCGGCGTGATCGCGGCCTGGAAGGCGGGAAGCTGGGTGGATCGCACCATCATGGCCTTCGCCGTGTTCGCGTTCTCGCTTCCGGTGTTCGTGGTCGGATACGTGCTGGCCTATGTGTTCGCGCTCGAGCTGGAATGGCTTCCGGTGCAGGGCTACACGCCGTTCGCCCAGGGCTTCTGGCCGTGGCTGAAAAACCTGATCCTGCCCTCGGTCGCGCTCGGCGGCGTCTACATCGCGCTGATCGCGCGCATTACCCGCGCCTCCATGCTCGATGTGCTGCAGCAGGATTATGTCCGCACCGCCCGCGCCAAGGGCCTCGGGCAGGGCAACATCCTGTTCGTTCATGCGCTCAAGAATGCGGCCGTTCCGATCGTCACCGTAATCGGCATCGGCATCGCGCTATTGATCGGCGGCGCGGTGGTGACTGAAAGCGTGTTCGCGATCCCGGGCCTCGGCCGGCTGACGGTCGACGCCATCCTGCGCCGCGACTATCCCGTGATCCAGGGCATCGTCCTGATGTTCAGTTTTCTCTACGTGCTGGTCAATCTGATGGTCGACGTCGCCTACACCCTGGTCGATCCGAGGATCCGCTATTGAGCATTTCGACCACCAGCGCCACGCCGATGCCGCCCGGCCTTGCTGTCGCGCCGCGGATGCCGGACCTGATGTTACCGGTCAAAATCCGGCGTGGCTTCTTCGGCTTCCTGCGCAATCATCCGACGGTCGCGATCGGCGGCGCATTGCTGCTGCTTCTCGTGTTGGTGGGTATTTTCGCGCCCTATCTTGGGACCGTCGATCCGACCGCGCTTGCGCCCGCCAGGCGGACGCGCGCACCCTCCGCTGCCTACTGGTTCGGTTCCGACCTGTTGGGCCGCGACATTTATTCACGCGTGCTCTATGGAACGCGGGTTTCGCTCGCGGTCGGCCTCTCGGTGGCCGTGCTGGCCTCGCTCGCGGGGCTTGTCATCGGCCTCGTCTCGGGTTTCGTGCGTTGGGCCGACGGCATCATCATGCGGTTCATGGACGGGCTGATGTCGATCCCGCCGATCCTGCTTGCCATCGCATTGATGGCGTTGACCCGCGGCAGCGTCGGCAATGTCATCCTGGCCATCACGGTTGCCGAAATCCCGCGTGTGTCGCGTCTGGTGCGCGGCGTCGTGCTGTCGCTGCGCGAGCAGCCCTACGTCGATGCAGCGATCGCTTCCGGCACGCAAACGCCGATGATCATCCTGCGCCACATCCTGCCCAACACGCTGGCGCCGATGCTGGTCCAGGCCACCTATATCTGCGCCAGCGCCATGATCGTGGAGTCGATCCTCTCCTTCATCGGCGCCGGCACGCCGCCCACCATCCCGTCCTGGGGCAACATCATGGCCGAGGGCAGGGCGCTGTGGCAGATCAAACCCTATATCGTGTTCTTCCCCGCCGCGTTCCTGTCTGTCACCGTGCTCGCCGTCAACCTGCTCGGCGACGGCCTGCGGGATGCGCTGGATCCACGCATGGCCAAGAGTTTGTAAAGAGCCTGTAAGGCAGTTGAGGTTCTGATCCCATGGCATTGCTGGAAGTCGAGAATCTCCAGACCCATTTCCGCACGCCCGACGGCATCAACCGCGCGGTCGACGGCGTGTCGTTCCAGGTCGACGAGGGCGAGACGCTCGCCATCGTCGGTGAGTCCGGCTGCGGCAAGTCCGTCACCTCGATGTCGCTGATGCGGCTGATCCCCGAGCCCCCCGGCAAGATCGCGGGCTCGGTCCGCTTCCAGGGCAGGGATCTGCTGCAGCTCTCCGAGCGCGAAATGCGCACGATCCGCGGCAACGACATTTCCATGATCTTCCAGGAGCCGATGTCGAGCCTCAATCCGGTGCTGACCGTCGGCCGCCAGATCGGCGAGACGCTGCGGATGCATCAGGGGCTCGACAAGCAGGCCGCCGAGGCGCGTGCCATCGAGATGCTGACCCTGGTCGGCATCCCGGAGCCGTCGCGGCGCGTGCGCGAATATCCGCATCAGCTCTCCGGCGGCATGCGCCAGCGCGTGATGATCGCGATGGCGCTCGCCTGCAGCCCAAAACTCCTGATCGCCGACGAGCCGACCACCGCGCTCGATGTCACGATCCAGGCGCAGATCCTGCAGTTGATGCTGGACCTCAAGCGCCGCGTCGGAGCCGCGATCATTCTGGTCACCCACGATCTCGGCGTGGTCGCCGAAGTCGCCGAGCGCGTCATGGTCATGTATGCCGGCCGCAAGGTCGAGGAGGCGCCGGTGGCCGAGCTGTTTCGTTCCCCCCGTCATCCCTACACGCAGGGCCTGCTCGGCGCGGTGCCGAAGCTCGGCTCCTCCCTCACAGGCGCGGCGCGGCGGCTTGCCGAAATCCCCGGGCAAGTGCCGAGCCTCAAGAAGCGGATCGAGGGCTGTGTCTTTGCCGGGCGATGTTCGCTGGCGACGGATCTCTGCCGCCAGGTAGCGCCGGGCCTGGAAGCGAAAGGACCCCGACATATCGCTGCCTGCCATTACGCCGCCAAGGACGCGGTCGCGGCATGAGTGCCCCGCTGCTCCAGGTCAACGACCTCAAGAAGCATTTTCCGGTGCACAGCGGCCTGTTCGGCCGCAGGTCCGGCTGGGTCTATGCCGTGGACGGCGTGTCCTTTGAGGTCCAGCGCGGCGAGACCCTTTCCCTTGTCGGCGAGTCCGGCTGTGGCAAGTCGACGGTCGGCCGCGCCATCCTGCGACTGTTCGACATCACCGCCGGCCAGGTCGTGCTCGACGGCGAGCGGATCGACGCGCTTTCACCCGGGCGGCTGCGCAGCATGCGCCGCCGCGTGCAGGTGGTGTTCCAGGACCCGTTCTCGAGCCTCAATCCGCGGATGCGCGTGCGCGATATCCTGGCCGAGCCGATCCGCAATTTCGGCCTCGCCAAATCTTCCGCCGACCTCGAGGCGCGGGTCGCGTCGCTGATGGATACCGTGCAGCTGCCGCGCGACGCGCTGAGCCGACGTCCGCACGAATTCTCGGGCGGTCAGCGCCAGCGCATCGGCATCGCCCGCGCGCTCGCCGCCGAGCCCGACCTGATCGTCTGCGACGAGGCGGTGTCGGCGCTGGACGTTTCGGTCAAGGCGCAGATCGTCAATTTGCTGCAGGATCTGCAGCGGGAGTTCGGCCTCGCGCTGCTCTTCATCAGCCATGATCTCGCCATCGTCGAGCACATGACGCACCGTGTCGCCGTGATGTATCTCGGCAAGATCGTCGAAATGGCGCCGCGGCAGCAAATCTTCACCGCGCCAAAACATCCTTACACCAAGGCGTTGCTCTCGGCTGTGCCGATCGCCGAGCCCGGCGCCGCGCGCAACCCGATGATCCTGAAAGGCGACGTGCCGAGCCCGATCAATCCGCCCAAGGGATGCCGCTTCAACACCCGCTGTCCCTTCGTGTTCGATCGTTGCCGGACGGAAGAGCCGGAGCTTCGGCTGGCCGCGGAGGGTGAGTGGGTGGCGTGTCATCTCGAGAAATTGCCGGCGTAGACGCATTCGGGAAAGTGATCAGCCGGTAGGATGGCGTGAACTCGTCCTCCGTCATTCCGGGGCGTGCGAAGCACGAGCTATGATGTGCAATTGCACATCAGAGAATCCATACTCACGATCGTGGTTATGGATTCCGGGCTCGCGCCAAGCGGCGCGTCCTCAGGTGCGCAATTGCGCACCGGGGAATGACGAGAGACTTGAGCATGACGCGCAAGAAAATCCAACCCGACGGGCAAATCAAAAAATCCTGTCCAGTCCCTGCGCGCAAAAATATTCCGCTTAACTCGTCGGGCAAATCAGCGCTATCAATTCGCCCGTCTCACCCGACAAGAGGGGCGGCTCGCGATCGTCACGAACGTGCGGTGGGATGCGGTGGACGCGGATGCGCCTTTGACGAACGGCGCGTGAGGCGGACGGCGAAGTCGTGTGGTTCTGACGCCCCGATGCTGGCGTCAAGTTCGTGAGAAGCAAACGCTTCTCACGGGCGATGGTGGCAAGAAAGCCGGTCACCAGGGAGAGCGCGCTATAAGCCGTAAAACCATTGCGCGGGGAAGGCCGGAGTGTTTCCGCTGAACCTGTATGCTCGTGTGCGCCTTTTTTTGTGCAACTTGCACACGAGACCGCGGGTGCAGCGCGCACCCGGTCTTCCCTGCGCCCTCTGATTTCAGAGGGCGGAAATTGCAGGACAAACTCGCGCGAATCGTGCGGCGAGATCGCGGAGCCGTGTTTGCCCGAGCTTGCGGTGGCTTCCCCTGGCGACGTGCACTTCACGCTCCGTGGCAGTCTCTCCAAAAGGCCTGGAAAACAGCAAATAATTCCAAACGCGCGGTACATTTTGCAGAGCCCTACCCCGAAGCGGAGCGGCTTGTTGAAGGTGTGGCTTGCGTCTACGTTCTATGCTTCTATCTTCGTCTCGAAGGTCCTCATGAAGCGTTTTGCAAATTTAAAGAGGCTGGGTTTTTTCACGCGGCTTCTCGACGACACGACGCCAGCGGAGCGATATCGCCTGGCGGCGGAGCAGATCAGGCACGCGGAAAGCGCAGGGCTGGATTCCGCCTGGATCGCCCAGCACCATTTTCATGCGCGTGAGGGCGGGCTTCCGGCGCCGTTCGCTTTTCTCGGTTTCGTCGCGGCGCAGACCTCGCGCATCCGCCTCGGGACAGGCATCGTCACGTTGCCGCTGGAACATCCGGTGAGGGTGGCGGAGGACGCCGCGGTTCTCGACCTGCTGGCAAACGGCCGTTTTGAACTCGGTGTCGGGACCGGCGGAAACCCGTCGGCCTTTGCGGCCTTCGGGCTGGATAGTGCGGCGCGTGCGGAAATTTTCGCGCGCAATCTCGATGTCGTCCGCAACGCTTTGGCTGGCAAGCCGCTCGCGGGTGGCGACACGCTCTATCCGCCGCGGCCGCAACTATGCGACCGGATCTGGCAGGCGACCTTTTCGGTGAGCGGCGGTGCGAGGGCAGGCAAAGCGGGCGATGGCTTGCTGCTGTCGCGGACACAGCCTCGGACCAGCGAAGCTCCGCGCGCCTCGCTTGCCGAGATTCAGAATCCAATCATCGACGCCTATCTCGACGCCCTGCCGCCGGGATGCGCGCCCCGGATCATGGCGTCGCGCAGCGTGTTTGCCGCCGACGATCGCGCGGAAGCGTTGCGGCTGGCCGACATCGGACTGCGGCATCAGCGCGATCACTTCATCGCCATCGGCAACCCGTCGCCGGGAGATACATTGGCCGACATGATCAGCGCGTTCGACGTTCATGTGGGAGCGCCTGACGACGTCATCGCCTCGCTCAGCGCCGACAGCACCCTGGAGCGGGTAACAGACCTGGTTTTTCAGGCGCATTCGATCGACCCACCGCATCCGTATATTTTGCGATCAATCGAATTGATTGCCGAAAGGGTTGCGCCTGCACTGGGTTGGAAAGCAAAGAATGCGGCGGACGCTGCGCTGGTCGATTAGCCGGATGCAGGAAATCATCGAGTTGAGAGAATCCGAACAATGAGTGCTGAGACAACAGACATTATCGACTTTCTCGCCGGTATCGAACCGGGATCCATTCTGGACGGCATTCGCGCCCGACGCCTGCAGGCGCGCGAGAATGCCCAGAAGAGCTACGTCGCCTTGTTCGAGCCAGTCGATTTTCGCGACTTCGCCGCCGCCGATCGGTATGCGGTCGCGGCCTTCGTGGCGGGTGTTCATGGTGAGCCGGCGGCAGCCGGCTTCTACCTGTCCAAAGTCGGCCGATCAGAACTGGTCGAAGCGCTCAAGGCCGAAATCGAACGCGCCAAGACCGCGGGTCCGTATGGCGCCTTTCCGGCCGGACCGCTCTCCGTCGAGGACAAGGTTGGTCCGATCTATCGCGTCGGCGACGAAGACCGGCGTGTGCTCGGTGCGAAACTCAGCGCTGCCTTTGAACATGCCCATCTGCTGGTGTTCCGTCCGCGCGATGCGACTGCGGAAGCCTTACAGTCGCTGCTTGAGGGCGGCTGGTCGAATACGGCTATCGTGACGTTTTCGCAACTCGTCGCCTTCGCAGCGTTTCAAGTGCGGGCCGTCGCCGGGCTGCGGACGCTTGGCGCATCGCTCGGGCATCGCACCGCGGTCAAAGCCGTTTAAGGAGCCAAGGAATCATGAGTGATTCAATCGTTGTTCAGGACCACGAAAATCTGCCTGTTGTTTTCACCCAGGATCAATTGGGCTGGCTGCCCTGGCTTGATCCGCTTCCCGAGGCCGAGTTTACCGAGCGGCACTGGGCCGGCCTGGTCGATCGTTCCCGCGCCAAGTCGGATTACTTCCGCCTCTTGGTGCGCGACCCTGATATCCTTGAGGCCAGGACCAAGACGGACAAGGACATCTTCTACAACACCGCTGATGGCTTGCCGCGGGCCGAGCGCGAACTCGCGGCTGCGGCGACGTCCCGTTATAACGGTTGCATCTATTGCGCGTCGGTGCATGCACGTTTCGCCACCGTCCACTCGAAGCGCGGCGACGATGTTCAGCGATTGCTTGATGAAGGCGTCGGCGCCGATCTCGGGGCACGCTGGAACGCTGTTGTCCGGGCTTCGGTGGCGCTGGCCTCGACGCCCATTGCATTCGGTCAGGAGCATGTTGAGGAGCTGCGCAGCGTGGGTCTCGATGACGCCGAAATCGTCGACGTGATCAACAGCGCGGCCTTCTTCAACTGGGCGAACCGGTTAATGCTTTCCCTCGGCGAGCCAACGACAAAGGCCGATGCGTAATCGCATCTTTCGGGCATGAAAATTGCTCACAAATGAACTGGTACTTTCAATGAAAGAACGGATGGAGCCGAACATGAGCAACCTCAACCGCCGTACTTTGGTCAGGGGATCGCTTGCTGCCTTCGTGGCCGGAGCTGCGATGTCGCGCGCCGCTTTTGCGCAATCTTCTTCCGAGCCTATTCTGTTGGGCGTCAGCGGCCCCCTGACGGGACCGAACGCGCAATATGGCGCGCAATGGAAGCAAGGCTTTGACCTCGCGCTGGACGAGATCCACGCAGCAGGTGACATCAACGGGCGCAAGCTTGCCTACAGCTTTGAGGACAGCCAGAGCGATCCGCGCCAGTCGGTGGCGATTGCCCAGAAGTTCGTGTCGGATCCCAAGATCGTCATGGAGCTCGGCGACTTCTCAAGTCCGGCATCGATGGCCGCCTCTCCGATCTATCAGCGGGCGGGCCTGGTGCAGTTCGGCTTCACCAATTCGCACCCGGACTTCACCAAGACCGGGGACTTCATGTGGAGCACCTCCGTCAGCCAGGCGGACGAGCAGCCGCTGCTGGCGCGGTATGCCGTCAACCGTCTTGGCCTCAAGAAGCTCGCCATCCTGCATCTCAACACCGATTGGGGACGGACGAGCCGCGATTATTTCGTCAGTGCCGCCAAGGAGTTTGGCGCCGAAGTGGTAATCACCGAGGGATATATCGCCGAGGAGCGCGATTTTCGTTCCACGCTGGTGCGCGTGCGGGACGCCAATCCTGATGGCCTCATTCTGATCTCGTATTATTCCGATGGTGCGTTGATCGCCCGGCAGGCGCGACAAGTCGGTCTGAAGCAGACGATCTGCGCGGCGAGCTCGGTCTACTCACCAAAGTTTCTGGAGCTTGGCGGCGAGGCGGTCGAGGATGTTCATCTCGGCACGCGGTATTTTCCCGAAGACCCGCGCCCCGAGGTTCAGAAATTCGTCTCCGGATTCAAGGCCAAGTATAGCGGGCAGGAGCCGGATGCCTTCAACGCCTATTCCTATGATGCCATGAATGTGGCTGCTGCGGTGTTGAGGATTGGCGGTACAGATCGGCGCGCCATCCGGGATGCCTTCACGAAAGTGCACGACGTCTCCACCGTCATTTTCGGGCCTGCGACCTTCGATGTCGCAAGCCGTCGGGTCAAGGGCGCCATGAATGCCGAACTTGTCGTTCGAAAGGGTCAATTCACGCTTTGGGACGGCAAGGCCTGACATCGCAGGTTGGCGATGGGATCGCCAACTGCGATTTCTCTGATTTAGGATTTCAGCGTGTCCTCTTGGCTCGACTACACGATCAACGGGTTGATCGTCGGTAATATCTACGCGCTTGTGGCGGTCGGGCTAGCGTTGATCTTCGGCGTCAGCCGGCTGATCAACTTTGCGCAGGGCTCCATCTATCTTGTGGGGGCCTATATCGGCTGGGTCGCGGTGGTGAAACTGCAGACGCCGCTGTTCATCACCATTGTTCTGGTTGCGGCGGCCTCGGCGCTGGTTGGATTGATCATCGAGCGCTTCGGTCTGCGTCCCCTGCAGAATTCGGTGCGCATTGCGCCGTTGTTGGCGACGATCGGCATCAGCTTCGTGCTTGATCAGCTCGTCATGCTGACCTTTTCGCCCAACCCGCGCTCGCTGCCGAGCCAGTTGCCCGATGTCCGTTTCCAGATCGGCGCGGGGACGATTGGTCCCCTCGATATCCTGATCGCCTGCGTCGGCATCACCAGTGCGCTGCTGCTGTTTGTGTTCCTGCGCTACAGCAAGCTCGGCTGGGCGGTGCGGGCCACCGCACAGGACCGCGACGCCGCCATGCAGATGGGGGTCGATGTCAACCGCGTCAATCAGGCGGTGTTCGGGATCGCTGCGGCGCTCGGTGGCGTCTCCGGCATGCTGGTCGGCATGTACTACAACCAGATCGATACCGCGATGAGCCTTCAGGCAACGCTGAAGGGTGTCGTCGCGGAAGTGGTCGGCGGCGCGGGCAACGTGCCGGGCGCTGTGATTGGCAGTCTCCTGCTCGGGCTGGTGGAAAGTTATGGCGTTGCTATCTTCGGCACCAGCTACCGCAACCTGTTCGCATTCCTGTTGCTGATCGTTGTCCTGGTGTTTCGGCCGAATGGCCTGTTCGCAAGCGCCAAGCAGGCGCCGCCGGAACCGCTTACCGGCACCTTCATCGCGCCCAGCCGCCCGGTGCGGATCCCGCGTTGGGCATTGTTGACCGCGTGCGGCGTCTTTGCGCTGTTGCCGTTGCTTCCGGTCTCGCCCTATCTGTTGCAGACGCTCATCAACGCGTGGCTGCTCGGCATGCTTGCGCTCAGCCTGACACTGGTCGCGGGCACGGTAGGACTGGTCTCGCTCGGACATGCGGCGCTGCTGGCGATCGGTGCCTATACGTCCGCGCTGCTGTCGCTGAAGTTGTCGTTTCCGGTTGGCATCGCGATCATCTGCGGCGGGCTGATGAGCGCAGCGCTCGGTACGCTCCTGATCTCGCCGTCGTTCCGGCTGCGCGGGCACTACGTCTCGATTGCCACGCTCGCGATCGGCGAGATCGTGTCTTTGGTGATCCTGAACTGGGAGACGGTCACGAACGGACCGATCGGGGTTTCGGGCATTCCGCCATTGTCACTGTTCGGTTATGAGCTGGTCGGCGCGGCGTCGGTTTACTGGTTCAGCTTTGCGGTCATGGTGCTGCTGGCGCTGTTGCAAGTGAGGCTGCTCGGTTCGCATCTCGGTCGCAGCTTTCGCGCCATCCGCGATGATGACGTTGCAGCACGCGCCTATGGTCTCGGTTTGAATCGCTACAAGGCATTGGCCTTCATTTTCGGCGGGTTCGCCGCGGGCGTCAGCGGCGGCATCGCGGCGCATCTCTATTCCTACATCAATCACGAGACCTTCAACACGCAGCAGTCCATTCTGGCGTTGACCATCGTGATCCTGGGTGGACTGGGGAATGTCGCCGGCGCGATCGTCGGTTCGGTGGCGTTGGTCGGCTTGCCCGAGGTGTTCCGGATCGCGGCGGAGTACCGCATCCTGATCTATGGCATCGTGCTCTTGCTGCTGGTCCGCTTTAGACCGCAAGGCTTGTTGGGAACCATCTGATGGCTGAGGGGATCGAACGAGGCTCGAACGCGCCCTTGTCCGGAAATGCATCGTTGCTGTCCTTGCGCGGTCTGACCCGGCGCTTCGGCGGGTTGACCGCCGTTGACGGCATCGATCTCGACCTCGCCAAAGGTCAGTTGGTCAGCATCATCGGCCCGAACGGTGCCGGCAAGACCACCTTGTTCAATCTCGTGACCGGGCTCGACCGGCCCGATGCCGGCGAGGTCCGCCTCGACGGAGAGACCATCACCGGCTTTTCGCCCGAGAGGCTGGCTGCCAAGGGTATCGCGCGCACGTTCCAGCTCGGCCGCGTCTTCGGCAATCTCAGCGTGATGGAGAATGTCCTGATCGGCGCGCATACACGGTTGCGCGCTGTCAAGCCGGCAATACCGCTGATCGGACCATTGCTCGAACTTGGATTGGCGCTGTGGCGGCCAGCGTCGGTGAAGGCCGAAGAGGAACAGTTGCGCGAAGAGGTGAAGAGCATTCTGGCGCGGTTCGGCGATCGCCTGTTGCCGCGTATCGATCAACCGGCCTATAGCCTGTCCTACGCCAATCGCCGCCGCGTCGAGATCGCACGCGCGCTGGCGCTCAAGCCGCGCTTGCTGTTGCTCGACGAGCCGACGGCCGGCATGAACCCGACCGAGACCACGGAGATGCAGGGTCTGGTCGCCGAGCTGAAAGCCGAGGGACTGACGATCCTCTTGATCGAGCACAAGCTCGACATGGTCATGCGGCTGTCTGATCGTGTCATCGTGATGGACGAAGGCAAGAAGATCGCCGAAGGCGCTGGCGAGGATGTGCGGACCGATGCCAAAGTCATCGAGGCCTATCTCGGTCACGGTTTGTCGCAGGGCGCGGACGCGCGGGAGACGGCGGCATGAACAGCGATTGCGCTCTTCATCAGAACCGCTCCTGCGGCTGTCTGACATCAACACCTTCTATGGCCAGGCACAGGTGCATTTCGACCTCTCGATCGACGTGCCGCGCGGTCATATCGTGTGTCTGTTGGGCGGCAATGCCAGCGGCAAATCGACGACGATGAAGATCATCCTCGGCCTGGTGCGGCCGCGCTCGGGCGAACTGGTGTTCGACGGTGCCTCGATGCTCGGCTTGACCACGCCGCAGATCGTTCGGCGCGGCATTGCGTCGGTGCCGGAGGCGCGCCGGCTGTTCGCGGACATGAGCGTGCGGGAAAACATCCTGATGGGTGCCTTCGTGCGCGACGACGGCGGCGAAGTCGCGCGCGATCTCGAACGGATGCTGGCGTTGTTTCCCAAGCTCGGGCAACGGCTGTCACAACGGGCCGGCTCGCTCTCGGGCGGCGAGCAGCAGATGGTCGCCATGGCCCGCGCGCTGATGAGCCGGCCGCGGATGATCGTGATGGATGAGCCGACGATGGGTCTCTCGCCGCTTTACGTCGATCGCGTGCTGGACCTGATCAGGACCATCAACAAGGAAGGCGTGTCGATTTTCATGGTCGAACAGAATGCCAGCCTGGCGCTGGAAATTGCGCATGAGGCCTATGTGCTGCAGACCGGCCGGATCGTCCTTTCCGGTCCGGCGCGTGCGCTCAGGGACGATCCCGGGTGCGGGACGCCTATCTCGGCGGCACCGAGGCCGCGTGAATGTCTCCAGTTGGAGTTTCGCATAGACGGATTAAATCCGTTTGATAGACTCGTTCCGGATCCTACAAAACAGCCCGGCCCGCGCGCGATCTGATGGCGCATGAGGCAGAGGATCCGCAGATGAGGGCGGGAGAAAACGGGTCGAAGGGAGATTATCCGAAATGGTTTCAGTAGCCAAAATGCCGCGCCGGTTGCTTGGCCGGACGGGGCTTGAGGTCTCGGTTCTGGGGTTCGGATCCGCGCCGCTTGGTGATCTCTACGCGCGGCTGGATGACAGCACCGCGATATCAGCGGTGGACAGGGCATTTGAGCTCGGCATCAACCTTCTCGACTCCTCGCCGCTCTATGGCCACGGGTTATCAGAACATCGCTGCGGAACGGCGATCAGGCGCGTGCCGCGGCAGAACGTCGTGGTCTGCACCAAGGTGGGGCGGTGGATGGACCCGTTTCACGCGCCAGTCCGCGCCGCAGGTGCTGACGCCCCAGGTTTTGTCGGCGGGCTGCCGCATCGCGCGGTGGTTGATTATTCCTATGATGGCACCATGCGTTCGGTCGAACAGTCGCTGTTGCGGCTTGGTACCGACCGGCTGGACCTGTTGTTGATCCACGATGTCGATGTCTGGACCCACGGCGCCGATGCGATCGAGGACCGGTTCCGCGAAGCGATGGCCGGCGCCTACGTGGCACTCGACAAGCTTCGCTCCGAGCGCGTGGTCGCCGGCATCGGGATCGGCGTGAACGAGGCTGAAATGTGTGTGCGGTTCGCGCAAGCCGGATCGTTCGACACCATGCTGCTCGCCGGACGCTATTCGCTGCTGGAGCAGCCGGCGCTGGCGCACTTCCTGCCTCTGGCGCAGCAGCAAGGCATCGCCGTGATGCTCGGCGGCGTTTTCAATTCAGGCATTCTGGCAACCGGCGCAATTCCCGGCGCGAAATACAATTATCAGGATGCGCCACCTGATATCCTGGCAAAGGTGGCCGATATCGAACGCGTCTGTCGTGCCCATGGCGTTGCCTTGTCCGACCGCGGCACTGCATTTCGCGCTGGGCCATCCGGCCGTTGCCAGCGTCGTGCTGGGGGCACAGAAGCCGGAAGAGGTCGAGCGCAACGTGGCTGCGCTCTCCGGTCAGGTTCCGTCAGCGCTTTGGAGCGACCTGAAGGCGCAGCATCTGCTCGATCCGGATGCGCCTGTTCCGTCATAGGTACTGCGCTATTTGCCCGCGCCCGTGGTTAAACCGCTGACGATGTACCGCTCGAGCAAAATTCCGACGACCACGAGCGGCGCGATCGCCGCGGTCGAAAGCGCCGCCATGGACCACCAGTTGATGCCTTGCGAGCCGGTTTGGCTGGCCACCATGACGGGAAGGGTTTTGGCATCCGTACTCGTCAGCAGCGCCGCAAAGAAATACTCGTTCCAGCACAATACCAGCGAGAGAATGAATGCGGCCATCATGCCGGGAACGGCGAGCGGCAGGATGATCCGAATGAAGGCGCCCCAAACCGACAGGCCGTCGACGAAGGCGGCTTCATCGAGTTCGACCGGGATGGCGTTGAATTGATCGCGCATGATCCAGATCACGATGGGAAGCACTGTCAGGGTGTAGAGCAGGATCAGGCCTATTCGCGAGTCCAGCAGCGCCAGCGCCTTGTAGAGAACCAGGAACGGCAACGCCAGCACCACCGGCGGCAGGATCAACTGCGACATGAAGAAGAACAGGATATCGTCGTTGCGCATCCAGGCGAATTTGTATCGGAAGCGGCTCAACCCGTAAGCTGCAAGCGATCCGAGCACCAGCGCGAGGACAGATGCGCCGACCGAGGTGATGATGCTGTTGCCGAACCGGCTCAAGAACTCGGCGCGCGCGGTGGAGGTTCCAAAAATCGAATCCGGCGACAGGCCGAGCGAACGCCAGCCCTTCCAATCCGGCTGAAAATCCAGCCACGGAATGAGATGACCCTGCGTCACATCGAGCGCGGACTTGAACGAGGTTGTAACGGTCCAGTAGATCGGGAACAGGCAGACAAACGCCCAAAACAGCAATGCGCCATAGATCAGCACGCGGCTCAGGATGCGGGTTGCCTGGGACGGCCCGTGACGCCTGCGAACCGATTTCGTTGCTGACTGCGGGCTCATGCCACGTTCCGCGTCCAGCGACTGGACAGGCGCAGCAACACCGTAAGGAGCGCGATGATCATGAGGAGGTAGAACATGGCAAGTCCCGTGCCGTATCCGACATTCGAGCGATCTCGATACACTCGGTAAATGAAACTCGACACCGTATCGGTGGCGCCGCCGGGCCCGCCTGCCGTCACGTTGATGACGATGTCGGCGAGCTTCAATTTGAAAATGATCCTGATGATGAGAACGGTGACGCTCACCGGCAGCATGATCGGGAACGTCACATGCCAGAACGATTGCCACCCACCCGCACCGTCGACCTTGGCTGCCTCCAGCACCTCCTTGGGCATCGCCTGCAGCCCGGCGAGCAGCATGATCATGATAAAGGGTATCGAGACCCAGGCGTCCATCGCCTCGATGCTGAAGCGCGCAATCCAGGGGGAGGCGAAGAACGCCGGATTTTCCCATCCGAGATAGCGCGCCAGCGTGGCCGCCGGACCAAAGCGGTATTCCATGATCGACTTGCCGATCATCCAGCTCACGGCAACCGGACTGAGCATCAAGGGCAGCAGGAATACGACGCGAAAGAATTTTCGCGCCCGTATCTCGGCGTTCAGCAACAGCGCCAATCCAAACGCGATCGCATATTCGCCAACCACGGCAACCGCATAGAAGATCATGTTGCCGAGCGCGTTCCAGTAGTAGTTGTCGTGGAACAGTCCGATGAGATTGCCAAAGCCGTTAAAGTGCGGGCCTTCAAACGAGCTGAGATTCCAATCCAGCGAAGCGATGTAGATCCCGAACAGCGTCGGAAAAATCACCACCGCAACGGTGAACAGGACGGCCGGGAGCAGAAACAGCGCCCGCCAACCGCGTTCTCCCCGAACCAGGACTTGTCCGACACCGAACGCGACCGCCCAGAGCAGATAGGCATAGAGAACCGGGCGCCAGTCGGCGAACCCAGCCGTGATGGTTCCGGTCGTGTGCAGAACCTGGACGAGGAGCACGAGCAAGCACCCCAGCGAGGCGAGGGCCACAAGCGCGCGTCCTCCGCTCTGCCGGCTGACAGGCCCGCGCTGCAAAGCGTGACTATGGTGCCGGTCATCCGCCGCCGGTGATGAATTATGCATCAAGATCGCGCTCTGCCGATTTGAACGGGTCGTGGGGAGAAGTCTCGGCTGGTGCCGCAAGCGACGCCAGCCGAGGGATCCATCCGAGGCAATGTGGAGGAAAATTACACGCCGAGCGAGGCCTTGTAGAGCGCGACCTGCTTCTCGCGACCGATTTGGTCGGTCAGCTTCTCCCACGCCGCGGCGATGTTGTTGGCGCCGGTCTGCGCATCGTACTGGCCGGCGAAGATCTTGGTCAGCTCGTCTTCCGCGATACTGTAGTACTGGAAGATGCCGGGAATGCGCGGCTCGACCGCACGGTTTGGATGATTGTAGGAGCCGAACTGCGAGTTCAAATAGGACGTGATGTAGTTCTTGTCGTAGCCTGCCGCGACCCATTCGGCGATGTTGGAATGGCTGGTCCGGTGGACCTGGAAGCCGGACGGATACATCACGGTCCAGAGCGACAGATCCTTGCCGCCGAGATGCGCTGCGGCGCTCCACGCCGCCTTGTGCTTGCGTTCGTCGCTTGCGACCCTCGCCATGACGTAAACGCCCCAACCGAGATAGGCGCAGTTCGGAGCATGGTTTGGACCGCTCGCGAGCTTATCCCAGCTGCGCGTCTTGGAATTGTAGACGTCGTCCGACCCGGGCAGGATGTCGAACGCGACGAGGTCGCCGATGACGGAGGTGTCGCTTGCTTTCGCCACCTGACCGATATCTCCCCACCACGGGATCATCGAGCCGATGCCGGCCAGGAATTGCTGGAAGCCGGTGGTGTTCGGATCGGCGTTGAGCTGATCGGCCGGCTCCGACGGCAGTGCGTCGATGACGTCCTGAATGGCGCGAACCCAGGCCGGATTGTTGATCCGCGGCTTCATCGTGTCGACATCGAACAGCCAGGCCTTGTCGTCCGGATGCTTCGCATAGGCCGACGCGCGGCTGCCGAGGAAATAGAAGCCGAACCCGCCCCACGGCTTTGGCGCATCGAGGTAGCCGACCGCGTTCTGGCCCTTGATTTTCTTGCCCTTGAGGAACTTGGTCACGGCCTGGACCTGCTGCCAGGTCTTCGGCACGCCCCATTCGCTCTGGTTGCCGGCGTCTTTCCAGGCCTTGGCCAGACCGGCGTCGGAGAAATAGTCGGCCCGGTAGTTGAAGTTGTGGCAATCGCCGTCGATGGTGACGCGATAGGTCTTGCCGTTCCAGGTACCGACCGGTGGCTTCAGATAGTCCACGTAATCGTCGATATCGATCTGCTTCTTGACCCAGTCCGGCATCTCCGAGGCGAGGCCCTTGCCGCAGACGTCGCCCTCGAACGGGGCGCCCATTTCAAGGATGTCGAAGTCGACCGTACCGGTCGCGATCGCTTGTTGCAGTCGCGGATTGTAGTCAGCCTGAGCGAGATCGATCCAGGAAATTTTCGCGCCCGTATAGGCCTCCCACGGTTTCAGGAAGCCGCGGAACAGCAGGTTGTGCAGATTCTGGTTGTTCAATCCCATGAAGGAGAGTTCGACGCCCTTGAATTCACCCTCCCTGACGTTGGCCTTGGTCGGGCCGAGGCAAAGCTCGCCGACCTTCTGCCAATCGGCATCGGTTGGAGCGCCCTTGCCCACACCCGGAATCTGCAGGATCTGCGCCCGCAGATTGTCCTGCGCGAGCGCACGCTCGGAAAACGTACCGAGAGCGCCGGCCGAGCCGAGGGCCGCAGCGCTGGCCGCTCCCTTGAGCACAGTGCGCCGGTTCGGTCGCACTTTGGAATGCTGATCGTACTCTTGCTGTTTCACGACGAAACCTCCCTGTTTTTTTGATGCCGAGTTTTACTCGCCTGAGCACCGTCATTCTGGGATAGGACGTCCGGGAACTCATGTGTCCTTCGCTCTTGGTGGCGCATTCCGGACAGGTGGTGACAGAGGCCTTTTCGAGTATGCAGCAGCCCTGATTGAAGTCAACGAATCCGGTCGGGCTAGGACGCGTCGGGTGCGATGACTCCCTTCTTGAACACGAAGCAACCGTAGAAGCGCCGTTCGCCGGTCTGGATCACGCAATAGGATTTCTTCGCGAGTTCATAGAACGCAAATCGCTCGATCGAGCCCATCGACAAAGGGCGGCCCTCCGCCGCGTCGATCTCACGCTGTACCTCGACCTGCACGGGAGGAACCTCATCGGGTTTGTCGACCATCTGCATTCGCAAGGCGGGCTTGTCGACAAAGGAATCGAGCGGCAGAACTGAAAGGATCGCACGTGCGGCCCGGCCGGCCGTTACATTGTCGATCCGCAGCAGCCGGCCCAGCACGCTCTGACGGGCGATCGCATCGGCCGGGAAATTCGTGTCACAGATGACAAGTTCATCGCCGTGGCCCATCGCGCGCAACGCGTACAGGACATCCGCATTTAGAATTGGATCGATCGATTTCAGCATGGTTAGCCTCCCTTGAACTCGACAGATTTTCTTGGCGGCTGACTGTCCAGGCCAACTGTTGCAGCCGCTTCAACGTTGATCATAGAGCATGGATTGAGCCCACGGCCAGCGCAGCATCGCTGGGAGGGACGAGTATGCCGGGTATGGCGCCAGCCGATGTAGTCGTCGCCTCGCTTGGCGACGGCTGGAGGTCGGGCGCCCGATCTGCCTTGAAATTGAACACAAATGGAGGGTTATTGCCCATTCAGTGAGTATATGCTCTCATCGGATTGGGAAAAGTGCGATGATCAAACCCGATCTCATCATTTTCGACTGCGACGGCGTACTGGTCGATAGCGAGGTGCTGAGTTGCCGCTGTCTCTCGGGCACGCTGGCTGAATACGGCATCGATCTTGATGTGGATCAAGCGCTCGATCTGTTCCTTGGACGAAGCGTCAGTGCGGTTTTCGAACATTACGAAGCGTTGGGGCGCTCGATCCCGGAGCGATTTGTCGCAGAGCTCAGGACCGCTATTCGTGCTGCATTTCTTTCGTCGCTTTGCCCGATTGAAGGGGTGAGTTCGGTGCTTGAGGACTTGCGAATTCCGCATTGCGTCGCCTCTTCCAGCGACGTCGATCGGGTGTCTTTTTCGCTTTCGCTGACGGGCCTCGCATCGCATTTCGAAACGCACCTTTATACCGCCCAGATGGTGGCACGCGGCAAACCGGCGCCCGACCTTTTCCTCTATGCGGCGGAAAGGATGCAGGCGGATCCGCATCGCACTCTCGTCATCGAGGACAGCTTCAGCGGCGTCAGAGCCGGCAAGGCGGCCGGGATGACCGTCTGGGGATTTGTCGGAGGCAGCCACTATCAATCGCGTGACGGCAAGGCCATCCTGCTCGGGGCAGGGGCCGATCGCGTATTTGAGCGAATGGCCGATTTTTGGCCAACGGATCAGTAGGCGCTTGATGATCGCATCGGATAACGAGAAGTCGCGTCTGGACGAAGCCGCGCGGGCCGGCTGGCTCTACTTCATTGCCGGTCACACCCAGGACGAAATTGCAAAAATGTTGCAGGTTTCGCGGGCGTCGGCGCAGCGCCTGGTTTCGTTGTGCCTTGCCGAGCGCCTGATCACCTTCCGCCTGGAGCATCCGATTGCCGCATGCATGGAGTTAGCTGCGCGTCTGAAGGATCTGTTTCATCTCACCTATTGTGAAGTCGTGCCGACCGATCCCGCCGCGCCGCTCTCGGCCGCCGGAATTGCCGAGCGCGCCGCCAACATCCTGGAATCGACGCTACGCACCGAGAAGCCGACGATCGTGGCACTTGGTACCGGGAGAGCGGTTCGGGCGGCTGTCGAGCGAGTATCTCCGATCGACTGTCCGAACCATCAGATCGTGTCGCTGGTCGGAAACATTTCAGCCGACGGCTCCGCGAGCTTCTTCGACACCGTCGGTCGTCTCGCGGATAGGACCAAGGCGCGGCACTATCCGATGCCGCTGCCGTTTTTGATGTCGTCCGAGCGCGAGCGTGACCAGATGCTCAAGCTGGACCCGATCGCCAAGGTGCGAGCGGTCGCGGTCAAGGCTGACCTGCGGCTTGTCGGGGTCGGGCAGATGGACCAGCAGGCGCAAGTCCATGTCGACGGGTTCGTCTCGCGCGAAGAACTGCTCGAGATGATGCGGTTGGGTGCCATTGGCGAACTCACCGGCTGGGCATTCGACGGGGAGGGCCACCTCATCAAAGGTGGGACAAATCTCCGTCTCACTAGCATCCCGCCGCGGGTCCCTGCCCAGGCGCTGACCATTGGGGCGGCGGTCGGTCGAGCCAAGGTTCCGGCCATCAGGGCGGCGCTGAAGGGGCGGCTCCTCAACGGGTTGATCACCGACGAAGCGACGGCAGGCGCCATCCTCAAGCCGTAGCGGACCCACGGTCTTTCAGCTCTGTCGAACCGGCCATGGGTTGTCCGCCGGCCGATCCGGCGCCGTGCCGTCCCCTTTGCATCTTCTCCTTCAGGCTGCGGATCCGGTGCAGAAGGTCGATTCTGATCCTTGACAAGGCCCGAACTCGGTGTGAACATAATTGCAAGGCGTGGGCATATGCTCAGCGCTAATTAGGGAGGTTACCTTGAAGCATGTCCTCAGCGCCCTCCTGGGCGCGGCTACCTTGTTGGGCGCAGCCCCATCGATCGCCCAGACAACCCTGACCATCGCCACCGTGAACAATAGCGACATGATCCGGATGCAGGGGCTCACCAGCGAGTTCACTGCAAAAAATCCTGACATCACCGTGAAGTGGGTGACGCTCGAAGAGAACGTCCTGCGCCAGCGCGTCACCACCGATATCGCGACCAAGGGCGGGCAGTTCGACGTGCTCACCATCGGCACCTACGAGGTTCCGATCTGGGCCAAGAAGAACTGGCTCGTCCCGCTCGACAATCTCGGGCCCGACTACGACACCGCCGATCTCCTTCCCAAGATTCGTGATGCCGTCTCGGTATCGGGCAAGCTCTACGCGGCGCCGTTCTATGGCGAAAGCTCGATGGTGATGTACCGCACCGACCTGTTCCAGAAGGCCGGCCTGACGATGCCGGAAAAGCCGACCTGGGATTTCGTGGTCGATGCCGCAAAGAAGCTCACCGACAAGTCGGATGGCGTCTACGGCATCTGCCTGAGAGGCAAGGCCGGCTGGGGCGAGAACATGGCGTTCCTCACCGCGATGTCCAATTCGTTCGGCGCGCGCTGGTTCGACGAGAAGTGGCAGCCGCAGTTCAATTCGCCGGAATGGAAGAAGACCCTGACGACCTATGTCGACCTGATGAAGGTGGCAGGCCCTCCCGGTGCAAGCTCGAACGGCTTTAACGAAAACCTGGCGCTGTTCAACTCCGGCAAATGCGGGATGTGGATCGATGCCACGGTTGCGGCCTCTATGGTGACCAACCCGAAGGACTCCAAGGTTGCCGACAAGGTAGGCTTCGCACTCGCGCCGAACACCGGGCTTGGCAAGAACGCCAACTGGCTGTGGGCATGGAGTCTCGCCATTCCCGCAGGTTCGAAGAAGGCTGCCGCTGCGGAAAAATTCATCGCCTGGGCGACCAGCAAAGACTACACCCAACTCGTCGCCAAGAAGGAGGGATGGGCCAACGTGCCGCCCGGCACGCGAACCTCGCTCTATCAGAACCCGGAATATCTGAAGGTCGCGCCGTTCGCCAAGCTGACGCTTGCGTCGATCGATGCGGCTGATCCAAACAAGCCGACCGTGAAGCCGGTGCCTTACGTCGGCGTGCAATACGCGGCCATTCCGGAGTTCCAGGGCATCGGCACCACCGTCGGCCAGCAATTCTCGGCGGCGTTGTCCGGCGCCTCGACCGTCGATGCGGCGCTTGCCGCAGCGCAATCATCCACCGAACGCGAAATGAAGCGGGCCGGCTACATCAAGTAGCGGGACCGCGTCGACCCTGCGGCGATCTCCTCCCGACAAGCCGCCAACTGGCTGCCGTCCCGTTCCGCTTACAACCGGACGGCAGCCCTCGTCGAGTTTCTCCAGATAATGCGAGGCGGCGATGGCAACCCAGCAGACACAGGTTCTCGGACGAGCCCTGCTGACTCCGGCCGTCGCGTTGCTGTTCATCTGGATGATCGTCCCGCTGGTGATGACGATCTACTTTTCGACGCTTCACTACAGCCTGCTCAATTCGGAAACCTGGAGTTTTGTGGGGCTTGAGAACTTTCGATATTTTCTCACGGACCCCGCCTTCCTGACGTCGCTCAAAAACACCCTCGTGCTGGTCGGCTCGATCCTGGCCATCACCATCCTGCTTGGCACGCCGCTCGCAATGCTGCTTGACCAGCCGGTGATCGGGCGCAGCGTCGTTCGCCTGATGGTGATCGCACCGTTCTTCGTGATGCCGACCGTCAGCGCGCTGGTCTGGAAGAACCTGCTGATGCATCCGGTCTCGGGGCTGTTCGCCTGGATCGCGACATCATTCGGCATGACACCGATCGACTGGTTCACTGATGCACCCATGCTCGCGGTGATCCTGATCGTCTCTTGGGAATGGCTGCCCTTTGCGACACTCATCCTGCTCACGGCGCTGCAATCCCAGGACGAGGAGCAAAAGGAAGCGGCCGAGATGGACGGCGCAAGCGCGCTTTCGAAGTTTATCTATCTCACCTTGCCGCACCTCGCGCGGCCGATCACGGTGGTCATCCTGATCGAAACGATATTCCTGCTGACGGTGTTCGCCGAGATCTTCGTCACGACCGGCGGCGGCCCGGGCCTGCAGACCACCAACATCGCCTTCCTGATCTACGCGCAGGCGCTGATCCAGTACGACGTCGGCAACGCCTCTGCCGGCGGGCTGGTCGCGGTCGTGATCGCCAATATCGTGGCCTTCTTCCTGGTGCGGATCATCGGCCGGAATCTGGAGGCATAGCGATGGCACGCAAGGTAACTTCGAGACGCGTGTGGGTGTCGACGGGCGCGGCATGGTTTTTCGGATTTCTGATTTTCCTGCCGATCCTGTGGATGGTCCTGACCAGCTTCAAGACCGAGCTCGATGCGTTCGCCATGCCGCCCAAGTTCCTGTTTTTTCACTGGACGACCGAGAACTATGCGACCGTGCAGGAGCGCAGCGATTACGTTCATCACGCGCTCAACTCGATTATCGTCGCCGGCGGATCGACGCTGATCGCCATGCTCATTGCCGTTCCGGCCGCATGGTCGATGGCGTTCGCGCCAACGAAGCGGACCAAGGATGTCCTGCTCTGGATGCTCTCGACCAAGATGATGCCATCCGTCGGCGTTCTGGTTCCGATTTATTTGATCTACCGGGATTTCGGGCTGCTCGATACGCGCGCGGGCCTGGTCTTCATCCTGTGTCTCGGCAATCTGCCGATCGTGATCTGGATGCTCTTCACCTATTTCAAGGAAATCCCCAAGGATATCCTCGAGGCGGCGCGGATGGATGGCGCGACCATCGGGCGCGAGCTCGTTTATGTGCTGGCGCCGATGGCGATTCCCGGCCTCGCCTCGACGCTGCTGCTTAATTTCATCCTGGCGTGGAACGAGGCGTTCTGGACGCTGAATCTTTCGACGCTGGATGCGGCGCCGCTCACGGTGTTCATCGCGTCGTATTCGAGTCCCGAGGGTCTGTTCTGGGCGAAGCTGTCGGCGGCATCGACGCTCGCGATTGCCCCGATCATCATCCTCGGGTGGTTCACGCAGAAACAACTCGTTCGCGGACTGACGTTCGGCGCCGTCAAATAGCAGGGAAACAGAGATCATGGGCCAGATCACACTGCAGGGAGTCCGCAAATCGTTCGGGCCGGTCAACATCATCAAGGATGCCAACCTCAATATCGAGAACGGCTCCTTCGTGGTGTTTGTCGGGCCGTCCGGTTGCGGCAAGACCACGCTGTTGCGCCTGATCGCCGGACTTGAAGATGTCACGGGCGGGCAAATCCTGATCGACGGCAAGAACGTGGTGGACGTGCCACCGGCGAAACGCGGCCTGTCGATGGTGTTCCAGTCCTACGCGCTCTACCCGCATATGAGCGTTCGCGGCAACATCGCGTTCGGCCTGAAAATGGCGGGCCTGCCGCGTCCGGAGATCGACCGCAAGGTCGAGGCTGCGGCTGCCACGCTGAACCTGACCCCCTATCTGGAACGCAAGCCGCGGGACCTTTCCGGCGGTCAGCGCCAGCGCGTCGCGATCGGACGCGCGATTGTGCGCGAGCCGAAGGCATTTCTGTTTGACGAACCGCTGTCGAATCTCGATGCCGCACTGCGCGTCCAGATGCGGATGGAGGTGACGAAACTGCAGAAGCAGCTCGCGACCACCGCAATCTATGTCACCCACGACCAGGTCGAGGCCATGACGATGGCCGACAAGATCGTTGTGCTCAATGCCGGTCAAATCGAGCAATACGGCTCGCCACTCGAATTATACGAGCGGCCGGCAAACCTGTTCGTCGCCGGTTTCATCGGATCGCCGAAGATGAATTTCGTGTCGGGCGAGGCGGTCGGCGAGCCTGGTGTCGCCACGCTCGGTGTCAGGCCCGAGCATCTGAGGATCGGTCAAAAGGGGGAGGGCTGGCCCGGCACCATCTCGGTCGCCGAACATCTGGGCAGCGACACCTTCCTTTATGTCGACGCCGACAAACTCGGAATGCTTACGGCGCGCTGCATCGGAGAATTCAATCTCAAAGCCGGTGACCGGGTCTGGCTTTCACCCGATCCAGCCCGCCTGCACCGCTTCGACAAGGATGGCGTGGTCATCAGGCCATGAACCGACGGCGCATTGTGCCACGGTAAAAACGACAGGAAAAGCAAGAACATGTATCTGGAAAAATTCAGGTTGGATCGGAAAACGGCGCTGGTGACGGGCGCCGGCCAGGGAATCGGACTTGCCTGCGCGGAAGCGCTGGCGGAGGCGGGAGCGAGGGTCGTGATCGCCGATCGCGACCTGAAGGTCGCCGAGGCCGGTCTTGCCAGCCTGAACGCGAAGGGCCTTGACGCCGAGATCGTCACGATGGACGTAACGGACTCGAAACGTGTTTCCGAGGTCGCCGATCAACTGGCGTCGCGTTACGGCGCCGTCGATATCCTCGTCAACAATGCCGGCATTGCGCGAAGCGAGACGCCGGCCGAGACCGTTACCGACGAACATTGGCTCAATGTCATCGACGTCAATCTCAACGGTACGTTCTGGTGCTGCCGTGCCTTCGGCAAGCACATGCTGCACGCGAAGTCCGGTTCCATTGTGAATATCGGCTCGATGTCAGGATTCATCGTCAACAAACCGCAGGAGCAGTGTTTCTACAACGCCTCCAAGGCCGCAGTGCACCATCTCACGAAGTCGCTCGCGGCTGAATGGGGAGGGCGCGGCGTGCGCGTCAACGCCGTGGCGCCGACCTACATCGCAACCCCCCTCAATGCATTCGTCAAAAACAGCCCGAAGATGTACGATGCCTGGATCGGTGGTACACCGATGGCGCGGATGGGGGAGGTCGACGAGATTGCCTCCGTCGTCCTGTTCCTGGCGTCCGGCGCCGCCAGCCTGATGACCGGAAGCGTGGTCGTCGTTGACGGCGGCTATACTTGCTGGTGAGCTGGCGCTGATCTGAAGCGGGGTGGCAATGCAGCAGGCCTTCATCGGCATCGATGTCGGAACATCGAGCGCGCGTGCTGGAGTCTTTGACGAGAACGGACGCCTGCTGGCGACCGCCCGGCACCCGATCACGGTGTGGCACGAGGCGGGCAGCGTCGCCGAGCAGTCGTCTTCCGGGATCTGGGAAGCTTGCGTCGCCTCGGTCCGTGCGGCGATGGCGGAAGCAACGCTTCCCGCTTCCGCCATCAAGGGTATTGGTTTCGACGCGACCTGTTCGCTGGTGGTGGTGGATGCCGCCGGCAACCCGCTGACGGTCAGTGCATCCGGGGATGAGCGACGAAATGTCATTGTCTGGATGGATCACCGCGCCATAGCTGAAGCTCGGCAGGTCAACGAGACGCGGGACGACGTGCTCCGCTATGTCGGCGGCTCGATCTCGCCGGAAATGGAAATTCCAAAACTGCTCTGGCTGAAGCGCCACCTGCCGTCGACCTATTACGCGGCCGGCCATTTCTTTGACCTTGCCGACTACCTTTCCTTTCGGGCGACCGGGTCGACGTCGCGTTCGATGTGTACATTGGCGTGCAAGTGGAACTATCTCGCCCACGAACAACGCTGGAGCGGCAGCTATTTCGAACGTATCGGTCTTGGTGATCTTGCCTCGGACCAATATGCGCGAATAGGACAGGAGATCGTCGCTCCCGGTACGCCGCTGGGCACCGGGCTGACTAGTCCTGCGGCACATGATTTCGGCCTGCTCGAGGGAACGCCCGTCGGAGCCTCGCTGATCGACGCACACGCCGGCGGTGTGGGCACAATCGGCGGGCGCAGCAAGTCGGGTGAACCGGTCGATGTGTGTCGCCGTCTTGCTTACATCATGGGAACTTCTGCCTGCATCATGGCGACGACGCGAGAGCGGTGCTTCGTTCCCGGCGTCTGGGGTCCGTATTTTTCGGGAATGGTTCCCGGGTTCTGGCTTAACGAAGGCGGTCAGTCCGCCGCCGGTGCGGCCATCGATCATCTCGTCAGATCCCATCCGGCATATAACGAGACCGTCGCGGCGGCGCACGCCGCTGGCATGGAGGTCCTGGAGTTTCTCGAGCGGCGCATCGTTTCGCGAGCAATGAGGTTGGGGGAGGCGGCGTTGCTGGCGCGCGACATTCACGTGTTGCCGGAGTTTCTTGGTAACCGATCGCCCTTTGCCGATCCCGATGCGCGTGCCGTTGTTGCAGGGTTGGATCTCGACACCGATGTCGGCTCGATCGAGCGGCTGTTCGTGGCGGGGCTCTGTGGGCTTGCTTATGGTCTGGCCGACGTCGTCGAGGCCTTTCGATCGCATGGCGTGGAAAGCGACATGATGGTGATCAGCGGCGGCGCGGGACGAAGTCCGCTGGTCCGACAGATCATGGCGGATACCACCGGCCTCACCGTTGCCGTCCCCGAAACGCAGGAGCCTGTCCTGCTCGGTGCGGCCATGCTGGGCGCCGTTGCGGCGAAGTCCCGCGGATCGATCGGTGAGGCAATGGCCTCGATGTCGGCAATCAGCCGGCTGAGCGAGCCAACCGCGCCTGGAATGGCGGAGTTCCATCGCACCAAGCGAAAAGTTCATGGGCTGATGCGAAAGCTCGATTCGGAAAGTCGCGAAGCGATGCAGGGTATCGCATCGATCGTCGGACTCGACATAAAGAATTAGAACCATGCTGCTTAGCTGCGGAGACGCCCTGGTTGATTTCTTGCCGGTCAAATCCGTTGACGGACGCGACGCGGCCGTACCTGTTGCCGGGGGATCGTGTCTCAACATCGCCGTCGGTATGGCGCGTCTGGGGGCGCCAGCGGGGTTTGTCGGGGGCATCTCGACCGATCTGTTCGGATGCATCATCGCCGACCACGCACTGACCTCTGAGGTCGACCTTCGCTACACGACGCGCAGTGGGCATCAGACGACGCTTGCGTTCGTTCGTCACGTCGGAGGTGAACCGCAATATGCGTTCTATGACGAGGCCACGGCGTCCCGAAACTGGACTTATCGGCAGGGTTTCATCCCCTTTGACGAGATCGAAGCGGTTCATGTCGGATCGACCACGCTTGCCAACGACCTCGGAGCAGCGCAGACGCTTGCGATGATCGAAGATGCGGGCGGCTCAACAACCATCTCCTTCGATCCGAATTGCCGGCCCAATCTGGTCAAGGACAAGACGCTTTACATCGATCAGATGGACGCATTTGCCGCCGCCGCCGACATCGTGCGGATGTCCGATGTCGATTTTGAATTTCTCTATGGCGGCCGCGATCAGGGGGAAAAGGCGAAATCACTCCTTGCCGCCGGTGCAAGCCTGGTCGTGGTCACGCGTGGGATCAAGGGAGCTCAGGCCTGGCACGCTGAGGCGGGGCTGGTGGAGGTCGCGGCGCCCAAAACGGATGTGGTGGATACCATCGGTGCCGGTGACAGCTTTCAAGCCGCATTGTTGTTCGCTCTACGTGCCATCGGACGGATCAAGCGCGGAGCGCTGGCGGAAATAAGTTCCGAACAACTTGGTCGAGCATTGTCGTTTGCCTCGACTTGCGCCGCCGTCACTTGCGGGCGCGCGGGCGCCGATCCGCCGCGCCAATCGGATGTCGGCCCGGCATTGTCTCGTCTCGTCGGCGGATAGGCTCGAACGGAACGAGAGAATTCGTCTCCGTGCCCGGAACTGCCGCAGTGCGGCGTCGGTTAGTGTGCCGGGTTCTGACGCGCCGCGACGATCTCGCGATATAGAGCCGCGTATTGGCTCGCCCGATTACGCCACGATACATCCGTCGACATGCCGTTGTGCTGCAACCTTCGCCAGGTCGGCTTGTCATGGAAGGAGATGCTGGCCTTGCGCAGGGCGCCGGCCAGATGTTCGGCTGCGACAGGACCGAACTTGAAACCGGTCGCCGCGCCGCCGGCAACAGTAACCTCGTCAAGATCGATAACCGTATCCGCAAGCCCGCCGACCCGTGATACGATCGGGACCGCGCCGTATCTCAAGGCGCAAAGCTGGGTCAAACCGCACGGCTCGAAGCGCGACGGTACTACCAGTGCATCCGCGCCGGCTTGAATGAGATGGGCGAGCGCTTCGTCATAGCCGATCACAACCGCTATACGGCCGGCATTCGCCTTTGCGACCGCTTGATAGCGATTCTGGAGGTCCTGATCCCCACTCCCAAGCAAGGCCAACTGCATTCCTTCGCCCAGGATGGTGGGAAGGCTCTCAAGAAGGAGATCGAGTCCCTTCTGCCAGGACAGCCGGCTTATCACGCCGAGCAGAGGGGCATCAGGGGATGGATTAAGACCAAACCGCCGCTGCAGTGCCGATTTGTTTGCTGCTCGAGATTCTCGCGCGTTCGCGCTGAAGCGCGCGGCGATATGCGGATCTGTTTCGGGGTCCCAAACGGAAATATCGATGCCGTTGAGGATTCCGCTTAAAGCGCCCGATCGTTCGCGGAGCAATCCGCCCAGTCCCATGCCCCCCTCATCTCCCTGAATCTCGATCGCATAAGTCGGGGAGACCGTCGTGATCCGATCCGCAAATTGCAGGCCGGCCTTCAGGAAGCTGATCGTTCCGTAATATTCGACGCCGTGGATCGTGAAGGCCTCCAGAGGCACGCCGAACCTTTCAAGCATTTCATGCGGAAACTGTCCCTGGTAGGCCAGATTATGAACCGTCATCACGGTGCCGGGCCGCCGACCATTGGCATAGTGCAAATAGGCTGGCGTTAGACCGGCCTGCCAATCATGGGAGTGGACGATATCAGGCACGAATGAGGGAATGGCCCCGCGGCCGATTTCGGCTGCCATCTTCGAAAGTGCCGCAAAGCGCACGCCGTTGTCCGGCCAGTCGTTACCATCGGCCGCGACATAGGGATTGCCCGGACGCGCAAAAAGATGCGGCGCATCGAGCACCAGCAGATCGAGACCCGCATGCGAGCCGCCGAGCAGGCGGATCGGCCCGCCGTAAAACTCTGGCCAGCGCAGGAGTTCTTCCGCGGCCGGAAGCGCCCTGATGACATCAGGATAACCCGGCACCAGGGTCCGCGTTTCGATGCCATACGCCCGCAATGCGATGGGAAGCGCGCCGGCGACGTCGGCAAGGCCACCAGTCTTGATAATGGGATAGATTTCCGAGGTGACGGCTAGAACGCGAAGTGACGTCATGTATCCAGCCTGTCGAGCATTGGCTGGGTAATGAGAGAGATGCCTTGCGCGGTGGTTCGAAACCGCTTTGCATCGAGTTCGGGATCTTCTCCGACCACCAGACCTTCCGGGATTCGAACGCCGCGATCAATGACGACGTTCTTCAGCCGCGCATGCCGGCCCACACTCACGTAAGGCAGCACAACTGCATTTTCCACGCTGGCGAACGAATTGACGTGCACGCCGGTGAAGAGAAGGGAACGGCGTAGCGCTGCGCCGGATATGATGCATCCTCCGGAAACAAGCGATGTCAACGCCTGTCCGCGGCGGCCGTCCTCATCGTGCACAAATTTGGCGGGAGGTGATATCTCCGCATAGGTCCATATCGGCCATGCGCGGTCGTAAAGATCAAGCTCCGGCAGGACATCCGTGAGATCGATGTTGGCGGCCCAGTAGGCGTCGACGGTTCCTACGTCGCGCCAGTAGGCGCGCGGATCATCGCCGGACCTGACGCAGGAGGTGGAGAACTGATGGGCCACCGCCCGGCCGTTCTTGACGATGTAGGGAATGATGTCCTTGCCGAAATCATGACTCGAATTCGGGTCGTTGGCGTCACGCTGCAACTCGTCGAACAGGAATTTCGAGTCGAATACATAGATTCCCATACTGGCCAGTGATTTGTCAGGCTTGCCGGGCATGGGTGGTGGATCGGCAGGTTTCTCGAGAAAGGATTGGACGAGGCCATCCTCGTCGATGTGCATGATCCCGAAGCCGCTCGATTCCGAGCGCGGCATCTCGAGGCAGCCGATGGTGACGTCGGCGCGTTGCTCGACATGCTGCCTCAGCATGAGTTCGTAATCCATCTTGTAGATGTGATCTCCCGCGAGAAGCACGACGAATTTGGCTCCGTGCGGCTCGATGATATCGATGTTCTGATAGACGGCGTCGGCCGTGCCGAGATACCAGTTCGTCTCCGAGACGCGTTGGCTGGCGGGGAGGATATCGAAGCTTTCGTTTCGCTCCGGGCGAAAGAAGTTCCAGCCCATCTGCAGGTGCCGGATCAGGCTATGGGCCTTGTATTGGGTCGCAACCGCGATACGGCGGATTCCCGAGTTCACTGCATTGGAGAGCGCAAAATCGATGATGCGCGACTTGCCGCCGAAATAGACCGCCGGCTTGGCACGCCTGTCGGTGAGCTCTAAAAGCCGGCTTCCGCGTCCGCCGGCGAGAACGAAGGCAAGGGCGTGGCGTGACAGCGGTTCGTTGACGACGGTGGCCATTTTATCCTCCCGGGGTGCCTCAAGGCATAACCCCCGAAACCTTCTCTTGTTCGGAAGGTGAGGGGGACACCGGCCGATTGTAGCGGGACGAATGGGCGATCGGAAAGTAGTATGTAGCACCGTGCCCCTCC
This sequence comes from uncultured Alphaproteobacteria bacterium, assembly GCA_963774775.1. Lineage (GTDB taxonomy): Bacteria > Pseudomonadota > Alphaproteobacteria > Rhizobiales > Xanthobacteraceae > Bradyrhizobium. The sequence continues at coordinate 93,897 of CAVZGZ010000054.1, forward strand.
CAAGGCGCGGATACCGGGCATCAGGACGGATTTGAAATGAATCAAGCTGAATACGTTGCAGTCGACTGGGGCACGAGCAGCTTCCGGCTCTGGCTCGTCGACCGGGCTGGCGGCGTCCTGAAGGAACGGCGCAGCCAGGAAGGCATGGTGACGGCAGCAAAGCTTGGCTTCGAGGCCGTGCTGCAATCGCATCTGGATGCCGTCGGCGCCGGGAATGACCTGCCGGTTGTGATCTGCGGTATGGCGGGTGCCCGCCAGGGGTGGGTCGAAGCCGGATACATCGATACGCCGGCGCATCTCGCGTCCATCCGGCAGCACGCGGTCCCGGTACCCGGACCGTCTCGTGATATCCGGATCCTGCCCGGGATTGCGCAGCGAGACCCCAAAGCTCCTGATGTGATGCGCGGCGAAGAGACCCAGTTGCTTGGTGCCCTGGGAGAAGATGCGGACGGTGCATCGGTCGTCTGCATTCCGGGTACCCATTCGAAATGGGTCCGGGTGAGTGGTGGGACCGTCGTGCGCTTCGCCACGTTCATGACGGGAGAACTCTTCAGCGTCATATCGCGCGAAACGATACTGTCGCATGCGGTGACCGGCGCTGACGAAGCCGAGGATACCGGGGCCTTCAGATCGGCCGTTGTCGCCGCCTTTGAGACCCCTGCGCTCGCTGCCAACCTGCTGTTCCAGGTGCGTTCGAGCCAACTTCTATACGGGGGCAGTCCTGCCTCGGCCCGCGAAAGAATATCGGGAACCCTGATCGGACTGGAGTTGGCGGCGGGGCTTGCCGGAGATCAAGCGAGGAGCGGTATTACGCTGGTTGCGTCAGGCAGGCTCGAGGTGCTGTATCGATTGGCCTTTGACACGCTTTCCGTTGCCGTGCAGTCAATCGATGCCGAAGAGGCGGTCCGTCGCGGTCTTTCCGTGGCCGCCGAGGCAATTTGGAAGTTGTAAAAGGATCAGACCAATGAACCTTGTCCCTTTCCCAGCGATGAAGCGCCCGCTGATCGCCATCCTGCGAGGTCTGAAGCCCGAGGAGGCGGAGGGTGTCGTGAGCGTGCTGATCGAAAACGGTTTCACCGCGATCGAGATCCCGCTCAATTCGCCGGACCCGTTCCGCTCCATCGCGATCGCGGTCAAGAAGGCCTCGAGCGAGGTCTTGATCGGAGCGGGCACAGTCTTGACGGTACAGGCTGTTGAGCAACTCCATGACGTTGGGGGCAGGCTCATGGTGAGCCCGAACGTCGACCCGGAAGTCATTACCCGAGCCCGGGAACGAGGCATGGTTACGTTGCCCGGCGTCTTCACGGCAACGGAGGCGCTGCTTGCGGCGAAGGCGGGAGCCTCTGGCCTGAAGTTCTTTCCGGCCAATGTTCTTGGGGCATCTGGGATTTCCGCCATCCGCGCCGTTCTCCCCGCCGACTTGATGATCGCGGCCGTGGGCGGAGTTTCCGACAAGAACTTCGCGGAATACACCAAGATCGGAGTTCATGCGTTCGGCCTGGGCAGCAGCCTTTATAAGCCAGGAATGACGGTGCCCGAAGTTGCGGTGCGCGCCAGGGCAACGATCGATGCGTACGACGTGTCGATGCAGGGATTGACCTAGTGCGTTGACCCAAGCGACCACGGTGACCAGCTTCAACTTCCTCGGAGATGGACTGCGCGACGCCCTTGATCCGCGCATGAACACGCCATGAAGAACCAACAGGTTTTCTTATCAGGAGAGTTCCATGTCCCCACCGCTCAGCCGCATAACGAGCGATGAGCGCTTGCCGGCCCAAGCCGATGTTGTGGTCATCGGCGGTGGCGTCATCGGCGTCTCGGCGGCTTATCATCTGGCGAAGAAGGGGCACTCCGTCGCGCTGATCGAGAAGGGGCATGTCGGCGCGGAGCAGTCGAGCCGCAATTGGGGCTGGTGCCGTCAGCAAGGCCGGGCCCGCGCCGAAATCCCGCTCGCCCGCGAGGCGCTGCGCTTGTGGGAGGACATGCAGAACGACGCCGGCGTCGATGCCGGCTTTCGGCGTACCGGTGTCTTGTTCCTGACCAAGAATCCCGCCGAACTTGCCGCCTGGGAGAAGTGGGCCGGGATCGCGCGCGAACAGCAAGTTCACTCGTCGATCCTGTCGTCGGCCGAGATCGCCGAGCGCATTCCCGGCAACGCCGACGCCTGGGTCGGCGGCCTGCACACGCCGAGCGATGGGCGCGCCGAACCTTCGATGGCCGTGCCTGCGCTCGCGGCCGCTGCGCGCAAGCATGGTGTGACCATCCATCAGGACTGCGCCGCGCGTGGGCTCGAGACTCAAGGCGGACAAGCGAGTGCGGTCGTCACGGAGAAGGGGACCATTCGCGCGCAGTCGGTGCTGCTTGCGGGAGGTGCCTGGTCGTCGCTGTTCTGCCGCCGCCACGACATCGAGCTGCCGATCGGCCTCGTCAACGCAACCGCGTGCCGCACCACGCCGGCGCCGGAAATCACAATGGGCGCGCTTGGCACCGACTTCTATTGCATTCGCCGCCGCCTTGATGGCGGCTTCACGCTCGCGCTGCGTAACCGGGGCACGGTGGAATTGTCGCCGGATCTGTTTCGCTATGCGCGGACCTTCTGGCCGACCTACAAGCACCGCCGGAAGGGGCTGAAGCTGTCGTTTGGAAAGTCGTTCTTCGATCAGATGATGAGGGGCACCAACTGGAGCTTCGACGAGCCATCACCGTTCGAGGCTGAGCGCGTGCGCGATCCAGCGCCGGACATGTCGCTCGTCAATTCCGCGCTCGCGGCGCTGATCAAGTCAAATCCCGGGTTGAAGGACATCGAAGTCGCGGAGGCCTGGGGAGGCACCATCGATACGACGCCCGATACGATCCCGGTGATTTCTCCCGTCGATGCGCTGCCTGGATTTTTTCTCGCAACTGGCTTTAGCGGTCATGGGTTCGGCATCGGGCCGGCGGCCGGCAAACTCGCCGCCGATCTTGTGACGGGCGATACACCGCTGGTCGACCCGGCTGCCTACAGTCACGAGCGGCTCATCGACGGCCGGCCACTTGCGCCGGTCAGCCTGTTCTAACAGCGGCGGATCTGGGTGGCCACATGACATTCCTTTACAAGGCGAACGCCGTCCGCGGCACCGAATGGGCCCGCATCCTTGCGGCGCGCGCCCCCAACCTTCCGTTCCGGCTCTGGCCCGATGTCGGTGATCCCGAGCAGGTACGCTACCTTGCGGCTTGGACGCCGCCGGAAAACATCGCGACGACCTTTCCAAATCTCGAACTCGTCTTCTCGATCGGAGCGGGGGTCGATCAATTCGATTTCTCGCAGGTTCCGCCCCATGTTCCGCTCATCCGCATGCTGGAGCCCGGCATTGCGGAGGGCATGATTGAATATGTCACCATGGCGGTGCTCGCGCTGCATCGCGATCTCGTCCACTTCGTCGCCCAGCAGCGGGAGCAGATCTGGCGCGAGATCCGGGCCACGCAAGCCGCGAAACGGCGAGTGGGCGTCATGGGGCTCGGCTTGCTCGGTCAAGCCGTGCTTGAACGGCTCAAGATCTTCGGCTTCCCGCTGGCGGGTTGGAACCGTTCGCCGCGCTCGATCGAAAATGTCAGCTGCTATGCGGGCGGGCAGGGCTTAGGGGATTTCCTCGCCCGGACCGACATCCTGGTCTGCCTGTTGCCGCTGACCGGCGAAACCCGTGGCATCCTCAACGCCGGGCTCTTCGAGGCACTGCCGCGCGGTGCCCAACTCGTCAATGTCGGGCGGGGCGGCCATCTGGTCGAAGCAGACCTGATCGACGCCCTGGAACGCGGGCTATTGTCAGCCGCCGTTCTCGACGTCGCCGAACACGAGCCGCTGCCCAAAGGCCATCCGTTCTGGAACCATCCGCGAATTCTCCTTACGCCACATATCGCAAGCATGACGACGCCGGAGACGGCGGTTGAATTCGTGCTCGAAACCATCGGTCGCCACAGCCGCGGCGAAGCCTTGCCGGGTCGTGTCGATCGTGAACGCGGTTACTGAAACCCGGCTTTGAAAAGGCTTCAGGATGAGCATCGGCCCAGGCAAGGTTGACCAACACGCTGCTGGCGCGATGCTGCCGAGAGCAGTGAGTTCGCTTGCAGATGCGTAGACGCCGGTTCTGTCGATCTCGGGTCTGACGACCTCGTTCATTCGCGAGGGGCAATGGATCCCCGTTGTCCGAACCGTGTCGTTCGATATTGCCGCGAAGGAGACGGTGGCGATCGTCGGAGAGTTAGGTTCGGGAAAGAGAACCGCGGCTCCAGCCAACGGCAAGCTCTGTAGCCTGAGGCAGGCGCTTAACTGACAGGCCTGTTGCTCAGGGTTTTCAGCATTCGGCTAAATCGTTCTCCGGCAGACGTTACGTGATCAAGAATGCCGGAATCGAGTTCGTCGTCCGAGATGACCATTTCATCCATCGCGTGGTTGTCAGGGGAGCGTCGCGCGTCTCGAAGTCGGTCGGCGAGGAATACCGCGAGGGCTCGGTAAAAGCGGCTGCCAAATCCAGCGTCGGTTTCGAGTTTCTGCATTAATTTCGTCTTGTTCAGAAATAGCGCAAGCCCATTGCCGTTGGCGGTGATAGTCGCGGAAGGCGGGGCGGAGTCGACAAGGGATATCTCGCCGACAACCTCGCCGACGCCCATCCGAGCAATCTGTCCCAGGCTGCGGGTGGAAACGACGAGCTCTCCCTCAAGCAGCAATATGAGAGCGTCCGTACGTTCGCCCTCCTGAATCAAGACATCGCCATCCGTCAGGCGTCGTTGCGTTCCTACATCCGCCATCCACTGGACGTCCGCGTCGGTCAGCAAGCCAAAGATGTAGAGGACTTTTCGCATCACAAATCCCTGTTTGCTTCGACTTGAATTATCCCTTGTAGTCAGATCCGTTCCGATAACCGATATGCTGTTTTCCGCTAAAGCAATTGTCTCTGGGCGAAGGATGCAAACATTCCCGGTGTGTTGCTGAGTTCCGCGAAGCTTCCGGTCTGCACGACCTTGCCGTCGACGAGTACGATGATGCGGTCAACCTGGCGTACCGTGCTCAGCCGATGCGCGATGACGATCCGCGTTACATTGAGGTTTCCAAGTGAGGCGCTTACGATCGCCTGCGACTGGTTATCGAGTGCGCTCGTCGCTTCGTCGAACAGCAGTATGCGGGGTCGACGCGCAACTGCTCGCGCAATCATGACCCGCTGTCGCTGGCCTCCGGAAAGCGTATTGACGCCTTCGGAGACGACCGTGTGCATGCCCATCGGCATCGCCTTGATGTCTGCATCGAGACCGGCGAGCCGAGCGGCTTCCCAGGCCTGCTCAAGCGGAAGTTGGACGCCGCCACAGATATTTTCATAGATGCTTCCCGACGCCAGCGTTCCGTGCTGCAGGACGACGCCCAACTGCCGCCGTACCGCGCTGATATCGAGCGTATCGATCGCCTTGCCATCGAAGAACACCGCGCCGGACTCAGGCTTTTCGAAGCCCAGCAGCAGGCGAAACAGCGAGGATTTGCCGCTGCCTGAGGGGCCAACGATCGCTACATATTCGCCCGCGTTGATCCTGAGGGAAACATTGTCCAGGACAGGCGGTCCGTTCGATACGTAGCGAAAGGTCAGGCGAGAAAATTCAACCGATCCAGACAGCTCGCCCGGGGGCTTGCGATCTTCCGATATCTCGGCGACGCCGGAAATCAGCGGACGGAGCCGTGTAAGATGAGGGATCGCGATCAACGCCTCGCTCATTCCGGCTGCCCATGCGCCGACCGATCCCATCGATTGGCCGAAAGCGGTGAAGAACGCGAGAAAGCCGCCGATGTTGAGAAGGAGGCTGCTCTTTGTCGACGTCGCAACCGCAAAAATGATGAGTGTGGCGATGAGGGGAAACGATGACTCAAAAACGCCGAGGGCGTTGGCGGCTTGCTGTGAGGCGAGGAAATGCTGCCTTTGTGCCACGAATTGCCTGGACCACACCGCCAGAGAGCGAACGGTGGCCGCCGCGACCCGCAGCTTTCCAATTCCGGAGATCAGTTGAAGTACGAAACCGCTGACCTTGCCCTGCAGGTCAAAGTACTTGCTTTCGTGATGCAGTCGCACGGCGCTCGTACATATGATGAGCAGCGCCCTGACGGCCGTCAGCGCAAGCGCGACCAGCCCCAGCTTGAGGTCGTAATAGAGCATCAAACCGATACTGAGCCAGCAGAACAGCCCGGCCATCATCCCCCGCAGTACGCTTCCGGTGAAAATCCGGCGTGCGGCGTCAATTCCCATCGAACGGCCGACAAAGTCGCCGACGGTGTATTCGCGAAACAGGGATGCGGGAAGCCGGAGCATGCGATCGATCACTGCAGCCTGCAGCTTCCAGTCGATCAGGCCTTCCAGCCGGAGCATCGCCAGGCCTTGCATGGCCTGGACTCCGGCCGTGGCGATCGACGTCACCGCGAGGGCGAGCGCGCAAAACACAAGTTGGTCAAGTTCGGTCCGGGGAATTGCGGAGTTGACGAGGATCTCGGTGATGAGCGGCGCGACCAGCGAGAGTAAGCCTATTACGACAACGGCCAGTCCGATGCGGCCGAAATTGCCGCTCGCATGGCGGATGGAAAAGATCAGCAGGTCCCGAAACGCCAGGGGGCGCGATGGCAGCGGCGGATAGAACGTGACCGCCTCGGGGCCCAATTCCAACGCGAGGGATCGGTCGACCTTTCGGCGTGCGCCCGTTGCCGGATCGATCATCATATAATGTCCGCCGGCGGCTCGGATAAGCCCGACCGGATCGCGTCGCTCGCCGTGCCAGGATACCAGCGGACCCACATCCTGTTTCCACCACGCGCCGCGCAACAGCGTCTGGCGTACGCGCAACCGTGCGGCTCGCGCGATCTCCGTCACCTCAGTATAATCCTGCCGGACCGAGGCGGTGCGAGGTGGAATGTCGATCGGTGCGCGAAGTTCGCCCGCGACTATTTGGCAGGCGGCGAGGAGAGGGTCTGCGGAATCCGTCTTGGCTTTTGCCTCGTCGAAACGCCGCACCACGATCGCAGCAAGCCGATCGAAGGAGTCAAATGTCTGGGTTGCTGTAAGCTCGCCGCGACGGGCAAGGCGTTGCGCCTCACGGTCGACACCGCGCAGCAGATGCTCGCGAAGGCAAGCGCTGACGCAACGATGAAATTGGTCAACGGCCCGCCACATCATGCCGGCGTCGGGAGGGCATGTGCTTCCGACGATATTACATTCAGATTGGCCGGCCTCTATCCACATCCCTGAAGTCAGCGGCAACGGCGGACCGGTCGCGGTGAGAATGGGATCAAGCCCCATCACCTTCGCTGTACCGCTCTTCAGCGAGACCCAAACGATGTTACGTACCGGACCGCGCCGGCGCTCGCCGGACGAAATCTCCGTCTCACCGGCATCAGCGACCTCTCGCATATCCCAGTTCGGATTTGGGCCAGCCACTAATTGGGCGAGCCGCGCAATCCACTCTTCGATCAGATTGAAGGATTGAAATGCTGCACGAGGTACGATCGTGACTTCCGCGCCCGGCCCCCCCACCGCGATGACCCGAGTCCGAAATTCTCCACTATGCGCCGAGTCATCCAGGTCGAGGAGGATCCCGCCGCTCTCAACCCGGAACAGATGATGTCGAGCACCGGCGTTGCCGTCGGACGTGCTGACAGCGAAGACATCGACGTGCCCCGTCATAACCTGCAGCACGGAGCCTTGGTGGTCGAGAAGCTTTGGTTGTCGAGCGTCGAGCGCGATGCGTGCTGGTTCGAGGACCGGTACGAGTGGGCCTGCATTTTCAGGCCCCAGGGGAAGAATGGACTCGTTCATTCCTGGGCCACGAGTTTTGCGTAGGCCCCCTGAAGGGCGATCAACTGCTCGTGGGTGCCTCTTTCCACGACGGAACCTTGCTGAAGTACGACTATCTCGTCGCAATCACGTATTGTGCTCAGGCGATGGGCGATGATGATGCACGTACATCCGCGACGCCTCAAATTGTCATCAATGATCTTCTCGGTAATTGGATCGAGCGCGCCAGTAGCCTCATCGAGTACGATTACTGAGGGGTTGGATACAAGCGCCCGGGCAATCTCGATGCGTTGGCGTTGACCGCCACTAAAATTGGAGCCGCCTTCGTTGACATGACAATCATAGTTGCCGGCGCGTGTTGCGATGTCGTCATGGATGGCGGCATCTTTCAATGCCTGTGACAGATCCGCTTCAGTAACGGTGTTGTCCCAGAGTGTCAGATTGTCGCGCACGGAACCTTCGAACAGAAAGATATCCTGATCGACATAGGCAACCGAGTTGGCGAAAACCTGTTCGGGAATCTCCGGCAAGCTCCATCCATCAAGGCGAATTTCGCCGCTCCAGGGCTTGTATAGCCCGCAGACTAGCCTGCCGAGTGTCGATTTTCCGCTGCCGGAGGCGCCGACCAGCGCAATCCTCGCGCCCGGCTGGATGGTGATCGAGAGGTCGGCGAGGAGGGGAGGCTCCAGCACCGAGTAGCCGAACTGGATGTTGCTAAGCTCGACCCGGCCGGCCAGTTTCGGCGGGAAGCGATCGGCTGGCAGGATGTTCGCACCGGCATTATCGGGCGGATAGTTATATACGTCCTCCAGCCGCTCGAGCGCGCCCTTGATGGTCTGCAAACTGCCGATGTAGTTGACGAGATCGGTGACCGGTGCGGAGAAGCTGGCCATCAGCGATTGAAAGGCCACCAGGCTTCCGAGCGTGAGTGAGCCCTCGATCACGCGCAAGCCGCCGATGCCGAGTATCGCGGCAACAGTCAATCCCGAGAGTAGCGTCGGCAGCATTTCGAGGAGGATGGCCGAGGCCCCAAGTGCCTGCTCTGCGTTCAGCGCCTTGGCCTGAATCCCTGCCCATCGGCCGAATGCTTCGTCCTCCAGTCCGCTGGCTTTGAGCGTTTCAATGGTTCGCACGGCGCTCACGGTGGCGCCGACAAGCTTGCCTCGTTCGAGCGCAAGACTGCGGCCGAGATCTTGCTGATTCTGTCCTATGAACCTTAGCGCGAGCACGTTCACAAGCGCCATGCTGACACCAAGTGCGGCAAGCGGAACATCGTAGATCGCCATGGCCGCGGCAAAAATCAGGACCGACGTAAGGTTTAGCGCGTTGGCGGCAATGCCGCTCGATAGCAATCGAGCGATCTGTTCGTTGGCGGCCACGCGGCTCGCAATGTCGCCCGAATGCCTCTGGGTGAAGAATTCGACCGGCAGCGCCATCACATGCCAGAGAAACCGGCTGATCATCACCACCGCGAGCTTGGTTTGAAGCCTCAGCAACAGCGATTGGCGCAAGATCGTCAGAACTGCGCGGAAGGTTGCGGTGACGCCCATGCCGATCAAGAGCGGAACAAGCCAGCCGTTCGCGTGCTTGATCAATATGTCATCGACAAAGATTTTGGAAAACCCCGCGGCCACGATGCTGGGCACGATGAGCGCAAAGCTTACGATGATAAGCAGGGCAACTGCTTCCTTGGATCTGCGCAACTCGCGCAGTAGCAATCTCAGCCCTTGAGGCTTGCGCCCCAACTTCTCGAAGGCCTCGGTTTTCTCCATCGCGAGTACGACGCCAGTGAAGGCAAGGTCGAGTTCGGCCATGTCGATCCGCCGGCGGCCAACAGCGGGATCATTGATGTAGACCCGATCTCCCTTGATGCCCTCCAAGACGACGAAATGATTGAAATTCCAGTGGATGATGCATGGCATGGGCAGTTCATGCAGCGTCGATGGCTCCTTGCGGAAGCCTTTGGCGGCAAGTCCATAGCGCCGCGCTGCCTTGACGATGTTGCTCGCCTTGCTTCCGTCGCGCGACACCCCGCATGCGAGACGAAGTTGTTCCAGCGGTATCCATGCGCCGTGGTAGGCCAGCACCATGGCAAGCGCTGCGGCGCCGCACTCGACCGCTTCCATCTGCAGAATTGTAGGCGTTCGTTTCACGGGTGTGCGCCAGAAGAATCCGCGGGCGGTCTATGCGTGTAGCAGCGCGTGTGTGTTGGTTTGTGCCGGCTAAAGCGAACCAGCATCATCCATCTAGTCCCGTTAGCCGCTTGATCAGAGGAACCACCAGGTCGAGCGGGCGTTGCGTGCGCGTGGTAATTTCTGCTCGAGTCAGAGTTCCGCTGGTGAGGCGAAGGGATGGACCCTTTCCAACGGCCCATCGATAGCCGCTGGCGGTGGAGGGGTCCTGTTCCAGGCGAATTGTCGCTGCGTAGGGCGCGCCGTCGCGTGAGAAGCGGGTGACGAGGTTATCATTGTGAAGTATCGCGGCCATGCCCTGGGGTGTTATTGGAAAATCAGAAACCGTCAGCACAGTTCCAAGCATGGTCCCGAATTCCTCGCGCTTGACCGTACCGGGCTCGACGCGAACTTGCATTCCGGGCTTCACGCTCTTGCCGCTGTCCACAGAAAGATAGACAAGCGCCTCCAGGGTCGTGCCCTCGCTTTCTATCGCGATGACCGGGGTGCCGACGGAAAGCACTGAGCCTGCGGAAACCTTGATTTCGAGAACCCGGCCTTCGATCGGACTAATCACCTGGGTGTTCTGGTTCAACGTTCCGGCAATCGCCTCCATCTGTCGGCGTGCGTCATTGAGAGTGAACTCGGATTGCTGGATCTCGTGCTCGCGCTGCGTCTCCAGATCCGTCTTTTGCGATCGCAGTTTGAGGATCTCGTTTTGGGTATCCTCTCTCCGCTGCTGAGCATCCGCGAGCTCGCGACGGCGATCCTCGACATTGCGCCGCGTGGTAAATCCTTTTGCGAGGAGGCCTTCGAGGTTTTTCACATCGGTCGTCAGATATTCGATGCGCTGGTCGGTTGCCTTCACGACCTGATTGAAGGCTGCTTCGAGTTTCGCGAAGTTCTGACTCTTCGAAGCAAGTTCTGCCGCAATCTTTGACGTAAGGTCGGAATGTTCGTGCTCGCGCTCGCGAAAGACAGCAACGGCGTTGGCCTGTTTCTGCTCGATATCGGTTTGGACGATGTGAGCAATGGTCTGACCTTGCGCGACGTGATCGCCTACGGAGACGTCGACCGACGACAGTCGTCCTGCCGCTGCGGACACGGAATCCACGACGCGACCGCCACCGCTGATCAGAAGTCCCTCGCCAAGCGCCCTGGTCGGGATTCGCCCTACGACGCCCCATGTGAGCGCGGCGGCCAGGCTGAGGCAAATGACGATCGTCAGGATCCAGTCGAACGGTTTGGTAATATCAACGAGTTGATCCAGCTGTTCAGGCGATGAGGCTCGCTGCAGCGCGACGGCACGGAATGCCCGTTGCGATAACTCTGTCATCCTCTTTGCCGCAGTTGCACAGCCAAGCCCCGAGCCGATACGTTGGGCATGTTGAAACGCTGGGTTCTGTCGAAAATGCGCAGCCCGCCACGCTCTAGCCAACCGATAATACACAAAAGACAATGCCGTACAACCAATGCGGATTTGAACTGGAGGGGGCAGACGGATGCCAATTCGATTTTACGTCCACCCAAGACGCTCGTCTTTCCGCCGCCCTAGCGAAACCCAGCCAGCCGGATTATGCTTCATCAAGCATCCCTGGAGGCGGTCTAGGATGATCGTGCCTGGCGTCAGGAATTTGGCAGTCTTTTTTGCTGGGGGAGGTGCTTCTCTCGTCGGACGAGGGCGGCCGGGAATTCGTACCGTCGCGGATTCGGGCGCAGGGCCGCGTCGCAGGCGAATAATATCCGGAATGGAATTGGCGGGCCTTGGAGTCGCGATCGTTTTGTTCGGGACCAGCGCGTCAAACAGCGGCGTTCTCACCGAAAATGACGTCAAGAGAGTTGAAGCAATCAAGCCTCTGTTTCAGAGCTTGATGGTCGATCTCGTTGTAACATCCAAGCGGCCGGATATTTCGGGAGGTGATGCGGATTGCGTCAAGTCCGCGATTGGGGAACTGACGCAGATATCCGACGAACTCTCGAGCTATGAATATCTCATCACAATTGAAAAGGAGATGACTGAATTTGGCGAGAATAATCCCATGAGGGGGATTGTGAAATTTGCGGTTGAGAAGTCGAATACGATCCTGACCGGCGAGCGGAAGCGACTAACCCAATTGTCGGACCGGTGTACAAATTTTCCATTGTCCTTTGGAAAAACGCAGGAGGCGATCCGCGTCATCGACACGACGACCAGCATCCTCAATGCGATCCATGAGCGGCTGTAGCGGATTTCGCGACGCGTCACGAATAGATAGCGCACGCTTGCTCATGATGGACGCTAGACGCTTTGCGGGATCGCAGGCAGCACGGCCCGCCTCCGGGCACGCATTCGAGACGCTGGACAACCGGGTTTCCCGCGCCACCGTGTCGCGCGCATTCACCCGACCCGACATGGTAAGCGCCCTATCCACCGTATGGAGACCGAGGATATCGCCGCCGCCGCAATTCGCCGACGGCGCCATTGGCACGGTCAGCGCTACGACCTGTGCCTTTCCCGGCTTCCCGGACGCGTCGAACTCATCGGCGATGCTGGCGTCGCCGTTCTCGACAGCACGGCTCTAAAGGTCGCATTCTACTCCAGCGGGGTGCTTGAGGCCGGCGATGGCGCCGCCGGTGGTGGTACGGGGGCCGATCCCATGGCTTTCCCGCACGCCTACCATCAAGCGCTCATCACCGACGTTCTCGATGCGTCGGTGACGGCCGCGATCCCAAATCTCCGGCGAAGAGGCGCTCAAGGACCATCGCTTCATCGACGCGCTATTGGCCTCGAACGGCCGCCTGGCTGCGATCTGAGCACCGCTTGTCGGGCGTGGCGATCCCGCGAACGATTCAAGCGCGGTTTGACGTCATCAAAACTTCGTAGCTATCAACGAGTTGTTTTTTGGATGGCTCGAGAGTGTAAATCGCTCGCGGCATTCCGTCGCGTCGCTCACAGTGCCGATCTCGACCACTTTAAGTTCGGGCAGGACGGAGAGGCAGAACGCGCGCCCAATCTAGACTGAGCTCAGCAGGATGCTCAACTCGCTGTTGAGAACGCCATCGACGGCGTGCACTTCGCGCAGCACGCAGTCGAAGTGATAAGGCTTTCGGGCCGAATCTCTGCGATCAGGTCCCAGGCGGCATTGTTCGCGCGCGGGGAGTGCAACTCGGGCAGGCCGCGAAATTGCCGGATCACCGCCGTGGAGCATTTGCCGATGACCTCGATCATCATGATTGCTCGGTTCTACGGCCTCAAATATGTCAACGGCCATCCGAACAATACGCGCAACTAGTCTGCAGACGGTGCTGGCCTTCGATGTGTTGTGAGCCCATGATCGTGACAATCCAGGTTAGCTCTTAGGCGTGATTGTTGTTCATGACTGAGCCTTCGTCGACCGTTCGTCGATATCGCGATGGAGGTAGTCATAACGGGGTAGATGCAGCAATCGCGGCAATTAAGTATTTCGCGCTCGCATCCGCCGAACCATTCTTGACCCGCATATTCGGGCATGACTACGCTTTGGTGTGCACTTGAGCCGGCACGCCGAGCACATTCAGGGAAATCACATGAACAGATCATTCGTCGTTTTCACCGGCGCGGCTGCCATTGGATTCATCTTGGTGCTGAGCACCCAAACCAGCCGTTCTGCGCAAATCGGCACTTCCACCAAACTCAATACTGACGCCAAGATGGCCACCACCGCCAATCGAACGCAGCCACATCGGCTCGCTGTACAGGTTGACGTCAATGACCCCGCAACGATGAATCTCGCTCTCAATAACGTGAGCAATACAGTCCAGCATTACAGCGAGATCGGCCAAAAGGTCGAGATTGAAGTGGTCGCCTTTGGGCCCGGTTTGCACATGCTGCGCGAAGACACCTCGCCGGTCAAAGCACGTATCAAGTCCATGAGCGAAACCATGCCGGAGGTCAGCTTTTCGGCATGCGGGAACACCCGCGAGAACATGACGAAAGTCGAGGCGAAGGAGATCCCTCTCATTTCGCAGGCGAAGGTCACCAAATCCGGAGTAGTCCGGCTCATGGAGTTGCAAGAGCTTGGCTGGAGCTACCTGCGTCCTTGATCCAATCGACGCACTTCTGCGATTGGCGTCGCTTCGTCTCAATCGGCATCGGCGGCCGACGATCACGAATAGGACGCTGCGACGGCTCGCCCGATAAACCGGTAGGTTGACGGCCAAGTGCGGGTCGACAACGAAATCAAGATGGCCGCCAGCGTTCCGAATGACGTCTGGCTGCGTAACCCGCGCGGATTACAAAGGAACATCGTTCCGGTGATTGGCTAGCGGCGTTTGGTACGCTGTTCACCCAGCACTGGCGTCGGCGACTGCGTCGACGCGGACGCCCAGAGATCCCGTGCCATCAGTCGCCGTGGCTGCTCACCCTTTCAATCGGCCGCCGCCCGGCGAACCCAGTCGCCGGAACGGCCAGGATCTCCGCCTATTTGCCAAGGCGAGCCGTTGCACTGGCTCGTCGGTTGATGCTCTTCGGGACCAAGCCGTCGATACGAGGTACCCCAACGTGATTGGCCTGGTGGGGGCTGATCACCTCGAGTGGATCCGACGCCTGTATTTCCTTGATCTCGCAGATCTGCTCGAGGGAGTTTGCAATCCGTCGGCTCGTATCGGCTGCTGAGGGCAGGGCGTAGCAATTTGCCGGCTTTGCCAGGCCCCCATGGTTCATCGCCCAAATCGCCGCCTGTGTCCGGTTCTGCACCCGGATCTTACGCAGGATCGCCTTGACGTGGACCTTCACTGTCGCCTCGGCGATATCGATCTTTCGCGCTATGCATTTGTTGGAGTAGCCTTCGATCAGGCACTGCAGAATGGATTTTTCCCGCGGCGAGAGTTGTGGAGCGATCGTGTCCTCGGTCCGGTAGAGGATCGCCTGTTCGGTCTCGTTGCGCACCACCGCTTTGCCGACCTGATCGCTTTTCGGATCGAGGGCGAATGACAGAAATGCCGGCGGGAAGACTGTTTCCCCCATTATCACCAGCTCAATGGACTTGATAAATACATCGCACGTCGTGATGTCGAAGAAATAGCCGTTGGCGCCTGCCTGAAATGCTGAAACCAGTTCGTGTCGCCGATAGTGATCGGCCACGATCGCTATGCGTGCTCCCGGATGCTTCTCCCGCAAGAGCTCGATTTGTTCAAGGGCGACGCCGAAATCGTCGCCAGTGTGGACAATGAGAAACAGGAGTTGGTCTGGTTGGAATTTGCCCGGGGGAAGATCATCAACACATAATACCGACGCGGGGATCCGAAAATTTGCCGCGCGAAGGATTCTAGCAATTCCTTCCCTAATCAAACCACTCTTGCCAATAAGAATTGTTGCAATGGATTGCTGCTTCTGCATGTTACGCTCCCAGCCTTTACGCAATTGGTTTGCACTATCTCCGCAATTGGTTCGTACTATTTTGAATTAGTTTCTTCAGTAGGTCTGCGCTCCTTCGTTTAGAGGATATTTCGTTGGCAGATTTCGAGGGCTCCGTATTTCTAAATGATTTATAAATGTTAGATTCGAATTTGCGATATCCCTATATACCTTTAGTTATACGCCCCCACGCGTGCGGATGGATGTCGTTCGTAATAGCAAACGCGATGTTCAAACGGGCCGCGGGCCCTTAATTCGCATTCTCTGAGCGAGTAAAGAGCACGAAGCTAACCAAACGTTGTGCACAAACGTTGTGCAGGCAAGCGCTGGTTCAAGAGAGCATCAGAGGGTGGAGGGGATGCGCTCTGTCGCTCCAAGCTAATCCGAGATCTTACCGATGCCTCTTGGGACTGGCGCGAGCCTCGTTATGTTTTGACGAGCAGCGGCACGCTGACAAAATGAAGACGCCCGTTAACCCTGTTTTGCGTTGCGGCACCAACGAACGCTGTATTATTGTAAAGTTATTTCAAACCCGCTTAGATTAGGGATGAAATAAGCGAGGGGGTGTGGGGTTAACTTTTGGGGGACAGGCTAAGGACCGCGCGGTGCATTGTACAAGCGTCGTGATCGCAGATCGCCATCCCGTAGTTCTGCAGGGCTTGAGCAACGTGCTTGAGGCCCGCTGCGACTTCAACCTCATTGCGTGTTGCCGTGATGGTACGAGTTGTATCGAAGCGATTCGGAATCTGGTGCCGGACATCGCCATTCTCGACGTCTCGCTGCTTGGCGCGACCGGGCTGGAAATTCTCTCCATCGTCAATTCCGAGAATCGTTCCACGCGGCTGGTCTTTTTCACCGCATCTGATGAGGATCGCGAACTGATCATGTCGGCAGCGGCCGACGGTTACAGCATCATTCCGAAGGATGTGACGCCCGTAGTTCTGGTGCAGTCCTTGCGCCTGATCGCGCAAGGCAAGCGGCTGTTGCGGCTGCCCTCATCCGTCGGATCTCGGGACCAAAGCACGATTACGGAGAGTGCGCTGACGACGCTGACGGATCGCGAGCGCCAGATCATGCGTTTGGTGTCCGAAGGGCTGTCGAACAAGGAAATCGGGCGGCGGCTGAATATTACCGACGGCACCATCAAAGTGCATCTTCATCACATCTTTACGAAGCTCGAAATCAGTAACCGGACAGTGCTCGCGGCGCTCGCGATTTCATACAACGATCGCGTGGGTCTCCCTGAAGATATGTCGGCGCTGCCCAGCTGCTCGGATTGAGCGCAATAAGCAGCAGCGGTTGCGATCTACTCAAATATCGCGCCGTATCTCCGCGCGTCGAAGTGCTGCCAATATGTAGTTTGCTTGAAGAGTGACGGTGTCGCCGGTGATGGCAACGATCACATAGCGAGGCAGTGCGGGCCTGCTCCCGGTTCGTTCGGTGAGACAACAAAACTGCTTGCCGCGCTCCGGTTTCTATCGCTTCCCGGCAAACCTGCTAAAGTTGAAGGCACCATCGCATGGGCTTCGCCGGCCCGACGACCTGAATTGGAAACGCTTCGCATGTCGCTCATCGGCTACATTCGCGGCAAGCACGTGCACATCCTATGACGGTGTTCTCGGTCCACCACGCCACGACCTATCGCTACAAGAACCCAGTCCGGCCGGGTCTGCACCAGCTCATGTTTCGTCCGCGCGACAGTTTTGACCAGAGACTGCTCGATTGTCATTTGGAAGTTGCACCGACGCCGGCCGAGGTCAGGTGGATCCACGATGCCTTCGGCAACTGCGTCACCCTGGTCGACTTCGCCGAAAAGACCACCCTGCTGCGGTTTGAGACTTCCATTCGTCTCGACCATACACCGGAGAATGCGCCCGATTTTCGTATCGAGGAATACGCGCGCAACCACCCCTTCTGCTACGAGGACGAAGAACTCCCGGACCTCGCACCCTATATCCGGCGCCAACACGCGGAAGATGCCGGTGTCGGGCAGTGGCTCGACAAGTTCGTTGTCCGGGGGACGAGCAGACCCACCGGACAACTCCTGATGACTCTCAATGAAGCGATCGCGGAGAGCTTCTCCTACAAGCGCCGCACGTCTCGCGGCACGCAAACCCCTTGCGAGACGATCGAGCGTCAGGAAGGCACCTGCAGGGACTTTGCGTTTCTCATGATGGAAGCGGCGCGCTCGCTGGGCTTCGCCGCGCGCTTTGTCACGGGTTATGTCTACGTGCCCGATCGCGATGGTCCGGTCCGGCTGGGAGGAGGTTCAACGCACGCTTGGTGCCAGATCTATGTTCCCGGCTCAGGCTGGGTGGAGTTCGACCCCACCAACGGCATCGTCGGCAACCGCGACCTGATCCGTGTCGGTGTCGCCCGCACGCCAACGCAGGCCGTTCCACTGTCCGGCAGCTATTGGGGCGATCCAGACGATGAGCTTGGAATGGATGTGAGTGTGCAAGTGAAGACAGAGTTGTCGCTTTAGGAGTTCCGCTCTCGGAAGCCGGTGGCGCCACCCCGGGTCGTCTCCTCTACCCGACCCCATCCTTGTAGTCGATCCTCAGATTCCAGAAGAAACGACCAGGAGCTCAGACCACCGTCGCAACTGCTAGTGCCCCAAAACCGTTGCCATGACCGGAGTTTTGCTTCTCATGGTCGCGACTGTCAGTTCTTAAGCTCCAACTGCCGCATCTCGACCAGTCGTGCCAGGCAATAATCCCTATACAAAGCGTTGATGAATGCCGACACGACCGAATCCCCTCTGGTCTAATGAGGAGATGCTAGGCCGAGTTTGTTTCCGGCCGGCTTCGCGGACTCGGAAAATGGTTTCGTGGCCTTATCAGCCCGCCGGTTGACGCCCGGCGGGTTTTTCATGCGAGGTGCGGCCTGAAATGCAGACAGCACTGCCAGAGCGTAATCAAAACTGACCAGCGACAGAAACTCCGCTCGGGCGGCTATGGATTGACTATTGTTGCCGGCTAATCCCGAGTTCTTTTTGAAGTTGAGGGGTAAGCCCAAGAGCGCCTTCGGACGGCTTCTGGCCGGTTCCCGAATTGCGATTTGCCGATGGGGTGATCGAAGCCGATCCTGCCGCGGTGTTGGCCGAAGTCGGCGAATTCGCTGGACCAATTGATCCGCCGCCATATCCGTTGCGAATGCCGCCTTGGGTGTAGGTTCCCTGAGCGCGCGCGCTCAGCGGAACGCAGAGTAAAAAAGTCGCTATCAATATTCCTAGTCTCTCTTTGATCATTGGCGATGTTCCTGGTGCCGGATGTGCGGGGCGTGTCTACTTCTTCCTGGGGAAGCGCGGTGCGCGCCGCGCCAGACTTATTTTTGTCGCTCTCGGTCCTCGTATCTGTCACCACAGCGGGGATCGCCGCGTTTCACTAAATCCACCTCTTGAAGCGGCGGGTAGCAGCGCAACAGCGCGTACTCCTGAGTGTAAGGTGGCGGCGAGCGAAAACAAATACTCGCGTCGCGCGGCACCTCATACGATTGCCCACCGTTGACCGTATAGCTGCAATTATTATTGGCCTTGGATTTGGAATCGGTCGGCTCTTCGGCTTGGGCTTGGGCTAGCGAGACCAGGGCGATCAAAGCAATCGAGAACACTCGCATCTTGGCTTCCCCTTGCTACGAGATCCAACTGACATTCCAAGGTTCCCCAAAGAAGTAGGTAGGGCGCCCGCCTCACGCAATGCCAACCCCGCCAACCGGCGCGACCGATATTCGGCAGAGCCGGCGGCAAGCGCCGCATCAACGGTGGCGCCGGACAATCCGGAGATGCGTCGAGGATCCTCGGAGCTTGCGCTAACAGCCGCGTTTGCTCACGCCGCGGCCTTGGCTTCATTGTCCGGATCGCGCGCAACAATCTTGAGAGCATTTCGTCGGATAACGGTCGCGGCGCCGGAATGCCGAAGCGGCCCTACTTCCGGACGACGCTTCGGCTTTGTTCCCGAATGAGCGCATTGTACCGGTCGATCTGGCCGGCAAGTCTCGACCAGCTAGATGAGAGATTTCTCAGAACCTGAGCTTCAGCTTCACTGTGCGCTAAGCTCACTAGGCGAATGCACTCGGCCGACTGATCCCGACAATGCTGCGGGCTATCCATGAATTAATTCCTCATCCGCTAGCCAATATTCAAAAGTCAATATCTCAAACGATGGTTCCTACAGGGATAAGGGGTACCCCTAATTCCCAGGCTGGCTAGGCTATACGGGGAACGCACGGCGGCAAATTCACGGCAAGGTGAACAACAAAATTAGGTGCCGCAAAATTAAGCAAAGGGTACTGGGACTTAAGTCCGGACACCATCTGTTCACGGCAGGAGAACAAACGGTCCGGACCAGGACAGGTCCGGGAGGCAGGCGCGGTTCATCCGCGTTTCCGGGGCGCCACGACAGTTCTCTTGATCTTGGAGAAGCCCCGCAACGCGTAGCCGAGGAGAACAGGCGAGGTTCTGCGGAAGAACGCAAGCTTTCGGACGTGGCCTTCGACATGCCATTTTGCATGCGCGCCGTCCTTGAAGAAGATAACGTCACCGGGGCCGTAGCGGGTCGGAGACATCGTATCGTTTTCAAGAACGAAAGCGCCCTCGAGGATCAGGATGGTCTCGTCTAGATCGTAATACCAGTTGAACGATCCCTCGCTACATTGCCAGACCATGGTCCATGCAAGCCCGTCCGCGCTTTTTGTCAAAAGGGTGGATTGGGCAACCGGATTGCCTTTGATGATCCAGGACGGGTCGATCGGGCTTGGCGTCAAATCCACGGCGGTATGAGCAACTTCAATAATTGCGCTTGAAATCATGAGCTAATCCCCCTACTGCCCAAATTTCCGATAAATGGATCAATGGTCTTACCCTGGACTTGGTCCCGGCGGCTTCTAGACCAATTGGCGCAGGACAAAACGACACAGGGCCAAAGCGCATAGGATGCCGACTGCAACCGGCGCTCTCATCACCGATAAAAGCCCACGGGACCGGGCGGCGTTGAAACTACGGTGCGCTGCTAGGGTCGCCAGTTCTGTCCACTTGTGTACAGAAGCGC
>CAVZGZ010000055.1:0-40447 GCA_963774775.1 uncultured Alphaproteobacteria bacterium
TGCGTCATCGCCTGCAGCGGGAATCCGATCTTCTTGGCCATTGCATCCATGTGCACGCGAAAGGCTGGATCGGGGAAGGGGGTAAGGCCGAAGGTTATTTCAGCGCTGCACTTCAATTCCTTGCCGATGCGGGCCTTGGCCTTCGTGACCGCATAGCCCGAACCCTCGTGCTCGACCTTCGCATCGATCGTCAGCAACTGTCCGGGACTGACGAACCCCCGCATCTTGGCTTCCTTGATAATTGCCAGGAACGGCATGCGCTCGAACTTCAGCACGCCGAGCAACAGCCAGCCGGAACTCTGCGCCATCGCTTCGGTCAGGAGCACGCCGGGCATGATCGGAAAGCCCGGGAAATGCCCCTCGAAGATCGTATGCTTCTCCGGGACCTGCGCCTCGACCTTGATGGTGCGTTGGGCGAGGTCGAGATCGAGGATACGGTCGATAAGGACAAAGTAATCGAGGTTCATGGCGGGCGATTACGAGGCCGTGCCCGTGCCCGCGTTCTTGGCCGCGACCAGCTCGTCGATCCGATCCGCAAGGTTCTTCAGCACGAAGTACTGTTCGGTCGTGGCCTTGCCGTCGTTGACCTCCTGGGTCCACTTTTCGAGCGGCATCTTGATTCCGAACGCCTTGTCGATGGCAAAGGCGATGTCGAGGAAGTCGAGGCTGTCGATTCCGAGGTCGTCGATGGCGTGGCTCTCCGGCTTGATCGTGTCGCGCGGGATGTCGCAGGTCTCCGCGATAATGTTGGCGATCTGATCGAATGTGGAAGACATCATTAAGCCTTTGATATTTTTGAGATATTTCAGGAGCGGCTTGGACGGGCAGGGGGTCGGCCCGGAATGCCCTATTGCCCCCGGCCGGGAGTCGAGTGCCCGTATATCGGAGCGGGGCCTTGAGTTCAATGGAGCTTGGCCGGCCCGGCGGGGACGGTTTTTCGGGCTGGGGTTCCGGCGGGACTAGCCCCGCGGAGGCACCGAAATCCTGGCGCAGTCGCTGCGGCCCATCAGGACGCAATCCTGGGTCTTGCGCAGGTCGGCGATGCTCATGGCCAGCCATATCGCGACCGCGGTCAGTGCCACGGTGAAGGCGAAGGCTGCGATATTCGCCAGCATGCGTTGACGGAAGTCGTCGGGTTCGTCGCGGGGCCGCTCGTAGCGCGACAGGTCATTGGCGACTGGCGCGGTCCTTGACGCTTCCTTGGACGCATCGAGCTGTCCGTCGTGCCGGGCGGGCGGGTGAGCCGAGGTGCGCGGCCGGAATTTGAGCACGACATGCTCGTCATCCGAGGGAATGGGCCGCTGGGTTTTCACTGCTGTCAGTCCGGTCGCGTTAGTGATCCTGTTTAGCATGCTCGCCGCGCTTCTCACCTAAAATGTTGGTGCGCGCAGAGGCGGTATTCATCCTTCCACGGTCTCATGGAACCGGCCGTAGTCAATCCTGAGGCGGCCGTCGTCGGTCTTACCCAAAATTTCCGCGTAACGATGCCCGAAACGGATGTCGGAATGTTCGTAGGTTTTTCGCGCATGCACCGTTTGCGCTGCAACGACGTCATATCCGGTCACCACCACGACAAGTGCGGCGTTGATGGCAACAAGGTCGTCGGCGTTCAGCCCGTAAAGCGGGCTGTTTTCGTCGATGGCGTGAAACAGCGTCCAGCTCAGCGACAGCGCCGGGCTCTCGTTTCGGATCAGTGACAATTCGTAGAACCGCCGAAACTGTTGTCCTTCCTTGCTCAAGATATTCTTGAATAGCCATAATCTCGCAGTCGCATTGCTGATGACGTTGTGCCGTTCGTTGGCAAGACGAATCATCAGGTTCGGCTGTCCCTCATGGTCTGAAATCACGGGACTGTCGGCGAACAGCAGCCGGGCGCTCGGGCGAGAGAAACGGGCAAAGATCAGCCCGGTCATCAGTGACATCGAGAAGATGCCCGTGAACAGCTCGATGGTGGCGATGAAATGCCCGTAATGGGTCTGCGGATGCATGTCGCCGTAGCCGGCGGTCGAAAGCGTCTCGATGCTGAAGTAGAGATAGTCGATGTATTGACCGCCAGGGACATTGGCGATCGGTTGATCTCCCATCCAATAGAGCAGCGCAAAGATCGCGTTAAAGGCGATGAACACCAATGCTGCACCGCCAATAAAGCCCGGCCAGGACGCGGTCATGCAGCGGTGGCTGATGTCGGCCCAGAAGCTGAGGTTCAAGCCCTCGGTGATGACCTCGCGGTCGCCGAAACGCACCACGTGGGCCTTCGACATTCGCTCATTCGGGCTTTTAGCCATGTTTTGGGGGTCTCTTGCTATCTCTTTCAGGTGGTGGGCAGGCATTTAATCGCCCGCGCCACCATGACATAATGGAACCAGTCGTAGAGGAATTTTTGCCGGTCAAACACGGGGCTAAAATCATGTCAAACACGCGCGAACCTTACGTCAAGCCGGTTCCGATCATGTCGCTACGTCCGACCCAGATGACGGTCGGTATCCGGGAGGTGAAGGAAAAGCGCAAGCGCTGGCGCGAGCAGACATCGGCGAAGAAGCGCGCCGAGCTGCTCGGAAAGCACATGATTCCTGTGGTCCAAGGCCCTGATGACCGTTACTACGTGGTCGACCATCATCATCTGGCGCGCGCGCTGCATGACGAAGGCGTCAAGGACATCCTGGTGACCGTGATCGGCAATCTCACCATGGTCGGGCGCGATGCGTTCTGGGGCGTGATGGACAACAAACGCTGGGTCTATCCCTACGACGCCAAGGGCGAGCGCCGGCACTTCAAGGATATTCCGAGATCGGTGGCCGATCTCAAGGATGATCCGTTCCGTAGCCTTGCCGGCGAATTGCGCCGTGCCGGCGGCTTTGCCAAGGACACGACGCCATTCAGCGAATTCCTGTGGGCGGATTTCCTGCGCCGGAGGCTATCCCGCAAGAGCGTCGATGATGATTTCGCGAAGGCGATGGAGAAGGCGCTGGCGCTGGTCAAGAGCAAGGACGCGATCTATCTGCCCGGCTGGTGTGGACCGGCGTCGGACGATTGATCGCGGCTAGGGCGCGGGCGTACGCACCGTCGGGTCCTGCGGGGGATGTTCCCTGTCGCCGAGCTTGTGATGTAGCCAGTGCTCGACCCGCCGGCCGACGATCAGAAGCGTGAATGTGATGGCGAGGCCGACACTGACAATTTTCCAATGCCCGACGCCGCAGGCGATTCCGACGCATGCCGCCAGCCAGGTACAGGCCGCGCTCGTAAGCCCGTGAACCTGGGAACGATGCTCTCTGCGCACGATAACGCCGGCGCCCAGAAAGCCGATGCCGGTGAGGATTCCTTAAATCACCCGGCTGGTGGCATCCGTAATCTTCGTGATGTCGCCGTAAGGAATGGCCAGCATCACGACCATGGCCGTGGCAAGGCCGACGAGACCAAGCGTCTTCAGGCCTATCGGCTTGCCATGAAGATCGCGGTCAAGACCGATCAGGCCACCCGCGAGCGTGGCAACGCCGAGACGGAGCACGATCTCAGGCCAGTCAAGCAACGCGAAGTCCTCCTTCAAATTCGAGTGTCTATTTCGGCAGCCGCCCCATCATGTAGAACTCGTCGTTCGGGCGCATCGCGGTGACGTTGGCCAGGCGGTTCGACAGTGCGAAGAAGGCCGCGATCGCGGCGATGTCCCAGATGTCGTCGTCGCTGAACCCGTGGCTGGCTATCGTGGCAAAATCCGCTTCGGAGATCTCGTTTGCCGCGCGGCTCACCTTCATCGCGAAGTCGAGCATGGCGCGCTGGCGCGGCGTGATATCAGCCTTGCGGTAATTGACCGCGATCTGGTCCGCGATCTGCGGGTTCTTGGCGCGGATGCGCAGGATCGCACCGTGCGCGATCACGCAATAATGGCATTGGTTGGCGCTGGAGGTTGCGACCACGATCATCTCGCGCTCGGCCTTGGTGAGGCCGCCGTCCTTGTCCATCAGCGCGTCGTGATAGGCAAAGAAGGCACGGAATTCGTCGGGACGATAGGCCAGCGTCAGGAACACGTTCGGCACGAAGCCGGACTTCTCCTGCACCGCCAGGATGCGGGTGCGGATATCGTCGGGCAGCTTGTCGAGGGATGGCGTTGGGAAGCGTGTGGCGAGGGGCTGCGTCATGGAAGGTTCCGGCATGCCGCGTCAATGCGGCCGTGGCGAAACCATATTCGATCGCGGCGATCGGCGCAAAGCGCGCCGGCTCGCACGGGTCAGTTGGCGCAGACAATCGGGCGGTCCTGCCGTGCCGATTACGCTGCGCCTCCGATCGCTAGGCCAGAGAGGTTCATTTCCCGGCCAGTTGCTTTTCCATGCCGGCGACGTCGACCAGATCCCAATGCTCCGCGAATTTTTCACCTTCGATCCTCCAGATGTCGATGGTGGAAAACGTAATCTTTCTGCCTGTCGGCGCGAATCCGCGCACTGTTTGCGAGTGCGTGCCGGTGTAGAGGCATCGCGCCACGACCTTGTCTGCATCGATGATGCGATCTTCGACCTGCATGTGGATATCTGGCCAGGTTGCGTGAAGGCGTTGCGCGTTCTCGATCTGCGCCGGTAGTCCGGAGGGACTGCGGCCCGAATGCTGGATATAGCTCTCGGCAAAGATGGCCGGAAAGGCCGATAGGTCGAGCCCATTAATGGCTGCGACGTAGCGATCAAGGATCGCGGCATTCGGCGGGGATGCAAGAGACGACGAACAGCCATCAGTTGCGTGCAAAACGCGTAGCGGCGCAATTGCGGCCGCAGTACCGAGTGCTGCGAAGGTGAACAGGTTGCGTCGGTTGGTCACGGGTTCCTCGCTTGCGAAAGAATTTCAAACCGGGAATAGCCTCGCGGAAGACGCGAAGCGCTGCATGATGATGCGTAATTGGATCACGAGGACGACCGCCAGGGCGGTCTCAAGCCCGATCGTGAGGCACGGAAAGAAACTTGCGGCGGCCCGCCCCGTCGGGAACAGCTTGAGCGCTGTCAGGGTCGCATCCGACAATACGGTGATGACGACGGCAAAGGCTGCGGCGGCGCATATCAGCAGAGATTGCCGCAACCGTCTTCGCAGGACGAGGCTGCCCGATGCACGACCAATGCTGACATAGGTCCAGCTGCAGATGGCGATCAGCAGCGCGCACCAGAACGCGTAACGATCGATCGACGAAATGGCGGTGCGGAGCTGGTCGAGAAGCGGATCGGGGCTGACAATTGGCGAGGTCGCGCCATACCATGCGACGCGGCTTTTCATGGCAATCAGTAGACCAATCGCGATCAGGGTCGCCGCCGCCCCGGCATTTTTCACCTGTTGGACGAGTGAGGGAAGGGCGCATTGCGCGGCAATGTCTCGTGCCGCGCCAAAGCGACTGATTGCCCTCCGTTCCGTCTCGATCGTCGCTCCCATTGGATCGGAGGCGATCGCCTCCCGAAGGTGATCCTCGGCTTCCGTGCGCAAACGCCGCGCCAATCGCGGATCGAACGACAATTCTCTCGTCAGCGCATCGAGATAGGCAGCCATCAATTCGGACATGGCTGGACCTCGCCGAGAAAAGTGCCGATCGCGTCGGAAAACCTCCGCCACAACGACCGGCCACTGGCGAGTTCGGCTGCGCCTCGGGCGGTCACGGAATAAACTCGCCGCTTTCGTCCTACCGGCGACAGCTCCCAGCGGCTTTTCAGCAACTTCGTTTGCTCGAGGCGATGCAGGACCGGGTACACGGTCCCCTCCGGTAGGTCGAACGCGCCGCCGCTGCGCGAGCGAATCCGCTCGATGACTGCGTAGCCATGTGCTGGACCCGCCTCAAGCGCGGCAAGCACGATCATGTCGAGGTGACCTTTGAGAATTTCGCCTTCCATACCAAGTGACGTTAAGCCTAGTTATACTAGGTGTCAATGGCAGCGTTACCCGATGTGAGGTAAGGCGATTTCTGTGGCGTTGATGCGTTTGCCGGGGATCTGCCGATCCACAGGCTGGCGTAGCCCCGAGTCAATGTCGGTTGTCGCGAGACGTTCGCTTCGCGAACCCGTCGTCCGACGGGGACCGATCTCGACCGCGCCCCGCTAGCGCAGCGGCTTCTTCAGGAGCGAAAACCGATCGGGGTCCAACCCCATCGACGGCTGCAGCATCGGCGCTTCCACCGGCGCTACCGGGCGTGGCGGCGCGGGGCGGTCGTTGAAGCCCGGATCGTTGGGGACGTCGCGTTGCGAGGTTGCGCCGCGCCAGCGCTCCAGCACCGCACTGACGAAGTGCATGTCGTGCCCGGCGGCAATCGATGGCACGGTGGCAATCGTGGCTTCGCCGCGCGGCAATTGATGGATCGGTACTTCCTTGAAGCGCAGCCGGGTCGGCAGCGCCACGCCTTCGCCGAACGCCAGAACCTCGCGGGTGCCGAGCGAAGGCACGAACGACAGCAAATTGGCGGCGGCGTCGGAGACGGCGGAGCGCAGCAGCGTCTGGTCGCGCTCGTTCGCCAGGCGCATCGCGAACAGCGTGTTGCACTGGGAAATGATGGTGGCGTCGAGTTCGGCCGGACGCTGGGTGACGAGACCGAGATAGACGCCGTATTTGCGGCCTTCCTTGGCGATACGCGAGACCGCCTTGCGGGTCGGACCGAAGCCGACATTGCGGTCGGCGGAAGCGTAGCGATGCGCCTCTTCGCAGACGAACAGCATCGGCGAGACGCCGTCGCTCCAGAGACCGAAATCGAACGCCATGCGGCAAAGCACCGAGACCACGGAGTCGACGACCTCGGCGGGGAAGCCCGCGAGCTGCATGATGGTCATGGGACGTCCATTGGCGGGCAGGCGGAACAGATGGCTGATCACCTCGGCCATGGTGTCGCCGCCGACATTGGCATTGTCGAACATGAAGGCATAGCGCGGATCGTTGCGCACGGTCTCCACGCGCGAGATCAGCTTGTGATAGATGATGCGGGAGGAGCGGTTCTCCAGCTTGCCCATGCGCTCGTCGATCAGCGAGATCAGGTCGACCAGGCGATACGGCACCGGCGTATCGAGGGTATAGCCGATCTGCCTTGGATCGGCCCGCTTCAACCCTAATCGATCCGTGTTCTGATACTGGGTGTAGATACCTTTCGCCATCGGAATGACTTCGGCGAGGATGTCGAGCTCCTCAGGCACGCCGGGGCGGCCGGCGAACAGCACGTCGACGATTTCTTCGAAGTTGAACAGCCAGAACGGCAGTTTCAGGTTGCGCGGGTTGAGCACCTGCGCGCGCTCGCCGAAGCAGCGGCCATATTCGTTGTGCACGTCGAGCAGGAAGACGCGCAGGTTCGGTCGCGATTTAAGGATCTCGTTGAGCAGCAGCGATACGCCGGTCGACTTGCCGACGCCGGTCGAACCGAGCACCGCAAAGTGCTTCGAGAGCATTTCCTCGATGTCGACATAGGCGATGACCGACGGATCCTGCTGCAGCGTGCCGACGTTGATCTGGTCCGATCCGCTCGGGGCGTAGACCGTGCGCAGTTCCTGACTGGTGATCAGCTCGACGCCATCGCCGATGGTCGGATAATGGGTGACGCCGCGCTGGAATTTGGGGCGTTCGCCGCCGCGGATCTCGCCGAGCAGGTCGACCGAGGCGCTGGCGATGTACCGGTCTGATGTCGGCAGGTTCTCGCACGACACTTCGGTGATCATGGCTACGATGGTCGAGTTCGCGCAGCGGATGCTGACGAAGCGGCCGACGGTGGCGCGGATCTCCGAGACCGGCGTCTGGCTCGTCGCCAGCAGTCCGACCCGGGCGAGCGAACCGCGCACCGAGATTACACGTCCGAAGGATGTCACAATACAAACCTGACATGTCTTGAAATGGTCCGACCCTCATTATGCGCGGGCTGGACTGGAAAAACCGTTAAGTCTGCGCGGCTTCGGATACGCTAAATCTGCAACATTTCGATCGGGATTGCTGCCGTAGCACCAGCCGACCGAGGCGCCGGCGGACTTTTGTCCGGAAAACCAGCACTTTTGCGCATTCGGCGGCAGATGTCGGTCAATCGCCACCTAACGATTGGTTTACCATCTCGAAGGAGAGGTCGGGGGTTTATGGCTGCCTGCTGCGATCGCGGATCGGGCGGCGTACGGTATCGCGGTAACTTATTACTAACTGCAACTTGTAACGCCGTTTCCATTTGTCGCGCGTAACGATGTCATGCCGGGGGAGGAAAGGCGTGAGCTTCGAGGACGGCCATCCATTGCAGTCCAGACCTGCCAATCGCGCCGATTGGGCCGGATGGATGTGGCGTCTGGCCTTGTGCGCCGGGCTGTCGGCGATCGCGCTCCTTGGCATCACCATTGCGGACTGGAGCCTGCGCGAACGCGTACTGCTCGCGGTGGCCATCGTACTCGCTTTCATCGTCGGCCTGTTGCTGAAGCACCATCGATTGTCGGGCCAGAGACTGGCGGCGGAGCAGCGTCAGCTCGCGGTCGCCGTCAACAACATTCCGCAGGGCCTTGTGCTCTATGATGCATCGGCGCGGATCGTTACCTGCAACCAGCCCTATCTCGACATGTTCGGACTGTCGCCGGAGGTGGTCAAACCGGGCTGCACCATGCAGCGGCTGATCGCGCACCGCAAGGAGACCGGATCCTTTGACGGCGATATCGATGAATTCTGCAACGCCATCATCCGCAACGTCTCGCTCGGCAAGGCCACCCGTCAGTTGACCGAGGCCCCGGGTGGTCGCGCGATCGAGATCGTGAACAAGCCCCTGCAGAGCGGCGGGTGGCTGGCGATGATCGAAGACATTACCGCGCGCACCCGTGCCGACGAGAAGATCGCCCACATGGCGCATTACGACGCGCTGACCGACTTGCCGAACCGTGTGCTGTTTCGCGAGCGGCTCGAGCAGTCGCTGAAAGCGATCCGGCCCGGCGAACAATTGGCGGTCATGTATATCGATATCGACGAATTCAAGAGCGTCAACGACGCGCTCGGACATCCAATCGGCGACGAACTCCTGAAGAACATTGCGGACCGGCTACGGGCCTGTCTCAGGGAGCGAGACGTGGCGGCGCGGCTCGGCGGCGACGAATTCGCCGTCATTCAGACTGCGGTCAGGAGCCAGTCGGAAACCACCCAGCTTGTGCACGATATCTATCAGGCGATCCGCGAGCCGATGGATTGCGTAGGGCATCTGATCTCCACCGATGCCAGCATCGGTATTGCGCTGGCTCCCGGCGACGGAGTGGATATCGATCAGCTCTTGAAGAATGCGGATCTGGCGTTGTATGGCGCCAAGGGCGACGGCCGCCGGACCTACCGGTTCTTCGAGGCCGGCATGGATGCCCGTGCCAAGGCGCGGCGCAGCCTCGAGCTCGAGTTGCGGCAGGCGATCAGCGAAGGCGGCTTCGATCTCTACTATCAGCCGGTGGTCAATCTCGAGGACGGCAAGGTGAGCTGCTGCGAGGCGCTGCTGCGGTGGCGCCATCCCGAGCGCGGCATGATCTCGCCTGCGGAATTCATACCGGTCGCGGAAGAAACCGGCCTCATCAACGAGCTCGGCCACTGGGTGCTCGAAACGGCGTGCACCGAGGCCGCGAACTGGCCTGACCATGTCAGCGTCGCGGTCAACGTGTCGCCGGTCCAGTTCAAGAGCCAGACGCTGGCGCTGAACGTGGCCTCGGCGCTGGCGGCTTCCGGGCTGCCCGCCTGCCGGCTCGAACTAGAGATCACCGAGGCCGTGCTCATTCGCGATGACGAAGTGGCGCTGGACGCACTGCACCATTTACGCGCGCTCGGTGTCCGCATCGCGCTGGATGATTTCGGCACCGGCTACTCCTCGCTCAGCTATCTGCAGCGCTTTCCGTTCGACAAGATCAAGATCGACCGCGCCTTCATCAAGGACCTGGCCTCCGCAGGCGCCTCGTCATCCATTGTCCAGGCCGTCGTCAATATCGCGACTGCCAGCGACATGACGACAACGGCGGAGGGCGTGGAGACGGAGCAGCAGCGCAACTTGCTGCATGTACTGGGCTGCACCGAGATGCAGGGCTATCTGTTCAGCCCGGCAATTCCGACGGGTGAGATACGGCAGCTGTTGCGCTCGCACCGAGACCGGGCGGTATCGGCGGCCTGAGACGGCATGGTTCAATCCCGCTCTGGTATTGCGTATCGGGGTTCTTGAAATTGTAGGTGAAGCCGCCGACGCCGGCGACATTCCGGTCGGCGACTACAGTCCGAACCGGCTCTCCGATATCGGCATCGGTCACGGCGCGATCAATTTCGGCCTAAACCTGCCGACAGCATGCGCCATGCGCTTCGGGATGGCCGCATTGTCATCGACCACAATCACGAAGCGCCATCATGTCCGTGTCGCCCCGGTGCGCATGTGCGCCAAGGGTTCTGGCCGACTCTTGATCTGGATCAATGGAATAGTCCGCCGCGAATACACGATGAAGGGTCGTCGTTATAACAGCGAACATTTCCGGACTAGTGATCAAAGAAGTCTGCACGATGTCGGTTCGCGAACCCATTCTCAAGCCCGTTGCGATCGCAGACCTGCGCCCGACCCAAATGACGGTCGGCATTCGGGAGGTCAAGGAGAAGCGCAAGCGCTGGCGTGACGAGAGCAACAACAAAGGAGCCGAGTTTCTAGGCAAGCATATGATCCCGGTCGTGCTTGGCCCCAAGGACCGCCACTACGTCATCGATCATCACCATTTGGCGCGGGCGCTGCATGACGAAGGTGTCGAAGATGTATTGGTCACCGTGGTGAAAAACCTCAGGACGCTGGAGCCCGATTCGTTCTGGTTTGTCCTAGACAATCACAGCTGGATGCATCCATACGACGACGAGGGCCGCCTGCGCCCCTATAAGGATTTGCCGAAGACCGTGGCCGACCTTATTGACGATCCGTTCCGCTCGTTGGCGGGCGAACTGCGGCGCGCCGGCGGGTTCGCCAAGGACACGACGCCGTTCAGCGAATTCTTGTGGGCGGATTTTTTGCGTCGACGGGTCAAGCGCAAAACCGTAGAGACCCACTTCGAGGGCGCCCTCGAGCAAGCCTTGGAATTGTCCAAAAACGAGGAGGCGAGCTACCTGCCCGGCTGGTGTGGTCCCGTCCTGGAGGATTGAAGGCATGCCCATCCAGCTCGAAAAATCCGCGAGCTCGCCCGGGACCTGACGAGCCGTGCTGGCCCGGTACGAGAGGGTAACGGACAGCGGTATCGACTGGAGGAGAGAGTAGCTCATGGCGCATGCAGAGGCCGACGGAACACTGAGCCATCTGGATCACGAGCTTGTCGCGTCGTTAAACGACTTCCACGATCCGAGCCAAGAGTGGCGCCGCCTCTTCTCGGAGTTGCTCGGAACGTTCTTCCTCGTCCTCGTGGCCGCCGGTGGCGGCATGATGGGGCAGGCCTTTCCCGGCACGATCAGCCGTGCCGCTGCAGTCGTCGCACCCGGTCTGATGGTGATGGCGATCATCCTCTTCATGGGCAAGGTGTCCGGCGCTCACCTCAATCCCGCGGTCAGTATCGCGTTCTCGCTGCGTGGCGACTTCCCATGGCGTCGCGTGCCGGGATACATCGTGGTGCAATTGATCGGCGCGACGCTCGCGGCACTATTCCTGCACGCGGTGATCAACGTGTCGGCCAGCTACGGGTCGAACTATCCCGCGTCGGGATACTCCGCGTCCGATGCGTTCCTGATGGAGGCCGTGCTGACCCTCGGTCTCGTCAGTGTCATTCTCGGCACGGCGTCTGGCGCCCAGAACATCGGGATCTTGGGCGCGATCGGCGTCGGCGCGTACATTGCGCTCGCCGGGCTGTGGGGGAGCCCGATCTCGGGAGCGTCGATGAACCCCGCGCGCACATTCGGCCCGAACTTAGTCGCAACCGACTTCACGAGCTACTGGGTGTATGTCGCAGGCCCAATCGTGGGTGCAGTTCTCGCGGTGGGTGCAGCATGGGTGCTCCGCGGTGCCGGCGGTGGGCGCGCAGGCTCAGGTGCGGCACAGGGAAGCCTTTTCACCGAAGTCGAACACCCGAAGAAAGAGTGAGGCGGAGGCATAATGGGTCATGAACTCTCGCTGTTCGTGGGCACGTTCGCGACATTGCTCGCGATAATAAATCCGTTCGAGGTCCTGCCGGTTTATCTGAAGATGATGGAAGGCAGGGACGCCTCCGCACATCGCAAGGTGGCATGGAAAGCCTGCTTCTACGCGCTGCTCCTATCTCTCTTTTTTTTGATCTTCGGAACGCTGATCCTACGCTTGTTCGGCGTGCCGCTGAGCATGGTCCGCGTCGTCGGCGGGATCATCCTGATGAAGATCGGCTTTGAGCTATTTTCACCGTCCGCTTCCGGTGGCGTGATTCCGGCCGGCGGCGCGGACCAGGGCGGCAATATAGCTTTCGTGCCGCTTGCGATGCCGCTCATGTGCGGACCAGGCGCTATCGCCACCATCCTCGGCATGACTGCGACGATCAAGCGATCGTCAGCGGAACTGGCCTCTTTCGTGGCGATCGTCGTGGCTATTTTCGCGACGATGGTCGTCATCTACCTGTGTCTGGCATATGCCGGTAAACTTTTCGACAGACTCGGCGCAATGGGCATCGATGCGATCACCCGAATAGTTGGCTTCTTCGTCTCGGCGATGGGCGTTGCACTGATCTTCGACGGCGTCATCGAGGCATTGCAGACGCATGGTGTGACGGTTCTGCATTGAACTAGAACTAGCTGTTGATGGCACCAAGCAAGCGGGGCGTCAAACCGACGCGAATGATCCGCTTCGAACAGCGAGGCGCAAGTCTCGTTGCGCTGCCACGTCATTTGACGGGGAACAGAAGCGCGATTTCAGCCCGCAATTGCCAGGACGGAGTGCCGGTCGGACGTACCGCGTTGTAATAGCCGGCAAATCGATGCGTTCACCGGTTGGTCACCCACTCTGAACACCCGACCGAAGCCGCCACCAATCGGCACGGTCCACTGCTGGCCCGATGGCGCGAGCCAGTTCGAGGTGATGACCGGTGACGAGGTCAAGTACCAGCCGTGCGCGATGTTGTAGTTGGCGAAGGGCTGCGCGAGAAACGCATTGACGGGCGGTCGCAGTGGATTGCCGCCGACCGACCACTGGTTATTGAGCAATACACCGATCACCCAATGTGGCGGCGTGACCACTAACACGGCCGTCGGGCCGAACAGACATCGACCGGTCCCGAGGATAGGATCATTGGCGGACGGAACAGTGAAGACTGGACCAACGCCCCAGATAGAGCTTGCCCGGGTGCGTGGGGGAGAAGAAACAACGATTGAGTAATGTCGCCAATCCCGTTGGTGTTGCTGTCGAAGATCGGACTCGGCTGACTCACGAGCGGAATGATGGTACGTGAGATCACGTTCCAGTCATCGCATTGAAATGCATGCGGCACGACAGGTTGAATGTTGAGTACTTCCTGGGTGCGGTTGAACGGGCCGGCGTTAAAATTGGTATTGCTTTGGAACGGCACGCTGACCAGGTCAGCAATCGGGTTTTGTGATTTTTCTGGCAGATCTTCGTCTTCTGACGGTTCGGCGGAATGCGGTTCGGCGGCGCAGACCGTCCGCGGAAAGGCCGCTCTCGAACTTGTAGTTGATCCCGGCTTTGACCATTTGAAGATCGCGGCTTCAAAGCCACCGAAGGGACCGTGGGAGAAGTCCAGTTTGATAGCCCGAGATAATCGTATTCGAGTTTGACGGTCCAATGCGACTTGAAGCCGTATTCGATGCCGGCACCAGCTAACCAGCCGCTGCTGGTGCTGGATCCGTTCCAAACTGTGCCAGGAAGGTTCAACGTAGCGTTGCTGTTCACCCAGCCGCCGCCAAGCTTGGCGAATACGAGCCATCGATCATCCACGAGGCCGACGCGGCCCGCCACGGTGCCGATCCAGTGCTGGTCTACAAAGCCTAATGTCGGCGCGGGAAGGACCGGATGACCAAAGCCGGCTCCATCGAACTCACCTTCGACACCAAACAGAAAGTGACCGGCCTGGAAGTTATAGCCCGCCTGCACGCCGCCAATGAATTCGCTGAGCCCGCCATACAGATTGTTGCCGGGAATGTTCAGGCTGCCGTTGGACCATCCCCCGCCGAAGTTGGCGCCCACATAAAACCCTGACCAATTATAGGGCGGCTCTGCGATCGGTGCTTTGTACACCGGGGCTTTGGTTGGCAAGTCGGATGCAAGAGCAGACCCGCTCAACAGTCCTGCAGCAGCGATGCAAGAAAGGAAAATCTTATGCACTGTCGCCTCCTGAAGGTAGGCCACGTCTCTGAATCATATTGCCAAGAGCACCTTCCGCCCAACCGAATTGATTGATGCGAGTCAAGCCAAGCGTGCTATTTTCGATGCGGTGACATTCCGGCAACAACGAGTTAGGTTCATCTCCTCCTAACTGTGTGCATGTGAGCACGAACATAATCCTGCGGCACACCAGCACGAGATTAGGCTTGCCTCAAACGCCGTTGGCACAAACTGCATACTTAATTGGACAAAACACCTGACACTTCCAGCTGTCCCCGCTGTAGCGCCTGTGGCTCTTTGGTCGCAGTATTCAGCTTTTTTCTGGCAAATCAATCCTGGTTGAATTTTACATGCTGAGCCCCGCTTGCTCCAGCGTTACAGTGTCGCCGAGTTGTATTCGGAGACCACACACTTGCGGGGCACAATATGACAGCGAGAATTGCACCGGCCGCGGCGAAAAGCAGGCGGCCGATCTCAGCACATCGACGCAGACTTGGCATTGCTGCAATCGTGGCGCCGGCGATCATGTTTTTTTCCCAGTCTGCGTTGGCCGATGAAGGCGGCGTCAGCTTCTGGGTCCCCGGTTTCTTTGGAAGCCTCGCGGCCACACCGCTGCAGCCGGGTTGGTCGCTGACGAACATCTACTACCACACCTCCGTATCCGCCGGCGCCGACGTCGCGGGTGCGCGTGAATTCACGCTCAACAGGGTTCCAGTCAACGGAACAGTCAACGCAAATCTGAATTTGAATGTCAACGCCACTGGCGATCTTGGTTTTGTGCTCCCGACCTATGTCTTTGCGACGCCGGTGCTCGGCGGCCAAGCGTCGGTATCCGTCCTGGGAGCCTATGGCGTCGTCGGCACCAGCCTGGCGGGGACCTTGTCCGGCGTGGTCACGACGCCGTTCAGCACCACTCCCTTCGCGCGGTCCGACACCATCAGCGACACCACATGGGGCTTTGGGGATGTGGCGCCGGTATTCCAATTGCGCTGGAACGCCGGCGTCCACAACTACATGACCTATATTATGGGCGACATCCCGGTTGGCGCTTACCAATCCACGCGCCTGTCGAATATAGGCATCGGACACGGCACGATCGACGCCGGCGGCGGCTACACCTATTTCAATCCGCAGACCGGCCACGAACTCTCTGGCGTGCTCGGCTTCACCTACAATTTCAAGAATACTGACACGCAGTATCAGAATGGCGTCGACATGCACTTCGACTGGGGTGCATCGCAATTCCTGTCGAAGCAGGTCATGGTTGGCCTCGTGGGCTATGCCTACAAGGAACTCGGCTGCGACAGCGGTTCAGGTGACCATGTCGGCTGCTTCCAGTCCCAGGTGGTTGGCATCGGCCCCCAGATCGGGTTCCTGTTTCCGGTCGGCGACATGCAGGGCTATCTGAATTTCAAGGCTTACGGAGAGTTCGCTGCTGCAGACCGGCCATCAGGCTGGAATACCTGGGTGACCTTCTCTATCTCGCCGCCCGCGCCCGGAGCTCCTCCGACAACAAAACCCGTCGTCAGAAAATATTAGGATCAATCAACCCGCCGGTCCACCGAACCGCCGACGTTGCTCGGCCGCGTCTACGAAGTGATCGAACGACGTCGCCGATTGCTGCGGTATCTGGTCCCGGCCAACAGTTTTGCCGAATATGCGCCGCAGCCGAACCCGGAGACCAAAAAGAAAGACGCGGTTTGGTTCGCGCTTAACGAAGACTGGCCGCTTTTCGCTTACGCGGGCATCTGGACGACGCATGGAGTCTGCGAGGTGCTTTCGAAATGTCCTGAATCTAATTCTGTGACAAACGAACACGTGCTCGATAGACGTTGACGGTCTTGGACGGATATTCGTCGAACAGCGAACGATAATACGCGGTGAATCTCCCGAGGTTGAGAAAGCCATGCTGCATCGCGACATCCGCGACCGTTTTATTGTCGCCCTTCGCGCCGCGACCGTGGGTGACGCAGGCCGAGTGTTTCGGACGGATATTCCCCGAATAACGAACGGTAGTAGTGGGAGAAGCGTCCGAGTTCGATGAAACCCTGCTGCATCGCCACCTGGGCGACCGTGACCGTTGCGGGGTCGCTGTCCTTCAGGGCCGAATGAATGGCGCAGA
This sequence comes from uncultured Alphaproteobacteria bacterium, assembly GCA_963774775.1. Lineage (GTDB taxonomy): Bacteria > Pseudomonadota > Alphaproteobacteria > Rhizobiales > Xanthobacteraceae > Bradyrhizobium. The sequence continues at coordinate 16,356 of CAVZGZ010000055.1, forward strand.
GGCGCTTGTGGCGAAGGAACGTCACGGGTCCGAGGCCGAGAACGTCATCGAACGCGCGATGCAGGCTCCGCCGCGAGACGTTGAAATGAGCGCAGATTTCGGAGATGTGCACCGGCCGGGCGCCGACCGCGGCGAGATAGTCTTCCACATTCCGGACCAGTTGCATCGCCGAGGGCAGGGGACCGCTGGTATCCGGCGGCAACGAATGCGCGATCGTTGCGGTCAATGCGTCGACGATCGATCGTTTCCAAAAATCGGCGGCGGCGTCAGACAGGGCCGCCTGCTGCCGCGCCAGGCGGGAAACGAGCAGCGGCAGCCGGCGTGTCACGGCGAGGTCGATCGAACTGTCGGCCCGATAGTGGTTCTTGCTGATCCATGAGGCCGGATCGCTCAACCTGGGCTCGCCCTTGAAGAGCGAGGCGACTTCGGTGAGATCGAGCCGGATTGCGGCATAGGACGAGGCGCCGTGGAAAATTCCGTCGTGCTCGGTGCTCGGCGGCATGACCAGCACGTCGGCCGGGTGCATATCGAAGGACCAATGGGTGACGCGATCTTGCGCGTTCAGCAGCATGCCGATGACAAGCTTGTCGTCCGTCGGGATTCGTTGGGTGCGAACGCCGACGGAAAATGTGCCGATGCTGAGCGAAAAATCCCCGATGCCGACGTGGCTCAATGTGCCGCGAAACTTCCCCCGCCCAAGCTGCATCACGTCGACATGAGATCCCTGGATCGCCTGATGAAGGCCCTCGAAGCTTTCGAGGCCGCAGGTACTGACCGAAAGGTGGCGGCTCATGATGCGGAGCTCTTCAGAATTTGGCTTTGACCGGCAAAAGCGCAAATCACTCGGCCAAGACTAGGCACAACGAAACGGCGACAACAACGAAAATCAAATGCTGTGACCAAGAAGTCTTCCGCGATGTTGCTTCGACACCTCGGGTTCCAAGTCGGCGAATTTTCATTCAAATTGTTTGCAGAAATTCGCCACGCAAAAGCCGCGAATTGATCGAGCCGGCGAAGTGCGGCATTTAGGCTCCGAGGCAGTAAGTCGGAGATTTGGCACAAACTGCACATCACAGCGGATCGAGATTCATCTAGCGTGCAATGAAGCTAATGCTTAGCGATCGCAAATCCCGCTGCACGGGATTCGATGCGACGAGAAGGTGTGTGCACAGATGTGCTCTGCCGGGATATGCACGGAAACGGGAAGAGGGACTGATTAGTCTGCTTTCGCGCGCAGCCACAACGCGCGAGGTCGCAATGGAAAGGGCCTGCAAAAATGCGCTCAATAACAACAACCAGTCATGCTCGCCAATACAGTCTCACCCACTCTTACAAATATTCAGCCCTCGCCGTTGCGTTCGTCGCGTGTCTAACCGCGATGCCGGTGATGGACGTCTGCCCATAACCGCGTGAGTCTGGAGTGGGCGTCATGACGTCGCTGCGGGACGATATCCGGCGGAGCGATCGACCATCGGAGCCCGAGCGGACCGACGACATGGTCTGGATTCCCGGCGGCGTCTTCCTTATGGGTTCCAACAATCATTATCCGGAGGAAGCGCCGGTCCATCGCGCGAGGGTCGACGGCTTCTGGACCGACCGCACGCCGGTGACGAACCGTCAGTTCAAGCGATTCGTGCTGGCTACCGGTCACAAGACCTGTGCCGAGATTCCGCCCGATCCCAAGGATTACCCCGGCGCCCTGCCGCACATGCTCTATGCCGGTTCCCTTGTCTTCGTTCATCCGCGCTCGACCTTCGACATGCGCGACTGGAGCCAGTGGTGGACCTTCATGAAGGACGCCGACTGGCGTCACCCCTACGGTCCGAAGAGCAACATCGACCTGCTGGACGACCACCCCGTGGTGCACGTCGCCTATTCGGATGCGCACGCTTACGCCAAATGGGCGGGCAAGGATCTGCCGACCGAGGCCGAGTGGGAATTTGCCGCGCGCGGTGGCCTGGATGGCGCCGAGTTCGCATGGGGCGAACAATTTACGCCCGGTGGCGTGCATATGGCCAACACCTGGCAGGGCGATTTTCCGCTGCACAACCTTCACGAGGATGGCTACGAGCGCACCTCGCCGGTGCTGGCCTTTCCGCCGAACGGCTACGGCCTTCACGACATGATCGGCAATGTCTGGGAGTGGACCTCGGACTGGTATGCGCCGAAGCACGAAGCCGATGCACCGAAGGCGTGCTGCATTCCGGAAAACCCGCGCGGCGCCCGCGAGGAGGGCAGCTATGACCCGCGCCTGCCGAACATCAGGATTCCGCGCAAGGTGCTGAAGGGCGGATCGCATCTGTGCGCGCCGAATTATTGCCGGCGCTATCGGCCGGCCGCGCGGCACGCCGAGCCGATCGATACGTCGACCAGCCATGTGGGTTTCCGTTGCGTGAGGAGGACGCCTGCGGCGGAATGATCGTCTGTCCTCATCGTGAAGAAGGAGCGAAAAATGCCCGACGATACCTGGGAACAACGACAATCCAAGGACACTATCAACCAGCCGGCTAACAGCGCATTCAGCCGTCGCAAAATTCTCCTTGGCGGCACTTCGCTCGCAGCCGCGACCGCCATCAACACCGTCGACCGAACGCAGGTGGCGCAGGCGCAGCAGCAACCGCAGCCTGCGGCCCCATCTGGGCGCAAACCCAATATCCTCGTGATCTGGGGCGACGATGTCGGCATCGCGAATATTAGCGCCTATTCAAACGGTCTGATGGGCTACGAGACGCCGAGCATTGATCGCATCGCCCGCGAGGGGATCAAGCTCCAGCATTACTATGGCGAGCAGTCCTGCACCGCTGGTCGCGCTGCGTTCCTCACCGGCCAGCACGGCATTCGCACCGGGCTCACCAAGGTGGGATTCCCCGGTGCGCCGATGGGCATGAGCCAGTTGGATCCGTCCGTCGGAGGGCTGCTGAAGAACCTCGGCTATGTCACCGGACAGTTCGGCAAGAACCACGTCGGCGACCGCAACGAGTCGCTGCCGACCGTGAACGGCTTCGATGAATTCTTCGGCAACCTCTATCATCTCAACGCCGAAGAGGAGCCGGAGCTGCCTGACTATCCAAAGGACCCCGGCTACCTCGCCAAATATGGTCCGCGCGGCGTTCTTAAATGCAAGGCGACCGACCGGGACGACCCCACGGTCGATCCGCGCTTCGGCAAGGTCGGCAAGCAGACGATCGAGGACACCGGCCCACTGACCAAAAAGCGGATGGAGACGGTCGATGACGAAACCTCGGCCGCGGCGATCGATTTCATGAAGCGCCAGCAAACGGCGGGCAAGCCCTTCTTCTGCTGGTTCAATGGCACGCGCATGCACTTGCGAACGCACGTCCGCAAAGATCACCGTGGCCGCTATGTCCACGGTGACAGCGAATACATCGACGGCATGATGGAGCACGACGATACGGTCGGCAGCCTGCTCAAGGCCCTGGATGACATGGGTGTCGCCAACGACACCATCGTCGTCTACTCCAGCGACAATGGCCCCCACATGAATACGTGGCCGGACGGGGCCATGACCTGGTTCCGCTCGGAGAAGAACACCAACTGGGAGGGCGCCTTCCGCGTGCCATGCCTGGTGCGCTGGCCAGCGGCTATCAAGCCCGGAACGGTGAGCAACGAGATCATGAGCCACAACGACTGGATACCGACGTTCTGCGCCATGGCGGGCGAACCAGACATCGTCAATAAGCTTCAGGCCGGCTATACCGCCAATGGCATCAACTATAAGGTCCACCTCGACGGTTACGACCAGTCGCAATTCTTGCGCAACGTCAATGGCAGCGCGGGCAACAACAACGGCACCAAGAGTGCCCGCGACAAGTTTTTTTATTCCGACGACGATGGCCTTCTCGTAGGCATGCGATGGGGAGACTACAAGTATGTCTTCTCCGAGCAGCGCAAGGAAGGAACGATGGGCGTGTGGGCGGAGCCTTTCACGACACTCCGCCTGCAGAAGATGTTCAACCTGATGCAGGACCCGTTCGAACGGGCCGACTTCACCTCCAATACCTATTGGGACTGGCTCATCAACCATGTCGGAAACGTCTACGGAATGAATGAAGAGGTCTTCAAGTTCGTAGCGACCTTCAAGGACTTTCCGCCACGCTCTTATCCTCCGAGCTTCAACCCCGCGAACATCATGGAAAGCACCCTGGAGAGCATGAAGCAGAAGAAGGCGCTGACGGAGGGGTTGGATGTCGATCGAATTCGCGGCGGGTTGAACCGGATGATCGACCAGCAGCTCCAGCAGCGTGGGGTCAAATAGGAGGCACCCCTCACGTACCGGCTCGCCCAGAGGCGGGCCGGTATGACTTCGTCCCTCATGCAATCGGGCTCGCCTGTGAGGCTTGGCATGTTTGTTTTTCTCGCGCGCACCTTGCGGCGGACCTTCCTCCTTGCCTTGCTTGCCTTCCTTTCGGCAGTGTTTTCGCATGCCGGCGCGCTTGCTCAGGCCCACCCGTTACCATCGTGGAACGATGGCGCGGTGAAGAAATCGATCACCGATTTTGTTTCGCAAACGACAACAGCCGGTAGCGCCGGCTTTGTCCCTGTCGAGCATAGCATCGCCACCTTGAAAGGACGTGGAGGTTGCCGGATATCAGGCGCGCAATCGCACAGTAGATCGGACAAGTCATGAAAAATCTGCTCATCGTCACCACGCTGATGTCCTCGCTTGCGACCGCTGGCGCAGTTCGGGCGCAGCCGGCATCGGGCGGCCCGGTCCCCGTTACCGTCGACAACTTCGCCCGTGCCGAATCCGATTTATATTTCGGCGGAATACTCAAGGACAGCGGCGCGATCGGAAAATTCCTGCACCGCCGCGAACCGGCGCGGATCGACAATCAAACTGTGATCCGCCTCAACCGTGACACGCTGTATTCGTCCGCCGTTTTCGATCTCGACGCGGGGCCAGTTACCGTCACGTTGCCGGACGCAGGCAAGCGCTTCATGTCGATGCAGGTCATCAATGAAGATCACTATGTGCCGGAAGTCGTCTACGGCAAGGGCGACTATACCCTGACCAAGGACAAGGTCGGCACGCGCTATGTTGCCGTTGCGATCCGGACCCTCGTCGATCCCGTCGACCCCAAGGACATCGAGCAGGTCCACGCGCTGCAGGACGCGATCAAGGTCAGCCAGCAGGCCGCGGGCAAATTCGAGACTCCGAGCTGGGATCAGGCCAGCCAGAAGAAGGTGCGCGATGCCTTGCTGGGGCTTGCGGCAACTATTCCAGACTTCAGCAGGGCCTTCGGCACCAAGGCCGAGGTCGATCCGGTACGTCATCTGACCGGAACCGCTGCTGGCTGGGGCGGCAACCCGGAGAAGGACGCGACCTATCTCAATTTCACCCCGGCGGGGAATGACGGCACGACCGTCTACAAGCTCACCGTCAAGGACGTTCCGGTCGACGCGTTCTGGTCCGTCAGTCTCTATAATGCCGAGGGCTATTACGAAAAGAACTCTTACGACGCCTATTCGATCAACAGTATCACCGGCAAGAAAAACGCCGATGGCTCCGTTGCCATTCAGTTCGGCGGCTGCGACGGTAAGATTCCCAACTGCCTGCCGATCATGAAGGGCTGGAACTACACGGTGCGGCTCTATCGCCCGCATCCGGAAATCCTGAGCGGCCAGTGGAAATTCCCGGAGCCACAGCCGGCAAGCTAGGGAGGAATCGATCTTGAGCGGTCTCGACATCTTCGCCTGGATCGTCCTTGTCATCCTCGCCGCCTGCGTGGTCGCCGTGTTCTGCATCGCGGGCTGGCTGCCCGGGCATATTGCGAAAAGCCGTGGCCATCCCTGGGCCGAGGCGGTGACGGTAGCCGGTTGGGTCACGCTGATCTGCGGCTTTGTGCTTTGGCCGGTCGCGCTGATCTGGGCTTACGTCGACGTGCCGGCTCGGCGCCCGCAGGAGCGTTCCCAATGATCGTGGCGATGCTCTGCGTCTACCTCGTGCTGCTGTTTGCGCTGGTGAGACTTCATATCGTCAGATTCAATCTGTTCTGGAAGACATCGCCGTTCATCGTCCTGCTGCTGCTCAATCTCGGCCTGTTCATCCCGATGGGATGGGGCGCACCGCAGGGGCCTGTATTGGTCGTGCGCAATTCGGTCGCCATCGTGCCAAGCGTGGTCGGCGAGGTGATCGACGTTCCCGTCGAAGCGAACAAACCGCTCAAGGCGGGTGACGTTCTGTTCCGCATCGATCCCGTGCCGTATGAGGCGCAGGTCGCCGCGATTGAAGCCCAGTTAAAGTTCTCCGATCTCCGTCTTTCGCAGATGACACAATTATACGAGCGCGATTCCGGGCGCGCCTTCGATGTGCAGCAGCGGCAATCCGAAGTCGACCAGCTCAAAGCGCAACTCGAAAGCGCGAAGTGGAATCTGGACAAGACGATAGTGCGTGCGCCGGCCGACGGCTACGTGACCAACCTCGCGCTGCGCAAGGGCGCACGCGTGGCCAGTCTGCCGCTGGCTCCGGTCATGGCTTTCATCGATACGTCAGACACCCTCGTCGGCGCTGCCATCGCCCAGATCGACGCCCGATATGTCGAGCCCGGCCAATTGACCGAGGTGACGTTCAAGTTCATGCCGGGCCAGGTCTTTGGCGGAAAGGTCGAGAGCGTGCTGCAGGCCGTTGCGTCCGGCCAGGTGCAGACGTCGGGATTGGCCGTGACCTCGAAGGAGATCGCTTCGGCGCCGTTCGTCGTTCGCATCCGGCTGGACGACGCCGCGATCTCTCGGCGTTTGCCCGCCGGCAGCACCGGCGACGCCGCCGTGTTCACCGATCACGTCAAGCTGGCCCACATCATCCGCAAGGTGTTGTTGCGCCAGATCGCAATTACGAACTACGTCAATCCGTTCTGAGCAGTCGACACCAGGCGGCCCAGGAGCGCAGGAGCAGACCGATGATGCTGATCAACCCGCAGACTTCGTCACGAGGCGGTCCGGTTAAACTCGGCTTCAAGACGTCCGTCATCGGGCTGTTCGTCGGCATCGTGCTCGTTATCGGCCTGACGCTGGTGTATTTCAGTTTCGAGCGGATATCGGCGGTCACCCAGTCGGCCGCCAGCAAGTTCATCGGCAAGGTGGCCGAATTGTCAGCGGACCGGATCGGTTCGCAATTGAAGCTGGTGCGGGACAATCTCGAAATTCTGAATGCGCTGCCGCCGATCCAGTCCGCGGAGATCGAGAACAACCCGCAGCTGTACGCGCTGCTCGCGGCCATGCTGAAGAACAACGACGCGCTCTTCAGCCTCTATGTCGGCTACGACGATGGCTCGTTCATCGAGATGGACGACATCGGCGGTACCGGGCGGGACGCGCGCGCGAGGCTGGAGTCGCCCGAGCAGGCGGCGTTCCGGCTGGTCGTGATCTCGAGGGCCGACGCTGCCCATGTCAAATCGCGAAGGCTGTTCCTGTCCGACAAGCTCGAAACGATAAGGGAACTGCCGGGTCCTCCCGACTACGATCCGCGCGAGCGGCCCTGGTACAAGGACGCCGAACGCCGCGATGGCAGCTGGCTGACCGGGCCGTACATCTTCTTCGCAACGGGAAAGCAGGGCTACACTGTGCAGTCGGCTTTGAAACAGGGGCGGGGCGGTGTGATTGCTGGTGACCTGCTGATGGATTCGACGCAGGAGGTATTGAAGCGGGAGAATCTGACAGCTTCCGGCGTCGCCTTCCTGTTCGATGACGACGACCGCATTCTGGCCCATCCCCGGATGTCGGAAATGATCGGACGTGAAGTTTCGGGCACGATTCCGCGTCTGCGCGAGACCGACATGGCGGGGGTACTCAAGGCGATCCGCGCCTGGCGCGAGAGCGGAACTGCCGAACAGTTCCTTACCGATCCCGCGGGACGGCTCTATGCGGCGGCCTTCCAGACGATCCCGCATTCCGGCCCGGCCAATCTGCGCGTCGCCGTGGTGGCACCGGTCGACGAATTCTTTGCCAGCATCCTGTCCGAACGCCGCCGGCTATTCCTTGCCACGCTCGGATTCGTCCTCGCCATGGTTCCGATCGTGTTTTTCATCGGCTCGCTACTGTCCAAATCGTTACGGGCGCTTGCCGTTGAAACCGACCGGATCCAGCGGTTCGAGCCTGCGGTCGCGCCGCCGGCGCGTTCGCTGATCCGCGAGATCGACGAACTCGGCCACTCCGTTTCTACGATGCGCACGATGACGGAAGCCTTTTCGCGCTTCGTCCCGCGAGGGCTGGTGGAGCGGCTGATTGCGACCGGGACGCCGCTGCAACTGGGCGGGACGCGACGGGAAGTCACGTTGCTGTTTTCCGACGTGGTCAGCTTCACGGCGATCACGGAGAAGGCTGACCCGGCGCAGGTGATGCAATATACGTCGCGGTACTTTGCAGCCATGTCGCACGAGATCATGAGTCATTCCGGCACCGTCGATAAATTCATCGGTGACGCCATCATGGCGATCTGGAATGCGCCGGCCGACGATCCCGATCACGCGGCTAACGCCTGCACCGCCGCGCTGGCATTTCAGCGCGCCAACGTTCGCCTCAATGCCGAGTTCGAACGAGAGGGGTGGCCAGCCTACCGGACGCGCATCGGCCTCCACACCGGAGAGGCCGTGGTCGGCAATATCGGGTCCGAGGACCGCATGAACTACACGGTGCTCGGCGCCAACGTGAATCTCGCGGCGCGTCTCGAAGGGCTCAACAAGAACTATGGGACGGCGATCCTGGTCAGTTCGGTGGTGCAGCAGCGGGCTGCCGGCAGGTTTCACTTCAGGAGCGTCGATCGCATCAATCCAAAAGGTTTCGCCGAGGCATTCGATATCTTTGAATTGCGGGCCGAGCGCGGCAACGAGGATGCCGACGATCTGGAGTTCTGCCGTGACTGGGAGATCGTCTATGCCGCGCTCCACAATGGGCCGCTGGCGGCCGCGGTGGTCGAACTGGCGGCGTTCGCGGCCAAGTATCCTGCCGACGGCCTCGCTCGATACTATCAGAACGGTTCAGCCGGTCCTCCAGCGCAAATGAGCGCGGCGAGGGGATAACAGAGGGGTGAGGTTGGCGAGGAACGTGATCCGGCGCGCCGACCTCTGGCACGTGCAGGCGCCGGTGAACGTGCGATAGGCGAACGAGACATATCCTTCGTCAGGGCCTGTCGGCTGCGGGATCCTGCGAGGGGATCACCGCTCGAAATTCCACGCCATGCAGATGGATCGCCGGTGCCATGTCGTAATGGTTGCCGCCGAACGCGTGGATGCGGCGATGAAGATCGTCCCTGCCGATGTCGAGGGGAATGTCGCAGGCCGCGCGATAGGCACGGCGCGAGTTTCGCTTGTTGCTCCAGTGCAGCGGAAGACCCGGCAGCGGGTCGGCCTGGGTCGCCAACGCTTGGGCGAGCCGCCAGAACATCTCTACCAGCTGCATATAAGCGAGGGTTTCGAGTTCGATCACGCTGATCCCGGCCGGAACAGAGAACCGTGCAACATCGACGATCGGCCCGGAGTCGACGCGATCAGCCATTTCGTGAACGGTCGCGCCGAACTCCGCGGCCTGATCGTAGATTGCGAACTGTGCCGGCGCGAAGCCCGGATATTGCGGTGGACCGGGATGAAAATTGTAGGCGCCGTAGCCGAGGGCTTGCAGGATGTCCGGCGGCACGATCACCGGTGTCGCGAAGCCGATCAGCCGGGCGCGGCGCAGCGTATCGCGCTCCAGCGCGGCGAGATCGGCGGCGGTCTCCACCGCCTTGACCGTGAGCCCGGGATTATGTCGGCACAACGTGCTTGCAAGCGCGCTTTGCTCAACCGGTCCCGTCAACAAGATGATGCTTTCGAACATCGCGGCTCCGGCGCGCCGCGCGCTTGCCCTTGAGCCATTATGTCGCAGGCGGCGTTAACAGTGTCTTAGCTTATGTTTCTGGAGATTTCTGGGGGAGAAATCCGGGCGTGCCGATCAGCAGCCGGCTTGCTGCTCATCCGTTTCCTGGCGCAGCAGCTCGGCATCGTCGATCAGCCCGAGCACCGAGGCGACATCGCGGCTCGCTCCGCCTAACCCGCCGATCACAAGCAGCGGCTTCGCCACGGCTAGTGTCGCGAGCGCTTCAGCCGCCGCGCGCTTTGGTTGCGATTGCAAGCTGGGAGCGACTGTTCCGCTCACGCCGCGGCCGGCCGGATCGATGCGACATTTACGCCGTTTGTTGATAGGCTCCCCGCAACAAGAACGTCCGGGAAAAACACTGATGAGCGGAAAAACCACAGGCAATAATGTGCGCGCGGCGTCGCGTCGAGGTTTCCTGCAGGCTACTGCGGTGATCGCCGGCGGCTCGGCGCTTGGCGCGGTGAGCGCGCAAGCGCAATCGGCCGGCAATGACGCGGCCAATCTGCCTCCCAACATTCCCGAATGGATGAAGGCGCCGGGCGATCCGATGGGAAGCCAGCCCTATGGCGCGCCGTCTTCTTACGAGAAGGGCGTCGTCAAGAACATCTCCAAGAACTTGCCGCAGTACATTTCAGCATCGGGCCGGACGCCGCTGCAGGATCTCGACGGCATCATCACGCCGAACGGCCTGTTCTACGAGCGCCATCATGGCGGCGTCCCGACCATCGATCCGGCGCAGCACCGGCTGATGCTCCACGGCATGGTCGATCGCCCGCTGGTGTTCACGATGGACGACATCAGGCGGTTTCCGTCGGAGTCGCGGATCCACTTCATCGAGTGCTCCGGCAATCCCGTCTACACGAAACCCTACGGCAAGACGGCGTCCGACCTGGTCGGGCTTTTGAGCTGCGCCGAATGGACCGGGGTGCGGCTCAAGCACGTGCTGGATGAAGCCGGCCTGCAGAAGAATGCGAAATGGATCGTGGCCGAGGGCGCCGATGCCGCGGCGCTGACGCGCAGTATCCCGATCGAGAAATGTCTCGACGATGCGATGCTGGTCTACAGCCAGAACGGCGAGCGGCTGCGCCCGCAACAGGGCTATCCGCTGCGGCTGCTGCTGCCGGGCTTCGAAGGCAACATGAACGTGAAATGGCTGCGCCGGCTCAAGGTCGCGGACGAGCCCGCTTACTCGCGGGAGGAGACCTCCAAATATACCGACCTGATGCCGGACGGCACCTCGCGCGAGTTCAGCTTCTACATGGAGGCGAAATCGATCATCACGCGTCCCTCGGGCGGGCAGAAGCTCAGTTCACCCGGTTTCCACGAGATCACCGGCATCGCCTGGAGCGGCCATGGCCGGATCAAGCGGGTCGAGGTTTCCGTCGATGACGGCAAGAGCTGGAAGGTGGCGGAGTTGCAGGAACCGATCCTGACCCGCGCGCTCACCCGCTTTCGCATGCCCTGGCAATGGGACGGCAAGCCGGCGCTGATTCAGAGCCGCGCCATCGATGAGACCGACTACATGCAGCCGACGCTGGCTGAATTGCTGGCGGTGCGCGGCGTCAATCATTTCTATCACAACAACGCGATCTGGCCGTGGCGTATCGACGGCAATGGTGAGGTGAGCAATGGCCTGGCTTGAACGTCGGATCGCGCTTGCCGCCGCCGTCCTTGCGATCTCCTTCGTTGGCGCAGGGGCACAGGAACGCTACGGCATCGGCCGGTTGGCGACGCCTGCTGAGATCGCCGGGTGGAATATCGATATCGGCCGCGATGGATCGAACCTGCCTGCGGGCAAAGGCAGCGTCGAACGCGGCCGCGTGGTTTTCGCCGAGCAGTGCGCAGCTTGCCACGGCGCCGAAGGGCAGGGCGGTGTCGGCGATCGGTTGACTGGCGGGCAGGGCACGCTCGCCACGGCAAAACCGGTTCGCACCGTCGGCAGTTACTGGCCCTATGCGCCGACGCTGTTCGACTATATCCGCCGCGCGATGCCGCAGAATGCGCCGCAGTCGCTCAGCAATGAGGACGTCTACGCGGTGTCCGCCTACGTCCTTCATCTCAATGGTCTGGTCCCGGCGGACGCGGTGCTCGATGCGAAAACGCTTGCCGCGGTCAGGATGCCGAACCGCGACGCGTTCGTCGCCGATCCCAGGCCGGACGTGAAATGAACGTGCCTCGCCTACGACCAAGCTTTGCAGGATCAGCGCGTTGCGCGGGCAAATGGGGCACCATGAAAAAGATTGTCGTCATCGCAGCGGCGCTGGTTTCGAGCGCGGTCGCGTCCAGCCTCGCGCTGTCAGCATCGATCAACTATCTCGGCAGCTGGACGATCGCGAGTTCGGAAGCGGCTCCATGGCTGTGCCGAATGAGAAACCGGTCGCATCCGACATCAAGGTACTTATCGGACATACCGTTACGTTCAGCGCCGATCGCATCGACGCGCCTGCACCTCTCACCTGCCGCAAGCCCCAAAAGCAGACCCGAGTTAACTGAGAGCCACAAGCTGGTTCCCTCCGCGCGATGCCCGTGCGGCAAAGCGTCCGCCGTCTCCAATTCTTCATTTCAGGGGTTTGTGCTGGACGGAGCAACCTTGGCGTGCAAAGGTGCGACACGGAGGAGCGCGCATGTCCTATCATCGACCGCTCTGCTGTCTTGTCACGTTGTGGGGTACTCTTGTTGGCGTGCCTGCCAAGGCCCAGACGCCGTTGCCCCTGCCGACGCTCGAAACCTGCAGCGTCTTTCTGTCCGCGCAGCAGACCCAATTTTGCAATGTCGATCGCGGCGGCGGCGCGCCGGATGGTCCGGCGACGCTGACGCTCAGCCTGACAGCGACGGCCGGCCCGGTCGATGTCGCCGGCTACAAGATATCCGAGACGCAGAACTACAACGGCACGTATCTTGGACCTCTGGTCGAATTGCGGGCGGGAGATCTCTTCAAGGTTCGCTTCCTGAACGCGTTGTCGCCGGCGGGTGTCCGGCTCGGGGGACATCAGCACGGCCAGGGTGGCGCCAGCGCGCCGAACGTCACCAATCTGCACACGCATGGTCTGATCGTGACGCCGAACAATGCGACGGAGAACGCAAAGGGCGATGGCGACAATGTCTTCGCGCAGATCGGGCGCGGGCAGTCGCTCGACTACAATATCAAGATACCAACGGCGCTCCCCGCGAGCCTGCTGGACCTTCCATCGGGCATTATCCCACACCCGACCGGGTTGTACTGGTACCACGCGCACCTGCACGGCATATCGGCGTCGCAGCTCGCGGGCGGCATGTCTGGACTGCTGTCGATCGGCCGGGCCGACGAGAACGTCGCCGGAGCCGATGCTGCGACCACGGACGCACTCAGGGCGAAGACCGATGTGGCGCACCTGCTGTTGCGCGATATCCAGATCATCTCCGCCACACAGCCGGACCAGGCCAATGCATCGCCTGCGGTGTGGGTGCCCGAGGCAGACCCGGCGCTTTGCGCGAACACGACGATTGCCGCGTCCGACCGACCGGGATTTTGCACCGGCAGCGACCCCAGCAATATCTGGCTGTTCACCGTCAACGGCGGACGGTTTCCGTCACTGAACGTGCGCAACGAACGCAATTTGCTGCTGCGCATCGCGAACACCAGCGCGTCTGCGACCTATGTGCTGTCCCTGATCGACCCGGCCGACCCGAACACCCGCGTTCGCTTTGAACTGCTGAGCGTCGATGGCGTCGTTCCGACGACGAAACCCGGCACCATGACTTCCCCGATCGCGCCGACCACGGACGCGATCCGCCTGATGCCGGCAAGCCGTGCCGAAATCTACATTCGCAACGATCAGTCGAGCCCAAATCAGCGCCGGCTGGTGTTGAGAACGGAGGGTCTTCGCACCGGGACCGAAGCGAAGAGCGGCGATAATTGGCCCGAGGTGCATCTTGCGCAGGTCATCCTGGAGCCGACACCGGGCCCCGTCGTGGCGGCGTCCATGAATCTCGCCGCGCACCCCGTTCGACCCGGCCAGCTCCAGGCCCACCTGCAGAACGAGGCGGTCGCCGCGATTCCGCCGGGCTGTGTGCGGGACATGGACAGCGCGAAGCACGAGTATCGGCGGATCACCTTTTCGCAAACCATGACCGGCTGGGCCATTCGAACGCAGATCGTGGCCCCACCCGATTTGAATGGACTTCGTCCGACCACGCAGTTTCAGTCCGTTGCAGGAACAAGCGTGGGGCCGATTTCCTTCGAGCAGTACCTCAAGGACGACGAAACGGTGAACTGGATTGGACCGCCGAAGCACGTCTGCGTTTCACTGAAGACTGGACATGGTCAGCTCTGGGAGCTCTTCAATCCGACTCTCGAACTACATAATTTTCACATCCACCAGTCGAAATTCCGGATCGCGACGGCCGACGATCTCCGTCGCTACGGCATCGACCCGCAAGGCATCATCACCAATGCGGCCGTGAACCTGGGGGATACCAGGGGAGCCGATGATCTCTACATCTGGCACGACACGATCCCCATCGAAGGCAAGAAGCGCGTCTTCATCATCATCAATTTCGATGCCGAAGAGCAGATCGGCCGGTTTGTTTTTCATTGTCACATTCTGGAGCACGAGGACTCGGGCCTGATGGCACCGGTCGAGGTCATCCCATAAACCACAGGAGGTTTGCATGAGGCTTCATTCGCTCTTGATCGCAGCGGTGGCGTGCGTCGCGCTCGATATTCCAGGCGCACACGCGGCAAAGACCGTGTCGGTCAATGTCGTGGCCGGTCCGTTGCGGTTCGATCCGGCAAGCGTCGACGCCAACCCGGGCGACACCGTGACGTGGACCAACTCGACGGATGCCGAGCATACGATCAGTCCAGACAATGACGGCGCCTTCAAGGAGAAGGATCCGTTCGAACCGAAGGAAACCTACAGCATCGTCATTCCGCCCGACGCCACCCCCGGACCGATTCCATATCACTGCAATTTTCATCCGATGAATGCGACCATCAATGTCGTGAAGGCCCAGGATGCGGGCACGAACACGGGCGCAGGCGAGCCGAAACGGCAGTAACGGTCGATTCGCTCAGCGAAGTCCGCTAGAGCGGGATGACTTTTCTTCGAATCGTCATCCCGCTCTATCTTTTTATTTGAGCATGGACCGCCAGCGACCTTCTTCACCGAGGCGCGAGACGAACGCATGCGGCCATACCTGTCCGCCGAACGATGTTAGCGTGGTCGGTCTCCGTAAGCGGACAGGAAGTCCGACCATTCACCGGAAACGCCGACCTCTCTTGTCCCGCTTCCGTTGACCAGCGGTAGCAGATCATCGTTGATCGGCAATGCGGTGCCACAGGGCAGCGCAAGGAAGCGTATCTCCTCAGGTCCGCCGAACCGACGGCTGATAGCTTCATTCAATTTCCCAACCGGCAGGTGCTGTCGCTCTACCGGGCAAATTGCGCCGGCAGCTGACAGCACCAAGGCATTGGGCAGCATATCTCCCGGCGCAAGAGCAAACTCGGCACAGATGTCGGTAAGTGAACGAGGGCCTTGGGCAAGTGCTCCGACGATCTTGCGTGCTATCGGGTTATCGTATCGCAATTGACCGGCAGGCGTTTTACGTTCGTATTTGACCATATTCGCGGGCCGGGTGAGTGCGAACGCGATGGCCTGTAGCCTGGACCGTCGACCGTTCTCGTCCAGGGCGCTGCCATGTCGAACGTACACGTCGCGACGAAACGACTGATTGATCAGGAAGTCTCGCGCAAGCTCCCGTGCATCGGGATCTGCGATGTCAGCAAGTGTCTTGCGTGCGGCTTCCCGGAGAACGAAAGAGTCGAAGTTCTCCATGAGTTTCGCCGACCCGACCGGATCAAGACCGATGCTTCGCAACGCGGCGCGAACATCCGTGACGCACAATGGGTCCCAATTCTCCGACATGAATTCATGGGGCAGATAGGCAAGATTATATCTCTCCGGGTGTTTCTTCAGACCGATCGCCATGGGGCTGCTGATCAACGCCGCTGCCTTCAATTCGGTAAGCGTGTTCACGATCTCGATCGCGCTGGCGCATCTTGTTGCGCTGTCGCCAGCGAAACTGAGTCCGAGCGCGCGCACGAGCCGTTGAAGCGGCAAATCGGCGACACGACCAGGCATCGCGTAGTAACTTACGTAAAACAGCCCTCCGGGATTGAGATGGCGATCGACGAACTGAAGCAGAGCGTTCTGACTTTCCTTGCCCACCCATGAATATACGCCATGGCAAACAATGTAATCAAAACCACCGGCAACCGAGTCGATCGCCGTCGAGAAGTCCGCATGATGGAAGTCGACATTATCGATTTCACATTCGTTCGCAAAGCGCTTGGCACCGTCGATATGCGACGCATTAAAATCGATACCGCAAAACCGTCCGCCTGGATGCGTCGCGGCCAGGATAGATGCTGTCAGACCATGTCCGCAGCCGAGGTCGCACCAGGAAAATCCGCTTGCGCGTGACGGCGGTTCAAAACCCGATATCAAAGCGACCAGATCAAGCCATGCGGGCGCCAATTCCTTGGCGAACGGCCACGCGTAAGGAACATCGGTAATATAACCGGTGGACTGGAAAGACATTGTGCTCAACACGCCGGCCGAAGGAAATGAGAGCGGGCGGCGGCGATCGCCGCCCCCTCAACAGACTATCGCTTGGTCGGGGTTATCGGTTTGCTGCCGAAGGAGTACGACTCCAATTGAATCTCACCCTTGTGCTTATCATCTGTCGATTCACCGTCTACCCCGTCAATCTTGAGGAAGTAGTCGACGGCAGCGCCCCCGGCGGTCTGACCAAGTTCCTGCTCGGTCAATTCGATTTCGCCGCCCTTGATCTTCGATGGGATAAGATCATCGGGCTTGGAAACTGGCTTATCCTTGCTCATGTCTGTCTCCTGTTGCTGGACGAACGACAATCCGCTCCGTCCGGTCAGCAAGTCAAGCATATGGCCCGACCAGACCGCTGTGAGGCATGTCACAGTGTCGAGGACGGCCGTTTTCGCGATGCATGCTGGATAACTATCCGCGGTTGCATTGACGATCTGCGCAGCCCGCGGCTACCTGTGTTTCGACCTGTTCGAATCTGCTGGAGCACTATGGAAGGCCATTTCCCGAACAACCCCAAGGTTTCCGACGAGGATGGTAGCAATATTGTCCCGGCTCTTTGGTTCGGAGTGGCCTTACTTCCCATGATAGTGTCCCAGGTCGTGCGACTGCACCAACATCACGCGGGCAGTTGGATTGCTTGGGATTATGCTGGGCGACTTTGCGCCCTCGCCATCTTGGCTGCGATCCCTTCCGCCCGAGCCGTCGCATTTCGATGGGACAAGCGCCAGATATCCCTGTTGGAAATCGCTCTCTGGATTGTCGGGCTGTCATTCCTGGAACGACTAAGCCAGTGGCCCAGACGCATTATCAATGCGGCGTTTCCAGCGACCGTACTCGGCGTCTATCCACAACCAACCGGTTGGTTGTATTGGATCGATCTTGTCTTCGGGTTGGCGCTAGTTGCCGCCAGTGAGGAGATCATCTTCCGCCAATGCGCCCGTTATGCGTTGCAGCCGTTCTTGAGCAACAGGACGGTTGTTATTCTAGCCACGTCGCTCGTTTTCGGTTTTTATCATTGGTGGGCCGGGCTTGGAAATATACTTCTGGCCACCATCCTCGGCATCTTATTTGCGATAATGCTCCGACGGTCGGTAGCATTATGGCCGGTGGCTCTTGCCCACTATCTGGTAGATTTGATCGCTTTTGCGTAAATGAACCCCACCGCAATTCCAGCAGTTTTGTGCACTGTAACTATGGCAAGCGGCTCACCTATCGGGGGCCTGTTGCAATCGACTGCTCCTTCTAAAGACAAGCCATGGAGGCATCCGCGTTTTAGGCGCAAATAGGCCCTCACAGATTCGAAGCCACTCCCTAGGGCGTGTGACCCGCTAGTCGGTACCGCAGATATGCGGTGTAGGTCTGTGAGGCCCTATTTTCGTTTCGTGCGCGGCGATCCATCGCGATGCAAGATGGAAAGTCTAGATCGATTCCAAGACGTGGTGACCTTGGGATCAGTTATTTTTGCCCATCGCATAATGTGGTCGCAAAGCTCTTTCTTGGCAGGATTGGCGTCGGGCTGCTCGTAATGGCCGTTCAAGCGGTACGCTATAGCGCCGATCAGAATGTCCACCAACTGAAGGCATTGCTTAGCTTCGGGATCTTCGAACACTAGCTCTCGATACGGCCAATCGAGCCTTTTGCCGTACTTGCGGGCGCCCGCGTTCATAATGTCGCGCGCTTCCTTCAAGTCTTGTCTAGTCTCGCGCCGATCTGGATATATGTGAAACAGGCCGCGCTTGAGACGATTGCCAATTGTCGGCACGCAAAGGAAATAAAACTCTTTGGCAAAGCCGATTTCAATGTCGCCGTCACCGGTAGACTTCAAGGTTTTCTTAGAAGTATCGACGGCAACGCAATGCGTATCTAGCGACTTCGACAGGGGCATTTTCTGAACCATCGGAAATCTGAAATAGGCGTCGATAACGCGCTTATAAGCTGCCAGATTTTGCTTGCTCGCCTTTTGCCATTTCATGATTGAGGGCGAGCCATCTGGGCCGATCAATGGTGTGGTGGCGTCCCGGCAAGCGATAATGGCAGCCTCCAGCGCAGCGGAGTATGCAAGGGGAACGCAGACACCGCCCAACACCATGTAACGGTGTTTGGTCTGGCTGCTCTCGTCGATGTAGACTTGATAGAATCGATCGGCCTCATCGGGCCGTGGTACCCAAGAGTCTCTAGGCATGGCTAAGCAAAAGTCCTAAATCGAGATTTCCCGGGCTCCGAATTTGAAGACCGCCGGATTGCCGTTTTCGGCATTTTACAGTCCCCAAACGCCCCGCAGCCGCGCATTGGTCGAAGGCTGGAGATATCAGGTTCAAAATCTGTTGAGGCTATGAAAGCTGCAACTGAGGAGATAGCCTATGATGGCCTACCACTTTAAGGCTAGGGAAAAGAGAGTGCACCAATTCGAAGATCACTATGTGGGTCAGTTTAGGTTTGGGAAAAAGCGTCTCTTGGGAAAGGTTCGCCTCAAGGGGGGCGACTCTCAGCTAGAAGTTTACTCAAACGTGGAGCTCGGTCGTACGCGAACAATTCGCGGAGTTTCGCAAAGCGGAGAAAAAGTAACGCTATGTAATGTCGTTCAGCGGGGTTGGCGAAGCTCAACCAGCGATCGGCGTTACTGTAGCTGGTTCTTCCCGCACTATGTTGCAGTAGGGGAGCGATATTTAGACTCAGACGCGAAGATCATTTCGGCCATTTCGTTTACGACGAATGGAGCTAGAAATCTGTTCTACGATTTCGAATCATTCGGCATGGCAAAAGTGGAGAATATAGAAAGCATCCTGCCTGCGCGGGCTAAGAAGGACAGGCGGTCGATCAAGCACAGCGCGGTATTTTACTGTGTTAATCGTGGTCCTATAATAACTGTCACCACCACGCACACTACGTTTCAAGCTTTCAACACAGTTTCGTACAACTACCCAACTCCGGAAGGCATTCGTCTAGACAATGTCGTTCGTATCAAGCTCAAGTTTCGCAAGCCTCTGAGTTTGGGTGATGCGATTAGTGCCGCACACGACTTTCGTGGCTTTTGTGAATTTGTCAGCGGCGGCCGGCACTGCGTTAGCGACCTTTTGGTGCAGCACAAAAGTTCTGCTAGAAATGATCGTCCGATCGCGCTTTACGCGTCGTATTTTGAAACGTCGTCCGAGGCGATTGATGATTTTCGGGATATCCTATTGTCGGGAGGCTCGGACAAGAACGGGTTTCGGACTGTTCTCACACGTTGGATGAATAGCCAGAGCGAGCGCAGATTTGCTCGTCTTCGGTTAATTCAATGCCTAAGAGAGGAGGTTTATACCATTGAGCGATTGGTTGGAGCGGCCAACGCTTTTGATTTGCTACCATTTCCATCTGCCGAACTGTCATCCGGAATGAACGAGGCGATTGACGAGCTAAAGGTCACGGTGAGAAATAAGTTAGGAGATGCAGCTGAACCTGTTCTCGGTGCGCTAGGTCGCCTAAAGGGTCGCAATCTTCGAAGCAAAATACAGGCTCGGTTTCAAGTTCTGCCCCGGGCGCTTCAGGAGAAATTTCCGGAAATGGATTTGGTCATCGGTTGTTGCATCCAGGGCCGTAATTATTTCGTCCACGGGACCAAACCGAAAAAATTTTCGATCAACGCTATCGAGGAGTCGCGATCCTTTCTTACTGACACACTTGAGTTTATTTTTGTTATTTCGGAGCTTTGCGAGTGTGGATGGAGCTATAGGGCTTGGCGCTCGCGGGCCGGACACGGAAAATTCAAACGGTACTTGGAGCAATATGATTACTCAGTAAAGGAACTCAAGGGGGCGCTTAAGGCGCGTCCCGAGGTTGAGCTTTGAGATATTGTGAATGATTTTGCTAAGGGTCCCTCACTTGATTGGGCCCACCACTCTATCAAGCGAATATTACGGTGACGCTGCATTTAACTCGCAAGCAGCTTTATCCACCATCACCGTAATGGCCAGACCGTCAGCTCGCCAGCCGCCAAACTATTCTGTCAGACGAGCGGGACGGGATTTGGCAAACACTTGCCCGTCGGATTGCGGCAGATTGGCACGACGGGCAATCTTGCGCTTCACCGCGACCCCAAATCAGTGATTTAACTGCGGCCATCCCGTTCCGAGAAGAGGGGCGGTCGCGCGTCGTCACGAACGCGGGATGGGATGTGGTGGACGCGAGAGCGTCGGCGCGCAATTGATGTCGCAGGGCGGGTTGAACCTCGTGAGCGATTCAAGGGCGTGCAGGACGAACGACGTTTTAGCGTACGGCAAAACCGTGTGGTTCTGGCACCCGTTGCTGGTGTCAAGCTGTCGGTGGCTGTTACGATCCAACCGGGTCGGAACGGCCATCAAGCCGGCAGCGACGGTGACAAGATGAATTCGTCGCCGAGGAGAGCACGGCATAAGCCGTAAAGCCATCACGCAGGGGATGCCGGATGCCTCCGCTTCACCTGTATGCTCGTGTGCGTATCTTCGCACAATTTTGCACACGAGACCGCGGGTGCAGCGCGCACCCGGCATTCCCTGCGCCCTCTCGTTTTTCGAGGGTGAACCCTGTCAAAACTCGGGCGCATCGCGCCGCGAGATCGCGAAGGTATGCCTTCTATGAAGCACGACACGGGTCGGGGAACGGGACTTACCGCGCACTTAATTCAAACTTCAAATTCGACCAAGCCCCCCATGAGGATTGCCAGCGCCCGCTGAAAGGCTTCAACGGCGACCTCAACGCCGGCGGATACTTTTTGCATCTCCTGTCCGCATCGGCGCAGGTGGTTGCCGGTCCGAACATCTGTATCTATTGGTGTCGAGACGGCCCTTATGTGGCCGGTCCTGCGTACCTCCGGAGCTGTTCCGGCCTTCGGGGACGCGGGTTTTTGTGCGGGGAGCGGTGATATGAGTGGCTTGGTGATCAGCGGCGGCCGGGTGGTGGATCCGGCCAGCGGGATGGATGCGATCGGCGATGTGGCGGTGCTGGATGGCAAAATCGCCGCCGTCGGCACCGGGCTCGGCAGCGCTGAACGGCTGATCGACGCGACCGGGCTGGTGGTGGCTCCCGGCTTCATCGATTTGCACGCGCACGGCCAGTCGATCCCGGCCGATCGCATGCAGGCGTTCGACGGGGTGACGACGACGCTCGACCTCGAGGCGGGCGTGTTGCCGGTCGCATCCTGGTATCGGCACCAGGCCGCGCAGGGACGCGTGCTGAACTACGGCGCCGCCGTCAACTGGGCGTTCGCGCGCATCGGCGCGATGACCGGCTCCAACGCGGAAAGCTCGCTGGAGGCGTTCGGCCATGCCATGCGCGACCGCCGCTGGATCGACAACGTGGCGAGCGAGACGGAGGTGGCCGGCATCCTCGATCGCCTCGCCAACGGGCTGCACGAGGGCGGTATCGGCATCGGCATCCTCAACGCCTATGCGCCGGGCGCCGGGGTGCAGGAATTGACCGCGGTGTGCCAACTGGCGGCGGCGCAGGATGTGCCGACCTTCACCCACGTCGCCTACATGTCCCGCATCGATCCGGAAAGTGCGGCCGAAGCCTATGTCCGCCTCATCGGTTATGCCGGCGCCACCGGCGCGCACATGCATATCTGCCACTTCAACTCTTCCAGCAAGACCGACATCGAGCGTTGCGCCGTGCTGGTGGCCAAGGCGCAGGCCCAGGGCTTGCCGATCACGGTGGAGGCCTATCCCTACGGCACCGGTTCGACCGTGCTGGCGGCGGCCTTCTTCAGCGATCCGGAGTTCGAGGCGCGCAACGGACTAGGCTACGACTCGGTGCAGCGCGTGACCGACGGGCACCGCTTCCGCGATCGGGAGGAATTGCTGGCGGCACAGGCCGAGGAACCCTCGACGCTGGTGCTCTGGCATGTCCTGGATATCGAGAACAATCCGCACCATCGTGACCTCCTGGACATCTCGGTGCTGTATCCCGGCGGCGCGATCGCGTCCGACGCGATGCCGTGGACGCTGTCGGACGGCAGCGTCTACACCGGCGACGCCTGGCCACTGCCGGACGACGCCACGTCGCATCCGCGTTCGGCGGGTTGCTTCACCCGCTTCATCCGCGAGTGGGTGCGCGAGCGCCAGACATTGTCGCTGCTGGAAGGCGTCCGCAAATGCGCGCTGATCCCGGCCGAGATCCTTTCCGCCAGCACGCCCGCGATGCGGGCCAAAGGGAGACTGCAGGTGGGCGCCGACGCTGACATCGTGGTGTTCGATTTCGACACGCTGACCGATCGCGCGCATTTCTCGGCGATGAACCGCCCGTCAGAGGGCGTGCGGCATCTGGTTGTCAGCGGTCATCCGCTGATCGCCGATGGCGTCATGGATGTGGCGGCAAGGCCCGGCCGGCCGGTGCGCCGGCCCGTCGTCCAAGCCTGATCGTGCGGGGCTGATCGTGTCCGTCCCGATTCTGCTGGTCGCCGGCTTTCTCGGGGCAGGCAAGACCACGGTTGTGAACCACCTGCTGGCGCATGCGGATGGAAGGCGGATCGCCGCCGTGGTCAACGATTTCGGCGCGATCAACATCGATGCGGAACTGATCACCGGCGCCGCTGATGGGGTGGTGAGCCTGAGCAATGGCTGCATCTGTTGCTCGCTGGAAGGCGATCTGCTGCGCACGCTCGCCGCTCTGCTGCGGCGTGATCCGCGGCCGGAATTCATCGTGATCGAAACCAGCGGGGTCGCCGATCCCTCGGATATCGTGCGCAACCTGATGGATCCCCTGATCTGGCGGGAGGCGCCGTTGGAAACGGTGCTGTGCGTGGTCGACGCGACGATTCCGGCCGCCACGCTGAACGACGCGCTGCTGCGGTCTCAGCTGCGGGCGGCGGACATCGTGGCGCTGAGCAAGGTCGACCTGGTGGACGCGGCCGCGCGTGCACAAATGCGCGATGCGGTTCGGGCGGTGCGTCCGGCGGCCGTCGTGGTCGATGCGCTGCATGGCGAAGTCCCTGCAGAGTTGCTGTTCCCCGCCGACCCTGAGCGCCTGCTGGCGCCGCGCGAGCCGGGGCCGCGGCGGCCGGTGGCTGACCGGTTCGAGACGTTGAGCTGGACGTCGGAATCGCCGCTGTCGCTGCCACGGTTGCAGCAGGCGATCGGCCGGCTGGCGCCGAAGCTGGCGCGGGCCAAGGGATTGTTCGAGACGGTCGAGCAGCCCGGGCGGTTGACGGTGTTTCAGTTCGCCGGCGGGCGGGCGACGTTGGCGCCGGGCGGAACGCCGGTGGCCGGGGTGCCGCGGGCAAGGATCGTATTCATTGCCGAGATAGGGGTTCTCTCGCGCGCCGAGATCAATGGGATTATGGAATGCTGCATCGACGCTGGGGCGAAGTGAGCGGGGCTCTGGGTGTGGTTCGTGGACGTCGTACTGCCTGCTGACTGGTCCGTACAAATTGGATATGCTGCCTTTCCCGGCTGGTTCGGGAGAACGGATTTCACGGCATGGCCTGGCAGCGAGGTCGACCAGCAGGAGAGGGCAGCAAAGCCACACGATAGGAGGATGCTATGTCCGTCGAAAGCATTCTAAGCAAGAAGGGAGCCGACGTCGCAACGATAGCTCCGGATGCCAGCGTCAAGAGGGCGGCGAGTTGGCTGCATGCAAAAAATGTCGGCTCTCTCGTGGTGACGAGTG
>CAVZGZ010000056.1:0-29023 GCA_963774775.1 uncultured Alphaproteobacteria bacterium
GAGGGCGTATCATGATCGTCGCGAACGTAGGGCGGGATGCGGTGGACGCGAAGGTGCTGGGCGCGCGCGAGCGCGCAGACGAACGGCACATTTGCGTACGGCGAAGTCGTGTGGTCCTGACGCCCCGATGCTGGCGTCAAGCCTTGCGGATTATTCCGTGAGGCGATGGTGGCAAGAAAGCCGGTCGCCAAGGAGAGCACGAAGTAAGCCGTAAAACCATTGCGCAGGGAAGGCCGGGATGCCTCCGCTGAACCTGTATGCTCGTGTGCGTTTCCTTTGTGCAATTGCACGCGAGACCGCGGGTGCAGCGCGCACCCGGTCTTCCCTGCGCCCTCTTATTTCTGAAGGGTGCGAGATTGTTTGCAAAACTCGGACGCATCGCGTCGCGTGAATGCGAAGGTGTGTGTGCGCCACCCTCCGCCGTCATTCCGGGATGCGCCACTTGGCGCAGGCCTCAGATGTGCAATTGCACATCGGGGAATGACGAGGGGAGAGAGCCGTCATTGCGAGCGAAGCGAAGCAATCCATTCTTTCTTTCGGCGGCGGGATGGATTGCTTCGCTGCGCTCGCAATGACGGCTTTGAAAGCTGCCGGCTGGCGCGGCTCGAACAGCGTTTTTCCTGTCCTATGCAAGTTGTCATACGGACTACCCTTTGCTGGCCTGATCTTCTATGGTGACCGCGAGTCCACTGGATGAAAACTCAATAATTCGATCAATATCAAAGGCTTGGCATTAGCCAAAAGCCTTTGGAGGCTGTCTTGACGCGCTATATTTCGACCCGGGGGGAGGCCCCGTCGCTTGGCTTCTGTGACGTGATGCTGACCGGGCTTGCCCGCGACGGCGGTCTGTACGTGCCCGAGGTCTGGCCGCAATTGTCGCACGAGGCCATCGCCGGATTTTTCGGCAGGCCCTATTGGGAAGTCGCGGTCGATGTGATCAGGCCGTTTGCGGCCGGTGAAATTTCCGACGCCGATCTCGGCCGCATGGCGAACGAGGCTTACGCGACCTTCCGGCATCCCGCCGTGGTGCCGCTGCGGCAGACCGGCACCAGCCAGTTCGTGCTGGAGCTGTTTCACGGACCGACGCTGGCGTTCAAGGACGTCGCGATGCAGTTGATCTCGCGGCTGATGGATCATGTGCTGGCCAAGCGCGCGCAGCGCACCACCATCGTGGTCGCAACTTCGGGCGATACCGGCGGCGCGGCGGTCGATGCCTTTGCCGGGCTCGAAAATGTCGATCTGATCGTGCTGTTCCCGCATGGCCGGATCTCCGAGGTGCAGCGGCGCATGATGACGACGTCGGGCGCGGCCAATGTGCATGCGCTGGCGATCGAGGGCACGTTCGACGATTGCCAGGCGATCGTGAAGGCGCTGTTCAATCATCACCGCTTTCGCGACGCGGTCTCGCTGTCGGGCGTCAATTCCATCAACTGGGCGCGCATCGTCGCGCAAGTGGTCTACTACTTCACTTCGGCGGTGGCGCTCGGCGCGCCCGCGCGCACGGTCGATTTCACCGTGCCGACCGGCAATTTCGGCGACATCTTTGCGGGCTATGTCGCCAAGCGCATGGGGCTGCCGATCCGCTCGTTGCGGATCGCGGCCAACGTCAACGATATCCTGCCGCGCACGCTGAAGACCGGCATCTACGAAGTGCGCGAGGTTCATTCCACCGCTTCGCCCTCGATGGACATCCAGGTGTCCTCGAATTTCGAGCGGCTGTTGTTCGAGGCTGGCCGACGCGATGCCGACGGCGTCCGCCGGCTGATGGCGTCGCTGAAGCAATCCGGCCGCTTCGTGCTGCCCGATGCGACGCTCGCCGCCATCCGCGAGGAATTCGACGCCGGCCGCGCCGACGAGACCGAAACGGCTGCTGCGATCCGCGCCGCCTGGCGCGAGGCCGGCGATCTCGTCGATCCCCACACCGCGGTGGCGCTCGCGGTTGCCGACCGCGACACTTCGGATTCGAAGATCCCCAACATCGTGCTGTCGACCGCGCATCCGGCGAAATTCCCCGATGCGGTCGAGGCCGCCTGTGGCGTGCGGCCGCAATTGCCGGCATGGCTCGAGGGTCTCATGACCAAACCGGAGCAAATCAAGGTGATGAAAAACAATTCTGCTGATGTCGAGCAATTCGTGCTCTCGGTCAGCCGCGCGGCCAAGCAGGGAGTTGCCGGATGAGCGTCGAAGTCACCAAGCTGCCGTCCGGACTTACCATCGTCACCGACACCATGCCGCATCTGGAAACCGCAGCCCTCGGAGTCTGGGCCGGCGTCGGCGGCCGCGACGAGAAGCCGAACGAGCACGGCATCTCGCATCTGCTGGAACATATGGCGTTCAAGGGTACCACGCGGCGCTCCTCGCGCGAGATCGTCGAGGAGATCGAGGCCGTCGGCGGCGATCTCAACGCCGGTACCTCGACCGAGACCACGGCCTATTATGCGCGGGTGATGAAGGCCGACGTGCCGCTCGCGCTCGACGTCTTGTCCGACATCCTCGCCAATCCTTCGTTCGTGCCGGATGAACTCGAGCGCGAGAAGAGCGTCATCGTGCAGGAGATCGGCGCGGCACAGGATACGCCCGACGATGTCGTGTTCGAACACCTCAACGAACTCTGCTATCCGGACCAGCCGATGGGCCGTTCGCTGCTCGGCACCGCCAAGACGCTGAAGAAATTCGACCGCGACATGTTGCGCGGGTACCTGTCGACGCATTATCGCGGGCCGGACATGGTGGTGGCCGCCGCCGGCGCCGTCGACCACACGCGTGTGGTGGCGGAGGTCGCCGAGAAATTTGCCAGCTTCAACGGCACGCCGGCGCCGAAGCCGCAGGTGGCGATGTTCGGCAAGGGCGGCTCCCGCGTGGTGCATCGCGAGCTCGAGCAGGCGCATCTGACGCTCGCGCTCGAAGGCGTGCCGCAGACCGACCTGTCGCTGTTCTCGCTGCAGGTCTTCGCCAACACGCTCGGCGGCGGGATGTCGTCGCGGCTGTTCCAGGAAGTGCGCGAGAAGCGCGGTCTGTGCTACTCGATCTACACCTTCCACGCGCCCTATGCCGACACCGGCTTCTTCGGCCTCTACACCGGCACCGATCCGGCCGACGCGCCGGAAATGATGGAAGTGATCGTCGACGTCATCAATGATGCGGTGGAAACCCTGACCGAAGCCGAGATCGCCCGTGCCAAGGCGCAGATGAAGGCCGGGCTGTTGATGGCGCTGGAAAGCTGCTCGTCGCGTGCCGAACAACTGGCCCGTCACATCCTGGCCTATGGCCGGCCGCAGACGGTGGAGGAACTGGTGGCGCGGATCGACGCGGTCAGTGTGGAATCCACCCGGGACGCCGCGCGCGGCCTGCTGTCACGCAGCCGGCCCGCCGTCGTGGCCCTTGGCAGCGGCAGGGGTCTGGACACGGCCGTGTCTTTTGCGGAAGGATTGACGCGGTCGAGAGCAAAGACGCTCCTGCACTGAGCATGATCCGGAAAAGTGGGTACCGGTTTTCCGAACAAGATCATGCTCAAACAAGAAGCTTGAGCGTGATGACGATTCGAAGAAAAGTCATTACGCTCTAGAGCACGGGCCGCAAGGTCTGGCTCGAACCGGCAAGGGGCATCGCGTCCGGGATACGGGCGGGGGAGTATAGGGCATGGCCCTGTTTCGATTGCCATCCAGCGGACCGGCTGCGCTGATGCCGCGCGGCCACGGCCTGTTGCTGCGCGCACCGCAGATGTCGGATTTTCCGCAATGGACGCAGTTGCGCGAATTCAGCCGCGCGTACCTCACTCCGTGGGAACCGATCTGGCCGTCGGACGATTTGACCCGGGCCGGATTCCGGCGGCGGTTGCGCCGCTATGCCGAGGACGTCGCCGCCGATCGCTCCTACCCCTTCATCATCTTCCGCGAATCGGACGGCATGATGATCGGCGGCATTACCCTCGCCAATGTGCGCCGCGGCATCGTGCAGGCCGGCACCATCGGCTATTGGGTCGGCCAGCCCCATTCCCATCGCGGCCATATGACGACCGCGCTGCGGGTGCTGCTGCCGTCGCTGTTCGGAGAACTCAATCTGCACCGCATCGAGGCGGCCTGCATTCCCTCCAATGCGCCTTCGATCCGGGTGCTGGAAAAATGCGGCTTCACCCGCGAGGGCCTGGCGCGCCGATATCTCTGCATCAACGGCGTCTGGCAGGACCATTTGCTGTTCGGCCTGCTGCACGAGGATTTCAGGGGGTAAAACCGCCATTCGATGCCTTGCTAGATGCCTTGTTCGTGGCCTTGGGTTCGCCGCCATTGCCCTGCTATAAGCCGCCCCTGAGGATAAACGTGAAATGATGCCAGAGACGTCGCATGGGTGACAAACGCGTGATCAGGACCGCGCTTTCGGTTGGGCTTGCCTGCGGCCTGTTCGCATCGACCGCCGCGGCGCAGTCGCTCTCCGATCGCTTCAAGAGCCTGTTTGGCGGCAGCTCGGACTCGGACCAGCCGGCCACGTCAGCGCCTGGGGCTGCGCCTGCGCCGGGCCAACCCCAGATCGATCCCGACCTGGTCTGTCCGCCGGTGCAGATTCGCGCCGGCGCCTCCACCTTTGCGGTGGCCTTGCCCGGCAAGCAGCCGGTCGGCAATGATCTGCGGTTTCAGGCCACGATCACCAAGACCGCGCGCCAATGCCAGATCAACGGCAGCGAGATCATCGCGCGGGTCGGCATCCAGGGCCGCGTCATTGCGGGACCTGCGGGGGCGCCGTCGTCGATCCAGATCCCGCTGCGGGTCGCCGTGGTGCAGGGCGGTGTCTCGGAAAAGACCATCGCCACCAAGGCCTACCAGACCACCGTCACGCTGACGGAGTTGGGCAGCGATCCCTTTACGCTGGTGGCCGACGACCTCGTCTATCCGGCGCCGTCAGCCTCGGTCGGCGATACCTACGTCTTCTATATCGGCTTCGATCCGCAGGCCTTGAAACCCGAACCCAAGCCCCGCGCGACGAAGAAGAAGTGACGGCGAAAAGAAAAAGGCCGGCGCGATCATCTCGCACCGGCCTTGCTGCTTCAGTTGAAATGGCTCAGTTCAGCTTGGCCTTGACCTCGGCGATACCCTTGGCGAGCAGGTCGTCGGCAACCGAGCCCTTGACCGACTGCGACAGGATGGCCGAGGCGGCCGTAACCGCGGCGTTGGCGGCGGCGGCACGGACATCGGCGACCGCCTGGGCTTCGGCCAGCGCGATCTTGCTCTCGGCGGTCTTGGTCCGCCGGGCGACAAAGTCTTCCATCTTGGCCTTGGCTTCGGTGGCGATTCGCTCGGCTTCGGCCTTGGCGCTGGAGATGATCTCCTGGGCTTCGCGCTCCGCGCTGGCGCGGCGGGTCTTGTACTCGCCGAGCAGCTTGGCGGCTTCATCCTTCAGACGGCGAGCGTCGTCGAGTTCGGCCTTGATGCGCTCGCTGCGCTTGTCGAGCGCCTGCAGCACCGTGCGATGGACGCCAAGATAAGCGAACACCGCCATCAGGATGACGAAGGCGATCGCAACCCAGGTTTCTGGTTCCAAGAACATCAGACTATCCCTTCAAGGAAGCATCGACGGCGCTGTTCAGCGTGTTGCCGTCGGGCAGCACGCCGGTGAGCTGCTGGACGATCGCGCCGGCCGCATCGGCGGCGATGCCGCGGACGTTGCTCATGGCGGATTCCCGCGTCGCCGCGATTTGCTTCTCGGCATCGGCCAATTTGACCGAGAGCCGTTCTTCCAGCGTCTTGCGTTCGGCTTCCGAGGCCGCGTTCAGCTTTTCGCGGGTCTCGTTGCTGATGGCCTGCGCACGGGAGCGCGCCGCCGCCAGATCGCTTTCGTAAGCCTTCAGCGCCGCGTCGGACTCGTCCTTCAGCTTCTGCGCCGCCGCCAGATCGCCCTCGATCGCATCTTGACGTGCGTCGATCACGCTGCCGACGCGCGGCAGGGCGATCCGCGACACGATCACGTAGAGCGCGACGAAGGCGATGAGCAGCGACACCAGCTGCGAGGCGAAGGTGCTCGACTCGAACGGAGGAAATCCTCCGCCGTGGCCGCCTTCGGCTTCGGTGTGGGCGCCGGTTGATTGGCCCTTGGCCGGGGTACCATGACTTTCAGCCACGGGATTCTCCTGTTGCCGTCATGCGCGCCGTCCGAAGACGGCACGAAAGGGTGCAGCTTAGAGCTGAACGAACAGCAGCAGCAGCGCGACCAGCAGCGAGAAGATGCCGAGCGCTTCGGTCACGGCGAAGCCGAAGATCAGGTTGCCGAACTGGCCCTGGGCCGCGGAGGGATTGCGCACCGCTGCGGCGAGGTAGTTGCCGAAGATGATGCCCACGCCAACGCCTGCGCCGCCCATGCCGATGCATGCGATGCCCGCGCCGATAAGTTTTGCTGCTGCCGGTTCCATTTTCTTGAGCTCCTTGAGAGATAAGACAAAGTGAGGGTGGAAATTCTCCGGACCGCTTAGTGTCCCGGATGAATGGCGTCGTTGATGTAGATGCAGGTGAGGATCGCGAACACGTAGGCCTGCAGGAATGCGACCAGCAGTTCGAGCGCGGTCAGCGCCACCGTCAGCGCCAGCGGCAGCATCCCGCCAACCCAGCCGACCGCGCCGAGCGAGGAGCCGAGCAGGGCGACGAAGCCCGCGAATACTTTCAGCGTGATGTGGCCGGCCAGCATGTTGGCGAACAGTCGCACGCTGTGGGAGATCGGCCGCGAGAAGAACGAAATGATCTCGATCAGGACGACGAGCGGCAGGATGTAGATTGGAATGCCGCTAGGTACGAAAATCTTGAAGAATTTCAGGCCGTTCTTGTAGAAGCCGTAGATCAGCACCGTGAAGAACACCAGCAGCGCCAACGCTGCGGTCACGATGATGTGGCTGGATACCGTGAAGGTGTAGGGGATGATCCCGATCATGTTCGAGACCAGGATGAACATGAACAGCGAGAACACCAGCGGGAAGAACTTCATGCCTTCCGAACCGGCATTGGAGCGGATCGTGCTGGCCACGAATTCGTAGCTGATCTCGGCCACCGACTGGAAACGGCCGGGAACCAATTGCCGTCCGGCCACGCCGCCGATCATCAGCAGCGAAATCACCGCTACCGACAGGAACATGTAGAACGACGAATTGGTGAAGGCGATCTCATGATTGCCGATGTGACCAATCGTGAAGAAGTTCTCGATATTGAACTGGTGGATTGGTTCGATTTTCATCAGCGCGGCTCTTGGTCCACCGGCCTCGCCGGCAATCTGAAATATAGATGTCGTGACTTCCCGTCGCGCTCAGCGCCTGCCTGGAACCACGCCCGCAGACCTCACCACGTTGACTACGCCGGCGACGAAGCCGAGCAGAAAAAACACGATGAGACCGAACGGCGATGTCGACAACAAACGGTCGAAACCCCAGCCAATCACCGCCCCGACGACAACGCCCGCGATCAACTCCGAGGAGAGGCGGAAACCGCGCGCCATGGCCGAAGCTCTGGCAGCACTGTCTCCGCTTTCGGTGCCGGGTTGATCAGTCCTGATTTGGCGGTTGTCGCGAATTTCGGACAACCGATGATCCAGACTTCCGAGCCTTGCGGAAAGCGCAGCTTCGTCGGAGGACGATTGATCGCGATGTCCATTTGCATTGTCGTTGGTGTCTTTGGCCATGCCCAAGACATTAAACGATGCTGCACGTGATGGAAATTGCGCCCGTCACCCTCAAAAGCCGCGCGGACCATACTTACCGCGCCTAATCAAGTCAAGATTGCGCCGTAACCAGTTATATCATTGATTTAGCTGTATTTATTTGGAGATATTCCACGGCGTCGTGGCGCGGCAATCGCAGTGCAGCAGCAAGCGCAGTATGGGACGATCTTGCTTCCGCCTGGCAGGGCGGTTGGGATCGGCAGGCCAAGTGCCAGGCGGCGCGGCATTTTGTGGCCCTGGGACCGATCGAATCATGTGCCGATGCGTTGAAGTCTGCGTGCAAGCCCTATAGCTCAAGGGTTCCGGGGCGCGGACCAGATTTGAACTGGAGAGACGGGAGCAGGCCTATGCGCGTAGCGACATCGTCCTCGAAATTCCTCCTTCCGTTTGCGTTGGCGATGCTGGTTGGTGGCGCGGCCGTCGCAGAATCGATGCCGGACGGCGAGAACGGCCGTTACGCGATGTCGGCGACGCCGGATGGGGTGCTCAGGCTCGACACCAGGACCGGCGCGATGTCGACGTGCAGCAATTCCGGCGCCGGCTGGGCCTGCTACGCCGTGCCGGACGAGCGCGCGGCGATGGATGCGGAAATCGGCCGGCTGCAGGCCGACAATGAGAAGCTGAAAGCCGAGCTTGCCACGCGCGAGCCCGTTGTCACCGGCAAGGTCGACGAGGCGTTGCCGAAAAGCGACGCGTTGCCGAAAGATGAATCGCAGCCGAAATCGGATTCGCTCCGGAAGGCCGAGCCGAAGGTCGCCGAGGGCGAGCGCAAGATCGAGATCCCGCTGCCGAGCGACCGCGACATGGACCGCATGATGTCGTTCCTGGAGAAGGCTTGGCGCCGGCTGGTCGAAATGGCCAACCGGGTTCAGAGAGACGTCAACGGTAAGATTTGACGTGTCGAGAGATCAATCGTGACTTCATCCAGGACAACGCTCTCGCGCACGCCGCCAACGGCTGTGACCGCCACCACCATCGCGTCGTCGCTTCTGGCCGTGCAAACGCCGGGCGCTGGATTCATCGATCTGACCGCCGAGGTCGCGAAATTCGTGCGGGAAGCTCGCGCCGACGAGGGCGCGCTGACGCTGTTCATCCGTCACACCTCGGCGTCGCTGACGATTCAGGAAAACGCCGATCCATCGGTGCTCGACGATCTCATGACCGCGCTCGACCGTGCCGCTCCTGCGAATGCCGGATGGACCCACGACACCGAGGGTCCCGACGACATGCCGGCGCATGTCAAGACCATGCTGACCGCGACTTCGTTGCAGGTGCCGGTGCTCGATGGTGAACTCGCGCTGGGCACATGGCAGGCGATTTATCTGATCGAACACCGCGCGCGCCCGCATCGGCGCGAAATCGTGCTGCAGTTCATCGGCGCCACAAAATAAAACCGGCCGCGGATCGCTCCGCGGCCGGCTGTTTCGGCCCTCTCCCGGTGCAGCAACGTGCGCCGGGAAGAAAGTCAGTTCTTGGTGATATCGACGTTCTTGGTTTCCGGCACGAAGATCAAGCCGACGACGAAGGTCATCGCCGCTATCGCGATCGGATACCAAAGACCCGCATAGATATTCCCCGTTGCCGCGACCAGTGCGACCGCGATCGGCGGCAACAGGCCGCCGAACCAGCCGTTGCCGATATGGTACGGCAGCGACATCGAGGTGTAGCGGATACGGGTCGGGAACAGTTCGACCAGCGCGGCCGCGATCGGGCCATAAACCATCGTCACGAGGATCGCGAGATAGGTCAGCACGGCGATCAGCATCGGCATGTTGATCGCCGCCGGATCGGCTCCCTTGACGGGGTAGCCAGCCTCGCCCACCGCCGCGGTCACGGCGGTGTTGAAGGCGGTGCGCTGGGCCGCAAAGGCCTTGGCGTCCATCGCGTTGCCGTTCACCGAGTTGAACGACTTGCCGCCGACGGTCACCTTGGCGACGCTGCCCGGCGCGCCATTCTCCATTTTGAAGTTCACCGAGGAGGCGATCAGCGCGTTACGCGCCACGTCGCAGGAACTGGTGAATACCCGGCCACCGACCGGATCGAACAGAATATGGCAGTCCGCTGGGTCGGCCGTCACGGTAACCGGCGCACTGGCGAGAGCCTTCTCCAGCGCGGGGTTGGCGGCCGTCGTGAGCAGGCTGAAGGCGTAGTGATAGGTCACCGCGCCAAGCAGGCAGCCAGCCAGGATGATCGGCTTGCGGCCAATCTTGTCCGACAGCCAGCCGAAGAACAGGAAGCCGACCGTTGCGATGGCAAGCGCGATGATCAGCGCAATGTCGGCCGAATTCGCCGGCACCTTGAGCGTGTTGACGAGGAAGACGCGGGCATAGAACTGGCCGCCGTACCAGATCACGGCCTGTCCGGCGGTAAGGCCGAACAGCGCAATCAGCGCATATTTACCGTTCTGCCAGTTGCCGAACGCTTCCGTGAGCGGCGCCCTCGAGCGCGTGCCTTCGTCCTTCATCTTCTGGAACAGCGGCGATTCCGACAGCTGCATGCGGATCCAGATCGAGATGCCGAGCAGCAGGATCGAGAACAGATACGGATAGCGCCATCCGGCTGAGAGGCCGGCATCGCCGAACGCTTCAGCGCTCATGCTGTTACGGACGACGTAGACCATCAGCAACGAGAGGAACAGACCGATCGTTGCCGTGGTTTGAATCCACGAGGTGTAGAACCCGCGACGGCCGTGGGGGGCATGTTCAGCCACATAAGTTGCGGCTCCGCCGTACTCGCCACCGAGCGCAAGGCCCTGCAACAAGCGTAACGCGATCAGAATCGTCGGTGCGAGCCAGCCGATGGTTTGATAGCCCGGCGTCAGGCCGACGAAGAAGGTCGACAGGCCCATGATCGTGATGGTGACGAGGAAGGTGTATTTGCGGCCGACGAGATCGCCGACCCGGCCGAACACCAGCGCGCCGAGCGGGCGAACGAGGAAGCCGGCCGAGAACGTCAGCAGCGCAAAGATGAACTGGGTGTTGGCGTCGAATGCGGAGTAGAAAGCCTTGCCGATCTGCGCGGCGGTCCAGCCATACAGATAAAAATCGTACCACTCGAATACCGTGCCGAGTGACGATGCAAAGATGACTTTCTTCTCTTCTGCAGTCATTGCTCGATCGCCGACGTCGCCGCCGGCCGTCGCTGCCATTGCCATTGTTTTCACTCCCCAATCATTGATGCAAAGCTTGCCGTGCGCCGAACTTGGTCGGGATTCCGCAGGCTTCGGTTGACGGTAACATCGTGGTGAAACATGGCCCAATACGACTTTTGGCCTTTTCTCCTGAATCCAGACGGCATTGGTTGCGACGAATCAAATCTGGAAAAGATATTATTGCGGCGCACAAACCGGTGAGTTAACTGCATTGGCATGTGGTATTATCGGGCACTTGCGCTGTGCTGCCGCCCGGAGGACAAACGGACGGCGGGTCGGCGCCACACCCGCTTCAAGAGAAATACATGACCGCTGCCGCCAATACCCATCTCGTTATTGCCGACGACCATCCGCTGTTCCGCGATGCGTTACGGCAGGCCGTGGCAAGCGTCATCAGCTCCGCCACGATCAGCGAGGCGGGGTCGTTCGAGGACCTTACCGGCTTGCTGGAACAGGATTCCGAAGTCGACCTGATTCTGCTCGATCTGACCATGCCGGGGATCTCGGGCTTCTCCGGCCTGATCTATCTGCGGGCTCAATATCCGGCGATCCCGGTGGTGATCGTGTCCGCCAGCGACGATGCCGGCACGATCCGCCGCTCGCTCGATTTCGGCGCCTCCGGCTTTATCCCCAAGCGCTTCGGCGTCGAGACGCTGCGCGACGCGATCATGAAGGTGATGGAAGGCGACGTCTGGGTTCCAGCGGATACCGACCTGTCATCGGCCAGCGACCCCGACATGACGAAGTTGCGCGACCGGCTGGTGACACTGACCCCGCAACAGGTCCGGGTACTGATGATGCTGTCGGAAGGGCTGCTCAACAAGCAGATCGCCTATGAGCTCGGCGTGTCGGAAGCGACCATCAAGGCGCACGTCTCGGCGATCCTGCAGAAACTCGGCGTCGAAAGCCGGACGCAAGCCGTGATCGCGGCGGCGAAAATCGCCGGCGGCCAGTGGCGGCCCAACGCTTGATGCGCGGAGGCCTTCCCCTGTAAGCGTCGCCCTATAGACCTTACCATTCAGAACGCCGGATGGAGTAATCCCGATCGTGGGCAGCAGCGGTCTCTTGTCTATCGATCTCGGTCTTCGTGGCGCGGCCGTCGGGTTGTCCTTGCTGCTCGCTGGCGTGGCGCTGCGTGATCGCCGTGACAGTACGGTCGCGCGCTTGGGCGCGGCGCTCACGGTCAGCGCCGCCGCTTCCGCGATCTGTTCGGCGCCGACTTTTCCGCGGTCCTGGCCGTGGTGGAGCCTGTTTCTGCTGGCATTGGCCTCCGGCGGGCCGGTCGTCTTCTGGCTATGGGCGCGTGCGGCTTTCGATGACGACTTCGTGCTCCGGCGCTGGCACGGGGCCTTGTGGGCAGCGATGGCCGGCTTGAACTGTTTGTCGCCGGCGGAATCGTCCAATGGCCCGTGCCCGGACTGGCGCTCGACCGTGCGGTGCAGGTTGCATCTCTTGGCCTGGCTTTATTGGCTGCGGCGCAGACGCTTGCGACATGGCGGGCGGATATGGTGGAAGGACGGCGGCGGCTGCGGCTGGCCGTCTTGATCGGAACGTCGGCCTATATCGCCATTATATCTTTACTAAGTTTCTCTCCGCCGCCACAGGCTTCCGGTTCATCGATCGCGAGTGTCGCCAGCGCTTTCGGCCTGTGCGTGCTGATAAGCCTCGCTGCTTGGAATCTCCTTCAGACGGCCGGAGCGCAGGAAGGGGCCAAAACTCTCCCGGCGGCAGCCGGCATCTTCGGCGAAGCACCCGCCACCTCATCGGAAGCGGAGGACAAGCCCGCCATCGAGCCGGCCTTGTTGCGCCGGCTGGAGCAGCTGATGGTCGTCGATCGCGCCTATCGGCGCGAGGGGCTGACCATCGGGTCGCTGTCCGCCGAGCTTGGTGTGCCGGAATACCGGCTGCGGCAACTCATCAACGAAGGCTTGGGTCATCGTAACTTCAACGCGTTCCTCAATCTCTACCGGATCGAGGAAGCCAAGGCGGCTTTGGCCGACCCCGAGCAGAAGGAGGTGCCGGTGTTGACGATCGCCATGGACACCGGATTCCAGTCGATCGGGCCGTTCAACCGCGCCTTCAAGGCCGCCACCGATCTGACCCCAACCGAATTCCGGCGTCTCGCCGTGGCGAAGAATGCATCGCTGTTGCCGAAAGCCAACGCCAGTTCGGGAATCGGCAAGCCGGACTGAGAAATCGGCCAACCGAATTCCGGGATTTGGCGAGAGGGAACCGAAAATATCGGGCAGGTTTTCCTGGAGATACGAGAACCAGGCGCGCAATTGGTCCTCGCCCTGTCAACAGTCATCCGTGAAGAACCACAGGCTCCCCAATGAAAATCATCCAGGCAACATGCATGGCCGCGCTCACGCTCTGTCTGGCGGGTGCGGCGCTTGCCGACGATTTGCAGACCGTCGGCGATCCCGACAGTCTCGGCTTTTCGGCGCGGCGATTGGCGCGCATGACCTCCTGGTTTGAGGCGCAGACCAAAAAGGGCGATCCCTCCGGTTTTGTC
The DNA here is from genome assembly GCA_963774775.1 of uncultured Alphaproteobacteria bacterium. Taxonomy (GTDB): domain Bacteria; phylum Pseudomonadota; class Alphaproteobacteria; order Rhizobiales; family Xanthobacteraceae; genus Bradyrhizobium. The sequence continues at coordinate 13,356 of CAVZGZ010000056.1, forward strand.
GTGGCGATCGCCCGAGGCGGAAAGCTCGCCTATTTGCAGCCCACCGGCTTTGCGGACCACGACAAGAAAATTCCGATGCGGCCGGATTCGATTTTTCGCATCGGATCGATGTCCAAGCAGATCACCAGCGTCGCCACCATGATGCTGGTCGATGAAGGCAAGCTCGAGCTTGACGCTCCCGTGGCGCAGTATCTGCCGGAGCTCAGGGATATGCAGGTCGTCAAGACCGATCCGGCCACGGAGATGCGATCCTCCTGGAACTTGAACCGGCCGAAGCGCGCGATGACCATCCGGGATCTTCTGCGCAACACGTCCGGCCTCGTTTATGCATGGCCGGATTACGCCGATCCCGGATTTGGCAATGCGGCGATACACTTGCTTTACGGCGCCAAGGCACCGTTCCGACGCGACAAGCCCATCGCCTCCTTCGTCGCGAGCCTCGGCACACTCCCGCTTCTGCACCAGCCGGGCGAAGTCTGGGAATATTCCATAGGTTACGATGTTCTCGGCCGTGTCATTGAAGTCGTGTCGGGCCAGACCTTCGACCAGTTTCTGCAAAGCCGTCTGTTCGCGCCGCTCCACATGGTCGACACCGGCTTCTCTGTGCCGGAGGATAAACTCGCCCGTCTCGTCGCCGTGCCGGGCGCGCAGCCCCCACCTCTTTCGGATGGGGACGTCGGGAAGCCGCAAACGTTCTTTTCAGGGGGTGGCGGGATCGTTTCGACGGTCCCCGACTTCCTGCGCTTCTGCCAGATGCTGCTCAACGGCGGTGAGCTTGACGGCGTGCGCATTTTGAAACCGGAAACGGTCCGGCTGATGACGACAAATTCGCTGCCGTCAGACATCCACATCGCGGGACACGAAGCCGGTCCAGCTTATGGGACGGGTTGGGGGCTCGGCTTCGCCATTCGCACCAATCCGGATTTCAGCTGATCCCGGGCGCGGTCGGCAGCTTCAACTGGCAGGGAAGCTGGGGCACGTTTTTCTCGGTCGACCCGGTTCAGAAGCTGATCCTGGTGATGATGATGCAGCGGCGGCAGTACAGCGATAACGGTTTCTATTTCAACGCAATCCGTCGTCTGCCCTATACGGCGTTGAAGGTTCCCGAAGTCACCGAGCCCGTCGCGTCGGTGCAAGGGAATGCCGGAGCTCTCACCGAATATGTTGGACGTTACGTTTTCGGCGGGTCCACAAGTTCGCTGGACAGACAGACCTTGGTCGCCGACGGTAACGGCTGGACCGGTCTTGAGTTCGTTGTCGCGGAGGAAGGCGGCCTTAGGGTGATCAAACCGGCCGACGCAGGCCCCGCCGCGAGGGCGGGCGTCATGGCGGGAGATCTCATCACAGCGATCGGCGACGCGTCGATCAAGGGCCTGACCCTGGAAGCAGCGTTTCGCCGGATTTCAGGTCCGGTCAACGCGACGATCAAACTCAAAATCATTCGCCAGAAGCAGAACGATCCGATCGTTGTCGCCTTTGCCCGCGAGGCGGTTCCCTCGCGCAGTGTCGAGCTTCAAGTCCGAGTTGCGGATGGCAAGCTTGTCGTTGAAGCAACGGGCGGCTGGTCGATCCTTGATTTTGACAAGGGCCAGCCGACATCAGTGGCGGTTCTTTCGAAGGATGAATTCCACGTCGAGAGCGGCGATCATACGCGGATCGCCTTCATTCGCGACGCAGCCGGCAAGGTCAACGGCGCGGTTCTCAATCCGGGACCATGGGAGCAACGCGGCGCACTCGCCCAGTGACGACGCTACGCTCGAAACCCCGACTTCCGCGCGCGCTACTCCGCCGCCACCATCTGTTGCGCCCGCCATTGCCCGAGCAACGCCCGCAGCGAGGCCGGTTTGACCGGCTTGTTGAGCACCGCGATGTTTTCCTCGCGCGCCGCCGCCCGCACATGCGGGCTGCGGTCGGCGGTGATCAGGATCGCCGGGATGTTGTCGCCGAAGCGGCGGCGAACCTCGCGAATCGCGGCGACGCCGTTGCCGCGATCGAGGTGGTAGTCGACCAATAGACCGGTGACGCGTCCGCCCGCGGTCTCGATCGCGGCAATGGCGGCCTCGGGATCGGCGACCGCGATCACCTCGGCGTTCCACGCGGTCAATAGCGTCTTCATGCCGTCAAGGATGGCCGGGTCGTTCTCGATGCAGACGATCAGCGCGCCGCTCATCGGCGTCTTGGACAGCGGCGTCGCGCTGGTGACGGCGGCGGTGTAGTTGACCGCCTTTGCGGTCGGCACCGTGACCGAGAATACCGAGCCGCCGCTCGCATTGGCGTCGAGCGCGATGCTGTGGTTGAGAACGCGGGCGAGCCGCTCGACGATGGAGAGGCCGAGCCCCAGGCCGCGCGCGATCCGCGCGCCCTGCTCGAGACGGTGAAACTCCTTGAAGATCTCGCCGCGCTTCTGCACGGGAATGCCGACGCCGGTGTCGTAGACACCGACCTGCAGGGACTGGCCGCGGCGGCGGCAGCCGACCAGCACGCGCCCGCGCGGGGTGTATTTGATGGCGTTGGAGATGAAGTTCTGCAACAGCCGCCGCAGCAGCAAACGGTCGGATTCCACCGGCAAGCGAGCAGGGCACGAAGCTCAGCTTCAACCCCTTGGCGCGCGCAATCGGCGCAAATTCGATCTCGAGCGACCGCATCAAATCGGCCATCTTGAAACTGGTGATCGATGTCGTCATGGCGCCGGCATCGAGCCGGGAGATATCCAGCAGCGCGCCGAGGATCTCCTCGATCGCCTCCAGCGAATTGTCGATGTTTTCAACCAGCCGCGAATCCTCGCCCCCGCTTTGGCGCTCGACCAGGCTCGTCACATAGAGCCGCGCCGCGTTCAGCGGCTGCAGGATGTCGTGGCTCGCCGCCGCCAGGAACCGGGTCTTGGAGATGCTGGCGTCCTCGGCGGCGCTCTTGGCCAGCGCCAGTTCGGAATTGAGCCGCGTCAGCTGCTCGGTACGGTCGCGCACGCGATTTTCCAGCGTCGCGTTCGAGCGCTCCAGCGCTTCCGCCGCCTCGAAGCTCGGCGTGACGTCGGAGAAGGTGATGACGAGCCCGCCGCCCGGCATCCGGTTGGAGCGGACCTCGATCACCATGTGGCGATCGGGCAGGCGTTCCAGATAGGGTTCGCCCTCCGTCGTGTAGGCGGCGAGACGCCGCTCCAGCAACGTATTGCTGTCGCCTGTTCCCGGCGAGCCGACGGCACCCATGAATTCCAGGATTTCCGGCAAGGGAATCCCGAGCTGCACCAGCTGCGGCGGCAGCGCCAGGATCTCGCCGAACTGCCGATTGGAGCAGATCAATTGCAGGTCGGCGTCGAACACGGCGATGCCTTGGCGCACATGATTGAGCGCGGTCTGCAGAATCTCGCGGTTGAAGTGCAGCGCGGCGTGCGAATCGTCGAGCAGTTTCAGCGCGGCCTCGGCCGACACCGTGCGCTTGCGCAGCAACAGCGACATCACCAGGCGCGAGGAGGGCGCGCCGATCGAGGACGCAATCAGCCGCTCGGCGTGCTGCAGCAATTCGAAATCGGCAGGGGCCGAGAGATCGAGATTGCCGTGATGGACGACACTAAACGCCTCGAATGCGTGACGTGCACGGTCGGGGCCGAGATACTGCGCGACGGTTGATTGGATGTCCTGCACCGTGACGGCGGTGCGCCAGCGCCGGAACGTGGGGGTGATCGGCGCCAGCGTGTTGGGCACGAACAGATCAGCCTGCAGCCGTTCGATCGACGACGGCGCCTGCGCCAGCGAGAACACGACATAGGCCAGGATGTTGAGCGAGAGGCTCCAGAGCACGCCGTGCAGCAGCGGCGTCAGATCGGCGCCGAACAGCGCCTGCGGACGCAGCGCGGCGATGCCGAACGGCCCGTGTTGCAGCAGCATCAGCCCCGCCGTGGAGTTCTCCAGGAAGCTCGGTACGAACAGCGTGTAGAGCCACATCGCGAATCCGACCAGCATGCCCGCCATCGCGCCCCGCGCGGTGGCACGGCGCCAGAACAGGCCGCCGAAAAATGCCGGCGCGAGCTGCGCGATCGCGGCGAACGACAACAGGCCGATCGCCACCAGCTGCGTATTGCCGAGCGCGCGATAATAGAAATACGCCATCACCATGATGGCGAAGATCGCAAAGCGCCGCACCTTCAGCAGGAAGTCGCCAAAGTCCTTCTGCCCGGCGCGGATCTCCCCGGTTCGCGGCAGCACCAGCGGCAGCACGAGGTCGTTGGAGACCATGATCGACAGCGCGACGCATTCGACGATCACCATCGCGGTCGCCGCCGACAGTCCGCCGATGAAGACGCCGACGCTGAGCAGCGGCGCATTCCCTTCGATCGGCAAGGCCAGCACGTACATGTCGCTGTCGACGGCGCCGAACGGGAAGATGATGAGGCCCGCGATCGCGATCGGAATCACGAACAAATTGATGGCAACCAGATAGAGCGGGAACAGCCAGCGCGCGCGGCTGACCTCGGCCTGGGTGGAGTTTTCGACCACGCTGACATGGAACTGGCGCGGCAGCAGCATGATCGCGCAGAACGACAATAGCGTCATGATCAGGAAATTGCCGATCGACGGCACATATTCGATGGCCCGCACCGCTTCCGGCGTCTTCATGGCGCGTTCGGCCAGTTCGTGCGGCGAGAACATCCAGAAGGTGACGAAGGCGCCGGCGGCGATGAAGGCCACCAGCTTGACGATGGATTCGGTCGCAACCGCCAGCATCAAGCCGTGCTGGTGCTCGGTGGCATCGGTCTGGCGGGTGCCGAACAGCACCGCGAACACCGCCATGGCGAGTGTCACGACGAGCGCGATGTCGCCGATGATCGGGATCGAGGAGAACGCCTGGTCCTCGCTCAGGATGGTCTCGAGCGAGGAGGCCATCGCCTTGAGCTGGAGCGCGATATAGGGGACCGAGCCGATGATCGCGATCAGCGCCACGGTTGCCGCCACCGCCTGGCTCTTGCCATAGCGCGCGGCGATGAAGTCGGCGATCGAGGTGATGTTCTGCGATTTCGCCAGGTGGATCACGCGGCGCAGCAGCGGCGTGCAGAGCCCGATCATCAGGATCGGGCCGACATAGATCGCAAGGAAGTCGACGCTGGTGCGGGTGGCGAAGCCGACCGAGCCGAAGAAGGTCCAGGAGGTGCAGTAGATCGCCAGCGACAATGGATAGATCAGCCCGCTGGCGCGACCGCGCTCGCCCGCCGGCAGCCGGTCGCCGCGGCTGGCGACAAAGAACAACAGCCCGATATAGGCGAATGCGGCGGCGATAACGCCCCAGTCGTGCAGCATTGCTGCGTCTCTCCCTTCACGGCCTAGCGGGGCCGGACGCGGGAGTATAAACGCATTGGGCCGGCAGCGCATCGCGCCGCCGGCCCGAATCCGGACTTCGAAAGGGATAGGGTTACTCGGCCGCCAGCGACTTCTGCTTCAGCGGCAGTCCCAGCCGTTCCCAGACCTGCAGCAGCGCCTCGGCGAGGCCGTCGATCAGGCCGTCATCGTGGTACGGCGAGGGCGTGATCCTCAGGCGTTCGGTGCCCTTGGCCACCGTGGGGTAGTTGATCGGCTGGATGTAGATGCCGTGCTCCTCGAGCAGCAGGTCGGACGCCCGCTTGCACTTTTCGGGATCGCCGACGAACAGCGGCACGATATGGGTGTCGTTCGACATCACCGGCAGGCCGGCGGCATTCAGGATCGCCTTGACGCGGGCGGCGCGGTCCTGGTGGCGCTCGCGCTCCCAGTTCGAGGTTTTCAGGTGGCGGATCGCAGCCGTTGCGGCCGAGCAGATCGCCGGGGGCAGCGCGGTGGTGAAGATGAAGCCCGGCGCATAGGAGCGCACGGCATCGATGATGTCGGCGTTGCCCGCGATATAGCCGCCGAGGCAGCCAAACGCTTTGGCAAGCGTGCCTTCGAGGATGTCGATGCGATGCATGACGCCGTCGCGCTCGGCAATGCCGCCGCCGCGCGGGCCGTACATGCCGACCGCATGAACCTCGTCGACATAGGTCATTGCGCCATACTTCTCGGCGAGATCGCAGATTTTGGCGAGCGGCGCGACGTCGCCGTCCATCGAATAGAGGCTCTCGCAGGCGATCAGCTTCGGCCGGTCGGGGCCGGCGGCAATGAGCAGTTCTTCCAGATCCGCCATGTCGCTGTGGCGGAAGATCTGGCGCTCGCAGCCGGCCTGACGGACGCCTTCGATCATCGAATTGTGGTTGAGCGCATCCGACAGGATCAGGCAGTTCGGAATGAGCTTTGCGATGGTCGCAATGCCGGTCTGGTTCGAGACATAGCCCGAGGTGAACAGCAGGGAGGCTTCCTTGCCATGCAAATCAGCCAGTTCCTGTTCGAGCTGCACCAGCGGATGATGGGTGCCGGCGATGTTGCGGGTGCCGCCGGCACCGGTGCCCACTCTGGTGGCGGTCTCGACCATGGCGCCGACCACCTTGGGGTGCTGGCCCATGCCGAGATAATCGTTGGAGCACCAGATCACGACGTCGCGCTTGCCCTTCGGCGAGTGCCAGACCGCGTGCGGGAAGCGGCCCGCGATCCGCTCGAGGTCGGCGAAAACACGGTAGCGCCGCTCGTCATGCAGGCGGTTGAGGGCGGCACTGAAGAATTTGTTGTAATCCATCGAAAGACCCGGAACGGAACCGGCCGGAGCGGCCAGATTCGTTTTTAGAGCCTTTCCAGCTTTGATGTCTATGCGGAATTCCACATTTGAACGGGCCTCCGGCATGCACCCGAGGTCGGGAAAATCTTGATTTCGATCAACGTGCTAGCGGGTATTTTGCGGTCGTGGCAGATGGCGCGGACATCCACGCAGGATGCGCGTCAGGCGGCTGACGCTGGCCGACCGCTATTTCTTCTTGTCGTTGCCGACGTTCGGCTGCCATCCCGCGGTCTTCTGGCTTGGCGCCGCGGCAATGGTCTTGATCTTCTCCTTCTTCGGTTTCTTGGCTTCCCGATTGCTCTTCTGCTCGCCTTTGGCCATGCCGCTCTCCCCTCGGGTTTGTTGATGAACCTGCGATCGTCACCGCCGCAGCCCTGAGCCTGAACATGGAAGTTCGTGCCGCGACATGAGGACTCGCCTTTAAAGATCGTGCACCTTTTTTCGCCCAAAAGCCATGGTCGCTCGCGCAGGCTCCGTGGGCCGCGGCCCGTCAGTCGTAAGCGAGGCACCATCCCGGCCCGCGAACCCAGCAACGTTCGTCGGCAATTCCCTCGCCGCGATAAAGGCGGGTGACCTTCTCCCAACCACCCTTTTCGAAGGCCTCAGAGAGCGCGCGCTCCGACGCCTCGTCACGGCTTCCGGCGCAAGGGAAGATCGCAACCGATGAAATCCTGCGTGCGAAAAAATCGTGACCGCGCCGCTCGATCCGAAACACCGCGCCGGCGCTCGCTATCCGCTCCGGCGCACCGGCACTGAATCCCTTGTCGGAGGTCATCGGCAGGATCAGGCGTCCACCATCGGCGAGGCGGTCAAGCCAGTTTTCGGCCGGACGCGTGCAGCCGGCATTGACGTAAATGACGTCGGCTTCATCGAACGAGACCGAGACGCCGTCGCCTTCGACGATGTTGACGGTCGGATACGGCGCGAGATTGGCTTTGGCGCGCGCGGCGAGTTCGGAATCATATTCTATTCCGGTCACCCGGCCCGACGGCCCGGCCAGGTGCGCGAGGATGGCGGTGTAGTAGCCGGTGCCGGTTCCGATATGCACGACGTGTTCGCCGGCGGCCGGCGCTGCCCGATGAATGAGGTTCGCGTGCAACGATGGTTGCCCGTTGTTCAGCCGCCGCTCGGGCAGAATGCCGACGAGGCTGTCGGTGTACAGGTAAACGGGATCGGTGTCGGGCGTTGGTACGTATTCGCCCAGCCAGCGCAGCATCGGCCACGGGCCCGGTCCGAGAAAGTCCTCGCGGTGTACCGCACTGAGCGCGGCGTCAAGACGCGGATCTTCAACGCGGGCGGCGGCGAGTATCTGCCGTGCATAGGCCGCCCGGATGATGCGGAGTTCGTCCTGCCGGTCCATCGGTCCCTTTCCCGTCCTGCGCGACAATGCTAGGGTGATGTGCGATTAAACACACCGCAGTGTGTGAAATAGCATACAACGAGGAGGCGGCCAAATGAAAAGACGGCTTTATCCGGCGGTGCTGGAGCGCGGTCCGAAGGGAACGTTCGGGGCCTGGTTTCCCGATTTTCCGGGCTGCGTCGCCGGCGGCACATCGCAGGAGAAAGCCATCGAAAGGGCCGAGAACGCGCTGGCGCAATCGGTCGATGCGCTGTTCGAGCAGGACCGGCCGCTTCCCGAGCCGACGCCGATCGCGCGGATCATGCTTCCCAAGGGCTGCGACTTCCTGGCTTATTTCATTGTCGGGGTGGACCCGCCGGATCCGTCGGAGCGGGTCAATGTCTATTTGCCGAAAAGCCTGATCGGCCGGGTCGACCGGCGCGCGGCCGAACTCGGCATGAGCCGCTCCAGCTTCTTCGGGCTCGCCGCCAGCACGGCGTTGGCTCACTTCCCCGGTTTCCGTGAAGGGTTGGTGGAAGCCCGCTCGAAGGTGCACAAGACGGGCAGGCTGCGAACCGGAAAATCGCCAGCCAAAAAGCCGGCACGGTAGGCGTTGTCGCAAGAATGTCCCGGCTACGAATCCAGCTCCCGGATCGCGCGACCTGCGGCGATAACGGCGTTTTCTTCGGAACTGCTGTCTTCCGACGTCACAAACCCCCGGACCGCCGGACCTCGCGTGATCGTGGCTGGCGGAGCAATCGGCGTGATGTTGGCGCGCCAATGCCCGGGTTTCCGCTGAAACGTAACGATTCGATAGTCAGACGGTTTGGCCACTAAAGTCCTTTCACACCGTCCGCGAGAAAGCGGAGCGATCGTGCCTCCGCATGGTTCAACAGCCGCGACAGATACTGTTCAACTTCGCGGTGGTCCGGGCATCTTCGGCGACGAATGGGTCCTTGTAGGCCCCGCGCGGGACTTCTTTCTCAACCAATACGGGCTTCTCGGTCTTCGGAGGCGACGCCGCGTCGTAGCAGGCGAGCCGCGCGCTCGTACTTGAAATCGCCCGGCATTCCGGGCTGGCGGCGAGCGCGCTTTGCGCGAATGCGCACAGCGCCAATACGGCGAAAATCTCTTTCATCGAATTTCCTCGGGGCGGAATTGCCCGGCGTATGTCCGTAATCAAAAACAATCGCGTCCGAAGAAGCCGTAGGCCAATCGGTTCCAACTACCGGTCGTGTAACGCCGCAAGCGAAGTACCGCAGGCCCGCGTGCCATCAAAGGCACCCGCCCAACAGCACATCGGATGCTTGCTATTTCTTCTTGCCGGAGCCGAACGTCGGTTGCCATCCCGCGGTCTTCTGGCTTGGCGCCGCAGCGATGGTCTTGATCTTCTCTTTTTTCGGCTTCTTGGATTCCCGATTGCCTTTTTGCTCGCCTTTGGGCATGCCGATCTCCTCTGGGTTTGTTGATGATGCAATAAATCGAACGCAGAGATTCACATGGACGAATAGCGCGCCGCACTTTTCAACGCGTCGTCGATCTCGTCAGCCAGTTCGGCTTCGCCCATCTCGTGAAGAAAACCAGCCATCGTCGACGCCTGGACCGAACTCATGGAAAGCGGTTCGCTGGTCTCATAGTTGAACTTGATGCGCCAAACCCCGCCGGGATTACGGTGCGGCTCGATCAGCAGCACCGGAAGATTGGGCAGTCCGTTCTCGAACAGCAGGGCCGACAGCGTCACCATGACTGCGCCAGACCGATGCCGCAGCCCTGTAAGACTTGAACAGGCAAGTTGGTTCGGCACCGCATGGGGACTCGCATGCGGGTACCGTGCGCCCTTTTTGGCCTAATAGCTATGGATTAGTTCGACCTGCGTCGAACTGTGGGGGCGTCAGGTGGCCCGGAACCGCAGCACGCCGTCGGTCACTTCCGAGGTCAGGCGGCCCTCGACCAGCATGTAGTTGACGTGGGCGATCAGTTCGCCGGCGGCAAAGCCCATCTGGTGGACGTCCAAGACGTGCTTGTGGAATACCACCGGCACCAGTTCCTTCGAGGTCTGCGGAATCACCCGGCAGGCCTCGGCGATCAGCCGGCAGCGGTCCTCGTGGTGATCGGCGAGCTGCTTGATGCGGGTCTTCAGGCCGTAGAACGGTACGCCGTGGCCGGGCAACACCAGCAGATCGTAAGGCAATGAGGTGGTGAGGCTCGCCAATGAGGCCAGATATTCGCCGAGCGAATTCTGCTCCGGCTCGACCGCCCAGACGCTGACATTGGGCGAGATCTTGCTCAACACCTGGTCGGCGGACAGGAACAATTTGTCGTCGGCGCAATACAGCATCACCTGGTCGAGCGCGTGGCCGCCACCGGTGATCACCTTGAAGCGCCGGGTTCCGATCACGATGTCGTCGCCATGCGAGATGCGGCGGTAGGACGGCGGCAGCACTGAAACCCGCTTCAGATAATCCTGGCCGCGGCTGAGCAGATTGTCGGTCAGGCTCTCGTCCATGCCGTGGCGGCGGAAGAACAGCCGCTGGGCGTCGAGCCGCTCGGCGGTGCCGCGGTTCTGGTGATAGACCGACTGCAAATACTCGACCTGCGACATGTAAAGCGGGCAGCCGAAGCGTTCGACGATCCACCCAGCAAGGCCGACGTGATCGGGGTGCGAATGGGTCACGATCAGGCGCGAGACCTTCACATGCCTGAGGGGTCCCTCGAACAGCGTGGTCCAGGCCGCGATCGATTCCTCGTTGCCGAAACCGGAATCCACCATCGCCCAGCCGTCGCCGTCGGCCAGCAGATAGATGTTCACGTGGTTGAGCCGGAACGGCAATTTCAGCCGCACCCACAAGACGCCCGGCATCACCTCGACGACCTGATCCGGGCCGGGGTGGTTTTCCCAGGGGTATCGCAGTGCCTCCGCGGAGGACTGCACGCTGTCGGTTTTCGAATGCATGCTACCGACTTAGCGGGACACGCGGCGCCGCGCCAGCCGAAAAACAGGTGTGGCTTTGTTTAAAACACATGGGGGTTGAGCCGCCGGTCATTCCGGGGCTATGCGAAGCATAGAACCCGGAATCTCGAGATTCCGGGTTCGATCCTTCGGATCGCTCCCGGAATGACGACTGTCGCGGCTTACGCCGCCCGGATGTTCGACAGGAACGCGTCGATTTCCGCCCGCAGCACGTCGGCTTCCCGGCGCAGGGCGCCGGACGCGCTCAGCACCTCGCTGGCGGCGGCGCCGGCTTCAGAGGAGGCGCTGCTGACGCCGACGATGTTGCTGGAGACTTCGCTGGTCCCGCCGGCCGCATGCTGGATGTTGCGCGCAATCTCGCGCGTCGCCGCGCCCTGCTCTTCGACGGCGGCCGCGATCGCGGTGGTGACGTCGTTGATCTCGCTGATTGTATTGCTGATGTTGCGGATCGCCGACACCGCCGAGGTCGTCACCGTCTGCATGCTGACGATCTGCTGACGGATTTCGTCGGTGGCCTTCGCGGTCTGGTTGGCGAGGCTCTTCACTTCGGAGGCGACCACCGCGAATCCGCGGCCGGCCTCGCCGGCGCGCGCGGCCTCGATGGTGGCGTTGAGCGCGAGCAGATTGGTCTGCGAGGCGATGGTCTGGATCAGGTCGACCACCACGCTGATGCGCCCGGCGTTGTCGGCGAGGCCCTGCATCGTCGAGTCGGTCTGGCCGGCCTCGTTCACTGCCTTGCGGGCGATTTCCGCCGAGGTGACGACCTGGCGGCTGATCTCGTTGATCGACGAAGAGAGCTCCTCGGTGCCGGCGGACACCGTTTGCACGTTGACCGAGGTTTGCTCGGCGGCGGCAGCCACCGCACTGACCAGCGCGCTGGACTGGTCGGCGGTCGCCGACATGCTTTGTGCCGTCGTCTGCATCGAGTTCGCCGCGCCCTGCAGGCTGTCGAGCGCGGTTCTGACCGTGGATTCGAATCCGACGATCTGTGCTTCCATGCGCGAGGCGCGCTCGGCCTTGACGATGCGGTCCTTGTCCTGGTGGGCGGACAGCGAACGGCCCTCGAGCATGCTCTCGCGGAACACCTGCAGCGCGTTCGCCATCGAGGCGATCTCGTCGCTCTGGTGGCTCTGATAGATCTCCGATTCGAGGTCGCCGTCGGACAAAAGCTGCATCGAGCGCTGCAGGCTGCGGATCCGTCGCAGGATGTTGCGGCCGACATAGAGCCAGACGAACAGCACGGAGCCGACCAGCGTCGCTACGCCAAGTGCGAGCATCACCATGGTGTCGAACGAAATCTGCTCGCGCGCATGCCAGGTCGAGGCGTCGGTCTCCTTGCGCACGCCGTCGACCAGTTGCTGCACGCTGATATCGAGACCGACATTGAGCTTGCGGGTTTCCTCGAGAATGGTCTCGCCGTAGTCGCTGGCGTCGAACTCTTTCTGGCGCAGGTTGAACACGCCGGTCTTGCCAGTGCCCAGCGCGAGCAGCTTTTCAGCGGCATCGCGCAGCGCTTTGGTTCCCTGGTCTTCGTGCAACAGATCGAGGTTGGTCCGCAGGCGTCCCTGCGCCGACTTGAATTCCTTTTGGATGTCGTCCAGCTTGTCGCCGTCGTTTGCCGATAGCGCCGCGCTCAAGTCGGCGGCAGCAAGATTGCCGCTGGCGACGACATTGCCGAGCTGACCGAAGGTCTGCACCGCTTCGTTGGCGTCGCTGACGGAAAGCGTGGCGGACCCGAGAATGGCGTTGACCCGAGTCTGGGCGTCCAGCATCGAGGGGCCTGCTGCGGCGACGAAAGCGGCCTGCGCCCCGCGCAACGCATCATACTGCTTCTCATGCAGGGCCGCGGCGTCGAGCCGCTCACGCGCGGCCGATCCCAGGCTCTTGATCAGGTCGTCGATGTTCTTGACCGTCTCGGTCAGTGCTGCGACCACCGTCTTGTCGGCGCCCATCTCGATGATCTCGCCGAGCTTTTGCAGCGCCAGCGTCTGCGTTTCCTTCACCTTCTGGGTGCGCTCCTTCAACGCTTCCTCGCTGCGAGCGGCAAGCACCGCCGGTCCCTGGCTGGCAAGGCTCGCGCTCTGCGCCGACAATTTCAGGCTGGCGGCAAGACGGGGAATGTCGCGTCCGCTTAAGTCCACCATCGTGTCGCCGAGCTGCCGCAGCACCATGCCGGCGCCGGCGCTGATCACGATCGCCATGCCGGCGATGATCGCAAACGCTGCAAACAGGCTGCCCCTGATGCCCATCTGCGGAAAGCGCACGCCTTTGAAATTCAGTTTGCCGAACTTGAATCGAATCGCCATTGCCCGAGCCCCGTATTCACTACCCCTGGATGATCCCTCGCGCGGCAGTATCGCGCTACCCGGTTAATAAAATCGGGAAAACCGGAAGGATTTGTGCGATTTCGGCTGACGACGGTCAGTTGGCATTGTTTCTTCCGTGCGCCGGAATTTGAATGACCTCACCGGCGACGCAGGCGTCATGCGCAAGCAAGATCAGAGTCAAAAAAAGCCGGCGCGAGGCCGGCTTTTTTCTATCTTGATGCGGCTGGATCAGTACCGCGCGGCGACGGGCGCGGCGAGATTGAAGCGGTAGTTGACGCCGATCTTGACCGTATGTTCGTCATTGTGGAACGTGCCAAACGGAACCAGCGCAACGGGGGCCACGAAGCGGCTATCGCCGAAGTTGTAATATTGATATTCGGCCTTGGCCGACCAGTTCTGGGCGAACATGTATTCGACGCCAGCGCCGACGGTGTAGCCGTCGCGATGAGTGTGATCGAGCGCGAAGCTGATAGGCACGCCGCCAAGGGTCACGGTCTCGTTGTTGTCGGAATAGGCGTAGCCCCCTTTGACATAGACCAGGCCCGGTCCCCACGTGTAGCCGACGCGGCCGGTGATGGAAGCGATCGCGCGCTGGTCATTCCGGTAGACGAGGCCGCCCGGGAAGGTCGCGTTGAGCTGGTTGTTGCCAAGCCACGAATACTGGCCCTCGACACCGATCAGCCAGTTCGGCGCGAACTGCCAGTCGCCGCCGGCCTGCAGGCCACCCATCAGGCGGGCGCTGTTGTCGCTGAGTACGAGGCCGTTGAAATTGTTGCTGCCTGAGAAGGCGCCGCCGACATGACCGCCGATATAGAAGCCGGTCCAGTTGTAGATCGGCGCGTAGGCCGGCGCGTTATTGTAGTAGGGGCGGGCGCCGATGTCGGCGGCATTTGCTGGCGCGATCGCACCAAGGGTTGCGACGGCCGTGGTTGCGAGCAGGAACTTCTTCATCGATCTGGTCTCCGGGAATTGGTCTGGAGACACCACGTGCGGGCGCCATCCACGGCGTTCAGTTAGACAGCATTTGAATAAAATGCTGTCACTCCCTCGCGACAGCGATCGACAACCCAACCCGTTGGCGAACAAACGTTTTCTTGTGCTTAACGGCGCCCTAATCGGGGGTGAAGAAAGGCTTAATTTCGCCAGCCCGCGCGCGCCCCGTGAAAGCCTTTCTTAACCAGGTCTTCACCTGTTCATCCCTGCTTAACCAAGCCGGCGCCGGACGTCGTCGCGCATCTGCTCGCGAAAGGCCTGCCGGCGCGCGGGACGATCTTTCGGGTCGACATCATGGCGGTCGAACACGTTGAACATCTCGAGGATCGGGTAGCGGTCGCTGGCCATCGCCAGGATACGAAACAGCTCGCGCGCCGGGTTGGCGGGACCGGTCACCTCCCATTTCCGCACCGTGTCGGCGCCATCGGCGGTCGTAAGTCCGCACAGCTTCGCCATGTCGGCGACCGTGAGCGGTCTGCCGATCGCTTCGCCGAGATCCTCGCGAAGTTTTTTCAATTCTGGGCCGGTCACTGGGTCTCCGCTTTGGGATGAGAAGTGTGAAGTGCGTCACATGAGGGGGGTCGGGTGCGGGTTAATACGGTCTGCATTCGTTCCGTGAGGAGGTCAGCATGCGTCGGTTAATCGAAAGCCTGATGCCCGACACCCGCCAGATTTACTGGGGGTTGGTCGGCGGCGTGTTTGCCTTTTATGTCGTGCTGATGGTCACCGCCGCCGGCGTGTTCATCAGTCACGAATTGACTCGGAAGCTGGTGCACGAAAATGCCGCGACTGTGGCAAGCGAGGCCAAGCGTGCCGATTCGAACCAGCCGTCGAAGTCGCCGCGGCAGTTGGTGGGATTAATTGATCGCGCCACGACGCTCATTTCGCTGAGGACGCCGCGCGAGCAGATCAAGCCGCCGCCAATGTCGTGATCGCATGATGCCCGGCCGGGCGGCTACTCCTATCGCCGTCCGCCGCCGCTCATTCCGCCGCCCGGACCGCCGCCTCCGGGGCCGCCGCGTCCGAAGCCGCCGCCGGGACCGCCTCCGCCGGGCGGTCCGAAGCCGCCGCCGGGCCCGCCGGGCTCATTGGCAGGACCATTTGCAGGGTTGGGACTGTGGCCGCCGAGGTGACCCGCAACCCTCACAATCAAACCCTCAATGTCGTGGTGCAGTGGGGGCTGCTCGGCGCAGTCGTGCTGTACGGGATGTGGCTCAGCCATCTCTGTTGTTTCGAGGCGAACGATTGGTGGGCCGGATCGGGCTCGTCGTCATGTAGAACGTTGTCAGCTCGCTCTTCAACTCGCATCTGTTCGATTTTCACAAGGGAAGGATCTACGTGCTCGGCGTCGGCATCGCGGGCGGGA
>CAVZGZ010000057.1:0-76742 GCA_963774775.1 uncultured Alphaproteobacteria bacterium
CGCTAAATCCATCGACCAATGCGGATGTCGTCAGCGCTTGACCAGCAACAGCGGGACCAAATGCCGAGGGGGCGTGAACAAATTTCGTTCGCGCCCTCAACTGCAACAGACGATCAATCAATCCGGCGCGTCAATTCACGGGCGCCGCCAGCAGATCGTTCAGATTGGCGTCAAGCTGCGCGAGCAACTCCGGGTCCACGCCGAACAGGCCTAGATGTCCGCAGATGCTCTTCAGCGGACGGAACTGGCTTCCCGGGATCAGACGCTGCTCAACCTCGCAGTCTTCAGGCGGGAAGAACATGTCGTGACTGATCGGCATCACGTAGGTCTTCGCCTTGATACGGCCGAGCGCCGACGCGAGATCGCCGCCGGTGTTGCGGCTCACGTCGCCTCGTTGCCACTTCCACGCCATCGCCAGCAGATCGTTTGGATCCATCGGCGCGAAATATCCCGTCATGAAGGTATCGACGAAGGTCTGCATCGAGTTGAAGCCGAGCGCCTTGTGCCGGCCTTCGCGGAAGAAGTCGGTACTCCACCCCATCACCGTCCACAGCTTGGCGTGACGCTTGAGGCCGGCGGCGACATCCGCCGGCGAACCGTACTTGCCGCCGTTGAACCCCGGATCGGATGTAATCGCTTCGCAGAGTGTCTCGGTGAAGACGAAATCGTGCTCGGTGTTCCTGGCGGTGCCGGCGATCGGAGCGGCGCGCTTGACGAAGTCGGGATAGCGCACGGCCCACTCATAGGTCTGCTGCGCTCCCATCGAGCCGCCGACTACCAGCGCGAGGCTCTTCAGACCGTATTTCTCGGTCAGAAGCTTATGCTGGGCGCGAACGTCGTCGCCAATGCGCACTTTCGGGAAGGTCGGTCCGGCCTGCGCTCCACCGCTGTTGTGCGGTGAGGTGGATAGGCCATTTCCGATCTGGTTGACGACGATGATGAAATACTTCGCCGGATCGAGCGCACGCCCGTTGCCGATGTAGACCTGCTCCATGATCTTGCTCGTTCCGGAATACCAGGTCGGAACGAGGATCGCGTTGTCCTTCGCCGCGTTCAGCGTTCCGTGGGTCGCCACTGCAAGCTGACAGTCCGGAATATGGCCGCCCTCCTCAAGCTCGAGGTTGCCGATTCCGATCGTCTCGTAGGGGCCGTGGCCTTCCTGGCCGTAGTAGGGATTTGTGCTCATTGGATGTTTCCTCCCGTTGTTGTTATCGTCGGATTGTTGTGATCAGGTCATCGAGAAGCCTTGGTAGCCGTTCGCCGCAAGCGCGTCGCATTGCTGGTTGTAGTTGCCGACGCCGCCGATATAGGCCAGCAGACGCCGCGGCTTTCCGCCGACGTTCGAGCCCATGTACCAGGAGTCGGTTTTAACAACGAGGGTCGCGGCCGCGGTTTCGTCGTGGTGCTTCACCCAGTTGTCCTCGAACTCCTTGGTGGGTTCGACGACGCCTTTGCCATGCTCCTTCGCGTAAGCAATGCAGTCGGTGATCCAGTCGACCTGCTGCTGAAGACAGGTCGTCATGTTGCAAAGTGCGGCGGACGGAGCGAGCGGCGCGCCGGTGGTGAAGAGGTTGGGATAGCCGTGCACCTGCAGCCCCATCGCGGTGCGGATATCTTCGTGCCATTTGTCCTTCAGCGAACGGCCTTCGCGGCCGCGGATGTCGATACGGCTGAGCGCGCCGGAGCCGGCGTCGAAGCCGACCGCGAGAACGATGACGTCGGCTTCATGGATCTTGCCGTCGGAGGTTTGGATGCCTTCGGGCACGATGCGCTCAATCGGCGTCTTGCGGCAGTTCACTCCTTCGACGTTGTCCTGCAGGTAGGCCTCAAGATATTTGGTCTCGAGAGGTACGCGGTGCGTGCCGAATCCGTAGTCCGTTTCGGATGGAATCAGCAGATCGCACAGCTTCGGGTCATGCCGCAGCCGCTTGCGCATCTTGTCCCGCACGAAATCGGACACGACCGCGCTCACGGCCTCGTCGAAGAACATTTCCGGGAATGTCGCGAGCCACATCGAGAGCGACCCGTCGTTCCAGTATTTCTCCAGCACCTGCGTGCGCTCGTCGGGCGTCAGCTCGGCCCAGGGACGATTCTCGAAGTCATAGTCGAAGCCCGCGAAGGTGGTGCGCACGCGGGTCTTGAGCTCATTGAACCGCCCGCTCCAGTGATCCCAGTCCGCTTGCGAGTACTTCGGATTCTTCATGGGCACGATGTACTGTGGCGTGCGCACAAAAACCTTCATCGACCCGACTTCGGGCGCGATGGTCTGGATCACCTGGATGCCGGTGGCTCCGGTGCCCACCACGGCGACCCGCTTGCCTTTGAGATCGACACCCTCTTTCGGCCAGAGGCCGGTATGGGTGATCAGGCCTTTGAACGTGGACTGGCCCGGGAAGCGGTCGTTCAGCGGCGCCGATAGCATGCCGCAGCAGGCCAACAGGTATTGCGTATCGATGTGTTCGCCGTCGGAGGTGACCACATCCCAGCGGCCGTCCTTCTCCCGATAGGTGGCGGACTCGATCCGGGTGCTGAACTGGATGTCCTTCTTGAGATCGAAGCGATCAGCCACGAAGTTCAGCCACTGCTCGGTCTCGGGCTGCGCCGGAAAACGCTCGCTCGGTTTCCACGCCTTGTACAAATCCTCGGAAAACCAATACTGGTACACCTCGACCTGAGAATCGAAGCGCGCACCGGGGTAACGATTCCAGTACCAGGTTCCGCCAACGCCGGAACCCGCCTCGAAGGCGCGGACCTTCAGTCCCAGTTCCCGCATGCGGTGCAACTGGTACAGACCCGCGATGCCAGCCCCGATAACGACCGCGTCGAGGGTCGTCTTTTTTGTTCCGTTCGATTGCCTGGACTTGATTTCAACCTGGTCCATTTCCCTCTCCTGCTGTTTTTTGCTGCGTCTCTTTCGCGATCCAACGGAACTGCTGGGCAGGTCTCAGAGCCCTGAAGGGTCTCGAGCCGCTTACGCATCGCCGGCGGAACGTGCCGGAAACTAGCTGCCCCGAGGCACGGCGGGCTTGGACGAAGCCGACCTTTCCTTGGACGAAATGCATGTGCGGCGCAGCGAACGCCGCGAGCGAACTAATACGTTTGGCCAAATGCAAAAAGCGCCGTATCCTGCGCTGCCGATGCCACATCATCGGAAAGAAGCCGGCGAACGGCCGCGAGCCATGTGGAGGCAGCGCCATGAGCAAGTTCGTTGCGGTCGAGGAGCTTCCGCGATACGCACCAGGCGAACTGAAGCTGGACAGTTCGGCAGTCGGCCGGCCTGATTTCCGCATGCGGGTATTTCGCTATGCGCCATCGGACATTTGGGTCCCCCCGACGGAAGACTTCCTGATCGTCGTCTACCGGCAAGGAGCCACGGCGATGAACCGCCGCGTGACCGGCGCATGGAAGCAGGAGCGCGTCGGCCGCGGCATTACCACGCTGCTGACCCGCGCCGAGCCTTCGCATTGGCGATGGGCAAACGACATAGAGGTCAGCCACTTCTACATTTCACCGGCTTTCATGATGAAAACCGCGAGCGAGGCTTTCGATCGTGACGTCGGCGCCGTTGAACTTCATGACCTGCTCGGGATCGATGACCCCGTCCTGGACTGGATCAACGAACAAATGGCTCGCGAAGTCGCCGCCGGCGGTCCCGGCGGAAGACTCTGCTACGACGCGATGTCGCTCCAGGCCAGCGTCCACATCATGCGGAAATACGCTGCGGTGAAGTTCAAGATGCCTTCCGCGCAGGGACATTTCAGGCCGGCTCATGCCCGGCTGATCGAGGACTATATCCAACAGAATATTTGTCGAAACATCACGCTCGACGAACTGGCGGCCGTCTGCAACTGCACGCCGATTCAATTCGCCCGCAAATTCCACACTCACTACGGGATACGCCCTCACGCCTTTGTTCAGAAACGGAAAGTCGAACAGGCGTGCCGGCATCTGCGACGGGACAATCTGGCGCTCAAGGAGATCGCTCTCCTCAGCGGCTTTGCCGACCAGAAGTCATCTGAACAGGGTCTTTCGGCTGCACCTCAATTGTACGCCGGTTGAATATCGCAAGGGTGCCTCGGGAAGCTGAAGCAGTTCCGGTCCTGGCGGCGGGGACGATCGTTCGACCGTCGCAACCACAACTCAATCGTTTATCGGCTCCAGCGGGATATCGATTCCGAATAGCCAGCTCTCAAGGAAGCGGCTTCCTACGATCCTCCAGCTCATCCAAGAGTTGTTTCGCCGCGATAAGATCGGCGGTACCGAACCCCTCCGTGAAGCGATTGTATACCGGCCGGAGGTGAGCGATCGCATCGGCGGGATGCTCCTGAAGACGTAGCAGGCGCGCGAGGCTCGTTGCAGCACGCAATTCCCAAGACAACATCTCTTGCCGGTGCGCCTCGTCCAGCGCCTGTTGGAACAGGCTCTTTGCGGCTTCCGCGCCTGCAGACGCACTCTGCATCAGCAAGAGCTCGCCTTTCAGGCGCAGCAACTCGGGCGTGAGCCAGCCCGGCTCGGACTGTTCGATTCCCGCTTCGACAACCGCGAGTCCCTCGACGATCCGCCCAGCATCCGTCAGGGCGCCGGCCAGCTCGATCAGGCCGGTCAGGAACCGAAACGTGATGTTCTGCGCCGGGAGATCGCCGAGCGTGATGTCCGACGTTGGCGATCCGGTGTCGCCAGGGCCGGTCCTGATGGCGACAACGCGATGAAATCCAGCGCCATACGCGTTCCAGAGCGGCAGGTAATGCCGTCTCGAATGGTCGAGCAGCTCGCGTGCATATTTCGCGGCCATGGCAAGATTTCCCACCCAAAGCGCAACGGGGCATGCCGCCAAGGCCAGGGCCGTACACAGCGATAGGGCGTGACCGGTTGCCTGAGCCTCTTCAATGCTCATTTCGGCGGCGCGCACCGCCTGTTCCGAAAATCCCTGCAGCCAGAGCACGCGCGCAAGATACATGCGCGCCGATACGCACAAGTCGGTGTGGAAGCGAATAATATGCGAGTCGCGCTGGCTGCGATTGACGTTCGATTGAAGATCGCTGGCCGCAAACGCGGTGAGAACGCGATCGAGATGGCGACGCGCAGTGGTCTGGTCTCCGACAACATGCCTCGCCACTCCCATCATTCGCTCGCCGAACAGCCGATCGGTCGCTGCCGTCCCAGCGGTTATCAGATCATGGAACCGTTGCGCGAATGGCAGCGCAGCACGATATCGACCGCTCGCATTGTGATAGGAAAACAGGCCCCTGAGAGCGCGGAGCTGGTACTCGATATCCTCAAGGCGTTGTGCAATCTCGAGTGCCTTCGTGAACGCCGCTCCAAGCTCGGAAGCGTCCGATACCGATGATCCAAGCGCTGCCTGCAGCCTCATTTCCAGGCGCGGATCCTGCGCCACTCCTACTCCGATGGCGTCAAGCGCTTGCTGAGCGCGAGTGCGGCATTCCTCGAGCAGCGATAGGCGCATCCACAGTGGCACCGCGGCGGCGGTCAGCGCCCCAGCGGTCGATTCGTGACCGCGTGTCGAAAAGGTCCAGTCAAGAGCGGCGCGCAGATTGTCGATCTCCTGGGCGTAATCGGCCAGCCAGTCGTCCGCAAGTCGCGTCATCGATTCAGTTTCGGCGCGTTCGAATAGCTTGCGGTAGTATTCGGCGTGACGGCGAGCGACATCTTGGCGCTCATCGCTCGCGCCGAGGATTTCGATCGCATAAGCACGGATTGTTTCGAGCAGCCGAAACCGCGGTCTGGTGCCACTGACATCTGCAACGACCAACGACTTCGCCACCAGATCGGCCAAGCGGTCGATTGCCTCGATACCTGCCGTGGCCGAGTCCATCGCCACAGCTGCAACAGCCTCGACCGTGAAGCCACCGGAAAATATGCAGAGCGCCCTGAAGAAAAGTTGCTCGTCCTGGTTCAGCGAATCGTAGCTCCAATCGATGACGGCCCGCATCGTACGGTGCCGCGCGACCCGCCCATAACGGCGCGACCCCAATAGCGGCAAGCTCTCGTTCAGGCGGGCCGCCAACCCGCGGAGTCCAAGCACCTCGACTCCAGGTGCGGCGAACTCAATCGCTAGCGGCAAGCCGTCGAGTCCACGGCAAACTTCGACCACCAGCGGGGCGTTCTCGTCGGTTAGCGCGAAGTCTTCGACGATCGCGCCCACACGCTCGACGAAAAGTTGCACGACCGGGAAGGTTGCGGCTTCCGCAGCGGTCAGTTTGGACAAGCCCTGTGGGCTCCCGAGTGGTCCCAGGCGATACTCGCTTTCACCCTTTACCCGCAGCGGCTCCCTGCTGGTCGCCAGAATGGCGACATGCTTTGCTCCGCTGAGAAGCGCCCTCGCCAAGCTTGCCACCTCGTCGATGATGTGCTCGCAATTGTCGAGCAATAGCAGCATCCGCGTGTCTCTGAGGGCGGCGACCAAGCCGCGAATCGGATCTTCGCTATGGATTTGAAGGCCGAGCACGGTCCCGACCGCGCTGGGCACAAGGTGAGCATCTCCCAGGGACGCCAAATCGACCAGCCAGACGCCATGTTCGTATTCGGCGACCATTCGTTCGGCGACGGCGAGGGCGACTGTCGTTTTGCCGATACCTCCCGGCCCGATCACCGTCACCAGGCGCTGGCGCGACAGTCGCGAAACAAGTGTCTCTACGGCTTGCTCGCGACCAATTATCCTCGTCACCGCAAACGGCAAATTGTGCTTCGCGATCGAGAGCATCGCCCGCGGCCGGGTGCGCGATGGTTCCTCGATGCGTATCGCCGCGACGAAATTGTAGCCCCGGCCGACAACGGTGACGATGTAACGATTGCCGCCTTGACCGTCGCCGAGCGCTCGGCGCAAGGCACTGATCTGAATCTTCAGGTTGGCCTCTTCGACGACGGTTTGCGGCCAGACGCGAGCTATCAATTCTTCCTTGCCGACCACCTTGCCGGCGCGCTCGATCAGAAAGACGAGAATGTCGAAGGCGCGGCTGCCGAGCCGCACCGGCCTGTCGCCCTCAAGCAGAAGCCGCTCCTCCGCAAGGAGCAAGAACGGGCCAAACGAGATTGCGCGTCCGTTCATCGAAGGCGGCCTTGGTTTCGACTACCCAATTTTACCTAATTTTACCTGATTGAGGACAGCTAAGAAACGCGCGAGGTTCAGCCGGCGTCGATCAGCGCTCAGTGCTGGAGCCCCGAGCCGACCCATTTGCGCGGCTTGGCTGCTGTAAAAGCTGGGGATTTTGCCGTGTACGCCGTACCCGTCGTCGTTTTAATGACGCGGCGCGACGGTTCCGCGTGCCGAACATCCGCGTGAAGTGTCCCTGCCATCAGTGAACGCTACGCCAATTTACCGTGTCAAACGGAGATTAACTGGTCGGGGCAGACCGGCCGTGATCAAATGCTCAAGCCAAGAGCGGACGCTCAACAATAAACGAATGCAGCCGCTCGCCGGGAGTTTCACGTCAAACGGGCAGGGAGACGATCCTTTTACTTGAGCGGGGCCAGTCATGCCGTCCGATCAACTTCGTTCACCCAAGGCCATCAAGATTCGGTTCGAGCACTTCGAATTGAACGTCTTCGAGCGCTCCCTCAAGAAAGCAGGCGAGGCCGTTCCGCTCGGCGGTCGGGCCTTTGACCTTCTTTTGGCTCTCATCGAACGGTCCGGCGAGACCGTTGGCAAGAACGAACTGATGGCGCAAGTGTGGCCCGATGTCACTGTCGAGGAGGGCTCTCTGCGCGTCCATATGTCGGCCGTGCGCAAAGCACTGGGCGACGGGCAAATCGGCCCGAAATATATCGCAAATGTTCAGGGTCGGGGTTACCGCTTTATCGCACCAGTCATCCGCCAAGCCGAAGAGAACGAAACGCGCAAGACATTTGCCCGGCGATCTAACCTGCCGGCCGGACTGGGGCGTATGATTGGCCGGGACGAGGAGGTTCTGGAGATCCAATCGCTGCTTCGAACGGATCGGCTGATAACTATCCTTGGCACTGGCGGCATTGGCAAGAGTACGGTCGCGCTGGCTGTCGGACACGCTGCGTTCGCCGACTTATCTGAGGCGGTTTACTTTGTCGATCTATCAACTGTGAGAGATCGCGAACAGCTTTTTGGAGCTGTTGCATCTGCGTTGGGACTCGCTGAGCAGCATGCGAAACCGGAAGACCCACGGTATGAAGACGCACTGCATGATGTGTTAGGCCGTCGAAAGGGCCTCATCATCCTCGACAGTTGCGAGCACGTCATCGACGAAACATCAGCGTTGGCCGGCTGCCTTTTACGACGATGTCCTGAAATCGGAATCCTGGCAACAAGCCGACAGACTCTGCAGATCATAGGTGAACGCGTATTTCGCCTTCCACCTTTGGCCTGTCCACCTGAGCAACCTATGCTGACGGCGGCTCAACTCCGCTCATATCCGGCCGTTCAGCTGTTCATGGAACGAGCCAGTGCGCGTGGGACTGATTTCGGGCTTAGCGACGATGACGCGTCGGCTGTAACTGAGATTTGCCGCAAGCTTGATGGAGTGCCGCTTGCAATCGAGCTTGCCGCGACGAGGGCGGCTATATTTGGCCTTAAGGACACTGCGGCAAGACTCGGTTCCCGGCTTGACTTGCTCAAGTTCGGTCGGCGCACGGCAAGCCCACGACATCGGACGCTCAGGGCCACGCTGGATTGGAGCCACGATCTTCTCTCAGAGCTCGAACGCCTGGTATTGCGTCGTGTGGCGATTTTCATTGGATCGTTCGCGCTGGATACCGCGGTCGCGATAGTAGAAGAAAGAGGGATGGGTCAAAACGATGTAGCCGAAGCCATCGAAAATCTTGTCGACAAATCCATTATCGAAGCCGGAGTCGACCCCCATGAAACATCCTATAGGCTCCTCGATACGACCCGCATTTATGCCTTGGAGAAGCTGCTCCACAGGGGAGAGCACGACGCGATCGCGACTCGACATGCGAGCTTCTTGAGCAAGCTGTTGGAGGAGAACAGCGTCGACCTGTTTGAAATCCAATCGTCCGCACCGGGCCCAGGGGTTGCCAGTCACGCAATCAGGAAGCGAGATGATCGAAATCCTTCCCTCCATCGGAGCGGCTCGCTCATGCAGAAAGATCGAATGAATCATGCGGCAGTGCGTGAAGTGGAATGGTCGAGTGCTACGACGTGATCGTGTAGTTTCGTAACACCGCCTTTGGACAATCAGTTATCTTGCCGGCTTAAGAAATTCCCGTGATTTCTCGTAGCTGGGGGGCAAGCGCGGGAGTGGAGCAGAGGATCGGGTTTCCTTTGCTGATGCCGTCGCCAGCGAAGAAATCATTGATTGAGGCGCCCGCTTCGCCCGCAATGACGATGCCGGCCGCGACGTCCCAGGCATTGATGTGCAGCTCGGCATAGGCGTCGGTGCGCCCGTTCGCGACATGGCAGAGCCCGAGCGTGCCCGAGCCAGAGCGCTTCACCGAGCAACCGGCGGCGTAGACGCGCTGCAGGATGGCAAGGTAGCGCTCCGAGGGAGTGCGGGTCGACCAGCCGAGCTCGACACAGGCGCGCGTGAGGTCGTCGGCGCCCGAGACGGCGATCGGCCGCCCGTTTTGCGTCGCGCCCTGTCCGCGCCGGGCGACATAGAGTTCGTCCAGCGCCGGTGCGGCCACGATCCCGATGGTGGGGACGCTGTTCAGCAGGAATCCCACCGAGATGCACCAATTGCGGTCGCCGCGGGCGAAGTTCGAAGTGCCATCGATCGGATCGATGATCCAGACCGTATCGCTCGCTGCGCCGCCGCCCTCCTCGCCGATCACCGTGTCGGTCGGGAACAGCAGGGACAACCGCTGTCGAAGGAAGTCCTCGACTGCTCCGTCGGCAACGGTCAACCAGTCCTGAGCCCCCTTCATGGTGACGCCGAGACTTTCCTGCTTGCCGAAATAGTCGAGCGCCATGCGCCCGGCCTCGGCGACAAGGCCCTGGACGGCATAGCGCCGCAATTCGAGTTCTGCCGGCGTCATCGTCCAACAGCCTCGATGGTAACCGGCTTGCCGGTGCGTGCAGATTCGGTGGCGGCGTCGGCAGGCATCGGTTCACAAATCCTGGGTTCACAAATCTGTTGTATTGGCGCGCTACGGAACGTTACGTTTATTCCAAGCCGATCGCGGAATGGAAGAACTATTCCATTTGGCACAATTAGATCGGCATGGAGGGGACGAATCGTGCAGGCGGAAACGCAAGCCGCGTCGTGCGCCGGCGCGGCCATCCAGGTGCGCGACCTGCATGTCGCCTATGGCGGCACGCCAGTCCTGCACGGCATCAGCCTCGACTTCGCTCCCGGCACCTTCACCGCTCTCCTCGGCTCTTCCGGCTGCGGCAAGACCACCCTGCTGCGTTCGTTGTGCGGCTTCGTGCCGGTGAGCTCCGGCTCGATCGTGGTCGGAGACCGCGACGTCGCTCTGCTGCCACCGGAGAAGCGTGGCATGGCGATGGTGTTCCAGTCCTACGCGCTGTGGCCGCACATGACCGTGCTGCAGAACATCGGCTATGGGCTGAAGCTGCGGGGCGCCGCCCGGACCGAGATCGCCGCCAAGGTGGCTTCGCTGCTCGCGATGCTGGGTCTCAGCGGCTACGAGGAGCGCAAGGTCACGGCGCTGTCCGGCGGGCAGCGCCAGCGCGTCGCGCTCGGCCGGGCGCTGGCGGTCGATCCCGGCATCCTGCTGCTCGACGAGCCGCTGTCCAATCTCGACGCCAAGATCCGCATGACGATGCGCCACGAGATCCGCGCGATCCAGCAGCGTCTCGGCGTCACCGCGATCCACGTCACGCATGATCGCGAGGAAGCCATGACCATGGCGGATCGGCTCGTCATCATGCAGGCGGGACGGATCGCCCAGGTCGGCACGCCCGAGGAGGTCTACGATCGGCCGGCGAGCGCCTTCGTCGCCAATTTCATGGGTGCGGAGAACGTCCTGCCCGTGCATGTCGCGCGCAGCGAGGACGGGACGGCCGTCAGCGCCGGCCCCGCGGTCATCAGGCTCGCGGACGACGACGCCACCGCGCTGCCCGCGGGCGAGGCCGTGGCTTATTTTCGCGACGATGTCGCAAGCCTCGACGCGCCCGACGCGGCGCCGCAGGGCGATCTCCTCGTGCCCGGGCGCATCGCCGCGCGCAGCTATCCCGGCGGCCTCTATCGTTATCGCGTCGAGGCGGCCGGCCGGCAGATCACGGTCGACGACGCCGCACGCCATGAACCGGGCGCCGCCGTCGGCCTGCGCATTCCCCTGCAACGCCTTCACATCTTTCCAGCGGCCGAGGCCGCCATCTCTGCCTGATTAAGGAGCCATACCCATGCGCATTTTCACGATAACCTGTTCCGTCGCGGCGCTGCTCGTAGCGTCACCTCTCGCCGCACAGACCCTCAATGTCGCCTCAGCGGGTGACCAGAACATGGTCGACTACGTCAAGGACTATCTCGGCCCGATGTTCGAGAAGAGCCATCCCGGCGTGAAGGTCGTCTCCGTCGGCACCGGCCCCGGCGATGCCGGCTCCCAGAAGATCTACGAGAAGCTCGACGCCCAGAAAGGCGCCGCGACCACCGATTTCGACGTGGTGGTGATCCATCAGAAGGCAGCCGGAACGATGGTGAAGGATGGGCTGCTCGCGAAATACACTGAAAAGGTCGACACCGCGAAGCTGGTTTCCAGCGAGACCGCCAAGAACTCGCTCGGCTCCGACGTCTCGGGCTACGTCATCCCGATGTTCCAGTCGCAGACGGCGCTGGCCTACAACGCCGACATGCTCAAGAACCCCCCCGACAACTTCGCCGAGCTGAAGGAGTGGGCGAAGAAGAACCCGAAGCAGTTCGGCTACAATGGCATCAAGGGCGGCATGTCAGGCGTGGCTTTCGTCGCCGGCTGGGTCTATGCCTTCGGCGGCGACGCCGGCAAGCTGATCCAGGGCCCGTATGACCCGGCCGAGAAGGCCAAATGGGACACCGCCTTCAGCGAGCTGAAGGACTTCAACAAGAACGTCGTCATCACGCCCGGCAACGCCGGCACGCTCGATATGCTCAACCGCGGCGAGATCGCGATGGGCCCGGTCTGGGTCGACATGTTCTATACTTGGCAGGCTGACGGCAAGCTGCCACCCAACATGAAGCTCAAGCTCGCCTCGCCCGGCATGCCCGGCCAGCCGATGTACTACGCCGTGCCGGAGAAGGCGGCGCAGCGGAAGCTGGCGGAGGAGTTCATCGCGCTCGCCACCAGCCCGCAGGTCCAGGCGGACGGCATCGTCAAGAAGTTCAACTGGTATCCGGGCATCGACGCCAAGAACCTCGAAGGCAAACTCGACAAGGCGGCCTGGGACAAGCTCTTCACCGACATCACCCCGACCGACCTGGCCAAGAACGGGAAGCCGTTCCCGATCGCACCCTATTTCAACGACATCCTCGAGGGCTACGAGAAGAAGGTCGCCAACTGAGCGACATGAGCCTGTCCCAACGCCAGCTCGCCTTGCTCTTGATCGCGCCCGGCCTCGCCCTCGTCGCGGCGCTGTTCCTCTATCCGCTCTGCTTCTCTGTCGTCTCGGCCTTCACCGGCCGCGAGGGCGGGTTCTCGTTGCAGGCCTTCGGCAAGGCCTTCGAACTCTATTCCGGCGACATCCTCTTCACGATCGTCATCGTGGTGGCCTCCTGCGTGCTGACGGCGATGGCGGCGGTCGCCATCGCCGGCACGCTGACGCTCGGCGAGAATCCGTGGGTCGTCGGAACGCTCCGCGCCCTCTACCGCTGGCCCCTGTTCATTCCCTTCATCGTGGCCGCGCAGTGCATGCGCACCTTCCTCGCCAAGAACGGGCTGATGAACAACACCTTCGTCTCGCTTGGCCTGATGGAGCCGCTGCAGGCGGTGAGCTATCTCGACTGGCGCGGGATCATCATCACCTTCGTGTGGAAGCAGACCCCGTTCGTCGCGCTGCTGCTGGCCGGCGCGCTGGCCTCGCTCGACCGCGCGACGCTGGAGGCCGGACGCAATCTCGGCGCCTCGCGGCTCAGGGTTCTGATCGAGCTGGCGCTGCCGCAGGTGATGCCGACGCTGCTCGTTGCGCTCGTCCTCTCCTTCGTGACGATGCTCTCGGTGCTGTCAGTGCCGATGATGGTGGCCGGTTCGCAGCCGACCATGCTGACCGTCGACATGGCCTTCCGCATCAACGCCTATGGCGACTATGCCACGGCCAATGCGCTCGGCGTCATCACCTACCTGATCAGCGCCGGTGCGGCGATCCTCTACCTCAGGCATGGCATGGCGAAGGAGAACGCGCCATGAGCCGCGTCGCGTCCTTGCTGCGCGCTTCGCTGGCGGGCGTTGTTCTCGCGGCCTTCGCCTTTGCGCTGATCGGTCCGCTCGCCAATCTGGCGCTGTGGTCGGTGGCCGAGCGCTGGTACACGCCCTACAAGCTGCCGGTCACCTACGGCACCCGCTACTGGGAGCAGGTCTTCCGCCCGACCGGCGATGCCATGGCCTCGCTCGGGACCTCGGTCTGGATCGCGGTGCTGACGGTCGTCGTCGCACTCGCGCTCTCGGTGCCGGCCGGCTACGCGCTGGCGCGCCTCAAGCTGCCGGTGCGCTCGCTGTTCATGATCGTGTTCCTGCTGCCCCAGGCCTTTCCCTCGGTGGCGATCTACATCAACGTGGCGCGGATCTTCTATAACCTCGGCATCAACGGCACGGTACTCGGCGTCGTGCTGGTTCACGCCGCCCATGGCCTGGTCTATTCGGTGTGGATCGCGGCGGCGGCCTTCGCGGCGGTCGACAAGGATCTCGAACTCGCGGCCCGGAACATCGGCGCCTCGCCACTGCGCACCTTCTTCACGGTGACGCTCCCGCTGGCCGCGCCGGGTGTCATCGCGAGCGGCATCTTCGTCTTCCTGGAATCACTGGACGAGTTCACCGGCACGTTCTTCGTCGGCGTTCCGCAAGTCACGACGCTGCCGCTTTTGCTCTACAACGCGGCGATGGGCGGAAACTACCAGGTCGCCTCGATCACGGCGCTGATCCTGTTGGTGCCGTCCGTGCTGTTCATGTTGTTCATCGAGCGCTTTCTGCGCGCGGACGTTCTGGCGAAGGTGGGGGCGTAGCGAGCGCAAGCCTCAGCCGCCTTCATTTTTGTGCACGAGCTGGGCCGCCAAATAATCGGAAAAGGCTCGTACCTTGAGAGAGGGTCGACGGCCACCCGGGTAAACGGCGCGCAGCTCGACCCAATCAAGTTGATAATTGGAAAGGATCGCGACGAGCTCCCCGGCCTCGAGTTCGGCTCGACACATCCAGCGAGAGGCGAGCGCTATTCCGAGTCCCGCTTTGGCGCAGGCGACGACGCCGTCCGCCGAGGCGACCTTTATTGACCCTTCTACGGCTACGGACGTTGCCCGCCCCGAGCGCGTGAAACTCCAGCCGCTTCGGCCGGAGAGACCCGGGCCAAGAATACAATCGTGCCTGGCGAGGTCGGCGGGCGTTTGCGGCATTCCCCTGCGCGCAAGGTAGGCAGGCGAGGTAACGGCAAGGCGCGGAGCCTTGCCCAGCAGCCGCGCGCCGAATCCGGAGTCGGCCAGAGGGCCGAGCCGCAGCGCCATATCGGCGCCTTCGGCGATCAAGTCCTCGGTCCGGTCGGACATCAGCAGGTCGATCGATAATTTCGGATGCTGCGTCGTGAAGCCAGGCAGGCGTGGAATGACTTCACGAATTCCGAATGCTCCCGACAAAGCCACCCGCAACGTGCCGCGCAGGCTATCTAATCCGCGCGCGGCATTTTCGGCGTCGTCGAGTTCACCGAGGATTTGCCGCGCCCGATCGAGAAACACCCGGCCGGCGTCGGTCGGCGTGACGTGCCGCGTGGTGCGCAAGAGAAGCTTCACGCCCAGCCGCGCCTCGAGGCTTGCCACCATGCGTGATATCGACGGCTGCGACACCCCGAGTTCGCGCGCGACGCGAGAGAAGCTGCCGGTCTCGCCGGCACGGACGAAGGCGGTCAATTCCTGCAGCCGGTCACTCATACACCTAGCGTATAAGTCAGATGCGCGGCGCTCGTCTACTGCGTGCGCCCCTTCGACGTCATCTTCACTCGCAGCCCAGCCGGGAGGCCGGCGGCTGAAAAGAACGAGACAAGGAGGCTCCAATGACGACGACAGCCCTTATCACCGGCGGAACGAGCGGTATCGGCCGCGCGGTAGCCGACAAACTGGCGCAGTCCGGCATTCATGTCATGGTCGTGGGCCGCAACGTGGAACGCGGTGAAAGGACGATTGCCGAAATACGGGCGGCGGGCGCGAAAGCCGATTTCATCTCGTCCGATCTTCGCGACGCTGCGAGCGCCCGTGCGGTCGCGAGAAAGGCCGTCGAACTGGGAAACGGCCATGTCGACATCCTGATCAACAACGCCGGCGTGTTTCCGTTCGGCCCGACGCACGAAACGAGCGAGGCGTCGTTCGACGACGTCTATGCGCTCAATGTGAAGGTGCCGTATTTTCTCGTCGCCGAGCTGGCCCCTTTGATGGCCCAGCGAGGCAAAGGAGCAATCGTCAACGTCTCGACCATGGTCGCAGATTATGGCGCGGCGGGCATGAGCCTCTATGGATCGAGCAAAGCCGCCATTAATCTGCTGACCAAAGCGTGGACGGGCGAATATGGCCCCAAGGGTGTTCGTGTGAATGCCGTCAGTCCCGGACCGACCCGCACCGAAGGCACGGCGGTAATGGGCGACGCACTGCAACAGCTCGCGGCGCAAGCGCCCGCCGGGCGTCCGGCCGCGCCTGAGGAGATTGCCGAGGCAATCGTGTTCCTGGCGACCGACCGCGCCAGCTTCGTCCAGGGTGCGATTCTGGCGGTCGACGGCGGCAGAACCGCCACATAGATTTCGTCGCCCGCGGCATAAGCGCCGGTGCTGCATGCTCGGCGTCTCCGTGCACGACCACATCATCGCAGGCCGAGGCGGACACGCGAGTTCTATGGGGATGAAACTGATCCGAGCGGCTTCGCGTCAGCCGCTCAGGCCGCCCGCACCGAGGTCAGGAACTTGCCGACCTCACGCTTGAGCCGGCTGCTTTCACCGGAGAGCGACTTCGCCGCGGTCAATACCTGCGAAGACGCGGACCCCGTCTCGGTGGCGCCGCGTTGAACGTCGGCAATGTTGGCTGAGACCTGCTGGGTGCCGTCCGCGGCCTGCTGCACGTTACGGGATATTTCCTGGGTTGCCGCGCCCTGCTCTTCGACCGCCGCCGCCACCGCCGAGGCAATCTCGGACATCCGGCTAATGGTATCGCCGATCTCCTTGATCGCACCGACCGATTCTTGCGTCGCGGCCTGAATGCCCGAGATCTGCTGGCTGATCTCGCCGGTCGCTTTCGCGGTCTGTTCGGCCAGCGCCTTCACTTCCGACGCCACCACCGCAAAACCCCGTCCCGCCTCACCGGCGCGCGCGGCCTCGATGGTGGCATTCAGCGCCAGCAGATTGGTCTGGCCGGCGATGGTGTTGATGAGTTCGACGACGTCGCCGATCCGCTGCGCCGCCTTGGCCAATTCGCCGACGCGATCATTGGTTCGCTGTGCCTGATGTACCGCATCGCCCGCGATCCGCGCCGAGTCCTGAACCTGACGGCTGATCTCGTTGACCGACGAGGCCATCTCCTCAGTGGCGGAGGCCACCGATTGCACGTTGGTGGAAGCTTCCTCGGAGGCAGCAGCCACCGCAGTCGCCAGTTCCTCCGAACGCTCCGCGGTCGCCGTCAGCGTGCCGGCGGAGGCTTCCAGTTCGCTCGAAGCCGACGACACGATCTCGACGATTTCGCCGATCATCGATTCGAAGTCGCGGGTAATGGTGTCGACGCGCTGTCCGCGCTGGATCTTGGCATCGGCCTCGACCGTGGCCGCCTCGTCGGCAGCCTTCTTGGCGATGAGGGCATCCTTGAAGATCTGCAGCGAACCTGCCATCGCGCCGATCTCGTCGGCCCGGCCGACGGTCGGGATGGTCACGTCATGCCGGCCGGCCGCGAGGTCGCCGACGACTTCAGTCAGTGTCGCCAGCGGTGTGATCACGCGCCGACGCAACATCACGGTGACGCCGGCCAGCACGCCCAGCAAGGCCATGACTGCAAGTCCCGCCAGCGCCAGCACCATCAGAGCTGCGTCGCGCGCAGCGCCGGCGCGTTCGGCGGCCTCCGTCAGCGCCGCGTCGCGTACGACGAAGAATAATTGCACGGCCGGTACGATCATGGCGGCGAGTTCATCGGAGTTGATGGTGTATTTGCCGTCGCCGCGCGCGGCCGGCATTTCTTTTTCCAGCCGGGGCGCGGCCTTGCCGAAATAGACGTCGACTGCATCCTTCATGGCCTTCACAAGCCGCGGCGGACTGCCGATCTGATCTACGCCCGCTTCGATCCGCTCGCGGTCGAGGTCGACGCGGCCCTGGGTGCGGTCGACGGAAGATATCTCAGCCACGGTCAGCGGACGGCGTGCGCTGATCGCAGGCGACATTGACCCAGCGCGGCCGCCGGCCGTGATCCGGAGATCCTGCGCGGTGCGGGCGATATTCAACAACGCGGTCTGCGACGCGTCGGCCGCGGCTACCTGATTTTCGAGACGGTTCAATACCGGCTCGAGAATTGCCACGACCTGGGCCATGCCCGGCAGGAAGCCTTTGACGGCCGCCGGATCACGCGCGCTCATCGGTACAACGAGTGCGCGCTCGGTCACCGCGCGAACCTCAGAGAGCTTGGTCGCCGCCTGGTTGAGGCCGGCGACGATCGCCGAACTATCCTCGAGCACATTGACGGCCGTCCGCGCGTTCGCGAACGCCGCATCCGTCGCCTGCACCGACTTCGCGACTTCATCGAGCTGGGCTTGCGTCGCGGCGCCATCCTGAACCAGCGGATTGAGGTAGGGTCCGCGAGAGCCGGCGACCTGTTGACCGACCGCCAAGACGGCGCTGTACGCCTGGACGGCCTTAATCGCTTCGGTCTTGCTCGCATAGGTGCGGTACTGCGGAACAAGAACCGCGGCGCCGAGGACCACCGTCAGGGCAGTCACCGAGAGCATGGATGCTGCAAAGAGCCGGCCGATTCGCATGTTGGCGTTCCCGTTATTGTCGTTCGGGTGACGCTAATCGAGGCGGCCTTAAGTTCAACTTAACGATGCCGGGAAACCGTAGCTCGAAGCCATCCGGATGTTTGCGGGCGGGCAGGCCGTTGTCACGCCGCCACGTTCGACAGGAAGCGATCGACGGAAGAACGCAGCTGAGCCGCCTGGTTCGACAGATCATGCGCGGTGGAAAGCACCAGATCGGCGGAGCGGTTGGCGTTCTCGGTCGCTTCGGCCGTCCCGGCGATGCTGCGCGCGACGATGGCCGTGCCGGCAGCGGCCTGGCCGATGTTCCGGGAGATCTCGGTGGCCGCCATGTTCTGCTCGCTGACGGCGGCAGCGATCGCCGACGTAAAGCTGTCGATATCACCCATGATCGAAGCGATCGCGCCGACATTGTCGACCGCCTGGCGGGTGGCCGATTGCACCTCGGCGATCTGAGAGGAGATTTCCTCGGTCGCCTTGGCGGTCTGGGTTGCAAGCGCCTTCACTTCGGACGCGACCACGGCAAATCCGCGACCGGCCTCGCCGGCGCGCGCCGCCTCGATCGTCGCGTTGAGCGCCAGCAGGTTGGTTTGACCGGCGATGTTGCGGATGAAGCCGACCACCTCGTCGATGTGCTGCGCGGCGCTGGCAAGCGCCCTGATCGTCTCATTGGCCGCGGCGGCCATGCCGGACGCCCGCTGAACGATTGCGGTAGCATCGTGAACCTGCGTCTTGATCGCATGCACGGACTCGCCGAGCTGGGTCGCCGCGCTTGCCACCGTCTGAACGTTCGCCGAGGTCTCGCCCGCGGTCAAAGCCGCCTCGGTCGACTGCTTGCCGGCCGCGTGAGAGATCGAGGACAGCGCTTGCGCGGTGTCGGTCAACTCACCCGTCATCCGGTCGGTATGGGCCAGCACCGAGGTGAATGTCGAACGGAACGCGTCGATCTCGGCTTCGATCCGCTGCCGCCGGCCCACCTGCTCGGCGTGCGTCTGGTCCTTGGCCGAACTGCGCGCCAGATCCTCGTCGGCGCGGCTCTTGAGGCTGTCCTGCATCACGGCCAGCGACTTCAGGAGACGCCCGAGTTCATCGCTCCGCCGAACCTTGATATCGTCCGCGAAATCTCCTGCTGCGACCCGTTCCGCGACACGCATGGCGGCGAAGATCGGCCTGGAGAGCGAATAGGCGAAGGCGGCTGCGATCAGCAGGCCAACGACGACCGTGCCGATCGCGATGCCCAGCATGGTCGTATAGGCGCCTGCGACCGTTGCTTGCGCTTCGGTGCGGTAGTCGAAACCATA
The DNA here is from genome assembly GCA_963774775.1 of uncultured Alphaproteobacteria bacterium. Taxonomy (GTDB): domain Bacteria; phylum Pseudomonadota; class Alphaproteobacteria; order Rhizobiales; family Xanthobacteraceae; genus Bradyrhizobium. Next base: position 19,377 of record CAVZGZ010000057.1, read on the forward strand.
GGCGGCGACAGTTTCGACGAGATCGTCGACGGCCGCAGTCGCGTCATCGCCGAACTTCGCGACCAGGAACGCCGTGGGCAGCTCGGTCTGCCCGGCGGGTTGCGGTTTAAGGATTTTCAGGCCGGCCCCCGACCAGTCGCGAAGCTTGCTCTCGGCCTTCTCCCTGGCGGCGCTGACATTGGCGCTCTGCACCCTGTCGCGCACGACCTGCAGGTCTTCGAATACGTTGCCGATCAGCTTCTCGAATTTGGCGACGGCGTCGCGCGTGGCCCCCTCACTGAGGCTGCGCTGCATGATGAGGCGGGCCTCACTCAACCCGGCATGGGCGGAGCGCGCATGGTTGATCCCCATCAGCGGCCCGTCATAGAGCCGCACCACCAGATCGCCGGAGGTGGAGATGCCGCGGATGCCGTAGAAGGCAAGCCCGCAGGCCAGCAGGATAACCACGCTGAACGCACCAAAAATCTTGTAGCGGATCGACATCGCAAAATCTCCGGCGCTTGGCTGGCGCGGCTGAAGAACGCATCTAAACAGAAAGTGGGAGCCCGGTTACAGAACCAATCAGGTTCTAGTCCGTGACCTTGATCATCATTTTCATCCGCGGGTGGATTGCGCAGATCACCTGAACGTCGCCGGCCTCCTTGAAGGAGACGTCGGTCGATGTGCCCGGAGGCTGGGATCCGAGGTTGAACTCGTTGCCCTTGCTGGTGGAGAGGATGTTATGCGGTACGCTGTCATCGTTGAGGAACGTGACCGCCTCACCCTTCTTGATGCTGATGCTTTCCGACGAGAACACGCGTCCCTGCTGGTGGATCACTTCGGTGGCGGCGAGCGCGCCCGCCGAGAGGCCTGCAAGGATGACGAACGTAAATACAGCGAGTTTGCGCATGGAATATCCGTTGAATTAGGTGTGGGCGTTAACGGGGAAGAACGGGGACGGCAGTCGGAGTGAGTGGGCTGCTCAACGTGTTGAGGAAGGCAACCAGCTCGGATTTCTCCTGCGCGGTGAGGCCGAGCGGTTTCATCAGGTCGGAGCGGCTGGGCCGATCGACGCCGCCACGGTCGTAATGTTCGACGACCTGTTCCAGCGTCGCGATCGATCCGTCGTGCATATAGGGGCTGCGGCGCCCGATCTCTCGCAGGCCAGGCGTCTTGAACGCGTGCTTCATCTTGATCACGCCAGGCATGAACTGGCCGCGGCCGACATCGGCGCTGGGCAGGCCGATATCCTGGAATCCGTCATTGGTGAAATTCCAGCCTTCGTGACACGCCGAGCACTGGGCTTTGCCGTTGAACAGCACGAAGCCGCGCTTGGCCTCTTCCGAGATCGCCTTTTCGTTGCCGTCGATCCAGGCATCGAACGGCGCGCGTTCGGAAACGACCGTCCGCTCATAGGTCGCGATCGCAGCGGCAAGCGTCTTGGCCTTGATCCCCTCGCCCGGAAATGCCGCGTCGAACAGCGGCTTGTATTCGGGAATGGAGGCTAGCCGCTCCATCAGTTTCTCGATCGGCATGTTCATTTCGCCGGGCGACTGGATCGGGCCCAGCGCCTGCTCCTCGAGCGTGGCGAGCCGACCATCCCACATGAAGATCGCGCCCCAGGCGGCGTTGATGATAGTCGGCGAGTGCCGGCCGAGCTTTTCCATGCCATGACCGACGCCGACCGCGAGCCCGTCGCCCCAGCCGAAGCCCGGGCTGTGACAGCTGGCGCAGGATTGCGCCGACGTCACCGAAATGCGGGTGTCGAAATAGAGCTTCTTGCCGAGCGAGAGTTTTTCCGGCGTGTAGGGATTGTCCTTGGGAAACGGGATCGTCGTCGGGCGGCGATACTGCGCCTTGAGCGCGTCGACGCCGCTGGCCGGCTTCTGGCCGAGATCTATCTGGCGCGTCTCGCCGACCATGGCGCTGCCAAAAGTAATCGTCGCAAAGCCGAAAACGCCGAGGCCGGTCAACGCGACGGCTGCCGCAGACACGATTGATCGGCTGAAACTCAAGTCAGGCATACGCCGTCCCCCAACGGTGTTGGTCCCTCCGCGCAAGACGGAACCGGCTCGACGCAAATTGCGCGGCCTAAGGGAACTTATCGCGCAATAGTTAACCAATGTGGCGAATGGAACCCCGTAGAAGCACGGATTCCTGAGCAAAAACAACATTCTGGCGAGCGACCGGAAGAAGGCGATCTAGCATGACGCCATAATGGTTTCCCGCCGTAGATCGCCTTGACGGTTTTGTTTGTATACCATACAAGTGATCGTAACTGATTTCTCTCCATCGCCAGTCCATGCGAGACCGGATGAAAAGCGCTGCACAAGACGCGCCGCTGAACGATCCCAAGCACACCGTGCGTGCGACGCGCACGGCCGGGCAGCAGATGCGCTCAAAGCTGCTCGATGCCGCGAGCCGGCTATTTGGGGAGCGCGGGCTCACCGCGGTTTCGATCGCGGATATTGCGGCCGCCGCTGACGCCTTCCCGAGCCAGATCACCTATTATTTCCGCACCAAGGAAGCGCTGTTCGTGGAAGCCGCCTGCCGCGACGTGCTCTATGTCGGACGCGCCGCCGAGCAGCATGCCGGCAAGCAGCTCTCGCCACAGGATTACACCCGCGCGCTCGTTGAGAGCGTGATGGGATCGGACGCGGTCGGCCTTTTCATCGAAGCGATGACGTTGACCCGCCGCCGCCAGGATCTGGCGCCGCTGGTGGAGCGCACCGTTGAACGGCTGCACGCCGAGGGCTTGCGCGCTTACGCCGCCGAGATGACGGCGCGCGGCTGGCATTCGCGGCTCGATCCCAAGACCAGTGCGCGGCGCTTCTGGGCGATCACGATCGGCGTCACGCTCGAAGGTCACGCCATGGGCCGCTCGCCTGACGAGCTTGTTGCCGAGATGCTGCGCCTGCTCGGTCCGCAGGCCGATGCGCCTGCCGGAACCAACAGGCTCAGCGTCGTCACTGGCGGCAGGGAGACACCGCCATGACCGCCCTCCGCATCCGCGCCCGCGAGTTCATGAGCGAACAGGAACTGATCGCGGTGCGCACGCGCGTTACCTGGAAGAGCGTTGCCCTGATCGCGCATGCGTGGGCGTTGATTTTGGGCTCCATCGCGATGGTTGCGGTCTGGCCCAATCCGTTCACCTTCATTCTTGCGGTCGCAGTGATCGGCTCGCGTCAACTCGGACTTGCGATCCTGATGCATGACGGCGCCCACGGCTGTCTTGCCAACGGCGAAAGACTGAACATGACGCTGAGCCAATGGTTCTGTGCCTATCCGGTCTTTGCGGAGACGGTCGCCTATCGCCGCTATCACCTGCAGCACCACGCGCGCACCCAGCAGGAGGATGATCCGGACCTGGTGCTCTCGGCGCCGTTTCCGATCACCCGGCCGAGCTACCGGCGGAAATTCTGGCGCGACATCTCGGGCCAGACCGGTTACGCGCAGCGCAAGGCGCAGTTGCTCAATGCACTCGGCGATCCATCCTGGCCGCTCGCACGGCGAGTTTCGTATTTCCGGAGCAAGCTCGGCCCGCAATTCATAGCCAACGCGCTGTTATGGGCCGGCATGGCCGCAGCCGGCGTGTGGTGGGCCTATCCATTGCTGTGGCTGCTGCCGCTATTGACCTGGATGATGGTGATCACCCGCATCCGCAACATCGCCGAGCATGCGGTCGTTCCCGACAGCAGCGATCCCCTGCGCAACACCCGCACCACGCGCGCGAGTGCGCTCGAACGCCTGTTCATCGCGCCCTATTACGTCAACTATCACCTCGAGCATCATCTGCTGTTCTACGTCCCCTGCTACAACCTGCCCCGCGTGCACCGGATTCTCTCGCGCAGCCCGCAGGCGGCGCGGATGGAGGTGCAGCCGAACTATGCCGCCGTGCTGCGGCTCGCGACGGCGAAACCCGCCAATGAGGACAAGCCGGGCATGCTCGTCAGCAACGTGCGCCGTTCCCGCACTGGGGCCGCCGTCGACCGCAACCAGATCTCGTCAGGGTTTTAAGACCCAGGCGCAATCGTATCGCTTTCGCTGATACAATTCGATGTCTGTCGAAGCATTGTAGTCGAAAAATTTGGCATGATTATTCCCGGCAGCGCATCGAGGTCGCTGCGTCACGCGCATCAGCACGGGAGAACAAGATGGCCAACTTAAGCAACAACAGTCAAAGCCTGGTCGTAACCGCGTTTTGGGAGGTCAATTCCGGCGAGGAAGAGGCCATTGCCGGCCTGCTCACGGACTTTCAACAGCAGGCGCAGCAAGAGCCGGGCGTGAAGGAATTTCAAATCCACCGCAACATCGCAAAGCCGCGGGAATTCTTCTTTTACGAGGTGTTTGCGGGAGAGACTGCGTTTGCGGATCACCAGCAGACCGAGCACTTCAAGAACATCATCGTCGGCCAGGCAATTCCAAAGCTCGCCAAGCGCGAACGATCGCAGTTCCGCTTCATCTGACGTCAGGCCGGCGGCCCTCCGCCGGCCGCCTCAGCCGCGCGCCGCTTCAAGAATTCGCGTTCACGCGCATTGCCGGCGAGTTCCGCGGCGGCTTCGAACGCCGCGCGCGCCTCGTCGTGACGGCCGAGCCTGCGCAGGAGATCGCCGCGCACGCTCGGCAGCAGATGATAGGCCTTCAGCGCGCCTTCGTCCGCAAGGCCGTCCACGATCGCAAGCGCAGCCTCCGGCCCGTCCGCCATGCCGACCGCCACCGCACGGTTGAGCTCGATGATGGGTGAGCTTACCAGCGCCGCCAGTTCCGCATAGAGGGTGGCAATGCGCCGCCAGTCGGTCTCGCCGGGCGTACGCGCGGCCGCATGGCAGGCGACGATCGCGGCCTGAAGGGCGTAGAAGCCGCCCTCGCCGCCGAGTTCGCGCACCCGCGCCAGACCAAGCATACCGCGGCGGATCTGGAGCTGGTCCCATCGCGCACGATCCTGCTCCATCAGCAGAATGGGATCGCCGGCCGCGTCGACGCGCGCGGCGACCCGCGACGCGTTCAGCTCCATCAGCGCCAGCAGGCCATGCGCCTCCGGCTCCTGTGGCGCAATGGAGACCAGCGTGCGGCCCATGCGCAGCGCCTCGTTGCAGAGCTGCGGCCGCAGCCATTCCTCGCCGCGCGCGGCAGTATAGCCCTCGTTGAAGATGAGATAGACGACCTCCAGCACCGAAGCGAGCCGCACGGAAAGTTCTTCGCCGTGCGGAGTCTCGTAGGCGAGGCCGGACTCCGACAGCGTCCGCTTGGCGCGCACGATGCGCTGGGCAACGGTCGGTTCCGACACCAGAAAGGCGCGTGCAATCTCGTCCGTCGTCAACCCGCAGATCATTTTGAGCGCCAGCGCCGCCCGCGCCTCGCGCGACAGACAGGGGTGACAGGCGGTGAAGATCAGCCGCAGCAATTCGTCGCCGATGTCGTCGTCGAGCGCGGAATCGAGATCGGGCATGGCTTGCTGCTCCTGCGCCAGATCGTGCGCGATCACGTCGTGCTTGCGCGCGAGCATGCGGTGACGGCGCAGATGATCGAGCGCGCGCCGTTTTGCGATGGCCATCAACCATGCGCCGGGCTTTTCCGGCACGCCGCTCGCAGGCCAGTGCTCCAGCGCCGCCAGCAGCGCTTCCTGCGTCAGATCCTCGGCCAGCGGCACATCGCGCAGCATCCGCGACAGGCTGGTGATCAGCCGCGGCTGCTCGATGCGCCACACGGCGAGGATCGTGCGGTTGGTGTCGGCGCCGCTCACTCCGCGGGCTGGCCGGCAAATCCGGCGAAGGCGCGGACCTCGCAGGTGCCTTCCCAGCCCGGCATGTGATCCCTGTGGAGCTGCATGAACTCGACTGCGAGCGCCACGGCCTCTTCCTTGTCGCGCAGCTCGAAGATGGCGTAGCCGCCGATCACCTCCTTGGCCTCCACGAAGGGACCGTCGACGATGCTGAGCTCTCCGCCCTTGACGCGCACCTGGGCGCCGGTGGCGAGCGGCATCAACCCGCCGGTGTCGACCATCCGGCCGGCCTTGATCTCGCGGTCGGCCAGCTTGTGCATGGCCTCAAGCAGCGCCGGGGTCGGGTTTGCGGGCGGCTGGGACGAGGTGACGATCGACATGTAGCGCATGAAAAACTCCTGTTGAGGCGAGCCGCGGCAATTATTACCGCAAAACTGTCTCGCTATGGGATCGACGATCCAGCCAGGGGCGGATCGACATGCGCCATGAAAAAATTTGCCCATGGCGCCACTAATGGCCGCCACCAGCTAGCAACACCCTATATGGTGTCGCTCATACTCACTGCGCATATGGACCCGAACAATGAGCCTGACGACCTACTCGCTATACTTGGCCGCCGTCGCGGTATTGGTGCTATCGCCCGGCCCAACCATGCTGATGTGCATGACGACGGCGCTCAACCAAGGCAAGTCAAGCGGCCTCGCAGCTGCGGCCGGCAGCATCAGCGCTGCCCTCGGCGTCATGACGCTTTCGGCGTTGGGCCTCGGTGCATTGCTCGCTGCATCAGAGCTTGCCTTCACCGTGGTCAAGGTGATCGGGGCTGGTTACCTCATCTGGCTTGGCATCAAGACGTTCTGCAGCAACGCTGAAGCGATCGATATCAAGAGAGCTGCGACGAACACCGGCCAGCGCTTCCACTCACATTACGTCAAAGGCCTCCTGGTAGGGTTTAGCAATCCCAAGGCCATCCTGTTCTTCACTGCGTTCTTCCCGCAGTTCCTGAATCCGATCGAACCACTCGCTCCCCAATATTCCATCCTCGCCTTCACGTTCGTCACATGCGAGTTCAGCGTACTGGCGATGTGCGCCTCCGGCGTGTCCGCACTCGCTCCTGTCCTACGGTCCAAATGGCATATGCGTTGGATCAACAAGGTAACAGGCGGGCTATTCGCAACCATGGGTGGCCTCTTGTTGCTCAGCCGCCGTCACGCCTAACCAGGACTACAAGAGGGGTTTGTGGCCCGGGCTTGCTTGCACACGATGCAAGCATCGCAACGCTCTTCTGTCCCGGCCGGAGCGCATGACGGCGCCTACTGCCCCCGCAGCATGATCAGCGGATCGGCGCTGTCGGGCACGCGCCGCCACTGCGCGTTGTCGTCGGCCTCGAACTGCCAGGTCTCGCCCTTGGCCGACATCAGCAGCATCTGGCCGTGATCGAGCCGCCACAGCGTCGGCGCGAAGGCTTCGACGGCGGGATCGCATTTCGGTTTGAGGAAGACCTGGAAATTATCGTTGCCGGCTTCGGTGTTGGTCAGCGTGAGGCCGCAGATCGCCAGCCCATTGCCGCGCACCATCGACCAGTCGCCGATCATCTGGTCCATCGATTTGGCGAGCGAACGGGCGGCGGCGAGGTTCTGCAGGATGTAGACACCCTCGCCGGTCCGAAGCCCTTCGAAAATGCCGCTCTCGACTTCGGTGAAGTCGATCACCGCTTCACCCGCAGCGTTCTGCAACCGCACGATATCGCCAAGACCCTTGATATTCCAGGCGGTGACTTCCTTGGTAAAGGGCAGCGCCGCCGCACAACCGGGTTCGAGCTCGAGCTTGAGACCCTGCGGCGTCGCATCGCCCTTCATGGTGACGACGCAGGTCTTGCTGCGATCGGTGGTGGCGAGCTCCCACTGCCCGATCATGTCCTTTTTCAGCGTCGAGGCGTCCTGCGGCCACGCCGGCGAGGCGCCGGCGATGCCCATCAATAGTGCTGCAAACGCGATTGCCCGGCGATGAACTGACATCAGCGACCTTTGACGGGTGTCTCCGCAACCGGCGTCAGCGGCGCCTTGCCGGCAAACCAGCTCTTGATGTTGTCGACCACGAGCTGATCCATCGCATTGCGCGTTACCACCGACGCCGAGCCGATATGCGGCAACAGCACCACATTCTGCATGGCCTTCAATTCGTCGGGCACGTTCGGCTCGGCGGCGAACACGTCGAGCCCCGCCGCCAGGATGGTCCCGGATTTCAGCGCCGCGATCAGCGCCGGCTCGTCGACCACGGAGCCGCGCGCGACATTGACCAGCACGCCGCGCGGGCCGAGCGCCTTGAGCACATCGGCATTGATCATCTTGGCAGTCGAGGCGCCGCCGGGCACGATGACAACAAGCGTGTCGACCGCCTTCGCCATCTCGATCAGGTCGGGATAATGCTTGTACGAGACGCCGGCCGCCGGATTGCGCGAGTGGTAGGACACCGGAACGAGCGAGGCCTCGAGCCGGCGCCCGATCGCCTGGCCGATCCGGCCCATGCCGACGATTCCGACCTTGCGGTCGCGCAGCGAGCCGACACTGAGCGGATAATTCTGCGTCTGCCAAAGGCCGGAGCGGACGTAGCGGTCGGCCTTGACGAATTCGCGCAAGGTCGAGATCAACAGCCCCATCGCGACGTCGGCGACCTCTTCGGTCAGCACGTCGGGCGTGTTGGTGACCACGATATTGTGTTCGCGCGCGTAGGCCGAATCGACATGGTCGTAGCCGACGCCGAAGCTGGCGACGATCTCGAGCTTCGAGAACTGCGCCAGCGCCGCCCTGTCCGCCGGTACCACGTGGTAGGTGACGGCGATGCCGCGTATCCCAGCCACGACATCCGGCGTCAGCCGCTCCAGATCCGCCCGGCCTTCGGCGAAATGCAGCACAAACTGGTCGGAAAAGCCGTTTTCGAGGATCGGCCTGCTCGGTCCATAAATCAGCAGATCGATCTTTTCGGAGGAGATACCCGCCATCAGCTTTCCTTTCCAAGCGCGCTTTCATGCCAGCGCCGCAGTACGAGGTGCGAAATTAACGCCAGCAGGCCATAGATGACAATCCCGGCCAGCGACAGCAGTAATAATGCTGCAAACATCCGGGGAATGTTGAGGCGATAGCCGGATTCGGCGATACGAAAGGCGAGACCCGAACCGGCGCCGGCGGTTCCAGCCGCTATCTCCGCCACCACGGCGCCGATCAACGACAGCCCGCCGGCGATCCGCAGGCCGCCGAGGATATAGGGCAGCGCAGCCGGCAGCTTCAGATAGCGCAGCGTCTGCAGCCGCGACGCGCCGTAGAGCTGGAACAGGCCGGCCAGATTGCGGTCGACCGAATTGAGCCCGAGCGTGGTGTTGGACAGCACCGGAAAGAACGCCACGATCCAGGCACAGACGATGACCGCGGTCTGCTGCTGCAGATAGATCAGCAACAACGGCGCGATCGCAATCACGGGCGTGACCTGCAGGATCACCGCGTAGGGAAACAGCGAATATTCCAGCCACTTCGATTGATTGAACAACAGCGCCAGCGCGACGCCACCGATCGCAGCGGCGATGAAGCCTTCGAGCGTGGTCAAAAGGGTGACGCCGAGCGATTGCGACAGCACCGGCCAGTCGCTGAGCAGCGTCCGGAACACCGCGGAAGGCGCCGGCAGTATGTAGGGCTGGATGCCGTTGACCTGCACCACGAATTCCCACAGCGCGATGGCTGCGGCCAGCACGACGACGGGAAGCAGGATCCGGACGAGCTTGAGCGAAGAACTCATGCGCCTGCCAGCCCCGCGTAGGACGGCGCCAGCGCATTCGACACCTCGCGGCAGAAGGCGGCATAATCGGCGGAGGTGCGAAACGCCTCGCCGCGCGGCTCAGCTGCCGTGATGCGAAATTCGGAACCGATTCGCCCGGGCCGCGACGTCATCACGATCACGCGCTGAGACAGATAGACCGACTCGAATACCGAATGGGTTACGAAGATCACGGTCTTATTCAGATTGCGCCACAACGCCAGCAGATCGTTGTTGAGGCGGAAACGCGTGATCTCGTCGAGTGCCGCGAACGGCTCGTCCATCAAGAGAATGTCGGGATCGGTGACCAGCGCACGCGCCAACGAGACCCGCATCTTCATGCCGCCCGACAATTCGCGCGGGTAAGCACGAGCGAATTCGGTAAGCCCGACCTGTGCCAGCGCTTCGTCGATGCGCGCATCGGCTTCCCCCGACGGCGCATGCGCGAGTTTGAGCGGCAGGCGGACGTTCTCGCGCACGCTGGCCCACGGCATCAAGGTCGGCTCCTGGAACACAAAGCCGATCGAGTGACTGCCGCGCCGCGGCTCTGCGCGATGGGAGACCTCGACCGTCCCCGCGGTCGGCGCGGCAAGCCCCGCAATCAGCCGAAGCGCGGTCGATTTTCCGCAGCCGGACGGCCCGAGCAGGGACACGAATTCACCCCTGTTGACCTCGAGATCGAGCGGCCCCAGCGCCGCTACGCCGCTGTCATAGACCTTGGTGACGCCACGCAGGCGCACCGCCGCCCCCGCGCCGCCGGCGATTTCAGACGTGACGTCGCTAGCTGCCATCGAGGCTATTTCTTCGGCCGCAAGTCGAGACCGACGGCCTTGTTGACGAAACGCAGCGTGTAGCCCTGGCGGTAATCGATCGTGCTGCGAACCACGCCTGCCTTCACCATTTTCTCGAAGAAGCTCGCCATCCGCTCGTCGGTCATGGCGCCGATGCCGTTCTTCAGGGAATCGCCGGAATCGACGATGCCATGTTCTTTCATCTTGGCGACCGAATAGGCCAACAGCTCATCGCTCATTTCGGGATTGAGCTTCTTGATCATCGCATTTCCCGGCGTGTTGTCGCCGTAGAGGTAATTGTACCAGCCGACGATCGAGGCATCGACGAAGCGCTGCACCAGGTCGGGTTTCTTGTCGACGATCTCGCGGCGGGTCTCGATCAGGGTCGAATAGGTGTTGAAGCCGTAATCGGCGAGCAGGATGATTCCGGGCTTGAAGCTGGCCGCCTTCTCGACCGCGAACGGTTCTGAGGTGACATAGCCCTGCATCGCGCTTTGCGGGTTCACGATGAAGGGCTGCGGGTTGAAGGTGTAGGGGCGGACCTTGGCTTCGCTGAAGCCATATTCGGACTTCAGCCACTGGAAGTAGCTGGTCATGCCTTCCTTCGACACCAAAAGCGTCAGCGGCTTCAGATCCTCGATCTTGGCGATCTTCAGCTCGGGGTGAAACAGCAGGACCTGCGGGTCCTTCTGGAACATGGCAGCGACCGCCACCAGGGGCACGTTGTTGGTGACCGCGTCGAAGGTCTGCAGCGTGTTCGCGCTCATGAAGAAATCGAGCTTGCCGGCGGTCAGCAGCATTCGGTTGTTGGTGTTGGGGCCGCCGGGCTCGATGGTGACGTCGAGACCGTAATTCTTGTAGGTGCCGTCGGCCAGCGCCTGGAAGAACCCGCCATGCTCGGCTTCGGCGACCCAATTGGTTCCGAACGAGACCTTGTCCAGGGTTTGCGCGCGTGCCGGGGCAAGCGCGGCCCACACCGCGAAAAGACCTACGGTTAACGCTCGCGGCAAAAAGGCCGGGTTCATGATTGGACTCCGTCGCTCGTTCTGGCCCATGATGGGGGATGGTAGATGTGGATCGCGCCGGAGCCATGAATACGCCCCCGGTATGACCAACAAACTACCTCGCAAATCCGTCCAATGAAACGTTTCGCTTGATGCCTTCGCCCACCCCGCCCCGTGACTGGACCGCGATCCACTGGCCCGACATCGCAGGCCACGAACCGGCGCGCTGGATAGCGGTACTGCCGCTGGCGGCGACCGAACAGCACGGCCCGCACCTGCCCCTGGGCACCGACGTCATGATCGGCGAGGTCTATCTGGCGCGGGTGCGCGAACTGCTGCCGGCAAAAATTCCGGCGACGTTCCTGCCGCAGCAGCCGGTCGGTATTTCGACCGAACACATCCACTTTCCGGGCACGCTGACACTGCCGACCGATGTGGCGCTGAAGACATGGATGGCGCTTGGCGAGAGCGTGGTGCGGGCAGGCGTGAAAAAGCTGGTGATGGTGACCAGCCATGGCGGCAATAGCGCCGCGATGACGCTGGTGGCGCAGGATCTGCGCGCGCAGCACGGACTTTTCGTGGTCACCACAAGCTGGTCGCGCTTCGGTGCGCCGGATGGATTATTCTCGGCGGAAGAATTGCGCCACGGCATCCATGGCGGCGCCGTCGAGACCTCGATCATGCTGGCGCGCTTCCCGGAAACTGTACGCCACGACCAGATTGCCGATTTCCGTGCCAACAGCATCGCGATGGAGAAAGAGTATCGCTGGCTCTCGACGCAACGGCCGGCACCGTTCGCATGGCAGGCCCAGGATCTTCATGAGAGCGGCGCCATCGGCGATGCCAGTTTGGCTTCCGCAGAAAAGGGTGAACGCCTGCTAGATCACGGCGCGCGCGCGTTCTGCGAATTGCTCGCCGACGTCGACAAATTCGACCCGGAAATGTTTCTGCGCAACCGATAGCCTCGAATTTTAGCGCTCAACTATTTGTATTTGCGAAGAAATAAATCGCGAAACCATATTTCCTATCCGCCTTTCGAACCAATTTCGAAGACCCTCCGTCCAACTGGGCATGCGGACCACAACGGTGCCGCTCTCAACCGGATGGAGTATCTCATGTCGATCAAGACCAAGATTGCCGCTGTCGCACTTGCCGCCCTTGCCGTTACCGGCACGATGGCATCCACCACTTCGCAGGCTCAGGCCAAGCCGATCGGCTGGGGCTGGGGCGTTGGCGCCGGCCTCGTCGGTGCCGCGATTGTCGGCAGCGCGATCGCCGCCAGCAACGACGGCTACTACTACGACGGCTATCGCCGCTGCGGCTGGGTTCGCCAGTTCGACGCCTACGGCAACTACATCGGCCGCGTGCGCTCCTGCTACTGATCGACAGAACGTTTCTTGGTTCGACGCGTTTTCCTGAACGAACCGTACCCTCGCTTCGCTTGAAAACGCTTCGATCGTGGATTTGCGTCCGGCACGGGCGCCTCATCCACCCCGTGCCGCACCCGACCCGCCCGGTTGTCCCCCCGGGCGGGTCAACCTTTTGTGGGCCCCAGGATCAGCCCGCGCTGTTGCAAAACTGTCATTAGTGAATGCGATTGAGCAGGGAGAGGCTCTGACCCTTCTTGCTATTGCGAATTACTTGCAATAAAGATTGGGAATGAACTGTCCTCCCGTTTGATATTGACTGGAGGAATCCGAAAATCCGACCGGGGGCGGCGGGGTAATGGCGTTATTTCCTGGGTGGCGGCGGGCTTTCGAATCTGCAGAGATGAATGGCGAGACCGCCGGAACTCTTGCGCCTGAAATGCCCGCATCATGAGCTGCGATAACCGAACCTGGGAGCGTGTCGCTATTGGCCTCGCGTTCGGCACGCTGGCCCTTGCCGCTCCCGCTAAAGCGGCGGACATGACGCTGAAGGCGCCGGCCTATCGCACGGTCTATGACTGGACCGGCTTTTATCTCGGCGGCCATGTCGGCTATGGCGACGGCAGCCTGGGCCCCGGCACCAATCCGCTTCCCGAACAGGGCGTGTTCTTTCCGCCGACCATCACGGGCGGCGATCGGCGGCTTTCAAGCCGGATATAACCGTCAGCTTCCCAACCGCGTGGTGCTCGGCGTCGAGGCCGACGCAACCTTCACCGGGCCGCTCGACCAGCCGCGGCTGACGCCGTCGCCTTTCAATGCGACGATCGATTATACCGGCACCTTGCGCGGCCGTGTCGGCTATGCGTTCGGAACGTGGATGCCGTATCTCACGGGTGGCTTTGCCTGGGGGCATAGCCACATCCGCATCAACGATGCCGACGGAAATTCGGTCTCCGATCCCGGGCAATACCATACCGGCTGGACCGTCGGCGCCGGCGCCGAGTTTGCCGTCGGCGGCAACTGGAGCACCAAGCTCGAATACGACTACATCGATTTCGCGCACCGGATGTACGACCTCGGCGACTTTGCGTTGCCTGGCGTCGGTGTCGATCCCCGCATCCACCTGATCAAATTCGGCCTCAACTATCATTTTGGCGATACGCCGTGGGCGCCGTCCGTCGCCAGCAGCGGACCGAGCGCGCTGCCGCAATCGAACGACTGGAACGTGCACGCGCAAACGACGTTTCTGCCGCAGGGTTATGCGTCGTTCCGCGCACCCTATAGCGGCACCAACAGCCTGCCGGGAACCGGACAGCTCCAGCAGACCTGGACCACCACGGCTTTCCTCGGCGCACGGCTGTGGGAAGGCGGCGAGTTTTATTTCAATCCGGAGCTGGCGCAGGGTTTCGGCATCAACGGCACGCTGGGACTGGCTGGATTTCCGAACGGAGAGGCGCAAAAGGCCGGCGCCCCCTTCCCGAAAATTCGCCCCCAGCGCTATTACTTCAAGCAGACCTTCGGCCTCGGCGGCGAACAGGAAGACGTCGCCGACGCCGCCAACCAACTGCCGGGCAAGCGTGACATCGATCGCGTCACCGTCATCGTCGGCCGTTTTGCCGTCGGGGATTTCTTCGACGGCAATTCCTACGCGAAAGACCCACGCGCGGATTTCATGAACTGGGCGATGTGGTCGTCGGCCGCTTACGACTTCCCCGCCGATCTACCCGGATACACGCGCGGCGCCGTGGTCGAAGTCAACCGCAAGGACTGGGCGGTGCGCGCCGGCCTGTTCCAGGTCCCCAACGCGCCCAACAGCGACGTCCTTGTCTTCAACACCGGCGGTGCCGTGGTCGAATTCGAAGAACGTCACACGATCTTCGAGCAGCCCGGCAAACTGCGGCTGGGCGTGTTCGGCAATCGCGGCAATACCGGCAATTACAATCAGGCGCTGGCGATCGAAGACGCGAACCCCGCGCTTGATATCAATACCGTGATGGCGAGCATCCGGCACGACAATCCCAAATACGGCTTCTACGCAAATCTCGAGCAGCAGCTGGTCAAGGACGTCGGCTTGTTTGCCCGCGCCAGCTGGAACGACGGCCAGAACGAAATCCTTTCATTTACGGACGTCGACCGCAGCATCTCCGGCGGCCTGTCGGTCAAGGGCAGCTATTGGGGACGCGCCAGCGACACGTTCGGTATCGGCGGCGCGGTCAACGGGCTTTCCGCTGCCAACCGGGATTTCCTGGCGGCAGGCGGCCTCGGTCTCCTGATCGGCGACGGCCAGCTCAATTATCGCAACGAACGCATCTTTGAGACCTACTACGCCTACGCGATCGGCAACGGCTTCACCATGACGGCGGATTATCAGTTCATCACCAATCCCGCCTACAACGCCGACCGCGGCCCGGTGCATATCTTCTCGGGACGGCTGCACGGCGAGTTCTGAACCACGGAACGGTGGCAGTGGGAAATTACCGCCCCCACCGCTCCTGCCATATTTTCTCGCCGATCATACAGGGTATCCGCGGCTCCTTCTCGGCGACCGGAACAGTCCGCCGCTCCGGCGTCCGGCCCGCGACCTCGAGCACGAGCTTGGTCCGGATCGCCTCCTTGAACATGTCGCGGTCCTTGATCGACACCACGAAGGAGCCCGGCCCTCCGATCACGCAATCCTCGTAGTACCAATCCAGATTATCGATATCCATCGTCGAATAAGACGGCTCCTTCACCATGATCGGCAATCCGTTGATGGTGATCCCCTTCCCCAGCGCCGTGGCGCGCGCCTCGACGATTGGGGCGCCATTGTTGTTCGGCCCGTCGCCGGATATGTCGATGACTCGCCGCAGACCGCGATACGGGTTTTCCTCGAACAGCGGCATTGCAAAATAGATCGCGCCCGAAATCGACGTGCGCGAGCCCCTGCGCACCGGCGTCGCCATGATTTCGTTGGCGACGGCATCAGCGGTTTCGGGGCCGTCGATCACCCGCCAGGGAATGATGATCTTCTGGTCGCTCGTTGCCGACCACTCGAAATAGGTCACCGCGATCTTGCTGTTCGGTCCATTCCTTAGCGCCTGAAGGAACTCCTTCGAAACAATGGCCTGCGCATAACCATCGCGCTGGACGGCCAGTTCATCCAGATCCATCGAATAGGAGACGTCGACGGCGATGACGAGTTCGATGTCGACGGCTGGCCGACTGTCTTTGCTGTCGGCCACCTGTGGGCTGGACGTCGCCGCGCCAGCAGCGCTCGCCATTGCCATGGCGGCAAGCATCGCTCCGATCGAGACAGCCCAGCGCATCGCGCCCTCCATCGTTTCGGGAAATGGTGACATGCAAATCGCACAGCGCAAAGGCGGGAACGCGCATTGCCTCTCACTTTCGAGTTAGACGTCACGAAAGTTGAGAATGCGCCCGGTCCCGCAGAACCGCGGCGCCAAGGTCGCTTGACTTAGTATAGGGGGGTACCCTATATAGCCGGCATGACCCACACGATCCGCGAAAAGAACAAGCTGCTTGCCCGGGTGCGCCGGATCCGCGGCCAGGTCGAAGCGATCGAGCGCGCATTGGCCGAAGAGGCCGGATGCGAGCGCATCATGCACATGATCGCGGGCGTCCGCGGCGGCGTCGCGGGCCTGATGGCCGAGGTGGTCGAGGATCACATCCGCACGCATCTCGTCGATCCCGAGAAGAACCCTGGCGCGCTCAACGCCGAGGCTGCCGATCAGCTCATCGAAGTGGTCCACACCTATCTGAAATGAGGCACGCCATGGCCGAGCAATCGATCTTTCAGATCCCGCCGCACGATCACGTCTTCCTCGGCGAAGGCCACGAGCGAGCCGAGCGCCGGACCTGGGCGGTGATCATCCTGTGCAGCGTCATGATGATCGCCGAAATCGTCGGTGGCGCCCTGTTCGGCTCGCTGGCGCTGGTGGCCGACGGCCTGCACATGTCGACGCATGCCGGCGCGCTGCTGCTGGCAGCACTGGCGTATACGTTTGCCCGCAAATACGCCAACGACCGGCGATTTACGTTCGGCACCGGAAAGTTCGGCGATCTGGCTGGCTATAGCAGCGCCATCGCGCTCGCGATGATCGCGCTGCTGATCGGCTATGAGGCGGTATCGCGCCTGCTCAACCCCGTGCCCATCAGCTTCAACGAGGCGATTCCGATTGCTGTCTTAGGTCTTGCGGTCAACGTCGTCAGCGCGTGGCTGTTGTCAGGCGGCCACCATCACGGTCACAGCCATGACCACTCCCATGGGCATGGCCACAACGAGGAAGTCCGTCATATCGAGATCGGCGGCACGGCCCTGGAAATCGAGGTCTTCGAAGACAATGTGCCGCCGCGCTTCCGTGTCAGGCCGGACAACGGCATGCTGCTGTCGGCGGACGGTTTCACCATCGAAACCGTCAGGCCGGACGGCAGCCGTCAGCTATTTTCGTTCGAAGACCGCGGCGGGTATCTGGAGTCGCGCGACGAAATTCCGGAACCGCACGCCTTCCTTGCCAAGGTTACGTCTTGTGCGCGACGGCCAACAACATGAGCGCGAACTGGCATTCGAAGAGCACGATCACGAAGCCGCGCACCGCGCGCATCATCGCGACAACAATATGCGGGCCGCGGTCGTCCATGTCCTGGCTGACGCCTTCGTGTCCGTTCTGGTCATCGTCGGGCTGTTGCTGGCGCGAACGTTCGGCTGGCTCTGGATGGACCCGCTGGCCGGATTGATCGGCGCGATTGTGATCGCCAACTGGTCGGTCGGTTTGTTGCGCGATACCGGAGGCATCCTGCTCGATCGAACACCCGATCCACGCATGGCCGAGAAGGTCCGCGGCATCATCGAGAGCGAGGGGGATCAGGTGACCGACCTGCATCTCTGGCGGCTCGGCCCGGGGCATCTCGGGGCCATCGTTTCGGTCGCGACCACAAAGGCGCGCGAGCCGGCGCATTACCGGCAAAGGCTCGCTGGACTGGCCGACCTTTCCCATGTCACCGTGGAAGTGCAGCACCCTCGCGCGGCATGAGGCAATCTCCGGCCGGTTTCCATTTCTCTAAGATTCCGGGTTTGCGCTAGCGCGCACCTCGGAATGACGCTCACCCCGCCGGCGCGAACGTGTCCGCGCGCGCCATCGCCCAGGCCTCGCTGAAGCGGCGGTCTTCGGTGCCCTGGATCAGCTCGCCCGGCCGCAGCGCCGGATAGAGTTGCGCGAACGAACGGACTTCGGTGGTCGAGGTTCGCTGCGAGAAATGGATCGGCCGCAGATCCTGCGGATGTTCGAGGCCTGCGGCGGCGAGCAGCTCCGACAGCGCGTGCAACGACGCGTGATGGTAATTATAGACCCGCTCGATCTTGTCCGGCACGTAGAGCGCGCGGTTGCGGATCGGATCCTGCGTCGTCACACCAGTCGGACAGCGGTCGGTATGGCAGCTCAGTGACTGGATGCAGCCGAGCGAGAACATGAAACCGCGCGCCGAGTTGCACCAGTCGGCGCCGATCGCCATGGCGCGCGCCATGTCGAAGGCGGTGGCGATCTTGCCGGAGGCGCCGATCTTGATGCGATCGCGCGCACCGATCCCGATCAGCGCGTTGTGCACGAAGTTGACGCCCTCGCGCATCGGCATGCCGAGATGGTCCATGAATTCCAGCGGCGCGGCCCCGGTGCCCCCCTCATTGCCGTCGACCACGATGAAATCCGGATAGATCCCGCTCTCCAGCATCGCCTTGCAGATCGCGAGAAATTCCCAGGGGTGGCCGATGCACATCTTGAAGCCAGCCGGCTTGCCGCCGGACAGCCGGCGCATTTCGCCGACAAAGGCCATCATCTGCAGCGGGGTCGAGAACGCCTTGTGATACGCCGGCGAGATGCAGTCCTCGCCAAGCGGGACGCCCCTGATCTTGGAAATCTCCTCCGAGACCTTGGCCGCCGGCAGCACGCCGCCATGGCCGGGCTTGGCGCCCTGGCTGATCTTGAGCTCGACCATCTTGATCTGGTCGTCGCCGGCGATCCGCGCGAATTCCTCCGGATTGAAGCTGCCATCGCGGTTGCGGCAGCCGAAATAGCCGGAGCCGACTTCCCAGATGATGTCGCCACCCTTCTCCCGGTGATACGGGCTGACCCCGCCCTCGCCGGTGTCGTGCGCGAAGCCGCCCTTCTTGGCGCCGGCATTGAGCGCGCGCACCGCGTTGGGGCTGAGCGCGCCGAAGCTCATCGCCGAGATGTTGAAGACGGACGCGGAATAGGGCTTCTTGCAATCAGGGCCGCCGATGCTGATGCGGTATTTCTCCTCGGCGCGCGGCTTCGGCGCCACCGAATGGTGCATCCATTCGTAGCCGTCGCGATAGACGTCCTCCTGGGTGCCGAACGGCCGCTTGTCGAGCACCATCTTGGCGCGCTGATAGACCAAGGCGCGGGTGTCGCGGGAAAACGGCATGCCGTCCTTCTCGCTCTCGAAGAAATACTGCCGCATTTCCGGCCGGATTTCCTCAAGCAGGAAGCGCATATGCGCCGAGATCGGGTAGTTGCGCAGCACCGCGTGGTTCTTTTGCGTGAGATCGCGGATACCGAGCACCGTCAGCGCGCCGAAGATCAGGATCGGAATCAGGACGACATCGAACGCCTTGGGATTATGGTCGAATATCCCGACCGCAAGCAGCAGCGCGGTGACGACGGCGCAAATCGTCAGCACGATGAAGCGTGGCGAGAACGGAAGCAGCAGCGTGTCCATAAAACCCCTCAGTGGAATTCTGCCCAATGATACCTTGTCGCGACCAGCCTAATCCAACTGACCGAACGAGCGCCATATGCTTATACGCCTCCGGGCTCAAGGATGTGACACCCGATCGCGCCGAGGTGACCGGATCTGGCGCCGGCCCATTGACCCCTCCTCTTGCACTGCAACGAAACCCGTCAGCGACGCCGCGCCGCTCAGTGGCTGTGGGGGCGCATCTCGTCGGGGATCCCGCCTTGCTCCAGACCGTTCTGCGCCAGCCACGCATCGGTGACCCGGATCGCGCGCTCGATATGATCCGCGGTGCGGGAGAAATCGTACGGTGATCCCACCAGCGGGCACAGCGGCGGCACCACGAAATATTCGATTCCCGGGTCGAGGTTCTCCAGCTCGCTGACCAATTGCCGAGAAATCAACAGCGTCAGCGCATGCAGGACATTGGCGACCGCGCCGACCGGCGGCGCCTGCGCCGCGCAGGCATGCCCGGTCGGCAGGATGATCAGGCGCCTGGCTCCCATCCGCACCGCGACCCGGATCGGCGTGTTGGAGGAGATCGCGCCATCGGCGAGGTAGAGGTCGTTGTGATGGACCGGCGCAAACGCGCCGGGGATCGCCGTCGAGGCGACGATCGCTTCCGCGGTCGAGCCTTCGGACAGCACTACGCTGTCGCCCGAGATGATGTCTGTCGTGACGATGTGTACCGGAAGCTTGGCATCCTGCAGATTGCGGTACGGGATGTGGTCGTCGATCAGCTTGCGGATGCCGTCATGGGGAATCAGGAAATCCCGCCGCCACAGGAAGCCGAGCAGCGTCCGCCAATTGACCGGAAATACGTCGTGGCGCTGCAGCCCACGCCAGATGGTTGCCAGCCGCTGCACGCCACTGAGCGTGGGATCCCCTGCATAGAACGCGCCGTTGAGCGCACCGACACTGGAGCCGACCACCATGTCAGCCGAAATGCCGTGGGCCGCCAGCGATTGCAGCATGCCGACCTGAATGGCGCCAAAGCTGCCGCCGCCGGCAAACACGAAGGCGGTCCTGTTCGGACTGGCCTGATCGGTGATGGACAATTCTCGCTCCCTGCTCGCTGCGTCGGCGACCGGCCGCACGGCGTTTGGGGACGTTATAGCAGTGGGGAAGCGGGAGGGGCTACTCGCTGAAGCCCGTCATTCCGGGACATCGCGAAGCGATGGGCCCGGAATCCATACTCACGATCGTGGTTATGGATTCCGGGCTCGCGCTCCGCGCGCCCCGGAATGACGAAATCAGGATGTGGCGCCTTACCGCTCCACGAACGCCTTCTCGATCACGAAATGACCGGGCTCGTTGTGGCTGCCTTCGAGGAAACTGCGGGTCTCGAACAGCTGGCGCAGCTCTTCGAGCATGCCCGGGCTGCCGCACATCATGATGCGATCGGTTTCGAGATCGAGCGGCGGCTGGCCGATGTCGTTGAACAACTGGTCCGAAGTGATCAGGTCGGTGATGCGGCCGCGATTGCGGAACGGCTCGCGTGTCACGGTCGGGTAATAGACGAGCTTCTCGGACAGCAGCGGTCCGAACAATTCGTCGTCGCGCAGCTTGGCCACCAGCTCTTCGCCATAGGCCAGTTCGGAAACCTGCCGGCAGCCGTGAACCAGCACGATGCTCTCGAACCGCTCGTAGACGTCGGGATCCTTGATCAGGCTCGCGAACGGCGCGAGGCCCGTTCCGGTCGACAGCAGCAACAGCCGCTGGCCGGGGATCAGGTTGTCGGTGATCAACGTGCCCGTCGCCTTGCGGCCGACCAGGATGGTGTCGCCCTCCTTGATCTTCTGCAGCTTGGAGGTCAGCGGACCGTCCGCGACCTTGATCGAGAAGAACTCGAGTTCTTCCTCATGATTGGCGCTCGCCATCGAGTAGGCGCGCAGCAGCGGCCGGCCATCGACCTCGAGGCCGATCATGGCAAACTGGCCGTTCTGGAATCGGAAGCCGGAATCGCGGGTGGCCTTGAAGCTGAAAAGCGTATCGGTCCAGTGATGAACAGAAAGAACTTTCTCTCGATAGAACGCGCTCATGGGTTTTGGTTTTCCAATTGCCTAAGGAGTAGAATTTTTGCGTTTTCTGGAGCTCTCGACAGCTGCGAAAACGCCCGAAATCATTGACGATCTCGCGTGTCACTTGCATCGCCACACACATAGTCGAAATCGTCTGACGTGCAATTGCGATCTCGGAATGGCAGTCGATTAATTGCGTAGGAAGGTTCGACACAACATCGTTAAGGTCCAACCAGCGCGTAATTAACTTGCTGAGATCGATGCTGATCTGGCAATTAATTGCTACGGAGACGGCCGTGAAGGGAAAATGATTTAGTGGTCCTTACCAGCCAGCGAATCTTCTTGGAATCGGTCAAAAAATACTGCCTCGCTCACGATATTGCGATCGAGGTCAGATCCGGCGGCTGGCTGGTCATCATGCAGCGCGGATCGCAGCGGCGGGTCGCATTCGGTTATGATGTCGGGCTGAACAGTGCGGCCGCGCACCAGATCGCCAGCGACAAGGCGGCGGCCGCGGAGACGCTGACGCTGTTCGGCGTTCCCTGCATTCCGCACACGCTGTACCTCGGCCCCAAGCTCAGCGCGCATGTCCCCGGATCTGGATCACGGGAAGCGATGCAGCGGCTTCTCCAGCAATATCCGCAAGGGCTCGTCGTCAAACCCAATGAAGGGACTTCGGGTGAATCCGTATTCCGAGTCACGACGAAGCAGGGGCTCGAATTGGCCGTAGAGCGGATTTTCGCCGCCTATCCGAGCCTTGCCATCTCGCCCTATGTCGAGATCGAAGACGAGGTTCGCGTGGTGCTGCTCGATGACCGCGCGCTGGCCGTCTACAGCAAGCGGCGTCCGACGGTCGTGGGTGACGGACAGCATTCCCTGCGCGAGCTGGCGCTGGCCGCAACCCCGGCCGAACGGCAATCAAGCGTGCTGCAAACCATCGCCGCTGATTTCGACGAAGCCGCTCTCGATGCGATCCCGCCGGCAGGGCAGCGCCGTGTCCTCAATTGGCGGCATAATCTCGATTCCGGCGCAGAGCCCGTACTGTTGGCCGACGGGGATATTCGTGACGTCTGCGTCGAACTCGCACGCAATGCCGTGGCTGCAATCGGTATCCGCTTCGGATCGATCGACGTGGTGGGGGCCGATGGCGGCTGGCAAATCCTCGAAGTCAATTCGGGGGTGAAGATGGAGGCGCTAGGGAGATTGCATCCCGAGTTGGTGCATGCGGCGTATCACGCTGCGTTGGACAAGGTGTTCGATTGAACCCGTCGTCCCTGGAATCTCGCAGGGGCGACGGATCGAATCAGGCGCTACGCTCAGCAAACTACTTCGTCGCGGTATCGTCGAGCACGTTGAAGGCTTCTTCGAGCTGCGGGGATATCGCGACGTTCATCTTCTCGCCGGTCGGCAGGCGGGCGACGAACCACTTGTTGTAAAGTGGAATCAGGTCGTGATTTGAACCGAGCTTGCGGAAAGTACGCTCCACCACGGCCGCCAACTGCGGCTCGCCCTTGCGGAACATGATGCCGTAGGGATCGTAGGACAGATATTCACCGACAACCTTGAACTTGTCCTGCGACTTGTGCCGCGCGATCAGGCCGTAGAGCAGGATGTCGTCGGTCGCGAACGCGTCCGCCTTGCCGTCCACCAGCATCTGGTAGGACTGCTCGTGATCGCCGGCCACAACGATGTTCAGGCCGAGCGAAAACTTCTTGTCGACATTGTGCATGGCCTGTTCGTTGGTGGTGCCCTTCGTCACCACCACGGTCTTGCCCTTCAGGTCCGTCGGCGCCGAGATGGTCGAGGCTTTTGGCACCATCAGCTTGGTGCCGGCCACGAACATCAAGGGCGAGAACGAGACCTGCCTGGCGCGCTCGGCGTTCGCCGTGGTCGAGCCGCATTCGAGATCAATCTTGTTCTGCGTGACCGCCGGAATGCGGTCATCGGATGTGACCTTGACGTATTCGATCTTCAGGTTGGGGTCGTCGACTTCGACGCCGATCTCATCGACGACGGCCTCGCACAATTCGAGGCTGTAGCCGATCGGGCGGTTGGCCTGATCGAGGAAGGAGAACGGCGGCGAGCTCTCGCGATAGCCGAGCCGCACGACATGGCTGTTCTTGATGTTGGCGAGCGTGGGGCTGAGCCCCTCGCCGCCGCTGGTCTGGGCAAAGGCCGGAGCTGCCAGGAGAGACGTTGCCAGCAGACACGCTGCCAGCAACAGGCCCTCAGCCAGCAACGGCCTCCTTGCCGGCTTCCTTGGGACGCGATGCATGCATCTCTCCCGTCAATGCCCGGCCAATACGGCGTCACCCGCAACGGCATCGGACGGCACCATATCATCCGGCCCGAGTTCGTGCTCGGCCTTCAGCTCGCCCTCCCACTTCGCCACCACCGCAGTCGCCAGCGAGTTGCCGATCACGTTGGTCGCGCTGCGGCCCATGTCGAGGAAGGTGTCGATGCCCATGATCATCAACAGGCCAGCCTCGGGGATGCCGAACTGTCCGAGCGTCGAGGCGATCACGACCAGGGAAGCACGCGGCACGCCGGCAACTCCCTTCGAGGTGATCATCAACGTCGCCAGCATCGCGAACTGCGTGCCGAGCGACATGTCGATGTGATAGGTCTGCGCGATGAAGATACTCGCGAAGGTGCAGTACATCATCGTGCCGTCGAGGTTGAACGAATACCCCAGCGGCAGCACGAAGGCCGAGATCCGCGACGAGGCGCCGAACTTGTTCAGGCCCTCCAGCGTCTTCGGATAGGCGGCTTCCGAGGACGCGGTCGAGAACGCGATCATCAGCGGCTCACGGATCAGCCGCAACAAATGGCTGTATCTCGGCCCTATCACGATGAAGCCGACCACCACCAGGATGCCCCACAGGATCATCAGCGAAACATAGAAGCCGCCCATGAACACAATCAGCTTCCACAGCACCAGCAGGCCGTTCTTGGCCACGGTCGCCGTGATCGCCGCCCACACCGCGATCGGCGCGAACAGCATCACATAACCGGTGACCTTGAGCATGATGTGGGCGAGATCGTCGATCAGGCTCATGATCGGCTTCGCCCGCTCCGGCAACGCCCCAAGCGCCACGGCGAAGAACACCGCAAACACCACGATCTGCAGGATTTCATTCTGCGCCATCGCGTCCGCGATCGAGGTCGGGATCAAATGGGTCAGGAATTTCTCGATCGAGAAGGCCGACACCGGCAGGCCGGTCGACTGCGCCTTGTCAGGCAGCGTACCCGGGAAGTTGGCACCGGGCTGCAACAGATTGACCATCACCAGGCCAAGCAGCAGCGAGATGAAGGAAGCGCTGACGAACCAGCCCATGGTCTTGGCGAAAATACGCCCGAGCTTGGCGCCGGAGCCCATATGGGCGATACCGCCGACCAGCGTGGCGAACACCAGTGGCGCAATGATCATCTTGATCAGGCGCAAAAACAGCATCGCGATCAGGTTTACGTCGGCAGCGATTTCGACCCGGCTGTCGGGTAGATAATTGAAGATCAAACTCCCCATCACGATGCCAAGTGCCATCGCGATCAGGATGAATTGCGTAAACCTGCTGGACATTTTTACCCCCGTAAGTTCCGGCCGCCTAGAGTTTGCGCAAATTTTGGGAGCGACGCAACACGCTTCAGACATCTCCGCCTTTGCCACAATGTTCCCGTTGTGGATTGCGCACGCGGCGACTAGCGTTCAGCGCAGCGCACAATGTGTGCAATCGAGCGCTCGCCGAGCGGTCAATTGCATGCAGAATAAACAAATCGAGGGAGAGAACGCCATGAGCGACGCCGTCAATCGTCAGATCCTGCTGGTGGAGAAGCCGACCGGGAAATTGGGCCCCGAGCATTTCAAGCTGTCAAAGGGAGCCATTCCCGAGCCGAAGGACGGCGAGGCGCTGCTGCGCACCCGCTATATTTCACTGGATGCCGCCAACCGGGCCTGGATGCACGGCGCCACCTACCGCGCGGCGATCGAGGCCAACACCGTGATGGCCGGCGGCGGCATTGCCGAGGTCGTGGAATCGAAGGCGCCGGGGCTCGCCAAGGGCGACATCGTGTTCGGCGATACCGGCTGGCAGGACTATGCCGCGGTGCCGGCCAGACATCTCTCCAAAATGCCGAAGCTGGAGCCGATGACGCATCTGCTCTCGGTTTACGGTATCGCCGGGCTGACCGCCTATTTCGGCCTGCTCGATGTCGGCAAGCCGAAGGAAGGCGAGACCGTGGTGGTCTCGGCGGCGGCCGGTTCGGTCGGCTCGATCGTCGGCCAAATTGCGAAAATCAGGGGATGCCATGTCGTCGGCATCGCCGGCGGCGAGGACAAGTGCCACTGGCTCACCAGCGAACTCGGCTTCGATGCCGCGGTCGATTACAAGGACGGCGCGACCTACAAGGCGTTGCGGGCGGCGGCGCCCAAGGGCATCGACGTCTATTTCGACAATGTCGGCGGCGACATCCTGGAAGCCTGCCTCGCGCTGATGAACAACCGCGGCCGCATCGCCTGTTGCGGTGCAATTTCGCAATATGACGGCGTACCGTCGGCGCATGGTCCGCGCGGCGTTCCCGGCCTGATCGTGGTAAAGCGGCTCATCATGCAAGGCTTCATCGTGATGGACTACATGGACCAGAGCGATCAGGCCTTGAAGGATCTGCAGTCGTGGGTCGCCTCAGGCAAGCTGAAAGTGCAGGAAGACGTCATCGATGGCCTGGAGAACACGCCGCAGGCGCTGATCGGACTACTGGCCGGCGAGAACCGCGGCAAGCGGATGGTGAAGGTGTAGCGCCTCGACACGAGCGGAGGGCTTCTACGTCATGGCCGGACTTGTTGTCCCGGCCATCCATGCCTTTCCCGTCTAGTCGCCGGAAGGACGCGGATGCCCGGGACAAGCCCGGGCATGACGAGTTCGCTAATGCGTGACGCTCGGCGCTTGCGGGATCGTCTGCGGCGAAGGCGCATCCCCCTTCCGTCCCGCCAGCCAGTTCTCGAACCGCTGGACCACGACAAAGAACGTCGGCACGAACAGCACGGCAAGGCAGGTCGAGGCGATCATGCCGGAGAATACCGTGATGCCGATCGACTTGCGGGCATTGGCGCCGGCGCCGGTCGCGAGCACCAGCGGCACCACGCCGAGGATGAAGGCAAAGGACGTCATCAGGATCGGGCGGAACCGGGCGCGGGCCGCCTCGATTGCAGATTCCAGCAGAGGCTTGCGATCGCGGACATGAAGCTCGAGCGCCACCTCGACGATGAGGATGGCGTTCTTGGCCGACAATGCGATCAGCAGGATGATCCCGATCTGGGTGTAGAGATTGTTCTCGATCCGCAACCCCGTCAGCACGATCATCGGGCCGAGCAGCGACAGCGGCACCGCCAGGATCACCGAGATCGGCGCGTACCAGCTCTCATATTGTCCGGCGAGCACGAGATAGACCAGCAGCAGAGCGAGGCCGAAGGCCCAGTAGATCTGACCGCCGACGACCTTCTCCTGGTAGGACATCGCCGTCCATTCATAGCCGGCCCCCGGCGGAAGCGTCTTGCCGGCAATCTCTTCCATCAGCGTCATCGACTGGCCGGAGCTGTAGCCCGTGGCCGGCAAACCGATCACGGTTGCGGACGGATAGAGATTATACAGGCTGATCAGCGACGGGCCCACCGACGGCGTGATCGTCGCCACGGTGCCGAGCGGGATCATGTCTCCGTTGCTGTTGCGCACCATCATGTTCGCCATATCGCGCAGGGTCAGGCGGAATTGCGCATCCGCCTGGGTATAGACCTGGAAGGTGCGGCCGAATTTGTTGAACTGGTTGACGAAGCTCGAGCCCATGTAGGACGACAGCGTCGAGAAGATCTGATCGGTCGTGACATGGAGGGTCTGGGTCTTGATCCGGTCCACGTCGACGTCGAACTGCGGCACCATCGAGCGGAACGATGAGCTGACGCGCTGCAGGGCGCTTTGCGTCTGCGCGTTGGCGACGATCGCACCGGTGATTGCCTGCAGCTTGCCGAAATCGGAATTGCCGTCGCGGAGCTGGACCTGCATGGCGAATCCGGCGGCGTTGCCGATGCCCTGGATGGGCGGCGGCGGGACCACCAGGATCCGCGCTTCCTCGATCGCAGACATCTTCTCGTTCAACCCGACGAACAGCGATCGCAGATCTTCGCCCGGCCCGCGCGCGCTCCACTCCTTGAGGATCAGATAGGCGACCCCGGCATTGGCAAGGCTGGCGGAATTATCGAGCGCCGAGATGCCGGCGATGGTGATCACATGGTCGACGCCCGGGGTTTTGCTGGCCAGATCACTGATCCGGTCGAGCACGCGCTGGGTACGATCGAGCGCCGCGCCGTCGGGCAGTTGGGCTGCCACCAAGAGATAGCCCTGGTCCTCGATCGGAATGAAGCCGGTCGGGACCCGTGACAGACCATAACCGGCGATGCCGATCAGGATCAATGCTGCGATTACCGATACGCTGCTGTGCGCGACCAGGCGTCCGATCAGCGCGGCATAGCCCCGCTCGACGCGGTCATAGACCGCGTTGAAGCCGCGATAGAAGAAGTTGCGCTGCTCCGGCGGCACCGGCCGGCGCAGCCACAGCGCACACTGGGTCGGCTTCAGCGTGGCGGCATTGACGGCGCTGAGCAGTGCGGTCGCGGCGATCACGAGTGCGAATTGCGAGTACATCCGGCCCGTCAATCCCGGCAGGAAGGCCGAAGGCAGGAACACCGAGATCAGCACCAGCGTGATGCCGACGATCGGCGCGAACAGCGCATCCATGGCGCTGATCGCGGCATCATGGCCGGACATGCCCTTTTCGATATTGTGCGCGGCGCCCTCCACCACGACGATGGCATCGTCGACCACGATGCCGATCGCCAGCACGATCGCAAACAGGGTCGAGATGTTGACGGTGAAACCGAGCGCCGCCATCGCGGCAAAGGCGCCGATGATCGTGACCGGCACGGTGGTCGCCGGGACCAGCATCGCGCGCCAGTCCTGCAGGAAGATCAGGATCACGACGAGCACCAGCAGCCCGGCCTCGATCAGCGTCTTGTAGACCTCCTTGATCGATTCCGAGACGAACTTGGTGGTGTCGAACGGCGTGTCGTACTGGATGTCCTGCGGGAAGCCCTTCGCCAGCTCCGCCATCTTCTTCTGGACCGCCTGCTCGACCTCGAGCGCGTTGGCGCCGGGCGACTGGAACACGCCGATGCCGGTGGCCGGCTTGTTGTTGAGCGAGAACATCTGGCTGTAGGTCTGGGCGCCGAGTTCGACCCAGCCGACGTCGCGCACCCGCGTGACGTCGCCATTGTTACCGGTCTTGACGATGATGTTCTCGAACTCGTCCTTGTCGTCGAGCCGACCGTTGACGTTGAGCGTGTACTGGAACGCCTGCCCCGCCGGCGTCGGCGGCATCCCGACCTGGCCCGCGGTCACCTGCTGGCTTTGCTGCTGGATCGCCGAGATCACGTCCTGCGGCATCAGCGAGCGCGCCTGCAGCTTGTTCGGATCAAGCCACACCCGCATCGAATACTGGCCGGCGCCGAACACGGTGACGTTGCCGACGCCCGACAGCCGCGACAGCTCGTCGCGAATGTTGATGGTGGCGTAGTTTGACAAGAACAGGCTGTCGTAAGTCGAATTCGGCGAGGTCAGCGTCACGAACAGGAGAATCGCCGTGGACTTCTTCTGCACGGTGACGCCCTGGTTCTGTACCGACTGGGGCAGTTGCGACAGCGCGCTCGACACGCGGTTCTGCACCAGCACCTGCGCGAAATTCAAATCAGTGCCGATCTTGAAGGTGACGGTCAGCGAATAGGTGCCGTCGGCGCTGCTATAGGACTGCATATAGAGCATGTCCTCGACGCCGTTGACCTGCTGCTCGATCGGCAGGGCCACGGTATCGATCACGGTCTTGGCGCTGGCGCCGGGGTAGCGCGTCGTCACCTGAACGGTCGGCGGCACCACGTCGGGATATTGCGCTACCGCCAGGCGGAACAGGCAGACGCCGCCGATCAGGATCATCAGGATCGCGATGACGTTGGAAAGGACCGGGCGCTCGATGAAGAATTTCGAAATCATGACCGGATCCTATTTGGCCGGCACTGGGGCCGCTTCGATCTTCTGCAGTTGCGGATCGACCTTCTGGCCGGGGATCGCGCGCAGCAGCCCGGCGATCACGACGCGGTCGTCCGGCTTCAGCCCGCTTTCGATCACCCGCAGCTCACCCTCCAGCGGTCCGGTCTGCACCTTACGCTGCTCGACGACGCTGTCGCCGTTGACGACCAGCACGTAGCGTCCCGCCTGATCGCTGCCGAGCGCGACATCGGGCACCAGCAAGGCGTTCTGCTGCTGATCGAAGGGAACGCGCACCCTGACGAAGAAGCCGGGCAGTAACACGCGATCGGGATTGGGCAACAGGCCGCGCACCGCGAGCGTGCCGGTCGACTGGTTGACGGTCGGTGAGAGGTAGTCAAGTTTGCCCTTGTGCGGAAAGCCGCTCTCGGTCTGCAGCCCGACCTCGATCGGTAATTGCCGAAGTTCGCTTGGCGTCATGCCGCGCCGCCGTGCCTCTTCGCGAACGCGCAGCACGTCCTGCTCATTGACGTTGAAGTTCACATAGATCGGATCGAGCTGCACGATGGTCGCAAGCTGGGTCGGCGACGCCGCGCCGACGAGTTCGCCGATCGAGACGAGATGGGCGGTGACGATGCCGTCGAATGGCGCGGTGACCTTGGTATAACCGTAGTTGACCTCTGCGATTCTGGTGTTGACCTGAGCCTGTTGCAGATTGGCCTGTGCGTTGTCACGGGTTGAAGTCGAAGTATCGAGCGTCGCCTGCGACACGGCCTGCCGCTGCACGAGGTCCGCCTGGCGCTTGAAATCCGCCTCGGCCTGTTTCAGCGACGCCTGCGAGCCGGCCTCGGCAGCCTGCGCCTGCTCGAGCTTCAGCTTGTAGGTTTCCGGTTCGATCGTGAACAGCGTGGTGCCTTCCTTGACGAAGGTGCCGTCCTGATAGTCGATCGATTGCAGAAAGCCCTGCACGCGCGCCACGAGGTCGACG
The DNA here is from genome assembly GCA_963774775.1 of uncultured Alphaproteobacteria bacterium. Lineage (GTDB taxonomy): Bacteria > Pseudomonadota > Alphaproteobacteria > Rhizobiales > Xanthobacteraceae > Bradyrhizobium. The sequence goes on from CAVZGZ010000057.1 coordinate 49,884, forward strand.
CTCTTGATCGGGGCCGTATTGCCCGTGGCATCGAGAAACAGCGTGATCGGCCGTTGCACGGGCACTGCAACCTCAACCTTCGGCGGCGGCGGCGGTACAAAACTATTTTGTTCGCAGGCACTTAACGCGACTGATGCAAATGCGACAAACGCGATCCGCACTGGGGTGCCGCGTCGCACCCGCACAAAATGCTTCATCGCTGCCGATGCTAATGCGCGCGCTTGCCTCATTTCCCGGCCCCACTCACATTTGCTTCAGAAAAGGCGTATCGTTCGAAGAAAAATTCCGCGTACTACGAATAACAACAATCCGCTTGCAGTGAAACCGGAAACCGAAAATGATGCTGCCCGCTCAGGTTGTTCTACCAATCTTTTTTTGAAATTCACTTCAGAAGCGGCGGCTTTGGCGCCAACAAAAAGGATTTATTCAAATGATCCAAGCGTTGACACGTGGGGCAGGGTTCGGGGCATTGGTTGCGACCGCGATGTTCGCAGCCGCAGCACCGGCATTGGCGCAGGCTCCGACCGAAGCCCAGCGTGAAGCCATCAAGTCGGAATGCCGCAACGACTACATCGCGCACTGCTCCAGTATTCCGCCGGGCGGAGAAGCCTCGCTGCAGTGCCTGCAGAAGAATATGTCGAGCCTGTCATCTGCCTGCGCGAGCGCGGTACGCGCCGTGGAAGCGCCGGCTGCCGCAGCCCCCAAGACAGAATCCGCTCCCGCCGCAGCCAAGACAGAACCGCGCCCGCGGCAACGGCAGCCAAGCCTGCTACCGAGACCACAGCGCCCAAGGCCGCGGCAAGCACAATGGCCAAGAAGCCAAGCAGCGCCCAGATCTCGGCCATCCGCAGCGCCTGCCGCTCCGATTATCCGACGGTCTGCGCCGGCGTGCCGACCGGCGGCGCCCCCGCGCTGCAATGCCTGGAGAAGAACAAATCGAAGGTTTCGGCGTCTTGCGCGAACGCCGTCAGCGCTGCCAGCGGCGGCCCTGCAACACCTGCGGCAGGCGGCACACCGGCGGCAGCTCCGGCGGACGCGGCCACGGCTCCCGCTGCGGCACCGGCCGTGATCGTGCTGCGACCGATGCGGCCGCGCGAGGAACTGTTCGTGTTGAGATCGGCCTGTGGCGGCGATATCCGCTCGCTCTGCGGAGGCGTTCAACCCGGCGGCGGCCGTATCATGCAATGCATCGCCGCCAACGCTGCGTCGCTTTCGCCTGAATGCAAGGACGTTCTGGCACCGTTCGTAGCGCGATAGTTGCGACGAGCCGAGGATCGCACCTTGGCGCATACTTGGAATGGAGCACGCGACACGAAGCTGGACCAAGAAGGAAACAACGATGCGCGCCATCCCGATTGTCGCCACGCTGCTGTGCGTATCTCAGGCAGCCCACGCCCAGGAACTGACTGCCGAGCAGCGGGCGGCGTGAAGGTACGTCGCTGCTACTGACTTAAGCCCCGCAACCTCCCAAATTTGCGCTGGCGTCTCGCCGGCGCAGGGATTAGTCTCGCCGTAATTAGTAAGTGTACTGTCGATTAGGGAGGAAGACCTTGCGCATTGCCGTAATTGGCGGGGGCCCAGGCGGTCTCTACTTCGCCTATCTTTGGAAAAAGCGGCACCCGGACGCCGATATCGACCTGTTCGAGCAGAACGCGGCCGGGGCGACCTGGGGCTTTGGCGTGGTGTTTTCGGAACAGGCGCTGGAATTCCTGCGCGCCGACGACCCCGACACCGTCGACGCCATCGCGCCAAAGATGGAGAGCTGGAAGAACATCACGCTCAACCTGCGCGGCGAGAGCGTCGAGCTCGACGGCGTCGGCTTCTCGTCGATTGGCCGGCTCGCGCTGCTGACAATCCTGCAGCAACGGGTGCGCGCCGTCGGCGTCGCGCCGCGCTTCGATACCGTGATCCAGTCGGTCGATGAACTCTCCGGCTACGATCTCATCGTCGCGGCCGATGGGCTGAACTCGCTGGTGCGCCGCAGCTATGAAAACGAGTTCGGCGCCTCCGTCTCCCATTCGACCAACAAATTCGCCTGGTTCGGCACCAGCAAGACCTTTGCGACGTTGTCGCAGACCTTCGTCAAGACCGACCTCGGCACGTTCAATGCGCATCATTATCGCTATTCTCAGGACATGAGCACCTTCCTGGTCGAGTGCGACGCCGCGACGTGGGAACGATACGGCTTTGCCGACAAGAGCATCGAAGAGAGCCAGGCGGTCTGCGAGCAGGCGTTTGCGGCGGCGCTCGACGGCCATCCCCTGGTGTCGAACAAATCGGTGTGGCGCAATTTTCCGTGGATCTGGAACGAGCACTGGTCGCACAGGAACATGGTGCTGATCGGCGACGCGCTGCATTCGGCGCATTTCTCGATCGGCTCGGGCACCCGGCTCGCGATCGAGGACGCGATCGCGCTCGCCAAGGCGCTGGACGCGGAAGCGGACGTCCCGGCCGCCCTCGCCCGCTACGAACGCGAGCGCAAGCCGATCGTGAAGAAGCTGGTGACGGCGGCGCGTACCAGCGCCGACTGGTATGAGAAATTCCCCGAACACATGCGGCTCGACCTGATGGATTTCGCTTACAGCTACATCACCCGTTCCGGGCGGATCGACGATGCACGGCTGCGCGAGATGTCACCCAGGTTCATGGCGCGCTATGATGCTTCGAGGAGCAGGTCATGACGAACGAGATCATCGATCAGGTCCCGCGCGACAACGCCGGTGCGCGCGAAATCGGTTTTGCTATTCCGCAAATCTATAACGCCAGCCGGATCCTGTTCGACAATCTCGCTGATGGCCGCGGCCACCGGCCGGCGCTGATCGGCCCGGCCGGGACGCTGACCTACGCCGAGCTCTGCGCGCAAGCGGCGCGCTGGGGACACGGCTTCCAGTCGTTGGGGCTCAAGCGCGGTGACCGCATCCTGATGTTTCTCGACGATACGCCGGCCTATCCGGCGGCGTTTTTCGGCGCGGCCCGGTCAGGCTTCGTGCCACTGTTGATCAACACGCTGACGCCGCCGGATCTACTACAGTTCTATCTGTCCGACGCGGACGCATCGGTCGCAGTGGCAGAAGCCGAATTCAGCTCGCGCTTCAACTCCGAAGCCTGCAATAACACGCCGCTGCGCACGCTGATCGTGGTCAACGGCGAGGGCGCCGAGCACGCCGTGCCGAACGCGGTTGCCGCCGCCGATTGGCTGCAGGCTTTTCCCACCGAGCTGGCGGAAGCCGCCACCGATCGCAACGAGATGGCGTTCTGGATGTATTCGTCGGGCTCGACCGGGCGGCCCAAGGGCATCGTGCACCTCCAGCACGACATGGCCTATAGTGAGGCGGCGTTTTCGCGCAACGTGCTGAAGCTTGGGCCGGATGATATCTGCTTCTCGGTGCCGAAAATCTTCTTCGCCTACGGCTTTGGCAATTCCATCACCTTCCCCTTCTCCGTCGGCGCCGCCACGCTGCTGCTGCCGGGCCAGCCGAAGCCGGCGTCGATTTTCTCGGCGATTGAAGAGTACCGCCCCACGGTCTTCTTCGGCCTGCCGACGCTCTATACGTCGCTGACCAAGGCGGACGGCGCGGCCGCCACGGACTTCTCCTCGCTGCGCATGGCACTGTCAGCCGCGGAAGTGCTGTCGGCCGAGGTCTTCAACGGCTGGAAGGGCCTTACCGGTCTCGAAATCATCGAAGGGTTAGGCTCCACCGAGGCGCTGCACATCTACCTCTCCAACCGGCCGGAGCAGAAAAAGCTCGGCGCCGCCGGCCTGCGCGTGCCTGGCTACGAGATCCTGCTGAGGGATAAGGAAGGCCGGGAGGTCGGCGACAACGAGGAAGGCATTTTGTGGGTGCGCGGCGATTCCAACACGCCGCTGTACTGGAACCGGCCGGACAAGACCACGGAGACGATACGCGAAGGCGGCTGGATCTACACCGGCGACCGTTTCGTGCGCGACAGTGACGGCTTCCATTTCTTCCGCGGCCGCGCCGACGATCTGATCAAGATCTCCGGGCAGTGGGTCTATCCGCTGGAGGTCGAACTCTGTCTCGCCGACCATCCCGACGTCCGCGAATGCGCGGTGTTCGCCGCCGAACTGCCGGATCGACGCATGACGCTGAAGGCGGTGGTGGTGATGAACCACGGCGGCTTCGAAGCGGGCGAGGCAACGCGAAAGCTGCAGGACTACGTCAAGGCAAAGCTGTTGCCGTACAAATATCCGCGCGAGGTGAAGTTCATCGATGAACTGCCGAAGACCGGGACCGGCAAGATTGACCGTCAGGCCGTGATGAAGATGTAGCGACCTGCGCCCGCCCATGCCATCAGCCTGACTTTCCCAGATGTTCGAGCGCGTCTTCGGCGCGAAGCGGCACCCGCGAAGCCTCGTTGTTGAGATCGACGAGCTGCGTCAACAGCGCCAGCAGTGTCTTGCGGTCCGCAGGCTTCAGCGGCTGCAGCATCCGCGCCTGCGCCCTATCCACCGAGGACATGATATCGCGCAGCAGGGCCGCACCTGATCGCGTGAGATAGAGCAGCTTGACGCGCTTGTCCTCGCGCCCCGGCTTGCGCTCGATCAGCGTTTTGGTCTCGAGACGTTCGATCACGTTGCCTAGGGTGGAGCGGTCGAAGGCGATCACGGCGGAGAGCCGCGTGGCATCAATGCCCGGATGGGTGGAGATCGCAACCAGCGCCGCATATTGCACCGGCGTCAGGTCGAACGCCCGGCACTCTTCAACAAAGATCGCGACCGCGATCTGCTGCATCCGCCGGAACAAATAGCCGGGCGCGGTGTAGACCGCGTCCATCGTGATCGGCTTCGGCTTACTCGGCATCGGGCTGTTTGTCCGGGGCCGCATCGGCGAACGCCCTCATCGCCCTGGCGGCGGCTTCGGCCTTGAGCAGGCGCGGATAGACCGAAACATCGACGCCGAAGCGTCGCGCATTGGCAAGTTGGGGCACCAGGCAGAGATCGGCCATGGTCGGCTTGTCGCCAAAGCAGAACGGACCATCCTCGCCTGCGATCAGGGTCTCGCAGGCCGCAAGCCCCTCGCGGTTGGCCCACGCCGCCCATTCCGTCACCTTTTCGTCGGCCAGGCCGAGCTGGCGCAGGCGCGACAGCACCTTGAGATTCTGCACCGGGTGGGTATCGCAGGCGAGCGCCATGGCGAAGGCGCGAACTTTGGCGCGCTGCAACGGATCCTTCGGCAACAGCGGCGGCGTGGGGTGGGTTTCATCCAGCCATTCGATGATGGCGAGCGACTGAGTAAGGATCGCGCCCGCATCGTTTTCAAGCGTCGGCACCAGCCCCTGCGGGTTGATCGCCAGATACGCCGGCGCGCATTGTTCGCCCTTGCGAAGATGATGAGCGAGGTGTTCGGTGGAAAGGCCCTTCAGATTGAGCGCGATCCGGACCCGGTAGGACGCACTGCTGCGGAAATAGCCATGCAGCTTCATCGGAACCTCCTTGTAATTTTCACGTTTGGCTTGTCTCGTGACGTTGACGCTATCCATATTGTAAGTATGCTGTCAATCAGCCAACAAGAACGATGGGAGGCTTGCCATGGAAGCCGTGCAGAAGACCCCGGAACGCGAGGCGTTCTACAAGAAGATCGACGGCGAAAATCTCTCCGCTCTCTGGAACGTGATGGGCGACCTCATTACGGCGGAGCCGAAGAGCGCCTGCCGGCCGCACATCTGGAAGTTCGACCAGATCCGCGACTACATGAACGAGGCGGGCAAGCTGATCACGGCCAAGGAAGCTGAGCGGCGGGTGCTGGTCCTCGAAAATCCTGGCCTGCGCGGGCAGTCGAAGATCACCACCTCGCTGTTTGCCGGCGTGCAGATGGTGATCCCGGGCGACGTTGCCCCCGCCCACCGCCACAGCCAATCGGCGCTGCGCTTCGTGCTCGAAGGCAAGGGCGCCTATACGGCCGTGGACGGCGAGCGCACCGCGATGTCTCCGGGCGATTTCGTCATCACGCCGTCGATGACCTGGCACGACCATTCCAACGAAACCAACGAGCCGATGTTCTGGCTCGACGGGCTCGACATCCCGATGGTGCAGTTCTTCGACGCCTCCTTCGCGGAGGGCTCGAACGAGGACCAGCAGAAGATCAGCCGGCCTGCCGGCGACAGCTTTGCCCGCTATGGCCACAACCTCCTGCCGGTCGACGGCAAGCGTTCGTCGAAAACTTCGCCGATCTTCAACTATCCCTACAGCTACACCCGCGAGGCGCTGGAAAAGGCCAAGGCCAGCGGCGAATGGGACGCCTGCCACGGGCTGAAGCTGAAATTCTCCAATCCCGAGACCGGCGATTTCGCGATGCCGACCATCGGCACGTTCATCCAGTTGTTGCCGAAGGGCTTCAAGACCGCACGCTATCGCGCAACCGACGCGACCGTGTTCGCCGCGATCGAGGGCCGTGGCCGCACCCGGATCGGCGAGCAGACATTTGAGTGGGGTCCCCGCGATCTGTTCGTGGTGCCGAGCTGGCACTGGGTCACCCACGAGGCGGAGGCGGATTCGGTGCTGTTCAGCTTCTCCGATCGCCCGGTGCAGCAGAAGCTCGATCTGTTCCGCGAGGATCGCGGGAACGCTTAGCCTCCACACCGTCATTCCGGGGCGATGCGTAGCATCGAACTCGGAATGACGAGATTCCGGGTCTGGTCCTTCGGACCATCCCGGAATGACGGTATCCGTCTCTTTCATCGCCAATGCAGTAGCCGCGCCTCGAGCCAATTGATCAGTCTCCCCACCGCCAATCCAAACAGCGACAGGATCACGACTCCCGCCAGCAGCTGATCGGTCTGCATCAGATTGCCGGCCTGCAGCACGAAGGCGCCGATGCCGTATTGGGCGCCGATCATTTCAGCGCTCACCACCAGGAGCAGTGCGACTGAAGCGGTGATGCGGAAGCCCGCGAGGATCGAGGGCAGCGCGCCGGGCCAGATCACGCGACGCACGATCAGGTGGAACGGCACGTTAAAGCTCTGCGCCATCCGGATCAGATTGCGTGGCACCGCGTCGACGCCGCTATAGACCGAGATCGCGGTGGAGAAGAATACGCCGAGCGCAATGGTCGCGATCTTCGGCTCCTCGCCGATCCCGAGCCACAAGATCAACAGCGGCAGCAGCGCAATCTTTGGAATCGGAAACAGCGCCGAGATGAAGGTGATGCCGACTCCCCGCGCCAAGGTCGAGAGACCAATCGCAAAGCCGACAACAATTCCGGCGGCGGTCCCGAGCAGCCAGCCGCTGCCGATGCGCAGGATCGACCAGGACAGATGCTGCCACAGCGCGCCTGACATCGCGAGCTTGTAGATCGCGAGCGCGATCGCCGACGGCGCCGGCAGGAACAGCGGATTGACCCAGCCGGCGCTGCCCGCGAGTTGCCAGAATGCGATCACCAGCGCGAGCGCGATCCAGCCAGCATAGCGGCTGGTCGCGGGCGTGAAACCGGCGCCGCGAAATTTCACCGGCCGCGGCTTGTCCGCGACGTCGCCCTGCGGCGTTTCCGGCGGCGCGCGGTCAAGCATGCTGCACCTCGCGCTCGGCATCGATCGCCTCGGTGCGGATCAAGGACCACAGCTCGTTCTGCAGCGCCAGCAATTTGCCGCGGGCATCGATCGCGCCGCGCTCGTCGCGCGTCATTGGAATGGACACGACCTCTCTGATACGGCCGGGCCGCCGCGACAGCACCACGATGCGATCGGCGAGCCGCACGGCTTCTTCGAGATTATGCGTGACATAGACCGCGCCCATCGCGCCATCGGCGAGCAGGCGGATGAAATCCTCCATCAGCAATTCGCGGGTCTGCGAATCCAGCGCCGACAGCGGCTCGTCCATCAACAGGATCGCGGGCCTGACCGCGAGCGCACGGGCAATGCCGACGCGCTGGCGCATGCCGCCGGACAATTGCTTGGGGTACGTGCCGCGGAAATCCGACAGACCGGTCCGGCGCAGCGCGTCATCGACGACGGTTTGGCGCGCGGCAGCGCCGAGCGCTGTGTGCGCGAGCGGAAACGCGACATTCTCCGCCACCGTGCACCACGGCAGCAGCGCAAAATCCTGGAACACGAAAGTCAGCGGGTTGAGGCTGTCGGCCGGCGGCGCGCCGCGCAATTCGGCTGCGCCCGCGCTCGGTTGCAGCAGCCCGCCGAGGATCGACAACAGCGTGCTCTTGCCGCAACCGGAGGGACCCACGATCGCAACCACCTCGCCCGAGCGCACCGTGAACGATACGTCGTCGAGCACGTCGAGCGCGCCGAAGCGGTGGCTGATATGGTTGGCGATCAGGTCCATTGAGTGCCTACGTCTGTTTCGGATCGTTCGTTCTGAGCTCGTCATGCCCGGGCATGTCCCGGGCATCCACGTCTTGCTGTGCTCGCCCAGCGAACGACGTGGATGGCCGCGTCAAGCTCGGCCATGACGGAGAACATCAATCCGGCCTCACATAATCCTTGGCGACGATCGCATCGACGTCAAATCCCTTGTCGACAAAGCCCTGCTCCTGCAGCCAGCTGATCTGGTTGGCGACGTTCTTCACATCCAGCTTCCCGTCGGGATCGATATAAGCGCAATTGCCGACCACCTGCTCGACCGGCAGATTGGTGTATTTGGCGATGATCTCCAGCAACGGCTTGGTCTGTTCGTTGATCGCGGCCTTGCCGTCCTTCACCGAAGCCAGGATCACGTCGTGATATTCACGATCTGCCTTCACCAGCGCGCCCAGCAGTTTGGTCACCAGCGCCTTGTTGGTCAGCGTTTTCGGCGAGGCGAACACCGCGCCGAGCTGCCACGGCGTCTCGTCGCCGACCCAGCCGAGGAATTTGGCACCATTGGAATCCATCAGCGTCCGCGCGGTGGAGACCGGCAGCAGCGCGGCATCGACGGTCTCGCCTTTGAGCGCAGCAGCGGCATTCGACAGCGATTGCAACGGCAGCACCTTCACCTCGGACAGCTTGAAGCCGTATTTGTCGGCGAGCAGGCCAAGCGAATAATGGAAGCTGGAGCCGACCTGCGTCACCGCCACGCGCTTGCCGGCGAGATCCTTTGGCGTCTTCAATCCCGCAGCATAGGCGTTGTTGCTGGCAAAATAGCCGATCAGGGGATAGCCCGCCTTTTCGCGGCTCATGCCGCCGATCACTTTCAGCGTGCCCTTGCCGGCGAGGTTATAGAGCCCCGCGGTGAACGCGGTGATGCCGAAATCGACGTCACCCGAGGTGGTCGCGACCGCGATCGGCTGCGCCGCATCGAAGAATTTCAGTTCGATGTCGAGTCCCGCGTCGCGGAAATAGCCCTTGTCCTGCGCGATGAACACCGGCGCCGACGACGACAGCCTGAGCACGCCGATCTTCGCCTTCAACGCGTCATCGGCGCGGGCTAGTCCTGCCGCGGCCACGGTCAGCAATCCGGCCAGTGCAAGCCGCGCAACCACCCTCATCCGGTTTCCTCCGTCTATCTTACAGCCCATTGGACTCTTAAAGCCCTTCGGGCACCTTCTGGTCCCGCCCGATGAAGGCGCCCTGCGCTTGCAGCGCTTGTTGCAACTTTTCGATCCTGATGTCGCGTGGAATCGTATTGCCCGACAGCGCCAGTGCCGCTGCCGATCCCGCCGCCTCCCCCATCGCAAAGCAGGCGCCCGAGACCCGCGCGGCCGACTGGCCGTCATGGGTCATCGAGGCACAGCGCCCGGCAATCAACAGATTGTCTACGCCTTTGGGAACGAGCATGCGATACGGCAATTCGTTGAACCCGCGCGACTGGGGGATCGGCGGAAACTTGAAGACCACGTCGCCGGCAACATGCTGCTCGATCGGCCAGCCATTGACGCCGATCGAGTCCTCGAACGAGGCGCAACCGAGCACGTCGTCGCCGGACAGCATATAGCCGCCGACGATGCGGCGGGTTTCGCGGATGCCGAGCTGCGGCGGCAGGTCGACGATGTAGGAGTTTTCGAAGCCAGGCACCGTGCGCAGGAATTCGAAGGCCGCAACCGCCTGACGGCGGCCGTCGATCTCACCGCGCGTCATATCGTCGGGATCGAGCCCACTGATTGCCGTGCCATCGCTACGCGCAAGCTGCGTGAAATTCACCCGCCACTCGATGCCGTGGCGTTGCGGCCGCACGATCGCGGCCTTGCGCGGGAAATGATGGGTGCCAGCGGCTTCCGCCCTCTCCATCAGCGTCGGGATGGTCCGCCACGCCTCGCCCGCCTTGTCAGGATCGACGCCGTTGAGGCGGAACATCATCGAGGGATAGAGCATGTGGCCTTCACTGTCCCCGACTTCGAACGGCGCGCCGGCCCAGGCCGCAAGATCGCCATCGCCGGAGCAATCGATAAAAATCTCCGCCGCAACCGCCTGGCGTCCGGCCTTGGTCTCGACCATCATCACGTTGATGCGCTTGTCATCGCGCATCACCACGCCGGCGCCGAGCGCGTGGAAGAGAATGTCGACCTTGTGTGCGGCCAGCAGGTCATCGGCCGCGATCTTGTAGGCCGCGGTGTCGTAGGCCTGCGCAAAAATCTTGCCGAGGATCAGATGCGGCGCATTCAACCCGCCAAGATGGTCGATCCGGTCAAGCAGGTCGGAGGCTATGCCCTGCACCACGCGGTGCATCTCGCCGTGGACATTGGCATGCAGCCCGCAAAAGTTGGTGACCCCGGCGGCCGTGCCCATGCCGCCGAGAAAACCGTAGCGCTCGATCAGCAGCGTGCGCCGACCGGCCCGCGCCGCGGCGACCGCCGCTGCGATGCCCGCCGGTCCGCCACCGAGGACGGCGATTTCATATTCGCCATAAAGCGGAATTTGGCGCGCTGGTTCTTCGATGGTTTTGAGGGGCAAGTAAGGGGTTCCCGGATCATATCGTGCCCCGCGAAGGGGATCAGCTATCTCGCCAAAGCGACGATCAATGTAAAGCCCGTGATCGCGCGCCAGCCCCCTTAAAGGACGATGGCCTTCATCCCCACTTGGCTGCGCGCTTTTCGGCAAACGAGGCCAGCCCTTCCGAGGCCTCTTTGGTCTGGCGCCTGTCCGAGTGCATCCGCACTAGCCGCGCATAGCTGTCGTCATCCACGCTCATTCCGCCAAATGAACTTTCCATCGCCAACGCCTTGGTTTCGGCCAACGCCTCGGGGCCGTTGGCAAGCAACTGCTCGACGACTTTGGCGCCCGCACTCTCCAGTTCGGCCAGCGGCACCACCTCATGCACCAAACCGATGCGCCGCGCATCTTCCGCGCCGAAGCGTTCGCCGGTCAACGCGTAGCGGCGGACCTGGCGGACGCCGATGGCATCGCACAACTGCGGGATGATGATCGCGGCCGTCAGCCCCCAGCGCACTTCGGTGATCGAGAACAGCGCATTGTCGGCCGCGATCACCACGTCGCAGGCAGAGATCACACCGGTGCCGCCGCCGAAGCAGCCGCCCTGAACCAGCGCCACCGTCGGGATCGGAAGTCGGTTCAGCCGTTGCACGGCTTCGAACGTCGCCCGTGAGACCGCCTCGTTCTCACCGGCTGACTTTGGCCGCACGCCGTTAATCCATTTCAGGTCGGCACCGGCCTGAAAGTGCTTGCCGTTGCCCTTCAGCACGACGACACGAAGCGAAGGCTTCTTGCCGAGTTCGTCCATCGCCGACAGCACGCCGCCGATCAGCCCGGCATCGTAGGCGTTGTTGACCTCCGGGCGGTTCAGCGTGACGGTTGCGACGCCTCGTTCATCGAGGTTCCACAAGACTGGATTGGCAGACATGGACGATTCCTCTCGTGCGGTATTTTTGCGGTCGTGACGCCGGACCATAGGCTCATGACTTCAGGGATTGATCTATCACTTTCCGCTAGGCCGGTGGCGCAAACCGCATGACCGCTAGGGTAGTCCAACTCCTAGCCACCGTCATTGCGAGGAGCGAAGCGACGAAGCAATCCATACTTCCTTACATTGCGAGATGGATTGCTTCGCGGAGCCTGTCATCGGGCGCGCATTCGCGCGACCCGTTGGCTCGCAATGACGTGGTGGAATCGCGATTCAAGTTCCACTCGTCGTCGCCCGGCTTGACCGGGCGATCCAGTATTCCAGAGACAGCAGTGCTTGAGCCGGGAAGCCGCGGCGTACTGGATCACCCGCATGCGCGGGTGATGACAGCGAGTGTGTGGCGTTCGCATTGCCATTTTCCAAACATGACTCCGCCTTCTCGCGGCATGGTTTGCCCGAGGTTTGCGTCAGCGTCGGTCCCTCGAGAAAAGAGGGAGCAGGGAATGCCGGGTGCGCGCTGCACCCGCGGTCTCGTGTGCAAAATTGTGCGAAGAACCGCACACGAGCATACAGGTTCAGCGGAAACACTCCGGCATCCCCCGCGCAATGGCTTTACGACTTATGCCGTGCTCTCCCCGGCGACGAATTCGTCTTGTCACCGTCGCTGCCGGCTTGATGGCCGATCCGATCCGGTTGGATCGGTTCAGTCACCGACAGCTTGACACCAGCAACGGGTGCCAGAACCACACGGTTTTGCCGTACGCATCAGCGCCGTTCGTCCTGCGTGCCGGTTGATCGCTCACGAGAAACTCGCCCCGCGATCACCTTGCGCGCCGACGCTGCCGCGTCCACCGCATCCTCTCCCGCGTTTCGTGACGATCGCGATACGCCCCTCTTGCGGGGAAAGGATGGGCGAATTGATAGCGCTGATTTGCCCGACGGCGAAAGCGAGATATTTTTCGCGCAACGACTGGACACAAGAGCTGGACACCCAACTCATCCCGACGGGCAACGGCTATGTTTGTTTTGACGCGTTTTCTACCGCAGATAAGTCACCGCAATCCGCGTAAACCGCAGGACCGGTTGCGCTTGGCGCCAGCTTGTGGAAACTGGCACCAGCGCTCATTCGATCAACGGGAAGATCACTCCTCATGCGGATTTGCATTTTCGGCGCAGGCGCGGTCGGCAGCCACTTTGCGGTACGGCTTGCTCTTGCGGGGCACGACGTCTCCTGCGTGATGCGCGGGCCACATCTCGACGCAGTGAAGGCGAAGGGCCTGACGCTGCGCGTCGGCGACGCCGAGTTCAAGGCGACCGTCGCGGCTTCGGACGATCCGGCCAAATTGGGTGCGCAGGATGTCGTCATCAGTGCGTTGAAGGCGACCGGCATCGGCGCGCTCGCAGCCGGGCTTAAGCCTCTCCTGCGCGACGACACCGCCGTGGTGTTCGCCCAGAACGGCATTCCCTGGTGGTACGATCTCGGCCTGCCCCAAAAACATCCTGATGTTCCCGAGCTCGGCTTCCTTGATCCCGGCGGCGCCCTGCGCACGGCTACGCCAAAGGAACGAATTATCGGCGGAGTAATCTTTTCTGCTAACGAGGTGATCGAGCCAGGCGTGGTCGCGAATCTCACACCCGACCGGAATCGCCTCCTGATCGGCGAATGCGACGATCGATCCTCGATGCGGATTGCGCGGCTCCGTGCTGCGCTCAATGCGGCCGGAATCGAATCGCCTGATGTTGTGGAGATCAGGGAGGCGATCTGGTCGAAACTTTTGACCAACATGTCGATGTCGGTACTGTGCCTGTTGACTGGGCAAACCGCACGCGCGGTGCGCGACGATGCCGCCTTGCGCGATGTCATCCCGCGACTGCTGGACGAGGCCAACAGCATCGCCCAGCACTATATCCCCGCGGTCAAGCGTGTCATCCGCGACGGGCCCGCGCCCGACCACAAGCCTTCGATCCTGCAGGATTTTGAGCTCGGCCGCGCCGTGGAGATCGACGCACTGGTCCGCGCGCCCGCGGCCTTTGCGCTGAAAGCCGGGCTGTCGACGCCGATGCTCGACCTGATGGCGGCACTGGCGATCCGCCAGGCGCGCGACAAGGGGCTTTATCAGGACTGACCCAGAACCGGTCAGATCGCTTGCAATCCCAGCCGGTGAAACAGCTTTCGGTCTGCCTCGTCTTCCGGGTTGCCGGCGGTCAACAAGGTGTCGCCGACGAAGATCGAGTTCGCGCCCGCAAAGAAGCACAGCGCCTGCATCTCATCGCTCATGGCCGAGCGGCCCGCCGACAGGCGAACATAGGATTTCGGCATCATGATGCGCGCGAGCGCGACGATCCGGACAAACTCGATCGGCGCGACCGACGCGGACTCGGCAAGTGGGGTGCCGGCGATCGGAATCAACATGTTGATCGGAACGCTCTCCGGCGGCTCGGCCAGGTTTGCCAGCGTGACCAGCATTTCGACTCGGTCGGTCTCTTCCTCGCCCATGCCGAGGATGCCGCCGCAACAGACTTTCATGCCGGACTGCCGGACATTTTCCAGCGTATCGAGGCGATCGCCAAATGTCCGCGTCGAGGTCACCTGCGGGTAATAGCGCTCTGACGTATCGATATTGTGGTTGTAGTAGTCGAGCCCGGCCGCGCTGAGCCGGTTCGACTGATCGCGGTCCAGCATTCCAAGCGTCATGCAGGTCTCAAGCCCGAGCGCCTTCACCCGGCCGACCATTTCGACAATGGCATCCATGTCTCTCGGCTTCGGATTCCGCCATGCCGCACCCATGCAGTAACGCGTTGCGCCGCCATCTTTGGCCTTGCGCGCCTCGGCGACCACCTTTTCGACCTCCATCAGCTTCGAGGCCGCAAGGCCGGTCGAATGATGCGAGGACTGGCTGCAATAGCCGCAATCCTCGGGACAGCCGCCGGTCTTGATGTTGAGCAGTTTGCTCAGCTGGACACGGTTGGGATCGAAATGCTGACGGTGAACGGATTGCGCCTTGAACAGGAGATCGTTGAACGGCAGCCGGTAGACCGACCAGGCCGAATCGCTGGTCCACGCGGGGTGAGCCGCAAGCGGCGCCGTCACGGTGGACTGTTCCCGTACTTCAAGCATTCTTCAATTCTCCAGATCCTGATGGCCGTCGGGCCGTGATCGCATAACGGCGAAGATGACGCCAGCGGCGGGGAGACACGGACGTGAAAAATTGATCGCGGGTGCAAACGGACGTTGACCACGAAGCGGCGGTGATGTGCACTCTCGTGCAGAGTTCAAGAAAAGAAGTCAGTGGGAACCAAGCATGCACGTCAAAGGCAAGGTCTGCGTCGTCACCGGCGGCGGGAGCGGGATCGGGGAAGCGGTGGCGCGCGCCTATGCGGAAGCCGGTGCGCGCGGCGTTGTCGTCGCCGATCTCAAGACCTCGCGCGAGCGGCTGGCAAAGGTCGCGGGCGATATCGATGGCCTGGCGGTGACCGCGGACGTCGGGCTGGAGGAAGACATCAAGGCGTTGATCGCTGCGGCCGAGGCCAAATTTGGCCCGGTCGACGTGTTCTTCTCCAACGCCGGGCTGTCGCGCAAGGGGCAGGAGGGCGCATCCGACGCCGATTGGGATGTGAGCTGGCGGGTTCATGTCATGAGCCACGTTTTTGCGGCGCGCGCGCTGGTCCCTGGCATGCTCGCGCGCGGCTCGGGCTATCTGTTGAATACGGCGTCGGCCGCGGGCCTGCTGGCGTCGCTGAATTCCATGCCCTATGGGGTGACCAAAAACGCGGCGATCGCGCTCGCCGAACATCTTGCCATTCAATATGGCGATCGCGGCATCCGCGTCTCCGTGCTGTGCCCACAGTCGGTACAGACGGGCATGACGACACCAGGCCCGAGCGCCGCGCGGGTCGACGGCGTGTTGCAGCCGGCTGAGGTGGCGCGGATGGTGATCGAGGCGATGCAGGCCGAGCAATTCTTGATCCTGTCGCATCCGCAGGTGCATGAATATGTGCAGCGCAAGGCCTCCAGCCGCGACCGCTGGCTTTCCGGCATGCGCCGGCTGCGCGACAAGATCTATGGCAGCTAGCGCGGGATGACTTTTCTTCGAATCGTCATCCCGCTCTATTTTTTTGTTTGAGCATGATCTTTTCGGAAAACCGGTTCCCACTTTTCCGGATCATGCTCTAGAACACAGGCTGAGGCGCAATGATTGGAGCGACCGGGCCGCATGACAAGGGATCGACGACGTTGAATTTCCTGCCAGCCATTTTGCTCGGCCTGTCGCTCGGTGCCGCCCCGGCCTTCGCGGAGATCGAGCAATGCCGCTTCATTCAGGCAAAGCCCGATCGAGAGGCGTGTTACGAGCGCCAGGCCGCCGCGCTCGCCGCCAGGCGCAAGCCGGAGCCACGTGCCGACACCAGGACAATCGAATCGCTGCAGCAGATGCGACAGGACGACGACGCGGTCTACAAGAGCCTGCGCAGCATCTGCCGCGGGTGTTGATCAGGCTTTGATCGCGGCGACCCACGCCGCAAACGCATCCAGCACTTCGGCCATCACCTCGCGGTCGTTGCGGCCGGAGCGCACCAGCACGTGGAAGGAGTGATCGGCTTCCTTGACCAGATGCAGCTTAGCTGTTGGCCCGAGGCCTTTGACGACGGGCTCGAGCAGCTGCGGTTCAGCGAGCGCATCGCGTGTTCCCTGCAGGAACAGCATGGGGATGCGGATTTCGGCGAGATGCTTGGCGCGGTCGGTGGACGGTTTTCCCGCGGGATGCAGCGGAAAGCCGAGGAATGCCAGTCCCTGCACGCCCGGCAGCGGCGCGATCGCCTGTGCCTGCGACGTCATGCGGCCGCCGAACGACCTGCCGCCTGCGATCAGCGGCAATCCGGCGCAGCGGCGCGCGGCTTCCGCTACCGCCGCGCGCACCGTGGCGTGCGCGACCGGCGGCGGATCGGGCCGCTTGCTGCCCTTCTCCATGTAGGGAAACTGATAGCGCAACGTCGCGATGCCGCGCTCGGCCAGGCCCATGGCAACCGTTTCCATCGACTTGTGGGTCATGCCGGCGCCTGCGCCGTGGGCGAGGACGTAACAGGCGCGCGCCGGCTCGGGCCGCAGCAGCAGCGCCGAGACCGTGGTCTTGTCGGCGGTCTCGATCTTGAGGGCTTCGGCGCTGGCGGCCATCGAACCGGCGATCCCCATAAGCGTTTGCTCGCGGATTTTACCTTTCCGGTCCGCACGGCGCAAATGCGTCAGCCGCGAGCATGGCGCCCACGGCCGGAATCGATTGGCGCGCTACTTCGTCAGCAGCTTCGCGTTGACAAAATCGACCACCGCCTTGGTTTCCGCAGCGGTGCGGCGAGATACCGAGCCGGCGGCGTCGCCCTCGATCAACGGCGACCAACCGAAATTGCGCACGTTCCACGGACCGTTCGGCAACGGTGCGGCAGCGATCTTGGGCATGTCGCGCGGTCGCAGCAGCTCCAGCGCCCGCCGCGTCTCGGTGTGGCAGCTGACGCAATCGGTGTTGAAGAAGTGACTCTTGTTGGGGTCGGCGATCGTGTTCAGCACATTCAGCACTTTCGCCCGGCCAGCCGACGATCCCGGCGGATCGGCCGGCAGGTCGGCGGTCGCGACACCCTTGCGCTTGTTGACCGGCGGACCGTTGGCCGGCACCGCCGCATTGATACAGGTGATCGGCGCAAGATTGTTGGTATGCGGCACTGGGACGACCCGCGGCTTGGTCCCGGCAGGCTGCAGCAACTGCGCGAATTGCTTGCCGTCGAGCGTCGGGCCGTGCACCGGCACAAACCCGCCGTTCGGCAGTTGCGGAACGGTCCCCGGAGGCAGGAACTGCATGGAGAGGAAAATCCACGGCTCGTCGTTACCGTCGGGCAATCCCATGATCGCCATCTGGCCGAGCCGCTGGCTGGCGAGATGTTTCTCCAGCAGCGCCTTCATTTCCGCGCGCACGTTCGCCGCCGTGGTCTGATCGACCAGGCCCGGATGAACGCCGAGCGCTTTGCCGGCGGTGACGATCTTGTTGTTGCCCAGTTTGCCATCCCGCAATTTGGAGCGCAGTTCGGCGACTTCAGCGACAATCTGCTTGAAGGCCGTGAGATCGGGTGACGGCCTCGGGAAACATCCCTTCTGCGCCGGCGGCTGCAATCCCGTGATGAAACTGAAGATCAAATGCGCGGTAATGTCGAGCGGCGTCACGCTGCCGTCATCGTTCTTGACGACCGGCTGCACGATCAAGCGGATCTGCGGCGACTGGCCATACTCCTTGATGATGGCGTCCGACAGGCCCGGCGCGCCGGGGTCGAACCGCACGCCGGCGATATGCCAGGCGTCGATCGTCTTGGCCGCGGCGGGAAGCCCGATCTTGTCGGAGGCGGACACCGCGCCTGCCGGACTGCTCGCGATCGCGATGAATTGCTGGAAAATGGCATCCGGCCACACCCGATCCCGCTTGGTCGGGTCCTGCGGGTTCGGCACGGTCAGATCGCTCAGCGCGATCAGATTGGCGAGATCGGCCACCTTGGTCGGCGCGGGAAACAGCCACGACACATCATCGGCCGAGAGCGGCTGCTCGGGAGCTGCGGTCGGCGCCGCGGTTTGTGCCAGCGCGCTTGCCGCGGTCGCAAAGCACAGAATTGCAAGCACGACGAACCGATGCGCGCAGGCCGAAATCCGGCCGGAAAACTTCCGGACATGCTTCACGTTCATCTCCCAGACGAAATGGTCGTTGATTGATATCGGGCTTGCGATGGCGTTGCAGTGAAATGGATTACGTTTCAAAGTGAAACTTGAATTTATAGACACCGTATAGGCACTACTATAGGATGGCAACATGTTTGATACACGCAAAAGATGAACAGCTTAGGCCAGCTTTTTTTGACGGTGCATGATATCTGATCTGCGCACGAAGCGCGGATTTTGGGGGCAGGCGATGGGTCGCAGGACGATCAACACAATTGGCGTATTGGCCGTCGGCGTCGGTATCGCCGCTTATTTCTATTTCAAGGACGACATCACGCAATTCTGGGACGGCCTTCACGTCAAGGTCGCAGAATATCCGCAACCGAAGAAAACCGTTTGGCTCGACCAGAATGTGAGCAAGGAAAAGCTCAGCTGGTTCTATCACGCCGACCAGGGAACGCGAACCTTCGGTATTCCCTATGAGTGGTTCATGGCGCTGGAGCAGCCGACGGTTCCGCCGTTGATCGTCACCTCCGCCGGCCCGCTCAGCGACCCCGCCTACCTCGATCGCTACGGCTTCATTCCGGATACGATCATACCAGGCAAGAAAGCGCCGCTTCCGATCGGCTTCGCGCAGGGCGGCCCGATGCTCGATCCGTCAGGCGGGCCATGGCGAAACCCGACTAATAAGCGCGACATGACCGGCATCGGCTTGACCTGCGCGGCCTGTCATACCGGGCGGTTCACCTACAAGGACACCGCGGTCATTATCGACGGCGGGCCGGCGCTCACCGATCTCTTCAAGTTCAAGCAGGGAGTAGGCGTCGCGCTGCTCTACACACGTATTTTGCCTGGCCGCTTCAGCCGGTTCGCCGATCGTATCCTGGGACCGGACTCGACGGTCGAGGAGCGTCAGGAGCTGAAATTCCAGATCGACCAGGTCCTGAACCAATATAAGCAAGTCAAGGATCTCGAGCAGGTCGTCGCTTCCCAGAGCATCGAAGAAGGCTACGGACGGCTGGACGCGCTCAACCGGATCGGCAATCAGGTGTTTTCACAGGACTTGAACAAGCCTGAAAACTACCGGGGCTCGTCAGCGCCGGTGCATTACCCGCGCATCTGGAACACGCCGTGGTTCGACTGGGTGCAGTATAACGGCTCCATCATGCAGCCGATGGTGCGCAATGCCGGTGAATCCCTTGGCGTATCGTCGGAGCTCAATCTGACCGACCCGGCGAAGGGTCTGTTCAAATCGAGCGTGAACGTGGATATCCTCCACGACATGGAGCAAATGATCGCTGGCAACCCGCCGAGCGCGGAAAAGGGATTTTCAGGCCTGAAATCGCCGAAATGGCCGAGCGATGTTCTGCCCGCGATCGATGAGAAACTCGCAGCCCAAGGCGCCGAACTCTACAAGACGACCTGTCAGCCATGTCACCGGCCGCCGGTCTCGAGCCCAGCCTTCTTCGACTTCTCGAACAAGGATTGGTGGACAAAGAACCAGGCCGACCAGCCGATCGTCGTGGTCGAAAACATCCCGATCAGCCATGTCGGTACCGATCCTGCCCAGGCCGCGGATATGGGGGCCCGAACGGTCGAGCTTCCCGCAAACCTCGACATCAAGGCGACCGACTTCGCCACCGCACTCAAATATGTCGTCGAGAAGACCGTCAATTATATCTACAATCAGTCCAAGCCTCCGTTGAGCGACAAGCAGAAACAGGACATCAACGGAAATATGCCCAACGAGGTCCGGGGAGAGCTTGCCTACAAGGTCCGGTCGCTCAACGGTATCTGGGCAACGCCACCCTATCTCCACAACGGTTCGGTGCCGACCATCGAGGATCTGCTTGGGCCTGCGGCGGACCGGCCGAAGACATTCTATCTCGGCAACCGCGAATATGATCCCGTGAAGCTCGGCTACAAGACCGACAAGCTCACCAACGGTTTCGAATTCGACGCCTCGATTCGCGGAAACTCCAACAGGGGCCACGAATTCACCGACGACGAGAAGACCTACGGCCGTGTCGGACCGGCACTGGATGCCGACAAGCGAAGAGCGTTGATCGAGTATCTCAAGACGCTCTGAGTGCTAACGCACTGAATACTTCAGGCAACAGGGACGCTCAGAGGCACGCTCTGGGCGTGGTGGAACATATCGTCGGGATCGTATTGCTGCTTCACCGCCACCAGGCGGCCGAGATTATCGCCCCAATACGCCGTGGCGTAATCCGGCAGATCGAGATCGCAATAGTTGACGTAGGACGCGTCAGGCATATGCGGCCGCATCGCCGCGTAAACCTTTGCGACTTGCGCCAGATGGGTTGACGTATCGGCCGCGCGGTTCCAGCTCGAGAAATACTGGATGCAATATTGCGTACCCGCGCGCCGCGGAAAGGCGGTGGCATCGGCTGCAACGTCGGCGATCTTGCCGCCATAGGAGTCGCACAGCAGCACGATGGCGCCGGCCGCCAGCGGCGCCAAATTGACCATCATCGTGGCAATCCCGTCCGAGGTGAGCGGCGTCAGCACGTAGTCCGACTTGGCCTTCATCAGGATCTGTTCGAAATCGAGCGGTCCGGCGAAATGCTTCACCGCGTCGAGGAAGCCGAGCGAGCTGACCGTGAGCTGCGACGATGGTGCTCGAAGCTGCGTCAGCGTCCGCAGCTGGCTGCGCAGCTCGGCCTCGGTGCCGATCGACTGGCCGATGCAGCGCATCGAGATGAGGCCGCCGCCGGCGGGACCAACCTTCATGATCGAGGTGATGGCCTGGGGCGCGTTCGGCGCCCAGCTCTGCCACGCCGCGAACAGTTGCGCTGCGTGCGCTTGCGACAATTTCCAGGATACGCCGAACACCAGCGCTGTCTGGAGCGGGAAGACGTTGAGCCTGAATTCGGTCGCGACGCCAAAGCTGCCACCGCCGCCACCGCGGCAGGCCCAGTACAGATCCGGCTCGGAATCCGCACTCGCCGTCAGCGTGCGCGCCTGCGCGTCGATCACGGTGGCCTGCTGGAGGCTGTCGCAGGTCAGCCCATGCGAGCGCGCCAGCAAACCGTGGCCGCCGCCGGTGAGATGGCCCGAGATTCCAACCGTCGGACAACTCCCGGCGGCCAGCGCCAGTCCTTGCGCGGCGAGCGCCTGATAGAGCGCAAACAGCGTCACGCCGGAGCCGACGGTCACAAGGCCCGCCGTCTTGTCGACCGCGATCGTGTTCAGGCCACGAACGTCGATCACGACATCGGCGGATTGCGAAAGGCCTTCGTAGGAGTGGCCGCCGCATCGGACGGCGAAATTCAGATTGTTGCTGCGAACCCAGTCGACCATCACGGCGACGGCGTGCTCGGTGTTGCAGACCGCACGCAGCGCCGGGCTCAACTGCGTCAGCTTGTTGGTCGCGGCAAGGAAGCCGGCATACCGCGGATCCGATGGCTGCAGCAGCAGCGCGTCGCTCTCGGGAAGGTTCGGCAACGGCGGCAATGCCGCCGCGGGGGTCGCGGGAGTCGATGCAACGGCGGCGGCCTCTTCGACCGTGCCGGATTGCAGAGCCTGTGACGGGAGAAATTCGTCGACGCGAAGCGGATGTTCCATCGAAGCCCCTTTTTATAACGAACTGCTTTGAGCGGAGAGGACGCGACCCGGCTGCCGTCATCCATGACTGGCTGGTCGCCCGTGAGACTACCGCACCGGTGATTCAAACAATGTGGGTTCGATCACATTGATGCATCTCCGGTCGAGGCGGTGCAGCGCTGCCGAAAATTCTCGCAACCCTCGAACGAAGCTTATGAAGGAATATAGGCTTGAAAAGTCTCTGTTTCTGGTTTCTGCTCAAAAGCGTGGAAATACATGGACGGCCGATGGATCGACGCGAACGTTTCGGCGGCGAGCTTGTGGAGACTTCCGCCCCTTTTTGCAGGAGCAAGGCATGGAAGGCGGCATGGTCACATCAGCGCTAGCTTTGGTGCGTTTTGCCGGTATTCAGAAGACCTACGACGGCGAACACCTCGTGGTGAAGAATCTCGACCTCGACATCGGGAAGGGCGAGTTCGTCACCCTGCTTGGCCCTTCGGGCTCGGGCAAGACGACCACGCTGATGATGCTGGCGGGCTTCGAGGTTCCGACCCATGGCGAGATCTACCTCAATGACCGGTCCATCAAGAACATGCCGCCGCATAAGCGCGACATCGGCATGGTCTTTCAGAACTACGCGCTGTTTCCGCACCTGACGATCGAGGAGAACGTCGCCTTTCCGCTGTCCGTTCGCAAGATCAACAAGGCGGAGTTGCGGGAGCGCGTGCGGACGGCGCTGCGCATGATCAAGCTGGAAAACCTGGCGCACCGGCGGCCGGGGCAACTGTCCGGCGGCCAGCAGCAGCGCGTGGCGCTGGCCCGCGCACTGGTCTTCAACCCGCAGCTCGTGCTGATGGACGAGCCGCTGGGCGCGCTGGACAAGCGCCTGCGGGAGCAAATGCAACTGGAGATCAAGCAACTGCACGAGACGATGGGCATCACCGTCGTCTACGTCACCCACGACCAGAGCGAGGCGCTCACCATGTCGGACCGCATCGCCGTGTTCAACGACGGCATCGTGCAGCAGATCGACAAGCCCGACGCGCTGTACGAGCACCCGGTGAACAGCTTCGTCGCCAACTTCGTCGGCGAGAACAACGTGCTGGCCGGCACCGTCGAAAATATCGAACAGGGATATTGCCGCGTCGCCCTCGCCTCCGGCGGTTCCGTGATGGCCCGGGCGGTCAACGTAACAGGCACGGGCGCCGCCACCTCGTTGTCGGTGCGGCCGGAGCGGGTCTCCATCCTGACGGACGGCGCCGCCGGCGAGGGGCCGAACCATCTGCCCGCCACGGTGCAGAACACAATCTACCTCGGCGACCACGCGCTGGCCGTGCTCGAGGTCGCCGGCAACGAGGAATTCATGGTCAAGCTTCAGCCGGGCGAGCATGGAGGCCTGAGCCATGGCCAACGCGTGTCCATCACTTTCCGCCCCGAAGACTGCCTGGCCCTTGACCCCGTATGATCGAACGCTGCGGTCGGCGCCCGAGCGATCGGACCCGGACGCATCACCTCCAAGAAGACCTCCAAGACGCAACCTTACAAAAAGAAGGAACGAAGACGATGTTGAAGCTCAACGTGGCACTGGGATTCGTCGCAACGTTCACCGCCGGCATCGCGCTGGCCACGGCCGCGCAGGCGCGTGACCTGACCGTGGTGTCGTGGGGCGGTGCGTATCAGGATGCGCAGAAGAAGGTTTATTTCGAGCCGTTCAAGAAGGCGACCAGTAGTCCGATGAACGACGAGTCATGGGACGGCGGCATCGGCGTGCTGCGCGCCAAGGTGCAGGGTGGCGCCGCAACCTGGGACGTCGTCCAGGTCGAGAGTGATGAACTGGCTGTCGGCTGCGAGGAAGGCCTGTTCGAGAAGCTCGAATATCCGAAGATCGGTGGCGAGGCCGCCTATCTGCCGCCGGCGGTTGATCCCTGCGGCATCGGCGCCATCGTGTACGATTTCGTTCTCGGCTACGACAAGGACAAGCTGAAGGACGCGCCGACGAGCTGGGCCGACTTCTTCGACACCAAAAAGTATCCGGGCAAGCGCAGCCTGCGTCAGGGTCCGAAGACCACGCTGGAGATTGCCCTCATCGCCGACGGCGTCGCGCCGAAGGACGTCTACAAGGTGCTGGCCACCGACGAGGGTATCGAGCGCGCCTTCAAGAAGCTGGACACCATCAAGAACGACATTGTCTGGTGGAAGGCCGGCGCCCAGCCGCCCCAGCTGCTCGCGTCCGGCGAAGTGGCGATGACTTCGGTCTACAACGGCCGCATCGATGCCGCCAACAAGAGCGAGAAGAAGAACTTCGGCATGGTGTGGAACGGGGCGCTCTACACCATCGACAGCTGGGTCATCCTGAAGGGCAGCCCGAACAAGGACGCCGCCTACAAGTTCCTGGATTTCGTCGGAAAGGCCGAGAACCAGGCCAAGCTGTCGGAGAACATTGCCTACGGTACCTCGAACAAGGATGCCGCAGCTCACCTGCAGCCGGCGGTTTTGAAGGACCTGCCGACCGCGCCTGACAACATCAAGAACGCGGTGGAGATCAACGTTACCTTCTGGCTCGAAAACATCGACCGCCTGACCGAGCGCTTCAACAAGTGGGCGGCGAAATAATTCGCTTCGCAAATCCGCTCACCACCGCCGAGTGATCTGAGCATGGCCGGCGAAGGGGTCGAGGCAAAGGACTGACACTCTGATCGCCGTGCCCCTCGGCACGGCGATGCGATCCCGGACCGGTGGGGATTTTCGATCAAAGAGACGCAACCCAAAAAGACTCAACCAATGACAACTGCTTTGTTGACTGGAGCTGCTGCGCCGACCGGGGTGCCGCTCAAGCGGCGCCTGAAACGGGCGGAGCGGGCGCGCCAGTTCAAGGCATTGGCGCTGATCCTGCCGCTTCTGTTGTTCCTGCTCTTCACCTTCCTGGGTCCCATCGCCGGCATGCTCTGGCGCTCGGTCGACGACTGGGAGGTGCCTCAGATCCTGCCCCACACCGTGGCGGCGCTGGCCGACTGGGACGGCAAGGACACGCCAGACGAAAAGGCCTACGCGGCGCTGGCTGATGACATCCTGGCGGCGCGCGCCGCCGGCACCATCGCCATCGCATCCAAGCGGCTGAACTATGCACAAAACGGCTTCCGCACCATCCTGGCCAACACCGCGCGCAACCTGAAAGCCGCGCCGGAGCCCGGCACGGCCAAGGCGACGCTCGGCAAGATCAATCCGGCCTGGGGCGAACGCGCCACCTGGGCGGCGATCAAGGGCGCCAGTGGCCCAATGACCAGCTTCTACCTGCTGGCCGCGCTCGACCTGACGCGGAACGTGGACAACGCGATCGTCGCCGCCGCGCCGGATCAGGCCATCTACCGCGACGTGTTCGCCCGCACCTTCACCATCAGCTTCGGCGTCACGGTGCTCTGCCTGATCCTGGGCTTCCCGGTCGCCTATCTGCTGGCGACGCTGCCGCCCGGCCGGTCGAACCTGCTGATGATTTTCGTGTTGCTGCCTTTCTGGACTTCGCTTTTGGTCCGGACCTGCGCCTGGATCGTGCTCTTGCAGCGCGAGGGCATCGTGAACGACAGCTTGCGCTGGCTCGGCATCGTCGACGAGCCGCTGCGTCTGATCTACAACCGCTTCGGCGTGTATGTGGCGATGACCCACGTTCTGCTGCCCTTCATGATCCTGCCGCTGTACAGCAGCATGAAGGCGATCTCGCCGGCCTACATGCGTGCCGCCGCGTCGCTCGGTGCGTCGCCCGTCACCGCCTTCCTGCGGATCTACCTGCCGCAGACGCTGCCGGGCATCGGGGCGGGTTGCCTGCTCGTCTTCATCCTGGCGCTCGGCTACTACATTACGCCCGCACTCGTCGGCGGCGCCGCCGATCAAATGATCAGCTACTTCATCGCCCTCTACACCACCGAAACGGTCAACTGGGGCCTGGCCTCGGCGCTGGGTGCGGTGCTGCTGCTCGCCACACTGCTGCTGGCCGCCGTCTACGGAAAACTGGTCCATGGCCAGCAAGTCACGGGAGGAATGAAGAATTGAGCGGCATCCCTTCCCTCCGCACTCCCAGCCAGCGCATCGCGTGGACCGCGACCATCGTTGCCTCCACGCTGGTGTTCTTCTTCCTGATGGTGCCGATCCTGGCGATCATGCCGCTGTCGTTCAGCTCCGGCTCCTACCTGACCTATCCGCTGCCGGGCCTCTCGCTCCGCTGGTACGAGGACTTCATCAACTCCCCGCGCTGGATGATGTCGCTGAAGAACAGCATGATCATCGGCACAGCCTCGACCGTGCTGTCCATGGTGCTCGGCACGCTCGCCGCGCTGGGTCTGGCGCAGTGGAAGAGCAAGTTCAAGCCGCTGGTGCTGGCAGTCGTGCTGTCGCCGGTGGTCGTGCCGGGTGTCATCACCGCGGTCGGCCTGTATTTTTTCTTCGCCCCGATCGGGCTTACCGGCAGCTACTGGGGTCTGATCCTGGCGCACACCGCACTGGCGACGCCCTTTGTGGTGATCCCGGTCAGCGCGACGCTGCAAAGCTTCGACATGAACCTGGCGCGCGCCGCAGCCTCGCTCGGCGCCTCGCCGCTCTACGCCTTCCGCCGCGTGATCCTGCCGCTGATCCTGCCCGGCCTGGCGTCGGGCGCGCTGTTCGCCTTTGCGACCAGCTTCGATGAGGTGATAATCGTGCTGTTCCTGGCCGGGCCGGAGCAGCGCACCTTGCCCCGCGAAATGTTCAGCGGCATCCGCGAGAACATCAGCCCGACCATCACGGCGGCGGCGGTGATCCTGACGACGGTGTCAGTCATCCTGCTCGCCACCATGGAAGGCCTGCGCCGACGCAACGAACGGCTGAAGGGCAA